>CAWASK010000017.1:0-82583 GCA_963784735.1 uncultured delta proteobacterium | reverse complement strand
CAAGTTCGTGCAGTCGGGGCGCCTGGGCCTTTGCCAACGGCTACTGGGGCAATCCTTCCTACAAACTGCCTCCCGAGGCTAATCTTGTAATCGTGTCCCATTACCTTGACGCCCTGCAGGTCTCTAAAGTGGGCGCCCAGATGATGGCCATCCTCGGCGGCAAAAACCCGCACCCGCAGACCCTCGTGGTCGGCGGCGTGACGTCCGTCATGGACGTCCTTGAGGCGCAGCGCCTGGGACAGTACCTGTTCCGGCTCAAGGAGATGAAGAACTTCATCGAGACGGCATATATTCCGGACGTGCTGCTTGCGGCCGCTTATTACAAGGGCGAAGGGGCGGCCGGGATCGGCGCGGGCGTGAAGAATTACCTGTCGTACGGCGGTTTCCCCCTCGACGACAACTGGGACAGCCTGCTGTTCCCCCGCGGCGCGGTCAAGGGCGCCGACCTTTCCAAGCCCCTCAAGATCGACGAAGCGAAGATCACGGAAGAGGCAACCCACGCCTGGTACAAGGACGACGAGCCGCAGCACCCCTACAAGGGTACGACCGAGCCCAAGTACACCGGGTACAACAGCAAGGGCACCCTGGAAGGCCAGGACAAGTACTCCTGGTGCAAGGCCCCGCGCTATGACGGGCTCCCCTACGAAGTGGGGCCGCTGGCCCGCATGGTCGTCGGCTACGCCCTGGGCGACAAGCAAATCAAGCCCCTGGTCGATTCGACCCTGAAGGCAACGGGGATTCCCGCGAGCGCCCTGTTCTCCACGCTGGGCAGGACGGCGGCCCGCGCGATCGAGACCAAGCTCGTCGCCGACAACACCGAGGGCTGGGTCAATGAACTCATCGCCAACATCAAGAAAGGCGACACGAGGACCTGGACCCGCTGCAGCGTGCCGAACAAGGGCACAGGGACGCGGCATGACCGAACCCCCGCGCGGCGCGCTCGGCCACTGGATCAACATCGACAACAAGGTCATCGCCAACTACCAGGCGATTGTTCCCTCGACCTGGAACTGCTCGCCCCGCGACAAAGGCGGGAAACGAGGCCCCTACGAGGAATCACTTGTCGGGACAAAGCTTGCCAAGCCCGACCAGCCGCTCGAGATCCTGCGGACGATCCATTCGTTTGATCCCTGCATGGCCTGTGCGGTGCATATTGTTGATCCGGAAGGAAGAGAAATCGGGAAATTCAAGGTTGCCTGAGAGAGGAGGCTGCTGTGGAAAATTGCATTGCAAAAAAAGAGTGGTCCGCAGCCATCAGGATAAACCATTGGGTCATGGCCCTTTCCATCCTCATCCTGATTGGCACGGGTTTCTATATCGCGACGCCCTTCACCGTCAGTGCGGGCGAGACTTATAACAAATTTCTCATGGGCGATGTGCGTTTCTGGCATATCCTCTTCGGGATAGTCCTGACGTTCATCTTCGTCTGGAGAGTCTACCTGGCGTTTTTCTCCCGGTTCCATGCGGACTGGAAAGACTTCTTCGGATTTCTGAACATCGATCACACGATCCATCAGGTCAAGTTTTATGCCCTGATGGAGATGGAAGGGCCGAAGTACAAGGGCCTTTACGGCCCCATGCAGTCCATGGCCTACCTGGGGTTAATGGGCATGCTGGCCCTCATCGTCCTCACCGGGCTCATCCTGATGGGGGCCGGCTACCATGCCGGCTTAACAGCAATCATTTACAAGATTGTCAAGCCTTTCGAGAACTTCATGGGCGGGCTGGCAATGGTCAGGTTAATTCACCATATCCTGACCTGGTGCTTCATCCTGTTTGTGATCGTTCACATTTACATGGCATTCTGCTACGATGCTGTTCTGCAGAAGGGGACAATTTTTTCGATAGTAAGCGGCCGACGTTTTTGACAAAGCATAGAGGCGAGTGACAGCGCCGGGGCCAATTGATTGTGACTTCTATGGGGGGTGGCCGTGGACCGCCCCTATATTGGTTTCATGAACATAAAAAATAAAATAACTGTTCTCGGCCTGGGCAATGTCTTGTTGGGAGACGAGGGCTTCGGCGTGCATTTCGTGCGCTGGTTTTCCGAAAAATACAGGTTCCCCGGGAACGTCGGCATTATCGACGGCGGAGTCCTCGGCTACGCCCTGCTTGATATAATATGCAACTGCGACCACCTGCTGATTATCGACGCTATCAAAGCCGGTGATGAAACAGGCTCGATTTACCGCTTCACCCGCGAGGAGCTGGAGGCAAAAATGCCGCCGCCCACCTCGGCCCACGAAGTCACGTTCATGGATGTCCTGTTCAAGGCCGAGCTGATCGGGGAGATCCCGTCGGTGGTCTTCCTTTGCATAGTCCCGGGCTATTACGGTGAGATGGACCTGGAGATGAGCGCCGGATTGAGGGAGAAGTTTCCCGTCATGGAAAGGCTGCTTTTGAAGGAGCTGGAGTTGGGTTAAGCTGTAGGGGCTGATCTCAGATCAGCCCGTAACGCTTTAATTGTTTATAAAATTCCAGTTTCGTGCACCGCCCGCACGGGCCGTATTTGAAATACGGCCCCTACGGCGTAATCTGAAAGCGTTCGCTGAATAAATGCAAGGGGCGTATTGCAATTGCCACAGATGCAGGAGGAAATGTCAATGCACGAAATATCCCTGGCAGTTGCTATCCTGGACATAGTGGAAGAGTATGCGGCAAAATCGGATTTTCAGAAAGTCAATTCCATCCGGCTGTCCTTTGGCCGACTGGCCTGCATCGAGCCGAAGACCCTTGAATTCGCTTTCAAAGTCCAGTCCGGCGGAACAAAGGCTGAGGGGGCAAAACTGAAATTTGAAATACTTCCTGTCGCAATCCATTGTCTTGCCTGCGGCGTGGATTCCGAAATGGAGACTTTTATAGCCGGATCCTGTCCCAAGTGCGGAGCTGATGAGGTATTAATTACCGGGGGCAGGCAGGAACTAAAAATTATAGATATGGAAGTAGACTAGGCTGTTGAAAAACGTTCATCAGCTGCGTTGCGCTGTAAACCGAATCGCTCAACGTATTAATGAATACGCCTCGCGATCCGGTTCTAGCGCGCCTTGCATCCCTGTCCTCGTTGACGGGGAAAACGTTTTTGAACAGCCTGAAGAATGAGGAGCAATATGTGCATTGGCTTTCCCGGGCAGAATCATTTCCATCGATGAAGACAATTTCGCAAAAATTGAAATAGGCGGCACGGTCAGGGAAGTGTCGCTGGATATAGTAGACGAGCCGGTCGGCATCGGCGATTACGTGATCTGCCATGCCGGGTATGCAATCCACAGGATCGACCAGGAACTCGCCCATGAGAAGCTCGCAGTTTCTAAAGAGCTGATCGATAATGAAATTTATTGACGAGTACCGGGAGCCCGCGCTGATCAGGGGACTCCTGTCGGCCGTGGCCAGAGAGGCGGCCGGAATCGGCAGGACCATCACCCTTATGGAGGTATGCGGGAGCCATACGTACGCCATCGGCCGTTTCGGCTTGAAAAAACTCCTTCCCGCCAATATCAGGCTTTATCCGGCCCGGGCTGCCCGGTCTGCGTGACCTCGGTCCCGGATGTGGACAAGGCGCTTTTCATCGCGGGCAGGCCCGGTGTTATCTTTGCAACTTTTGGTGATATGATGCGGGTACCCGGCAGCGGCGGCCGGAGCCTGCAGAAACTGCGGGCCGAAGGCGCGGATATCCGCGTGATCTCCTCGGCAACGCAGGCGGCTGATTTCGCACTGGAAAACCCGGGAAGAATGTGATCCTGATGGGGATCGGATTTGAAACAACAGCCCCGACGGTGGCCTCTGCCGTCCTGAGCTGGCGGAAGAAGATATCAAAAAACGCTTACCTGTTTTCTGTGCACAAGCTTGTCCCGCCTGCCCTGAAAGCGCTGATCGAGGATTCGGAACTCGAAGAGCTGAGTATAGATGGATTCATCTGCCCCGGGCATGTGAGCACCATAACCGGGATCGCGGCGTATTCGGTAATCGCCGAAGCGGACGGGCCGCGGTCATTACGGGATTCGAACCTGCCGACATTCTCCAGGGCATATTCATGATTTTAAAACAGATATCGGAAAGCCGCCCCGAGGTGGAAATCCAGTACAGCCGGGGAGTCGGACGGGACGGTAACCCCCGGGCCAGGCAGGTCATGGATTCGGTATTCATCCCGGCAGATGCCGAATGGCGCGGCCTGGGCCTGATCCCGGGAAGCGGTCTTGGTTTACGAAATGAGTATTGGTTTTAGATGCGATCGGCCGGTTTGAAATGCCGCCATTTAAATCAGCAGAGCCGCCGGGCTGCCGGTGCGGGGAAATATTGCGCGGAATCCGGGAACCCGCGGATTGTCCGCTTTTCAGAAAAAGCTGTACGCCGTCAAGCCCCGTGGGGCCCTGCATGGTTTCCTCCGAAGGGACCTGCGCGGCGTATTTTAAGTACGGATAAACAAATATTTCCCCCTTTTTTAAAGGGGGGCTAATAAAGATGTCATCTGAGCTAACAAGGATCCCCTCCAACTCAATTTAAAAAATCAGATTCTTCAGTCGCCCGATGGGCTCCTTAAGAATGACATTATCGGGAAGGAGGAAAAATTGACCACAGTTAAAGTGATTAAAAACGTTCTCGACGCCAATGACCGGATCGCCGCCGAAAACAGGGACATTTTCGACCGGCAGGGGATTTATGTCATAAATCTGATGAGTTCCCCCGGGGCCGGCAAGACTTCGCTCGTTGAAAACACGATCCGGTATTTTCAGAATAAATTCCGGATAGCCGTGATCGAGGGCGATATCCAGGACACGTACGATGCGGACAGGGTTGCGGCGCTCGGCACGCCTGTCGTCCAGATCAACACGGGCGGGGGCTGCCACATCGACGCCAACATGGTTCGGGAAGCCCTGCCGGCTTTCAACCTGATCAGCTTGACCTGATCATAGCGGAGAATGTCGGCAACCTGGTCTGCCCGGCCGAGTTCAAACTGGGCGAAAACGCCAAGACCATGATCCTGAGCGTGCCCGAGGGCGCCGACAAGCCCTCCAAATACCCGCTCATGTTCCAGGAATCCTCCGTACTGGTCATAAATAAAATTGACCTCCTGCCGTATGTGGATTTCGATATGGCCAAGGCGAAAGCGGGATGCCCGCACTCTCAATCCCGGAATTGAGATTTTTGAGGTGTCCTGCAAAAACACGGAAGGTCTGCAAGGCTGGTATGACTGGCTCGAGGGCGAAATCAAAGACTTTAAACAGAACAAAGCCTGAGAGGCGGCGCCTTCTCTATTCCGGCATCGTCCAGGGCGTCGGGTTCCGGCCGTTATATCTACAGGACTGCCAAGGACCACGGACTGGCCGGTTTTGTCCTCAACAGCCCGAAGGCGTTACTCGTCGAAATCGAAGGGCCTGCTGACCGAATCGGCGCATTCATCGAAAACGTGCGGGACTGTCGGCGCCGCCCCTTGCCGAAATTTCCGCGATCCAGCGAAAGCCGTCGAGCCGGCAAAGGCGACTCGGGATTTCGCTATATATTGAAAGCGAAAGCGCCGGGAGGGCGAGGTGCTATATCTCACCCGATATCGCCACCTGCCCGGAGTGCCTTGCGGAGCTTTTCAATGCCGCCGACCGCCGTTTCCGCTACCCTTTTATAAACTGCACGAATTGCGGCCCGCGGCTGACGATTATTTCCGGAGTCCCTTACGATCGCGTCAATACGTCTATGTCTGTCTTTCCCCTTTGCGATGATTGCTCGGGAATATGAGAACCCTGGCGAACGGCGCTTCCATGCCGAACCTAATGCCTGCCCGGTTTGCGGGCCTTCTCTCACCTTCTTGACGGCAGCGGCAGGCCCCGGCTCGCCTGGGAGCCGATCCCATTATGAGCGCCGCGTGCGAAATCCTCAACAGACGGGAAAGTCCTCGCGGTGAAAGGTATCGGCGGGTTTCACCTAGCCGTGAACGCCAAGGACAGCGGGGCCGTGAAAAGGCTCAGGTCGCGCAAATACAGGGAGGAGAAGCCCCTGGCGCTGATGGTCAGAGACCTTGACGAAGTTGCCCGCATCGCGCAAGTGGGCCCCGGGGAAATCGATCTGCTGCTCTCGCCCCAGAGGCCCATCGTGCTGGTAAAAAAAAGACCAACCACGGACATTGCCCCGGAAGTCGCGCCCGGCATGCCGAACCTGGGGATCATGCTGCCGTACAGCCCTTTGCACCATCTGCTGCTGGAAAAATTGCCCGTGCTTGTAATGACCAGCGGCAACCAGGTTGACGAGCCGATCTGTATCAAAAATGACGAGGCGATCGAAAGGCTGTCCGGGATCGCCGATTTTTTCCTGGTGCATGACCGGGAAATCCTGGTCCGCTGCGACGATTCCATCGCGGTCTTTGCGGCCGGCTCCCGGCAGGATGCTCCGGCGCTCGCGCGGGTTATGCACCGCAGCCGGTATTCCTTGAAGAAGAATATCCGGAGGTGCTCGCCATGGGCGCGCAGCTGAAGGCAGCGGTCTGCATACTGAAAGGCGACACGGCATTCCTCAGCCCGCATATCGGGGACCTCGAAACACCCCAGGCGCAGGATTTCCTCGTGGAAAGCTGCGAACTGCTGAAGAGGATCACCCGGTGCGACCCGGCGATAATCGCCTGCGACCTTCATCCCGATTATTTCAGCACCCGATATGCGGCGGGCCTGGGGAAAAAGCTCGCCCGCGTGCAGCACCACCATGCGCACATTGCGGCATGCCTTGCCGAATATCGGGATTCAGGGGCAGGTGATAGGCCTGGCAATGGACGGCACGGGCTTCGGCACCGACGGGACCGCATGGGGCGGCGAACTGATGATTGCAGATACGGCCTGTTCAGCAGGGCCGGCCATTTCAAGACATTCAGCCTCCCCGGTGCGAACGGGCGATTAGGGAGCCCTGGCGCATTGCGGCGAGCCTGCTGAAGGACGCTTTCGGACCGCAATGGAAAGAATTGCGGCGGAACTGGAATTGTTCCCGCCGGAAATCCCCTTGGACGCCTTCGAAAAAGCCCTGGAGAAAAATATCAATTCCCCCCGGACCTCCAGCCTCGGCAGGATTTTTGACGGGGTAGCCGCCCTGCTGGGGGTGCGCCGGAAGAAGTTTCGTTCGAGGGGCAGGCGGCGATGGAACTCGAAGGTTTGGCCGGGAAAGGGGCGGATGTGGACATGGCGTTGGGGATTGAAGGGGCAGAAACGCTGATAATCGATCCCATTGCGCCGCTCGTGCGGAAGCTCGTTGAACTGGTCCTGGGCGGATGGATAAGCGGGCCAGCTGCGGCCGCTTTCCACGGGGCCGTTATTGCCGCGCTGGTGGAATCGGCCGCTGTCTTGAGGGACAAAACAGGCCTGGACCGGGTCGCCCTGGGCGGGGGCTGCTTTCAGAACAGGATCCTGCTCGAGGGGTGCATGCCTTCTGGGGGCGCGGGGTTTGAAGTCTTTTCGCCCGGCATCGTGCCGTGCAATGACGGCTGCATCTCGCTGGGCCAGGCGGTGATTGCGGCGGAGCGGGTGAGGAAGGGATAAAGCTGCAATAAAAAAGATCCTTCGCTTGCTCAGGATGACAAAGTCATTTTAAACTTGAACGAGTCTTTATTTAACGAATGAAGCTAATCTGCTCGCTTCTACATCGGGCTCAGGATAAACTCCGCGGCGAAGTAATCTGTCAGAAGGTTTCAATAGATGAATCGCATGGACGTTATAAACAACTCGACAGGAAATATACATGAAAACATGAAAAAATTCTCCTCGAGCACGGTTCGGGCGGACTGCTTTCCAATGAGATTGTGAATAAACTGTTCCTGCCCGCGTTCCGTAACCCTCTCCTCGAGCAGCTCACGGACAGCGCCGTTTTGGAGCTCGGAGGAAAAAGGGTCTGCTTCACGACGGACTCTTACGTTGTGAGTCCCGCGTTCTTCCCGGGCGGAGATATCGGGTCACTGGCAGTCCACGGGACTGTCAACGACCTGGCGGTCTGCGGCGGGAAGCCCCTTTGCATGAGCGCGGGGTTCATTCTTGAAGAGGGTTTCCCGGTGAGCGACCTGCAGAAGATCGTCGATTCAATGAGGCTCGCCGCCGCGCAGGCGGGTGTGCAGATTGTTACCGGCGATACGAAGGTCGTTCCCAGGGGGGCGGCCGACGGGATCTTCATAAACACATCGGGGATAGGCATTGTTGAGTATGCCCAGCGGATTTCACCCGATTCCATCGAAGAGGGTGATGCAATTATATTGAGCGGCAGCATCGGCGACCATGGGGCAGCGATAATGGGTCTGAGAGAGGGATTTGAAAATGCCGGGATCGTTTCTGACAGCGCTCCCCTGAACGGACTCGTTGACCGGGCCCTTGCAGCAAGCGGGCGCATCCACTGCATGAGGGACGCTACCCGCGGCGGCCTGGGGGCCGTCCTGGCGGAAATCGCGGCCCAGGCGAAGGCGGAGCTGGAGATCAGGGAATGCGACATTCCCGTCAAGGAAGCGGTCCGCGGCCTTTGCGAGATACTGGGAATGGAACCACTCTTCCTGGCAAACGAGGGCAAGCTGGCCCTGTTCTGCCATAAGGACGATGCGCTCAAGGTGCTTGATGCGATGAGGGGGCACGAGTTCGGCCGGGAAGCCGTCGTCATCGGCGAAGTTACGGGCAAAAAGGAGGGCAGACCCGGTTCCAGGGCCCTGTTGAGGACCGTCGCCGGGGGGACAAGGGTCCTGGACCTGCCGACCGGGGAGCTTGTTCCCCGCATCTGCTGACCCATGCGGCAGACGGACAAAATTGGGGACAAAATTGGGGTTGACCCGCGACTGCTTCTATGACACAATTCTAACATTAGTAACACAAAAGACAGGGGGGGAAATGTCGGAGATAATAAGGTTCGGGGTGTCCCTGGAGCAGAAACTGCTGGAAAGGTTTGACCGCCTGATCCGGAAGAAAAATTACACAAACCGCTCCGAAGCCATCAGGGACCTGATAAGGCAGGAACTGGTCAGGAAAGACTGGGAGGAAGGCGGCGAAGTCGCGGGTGCCATTACGTATGTTTACGACCACCACAAGAGGGACCTTCTCAACAAGATAACGGATCTTCAGCACGATAATCAGAAGGTGATCATATCGACCCAGCATATTCACCTTGACCATGACAATTGCCTGGAGATTGTTGCCGTCAGGGGGCAGGTCCAAGGACGTGCAGAAGCTGGCCGAACAGCTCCAGCCGTTAAAGGGTGTGAGGCATGCGGCCGTCAACGTCGCGGGTATGGGGCGCGAATCGAGGTAAATCCCGGTACGCCTTTCAGTGTGGGTGTGATTTTATCCCTTGTGCGTGCCACGAAAATGAAAATAGTGGCATTAGGGTCAGTTCTTAAGAATGCATATTCCAGACGGATTTTTATCCAATTCAGTAACGATTGCGGCCTGGGCAGCTTCAGCCGGGGGAATCGGATTCAGCCTCAGGAAAGCCTCGGCCGAGATGAGGGACAGGACGATACCCCTGATGGGGATAACGGCGGCCTTCCTTTTTTCGGCGCAGATGGTGAATTTCCCGATCGGGGGAGGAACTTCGGGGCACCTGATGGGGGGTGCGCTGGCGGCGATCCTGCTCGGCCCGTTTGCCGGTTCGGTCACGCTCGCCTGTGTTCTTGTCTTCCAGTGCCTGCTTTTCCAGGATGGAGGATTGACGGCCCTCGGCGCCAATGTATTCAATATGGCGCTGGGCGGCACACTGGGCGGGTATGCCGTTTTCAGGGCCGTAATGTTTATTTACAAGGGTGAGGGCGGCACTGTTGTCGCGGCCGCGTTAGCCTCGTGGTTTTCCGTTGTGCTTGCTTCTTTACTTTGCGCCCTCGAAATCGGGTTATCCGGGGTTTCGCCCCTGGGCATAGTTGTTCCGGCAATGGTTGGAATCCATGGAGTCATCGGCCTAGGGGAAGCGGCCATTTCAGTCGCCGTGCTTTCGTTTGTGATAAAAGCGAGGCCCGACCTCATTTACCTCAAGCCTGTCCGGGCGGAGGAGGGCGGCCTGTGAGGAGAAAAGACATCATAGCCGGAATAATAATCATTGTTGCGCTTTCGGCCCTGTTCATTCCTTTTGCCTCGGAATCGCCTGACGGCTTGGAAAAGGTGGCAAGCGACAAGGGCTTTTTTTCCTCCGCAGCGGAAACAGGAAGTCCCCGGTCACGGCCCCTTTCCCGGATTACCGGATCCCCGGGATGGGGAATAAAACCTCGGGCGTTGTCTCGGGTATTGCCGGGGCCCTCGCAATGTTCTGCATCGGCTGGGGGATAGCGGCCCTGCTGAGGAAAATGAGGGCCCGGTGAACCATTCCTTTATCGACGAGCACAGCAATATTGACAGCCCCTTGAGCCGGCTCGATTCCCGGGTCAAGGTAATCGGCTTCCTGCTCCTGGTGACATGCATTGCCCTGACGGGAAGGGACTCCTTCCGGGCCTACCTCCTTTACAGCATTATCGTGGTGCTGCTGGCGCTGGTTTCGCGCATCCCCCCGGGGCATATCCTCAAGCGCTCCGCTGTCATAGCCCCTTTCCTGATCGTAATGGCGGCATTCGTCCCGTTCATGCCGGGGGGCGATCCCGTCTTGAGCTTCAGGTTGCCACCAGTGGAATTCACGGTTTCCCAAAAAGGGCTGCAGCTATTTTTCCAGCCTGGCGATCAAATCTTTCCTGTCGCTGACCGCCCTGATTATCCTGACGGCAAGCACACCCTTTATCCGTTTGCTCAAGGCCCTCCAGGACCTCCGGGTCCCCTTGATCATCATAATGGTCCTGTCTTTCATGTACCGCTACATTTTCATAATCGAGGACGAGTTCATGAAAATGAAGCAGGCAAGGGACTCCAGGATGACGCGGCAGAAGGGTCTCCTCCATTTCAGGTCCCTGGCAAACCTGGTAGGCGTCCTGTTTATCCGGGCTTATGAAAGGTCGGAATCGGTCTACATGGCCATGTGCTCACGCGGTTTCAGAGGGGAAATAATCGTTCCCCAGGGACGCCTGGGGCTGCAATACAGAGACATCGCTTTCCTGGCCATCATGGTCCTGTCGCTTTCGGGAATTCAGTGGTTCTGCGTCTATGGGTGAGAACCCGGGGGGTGAGATGGCAGGCGAAAAGGCCATTGAGATCCGCGGCCTCCATTTCTCCTATCCGGATGGGAATGCCGCCCTGCGCGGTGTCGACCTCGAGGTTGCACGCGGTGAATCCGTCGGCCTGATCGGCTGCAACGGGGCCGGGAAATCAACCCTGCTGCTTCACCTTAACGGGATTTTGAGGGGCAGCACACCGGTGAGGATCCTGGGTGTCGAGGTATCGGGGAAAACGCTGCCCCTGGTCCGCGCCAGGGTGGGCATGATATTCCAGGACCCCGATAACCAGCTGTTCATGCCGACCGTGGCTGATGATGTCGGCTTCGGCCCCGTGAACATGGGCATGTCCGCCGAGGAAGTGGACCGGGAGGTCGCCCGCGCCCTGTCCCAGGTGGATATGCTTGGCTTCGAAGGGCGTTCCCCGCACCACATGAGCATCGGGGAGAAAAAGAGGGTCTCCATAGCCACCGTCCTGTCGATGAGCCCGGAAATACTTGCCCTTGACGAGCCCAGCAGCAACCTTGACCCCCGCCATCGCCGGGACTTGATCAACCCTGCTGAACTCGCTCAAACTTACCAAGATAATATCCACCCACGACCTCGATTTTGTCCGCTCGACCTGCGACCGTGTGGCGGTCATGGATAAAGGAAAGATTACCGCGTTTGGCAGCGCCCCCGAAATCCTGGGCGACCAGGCCCTCCTTGAAGCAGCGGGTATTGTTTGCTGACATGAAACTTTAAAAGGTCCGATTCGGCTGTGATGTCGATCTCGGGTGAAGTATGGTCTCAACGACCCGGAAACGGACTGGACGATGCCCGCGGGGACAACGTTCAGGTTCTAAGATCATAAGTCCGGGATTCCGCTTGCGCCGAGGCTCCCGGAGAGGCCCTTACCAAAAGGAGGATCCACCCACTTATCCAAACGAAGCGAATTTTTCTCTTCGCCTGAATTTCTTTTGTCAAGTGCCAGAAGGATTAGATTGAGCAGGGAGGGGCCCTGGTCTGATGCCTGTTTTCGGGGAGTCTGTCTTTCAGTTGAGCTATAGGAGTGTTAATAAGCAGGGAGTAAAACGGCGTGACAGTGAAAGTATCGCCCTGGAACGCTTCCAGGCAGAGCCTGTCCTCGTCAATGTCACTTTCCGAAAATGCCTGGCAGGCGGGGCCGGAAAAAATAAAGGGAATGTCTCCAGGGATCAATCCAGGGAGGACAAGAAAAGGGACCAGCAAAATAATCGGCAGCTGCCGGAGCATTTGGGCCTTGTCGCTGAATTTGATGACCAAATTGTGCAGCAACATAACACGGGGCGCGGCCTGAATTCAAGGACAGACTTCAGTACTGCGGAATTAGAGCCTCACCTCAGGACCGGCATCTCTGAGAGCACCTGCGGTGATACCATTTGCGGCGTCTGCGGCCCGGCCTGCCTGTGGCGCAATTTCTCGACGATCGGCAGCGAGAAGTCGAAAGCCTCCTTCAGGGTAACAATGCCGTCGCGGTTCGCATCGGCATCTTGCTTGAGCGAGCTCAACAGGGCATAAGTGAAAAGCCCGTGCTTCGCGGGAGCGTACTCCTGGGACTCCTCATTTCCCTTGGAGGCGACGATAATGGCGAACTGGGAGCTGGCCGAGCGCTTCATGAGCGAATGAGGCTGGAATTTCCCCTCGATGCTGCGGGCCTGGCAGGTATCGACTATCAGGACACGGTGCCCGGCGGTGCCGCGCAGGGCGTCAAAGAAAGCCGTCCACGCAATCAGGGACTCGGCCTTTCCGCCCTTTTTCGCATTTTCAATATCCTCGGGCCTGGCATCCCGGGGCACGAAATAGTAATTCCCGCTGGGGTCGCTTAAGCCGTGGGAGGCGAGGAAAATCACCACGGTGTCGTCAGGCCCGGCCTGGTCGGCAAAGTTGAGGGCCTTCAAAATGGTCGCCTTGTCCGGTTTATCAGCGCTCCCGTCGGAAATGACGTGCACCAGCGTGTGGCCGTAATTCCCGCCGCCGCGCGTCTTCCAGGCCCGCCCCAGCTCCTGGGCGTCATTTGCCGCGTAGGCCAGGTGGGTGCTGCCGGGCAGGGCGGGGAAGACATTGACCCCGACGGCCAGCATGTACAGATTGCCCTTGACGGGCCTTGGCTTCTGTCCGGACCGGCAGGCCCACGTATGTCTCGGCCACCCCCATGGCCACCCCGTTGAAAGCCTCAACGCGGATCTCGTTGCTTTGCTCATGCAGGTCGATTTCCAGCTCGCGCCGGAACCGCTCACACTCCCGGCCCTCGATTTTTCGCTCGCGGGCGGGAGTCACGGGGATGTTGTTAACGAAGAGGGTGTAGTCCTTGATGGGGAGGGCATTTTTCTCCCCCTTGAGCTCCATGTTCAGCCTGAATGTCCCTTCCGCCGTCTCTTTGAAGCCCAACAGTTTCAGCCTGAGCCGGGGCGGGGCGATCTCCCCCAGCCTGCCGATGTGGAAGTCGCTCCCCGGCGCCTCGAGGCTGCGGGTTGCCGGCTTCAGGGCCGCCCGGAAAGCGGCCGTGATGACGTCGGGCCTGTACAGTATACGGTCGAACTGCACGGCCCTGTAGAAATCAGGTGTGAGGTCTTTCCCTCGGTTGACGTGCCAGCCAATGTAATTGTCCCCGTAGATGGACGACATGTAATAGCCTTCGGGGACCCAGGCTATCCAGTCAGTCCCGTTTTTCAGGGGGAAGTAGGCCAGCACCTCCCGGCCGTCCTGGACGCGGTACCAGCGGATCGTGCCGTCCGAAAGTGCCGCCGCCGCCAGCAGGCCGTTGCGGCTGACGTTGACGCTCCAGACGACCGCGGGCAGCTTGACGCTCCAGACCTCGGAGGCATCGGGCCTCAGCATCCGCAAGGCCCACTCCGTCCCCAGGAGCACGGCCGAACCGTCCGGCGTAAAGGCGAAACAGCGGGACCTCTCGTATTCGTCGAGGGCAGGCTTTTTGCCGTTGATCTTCGGGCTGAAACTGTCATCCCAGTCCGAGACCCTGATGCGCTTCGACTGCTGGAGCGGCCCGTGGAGCTTTTCGCCCCGGGGGAGGGGAGCCGCGGTGTTCTGGTCGCCGCCCCCGAACACCGAAAAACTGTGGACAACGCGGTTTTCGATGTCCAGCGGGTAGCGGACCACGGAAGCGTCCGCCGTCATCGCGAATATTTTCCGGGCGCGGCTGAAGTTGGCAATGTCCGGGCCGCGGAACAGCTTCACCTTGCCGTCCGGGGAAAAGACGCCCACCCCCGGGTCCTCCGAGGCAAAGGCGATGTGGTTGTCGGGCATCTGCTGGAGCTCGACAATGCGGTTGAGCGTGTAGGAAATCTTTTCCGGCGCCGCGCGCCCCTGGTCCCTCCACCGGTACACCGGGTTCAGCCCCGGGCCCCTGTGCTCCCCGCTGCCATAGAGCGCCGTCCCGTCGGACGACCACACGACGGTGGTGAACCCCGTCTGGCCGGAAAGATTTTTGGTGTTGACCTGGTACTTGAGATTCAAGTCCTGGGCCGAGGCCACGGCAATGGCCGGGACGTCGAGGAACCCTATCGCGATCTCTTCGCCCCCCGGCGAGAAGCGCACCGATACGGGCTTTTTCCCGCCCGGTACGGCGCGGCGACAGATAAGTTTGAAATTGCGGTCATAAATCCTGATATAGCCGTCCAGGGCAGCGGTCACGATCCGTCCCCTGCGGCTGACGTCCATGTCCATCAAATCGTCCTGGCACTGGGTGTCGGACGCGGCCACGCTGCCGTCCTTGAGGCGCAGGACGCGCAAGCCGGAATAGCCCTGCAGCCCCACCACCAGGTGCCCCCCGTCGGGCAACCAGGCAAGGGCGTTGATGACATTGTCGAAAACGCCGAGGCGACGGACAAGCTCCCCGCTCTGGATATCAAAGAAATAAATGCAGGCCTTTTTGTCCCAGTCCCACCCCGTCCATCCCGCCGCGGCCACGGTCCTGCCGTCCGGCGACACGGCAACGGCATACAGCCGGCCCTCATGCCCGGCGTCAAGGGGGACGCGCAATACCGAGACCAGGCGCATTTCCGGCATCTGCCACACACGGATGGTCTTGTCATCGGAGCAGGTGATGAGGCGGTTGCGAGGGAGGTCGGGCAAAACGCGCCTGATCATGGTGGTGTGCATCCCGGTCTCGATGCGCAGCTGCGGGGATTGAACAGGCTCTGCAGCATTCAACGGGCCCGGAAGGACAAAATTCATAATCGAGGCCAGGGATAGGGCGACAATCCCGGCCCTTTTTATCACAAAAGTAATCATGCTGCCTGCGGCCGCGAAGAACCCTTCACCTGTCATGGGCAAACACCCTGAATCATCGTTGACCTAAATCCGCGTCTTTGATCAGTCCGCGCCCTCCGGAGAAGTGCATGGTTTTCCTGGTTTGCCCATCCTCGTCCGTTTCCTCCCCGGGGATCACTTCACTGACGGTTTCCGTTCCGACCCATCGCTCGGGATCAAAATTTACATCCAGTTGACTGGTTCCGGCCGGGACGCCGGTTTCGGGGACACTCACGGCACCGGGCGGCTGGGCGGGAAGCGCCGTCAGGGCCATGGGGGGCCCGGGCGGGGCGACACTGGGGCCGGGCGAAAAAGAGGGTGCGGAATCCCAGGCTTCTGCAGCGCCTCCTGGGTGCCGATATCAGCTGCATTGATGTTCTGGATAGGAGCGCTGATGCTCAAGCTCCCGCTCGTAGAAGTAATATTTCTGGCGGAAGTTGAGCGTCCCCCCGATGCTGATCGAGACATCACCCTCTGCCCGGACTCCCTGCATGTTGACGGTGGTGCCGGCGGCGGGGGAGTTCAGGGTAAATGATGCCACCCCCAAGTCCGGCGGGAGGGGGTTAATTGGAAACACCGTGTCGACAAGATGCGGGCCTATAGGGTTCCACAGGTTGATAACCGGCGCCGTCGCAAGCGTGGATGTGATGCTGACGGGCCCGTATGTCTCAAGGACCCGGAGGTCTATGTTTCCGTGCGCCTGCAGCGTCAATCCATACTGTTATAAGGGGCTCGCAGTATTACCAATGTAGACTGCCGAGTCTCCGTTGAACGAAATGTTTCCCCCGGAAGCCGTGGGCACCAGGTTCCCGCCGTCACGGACAGCGTTCCAATTGCTGTCAATCTGGTATCCGGCGGCGATATTAATGCTCCCTCCCTGGAACCAGAGGCTAGCCATGCTGGTTGGATCAGATGAATCTCTTGTAAAATCAAAGCTCACATTGCGTCCCGCAAGCACATCGAGGCTCTTCACAAAATACAAGTAATCGAGCAGGACATCATTGCGGGCGATTAGGTTAATGGTCCCGTAAGATTGCTGCAAATGCACGCTTTCAAGGATGATATCGGTACCTGCTTTAATAGTGGTTTCGAGGCCAATATTTGAACCGGTATATACGCTTCCGGTATTTGCCGTTATATCGAGTTTTCCGGGATGGTCAACGTTAAGATGGATATCCCCGAATAATGAACCCACGGTGATCCTGGGGGAATATTTTGCATTGAAGGAGTCGATGCCCTTGTCGGCAATAATCGTAACGTCCGAAGGATATTGATCATCATCAATGAGGCGATTATAGATGAATCCCTGCAGGATTTTGCCTCGGGTATCAACCAACAAACTCCCCTTTGTCGTGATTCCGTTGACTGTCGTGATGGAAATGTCACCCGCAGCCCTCAAGGTCAAGGGGGCGCTGCCCGGGTCTATAGCAGGGCTGTTAGGGACGGTTATGATAATAGGAGGATCTAAATGGCTTAGTTGAGTTGATATTCCATAGTCGTCATAGGTAGCATTGACTGTTATGCCACCCGTTCCCGCTGTAAGCGTTATGGGCTGGTTATTGCTTAAGACCTTATGGTTGACCACGATCGCGTTTGCGGCATTGATTGATACTTCCCCCGTCGTGGCTGGGATCGGGGCGTCGACTGTCACATTGCCCCCGGTCGAGGTAAGGGTGAGTTTCCCGGTAGTGGAAAATGCCACCCAGGACCTTAGCAGATTAGCTATATAGGCATTGAGAACCGGTATTCGTTCAAGATAGTCCAAGCCGTCCAACAAGGACCTGTCCGGCGCTGGAAGGATTGCCGGCGGCGGAGTCCCTGTCGACAGGTTGCCCCCCACCGCCACCGTGATGGGCGCGGAGCCTGTCCGGATTTGGTAAGTCCTGCTCTCGGCATCGTTCCAGGCGATGTTCAGGGTCCCCGCGAGGGCGTTGATGTCGACCGGCCCATTGTATGTTGCCAGGTCTTTGTTGAGGTTGACGTTGTTTCCCGCCGTGAAATTGACGGTGCCGCCGGCCACGGGGGTTATTGAAAGAGGGTTACTGTCGTCGAGGGCGTCGATCTGCCTGTTAAGGTTGATATTGGTGCCGGCCGTGACGGTCAGGTTCCTGCCGGAGCGGATATTGGCGATTTCCTGGTCGATGTTGACCGAACCGCTGTCAGCCTTGATCGTGACGTTTCCCAGGACCTCGGCCAGCTTGGTGTCAATATTGATATTGCCGCCCGTCGACCGGATGGAAACGGGGCCGGTTGTAACGTAAATGCCGCTCGAAAGGTCGCCGCCCGCCGTGACTGAGATGGGCCCGGTACCGGAAAACAGCCCCTCGCCGAGCGGGATCCCGTTCGGTTGGATGGTAACCGAGCCGTCCTTCATCGTCGGGGAAGTGATTGTGCCGAGCGTTGCCGTCAGGTTTATATCGTGGGCTATGATGCTCCTGCTCAGGCCGATGTTCTGCCCGGCCGTCATTGTGACTGTGCCGTTCGGGTCGGCGCCGTAAGCGGTACGGCCGTCCACCAGGGCATTGACATTGATGTTGTTTCCGGCGGTCATGCTGACGCTGTTGCCGTCCATGAGGTTCACTATGGGCTGGTTGACATTGACGTCTGCCGCGGCCTGGACCACCAGGTCCCCGATAAAGCTCTCCACGGGATAGTCAATGTTGACCGAGCCCAGGGTGGATGCCAGGATGAGCTGTACCGCCCGTGAGGTAGGGGGCGCTGTAGAGCGTCGCGCCGCTGCGGACTGTGATGGGCGCCGTGCCGGCATGGACCACTTTGCCGGGGGCCACGCGGACCGTGCCCGCCGCGGCAAACAGGTTGATTGCCCCGTTGCTGGTGACCAGGTAATCGTTCAAATTGATGTCGTGGCCGGCGGAAAGCGTAACGCCGCCCCCCGCGGCCCTGCCGCGGCCGTCCATGGCGTAGTTGAGGTTGATGTCGTGGTCGGCGCTCAGTGATACGCTCGTGCCGGTGCGCAGCACGCGGCTCATGATCCCCGCCTCCCTGATGCCGAGGGTCAGGTCATAGGGGTCGAGCAGGAGCGATCCGGCCTGCCCGTAAGCTGCCCCGGCATCGACCATGCCGTTGAAGGACAACTGCCCCTTGCCGGAGACTTCGACCACGCCGCCGTTGCCCGATAAGGAACCGCCGCGCGCCAGGATGCTGCCCGAGAAAATGGTGTCCTTATCCGACCAGGCGACCACTTCCCCGCCGTTGCCGCTCTCGATGGCACTGGCCGTCAGGAAAGAGCCCGGATCAATTTGGGTGAAGAGCGAGCGGTAGGTGCCTTCGGCCCCCTGCCAGGCGCCGCCCACGTGGATCACTCCGCCGCCGTAAAGGCCGTCGGCATTGAGCGATGGCTCCGGGCGCAGGTGTACCTGACCCCCCAGCACTTCGATGAGGCCCCCCGTCGTGCCCCGGGCGCTCAGGGTCCCGCTGACGTCCGCACTGCCGCCCCTGGCAAGGAGAACAATACGGCCCCCCTGCTGCACGGCGCTGTCGGCGGTTATCGTGCCGCTCATGTTGATGAGGCTGTCGAGCATGCCTTTTGCCGCCTCGGCGCTCACCAGCACGGCCTTGCCGCCGCTCACGTCTATCGTGCCGGCCTGCTCAACCAGGGCTCCCCCGCTCGAGTCCCTGAGCTGGGAGAGGCTCGCCTCGGACAGGGCGATGTTGATCAGCCCGTCGCCGTAAAAATCAATGGTGAAGGTGTCGGCCGCCCCCAGAACCACCTTGCCCAGGCGGGCCTGGATTATCCCGTCATTCCGCACGTGCGGGGCCACAAGCGCAATCAGCCCGCCCTCGGCGGCGGTGATGCTGCCGAAATTGGCAATGCCGGCGCCGGGCCTGCCGGGCTGGTCAAAAACGAGCCTGCCCTGCATGAAATTGTCGTTGCTCAGGTTCGAGGTGCTGGCGATCAGGCTGCCGACGTTGATCTGGGCGCCCTTGCCAAAAATTATGCCGTTGGGGTTGACGAGGAACACCTGGCCGTTGGCGTCCATGCCTGCCCGAGGATGACGGAGACCTTCTCCCCGGTGACGCGGTTGAGGATGGCGGAGCTCGAGGAAGGCTGGGAGAACTGGACCCGCTCGTTGGTGTTTATCCCGAAGGAGCGCCAGTCGATGATCGCCCTGGGGCTTGCCTGCCGGATGAGGGTGCTGCCGCCCTGCTGGGATGATCTGCGCACTGCCGGCGCGAACGGCGCCCCCCTCGGGGGCCGCTGCGGCAATGTATATGTTCCCGGGGATCAGGATAGTCGATAATAAGAATATCAGATGCTTGCGGGTGAAAAAACGAATCCTGGCCACGATTAACCTCCTTGCTGTTTAGAAGCGAATGGAAATTGCGCCATAGAGCCTGGGATCGCGGTCCCCTTCGGCAGCCACATCGCGGGTCAGCGGCTTTGCCACTTCGACATAGGCGTAAACATACGGGCCCACGTTCAATCTCAAACCCGCGCCCGCGGAAGCGGCCGACTCGTTTTCAGGCACGTCCCCGGGCGATCGCTGGTGCACGATGCCGATGTCGTAGAAGGCGTACCCGGTGTATGTGGTAGCGTACCTGGGGGGCAGCACTCCCGTATAGCGCAATTCCGCCTTGCCGGCCGCCCCGGTGTCGCCAACCAGTTCAGACGGGTCGTAGCCGCGGCCGAACTGCTCGCCGCCGAAACTGAAGAGCTCGGAGGAAAGCAGGTCCGTGAACGCGTACTGGGCATTGCCTGCCACCAGCAGCGATATATGCGATGTGATAGTCTGCAGCCGGGCCGCATAAATGGCGGCCTTCGTGAAATCGACCTTCCCGCTCGGCCGGGAAAGCATGGGGTCGCCGTTCTTCGAAGAGCCCAGGCCGCTGATGCCCTGGCTCACTTCAATATCGAGCAGGTTCGTTCCCATCCAGTAGTCAGCCTTGTCGTAGGTGGCCCCGATCCGGACGGCGCGGATCTTGTCCTTGGTGTCCTCAACGTCAAACAATTCGGTCTTCCCTTCGTATGCCGTGAAGTTGGCGCGGACGAACAGGTTCTGGGACCTGCTGCGGATGAGGGCCTGGCTGTATGTCAGGGAGCCGGTCCGGGACGAAGTTGCCAGGTTGAGCGGAATGAATTCGGTGTCTTTCGGGTCGGACTCCACGCCGGAAAAGGACAGGTTCAATTTGCCTCCCCAGGACCCGATTATTTCATCGTGCGATACCATCAGGAAATTGAGCTTGTCGTTGCCGCTCGTCGCGTATCTTAAGGTCGTGCTTTCCTGTATGCCGAGGACCGAATTCAGGGAGACGTCCGCGGAAAGCCTCAGGGGCCCGAGTGTTTCCCCGCCCCGGTTGTCGGCGGACACCCCGCCCTGGAGCTTCTGCAGCGAATATTGCACTATCAATTCCGAAGCGGCAGGCGATTTCTTGGAGGGCCTGATCGTGGCCCGCGCAAACGCGCCGGGCAGGTCGTTGATGAGCAGCAGGTAGCGCTCCAGCACATCGTTCCTGAGGGGGCGGCTCGCTTTTATCTTATCGGAATAGCGCTGGACCAGCTTGCGCCGGTCCCCGTCCACCCCTTCCAAAATGATATTGTCTATATAGCCCTCTACAGCCTTTAATTTCGCCTCGCCCCCATCGATGACCTGGGCGGGGACGATCACCTGGGACAGGATATAGCCGTCATTGCGATATTTTGCCGTAAGCACGGCAGCGATCCGGTACACGTCGGCAAGCGAGGCTTCCTTGCCCAGGTAGCCGCTGTAAACGGACTGCAATTGCTGTTCGGAATAGACGGTGGAGCCCTCCACCGAGACTTTGTTCAGCTGGAAGCGAATTTCCGCGGCATTGGCCGGCATCCGCGGGTCGAGTTCCGGGACCGCGACCTTCCTGCTTTCGCCGACCCTTATCTGGGGCTCCGGTTTGAACTGCTTCTCGATTTGGCCCGGCAAGACAGTCCCCGGAAGAGTGGCAGCCTGCGTAGTTAATGTCCAGATGAATACAAATCCCAGTGCCGCGGTGAGCGAGAGCAAACGTTTCATAGGCAGTCCAAGGCGTGTCTCCGGTTATTCAATGTCAAAGGAAGCAGGAAGCCCCCTGATCATTGTTTGCTAAAATGTTAAGAGCTTGTTGCTTGTATGGGAAAGTGCTTTAGACCTTTGAGATATACTGGAATACCCTTGCGTGTCAATGTAATTTTGTGCGTGTAATTTTGTGCATTTCTCATGAACATTATTTCGATGAAATTGCTTAACTCCAATTTCTCTTTCCGACAAAATATTATGGATGTTTGCTTGAGCATAATATATACAAAGGTATCATTTTGGGGGGCAGCTCTTATGAAATGCGTTCGTTTCCTGCTGATAGTGTGCCTGGTTAGCCTGTTGTCATCCACTTCCCTGATTGCCGCCGAACCGCAGAAGCGCGGCGTGCAGATAGTGCCGAAATCCCCGCCCGCCCTGGACAGCGTTTACGGCCAGAGCCAGGCGGTGGTTATCGTGATTGAATCCTACCCCGGATTGCCCGTTGTCAAACATGCCGCAAAGGATGCCCGGGAGATCGAAAACAGGCTCGCGTCGCTGGGCTTCAAGACGACGACGCTGTCCGACGGAAAGGCGACCAGAGAAAATATCATCAAAATCCTGGGAGACGAACTCCCCCGGACTTTGAAGAACAATGACCGCCTTGTCGTATTTTTTGCCGGCAACACTCAAACGGAGCTCAGGGCGGACGGCACTCTCATGGGTTACCTGGTCCCCTTCGATGCCGATGCGAAAAATATCTTCGCCTCGTCGATCTCCATGGACCAGCTCCGCGAGATTTCCGGGCGCCTCCCGGCGAACCATGTCCTTTATATAATCGACTCGTGCCTCTCGGGGCTGGACCTCACGGCGGCCGGCTCTGTGCCGTCCAGCGACCGTAATTACCTGAGGAAAATCACCTCGAGGAAGGCCCACCAGGTATTGACGGCCGGAGGCAGGGGGGAATCCGTCCACCTGCAGGAAAACGGGATCGGTGCCTTCGCAGGCTATCTGCTTCAGGGCCTCGATGGGGCGGCAGAGCGTGAAGGAAAAGGTTTCGTCGCCTTCGATGAACTGGCTTCATACGTGAAACAGCAGGTCTCTCTTTCCACTGCCAACCGGCAGGTGCCCCAGTACGGCAATATCGAGGGAGAGGGAGAAGTCGTATTTGCCCTCGGTAAACGGCCCCCCAGTCACCCGGCCGGCAGCGGCTGACCGCGGCCCGGCCAAGGTGCTGGAGATAAAAGATACGGCGGAAGCGGATACGCTGAGCCTCGCAGAGAAACAGAAACAGATGGAAGATCTCAAGCGCCGGGATTTGGAGAAGCGCAAGGCGGACGCCCCGCTGCCGCAGGCTTCCCGGCCCAAGGCCGCCGCCGAAACAGGCCGCGACGGACGCTTTATTGCCTACGATGACGGAACGGTAACGGATACGCGCAGCGGCCTCATGTGGGCCGCAAAGGACAACGGCCTCGACATCAACTGGCAGGATGCGAAGAGCTATTGTGAAAATTATCGGGGCGGCGGCTACACGGACTGGCGCCTGCCCACCCAGGATGAGCTTGCGGGCCTCTATGACGAGGCGATAACGAATGTCAACCCGCCCTCGTCCGGATGCACCGGGGCCTACCGCGTTGCCAAAGTTTTCCATCTGACCTGCTGCTGCGCGTGGGCATCGGAGACCCGCGGCGGCGAGGCTGCCTATTTCGGCTTTGGCAACGGCCCGCGCGCCTGGCTTGACCACCTTTACGCCGGAGGCGTCCGGGCCCTCCCCGTGCGCTCCGCCAAATAGTTTTCAGTTGGATTCATTGGGCTTGCGAATCTGGATTCCACTGCTGTTGTGCATATGGCTCTGGCCGGCCGGCTGCTGCCTGCTGCCCGTCCCCACTACGGAAGATAAGGTGCTCGCCGGCAAACAGGTAAAAGATGAGCAGCTTTCTTTCCTGGCCCCGCGGTGTCACGACAAGACAGGAGGTTATCGAGCGCCTCGGGAACCCGGCCGTAATCTGGGAAGACGCCCGAAGGGGCTGGATGGACATCGATCTATTTGATCAGTCTTGCCCTCATTTTCCGCAGAGCCCAGATGAAAAAGACAAAGCTGAAGACTGCAAGATAGGCAAGGTCCCACAGGAGCCGGGTGCCCGTTTCCCCGTAGCTCAATGACCTCACCATGTCGACCAGGTGGGTGAGGGGGAGGGCCGCCGCCAGGTGTTGCGCCCACGCGGGGAGCGTTTCGATCGGGAAGAAGGTGCCGCTGAAGAGGAACATCGGTGTCACCAGCAGGAAGATGGGGAGGTTGAACTGGTCGATATTGGCCACCATCCCCGTGAACAGCATGCCCACCGAACCGAACGCGATCCCGCCCAGGAAAGCCAGCGGAATAATGGATAGGCCCAGCGGGAAGCTGATCAGGCCGAACAGGCTGATCACCGCCATCATTATGGCGGCCGCTATCACGGACTTCGTGGCGCCCCAGAAAATCTCCCCGGTGATGATCTCCTCCAGGGAAAGGGGCGTGGACATCATCGCGTCGAACGTCTTCTGGTAATACATCCTCACATAAGAGGCATACGTCGTCTCGAAAAAAGAGTTGTACATTATGGAGACGGAAATCAGGGCGGGCGCAATGAACTGGATATATGTGATCTGCCTGCCTTCGTACGGGACATTCCCCACCAGGGCGCTCAGGCCCACGCCGAACGCCAGCAGGTAAAAAAGCGGCTCGAGCAGGGGCGGCACGAAACTGATCTTCCAGTTTTTCCTGTAAACGGTGAGATTGCGCTCCCAGACCCGGATGAATCTCTTGGTGATGGTGTGCACGCTGGCTCCTTGCCTCAGTCCCTGAGCGCCCGGCCGGTCAACTTCAGGAAAACGTCTTCCAGGGTCGCCAGCCTTATTATGCAGCCCTCTTTGCAGAATTCGTCCCGCACCGTCCTGTACAGGCCGTCCCTCGATTCAAAATAGACGATGAGCCGGCTGCCCAGGTCGTCGTGGCTGACATTGTTTTCCCTGAGGAACTTTTTCAGTTCTTCCCGGTGATTGGACACTTCAATGATGTTGCGGCCGGCATATTGCCTGATCAGGTCGCCGGGCGTGCCCTCGACCAGTATTTTCCCGTGGTCCATTATAATGAGCCGGTCGCAGAGGCGCTCGGCCTCGTCCATGTAGTGCGTAGTCAGCAGGATCGGTAATGCCGCCGTCCCTCAGGCGTTCGAGCCTCTCCCAGATCTGGTGCCGCGACTGGGGGTCGAGGCCGGTCGTGGGCTCGTCCAGGATCAGCAGCTCCGGGTCGTTGATCAGGGAGCGTGCGAGCACGAGCCGCCTCATCATCCCGCCGGAAAGTTCCGAGACCGGGGAGTCGCGCCGCTGGTCGAGGGCGATCATGTCCAGCAGGTCGATTGCCCGCCGGCGGGCCTCGTGCCTGTCCATGTCGAAGAAGCGGGCAAAGACGTTGAGATTTTCCAGGACGGTCAGCTCCTGGTCAAGACTGTTCTCCTGCTGGCATACCCCGGTCCTCGCGCGGATTTTCCTCCACTGCCTCCTGACATCCATCCCGAAGACTTCCAGGGACCCCGCCGTGATCGGGGAAAAGCCGTAAATCATCTTTATGGTCGATGTCTTCCCCGCCCCGTTCGGCCCCAGGATGCCGAAGCACTCTCCCCGCTTGACGCTGAACGACACGCCATCTACGGCCGTGAGAGAGCCGAAGGTTTTTTTGAGGTTCTCGACTTTAATGACAGGATCGATCAATTGCGCGGGATTCATTTGTCTCCAAAAAAGAAAAGCAGGGGCCGCCGCTTGAAACCGGCCCCCCATGTTTTCATGGATATGTACCATTGCCCATTCCCATCTGCTCTTCCAAGGTTAATCTTTTCGCGCCTGTTTGACAATTCCTATCCGCACCCCGGCATCCTTTGTTTGGAATCCTTTATTTTGACAAGGCAATTGGAATCATTTAATGTCTGAAACAACCGCGAAGGAGCGGCCCGGAATGAAAAAAATATCATCCCTGCTGGTCATCTTCCTGCTTTTGTCCGGCGCGCAGGCCTTTGCGCAGGACAGCTGCTGCTCAGAGGACGCGGCAAGAATGACAAAACTCAACAACGGCCAGGAAATGGTCCTCTTCACCGGCGAGTGCTTCTCCCTGGAACTGCAGTCCCTGGGGAGTGCCGGGTACAGTTGGCAGACGGGGGAAATCGACCCCGGGTTCCTGAAAATCGTCTCAAAGCAGACGAGGCCGATTTCCGACCAGAAGCTCGTGGGTGCGCCCGAAGTGACGTCCTGGTGTTTCCAGGCGCTCAAGGAAGGCTGGACGGAACTTAAGCTCGATTATTACCGGCCGTGGGAGGGGGCCGAAAGGGCTACGGACCATTATATACTGCGCATTATGATAATCCCGGCACTGCCGCCCAAATAACGCTGGCATTGCGTGTCCTGGTTTCGGGACTCCGTCCCGCCCGCATTTCAAATGATCAAAAGGGGAGGCCCCATGTGCCTGAAGAGCTTTTCAGCGGTCATCATGTCTATTGCCGCATTCCTTGTATGCAGCCCCGCAGCGGCCGAGACCTCGCTCAATATCATGCTGAAGCCATACCTTGCCAAGTACGGACTGCCAGCGATGGCAGCGGCCGTTGTCAAAAACGGCAACACGGTCGCGTCAGGGGCCGCGGGGGTGAGGAGGTCGGGGGAGGATGTCGTCGTCAGGACCGGCGACCGTTTCCATATCGGCTCTGATACCAAGGCCTTTACCGCCCTGCTGGCCGGGATGCTCGTGGAGCAGGGGAATCTGAAATGGACGACAACGGTCGCGGACGTTTTTCCTGAACTGAAGGACAGGATGGACCCGCGACTGCGGCGCGCAACGCTGGAGCAGCTGCTCTCGCATACGAGCGGCATCGCGCCCGACAATGAGGAATTTACCAAACTTCTTGGCCGGTCATACGGGCAGCAGGACGGCGGCAACCTTGACGAACTGCGGTACTGGCTTGTCAAGGCATGGGCCGGTCAGCCCCCGGCATCCGAGCCTGGCGCGAAGTTCGCGTATTCGAATATGGGCTACACCCTGGCGGGGGCCATGATCGAACGCAGGGCCGGGATGACCTGGGATGAGTTGATGTTCAAGAAAATTTTTCAGCCGCTTGGGCTGAGGTCGGCAGGCCTCGGGCCCCAGTCGTCCCTGGGGAAAACCGATGCCGCGGTCGGCCACAAGATTGTCAAGGGGAAGCCGAAACCCATGCTGGCCGGCCCTTACGGGGACATCCCGCCCGTTATCGGCCCTGCCGGGATCGCCCACATGTCGGTGCTCGATTTTGCCAAATGGGCGGGTTGGAACGCCGGGGAGGGCAAGCGGGGGCCGCACATCGTCAAGCCGGAAACCCTGAAGAAGCTCCATACGCCTGTAGTCAGCATGCCTCCAAAGAAAAGCGCCCCCGGTACGCCGTCCCAGGGACGGTATGGGCTTGGCTGGGGGGAGGTGCACCCGAACTGGGCCCCCCACCCGGTCCTGTACCACGGCGGCTCAAACGGGATGAACCTCGCCAAGATATGGGTTGACCCCAAAGAAGATTTCGCAATCGTAATCATGACGAACATCGGGACGGAAAAAGCCGACGAGGGCCTCGAGGCGCTGGCATCGGCGCTGTATTCCAGGTTCGGGAAAAGTCACTCGACAGGGGAGGACCTCGAGAGCGGCCGGGAAAGCCCGGATTCGCGAAGTACTCGGGAGTGAGGATGCTCGAAGCCCCCGGCCATCACGTTCATCAGGAGGGAAGGTTCGGCGCGGGGGAGAATACACTAACACCGCGGACAGGAGGACGCGTCAGTTATGGACATGACATTGACGGGCATAGTTCTCACCATAGCGGGACTGGCCCTGTTCGAATCCATCACAAGCATCGATAATGCCATCATCAATGCGGAAGTCCTTGCCACCATGGGGCAGAGGGCGCGCCGGTGGTTCCTTACCTGGGGCATCCTGTTTGCCGTATTCGGGGTGCGGGGATTCCTCCCCTGGCTGATAGTATTTGTCATGACGCCGGGTCTGGGCCCCTGGGACGCGCTCACCGCGAGCCTGACGGGCGATCCGGTCGCGATGCGGGCAATCCAGGACAGCTCTCCGGTCCTCATGATGGGGGGCAGCGTTTTTTTCATTTTTTTGTTTTTTCACTGGCTCTTCCTGGAACAGAAGAATTACGGCATCCCGGCGGAGCGCATCATCGCGCGCCAGGGAGGCTGGTTCTATGCGGTTGCCTCGATCCTCCTGACGGCCATCGTCTGGTTCGCCATCGACGACCGGCCGGTGCTCGCGTTCGGGGCCGTCGTTGGCTCGACGGCATTTTTCATCACGCACGGTTTCAGGCAGCATGCGGAGGAACGGGAGAGGCATCTCATGTCGGGGGATGCGAAAATCTCGGACCTGGGAAAGATACTTTACCTGGAAGTCATTGACCTGAGCTTCTCGGTAGACGGCGTTATCGGCGCCTTCGCCTTCACCCTTTCTGTCCCCCTGATCCTGATCGGGAACGGGATAGGCGCAGTCGTGGTAAGGCAGCTCACGGTTTACGGGGTGGAGCGGATCAGGAGCTACGCCTACCTGAAAAACGGGGCAATGTACTCGATTTTAGTCCTCGGGTGCGTGATGCTGGCCCATGCGTTCGATTATCATGTCCCGGAATGGCTCTCCCCCCTGGCGACCTTCTTCATAGTGGGATATTTCTTCTGGCTTTCGAGAAGGAGAATCAAAAAATGTCCCGTGAAGTGAAACAAAAAGCATGTTTACTGAAAATCGGAAGATGAAAAATCAAATGAATCCTGCCCGTCCTGTTTTGCTTTTCCTGGCTGCTGTCGTGCTCTTTCCGTTGTCGTCCTTTGCAGGCCCCTGCGGCGATTTCATCCACCGGCCGGACGAGCCCGGCAAGGTCAAGGTGAAGGTCGAAAAGGGCGGCTATGAAAAGTACTACCGCCTGACGAAAGCGGAGGACGCCGCCTTCAACGCGCACCTGAAAAAGATCCTCGACATCATCCTGGAGCAGCCGCACCTCAAACCGCCCCGCGGGACCGAGTTGAGGGGTTGGCTGCGCAACTGGCGGGTCCCGGCCTGCCCGGAGGGGGGAGGGACGTGCCGGGGGGTCCCGGTGGCCGGGCAGGGGGTGCTGCATTTTCACCGGCTGCTGGAAGGCAAGGGGGGCAAGGTGTTCCCGATCATCGAGGCCGACGGCGGCATGTCTTTTTCCATCAACGACCTCGACCAGGCGCTGGGTTTCGACTTTTTCGGAACGGATTCGCAGGGCCGCAAGATCAGGGCCATGCTTGAGTTTCACGGCGATATCAACGGTGCGGCCCTGTTCCGGTATGGATGGGGGAGCGAGCTCGTAGTGATTGCCCGCGGCGACAGGCACTGGTGGGAGCCGGTGAGCAGGGAGGAATTCCTAAAGGCGCGCATCCGCGACATCGAGAAAGAGGTCGCGAAAGTCGGGAAAATTTCCGGCACCCCCCATGGCGACTTGTACCAAAAGTGGCTCGCGGAAAAGCCGAAGCGACAGAAGGAGGCGGATGATTTCTACAGGGAAATGAAGAAGACCAATCCCGCGCTTGCCGAATCCTTAAGGGAGCAGGGCAGGAAACTGGAAGCGGAGATGACGGAAAAGTTCCGGCAGGAGAGCGAGCGCGAATCGGCAAAACCGCCGCAGAAATGGAAGAACCCGAACGAGGACTCGCTGCGGCTGCACCGGGAAGCCCTGGAGGCCATGCCGCCTGCGGAGCGCGCCGCCCCCGCCTATCACCTGCGGAAAGAGAACCCGCTCGAAGCCGGAGCTCGCGCCCGCTGGTTCAACCGAGGGCGTGCAGTTGGTCGTCATCAACCCGGAATATTTCGACAAATCGCTCCCCCGCACGGCCATCCAGATCATGGCGGTCCGCTGGTCGGGGGCCTGGGTGAGGGACCCCAACTGGCGGAGCACCTGCGAAGGGCAGGTCCCGTCAATACAGCTCCTGCACGAGACCGCGGTCAAAACGAACTGGGGCTCGGTCAGGTCGGTGATGGGGAAGTAAACAATGCGCAGATATAAAAAAGAAATAAAGGACCCGGCTGCCATCAGGGAACTCCTGGATGCGGCCCAGGTCGGGAGGCTCGGGACCGTGCGTGCGGACGGCTCCCCCATGATCAAGCCACTCAACTTCGTTTACGAGTCGGGCAGGATTTATTTTCACACCGCGCTTGCGGGCGAAAAAATGGAGGACATCCGGCGCGACGGCCGGGTTGTATTCGAAGTGGACCAGCCCATCGCCTATGCCAGGGGCGGCCCCGACCCGTGCAGTGCCAAATACCTCTATAAAAGTGTTATCATAAAAGGCCGGGCATCTGTCTGCGAGGACCGGGAAGAGAAGGTCCATGCCCTGAAATGCCTGATGGAGAAATTCGAGCCCGAAGGCGGCTACGGTGATTTCCCGGAAGAAAAACTCGCCATCACAGGTGTTGTGAGGATAGACATTCTTGAGATCGCGGGAAAAGAAGATATCTCCCGCTGAACATTTTATTTGCCTTGAACGGGACTGGTCGCAATATGCGTCAAAACGCGCGGCCGGGGGATAAATCCGCAAAATTCGGGGAATCCAGTCTTTCTATCGGCAAATAACGCTGTTTGACATACCGGCGCCTCTGTATTATGAATCGCTCTGTTTAAATCGAGACTGGAGACCCTCGTGAATTACACATTACTTGATGTCCCGCTGCTGAAAAATTTGCTCAGATTTTGCGCCGTGCTTTATTTGAAAATAACCGGATGGAAAAGAGAGGGCCAGGCACCCACTCTTGACAAATACATTATCATTGCTGCCCCCCATACTTCCAACTGGGATTTTCCGATATCACTTGCAATGCTGCTTTCCTTTAAAGTAAGGGCATATTGGATGGGTAAAGACAGCATGTTCCGCTGGCCTTACGGGCTTCTTTTTCGCCTCCTGGGAGGAATTCCCATCGACAGGTCCAAATCAAACAACGCTGTCGAGCAATCGATAAAGGCAATAAAAGAAAGAAAAAAAATGGTGCTGATGTTATCCCCTGAAGGCACGCGCAAAAAAGTCGCTTACTGGAAAACAGGCTTCTATCACATAGCCTATGGGTCCGGCGTGCCGATCGCGCTGGGGTACCTCGATTACGCCCGCAAGGCCGGCGGCATAGGAGCGCTCGTATACACTACCGGAAACATGGAATCTGATATGAACGCCATTCAGCTGTTCTACTCAAAGGTTACGGCAAGGCATCCCGAAAAATCCAGCGTGGCATCTTTTTGTAAATAAACGCGATGATGATATGCCGGGCATCCTGCCTGTCCGAAATAATCTTTGGCATATCCCATGCTTTTCCCATCGAGTGAAAGCCTGGTGAGATTTTCACATAGCGGCGCTTTCCAGAGCCCGTGAAGGCCCTGATTGCCTGAGTGCTCTTCGAAGCTTTACCAGGCATCCCGGAGCGTTCGAGCTTCATTCCTGCGGTCTGTGTCTGCTTCACATCACCGCCATGCATAATGATATAGGCGGTCGAATTGTGAAGCAGCCAATCAGCCCTACGGAATAAATCCCGCCCGCTCCTCACGCCGTAGTTTTTTCCCTATCTTGTCATTCTGAGGAGCTTGCGACGAAGAATCTCTGGGCGATCAATTATTTCCCGCAGGGATTGATTTAATGATACGCGTGTAATATGCAGTATCCCGCAAGATATCTCTCCCGGGGTAAGCTATGAGACATCTGTTTCACTATCGATTGGATCTACCTGCAGTGGTCCTGGTCATGCTGATCGGATGCTCGGGTCGGCCCGAACTCATTGAGCAAAAGTGCTCCAAATGCCATAAATCGTCGGTGGTCTATGAGAAGAAACGCTCCCAGGAGCAATGGGATCGCGTGATCTACGGCATGGAAAAACGCGGACTTGTATTAACGCCGGAAGAAAGAACGGCCATCCTGAAAATTCTCCAGACGAAGTACGGTCTCAAACCATAATGCGGCGGATTAAAACTTCCTCTTAATGGCATGCCGAAGCTGTTCTTCGCGAAACCCCGGCGGGGCATTGCCGAAACGGGCAAACTGGTAGAGGGCGGCCTGGAAAATTCCCTGGAGGGCCGATTGAACGATGGCGAGGATAAGCAGATAGGCAACGGCAAAAATCCCCAGGGGCAGGACCAAAGCCCCTTTTTGCCAGGCAACCCCGGCTATAATAGCCAGGCAGGCGGGCAGGCTGGCAATGGTGAATATCAGTCCAAAGCTCATGTTGCCCAGGATGTTCTCCCCCAGGTTTTCTTGATCAGTTCCACGGAGTCCATGAATGCATCGAACGGCCCCTTGTTCTCGTTGACCATGACCGGCACGACAAAATAACTTGTCAGGCTCCAGGCGATCCCAAGGAGACCGCCGAGGAATTTCCCCAGCAGGTTTGATTTTTCCTGGATCATCCTGAAGATCATGCCAATCGTCGCGGACACAAGGGCCCACATGATGATATGGTGCATCCGCGAAGCCGCGATGTTCAGGCCGTCAAAGACGGTTCGGTATGCGCCCTTCATCCGGATCGTCGCGCAGGCCACGATGGCCGAGTTGAAAAAAATGATGATGAGATAATTCAAAAAATAGAAGACAAACCCCATCATCATGAGGGTGTCACGGTCCTCATTGACGATGCGGCGCACTGCAGCGGGATCTCCAACGAGGAACATGGGGACCACAAAGGAAGCGAGCAGGAACAGCACGGAAATGCCTGACAGGACCGGGAAAAAGAGGATTTCCTTGTCCTTTTTCAGCACGTTCCAGGAAGCCTTCAATAACTCGAGCGTGTTTTCAAATTTTTCCATAAAGGATTTTAGTTATTTTCCCTTACCCCTTAGCCTTTCGCCATTCCCCTATTCCACCGGATAACAGGTGTACGTCATCGGCGTCTTTCTCTCTCTGCGCTTCCTCAAGAGAGCAGCCTGATGATTTCCTGCAGGCTCCAGACCAGCTGCCCCCGGCCTTCCTCGATGTAGATGCCTATCTGCGCGATCATTTTCCAGGCGAGGGCAAACTGGGCCAGCGCGAAAACGCCGATGGTGAACTGGCTGATGCTGATGAGGCCTATCCCGAACTGGGATATGTTGATGATGCCGATGCCGAACTGGCCGATGGAAATGACCCCCTTTGCGACGACGGGGGCCCTGTTGGGGCGGTACTTGAAGGAGACGTGGAGCAGGGGCAGGCCCAGGAAACTGGCCTGCGACTTGTATTCGAAGCCCCAGCCGTCCCACTTTGCCCTGGCGGGGTAAGGCGCCCCGCAGTGGGGGCAGTGCACCGCCTGTTCAGAGATCTCTTTGCCGCATTCCCGGCAGGGCCTCATGAATACCTCCCGTTCAGACTGGGCGATATTAAACAGATCGGGCGAGAAACCACAACCGAAAAAATTGGCGCTCTTCCCTGAACATCATGCCCGCCTCAAGCGCAAGGCGCGCTGCGGCGCCGGACCCTTTTATTGTCACCGCTGCGGTTTCCCGAATATCCCCTCCAGCAGGTCGCGGGCACTCGGCTTCGACGGTTCCGCACCGGGCTGCTGCGTTTGCTGGTCTTTCGGGAGGATCTTCTGGATCTCCTCGCCGATCCTTTTCTGCACGCCTTCCCGGATCTTGCCGCCGACGGCTTTCGTGTCCACGCCGTATGACGGGTTGGATATGGTGCCGCTGACCCTCAGCGGGACGCTGGTCCAGCCCTTTTCCCCGGAGAGGAAGCGGGACACCTGCGACTGGCTGACGACCCTGGGGGAGAGCCTGTCCGATACCTTGACGAGGACGCCCAGGTCCAGTTTCTCGTCCAGGCCGATCGTGCCCTTCTCATCGATCGCCAGGTCGGCGCTGCTGATCAGGGTCGTGAGGCTGACGAGGCCGTCGGCAATCGTGAACCGGCCGATGACCTTTTCCAGCGGGATTTCCCGCAGGTCCTGCAGGCCGAGGATGGCGAGCAGCCGGGCGCTCAGTTCGGAATTCCGCAGCGAGCCGTTTGTGATCGCAAACTCGCCCTTGCCCTGCAGGTTGCGCTTCATGTTTTCCGGGACAGTGCCCGCCCCGGAAAGCTCGGCCTTACCCGACAAGGTCCCGAAGAGCTTGTCGCCCGCCTTCGGCGCAAAAGCCCTCGTTACGTCCTCGAGCTTCACCCCGTCGAGGGCCGATGTCATATTGTAGCGGTACCCCCGCTGGCCGAGGTCGACGGCTCCCTTGACGGCGAAGGCGCCGCTCAGGGTATTGCCGTTGAGGTAGGGAATCCTCAGGACGCTGTCCCTGAGTTCATAGCGGGAGCGGAATTTGGTGATGGCGACCCCCTTGTACCGGGTGCTGTCAATGTCAAGCGCTGCGTTGATCCGCATCTTCAGGTTCAGCGGCTCCGGCTCCTTCTTCGCCTCGACCTTGGGCGGCGCCTCAGTCCCCTGCGCCTGGGAGGCAGAGGCGAGGATTTCATCGAGCACAATGGACCTGCTCGCGACCTTCACGTCTATGTCGGGGTATTTCATGTAGTTGCGGACCGCGCCGGTAATGTCGGCCGTGTTCTGTCCGGCGATGAGCTTGAGCCCCTCAAGAGAGATGGTGTCCGGGTTCAGTTTGACAAGGCCGTCCAGGACGATGTTCATGGTCCGGGCGGCAATGGATGTCCGGGCCAGCTTTACAGTGCCGTTGAAGGCAGCGGGGGTATCCTTCCCGGGCTTCTTTTCGACTTTGAACTGCGCCGAGACATTGCCGCCCAGGGCGGTCCCGGCCGGGAGGAACATGGCGAGAATGTCTTTCCGGAACCGGGCCAGGTTGTAGTCGGGGACATTGACGTCCAGGGAATAGGACGGCCCGGCGGCATAATTGACATTGCCCTGGAGGCGGGCGGGGATGTCGAGCAGGACGAGATCGATAGAGTTGACAGCGACCTGCTTTGCTTCCATGTCGAGGGAAACATTGTATTTGGCCTCGGCCTTGACGTCCTTCAGGGTCTTGTTACCTTCCCGCAAATCGGCTTCGGAGATGACGGCCTTGACCGTCCCCTCCGAGGAGAGGGTGTTGCGGGAGGCCCCGGTAAGCGCCATTTCCGCGTTAACGACCGCGTCCGCCCGGGCCAGCTTCCCGACGGGGGCGGTGTAGCTGATTTTCAGGTTCTCAAGGGAGATGTTTTTCACGTTGAGGTTGACAGGGAGGCCCGCGGCCTTTTCCTTCTCTTCTTCCTCGACTTTTCCCGGCTTCACAATGTCCGGGAAATTGTACGTGCCGTCCGCGTTGGCCTTCACGTTGATCTGGGCGTTGGCGATCCCGAGCTTGTCGATGACGAGGTTCTTTGAGAGCAGGGGCAGGAGCTGGTATTTGAGGACAAACTCCTCGGCGCGGAAGAATACCGCCTGGGGGTCCCTGTCGCGAACCTCGAAGTCCCTCGCGATGATTCCCCGGAAAATGCTGATATCCATTTTGCCGAGGGTGACCTGGCGGTTGAGGGTTTTCTCAGCCGTCTGGGTGATGAGCGCCCGCATCCTGTCCTCGCTCAGGAAAGACTTGACGAGCAGGGCAACGCCGGCCGCCAGGGCGAGGATGACGGCAATGACGATGATCATTATTTTAACGGGTTTTTTCATGTTTCCCTCCCAGCTCAATTCACAGGAATTGCGGATACTGTACATTTTGCCAAACCAATACACCGGGAGATTGTCAGGCGGCAATTTAACAGGACGGACGGCCGGGGAACAGGCGAATTCATCTCAAAAGATCCGATGCAGGTCCAATATAGCATATTGATTCCGGCTTTTCCCTTTAAAGAAATGCATTATGAAGAGCTGAAAAAAAGGCGCAGAAAGTGTTTGACCCCGTCGAGAAGGATGGGCTATTAAACCCGCTGTCACCCCATTGATGAAAAAATACAAATGACATCACCAAAACTCATAACTGCCTTATCCGGCTTACTTTCGCTCGCAGCCATCGTGGTCTGCGTCTGTGCCGGCGTTTCCGCAAATGATAAATTCACAGTAATTTCAAAGGGTTTGGAATACGCCGCGTTCGAGTCGGGCCTCAACGGTGCCAGAGAGGGGAAAATACACATCCTGAGGATAGACCCCCGGCAGGTCAGCCTCGGGCTCCTCCTCGCCTCCGAACAGAAAGTGGACAACAGGGCCGTTTCCGACTGGTGCCAGGACTACAGGATGGCCGCCGCCATCAACGCGGGCATGTACCTCAAAGACCACAAGACGAACGTCGGCTATCTCCGCAACGGCGCCTACGTCCAGAACAGGCGGTGGAACAGGAAATACATGTCCGTGCTGGCCTTCAACCCGAAAGTGACGGGGGTCGCGCCCGCCGTCCTGGTTGACCTCGATGCGCCGAACGCCATGAGCGTGTTGGACAATTATAACTCTGTTGTCCAGAACCTCAGGCTCATGCGGGCCAACGAGGTGAACGTGTGGGGCAGGTCGGAGAAGAAGTGGAGCGAATCGGCCATCGGCATGGACAGGGAGGGCAGGATACTGTTTATCTTCTGCAGGCACCCTTACACGATGTGGGAGTTCAACGAGAAAATAAAGTCCCTGAGGATAGGGGTGTCAAACATGATGCACCTTGAAGGGGGCCCGATAGCTTCGCTGTCCATCCGGACAAAGAACCTCAAGCTCGACCTGGCCGGCAGCTACGAGACCGGCTACGCCGAGGAAGGCAACCAGTCGCAATGGCCGATCCCGAACGTGATCGGCGTGTATGAAAAACAATAACGCCCGCCACAGCTGCCAGCTTTTGAAAGGGTCCTGACAATCGCGGCCCTGCGCATTGATCGCCGACCCGGAATCTGAGAGAATCTGGAAAATTGCATTGACATACCAAAGAGCGTTTCCTATCATTTTCACAAGAAAGATCAATTAAGCAATCCAGGGGCGATATTCACATGGGCAATCCTATCCTGGAGAATGGCATCGTCATAACCCGCAGGCTCCTGCTGAAGCTCTCGGCATTGTTCTTCCTTTGCCTTGCGATCCCCGGGAAAGCCTGGGCTTTCTTCGTCAGGGAAATGAGGACCAGGACGGTAGAAAAGGATGCGTTCCTGTTCGACCCCGCGAGCGGGACCATCCAGTGGCGCACGAAGCCCGCCGTCAGGGAGGCTTATCAGCTGACTGTGGAAGGCCTCGTGGACAAGCCTAAACGGTTTTCCTACCGGGACCTTCAGGCCCTGCCGCAGGTTGTCCAGACATCAGATTTCCACTGCGTCGAGGGATGGTCGGTAAAAAACCTGCACTGGGGGGGCATCCGTTTCGAGGAGATAGTCAAAATCGTGAGGCCGAAAAAGTCGGCGCGCTACGTGATCTTCCACTCTCTCGGCAAGACCCAGGAACCCGCCAGGGGGGTGAGTAGCTATGTCGAGAGCCTGCCCCTTGACAAGCTCCTTGACCCCCGGCAGAAGTGCCTCCTGGCCCTGACCCTGAACGGCAAGCCCCTGACCTTCGACCGGGGCAGCCCGCTGCGGGTTGTGTCCCCGTACGACCTCGGCTACAAAGGCTCAAAATATGTCACGCGGATAGTATTTTCCGCCGAGCAGACGCCGGGCTGGTGGTCCCTGGCCAATCCCGTCTATCCCGTAGATGCGCCTGTCCCCGCGAAACGGCTCAGGGGCGATTAAGACGACGGCGATGCCCGGGTTGAGTTTCAGCTCAAGGGGTACCCGGCTTTTTTCCAGGCCTCAACACCGCCTTTAAGCGCCCTGGCATTGACGTACCCTTTCTTCAGGTATTCCCCCGCCCGACCGGCGGAAGTGGCTTCGCGAGGTCAGGCGCAGTAAAAAATAATTTCCTGGTCCTTTGAAAATTCGGGGGCCCGGGACGAAAAATCGCCGTACGATATTGCCCCCTCCAGCCTGTGCTTTTTGAAAGCCTCGTCATCGTTGTAGGCACAGACAAGGACCGCTTTCCCTGCCTTCACCCTTGGATAGGCCTCTTCCGGCGTGATCAATTCAGCTTCGGTCATAGTCCTTCTCCCCGGTGATCAAGATTACCAAACCTCCCGAGTCCGTTTTTCCCTGAGAGCTCCTTGCATAGCATAGAGTTGATTTTTGAGGTGCATAACCGTTATTATCATTTCTATACCAACGAAGAAAAGCACAATATCAACCTTGCGTATCGGAAGAAACGGCTCTGCTCAATAAATCACGGAATATGATATGACAACCTGGACTCGAATATTCGCCTCCGTTGCGGTTTTAATTTTTCTTCTCGGTTCAGGTATTCCTGCGGCGGCAAAAGATAATGATGCTGCAGCGGATAAAGGCCTCTCCAAAGAAGATAAAGCTCTCCTGCTGAATGCCGCGGCCGCGGCCGCTGTCCTGACCTGGGGTGTCTTGGAATGGGATTACGGAGAGCGGTCCCCCCATACCGGCAATGAGGGGTGGTTTGGGAAAGATACTCCGGAAGGGGGTGTCGATAAATTCGGGCATATGTATTTCTCATACGCTCTGAGCCATCTGTTCTCTTACCAGTACAAGCGTTGGGGATACGACCAGGAGCAGGCGATCAGAATAGGATGCCTGTCTTCTTTAGGAATACAGACCCTGATTGAAATCGGGGACTCTTTCAGTTCATATGGTTTTTCCTATCAGGACGAACTGTTCAACATAGTTGGCGCTGCTATAGGTTACGTCATGGTCAAATATCCGGAAGTGTCAAGAAAAATTGATTTTCGCCTGGAATATGACCCTTTCAAGGGAGGAGAGCATAAACGTGACATAACCACGGATTACAGGCGGCAGAAATTTGTTCTTGCCGCCAAAATGGATGGTTTTGATGCTTTCAAGGATACGCATCTGAAGTATTTTGAGTTGCAGGTCGGCTATTACGCCCGGGGATATGATGATTACGATCCGGCGGCAGGACATGACAGCCGCGGTCGAACAATCTATGTTGGAGTCGGGTTGAATATCGGGAAAATCCTGGAGCCGTTATGGGAAACGAAAATATTCAATTATATCCAGGTGCCCTACACATACGTCCCGCTGAATTTCCACCTGGACCAATAAGGCCGAAGCTTGGGAAAAAACTTGCAGCGAAATTCATGATCAAACAAAGAGAATATATTGAGAAGCCCATCTTGCCAGTTGCGGCTGCCCTGGTCACATTGCTGCTGACATTCGTGTTGCCGGCTGCAGTCTCCTCACATCAAGAAAGATGCGAAACAAATAGAAAATACGGTTGAACTCGAGGTGAAGTAACAGGTGCTGCCGGGAAAAAACCGGTGGGAGTAATATTGGTAAAGGATTCTCCCGGGGGGGATAAGGTAATCGCTTATTTCGTGCGGTATGGACCGGGCGCCTTTCGGTTACCGGCAAACGCATATTCGGTTTCCCGGAAGATCATTCGAGCATTCTTTTAAGTCCGGTTGTCGTCAACCGGGTAAATAGATTATTGAATGAACATTATTAGTTCTTCATAGGGGGCCGTGCCGGGGGGACTTGTACGACAGGGTCAGACTCAGCAGGAAGCCCGCAAGGGGCAGGACTGAGATGGACTTGAGGGCGAAGGGCACGCCGAAGTTGTCTGCCAGCACCCCCAGGAGAGTGACGCATACGCCCCCCGCGCCTATCGCAAAGCCGACCATCAGGCCCGATGCCATCCCGAGGCTGCCGGGCATCAGCGCCTGCGCCATGACAATGGTGACCGAGAAAGTCGAAATCATCACGAGCCCGAGGGCCCCCATTGCCAGGAAGAGGAACGGCCCCTGCAGCAGGAAAACGAGCGGCAGGATGGCCGAGGACAGCAGCATGGTAACGCTGAGGTAGAACTTGTGGCCCCACCTGTCGGCGAGCGGGGCGCCCAGCAGGGTGCCGGCCGCGCCGCCGAGGAGGAAAACGGACACGAGCTGGCCGGCATACAGGGGGTCGCCCTTGAGGTGGTTGATGTAGTAAAAGGGTATATAGGTCATGAGCCCGAGCTGTGTCCAGGAGCGGACCACGACTATGCCGACCAGGGTGGCCAGGGTAAGGTAGACCTTTTCCACTTGCGCCCCGGCTGCGGCCCTGGCGGCCTGCCTGGCGCCATCGGCTTGCGAATGGATCTTCTTCCAGGAGGCAAGGATCAGGGCAACGAACCCGATTGCCGGCAGGATCATCAGGGGCAGGTATTGAAATCCCAGGTATGTGATCAGGTAGATGGCCAGGATCGGCCCGATGGCGAAACCCATGTTTCCGCCGACCGAGAAAAACGCCATGCCGGTGACCTGCCTCTCCCCCGTGAAATAGGAGGCGGTTTTGTACCCTTCCGGGTGGTACGAGGCAATCCCGAGCCCGCTGACCACGACCAGGGCCAGCGTCCAGAAGTAAGCCGAAGCCAGGGGCAGGAGCGTGAGGCCGATACCCGCCATCAGGCATCCCAGCGGCAGCAGAAAGGCCTTCTCTTTCTTGTCGGACAGGTAGCCGAAAACCGGCTGGATCAGGGAGGACGTGAAGTTTGCCGCCATGAGGATGGCCCCGGCCGCCGTGTATGAGAGATCGAGGTGGTCTTTCAGGAACGGCAGGATGGCCGGGAGGGCGCCCTGGTATATGTCTGTCACCATGTGCCCCAGGGAGAGCAGGAGCAGGATTTTAAGGTTGAATTCTCTTTTCATGTACCCCAGGTATTTTCCTCGATTAATCACGGCAATCTACCAGAAGAGAAGGGGCCGGTGCCACGAAAAAAGGGCAGAAAATTTTCCCTGGAATATGCTAAATCATAGTCGCGTTGAACGGTGCGGCAAGCCGGCCCGGAGGGCATTGACAGATACCGGAGGGAGCAATGATCAAGACGACAAGCGCAAGCTACAGCATCATAATGCGCATTGAGTTGACCAATAAGCCCGGCATGCTCGGCAAAGTTGTTTCCGCCATCGGCAAGTCCGGGGGCAACCTGGGCTCGGTGGACATCGTCGGGTTCAAAAACGGCAGCATCATCCGCGACGTGGTCGTCAATGCTTCCGACCAGGCGATGCTGGAGAAGATCCTCAACGCCGTGAAGGGAATAAGCGGCATCCAGCTCCTCAACGTCGCCGACCGCACTTTCCTGGCCCATGCCGGGGGGAAGATGGAGATCCGCAGCAAGATACCGCTGGCGACCCGCGACGACCTGTCCATGGCGTACACCCCGGGTGTCGCGCGCATCTGCAACGCGATCCGCGAGGACCCGGACCGCGCCTACGACCTGACGATAAAGAAAAACACGGTGGCCGTCGTCACCGACGGCACGGCGGTGCTGGGCCTGGGCGACATCGGCCCGAAGGCGGCCATGCCGGTGATGGAAGGCAAAGCGCTGCTGTTCAAGACTTTCGGAGGGGTCGACGCCTTCCCGATATGCCTCGACACGAAAATCCCCGACGAGATAGTCGAAACGGTGAGAAGGATAGCCCCCGGTTTCGGCGGGATAAACCTGGAGGACATCTCGGCCCCCCGCTGCTTCGAGGTGGAGAGGCGCCTCAAGGAGATCCTCGAGATCCCCGTCTTCCACGACGACCAGCACGGCACCGCCGTCGTGATCCTGGCGGGCCTCCTCAACGCCCTGAAGGTGGTCGGCAAGAAACTGGGGGAAATCTCGATCGTGGTGAACGGGGTCGGCGCGGCGGGCGTCGCGGCGATCAATCTCATGATGGCCGCGGGCGCCGAGAACATCATCGGCTGCGACCGCAGCGGCGCCATCTACCGGGGGCGGAAGGAAAACATGAACCCCGTGAAAGAGGAGATTGCGGCGAAGACCAACCGCGGGCTCGTCAAGGGCAGCCTTGCCCGATGCCCTGAAAGGCGCGGACGTTTTCCTGGGCGTCTCCGAAGGCAACCTGCTCCATTCCCGGGATATCAAGACAATGGCGAAAGACGCGATTGTCTTCGCCATGGCGAACCCCACGCCGGAGATAATGCCGGAGGAGGCGGGGAAGTACGCCCGCATCGTGGCCACAGGCAGGTCCGACTACCCGAACCAGATAAACAATGTGCTGTGCTTCCCCGGCCTTTTCCGGGGGGTGCTCGACTGCCACGCCCGGGTAATCAACCGGGAAATGCTCCTCGCCGCCGCCCATGCGATCTCGGAAAGCGTGGAGCCGGACCAGCTCATGGAGGATTACATCATCCCGAGCGTCTTCAGCAAAAAAGTCCAGAAGGCCGTCGCGGCAGCGGTCCGCGAGACCGCCGTCAGGACCGGTGTGGCCAGGGCGATCCACGAGTTCATTTATTTCAAATCAACGGGGCTGTAAAAATATGGGAAAATTTTCAGGTACGGTTACACTCATCACGGGGGCATCTTCGGGTATCGGGGCCGCGCTGGCCCTGGAGATCGCCAGGGAGGGCGGCGACGTGGCCCTGTGCGCCCGGCGCCGCGAGAGGCTCGAAGAAGCGGCGCAGAAGATTGCCGGGATGGGGCGCGCCGCCCTCCCGATCACCTGCGACGTCGCCAGGGAAGGCGACATTGAGAAGGCCCTCGCAGAGGCCGGGGATTTTTTCGGGAAGATGGATTATGTCGTGGCCAACGCGGGTTTCGGCGTGGCCGGGCCGGTGGAAAAACTCACGATGGACGATTACCGGCGGCAGTTCGAGACGAACGTCTTCGGGGTCATCAGGACCGCCCAGGCCGCAAGGGCGTACCTGGTCAAGACAAAGGGGTGCCTCGGGATAATAGGAAGCGTCAACGGCTACCTGCCGCTTGCCGGGGCATCGGCGTACTGCATGAGCAAGGCGGCGGTCCACTCGTTTGCGAATGCGCTCCGCCTGGAAATGAAAAAGCAGGGCGTGGGAGTGGTTCTCATTGTGCCGGGTTTCGTCGCCTCGGAACTCAGGAAAGTGGACAGGAAAGGCGTCTTCCGCCCCGAAGTCCGCGACTATGTCCCGCCGTGGCTGCAGCTCCCCGCGGAAGAGGCGGCGCGCCGGATAGCGGCTGCCCTCCACGGGCGCAAGCGCATGGAAGTGGTCACCCTGCACGGGAAGGCGGCGGTGTTCCTGAAGAGGCATTTGCCGGGATTCACTTATTATGTCCTGTCCCGCTTCGGGAAAAAACCATAGCATGGGTGGAAGGGGCCGCATCTACTGGGGCTGGTACGTCATAGCCGGCACTTTTCTCATCCTGGCCGTCAACTACGGGGCGCGCTACTGTTTCGGGGTCTTCGTCAAGCCGCTTTCCGACGAGTACGGGTGGTCCCGTTCGGTCGTTTCCACGGGCGCTTCGATAAACATCCTGGCCTATTCCGTATGCGCCGTTTTTCTCGGCCGCGTGATCGACCGCATTGCCCCGCTGCGGGTCATAACCGCGGGCGCCCTGCTCGCAGGGCTGAGTTTCGCCCTCATGGGCCTGGTAAGGACACCCCTTCAATTCTATATCGTATACGGAGTGTTCATCGGGGCGGGGTCTGCCGGACTGGGGCTTGTTGTCATGAACTGTTTTGCCGTCAAATGGTTCATAAAAAAAGGGGCACGGCGATCGGCATATCGTCGATGGGAGTGAGTTTCGGGACCATCCTGCTCAGTCCCGCCGCCGGTTTCATCGTAAAAAATTTTGACTGGCGCGCCGGTTTCATGTTGATTGGAGCCTTGTTCCTGGTCGCCCTGGTTTTGGCCCAGTTCCTGATGAGAAAGGAGAGCCCCGAGTCGTGCGGGCTACTCCCCGACGGGGAGACCGGCCCGGCGAGCGTCCTGAGAATAGACGAATCGCCACGGGACAGCTCCCCGGCCGGGATCTCTTACGGGGAAATGTTTGCGGACAGGCGCTTCTGGATCATGGCCATCGGCTTCGGCCTGGCGGTTATGACGCTGATGTCGGTCTTCGTGCACCAGGTTGCTTATGCCCAAGACAGGGGCGTCGAGAAACTTGCCGCTGCCGCATCTCTTAGCGTAGTGGGTTTTGCGGGTTTCCTGGGCCAGTTTTTCTTTGGCTGGCTCAGCGACAGGATCCGCGACGTGAAATACTCGGCAGTGATCGGGGTGACCTTCATGTTGGCCGGGCTTTTTATCCTGCTGGGGGCCGATTCCATTGAGGTCCTTTATGTATATTCTTTTGTTTTCGGTTTCGGCTACGGCTGCCTTGCGCCGATGCTGCCCATCGTGATAGCCGACCGGTTCGGGCGTGCCGACATGGGCCGGGTTTACGGCATGCTCACGCTTTTCCTGGGCATCGGGGGCTGCATCGGCCCCCTGGCCGCCGGAATGATTTATGACCGCTGTGGCTCCTATGCCCTCGTATGGCAGGCCGACATCGGGATACTGGCATTTGTCGGTGTCCTGCTTGCTTATTTAAAAAAGCAAAAGATAACTCACTTTAATTTCAGTAACTTCTTTCCATTCCTTAAAGTATGGGTTCATGTTGAAAGCTCGTGGCATAGGACGGTTTCCCAGGCGATATCGGACTGACATGTTTTCCATTGTCGGCTCAGGAAACGAACTGGATTGCTCTGTGTTTCCCGAACGTCCGAACCGCATTAACGGGGTGTGAATAAAATGAAGAAGGGCCGGCATAAGCCGGCCCTTCCCTCCAATCTCTAATCTTAAATCTGAGATCTAGTTCTTCGCTCCCTGGATGCTCATCTTGAAATTCTTGTGGCAGTCGAGACAGTAAACTTTCGACTCCTGGTGCCCCTTGTGGCACACCGTGCAGGCGATATCCCCCAGGTGGGATTTATGCGGGTTGCGGTCCGGCAAAATCCTTGGGCTCAGTCTTCTTGGCCAGCTTATCCATGGGCCCGTGGCATTCCAGGCAGCGCTGGTTTTCCACTGTCGAATCCGGCTTGGGAATATCCTTTCCATGGCAGCCCATGCAATCTATGTTCGCCTTTCGCATGCAGGTTGTCCATGTTCTGTGATTTTCCCCAGGACTCGAAAGTTTCCTTCAGCAGCTTCATATCCTCTTTCGATACTGCTCCCCAGGAGCCCTTGACGCCTTTCAGCCCGAAGGTCTTGCCCGGCGTCCAGGTGTGGCATGCCGTGCAGTCCAGCTTTGCCTTTTCGCCGAGATGTGCCATGTGCATGCGGGTGGAGAAGGCGTTCTTTGCCGCCTTGCCCGAGAAGTCAGGCTTGTGGCAGGAAGTGCATGAACCGAGTTCGGTGCCTTTCACAGCCGGGTGGCTTTTCGGAAGCACTGCGGAGAAATCCGAATGGCAGGATTTGCAGGATGCCTGTTTTGCCGACGCAGCCGGCTTGGCGGCCTTGGCGGCAGTTGCGGCATTCTCCCCGACTATCAACCCATTCAGGAAGAGCAGTGTTAAAACTCCGATTAGTACAATCAGGATTTTTTTCATGCGGACTTTCCTCGTTATAAATGGGGGCTGCATCTACACAGCCCCCAGTCTTTTGGATTTAGGCTTTTGCCGCGCTTTTCCCCGCAACCCTGCCGAAGACCACGCAGTCGGGAATGGCGTTGCTGCCGAGGCGGTTGGAGCCGTGGACTCCGCCGGTCGCTTCACCCGCCGCGAACAGGTTCGGGATGGCCTGGTTGAAAACATCTATGACCTGGGCATTCTTGTTGATCCGGACCCCGCCCATGCAGTGGTGAACGGCGGGCCACTGGGCCAGGCCGTAGAAGGGCCCTTCGACCAGGGGTATCATGACCTTCGTTATGGGTTTGTTGAAATCGGGGTCTTTGCCCTGTTCAATATACTTGTTGTATTTGTTTACGGTTTCGACCAGGTTTGCCTCGCGGCATACCAAGCTTTTTGGCCAGCTCGGGGATTGTCGCTGCCTGGATGAAACGGCCTTTCTTCATACCGGATTCGACGTCCTCTTTCGTGCCGCCCATCTTTGTAATCATCGGCTCGTTGAAGATCGAGTACGTGGGCTTCGCGTTCGGGCCGAGGTTGATCTGGGCAAACGCGCAGACATCGCGGCGCTCCAGCTCGTTGACAAACCTCTTCCCTTCCTTGCTTACGTAAATGATCCCGTAGCCGGGGCCGTTGAAGGGGTAGACCGCCGGCTGGTCAAGGATCCCGGTTTCCGGCTCCGCAAACGGATAGAGCTGGATGAAGTTCAGCTGCAGGGTGTCGGCCCCGACGGCCTGGGCGTAACGGATCATCTCGCCTGTGGCGCCCTTGTGGTTGGTGCAGTTGAATTCCTTCACCAGCCTGGGGTTGTGCCGCAGCCTCATGTCGATATCCCAGCTGAAACCGCCCGAAGCCAGGACAACGCCCTTCTTCGCGCGCAGGTTCAAAACCTTCCTTCCCCTCTTCACTTCAACTCCGAGGACCGGGCTCTTGGGGTCGGCATCTTTGCGCCAGATCCAGGTGACGGCGGAATTCAGGGTGGGCTTGACGCCTTTCTTTTCGCAGATTTTCCTCAGGGCCTCGGTGAATTCGCGGCCCACCATGATGGATGCCGTGTGGGTCCTGTACGCGGTGTGCCCGCCGGCGCGGGTGACCGACTCCCTGAGCTTCGCGCCGCCGTCTTTCATCATCCAGTTGAGGGCGTCGGTCAGCGCCGCTGGTCATAACATTCACCAGTTCGGGGATATTGTAGAAGTCGCCGCCTTTGAGGGTGTCATCCGAGTGCTGCTTGGGGCTGTCGTCGCCGAGGTTCAGTTTCTGCCTCAGGTGGAGGTCGCTGTCCCAGGCCGCGTAAACGCCGCCGTTGATAATGGAGTTGCCGCCATAGGTCGGCATTTTTTCCAGGATGCATGTCTTGGCGCCCGCACCCGCAGCCTCAGCCGCCGCGGCAAGGCCCGCAAAACCCGAACCCACCACGATTACGTCCCATGTCTCATCCCATTTTTTGGGCATCTTCTTGACCATAGCCTCTGCCGTCCCGGGGGTCGCCAGGTTAAGAGCGACACCGCCGCCCGCCGCAATCGCTCCCAGGGCCATGGCCCCTTTCAATACCGATCTGCGGCTTACGCCTTTTTTTTCTTCATTTTCCATAATAGCCTCCTTCGAATTGTCTTTGTAAATTTCGTTGTTTGAACAATGAGCTCGAGAGTTCCTCGACCCGACGCTTGCCTACTTCAAAAACGGGAATGGGAGGTCGGCAAGGATCCTTTCAGCCCTTTTCGCGTAACCTTCCAGGTTTGGTGCAACGCGGCCTGCAAATTCCCGTATGTCCTTGTCCCTGGCGTTCTTTTCCATGTACCGGTACAGCCCGGCACTCCGCATGTTCTCATCAACCATCAGGCTGATGTAATTCCTGTCGAAAGCGGCGCCGTATTCCTGCGAGTAATACTTCACCGTGTTCTGGCGGACCGGGTCAATAGCCTGCGTGAGCTTCACGCCCTTCGCGGCGGCCATCTTTTCCAGGTCCCGGTAGATTTGCCCGTGCGCCGCCGCCATTTCCCCGCCGTAATTTTTGAAATCCTTCCCGGCAGCCTGCTTCAAAGCCAGTTCCCCCATGATGACCTGGAACGAACTGCAATCAGCGGCCTCCTGGAGAAGCTGTCCGTCGGTGAACCCCGAATAGTTGGCTGACCCGGTCCTGCCCTGGGCGATGGCAAGGCCCAGGCCGGCGATGGCTATGACGACAATGACGAAAGCTGCAATTTTGTTCCTGGTCATTAAATCACCTAATAAGTTTCTGAATGTTCGCGGTGGCTCAGCCAGTTTTCCCGGTACAGGTTAGCCAGTTCCGGCGATTCCAAGACCAGGAGATTGTCCGCGATCATCTGTTCGGATGCCTTGTTGAAGTCGAAAGACCCCGTGAAGACTTTCTTCTTATCTATAATCATGACACGGTTGTTGGCGATCGAGTGCTTGTTGTCCAGGAAGACCGGTATCCCCTCCTGCGACATCTTGACGCCCGGTGTAATACCCTCGGCCCTGTCGGACTTGTCCACGATCAGCGCCACTTTGACGCCTTTTTTATGCGCGGCAATAAGCGCGTCGGCTACGGGGAACGAGCCGAAGTAATAGGATTGAATGAGGATCTCCGATCTTGCCTCGGAAATATTTTTTATGGCTACATCCGCGAAGCGGCCCCCGGGGCTGAAAAACACCTGGGCGGGCGTGTTCCCGGGCAGCGTGATCTCCGACGCGATGGAGACATCGGCGCACACAAGGAAGACCACCACAATCGCAGATACAGGTAAAATGCGCCTCATTTGCCGGGCTCCCTGGACTTAAAAAAGAATACGAAATAAACGATTGAGTATTAATTGATGGGTTACCGTTTATCTATAAGGAATTCCCCATAAATCAAGGTCAACTGTCTTAAATTCGATAATTAATGGGGCATCCGTTTTACAGCCACCTTGCGGTTCGTATTTTCTTCAAACAGGTTACCAAAAGGCCAGTTTATTGCAATGTTTTAAAAAATAGGACAAACGCTGAATATATCTAGGACGATGAATACAAGATGGCTTAGGACAAGGTAAGGTTTTCCTGAACAGATTATCCTACATAGCCGGGTTACCTTAACCAGCTTACAGTGGCACACAAGGCCTCCCGTTTTCAGCGGCGTTTACCCCTCGCCGGCAATCCGGGGCGGGCCGGGCAAGCCTTTTTTCCTTTTCCCCTCCCGGTGCAGCTTCCAGCTTTTATAAAGCAGGACTGTCCCCAGCCAGACGAATATGAAAATGATCGGGTACAGGAGGGCGGGCGGGAACAGCGCAAACAGGGCGGCCAGGACCAGCAGCAGCCCGCCCGATGCCGCCATGAGGCGCGATTCGACCGGCTCGAGGACGCGCCTGTTCGTAAAGGCCGCGCTCATGGCGTTCCCGATGCGGACCGCCCCTGCTGCGGCCCGGCCGGCGCTTCCGCCGCTCCCTGCCCTGAGACGCCGGCGGTGCTCCCGGAAAAAACGTGTCCAGTGCCGGGCATGCAGGACTATTTCCGTGGAGTTTTCCAGGTCCCGGAGGTACATGGCTTCCATTTCCTGAGCGAAGGGCTCGTCTTCGACCACCACGTCAAGTTCGCAGTTCCCCAGCCAGCTCGAGACGTTGAGGTTGGTCGAACCCACGCGGGCCCAGCGTCCGTCGGCCACGCCGGTCTTGGCGTGCATCATTGCGCCGTTCCACTCGAAGATCCGCACCCCCGCTTCCAGCAGGGGGTTGTACCCGGCCAGCGACAGCGGTTTGAGTATGGGGACATCGCTGCCGCCGGGGACAAGCAGCCGCACGTCGACCCCGCCGCGGGCGGCGGAGCGCAGCGCCTGGACGTAGGGGGCGGTCCCGGTATAGTAGGCATCGGCCAGCCAGAGGCGCTTTTTAGCCAGGGCTGAGACGAGCTGGTCGAGGCGGAGCATCCCCGCCGTGGCCGGCTCGCTTGCCACGACCCGGACCGCCATTTCGCCCTCGCGCGCCAGCTCGCCGCGGGCCGGCAGTTCGCCTGCGGGCATGGGGTCGCCGGTCATGGCCCAGATGCGGGCAAAGGCGCTCTCTATATCGGCGAGTGCCGGGCCCCGCACCTCTATGCCGGTGTCGCGCCAGGGTTCGATATTTCGTTCGGGGTCGCCGGCCCACATCCGGCCGATGCACAGGCCTGACACAAAGGCGATTTTGCCGTCCACCGCGAGCATTTTCCGGTGGTCGCGGCTCAGCCACCCGAATGGTGAGGCGAGGCGGGGCGGGTTGTAGCAGCGGACCTCGACCCCGCCCTTACGCAGGCGCTCCCAGAAGCTGTTCGATGTTTTCCAGAGGCTGCCCATCCAGTCATAGATCAGCCGCACGCGGACGCCTTCCCGGGCCTTTGCCATGAGGGCGTCGGCAAACTTCCTCCCCACTTCGTCATCGCGGATTATGTAGCTCTCGAAATGGATGTGGCTCTTCGCGGCGCCGATCGAATTGAGCCATGCCGGGTAGTTTTCGGTGGCATCTTTCAGCAGGCGGATATGATTGCCCTCGACAAGGGGGGCGCCGGAGGTGCGCGAGAAGGCCTGGTCTGCCAGCAGCCACATGTCATTCATGAGCGCATCCCCGGAGACTGCCGGTGAGTCCATATATTTTTTCATCTTGGAGACCCCGTCCTGAACCCCCGTAATTATGGTTATTTGACCGGCAGGTGTCAATATGGAGACGGCGGGCGCAGGGAATGACAAACACGCAGCGGACTGGCCGGAACCTGGTCGGTTTACACGATCAGCAGCTCCCTTTTCCCCAGCATTTTCCAGTCCAATCCCGCCGGCGCCCGTTCCGAGCAGACCAGGTCCGAGCCGCCGCAGCGTGCGTGGTACAGGGAGTAATAACGCGGTTCGCGGGTGTATTCCCGGAATGCGTAAAGGCGCATCCCGTCGCTCATTAGGCAGTTGAGGGAGGAGTAGGAACAGGTTTTAATGACGCGATTGAAACAGTCCCGGAGCTTGTCTCCCCCATCACAATTTCCGAGCAGGTAATGGAAAAAGACTTCCGAGTCGAGGGCCTTTTTCAAACCGCCGCCGTCCGGGATGCTGTCGAGGAGGTACCGGTAATTGTAAATGGTGCCGTTGTGCGCGAAAAGCCGGTTGCGCAGGACGAAAGGGTGCGAGTTTTCGACTGCCGTCGTCCCTTTCCAGGCGGATTTGCGCAGGTGCAGGATCACGACCGGGCTGCCGTCGGCCCGCCGCATCTGTTCCTCCAGGGCCTCGGGTTCATTTAAAATGGACGCGGCGCTCCTGTGCAGCACGGCCCCGCCGTCCCTGTAATAGCCTATCCCCCAGCCGTCCGTGTGGCCGGATTTGGCGCCTTCGGGGACCCGCCCCTCCCTGGCGAGTTCCGCCAGGGCCAGCAGGAAATCCCGGTGCTTTTCATAACTGTATCTTTTTATCCCGATCATCCTGCACATCACACCACCGCCATTTTCCCGCCAAAACGCGCCTTGGTTTATGGAATCTTTTTTAAGCCTTACCGAGCCCCCGGAGCGGTCGGGCTTCATTCCTGCGGTCTGTGTCCGCTTCACGCCACCGCAGTTGCATAATGACATAATCCGTCGAATTGTGAAGTCGGCCAAATCAGCCCTCCGGAATAAATCCCGCCCGCTCCTCACGCTACAGTCTCTGCTGCATTCTATATTTCTTGTTCTAAGCGTTTAGGTCAGGCGGGAGGGGCAGGGAATTTCCCGGAGAGCGAATCGGGGCTTTTGCCGCAGGCAAAAGACCTTGAGCCGGAGGGAAGTTCCCTGACACTCCCGCCAAAACGTGCTTTGGTTTATGGAATTATTTTAAGCCTTACCGAGCCCCCGGAGCGGTCGGGCTTCATTCCTGCGGTCTGTGTCCGCTTCACGCCACCGCAGTTGCATAATGACATAATCCGTCGAATTGTGAAGTCGGCCAAATCAGCCCTCCGGAATAAATCCCGCCCGCTCCTCACGCTGTAGTTTTTTTACGTGATTAGAAAAAAAGTTTAACCACGGCCACGGCAACAACGATCCCGATTATGTCCGCGATGATGCAGACCGGGACGAGGTATCCGGTTTTTTTGATCCCCACGGCCCCCAGGTAGACGGCAAGGATATAAAAAGTCGTTTCCGCGCTGCCCATGATGATGGCGGAAATCCTGCTGGCGATTGAGTCAGGGCCCGTGGTCTTGATCACTTCCGTGAACGCGCCCAGCGATGCGCTGCCCGACAGGGGCTTGATAATAGCGACCGAGAGCACATCCACCGGGATGTCGAACAGCCCGAAAACAGGGGCGAGGGCGCCTTTCATCACGCCGTAAGCCCCGGAGGCCTGGAAGCACTTTATGGCCACAAAGATCGCCAGTATGTAGGGAAATATTTTCAGGACGACAGCCGCCCCGTCCTTTGCCCCGGACACGAAGGAGTTAAAGACCGGGACCTTCCTGAAGACGCCGTATGCGACCACGAACAGGATGAACAGCGGTATGATGAGCTGCGAGATTGTCGACATCACGTTCATTTGGCTATCTTCCTGAAGATGAACAGTATTGTGACGGCTGTTATGGCGGAAATGACTGTCGCTATAATTGTCGGCAGGATGATGGCGGACGGGTTGGCCGACCCGTAATCCGCGAGGATGCCGATGACGGTGAAGGGGATGATCTGGATGCTCGCCGTGTTGAGGACGATGAAGAGCATCATCTCGAAACTGGTCTTGTCCTTGTCGGGGTTGAGCTCCTGGAGGTCCTGCATCGCCTTGATGCCGAGGGGCGTCGCGGCGTTCCCCAGGCCGAACATATTGGCGAGGAAGTTCAGCGTGATGGAAGTTATCGAGGGGTGGTTCGCCGGGATTTTCCTGAAGACCCTTGACAGGAGCGGCTGGAAGGCGCTCGAGATGCTGTAGATCAGGCCGGAGTCTTCAATTATTTTGGTTATGCCCAGCCACAGGGCAACTATCCCGAGCAGGTAAAGCGACACCTCCACCGCGCTCTTCGCGGCATCGAATATTGACTTCGTGAATTCGTTGACCGAGCCGCTCAATACCGCGAACAAGGCACTGGCCGCTATCAGGATGACCCAGATCGCATTCAATTACAGGCGCACTCCCGAATCCCTGCAAGGGACCGTCTTTGGAATAGTCAGTGACTTATTATCACAAATGGCTGTTTATGTGCACTAAATGTGATTGTTGTAAAAGTTGATATAATGAAGGGTTGACAACATCTGTATTCGGACGTAAATAGGTGACTCGAATTACCCACCAAAATATATTGACAATATACCCAAAATAGGTATATAAAATGGCCGTAAAAGAAGAGGTTCAAAAACATCAATTTTTTTGGAATGTTTCTGTAAAGCGGTGCGTTGCAAACGCGAATTTGCCGGAAGATGTAAAACATAGCTTAATCGCTCTCGTAAGAGAAATTGAGATTTGCGGCCCGGTAAGAGGAAATTGGCCCAATTACAGCAAATTGTCCAAGGATGTACATCATTGCCATTTAAAGAAAGGGAAACCAGCATACGTAGCTGTATGGGAAGTGAGAGATAAGAAGGTCAGGATTGTCGAGGTGACATATGCAGGCACGCACGAAAAAGCCCCATATTGAAAAGTGAAGGAGTCATCCGCCTTATTTTAATCGGGCCCAGAGAAAATGAAGATGCATTGATGAAGGCCGCAACTGATATGGGGTTTTCTGAATCCATTCCCTGGAGAGAAGCATTTCGTGAATATTCTGAAGATGAATTGCCTGGAGTTGTCCTTTCCGGGGCTCGACATAAGGAAGGGCTTACCCAAAAGGAGTTGGCGGAAAAACTGGATATCAACCAGGGATATCTTTCTGACCTGGAATGCGGGAAAAGGGCAATTGGGAAAAATATGGCAAAAAAACTGGCAGCAGTCCTGAAAGTGAACTACAAAATTTTTTTATAGGATTTATCAGGGCCATTCTTGCTGCTGAACATTTATGTTAATGAGGGCGGAAGCAATTCCGCCCTCACCTGTTTTAGCATTCTAAATGCCTGATAGCTCTATGTTTGCCGAAGTGGGGCCCTTGGCGGTCGGCATGGGCCAGGCCAGGACGAGCTGTTCCAGGCATTTCTCCTGAGTGCTGTCCGCGGCCCCGGTTATTTTCACTTCTTTTACCGTCCCGTCGGCGGCGATCTTCAATTTCAGCGCGAGCTTTCCCCTGAACTTGCCGCAGGCCCTCAACTCTTCGAGGTGAGAATTAATGGCCTTCAGCACGGCCTCCCTGGAAAGCGCGCCGGTGACCTTGATCGAGGCAACGGCGATCTTCGGCTTGTCTTCTTTGGCTTCCGATTTTTCCCTCACCGCTGTGTCCTGCTGCGGAGAGTAGCCGCTGCCGCCCTTGTTGACCTTGGCTTTCATTGGGGACGCTGCGGCAAACGTGCCCGGGGCATAGGCCGGGGCATAAGCCATCCCGGCCGACCTGTACTGTCCGACCGCGTAGTCGGAGACCCCGTCCGGGAGCGGCAGGGGCTGTTTGACGGTTGTCTGCTGCCCGCCCTTGTTGCGCACCTCGCTGTCGACGGCGACGAAAGAGGTATAGGCGGTCAGCAGGCTGTACTTGAGCCCGAGCCCCGTTATCTCCTCGACCCGCTTGTCCTCCCGGCGCAGGCTGTTGTAGTCGCCCAGCAGCGCGATCCGGTGGCGGGCCCAGAGGTAGCGCAGCGCCGCATTTCCCGCGGATGGTTTGGCCAGGGACACGTCTATCACTTCCGCGAAAGGCCCGGAACCTGTCGTCCCGGTGACCTTGATCGAGCCTTTCGCCTCGCCCCTCCACTTGCCGAACACCACGACGGGCCTCTCGGCCAGCACGTCGGGGATCGCCGGGGGCTCCACATCATAGACATCGAAGCCCGAGAATTCCGCCCTGACATTCGTGAGCACGGGCGATTCAATTATAGTCCGGAAACGGCGGGCCTGTTCGGGGGCCTCGCCCGGCTTGGTGATGACGAAGGCCTCGCCCATCCCCACGCGCGCCATGCCCTCGATGATGTGCCTGTTCACGCTCGAGCCGATGCCGAAGGCAAACATGTTGGCTTCGCCGAGCCTGGCCCTGATGAGGTCGAACACCTCGTCTTCGACGGCAACATATCCGTCGGTCGCGATCACGACGGTCCGGGAACACCCTTCAGCCTTGCCGATTCCCAGGGCCCTGTTCAATGCGGGAAGCAGCTCGGTCCCGCCGCCGCCCCTTTGCCGGTTTATCAGGTTGAGCGCCAGCGCGATGTTCTCCTTGGTGGCCGGCAGCGATTCCTCGCTGAGCAGGGTCGAGCCTCCCGAAAACAGCAGCACGTTGAACTTGTCGGTGCTTCTCAGGCTGCCCACGAGGTCAGCCAGGAGCTTTTTCGAGATGTCGAGGGGGAACCCGTACATGGAGCCGGACACGTCGACTATGAAGATGTATTCGCGCGGCGGGATGTTTTCCGGTTTGACGCGCTTCGGGGGCTGCACCATCAGCAGGAAGAAGTTCTCCGTCGGCGCCCTGGTAGAGCAGCAGCCCGGACTCGATGCGGTCCCCGGCGAGCCGGTAGCGCAGGACGAAGTCCCTCTTGCCGGCGGATTTGTCCTTGCCGTCGAGGCCGATGGATACGCTTGCCGGCCCGTCGAATTCGGTATTGATCTTGTGGGAAACGGACGAGACGTCCCTGATCGGCAGGCCCGCCTTGATCGAAGCCTTGATGCCGAAATCGTAGTTCGGGTTTTCCCCCTCGTGCAGGTAGGGGTTCTCCAGCCACTGGGCCGAGGCCGGGGCCGCGGCGGCGGGCTGGTTCGAGTAGCGCGGGCCGACCACGGCGGGGTACACGAATTCGTAAATGCCGTCGGCCGGGACGAGCAGTTCCGTGTATCTGAGCTCAACCTTGATCTCGTCGCCCGGCATGATATTGGCCACGTTCATCTGGAAGACATTGGGGCGGTGCTGCTCCAGCAGCGAGGCGCTCCTGCCCTCGCTCTTCGCCTTCTCGTATTCGCGCCTGGCGTCCTCGCGCTTGTTGATTTTGGCCTCGATCACGCGGCTGCCGATGGTCATCTTCATCCCGTACACCGCGGCCCTGGTCGAGCCCGGAAATACATAAACGGCCTCGATGGGCTTTTTGCCCGTGTTCCGGTAGACCTGGGTGACCTGGACATCCGCGATCACCCCCGCTATGGAGACGTTTGCGGAGGTCGCCTTCAGGGGCAGCCGGTCCGTCGACGGGTCATCGCTCTGGACAAAAAAGTAGGGGGAAAGGGTCCTGTCCGCCGCACTGTCGGGTGCCCCCCCAATCTCGGACTGGGCCGGGGCCCGGCTCAGGGACAGTAAAGCCAGCGTTACCAGGACCAACAGGATCGCTTTTAAAGAATTGTAAACCGTTCGCATCGCAACCTCCTTTGGCAATTTTTTCGCTTTTGTGAGGTTAGACAAACGGGGAGGGGAAAAAGTTCCGGGATTTTTTTCCGCCGTTAAAAACAAAAATGAGCTGCAGTGATCCCGATGGCTCGATAACGCTTAAAAATATTTCCATAAATTCAAGCACGTTTAGGCGGGAGGTGCAGGGAACTTCCCTCCGGCTCAAGGTCTTTTGCCTGCGGCAAAAGCCCCGATTCGCTCTCCGGGAAATTCCCTCCCCTCCCGCCTGTCCCAACGCTTGAAATAATTCGTTCTCTAACGTCTTTTTTGACGTCATCCTGAGCGAAGCGAAGGATCTCTTGCGCGAGCAGAGAAATTCTTCGTCGCAAGCTCCTCCGAGTGACAAGTGCAGTTCTCTAACTTCTTTTTTGAAGCCATCCTGAGCGAAGCGAAGGATCTCTACCGGAGCAGACAGAATCTTCGTCGCAAGCTCCTCAGAATGACAAGACATAAACTGTTGTCCAATGTTGATGGAAAGCATTCGCGTGTGAGCTATCAAGGGATATCAGAAACAAAGACCGGCTCAACCGCTCCTGGCGTCACAGCCTTTTACATTGCACGCTCAGGCGCATTACGACGTGCAGGTTAACGTGAATCGCGGCGGCAAAGCGGTTTCGCTTCCTGTGGTGGGCGGCGGCGGCAAATTCAAGGTTTCAGTCGGCGATAAGGGTGATGTAGTGGGTTACAATGGACAATGGCGCGGCATTGAGAAAGTCAATTCCTGAAGAAGATATCCTTCCTCAGGCTGAAGCAGAAAAGAAGTTCCGATCCGCGGCACCGGGGATGAATCTCTCTCGTGTGGAGTCGTCTCTTGCTTATTTTGCCGTCATCGACCGAACAGCAGGATGTGATGGCGCCGGTCTGGGTGGTCAAGGGGTCTGCAAAAATCGGCAACGAAGAAGTGCCCCTCAGGAATGCAATCATTGCAGCCACTAAATATGGACCTTCACGCTCCGATTGAGCAAATGCCGCCGCGAAATCCCAATGCACCCCTGCCCCAGGTGATGAGCGAAGGTAAGCAGGGAGGTTGGGACTTCGTCACGCCTGCCTGGGCGGAAACATCCTATAAAACGTTTGGTGTTGAATTCATCGGCGTCAGCGGCGGCCTTGCCCAGAGTGCGGCAAACGCGGCAGGCTTCCGAAACGTGATGACCTCGCGCGGATGGACAAGCAAGTTCCATTTTGGCGATGCAAATGCGTGGGAGCGAGATTGGCGGCTCAACAACAATTATTATGTCGACAATGTTGACTTCGTGTTTTATACGGGTCACGCCAATGCCAATGGTTGGGTCTTAAGTGCACCGGACGATAATTTCCTGCATTATACGGAAGTGCAGTCGAAATATCCGGATTTGTACGGCAGCAATCAACTCGAGTGGCTAATCATTGCCGCTTGTGGCCCCTTGCAGACGAGCACCATCAACAAGTGGTGGTACATCTTCAATAAACTTCATGTCTTGATGGGCTATGGAACCGTGACATATGACAACTCGGCGAAGGTCGAAGATCGCATACCGGAGCATAGAAATATCTTCGTCGTAGTCTCAGAAATGACAGGGCGGGATCTCTAATTTCTCGTTTGACGCTCATCCTGAGCGAAGCGAGCGATCTCAATTCCGGAACACCGAGATTCTGTCATTGCAAGCACCTGCAGAATGCCATGGCAGTTTTCGAACTGCTTGTTGACGCGAACCTGAGCGAAACGAAGGATCTCTTCCGCAGCAAACCGCTCCGGAGCTCAGTCGCGCCTTCAGAATGACGCGTTCCGGCATAAACCGAAGCGACTGGCGGATGTGTCGGTCCCTCCTGTTATTACGTTACAGGGGGATCGCCGGATGGGCTGAAGCTTATAATCCCGAACATATTCGACTGCGAATCTCTCTTGAAGCGCGTCCCATCCGAAACGAAAAGGGAAAGCTGTTACTGGAGTATATTTCTTCAAAAAGAATTATGTAATGGTGCAGCTGCTTCAAAAGGCGCCATTACATCGATAATCAGTGTCATTGAGAAAAGGGCTGGTACCGGTTATTAATTGCTATACGGTAACCAGCCCTTAGCTATTAAAAACGCCCCGTCAATATCTTGGACTGCACCCCTGAGATTATACAGATCCCGGTTAAGGCGGTCGGTGACGCCGCTCCGGGGCTCGGTAAAGCGTAAAACAATCCACTAAAGCGCGCTCTTTATAAAAGGCATTACCTTGCGTCGGAAGGGCTCGGATCGGTCTCGATGGATATGGCAATGCCGCACGCTGCCCGCTGCCGGCGGAAGGGAAGGGAATCCCTTTATTTCGCCGATCTGCGTCAGCCCTGTCGCAAACCCGCTCCATCTGTCGGCAGGCAGCTCTGCTGATATCTTGCCGGCGCTCGCTGAAATGTTAACGGCCCCGAATTCGCTGAGCAGGAGTTTTATTTTTTCCGGGGCGCTGCCGGCATCGCGGGGCCGGATCTTGAGGCTGACCTGGGACGCAGGCCTCCTGGCATATTCGGCGACTGATGATTTGCCTTTCGCCGCGGCGGGCGCATAGTCGAGGGACGCGGGGGCCTCGCTCTCTTTCTTTTCCAGCCGTTTGCCGACAGCCATCGACCTTTCTTTCAGCCTGGCCGGGGGCGGGGCAGGGCTTGACATGACCGCCGGGGGAGGCGCCGCCGCCTCGCTGCGCACGCTTTTCTTCGGCCGGCGCCAGGGGCGGGACAGCCGCGGGTAAATCCGGCTTGGCCGCAGCCTTATATTCACGGCTCACGGATTGGGAGACCGCGTCTTTTTCCGCCTGGACGGCCTGCCGCTGAGCGTCCGCAACCATGGCGGGCTTTTCCGCCGGAACCGCGGGGGCCTTGACGGCGGGCGCGGCCGGTTTTTTTGCGGGTGAGACAGGCGGCGGGGCTGCCTCGCGTTTTTGCGCGGGTTCACCTGCCGGTGCGGGCGGGGCCTGAACCGGGTAAGGCGATTTCATCTGCGGCTCCATGTCCCTGAACACGTGGACCGCGAAAACTACCACGATTATCGTCGCCAGGGCCTGCACCGGAACCTTCACGTGAAGGGGGTAGAATAGCCTGCGCCACACGCTTTTCCTCTCATGGGCCTCCCTCACCCCGGCCATGACCTTCTGCTCAAACCAGGCGGGGGGCTCGACCTCTTCGAGCGCGCCCAGGTAAGCCCTCGTCTTCTCCAGGTCCTCGAGGTCCTTCCGGCATTGCGGGCAGGTTTCGAGGTGTCCCTTGAAGGCAGACAAATCCCCGGCTGGAAGTTCGCCTTCCAGGTAGGGACCCATTTTATCCTTGAAAAACCTGCAATCCATCACAAGCCCCCGAGCTTTTTCCTGAGGCAGTCCCTGAGCGCCTCGCGCGCCCTGAAAAGGCGGGACTTCACGGTGCCCTCGGCCAGTTTCAGCATCGAGCTTATCTCGCTGTACGAATACTCCTGGATGTCCCTGAGGACAAGGACTTCCCGGAACTCCTCGTCGAGGGTGCCGATGCACTCCTGCACGCCTGCCTGGACTTCCCTGGCGCTCAGCCGCTCAAAGGCGGACTCGCCGGCGGAGGCAATGTCCAGGCCCGGCCCGTCTTCGCCCTTCACGCCTATCGCGACCAGCGAGCCGCGGGCGCTTTTCCTCTGCTTCAGGACGTTCCTCGCCCTGTTCATCACGATGCCGGTCAGCCAGGTGGAAAAGACGGCATCACCCCTGAAATCCTTCAGGGCCTTGAAGGCGGCAATGAAGGAGTCCTGCACGATGTCGCACGCATCCTCGTAATCACCCGTCATCCGGTAAGCGGTGTTGAGCATCTTCTTCTGGTACTTCCTGACCAGGGTTGAGAAGGCCTCGACGTCGCCCGCGAGCACCCTGCGGACAGTTTCAAAGTCCTCATCCGGCTCGGCCGCCTTCCCCTTCTCAATGTCTTTAGACAATATGAACACGCGTTTTGTTCCCCTGCGAAGCTTCCCGGTCCCGCAAAGCAGTAGCACAGTGCCGGCGGGAGTTCAATAGGCCGCCCTGGATGGATTAAAAAATGAGGGTGCGGCATCCCCGATTTACCCCCGCTCAGCCATTATTGCCATTCAAAGGATGCGGGCATATCCTGCAGCCGAAAGCTGGAAAAGAAAAATAAAAAGGGAGGGCTTGAGAGATGTTAAAGGGAAAAAAGACAAGACCGCGGCCTCAAGGGTGACAAAGGCAGGAACAGCAAGCCCGGGGAAATCCCCTTCTTCAATGACCGGGACTACAGGGTATTTGCTGAAGTTAACGGAATCAAACTGAAAGGGAGGGAATGAAAAATGCTGCACAAGAATAAAAAGACTTACCGCGCCCGCAAGACGGGCAAGAGCGGATTGAGCAAGACCGGTGAAGTCCCCTTCTTCAATGACCGGGATTACCGTGTCTTCGCCGACGTCAACGGCATCAAGCTGGGGAAAAAGACCGGGGGAGGTGTGTGATGAACGGCATGAACGTAAGGGGAAAGAACCTGTACGAGTCGTCGTACATGAGATGGGACAGGGTCCCGACGCATATCCCCCACGTCTTCATCGAGCATATCAAGCTCAACGGCCGTTCTGTGCTGATCCTCAACGATGAACTGGGGGGCTTCGACATGGACACTTACAGCGACGATGCCCGCTACACGGATCATCGAAGAGGTCTTCCCCATTGTGAAGACCAGGGGGTTGAGGGTTGGGGGGTCCATAGAAATAGACTACAAGGAGCTGGACAAGATCAACTTGTAGGCGCACTCGCATCGGCCCCGCTCGAGTGCAGATGCGGCCCCGGCCTTTAAAGAGCTGCCGGGTGGTGCGGGGCGGCCCCGCTGAAAATTCGGCGGGAGGACGGTCCGTCTAGGGGCCGTAGTTGCCGCCCATGGCGAGAATTTTCCGCTTCAAAGCGTCCCGGATCGCTTCCGGCCTGATCAGCTTCGCTTCGCCGCCAAACGACAGAACCCACGAGACCAGCTCCGCTGCTGACGAAGCGCTGAATTCCAGGGTTATCCTGTCTTTCCCCCGTTTTCTTATCTTCTGGTCGGGGCTCCAGATCCTCTCGCTGACGTAGCGGGCGGACCAGCCTGTAAACTCAATTTCCACGGCGAAGGCCTTTTCCTTGATGATCCCGAAATTGCGGTTGAACGTCTTCTCGAAATCATAATCCGCCGGGAAATCGAAACTGCGCTCCGTGATCTCCGCATTTTTCATGCGGTGCACGGCGAACAGGGGGTCGTATTTCGCCTCCCGGTAGGGCTTGCCCGGCTCCCTGGCCTTCTGGGCGTGAAGGTAGACGGTGTCCTGGTGGGAAAAAAGCTTGAGGGGCTTGAGGTAATAGGTCCGCGGCTTCTCCGCCATGATGGGCAGGTAGACGAGCCTGCAGATCTTCCGGCGCTCCATCGCCTCTATTATTGTGCAGATCAGGCCGTAGTAAGGGGTGTAGTCGATGCAGCCGGGGCGGAACGAGGCAAAATGCCCCGCGGAGGCCGTCTTGTCGCCTTCCAGCAGGGCATGGCTCTTGGAAAGGGCGCGGGTCGCCTCCTCGAAGAGCGGCTTGCCCAGGAGGTGCGAAGTGAAGTCCCGGCACATCTGCAGGACCTGCATTTCCATATCGGTTATCGGGGCGGGGTTCAGCGGCCGGGGAGGCGGCTTGATCCTGACGTACTTCCGCCGCTCCCGGAACTCCTCCTCGACGGTAACGCCGTATGCCCTCGTAATGTCGCCGAGCAGCCTCAGGACCGTTTGCTTCGAGCAGTCGAGCAGGCTGGAGAGCTCCGTCAGGGAATAGCTCTCCCCGGAGAACATGAGCCTGACAAAAAGGCTTATCAGCTTCTGCCCGTAGCTCCTGTAAAGGTCCCTTTTCTCCCCCACTCTTCCCTCCGGAGGCACGGCTAAATTTTTGAGTGTTTTTCCCTGATCTTCTCCCGGTCGATCTCACCCCGGGCAGTCTTCGGGAGGCTTTCGGCAAAGATCACGTGCCGCGGCTTCTTGTACCCGGCAATCCGGCCGCCCAGGTAATCGAGCAGTTCGCCCTTGTCCAGCGCCATGCCCTCTTTCACTACGACCAGGGCCGCGACCGCCTCGCCCCAGGTCTGGTCGGGCACGCCGAACACCGCGGCTTCGGCCACGGAGCCATGGGCCAGGATGGCCTTTTCCACTTCGGCGGGATAGACGTTTTCCCCGCCGGTCTTGATGAGCTCCTTCACCGGCCTCCTCCCGCCATACCAGAGATAGCCCTCGGAGTCGAAGCGCCCGGTGTCCCCCGTGTGGTGCCAGCCGTCGCCCATCGCCCCGGCGGAATCTTCAGCCATGTTCCAGTAGCCGCCGAAGACAGCCGGCGAACGGACGCAGATCTCCCCGTATACCCCGGGGGGACCTCATGCCCGTAGTCATCGAGGATTGCCACCCTGGTCAGGACGGCCGGCCTGCCGATGCTCCCCGGCTTTTCGTCCCGGGGGCAGCCCGAGACGGGCATGCATTCCGTCTGGCCGTAAGTTGAATAGAAGCGCGCATTACCGGCCCTGTCACAGAAAAGGCTGATATTCTCCGGGGATTCGATGCCGCTTACCTTGCGGACGCTCGAAAGGTCATGGCCGTCTATTTTGTCCGCCAGCATCTTGAGCATCGGCGAGAAGCTGAAGAAGACGGAGACCTTCTCCCTTTGGATCAGGCCGAGGGCCTCTTCAGGGTCGAACCCGTCAGTCAGGACGTTTTTCCCGCCCCTGAGCATGATGGCGGTGCACATGGAAAGGCCGCCGATGTGGAACAGCGGGATGAAGCATAAATTGCAGTCTTCCGGGCCCAGGCCGTAGAGGTCGAGGAGCTGGACGCCGGACGAGATGATGTTCCCCTGGCTGAGGAGCGCCCCCTGGGGCTTTCCGCTCACGGCCGCCGTGTATATCAGGACGCAGCCGTCACCCGGGGTGCCCGCCGGCGCGGGCTCTTCCGCGCAGCCGCCAGCGGACCGGCCGAAAGCGCCCATCTCCAGGCATTTCGGGGCCGGTCCCATTTTCCCCGCCAGCGCGTGAGCCGTTTCCATGTATTCGTCCGCTGCCAGGACCAGCCGGGGGGCGCTGTCGATCAGGATGTGTTCAATCTCCTGGGCCTGGGCCCGCCAGTTGATGGGGACCAGGATGGCGCCGACCTTCGCGGCTGCGGCGTAAAGCATCAGGTATTTCGAGCTGTTGCGGCTCAGGACGGCTATGCGGTCCCCCTTCTTTACCCCTTCGAGGAGGAGGCATCCGGCCATGAGATCGCAAAGGCTTTTGAATTCCGCGCAATCCAGCCGCTCCCCGTTGTGGACAACCGCCTCCCGTTGGGGATAGAGCAGGGCATTGCGGCTTATCGCGTCATAGAGGGTCATATCCGAACTGCGCATGGGGTTCGACTTCTCCATCTGGATGTCAACGGGATATGCGGCGGGCCTCGACCCGGCGGTTTTTCTCCCGGCCTTTTTCAGTTGCATTGCCGGCAACGGGGCGCTTGGGGCCGTAGCCGACAGCCCTGATGCGGGCGGGGTCGATCCCGTATTTGCCGACAAGCTGTTTCATCACCGCCTCCGCCCGCTGCCGCGAGAGCTTCATATTGGCGGAAATTTGCCCGACATTGTCGGTGTGGCCCTCGATGGCAACCTTCACGTCCGGGTACTCCTTCATGAAGTCAGCCACTTTTTTTATGTCGTTAAAATATGCCCGTTTGATGACGGAGCTGCCGGAACTGAAGAGCACCTGCAGGGTCAGGGTGCCCGGGGGCGCGGACACCTTTTTCGGGGCCGGGACCGCCTTGTGCGGCCTGGCTTCCGGGGCCGGCCTTTTTTCTTCCATTTTGACCACCGGGGCCGGTTCCGCCTTTTTGACCTCCGGGAGCGCCTTCACCCAGAAACCCTTCAGTTCAGTCTCGCCCTCCAGGGCGTCCCCCTTCAGGGCCATGCCGCATTGGCCGGCGCCGGCAAGCCGCTGGAGCAGCTTCCCCCCGCCTTCGTCATCGCCTATCTGGACGGTGAATATACAGAGCCGCGGGCCGAACTGGCGCTTGAGCTCCGCGGCCGCGCTGGCCTCGGCCTCGCCCATTCCCGTCCCGTCGGATATTATTATCAGGGCAATCCGCCCCGCTACCGTTTTGAGGTCTTCGCCGGCGGCCTTTATTGCCGAATGCAGGGCGCTGTTGCCCATGGGGGCGCCGAGGCCGCGGACGGTTTTAATGTACTCCTCTTTCAGGAAACGGGTCACCCCGTACGCCATGGTCGTGTTGTTGAAATCGAAGTAATTCTCCCCGAAAGTGCGCAGGCCCGCATTCAATTGCCTGTCCGGGGCATAGAGGGCCATCCGCTCCGCGATGGTCCTGGCGCCGGCGAACTTCGTCTCGCCTTTATAAGGCTCGGCCATGGAGCCGGACTTGTCGAGGATAACGTAGAAAGAATCGTTTTTTGGCGTGGGGAATTTTAGTGTTTCGATGCCCCGGCAGGAAACGCAAAGCAGTAAAATTGCGCCTGCCATGACCGCAGGATACCTGAGTTTTGACCTGTGCATGGTTGAACCTCCCTTTATCGAGCGCCTTTAAATACAATAGATGGTGAGAAGTTTCAATGACTTGCTCGCCATGGGGAAAATTAATCGGTATTTCTGTCGAGAAACTTATAGAATTCGAAGCGGATGTTTTATATATAATGCTTGTTTCCTGTTTGGGAAAGTGTTGATCAATCCGGGAGGAAGGGGAGAAAATGAGCGTTGTCACAATCAAAATTGACGAGGGGTCTTCGTATACTATTGATTTGAAAAACGAATACACCACCGAAGAGTTCATCGCCGTTTTCGACAGCTATATCAGAACCATCACCCTGATTGTTGCCAGCCAGAAAAAGCTCCATGACGAAATGAACATGTCAAAAGGCCTCGATAACCTGAGCACAAAGGTCGACCAGCTGCAGAGCGAGGTAAAAAAATCTATCGACCGCGTCACCGCGATCATGATGACGGACGACGCCAGCATATCGCCGGAAAAGGATTGAAGCACCGGGAATTAAAGGACGATCCATGCCGGTCGTGTCTGTGAGAATCGATGCCGAGTCCAGTTACACCATTCATTTTGAAGATGAATATTCTTTCCCTGACTTCGTTAAAACCATTGAAAGGCATGTCCACGTAATAAACCAGATTAGCGCCGGCAAGTCCGGGCCCGCGGATGCGCAGGAGGCCCCGGAAGCCCCGGAAGCAGACAATGCCCTGGAAGATCAGGGTATTGACGCCCCGCCGGAGACCAGCCCGGAAAAGCGCTCCGCAACGGAAACGGGAGGGGAAAAAATGGAAAAACGGCGGGTGCTCCCCGCGGCCCTGGCTGTCCTTCTTCTCGTCCTGGGCGGCGGCCTTTTGCTGAGGTTTGCCTACGACGGGAATTCCGAAGCGGTGAAGGGCGGCGCGGGAATCGCCGAAAAGGCGGCGCAGGTCCAGAAAAACCCGGTTGCCGCCCCCGACAAAGGCCCGCCCGCCCCGCTGCCTGAACTCAACAGGCTACTGATCGAAGCACGCGAGACCGCCTGGATCAAGGTGGCCGAGGACTATAACCCCGCCTACAGGATAGTGCTCAGGTCCGGCGAAAGGCTCGAAAGGGAGGCGACGCGCTTTGTCCTGCAGATCGGCAACGCGAAGGGTGTGGACATCAGTTTCAACGGTGAAAGGATTCCCGCAATAAAGCCCGGGGCAAAAAGCGTGGGCAAGGTCATTTCCCTTACCCTTCCCGGCAAGAGTCAGGCGGGCCGGGAATTCAGCTCAGCGGGTAAACAGAAGCGGCAGTGATGATATTTTCAATGGTGCAGGAGGCTGTCCCGCAGTTTCGGAATACGTCTCCTGACGATGTGTATTGACATGCCGTTTCTTAATCAGTGAAGCGGAATGTGAAGCTGCCCTTGGGGTCCACATCAAGCTCCACGGCGGACGGCATCGCGCCCTCGCTCATGTGGGTGAGGATGGTCTGCGACAGCCGGGGCAGGATGTTGCCGTTGATGATGTATTCTATGTTCCGGGCGCCGGTCTCGACCTCGGTGCACCGCGAGTGGATCTGGTCCACGACGGCCTGGGAGTAATTGAGGGCCATCCGGTTGTTCTCCATCAGGGTCTTCTGCACCCTCTTGAGCTTCAGCTCGGCGATGAGCCGCATCGCCTCCGGCTCGAGGCTGTAATACGGGACGATCGTCATGCGCGCCAGGAGCGCCGGCTTGAAGTGGGCCGACAGGATCGGCCGCACGGCGCCGACCAGGGTCTCGCGGTCGACTGGTTCCGGTCGACGCGGTCATTTCCTGGATCACGTCTGAGGCCAGGTTGCTCGTGAGGATGATGATCGTGTTGCGGAAGCTGATCTCCTTGCCCTCGCCGTCGGTCAGCGTGCCCTTGTCGAACACCTGGTAAAAGAGGTTCATCACTTCCATGTGGGCCTTTTCCGCCTCGTCGAGCAGCACGACGGAATAGGGCTTCTGCCGCACCGCCTCGGTCAGCATGCCGCCCTCGCCGAACCCGACGTAGCCCGGAGGCGAACCGATCAGCCGGCTGATCGTGTGCCCTTCCTGGAACTCGCTCATGTTGATGGTGACCACGTTGCGCTCGCTGCCGAACAGCAGGTCGGCAAGGACGAGCCCCGTTTCGGTTTTCCCCGTGCCGCTCGGGCCCACGAACAGGAAGACGCCCATGGGCTGGGCCGGGTTCTTGATGCCGGCCTTGGCGGCCTTGATCAGTTCCGCGAGCGCCGACATCGCGTGGTCCTGGCCCTTGATCCTCTCCTTGAGCCTTTCCTCGAGGTGGATGACCGTGTCGGCCTCGTCTCGGAGCACTTTGCCCAGCGGTATGCCGGTCCAGTCCGAGACCACCTGGGCCACGACGTCGGGGTCCACTTCGATCTGGATGAAGGGACTGTCCTGCTGGATTTCTTTCAGTTCGCGGACGGCCCTGTCCAGCTCGGCCGTGAGCTCTTCGCGGGACGGGTCACCCGCCGCGTCGGCCTGGAGCTTCGCCCTGGCGTCGAGGACCTTTGCGCCGCGTCCTTTTCCTTCTCCCAGCGCGCCTTCAAGACATCCGTTTCCGCGTTGAGCTTTTCCAGGGAGGCTGCTGATCTCCTCGATCCTGCCGGGCCCGGCGTTGGCGCCGTTGACGATATCCCTGTCGAGGGCCGTTTTCTCCCTCTCCAGGGCCTGGAACTCGCGCTCCTTCTGCTCGATCAGCGCCGGTTTGGCGGTGAGATTGATCTTCACGCGGGCGCAGCTCGTGTCCATGAGATCGATGGCCTTGTCCGGCAGGAAGCGGCCGGTGATGTAGCGGTCCGACAGCTCGGCGGCCGCCCGGACGGCGTCGTCCCGGACGATGACCCTGTGGGCTTTCTCGTAGTTTGCCTTGAGCCCCCTGAGCATGAGGACCGTCGATTCCACAGTGGGCTCGTCGAGCTTCACCAGCTGGAAGCGCCGGGCCAGCGCGGGGTCCTTTTCGAAGTATTTCTTGTATTCGCTCCAGGTGGTGGCGGCGATCGTCCTGAGCTCGCCGCGGGCGAGGGCCGGCTTGAGGAGGTTGGCCGCGTCGCTCCCGCCCGCAGTGCCGCCCGCGCCGATGAGCGTGTGCGCCTCGTCGATGAACAGCATGATGGGCTTCTCGGAGGACTTGATCTCGGCTATCACGCCGCGCAGGCGGTTCTCGAATTCGCCCTTGATGCCCGCGCCCGCCTCCAGCAGGCCCATATCCAGGCCGAGGAGGGTCACGCCCTTGAGCATGTCGGGGACGTCATTTTCGGCTATCCTCAGGGCCAGGCCTTCCACGACCGCCGTCTTGCCGACGCCCGGTTCGCCCACGCAGATCGGGTTGTTCTTCCTGCGCCGGGCCAGGATGTCGATCATCTGCCGGATCTCCATGTCCCGGCCGAAAACGGGATCGATGTCGCCCCCGGCCGCGCGGGCCGTGAAGTCGATGCAGAACCTGCCGATAAAGCTGCCTTCGGCAGTCCCCGGGGCCCTCGCCGGGCGCCGGCCTCCCCGGCCGGGGCAGGCTCCTCGATCGAGCCCTTGGTGATGTTCCGGAAGTCCCGCATGAGGGCATCACGGCCGATCGACTTGAGCATTTCCGCGGGGCGCCCGGCCATGTAAAGGGAAGGCCGGGAGAGGAACGCGAGGAGGACGGCTCCCGACCGGACAGCCCTGTCGCCAAGGTCGATGGAAGATATCAGCCAGGCGTCCTGGATGAGGTCGAGCAGGGGAGGGGAAAATACCGGCCTGGCGGCATTGCCCGTCCGGTATTCCTCGATCGAATCGTTCAGGGATTTCCCGAACTTTCCGGGGTCGATGGCGAATTTTCCGAAGATCAGCTGCCAGTCGGAACCCGGGTTCTCGACAAGTTTTAAAATGAAATGCTCGACGGTTATTTCGTAATGCGTGCGCGAGACGCAGAGTCCTGCCGCCCCCTGGAGGGCGTCTGTGCAGAACTGGTTCAAATGCAGCAGCAGGGATTTGATGTCGGATGCAATCACGGTCCACCTCACAATCAGTATTCCCAGTATTCCGGGTAGAGCATGGGCATCCCCCGGGTGGTGCGATGATGATCATGGCTTATGCCAAAAATCCTACATAATGTCCAGGGGAAATGTAAGCCGGACATCCGGGTGAAATACTGTATAGATAGGCAAAAGATCGGGTTTTGGGATTGTTCGGCTCAGGCATTATATGCCTGTGATTGTGCATGGTAAGGTAAGTATTAGTCTTACATGATGGACGGGCAAGGGCGGGTCTCGGATCAGTCGTGATGCGTGCCTATTCTGACAGACGGATTTTGTTTGCACGGAGCGCGGGCCGATCTTAGATCGGCCCCTACGGATCAATCTGCAACATGCAACTATGATGGCGTAGGGGCGTATTGCAATACGCCCCTACACGTCGCGTTGTCCCGGAGCACGGCGTGTTATCAAACAAGGGTCATTTTTTGTCCCGCTTGGCAAATGCTTCGGCGAAGGGGTTGTTGAAAGGTTTCGGGGCCTCCTTCCCCGGCTTTTTGTGCGTGCGGGCAGGGGGCTGCGCTGGCCTGTTTTTCGGCCCGGGCGTTGGCCCGGTATTTTCCCCGCCCGCCGGAGGTTTTGCTTTCTTGAGGGAAAGCGATATCCTCTTGCGCTCCAGGTCGACTGCCAGGACGGTCACCTCCACCTGCTGGCTGACCTTGACCACGTCCCCGGGGGATTTCACGTATTTGTCCGCCATCTCGCTCAAGTGGACAAGGCCGTCCTGGTGGACGCCGACGTCGACGAAAGCCCCGAAAGCGGTGATGTTCGTGATAATGCCGGGAAGCCTCATCCCCGGCGAGAGGTCCTCGATCTTGGTGATCCCCTCGGCAAACTCAACATTGCGGAAGTCCTCGCGCGGGTCCCTCCCCGGTTTTGCCAGTTCGCCCATGATGTCCTTCAGGGTGGGGAGGCCCACCTTGTCGGTCACATAGCCCTGGAGATCGATCTGCCCCCGGCGGGAGGCGTCCTTCATGAGCTCGCCCACCGAACAGCCGTGGTCCCGGGCCATCTTCTCCACTATGTGGTAACTTTCCGGGTGGACGGCGCTGGCATCGAGCGGGTCCGCGCCGTCCCTGATGCGGACGAACCCCGCGGCCTGCTCGAAGGCCTTTGGCCCCAGGCGCTTGACCTCCCTGAGCCCTTCGCGAGAGAGGAAAGGGCCGTTCACATCGCGGTGCTTCACGATGTTTTCCGCCAGCGCCGGGCCGAGCCCCGATACGTAAGACAGCAGCTGGGCGCTTGCGGTGTTCACTTCGACGCCGACCGCGTTGACGCAGCTCACCACGACGTCGTCGAGGCCCTGCTTGAGCGCCCCCTGGTCGACATCGTGCTGGTACTGCCCGACGCCGATCGCCTTGGGGTCGATCTTGACGAGTTCGGCCAGCGGGTCCATGAGCCGCCTGCCGATGGACACGGCCCCGCGCACGGTCACGTCGTGCTCGGGGAACTCGTCGCGCGCCGCCTTCGAGGCCGAATACACCGAGGCCCCGCTTTCGTTCACCATGATGACGGGGACTTCCTTCGGGAGGTCCAGCGCGCGCAGGAACGCCTCCGTCTCCCGCCCGCCGGTGCCGTTGCCCACGGCTATGGCTTCCACGTTGAACCGTCCCGTAATTTCCCTTACAGCCTGGGCGGCCTCCTGCCGCGCCTTGTCGGAGAGCAGGGGATAAATTGTGCCGTTGTGCAGGAGCTTTCCCTGGCGGTCCAGGTTGACGATTTTACAGCCGGTCCTGAACCCGGGATCGATGGCGAGCACCGATTTCCGGCCCAGGGGCGCCGCGAGGAGCAGCTGCCTCAGGTTTTCGGAAAAAACCTTTATCGATGCTTCATCCGCAGCTTTCTTGGTCGCGAGGCGCACTTCCGTCTCCATCGAAAGCGGCAAGGAGCCGCTTGTAGCCGTCGTGGACGGCGGCCCTGACCTGGAGGGAAGCCTCCGAGTCCCCTTTGATGAAGAGACCCTCCAGCGCGGACAAAGCCTCTTCCTCGGGGGGCAGCATCCTCAGGGCGAGGAATTCCTCCTTCTCGCCCCTGCGCATGGCCAGCACCCGGTGGGCCGAGGCGGAAGAGACGAGCTCCTCCCAATCGTAGTAGTCCTTGTATTTTATGCCTTCCGCTTCCCTGCCGGGGACCACCCGGGAACGGATTGTGCCTTTCACGAAGAACAGGGCCCTTATCTTTGCCCTGGCCTCCTGGTCCTCGTTGACCCATTCCGCAATAATGTCCCTGGCCCCCGCGAGGGCTTCTTCCACCGATCCGACGCCCTTCTCCAGGTCGACAAAACCGCTGCCTCAGACTGGAGGTCCATTTCCTGCCTGGGCAAACATTGCCGCCGCCAGCGGCTCGAGGCCCTTCTCGCGGGCCATCATCGCCCTTGTCCGCCGTTTCGGACGGAAGGGGAGGTAGATATCCTCCAGGATGGAAATGGTTTCGGCCGCCGCAATCCTGGCCTGCAGTTCGTCCGTGAGGAGGCTGCGTTCGGAAAGCGATTTGATTACGGCCTCGCGGCGGCTTTCCAGTTCTTCGAGCTGGAGCAGGCGGTCCCGGATGGAGGTGATCGCCACCTCGTCCAGGGAGCCGGTCATTTCCTTGCGGTAGCGCGCTATGAAGGGGACGGTGGCGTCCTCGCCGAGCAGCTGGGCGGCGGCCCTGACCTGCGCGGGCGATATTCCGAGTTCACCGGCTATTTTTGCAAATCTTGTTTCTTCCATATCAATCCTTGAATTTTAGAATTCCCTTCCGGCAGTGCCTGGCTTGTACCTTTTCAGACTGTGAAAAAATACCCTTAGCCGGACCATAAAGATGTCCTTTCGGGAGTCTGCCAAAGACCGGTTGAAGGGAGGTCTTATACCGGCATTCAGTTAAATTCACAACTCAAAATCCGGCAGGCGGCGGGCAGGGGGAGGCTGATCTCCAACAGGGTCAAGGCGGCCCGCGGCGAGGGGGCTCGGCCTCAACACCCTCATAGGACAAACACGGATATTCCCGCCTCAGCCCGTCTTAGGGATAATCCCTTGATCTTCCTCTTGAAAATTCAGACCCGCGCCGATTTCGGGCCGAGCTGATAATGCCCATATTAGGCGCGAAAGAGAACCGAGGGGAGCATGAATGAACGGCAAAGGAGTAAAAGCCATGAAAAAAATCAAACCGAAGAAAACCGCGGAATACAAAAAAGACGATAAATGGGCCGACCCCATGTGCGTGCCCTGGAAGATACTTCCGTAAACCCCTTCCGGGCCGCCCGGCTTTCTGCAATCCCGTTGAGGCCCTTATTTCAGGCCGTCCCTGAAATACGACAATGCCTCGCTCAAAGTTTTGCGGATAGTGAACAGGTCATAAAGCCGCGTGATATTGAACAGGTTCTCGACAGGCTGGGACATGTTCGACAACACGAGTTTCCCGTCCCTGTCCTTGAGCTTCTTTTCGACCGCGATAATTACCCTCAACCCGCTGGAGCTCATGTATTCGAGCTTTTCGAGATCGAGGATCATCTTCAAGACGCCTTCCCCCAGCATCTCGTTCAGCCGCGATTCGGTTTTCATTGAATTCGCCAGGTCCATTCTCCCCTCGAGGAATATTATCTGGACATCGCCCTCAGTCAAAGTCGTGAATCTCATTAACGCCCCCCTCCTCAATTCATTTTTGAGTATATTTTTCTCATTAAAAATTCGTTGCCGGCTTCAGTCCGGGAAGTGCGGACCTCATCCATCAGCTTGTGAATTATGTATAAGCCGTAGCCGCCCCTGTTCCTGGAGTCGCTCGGCAGGCTCACGGGCTGGCCGGACGGGAACACCTTGCTGCCGTAATCGGTAAAGATGATTGTCACAGACCCCTTGTCCGCCCTGGCGCTGACCTTGATCCGGCCGTCCCGCCGGCTGTCGTAAGCGTGCATGTAAATGTTGGAGAACACCTCGTCGCAGCATATCAGGATGTCATACTTGGCGCTCTCCGGGATATGCAACTCATCGAGGAACTCGCCCAGCGACGAGCTCAACACCGTCGAATCATCCGGATTGCTGCTGAGGTCAAGGTCTATGCTTTTTCTCATTTGAGCACAATAACTTTCGACACCGGAAATCAGAACTTTACTGCCAGGACGGTCAGGTCATCAAACTGCTCGGAGTGCCCCTGGAAATCGAGGACATTCGCCATCAGCTCGTTGACTATTTCATTACTGCCGCGGCCCCGGTTTTTTTCGAGGAAACTGAAGAGCCGCTCCTCCCCGAACTGGCTCCCCTTTTCGTTCGTGGCATCCGTGACCCCGTCCGTGTACAGGAACAGGAGGTCCCCGGGTTTGTACTTGATTGTCACCGGGGCAAACTTGGTCCCCTCCTGGATACCCAGCGGCCGCGTGGTGCTACTGAGCTGAACGTTGCTCTTCTGGGAGTTGCCGAAGAGGAACTGGTTGCCGTGCCCCGCATTGACATATTTTATCGTCTTGTGGGTCGTGTTGATCATGCAGCAGAAGCAGGTCACGAACATGCTCGACTTCGACTCGGAGCATATGAACTGGTTGGCCACCTGCACGACCTTGACCGGGTCGCGCGTCTGCATGAACAGCATGCGCATGATGCTGTGGGAAATCGCCATGAAGAGGCCCGCAGATATCCCCTTGCCCGAAACGTCCGCAATCAGGACCCCGTACCTGTTCTTGCTCAGCGGGATGAAATCGTAATAATCCCCCCCCACCACCTTGGCGGGCAGGTTCATGGCGGCCACTTCTATCTGCTCTTTCCGGTAGAATGACTTGGGGATGATGTCCTGCTGGATCTGCGAGGCGATGGAAAGCTCGGCGTCGATCATCTGCTTTTCCCGGAATTCCTCGTAGAGCTTGAGGTGGTAGTAATTTTCGATTATCTGCTGGGCGAGCATTTCGAGGAGCTGCAGGTCCTCCTTCGCGTAGGGCTGTTTCCGGGTGCGCTCGGTGACGCAGAGGAAGGAAACGATCCTGCTCTTCATTTTCATGGGAACGGCCATGAAGGTGGTTCCTGTATAGGACCCCTGGGACGAAGGCTTGAAACGCTTGTCGTCGTTGATATCCGCGCATACCACGCCCTCCCCGGAATCTACTATGTGCTGCAGGACGGGCGAGCTTTCCAGGCTCTTGTCCAGCATGGATTCCGGAATGCCCTTCCCGTAAAGCGGCTTTAATTTTCCCCGGTTCCTGACCACGATGGAAACCCGTTCCGCCTCCATGATCTTGCTGACTATCTGGACGTTCTTGCTCAGCAGCTCCTCGATCGAATCGCAGTTGTTGATGGAATCGGCAAGGAGATAAAGCGCATAGGACTCCTGGGCCTTTCTCTGCATGTCCCGGTAAAGCTCCCGGTTGTTTATGGCAAGGGCCGCAAAATCGGAGAACGACTGGAGAAGGGAAAGGTCCTCCTCGGTGAAATCTCCTCCCCCGACCTTGTTGATGGCCTGCAGGGCCCCGATGATGTTGCCCTTGATCGACAGCGGGACGCACATGATGTTGCGGGTGACTATGTGCACATGATCGTCGATTTTCCTGTACAGCCTCTTGTCGTGGATCGCGTCGTTTACAATCAGTCCTTTGCCGGTTTCAACTACTATCCCGGCGATGCTTTTTTTCCTCGGGACCCTTGTCTGCTTCAGGAACGACTGCTTGTCGTCGGAAGCAAAAATGTAATTGAGGTCCTGTGTTTCGGGGTCGATGCGCAGCAGCGAGCTCCATTCCGAGTTTATCAGGTTCTTGGCTTCATCCATGATGGACTTGAGGGTCTCGTCAAGGTCAAGGCTGGTCGTGATCCTGTTCAGTATTCCCATCAATGATATCAATTTTTTTTCGGGATGCATCGGATTACCTTGGCAGGTTGGCGGTCAGGTAATCTATCGTGATCGGCAGGTTCAGGGTCAGCTTCGGCAAAACCTGCAGGGTGATATTCATTCTTTTCAGGCGGCACTCCTGGAGGTGGCCGCCGCGCTTCTTGTCCGAAGTGAGGAAATGGAGGTGAAATCCCGGCATGCAAAGGGATTTTATGAAGCGGGGCACATAAAAGCCGGCCAGGATGCCTTCGATATTGGAATATTCGGATGCCGGCCTCTCTTCTTCCGATTCAACGAGGGGCTGGTAGTTCTCGTGCTTGGAAACGGACCAGACTTTTACATAATCGAACATCCCGTCGATGCGGATGGCGAAAAGCATGTTGGGGGAGAGGATCATCTTCTCCAGGATGGAATTGAATGACGGAAAATCAAAATCGCCCTCGAACTCTTCCGTTATCTGGGGAGAGAAAAAAGTCACAGCGGAAAAAGGGGTATTGGTCCTGTCGCCCACAGGGTAAGTATACCCGTCGGTGTTCAATTGATAGACCTGCCCCTCGATCATGACCATTTCCCCGTCGAGGTTGTCGAAAGTCCCCAGGCCGAAGTTGCCGTTCTTCCTCAGTTCGCCTATGGTCATGTCCTGCTTGTAATAACCCTTGAGGAGGGAATTGACAGGCGCGGACAGGAACAGGGTGTCTTTCCTCTGGATTTCCAGTATGTCCCGGACCGTCCCGCTGAGATTCCCGTTATCTGTACCGTTTTCCATGATCCTAGTTTTATATAATAATTCCCCCGTTTTTTCACTTATTTCTTCGGTTGATTTTGGGAAATGGGAGTAGTATCCGAGGAGCGGTTTGCGGAGACGGGGCAAAAGGGGGAATTATGCTGAAGCTTTATTTCCCGCTCACCGGTTCAGGATGCGGTCGATCCTTTCAATCAGCGCCGCCGGGGTTACAGGTTTGACAATGAAAGTGTGCCTGGTGTTTATCCCGGCCAGCTCCTCTTCCCGGGAGAGCAGGGCCGTCAGGAAGACCACCGGCACGTCCCGGGTCTCCTCGCTGCTCTTCAGGCGGAAAGCGATCTCGCAGCCGTCCATTTCAGGCATCTTGATGTCAAGCAGGGCCAGGTCCGGCTTTATCATGTCCAGCCATTTCATGGCTTCGGCAGGACTTGTGAAAGCATCGATCTGAAACCTGCCGGTCTTCTCCAGGTTGAGCTTGATAAAATGCAGGAAATCCTGCTCGTCATCGACAACCAATATCCTGGCCTTTTTACCCCTGTTCATGACCCCCCCTCCTTATTTGGCCACGGTTTGTGCAAGACAGTTGTTTGCCGATTCTGTTTGTTAATAATGTCCTTACCCCAGCCGTCTGCGGGAATCTGTGCGCCGGGTCACAAATAGCGGCCAAACATGCGGAGGTCGTGCCCCCGGGGGGGGCGGGGAAATCCTGCTTTGAAGTGCGGTATTGGAAATGCGTTGTGCAGTGGTTTGCTAAATCAGGATGCCATTCCTTCTATTTCCGTGACAATGCGGTCCAGTTCGTCGACCATGGGAACAACGGGCGCCGACCGGAAAACAGAGACGAGGGACCGGTAGTACCACAGGGTGCCGTCTTTCCCGCCGTTGAACCGGCCCCAGAGGGCCTCGCCTGCTTCCCTGTAATCCTTGAGAATCGACCGGGCATTGTGGACCTTGTCCGCGGCCGAGACAAGGCGGACGGAGCGCGGCGCGTGCTTGAGGTGCTCTATGTAGGCCTCCTTCCGCTCACGCCAGGGCGGCTTGGGCTGGACTTCCGCATCGGTGCAGCCGTTTACAATTTTCACCACCTCGGGCCCGAAGCGCCTTAAGATCTCCTGCCGCGTCTGGTCTCCCCCCTGGTCCTCTATCGCATCGTGGAGCAGGGCGGCGATCGCCTCGTCCTCATCGGCGCCATATTCGAGCGCTATGCCGGCGACTGAAATCAGGTGGGATATATACGGGATTTCCGTGCCCTTGCGGATCTGGCCCCGGTGAAGCCGGGCGGCGTAGACCATGGCATTTTCAAAGCGGTCGGACAGTTTCATCGGGAGCTCCTTTTTCCGGTTGGGAGAATCAATACTTGCGCAATAAAGGTTAAAGAAGGATGAGGCGGAGCATTTTCTTCAGGCCCTCCCCTTCAAGGCGCGCTTTTTGTCATGCCCCGCAGCCGCTCAATCCTCTTCTCGACGGGAGGGTGCGTGCTGAACAGGTTCATGATTGAACCGCCGGAGAGCGGGTTCACGATGAACATGTGGGCCGTGGAGGGGTTGGCGTTCAAAGGCCTCTGCCGCGCCGCGCCGGAAAGCTTTTCCAGGGCGCTCGCCAGGGCCAGCGGCTGCCCCGTGATCCGCGCGCTGCCGGCGTCCGCCTCGTACTCCCTGGACCTTGAGATGGCCATCTGGACGACGCTGGCGGCGATGGGGGCCACTATGGCCATGGCTATGACCCTGACAGCGGAGCTGTCGTCATTGCCGAAGAACACGGCCCACCTGGACAGCATCACGATGGCGCCGGCCACCGTCGCCGCCATCGTGCTGATCAGGATGTCCTTGTGCTTGATATGCGAAAGCTCGTGGGCGATGACCGCCTGCAGTTCGTCCCTGTCCAGGATTTTCAGGATGCCCGTTGTGACCGCAACCGCCGCGTGGTCCTCGTTCCTGCCGGTGGCAAAGGCGTTGGGTGTCTGGGACGGGACGACGTAGAGCCTGGGCATGGGTATCCTGGCCTGGGCCGACAGGGCTTCCACGGCCCTGAAAAGGGCAGGGGCCTCACGCTCAGCCACGGGCTGGGCATTGTACATTTTCAGGACGATGGTGTCCGAATACCAGTAGCTGCCCAGATTCATCAGGGCAGACAATACCAGTGCGACAATAACACCCGTTTTCCTGGCGACCAGATAGCCGACCACCATCAGGAGGCCGGATAAGACGCCGAGGAGCATAATGACTTTAATCGTACCCATGGACGTAACCTCATGGAAAGTTGTGAAGAGTTGCCACTTCAATAGAAAATGACATGAATGTTGTCAAGGTATTTGCTGCGGGAAACAGACGTCAGAATACAATATCAGTCGGTATTCCGTCTTTCTCAAAACCCTTTCTCAATTCGTCTCTCATGCGCGAAAAAAAACCGTCTTCGGCAGCCCATTCGAGCCCGTGTTGTTTGTACGCGCGGTTTGCGTAGCGGTAATTCATGCGGTCGATTATCACGTAGTCCGCTTTGCCCCTGAGTTTGCCCGGGAGCCCCTCGGCGCCGGGGAGGATCGGGGCTATCATGGCGAACGTTTTTACGCCGTTTGCATGCAGGACGGCAAGGGCTTCCAGCCTCCTGTCAACCGGCGGTGCGCCCGGCTCAAAAATTTTCCTCATCCTGTCGTCGGCCGTTGTGATGGTGATCCCCACTTCGCAGTCGGCCCTTTTCAATACGTCCACGTCCCGCAGGACAAGATCGGACTTGGTCTGGACCGTGAAGGGCCAGCCTTGGCGGGCGAGGATCTCCAGGCACTTCCTCGTGAGCCGGTATTTTTTCTCCAGCGGCTGGTAGGGGTCGCACACTCCGCTGACCCACACCCTGCCCGGCCGTTTCCTGGCGGCCTCCTTTTCGAGGAGCTCGGGGGCGTTGATTTTCACGTCGACAAACTCCCCCCACCTTTCCCGGTGCCCTGTGAACCTCTTCATGAAAGCGGCATAGCAATACACGCACCGGTGCCCGCAGCCCGTGTAAGGGTTCAGGGCATAATCATAGACCTGGGACCTGGATAAAATGCCCCTGGCGATCTTTTCGCGGATGATCATTGTAAGACGGCTCCCGGGCAGTACCAGCGAAAAAAATATTCAACTCCCCTTTATGATCAGTCTAGGTAGAGGATAGTAAAAAACGGGCCTGCCGTCCAGTTGCGACGGCGGGCCCGTTCCAAGCTGTTTTTTTATCTTCTCCTACCTGTGGTAGTACCCCCCGCGATAACCGCCGTGGTTATAATATTGAGGCGCATGGTGACCGCCGTAAACCACAACCGGGCGCGGGTGGACGTACACTGGCCGCGGGTGGGCATAAACGGGGTACGGCTGGGCATAGACCGGTTGCACAGGCTGGGCATACACCGGGCCCGGGTGATGAGCCGCGCTCGCGATGGCAGCCCCGAAGATAATGCCTCCAATGATTGCCGCCGGCACCCATTCACCATTTGCCTCGCTCGGTTTGGGCAGCGCCAGTCCGAGCATGAGCACGGCCAGAACGACAACGATAACGCGTTTCATAATTTGCCTCCTTGAAACTTTTGGCTCCTTTTTTGAGGCCGCCCGGGACCAGCATCCTTTCCGGGAGGGGCGTCGTGCTGCATCGTACCCGGGCGTGCCTCTGTTGTGTTTGTCCCTCCTTGCCTTGATAAGACCGGTCACAAGGTGACCCGGGAAATCGCGAAAGTCCGTCATTCCACGCCGGGAGTGACCCTCATTTCGCCGCCGCCGCATCATGATATCTATTCCATCGAGGACCTGGCGCAGCTCATTTATGACCTCAAGGCGGCGAATCCGAAGGCGGAAGTCTCGGTGAAGCTCGTTTCCGAGGCCGGGGTGGGGACCATCGCCGCGGGTGTGGTCAAGGGCCGGGCCGATAACGTGGTGATTTCGGGCGGCGACGGCGGCACCGGGGCTTCCCCGCTCACCTCCATCAAGCATGCCGGGCTCCCCTGGGAACTCGGGCTGGCGGAAACCCATCAGACGCTGGTACTGAACGGCCTGCGGGAAAAGGTCCGCATCCATGTGGACGGCCAGATGCGCACCGGGCGGGATATGGCGGTTGCGGCGCTCCTCGGCGCGGATGAGTTCGGATTCGGCACGGTGGCGCTCATTTCCCTCGGCTGCGTGCTCCTGCGGAAATGCCACCTGAACACCTGCTCGGTGGGTGTGGCGACCCAGGACCCCAATCTGCGGGCCAATTTCGCCGGAAAGCCCGAGCATGTCATGAACCTCATGCGATTCATCGCCCAGGACCTCCGCGAACACATGGCGGCGCTGGGATTCCGGACGGTGGACGAGATGGTCGGGCCGCACCGACCTTCTCGAACCCCGGACCGACATCAGGCATTACAAGGCCCGCAAACTCGATCTCGGCGCGCTCCTCTACAGGGTGGCAGACTGTCCTGCGGAGCTCATGCGGCTCGGGGAATCCGCCCGGGGACTGGAGACGGTCCTCCCTGGAAGAGGCGGTGCTCGAGCGGCGGCTCCCGCCCTGGAACGCGGCGAGCGGGTGGTGTTTTCCTCGGCCATCCGGAATGTGCACCGCACGGTCGGCACCCATGTGAGCGGCGAAGTTACCCGCCGATACGGCGAAAAGGGCTTCCGGACGGCACCATCGAAATCCGGCTGAAGGGGACCGCGGGCCAGAGTTTCGGGGCGTTTCTCGCTCCGGGAGTCTTCCTGCGGCTGGAAGGGAACGCCAACGATTATCTCGGCAAGGGCATGTCCGGCGGACGCATCGTGGTGGTCCCGCCGGTGGGCTCCAGGTTCGCGGCGCATGAGAATGTCATCGCCGGAAATACCATCCTTTACGGCGCGACCGGCGGCGAGGTCTTCCTCAACGGCATCGCCGGAGAACGGTTCGCGGTGCGGAACAGCGGCGCGGTCGCGGTGGTCGAGGGATTGGGCGACCACGGCTGCGAATACATGACCGGCGGCATCGTGGTCGTGCTCGGCGAAACCGGCAACAACTTCGCCGCGGGCATGAGCGGCGGCATCGCTTTCGTGTACAACCAGTCCGGGCTTTTCGACACCCGCTGCAACCTGGATATGGTGGATATCGAGAGTGTCACCACCGTCGAGGACGAAGCGCTCCTCCGCCGTCTGGTGGAGCGTCATTATGAATATACCGGAAGCCACCGGGCCCAGGAGATCCTCGAAGACTGGGATGCCTCCCTGCCGCTTTTCGCCAAGGTCATGCCCATCGATTACCGGCTCTCCCTCCAGCGGCTCCAATTCGCGGAGGACCCGGATAACGAGACCCTTTCCGCCACCGAGGAAGTGTACCTGCCGCCCTACATGGAGCACGAGCGCAAGAATCCCGTCGAAACGCCCGGTAACCGGAGCGCATCAGCGACTGGCGCGAAGTCGAGCGGCCGCTTCCGCCGAAGGAGGTGGAAATCCAGGCCACCCGCTGCCGGGACTGCGGAGTGCCGTACTGCCACAGCTATGGCTGCCCGCTCGCGAACCGCATTCCGGACTGGAACCTCATGGTGGCCGGAAAATCCTGGAAGCAGGCGCTCGAACTCCTGCACGCCACGAACAACTTCCCGGAAATCACCGGACGGGTATGCCCGGCGCTCTGCGAATCCGCCTGCACGCTTTCCATCAACATGCCCGCGGTCACCATCCGGCATATCGAACTCCAGATCGTGGAGCGCGGCTGGGAAAAAGGCTGGATCGAGCCCCGTCCGGCGCTCCGCAAGACCGGGAAACGGGTGGCGGTCATCGGCTCCGGCCCGGCGGGACTGGCCGCCGCCCAGGAACTGGCCCGGAAAGGCCATGCGGTCACCGTATACGAGAAGGACGACCGTATCGGCGGCATCCTCCGGTACGGCATCCCCGATTTCAAACTGGAGAAATGGGTGATCGACCGCCGTCTGGAGCAGCTCCGCGCCGAAGGAGTGGAATTCGAGACCGGGGTCAATGTGGGAGTCGACCTTTCCGCGCGGTATCTCCAGCGGACTTCGACGCCGTGCTCATCGCCGCCGGCGCCCGGGTTCCCCGCGATCTGCATGTCCCGGGCCGCGACCTGGACGGCATCCATTTCGCCATGGACTTCCTCTCCCAGCAGAACCGGGTGAACGCGGGCGACCCCATCCCCGAGGACCGGCGCATCTCTCGCCGCCGGGAAAAATGTGCTGGTCATCGGCGGCGGCGACACCGGCTCGGATTGTGTGGGCACCAGCCGCCGCCAGGGCGCGGGCAAGATCTACCAGATGGAAATCCTGCCCCAGCCGCCGGAAACCCGCCTCGACGATAATCCCTGGCCCGCCTGGCCGCTCATGCTGCGCACCTCCACTTCCCACGAGGAGGGCTGCGAGCGTATCTGGGCGGTCACGGTGAAGGAATTCATCGGGGAAGGCTCCCTCCAGGCGGTCCGCCTGGCGCGGGTGGAATGGTTCCGGGAGAACGGCCGCAAGTCGTTCCGCGAAATCCCCGGCTCGGAATTCGAGCTGGAGGTCGGGCTGGCGCTGCTCGCCATGGGATTCCTCCACACCGAGCACGGCCCGCTGGTGACCGAACTGGGGCTTTCCACCGATTCCCGGGGCAACCTGGCGGTGGATGAGGCGTTCATGACCTCGGCGCCGGGAGTGTTTGCCGCCGGGGACAGCGCCAGCGGGGCTTCGCTCGTGGTGCGGGCGATGGCGCAGGGGAGAAAGGCGGCGGAGGGGATGGATGAGTATTTGGAAGGATAGGAGACGGAGTCAGGAGTCAGGAGAAAAGAAAAGATGGTCTGAACCGGTGATGGCAGCTCGGCCCCTTTTCCCCGATGGAGAAAGAGAAGTTATGACAATTCCGACGCTGATGTTGATTGATTGGGATGTTTTGTGAATTGCCATTACGTTTTTCATCAATATAATCCGCGTTATAATTGGCGTGGGTTTATTTTTGAATTGGCCGCTTTTTCAATTTCTTTGGCCTTGATTGCATATTCGCGCGATTTTTCTACTGTCGTTACAAGTATAGTATAGAGTTGAGAGGTGAATATAGGAATCATAAAGGCATGAAAGATTCTTTAACATCGTTTTCTCTAAAATAGTGACAGTCTTTTCTTCATAAGTTATTGATGATATTTTGTTCCCTATCTCATCTAAAAATAATGAAAAATTATGGGGGAATATTTAGCCATTTCTGGATGTTAGGGGAAAATTTTGCTCAATTATATTAATAGATTTTAAAAAGAAATCTCGTGTGTTATTTATGTCTCTCTTCTCGCGATAAATGGTTGCGAGGTTGTTATAAAATTAGCTGAGATTAGATGGTTTGGATCAGATAAATTTATAAAATTTCAATACTTTTATTAACGAAGTTAATTGCATTATCAAGATTTCCTAAATCTTGGTAAATCATTCCTATATTATTATAAATTATCGCAAGGTTTGGGTGGCTCAGAGAAAAACTTTTTTTCTATTATGGTAGTAGATTTTAGAGCATAATCAAGTGCTTTCTTCAAGTCTCCCTTTTTTGATAAATCATTGAGAGATTGTTGTATGAAATAGCAAGTTCTGGATGATATAAAGGGTAAATCTGTTCCCAATATCACTGGACTTAAGGGCAAAATAAAGCGCTTTGTCGATTATTCCAGCATCAAGATATATTTCTGAAATAATATCATAAGAAGGAGCTATACTTAAATGATTTGCCGAAAGAATCCTTTCTTTTATGTCGATAGATTTTATGGCAGATTCACTGGCTTTCTCTAAGTTGCCTAATTTATGATAGATATGACCAGATTGTTGTAAGATAATGCAAAATCAGGATGATCAACAGGCAGAATTTTTTCTTGTATAATTGTAGATTTTATGGCGAAATCAAGTGCTCTGTTCGAATCACCAATGTTTTCATAACTCATCGCAAGATTAGCAAATGAAGTAGCGAGGGATGGATGATTTGAGGGAAGAATCTTTTCTTTTATGTATGTTGACTTCTGCATGAAAAAATGTACTTTCTGATTCTCCCAAATAATGGTATACTATTGCGATGTTATTATAAGATATTGCAAGTGATAGATGGTCGGTAGGGAAGACTTCCTCTCTTATATCAAAACACTTTTGTGAATAATGCAGTGCTTCCACATATTTCCCTAAGTCTTTGTAAATCATTGCAATACAATTGTAGCAAGTTGCGAGATCTATATGGTTGGGTGAAAGTGTCTTTTCCATAATACTTTTTGACTTTAGTGCGTATTCAAGTGCTTTATCTAATTTCCCCATGTCTTGGTAAATCGTAGCAAGATTGTTATAGTAGGCACCCATTTCAAAATGGTCGGGAGAAAAAAACTTTTCAATAATTCTAATGGATTTGAGGGAATACTCGTGGGCTTTTTCTATATCGCCCATGGCTGGGAAAATCGTGGCTAAGTTGTTTGATAAACAAGCAATTTCTTCATGTTCTGCAGGTACATTCTCAGAAATTGAAACTGCGTAATCGGACCACTGAACCTTTTCGAGCCAACTTTCTGTTGATTCACAATGTAATTTATTTGAGAAATAAGTGATAATCCCTATAAGATCATCAAACGCTGGCTTTGCATTCAAAAGAATGTATTGTTGTACTATCCTGTGACATTTCA
>CAWASK010000016.1:0-63156 GCA_963784735.1 uncultured delta proteobacterium | reverse complement strand
ATTCCTCGGCCGTTTCTGTTTCTGCCGGTTTTGTGTCCTCGGTCTCGGCGGGCGGAGATTTGGCCAGCTTGGCTTCAGCGCGGCGGAGTTCTTTTTCTTTTTGTTTCTGCTGCCTGGCCTTCTCCCGCTGGCGCTTCTCAAAGCTGTAATTGGTTCTTGCCACTATTCGCTCCTTTAATAATTTTTGATTAAATAAAAGAGGCGCACCCTTCCGGTGCGCCTCTTCGCTTTGCAATGAATTACAGCGGTTTTACGTTTTCCGCCGCAGGGCCTTTCTTGCCCTGGGTAACATCAAAGCTTACGCGCTGGCCTTCGCTAAGGGTTTTGAAACCGCTTGCTGAAATTGCGCTGTAATGAACAAAAATGTCCCCGCCGCCATCCTGCTGGATGAACCCAAAACCTTTGCTCTCATTAAACCATTTTACTGTGCCTTCTGACATCTGTGTGTCCTCCTCTTGAATATCAAAGTCGGACTCCCCACAATGACAGAAAAGTAAAAAGCCACCCGGGCTAAACTGGTGGCTGAACCTTTACAATTCACAATGTCGATCCAACTTCCTATGCCCCTTATGCATCGCTATATTGAGCATTGGTGAAAAGCTATAGTAATATAAGGGCGTTGTCAATGCTTATTTGTTGCTAACATGCTTATTTGCTTTGCTTGATTTTGCTTGATCTTGGGGATGCTTGATCGGCACAGCTGTCAACGCAAAAACGCCCCTCCCCGATAAAGGCCTTCATTACCATCCTAAGGAACAATATGCTCTCTCAGACAGCCTCCACGCGGCACCTGATATAGCGGTGCAGCGGCGTGCCCGCGAATTTGTCCCGGTGGGTGTTTTTGCTCAGGCGGTTGGCATTTGCCCCGTAAGCCTTGCCTTCGTAGACAAGGCCGAACCCGTGGGGGATGATTACCTGTCCCCTGCGGGTGGAGGCCGTGGTCTCCGCCTCGATCTCCACCTGCCCCGCCTCGGTTATGACGCGGACTGTCTGCCCGTCGGCGATGCCGATTTTCGCGGCGTCGTCGGGGTGGATGGCCAGCGTGCAGGCCCGCTTGCCCTGGTTCCACGACGGGTCGCGCATCAGGGTGTTGGCGTTCATGCTCATGTGCCGGCCGGCCTGCAGGGTGAACGGGAACGCGGGGTCGGGCTCGAGCGCCTTCTCTTCCGCCTCCGGCTCGATGCTCATGACCCACTCGGCCATCTCGGGGATATGGATGTTGATGCGGCCGTCCTCCGTCGCCAGCATCGAGAAATTGTCTTCGTCCGCTTTCCCGATGATGAGCCCTTCCGGGTGGTCGAGGAGGGCCTGGAAAAGCTCCTCTCCCAGCAGCATGCCCGGGTTGAATCCGGCGCGCGCCGCCGCCTTGCGGAAGCTCTTCGGCGCAGTGTTCAGCAGGCCCCAGAGCGCGGCGAGGTTCGGCGATCCGAGGGTCTTCCCCAGCGTCTTGGCGAGGATAAAGGGCATGCTGCCCATCACCCTGGGGTTTTCCTGGACAAACTGCATGAGCGCCATGCCGAAGGTCAATCGGTCTTTCGCCGCCGCGTCGGCAAGGGACGGCGGGATGGCCGGGATCATTCCCAGGGCGTCCGCCAGCCGGACCATGATCTCGCTCAGGTGGAGCGGCTCGCCAACCGGTTCCAGGATCGGGCGGCGCATCTGGAAATAGATCTCCGGGAAGGTCCACGCGAAAAAGGTGCTGTCCCATGATTCGTATGCCGACAGGGCAGGCAGCACGTAGTGTGACAGCACCGCCGTCTCGGTCATGGCCAGCTCGCAGGTGACCAGCAGGTCGAGCTTCCCGAACGCCTCCTCGTAGGCCGTGGTGTCCGCATAGGAGCGCAGGGGATTGGACTGGCAGCAGAGGACCGCCCGGACCCTCTCCGGGTGCCCGCTCAGGATCTCCTCGGGCAGCACGTTGGGGGGGAAGACGCCCATGAGCGCCGGGAAGCCCGTGGCGACCGTCCTCCAGGTCTTGGGGTCGCGCTCGTCTGTGTGCGCCCCGATCGGCATCATGTGCCCCGGGATGACGTTGCCGCCCGGCACGCAGAAAGTCCCGCAAATGGCGGCGAGGAGAAGGTGCAGATAGGAGCCGACGGTGCTGTGGCGGTTCATGTAGACCCCGAGGTCGGTGTGCATGCCCCACCTGCGCGTTGACAGCAGGCGGCAGGCCTTGCGGACCTCTTCATAGTCGAGCTCGCAGACTTTAACGGCCGCTTGAGCGTCGAAATTCCTGAACCACGGCTCGATTTCCTGGAAGCCGCTGACGTGCTTCTCGATGTATTCCCTGTTCTGCCAGCCTTCCTGGAGAATTATCGCGATCATGGCGCGGGTGAGCAGGGCATCCGTCCCGGGCCGGATTGCCAGGTGGATGTCGGCGACCTCGGCGGTCTCGGAGCGCCGCGGGTCGATGACCAGTAGAACCTTATCGGGGTTCTTCGAGAACTCCCGGAGTACGAGCGGGGCGCGCGGCATCTGGTGGCTCTGCATGCCGTTCCACCCGATGGCCACAAGCATGTCGGACCGGTGTTCGTCGGGGACCGTGAAGAGGTACTGTCTTCCCGTGAAGCGGCCGCTGGCCCAGAATATCCCCGTGAGCTCCTGGGCAAGGGCGCTGTAATGGTAGCGGGAACCCAGCGCCCTCATGATTCGCACCCCGAAGGCCGCGTCGAAATGGCACCCCTGGCCCCCGCCGCCCACGTAGGCATAGGACTTGGGGCCATGAGTCCCGACGATCTCCTTGAGCTTAGCGGCGATCTCTGCGATGGCCTGGTCCCAGGAGATGCGCTCGAATTTCCCATCGACCTTCTTGAGGGGGTGCGTCAACCGGTCGGAGCCATGCTGGTGCCAGGCGATGTTCAGGCCCTTGCGGCAGACGTAGCCCTTCGAGCGGGGGTTGTCCTTGTCTCCCCGGACTTTCACGATGCGATTGTTCTCCACCTCGACCTCCAGGCCGCAGTTCTGGGCGCAGAGGACACAGCCGGTCTTATGTATGGTTCCCATCCATTTTCCTTTCAATTATTGCAGGTTGGTATTTCCTTCACTCAATGTCGGTCCCCGGATTTTCCGGATCGGCACCCGCAGCCGTCATTGAATATTGCTGAAACTCCCGGCGATGACTCCGGCGATTTTGAGCATGTGCCGGCGGACCGCCTTGGCCGGGCGGCCGGGGTAGTTTCGGAACGTGATGAGTACGCCATTCAACGCCGCGAAGAAAGCATGGGACAGCGGCCGGACAGGCTCCGGTTTGTCCATTTTCTGAAACATCCTGTCAAACTGATCAAAAATCCGCCGTTCCGCGGCGTTGAGTTTTTCTATCTGCTCCGCGGACAGGGAGCCGTCAAGCATGAAATGCGTCATCATCCGAAAATACTGGTCGTTGTCCATCAGGTAGGTGACGTAGGCGTCGCTGACCTTCACAATGTCCGGCGTCCCGGCGTTTTCGATCAGCCCCCCCAGGGTGGCGACGATTTCTTCTGCGCCCTTCAAAAAGGCTTCGGTGAACAGCGACTGCTGATCGGGGAAGTACCTGTAGATGGAGGCGTGGGAAATTCCCGCTTCCCGGGCAATGTCCCGGATGCTGACCTTGTTGAACGGCTTGACGGCAAAGACGCGCTCAGCCGCCTCGATGATCACGGCCTGACGCGCAAGTTTTGCCTCGCTTATAACGTGGGCGAACGTTTTCCTCTGTATCATCGCGGGTCTTCTATACCACAGTCCGAGTCAAAAAACACTTGATTATGCAACCACTGGTTTGTATAGTGACCAGCGGTTACATGCTGTCCTGCAAATTCAATCGAGGAGGTCCTTATGTCGTTTTCGGATAGAAACAACCCTTACAGCTTTAACGAATTCCTGGCGTGGCGCCAAAGTGTCGACTTCTACGGCGATGACCCGTTCATTCAAAAAGTGGTGCGCCATTTTGCCGGCGACGACTGGAAGCAGGTCGATGCCGAAGCGCGCGCCGTGTCCCGAAAAGCCTCGTTTCGCTGGCGGGACATGGCCGACCGGATCGCCCTGCCGGAACGCCGCCCCTTCATGCAGCACTACGACGGCCACCACAACCGCATCGACCGCATCTGCCGTCCGCACGATACGGAAATCATGGAGAAGGAAATTTTCTCGGAAGCCTTCTTTTCGGACAAAACACCGCCGTGGGTGAAACTCATCAAGATGTTTATTATATACCAGAACGGCGAGGCCTGCGTGGCCTGCCCCGTCACGTGCACGGAAGGCCTGGTGAAGCTCCTGGAACAATACGCCGATACGCCCGAGACCCGGGAAATCCTCCGCCACTGCAAGGAAGGCATCGACGGAAACTTTGCCATCGGCGCGCAGTACCTGTCGGAGATCCAGGGCGGGTCGGATGTGCCGGCCAACGTCCTGGAGGCCGTCAACGAAAACGGCACCTGGAGGCTTTACGGGACGAAATTCTTCTGCTCCGCCACGCATGCGGACTACGCCGTGGCGACGGCCAAGCCCGCGGGCTCGGAAGACGTCGCCCTGTTTGTCGTGCCGTCGTGGCTCCCGGGCAACAAGGAGAAGGAAATCCGCAACGGCTACACCATCGACCGGATCAAGTGGAAGCTGGGCACGAGCGAACTGACCACTGCCGAACTCACCTACAACGGCGCGGTGGCCTACCCGGCGGGGCCGCTGAATAAAGGCGTCGCCAATGTCGTCGGCATCGTGCTGACCTATTCGCGCCTGACCGTGGGCCTTTCCGCCGCCGCGTTCATGTGGCGGGCCGTGCGCGAGGCAAAACAGTATGTCACTTTCCGGGACGCCTTCGGCCTCAAGCTGGACAAATTCCCCATGGTGGCCGTCCAGGTGGCCAGGATCGACCACGCAACCCGCCGGACAATCGCGGGCGCTTTCAAGCTCTACCGCGATTTCCTCAATCTGGAAGGGGGGCTCAAAGGGAGCCAGACGGGCGACGAGCCGATGCCGGCGCGCCGGCACCGTTTCAATATCCGGGAACTCATCATGCTGCAAAAGATCGCCGCCTCCTGGGACTGCACCGATGTGATCCGCGAAGCCATGTCGCTATTCGGCGGCCACGGCGTGATGGAGGATTTCTCGTGCCTGCCGCGGCTTTACCGGGATTCGGCCATCAATGAACTGTGGGAAGGCCCCCGCAACGTCCTGCTGGCGCAGATCCACCGCGACCTGCAGCAGGCGGCCAAATGGTATAAGCCCGAGGAATTTGTCGCCGGGGTCCTCGAGGGACTGGACGAGGCGCAGGTGAAGGAGATGGCCGAAGAGATCAAGGCGCTGGTCGCGCATCGGAACCTCTTCTCAATGGATGAAGCCACCATCGATGTCTGCCGCCGCTGGGACGCCTTCTGCCACAAATTCTTCCACGCCTACCAGGACCTCGCCCTTCGCGAGGTGGAAGAAGCCGTTTATTGACAGACGTCATCTGGCGAACGCCTGCAACCGACAAAAGTTCTGCAGGCGTTTCGCCGTCTTATCCTGATCAGAACTGGAGTTTCAACCAAACCGCCTGCTGAAAATAAAGTTTGGAAAGGGAAAATGGGATGGGGATCAAGACAAGCAAAGAATATCTCGCAAGCCTGGAAATGCAGAAGCCGGAGGTCTTCATCGGCGGGGAGAAGGTCCACAATGTAGTCAAAAGCAAGTATTTCAAGACCCCCCTCGAGGAGATGTGCAAATTCTACGACTGGGCAAGCGATCCTGAAAAAGAGAAGGACTTTGTTTTCTGGTCGCCGGAAATTGACGAGAAAGTGAGCTTCTGGACCCATCTGCGCCGGACCCCCGAGGATGTGAGAAAACTCATAACAACGATAAAAACGAACAACGCCCGCCATTTCTGTTCCATGTGCATGATCACGGGCCTCAACGTGCTGTGGGCCGTCACGTACGATATCGACCAGGCGCGGGGCACCAGATATCACGAAAACCTGAAGAGCTTCTTCCGGGAGCTGCAGAGGAAAGACCTTCGCTACTGCATGGGCGTGATGGACCCCAAGGGGGACCGCTCCCTGCCGCCAAGCCGCCAGGCGGACCCGGACCTCTACCTGCGGGTGGTAGACAAAAATAAGGACGGGATAATAGTGAACGGCGCCAAGGTGCACACCTCCGACGCGCCTGTCACGCACTATATTTTCACCAGCCCCTCCGGCCTGCTCCGGGAGGAAGATAAGGACTATGCCCTGTCCTTCGTCGCCCCGATAGATGCGAAGGGGCTCAAATTCATCACCCGTCCCGCCCCGGGCCCGCTGGAGCCCCGGGAGATGGAAAGCCCCATCAGCTCCCATATCGGGTTCGTCGAAAGCATCTCCGTTTTTGACCACGTCTTCGTCCCCTGGGAGCGGGTCTTCATGTGCGGTGAATGGGAATTCACGGACAACTTCATGCGCTATTTTTCCCCCTACGTGCGGATCTGCAAGGGGGCATGCACTTCGGCAAGGACAGATATAGTGGCCGGGGCGGCCGCCCTCATCGCCGATTACAACGGCGCCGGCAGGGCGGGCCACATAAGGAGCAAGCTGACGGACATGATGATCTCTTCGGAAATAGGCTGGGGCTGCGCCATCGGCGCGGTGGCGAATTCCGTCATGCATCCGAGCGGCATACCGATCCCCGACGTGTCCATCTCCAATGCCGGCCTGTACCACTCGCGCCTGAAGTTCATCGAATTTCTCGGCACCCTTCAGGAGATCGCGGGCGGGATCGTTACGACCATGCCGGGTGAAGCTGAATACAGGAACGAGGAAACAAGGAAGTACATAGACAAATACCTCAAGGGGCGCAGCGATGTCCCCACCGAGGACCGCCTGCGGCTGCTTTACCTGATCCAGGACATGACGGCTTCGCGGTTCGGCGGCTATCTCGCGGCGAGCGCGATCTGCGCCGGCGGGACGCCCGAGACGAACCGGGTCGAAGTGGCCCGCAACTATGACCTGCGCAGGATGATCAACAACGTAAAGGAGCTGTGCAACATAAAGAAATGATATGAGAGACGGCGCATAGTTTTTTCCACTATGTCCTATGTGTTATTGCCGGGCTTTTTTGCTTAAATTCGCCCGTAGTCGTCCTGGGCCCTTTCTATATCGTCCTCTCCGAAATAATCTCCCGTCTGGACTTCGATCAGCACGGTGTTTCCCTCACCCGTGTTGCGGATACGATGCCAGGAACCGACCGGTATGTCGACGCTGGTGCCGGGACCGCCGGGGAATTCGTCCCGGTCCCTGGTCACGAGGGCTTTCCCCTGGATGATATACCAGTGCTCTGAACGGCGCCGATGCCTTTGCAGGCTCATCCTCTGGCCGGGGTAAATTACGACCCTTTTGACCTTGTGGTCCGGTTCATCCTCAAGTACCCGGTAATATCCCCAGGGCCGATGGTCTTCTTCCGTCATAGCATCCTCGCCTGTCCCCTTGCTTTTCCCAAGACCCATGATTTCACTGCCGACGGCCGGCTTGACCTAAAGCAGTTTTTCCCGCTTGGTTTTTTTCAGCTCCTCGATCACTTGCCTTATGTCCTGAGATCTCCCCACATCCGCGACGAGCAGCGCGTCCGGGGTGTCCACGACCAGGCAGCCCTTCAGCCCCAGGCAGGCTATGAGCTTTCCCGCCCTCGAAGAGACAAAACTCCCCTCGCAATCGACCAGGAGGGAATCGCCTTCGGCGAGGTTTCCCCTCCCGTCGAGCTCCGGCGCCCGCAATTCGCGCAGCGATTCCCAGGACCCGACATCGCTCCACCCGCACTCGCAGGGGACCACCATTTGCGGGTATTTCGTTTTTTCCATGACCCCGTAGTCGAAGGAAACGGCGTCAAGCCGCGGGTAAACGGCCTTCATCTCCCGGCCAAAGCCCGGGGTGCCAATTTTTTTCCTGAGCCGTTCAAGTCCCTGGTGGAGGCGGGGCAGGTGAATCTTTATCTCGGAAAGCACCGCCTGGGGCGTTGCCACGAATATTCCCGCGTTCCAGAAATAGCCCCCTTGCGCGAGGTACTTTTTTGCCGTCTTGAGGTCCGGTTTTTCTACAAAGGCGGACACACCGTATGCGGGGGCCCCTTTGACCATCACTTCCTTCCGGTCTCGCCGGATATAGCCGTACCCTGTTTCGGGCCTGTCGGGCACGATGCCCAGGGTTACGATTGCGCCCTTTGCGGCCAGGTGGGCGGCCCGGCGCAGCGCCTGGATGAAAGCCCTGTTGTCGGCAATGAAGTGATCGGCAGGCAGGAATGCTATTGCCCCCTTCGCCCCGGCATGCTCGGCAAAAAGGGCGCCCAGGCCTATGCAGGGGGCGGTGTTCCTGCCCACCGGTTCCGCGATGATGTTTACCTCTCGCCCTGCAAAAAGTCTCCTCGTCTCTTTCTCGTGCTCCTTTGCTATGACGAGCACCAGTTCCCTGTCCCGCGCTGCGGGGGCAAGCCTCCGGCAAGTTTCGACCACCATTGGCCCGCTGCCGGTGATGTCCAGGAACTGTTTCGGGAGCCGCCGGCGGCTGGCAGGCCAGAACCTGGTGCCGGCCCCCCCGGCCATGATTATGCAGACCATGTCACCCTCCAGGCAAAGATTGCGTTGTTATTGATATGCCCCGCGCCGTTTAGACCGGCCCGGTCTTCATTCCTGGGAAAGAAAGGGCGTGAAGGCCGGGAAAGAAAACGAGCATTTGATAACAAATACCCCGGTTGCGGTCAACCGGAAAGGCGCTGCTGGCATGTTAAACACCTCTCCCTTTACAGGGAGCCCCGGTTAGAATATGGTGACTTCACATAACGGTCAGGAGGCGGGGAATGCAGGAACGACTGAGGGCCATAACCGGCTGCTTCATCATCACCTTACTCATCTTGGTAATTGCTTCAGAATGGGCGTGTCCCGGCTTGGGATATTCTGAAGGCATCACGGGCGCTGGTCCCGATTACGCCCGCGGCCTGCTGGCGCTCAGAGAGGAAACTGTCAAATCATGGGGCGAGGAGCCGACCAAGGTAAAAATAGCGGGGAACTCCGTTCTGGTGCCTGTAACTCTCTCCTACGGCGGCAATGAGGTCGAGGCTCATCTGCTGCTTGACACCGGCTGCACGGTAACTTCCATACGCCCCGAAATCGCCGAGGAGTTGTCGATAAACCTGGACAAGGCGAAAAAGACAAGGGTGCAGGTCGTCGGGGGCGGGGTCCTCGAGGCGCGTTTGGTAAAAATAAGCAGCTTGAGCGTGGGGCCCCACACAAAACGCAACTGGAATATTTTTGTCGTCCCTCACCCCAAATCGTTTACGAGATATGACGGACTGCTCGGGATGGATGTACTGCGCGGCTTGAAATATCAGATTGATTTCAACAAACAGGTCATTATCTGGGAATAGCGGGAAAGGTGCGCCCCAGGCTTTGATATCCGGAAAGTTGTTGACAAGGGCTTGTTTGTTAACCAAACAGTGTCAAATTTACGACATTCCAGAAGGGAAACCCTTATTTTTACATTGATTTTATGCTCAAAGCGTTATATGAGGAGTTATGCTTGATGTAGTATAAGCGGACTCAAAAAGGAAGGGGAAACCTTGAGCGAGCTGTACGTCAAAGAGATTTGTACACTTGTTTTTTTTCCTGTAACGCAGGCACAGCGTCCCATAGGGGAATGTGCCGATTTCCGCCCGCGGATTTCTTGTCCCATCCCGTCTTTAAATCACCCTGGAATTAAGCGTCTTGCCCGGCCCGCCGGGAAGGAGATTTATACAGGAACATTGATTGCACGAGACAGGCAAAGGGGTCCCGTTAAGGAAATGTTTTCCCTTTCCCACATGCGCAGGAGGAGCCTATGTGGCATATCCAGGTAAGGTATAAAAATAATGCCCACGACATCGTGCCTGCTTTCATGCTGGACAAGTTGATTGCGGCAGAAAAGATCAAACAGTTCTATCGTCCCTCGGAACGGCGCTGGATCACATTGGGCCTGGACCCGGTAAGGACGACTGCCCGCACGCATGACGGTTTGGAAAGAAGAAGGCCGGCAGGCGAAATGCTGTACGCTTGGGCAAACTAGACGAGGTTTGACGCTCCCTGTCATATCTCAGTGAAACTGGATTGCTTTCGTACCGCGAACAGCGGGTTTCTGTTGCCTGTTGAGACAGTTGTCCCTTCCGTTTATGACTCCCTTTTTGCCATCCTTATTCCCATCTGTCCCTTATTTCATCCTGAACCAGTATCAAGAATTGAAGAGCATGGCGGGCGCGTGAGTTATATGATATGAAACCCTTCATCTTGGCCGCGAATTGGGAAGAAAAATGATATGGGCTGGTTCGAAGTCTTGATTTTACTGCTTATTGTCCTGGCCTTTATCGGGTCGATGCTGTTCTGGCAGCTGCGATGGCCGGCGTATTTCGTCGTATGCGGGGTGATATTGGTCGGAAGCTTAATCCTTCTGGTACAGAGCCCCCTCGGGGACCAGATACGCAGGGAAATGGCCGAGCAGGAGCAAGCCAGTCGAATGACTCGGACAGGGTGAAGAGCGCGATAAGGATGAAGCCCGGGGGGCTTCAAAAATCAACGGACCTGCCCAAGCCTCCTGGACCTCCTGTCTGCCTTTCTCCGCTCCGGGCCCTTGTAGCTCATGTCGCGCGCCACTCTCCGGTCCACTTTTCTCCTGTCAGGGTCGGGATACTGCAGGACTTCGTAAGAGGTTAAGCACCCCAGGGCATCGAGCTTCTTCTGCAATTCCCTGCATAACTGGCTCTCTCGCCAGGCCTTCCAGAATGCAGCATTGAGCCATTTGCAAACGGAAACATAATCGTTCTCGCTTTCCGCAATTTCGGAAGACACATAGCCCTTTGCTTCCGCAGCCCTGCCCCTCATGCGCGCTATTATGGTCAAGACCTCACTTTCCTTGCCCTCCGGTATGGTCCAGCGAATCAGCACGGTGACCCTGTCCATGTATTTCCCCCTTCATTCCCGTTTCATTTGGCAATCAGCGGTGTTGGCCCGCCCCCTTACTGACTTCACGCGCACATTTGACGGCAACGGCTTAGTTGGTGGAAAAAGAACCCTTCTTTTGATAGTAGACTTTAAATCAAAATTTGCAGATCAAGACAATGAAAATATTTACCGGGAAAAGAATAAAATGTTTCCTGACGGCTGAAGGCACTCCAGCGAAACGGGCATTCCTGCGGAGGCTTTACGAAAATCTTGGGAAGCTCAAGGCAAAAGAGGTTATCGTCGTCCTCGATTCATGTTTTTCCGGGGCGGGGGCAGGAGTGTCCTGGAATCAACAGCCCCCCAGGCGGGGGATCGGGGGAACTGATGAACATGCTTCTCATCCGGCGTTGACGGGTTTGTCCAGCCGGTCTGTTTTGGGCTGCGCCTTCTTTATTTATCGCTCTAAATAATCCGGCGGCCCGGCCCTGTCCGGCAGATGCCTTATCGGCTTCCCCCTGGATGTCAGGTATTCCTCTATGGCCTCATTCACCACGTCCGAAAAGAAGCGTTCCGTCTCTATGGAATACACTTTAAGGGATTTGATGGTCTCAAGGTAAATTGAGCAATTGACGTTCTTTTTGGGCCTGTCTGATTTTCTGCTGTACATTTCCTTCCTCCCTCTTGAAAGACGGGGCCCTTGCGAATGGCGCGAGGGACGGCTCCAAGTAATTAATACCACAAGGTTTGTGCGAGGGTATGCTAAGAGAAGCTAAAAGATAAGCCCAAATCCTTGCCCATACCGGCTTTGCAAGGGGGGCAACCTTCCCCACGGGATTTTGTTTGCTAATTACGGCGAGACCGGCAGAAGGCCGCTATTGCTCTTTGTACATTTCCTGGTAAATTTTCAGCTCTATTTTGCTGAAAATTTTCTCGTATTCCTCCTTTTCCACGAAGCGGCGATGCTCCCAGCCTCCCCGGGTTTTCCTTTCTGTAATCACGGAGAGGAATACCTCGTTTTCCTTCATGTTGACCTTTTTGACCCGGGCAACGCCCCGTGTCCTGATGTCATCCTTGTTAACATAATCCGATTCCACCGTCTGCCTTCCCCAATCAATCCTCGCATCCTTCCCGATGCCCTTTTCCTTGAAAACCCCGGCGATGGCAGGGAGGATATACTTCAATTTAGCCTCGTAGGTATGGCTGTATTCATCCGGTTTTGACAGGACCGTCTCTCCAATTATCGCGCTGTTGCAGGCTGTCAGACCCATTGCAGCCCAGGCGATCACGGCCATAAGCAAAAACCCGGCAGGAATGCGTTTCATCATGAAGTCGCTCCTTTAAAGTGAATTAGCATCCTCGATAATCATCTGTGCCTCTTTCAGGGAGAGCGGATTTGCCCGGCCCTTTCCTTGAGTTCCTTTTCCGGAAAAGATCTGTCTACTGAGGGAGATGGGCCCCGTTCTTTACCTGCGCTTTATGACGGGGACATTCTCCAGGATCACGGCCCATTCATCCCGGCCCGACAGCTTCTTTGTCAGCGTGACAATCCTGATTGTCCCGTTGCGGTCCTCGAAAAGGAGTTGTGTCTGGTTGCTTTGCGGACCGGGAAGCACGAATTTCAAAACACCCCAGTCCGAGGGGACAATGCCTTCAGCCGCAATTTCTTTGGGCGTCGGCGGACCGCCATAAGCAGCGCCGCAGAAAACAAAAATGGCAAGGATAAGGACCAATCTCCCAAGAATCCGCTTCATGAGCTTTGCTCCTTTAAATACTGGCCGGCTTTCCAGGACCAGCCCGGCGCCGATCCTCCTGCTGGCGGCTATAACATAAAAGGCCATTTTCCCGCCGGCAAGCGGGGATAACAAAAGCAGCCCTTTGTTAAATTTTCAAGGCACAACCCGGCGCAGCGCCGGTAGCTGTCGAAAAACAAGCTGTTTATCGAGACAATCGCCTCGCGCATCCTGTTGAGGGCGACAAGGTTTTCCTGCACAAGCGCTGAAAAAAGAAAAGGGCCTGCAAAAAGATTTGCATCCTCATTGCGGGGGGAAGGGCCCGGCGCCTCTTTTGGCGCTGCCGCAGGCTCAGGCTTCATTTCCAGAGACGGCTTGGCAGGCGCCGGCTTCTTTTCTGCCGGGGTCTTCGCTATGGGGGCTGTCTTTTTCCGCGGCCTGCTTTTCAGGTCAGCTGCGGGCTCGCCGGAGCGCGTTTCCTTTGCGGCTTCCCCCCTGGTGTTTGTCGGGATGTTCGGGTTCAGGGCATTGAGCTTGTCCCTGAGCAATTCTTTCTTATTAGCCATTTATGACCTCCCGGGTGAGCGCCAGATAATCCTCGGCGCCGTAGCTCCTGGCGTTGTATTTGAAAATGTCCACCTGGGCGATCTGCGCCTTCACTATATCGATGTTGACGCGGATCACCGTTTGAAAAAATTTATCGGGGAAATTGGCCTTCAGCGTCTCGAGCACCTGTTCGGACAGGTTGTTCCTGCGGTCATATTTGCAGGCCAGCACTCCCCTGAGGCGGAGCCGGGGGTTCAAGTCCCTCTTGATGAATTCGATCTCCTCGAGAAGCTGCTTGAGGCCGAGGATGGCGAAAAAACTCACGTCCACGGGGATGATTACCTCGTCGGCGGCTGCCAGGGCGTTTTTTGTGAAGGAGTTGATGCTGGGCGGACAGTCGATCAGGATGAAGTCGTATTTTGCCCTCAGCGGTTTCAGGACGTTTTTCAGGATTTCGAAATCATCATTGTCAATGAGGTCTCTTTCCAGGTCTTTAAGGGAATTGTTGGACGGGATGATATCGATCATCTCCGTGCGGACGATGAATTGTTCGGGGGCGGCCCTTTCCGCCAGGAGGTCCTTGACCGTTTTCAACTCGTTTTCGATAATCAGGCCGGCGGCGGCGGAAGCATTGCCCTGGGCATCCATGTCCACCAGGAGGACCTTTTTCCCCTCTGCCTTAAGGCCGGCTGCCAATCCCAGCGCGGTTGTCGTTTTCCCGACACCGCCCTTTTGATTCGTAATGGCAATAGCTTTCCCCATTGCTCCCCCGTTCAGCATATTTGATGATGCGTTTTAACTATGGACCGTGCAAAAAATCAATTGTTTTATTCTCAATGCACTCCGGGCCGGTCGTCGGTCCTTTACGCAAACACGGCCATTTTTCTGGGCAACTCCCTGCAGGTGATTGCCGCAGGCTGGAAAAAAAGAAAGGGCCGCTTATAAAGCCGGCCCTTTTTTCTATAGATTACCTGTCGCCTGATCTGCCTATTTATTCATCAGGTACCTGCCGATTGTCATGATTTCGGCTTCCTTGGTCCCCTCGTACAGCTCGAGGATTTTCGCGTCGCGGTACCACTTCTGGACAACGTATTCGTCCATGTAACCGTAACCGCCGTGGATCTCCACCGCCGCGTTGGCGCAGAAGACCGCCGTCTGTCCGCCCAGGTATTTGCCCATCGCCGCCAGCGTGTAGTCGGGCTTGCCGCTGTCGACAGAGTAGGCGGCTTTGTAGACCAGGGTGCGCAGCGACTCGATCTTGATGGCCATCTCGGTGAGCTTCATCATGGTCATCTGGTAGCTGCCCAGCGGCGCGCCGAACGCTGTCCTCTCCTTGGCATACTTGATGGACTGGTCAAGACAGCCCTGGGAAAGACCGATCGCCTGCCCCGAAACCAGAATCCTCGTCACGTCGAAGAAGTGCATCAGCTGGTAAAAGCCCCTGCCCTCTTTCCCGACCAAGTTCGCCTGCGGCACCCGCACGTCCTCGAGCGCGATCTCCGCCGTGTCGCTCGCCCGGATCCCCATTTTGCCGTGGAGCTTGTTGCGAGTAATTCCCTTGGCGTCCGCCGGAACGATGATCTGGCTGAAGCTGTTGTGCTTCTTCTCTTCGGGCTTCGTGATACCTGCGCCACCATGAAGTCGCAGACGCTCCCGTTGGTGATGAACATCTTGTTGCCGTTGATCACGAAATCATTGCCGTCCTTGATGCCCTTGGTCTTGTATCCCGCTACGTCGGTGCCCGCATTGGGCTCGGTGAAGGCTCCCGCGGCAACCCATTCGCCCCGGCACACCGGGGGCAGGTATTTCATCTTCTGCTCCTCGGTGCCGAAAAAGAAGATCGCCTCGCAGCCGAACGAGGCCGCCCCGATGTTGAGCCCGATGCCCATGTCGACGCGCGAGACCTCTTCGGTGATGATCGTGTTGCCCAGGATGCCCACCCCGGCGCCGCCGTACTGCTCCGGTATCCAGGCGCCCACCAGCCCCTGCTCCGCGGCTTTCTTCCTGATCTCGGGAGTGTACTTCTCTTCCACGTCGCACTCGTGGGAAATCGGCGCAATCTCCGCCACGGCAAACTTGTACGCCATGTCCCTCAACATCTTAAGTTCTTCAGACAATTCGAAATTCATGATCTTCTCCTTTCGCAGGTATATTTAGTTTAATCCCTTGTTGTTGCTTCGTTTCCAGATTCCCTGCGCCTGTGCGGCCTTGATGAGCTCGTCCCGGGTTTCCGGGTGGGCGATGCTGATGAGCTTCTCGGCCCGCTGCCAGACGTTCATACCCTTGAGGCTCACCTTCCCGTGTTCGGTCACTATGATATGCCCCATGGACCGGGACGCTGTGGCTATTCCCCCGGGAGGCAGGAATGGCACGATCCTCGACTTCGTCTTGCCTTCCTTGTCCTTGTAGCTGGAAGGCAGGCAGAGGATCGATTTCCCGCCCTTCGACTTGTACCCGGCCAGCAGGAAGTCAAACTGGCCGCCCGTCCCTGTTATCTGGCGGAAGCCGGAAGACTCGGAGCAGATCTGGCCGTAGAGGTCAACTTCTATAGCATTGTTTATCGTGATAAGTTTCTCGTTCAGCGCGGCATTTTCCGGCTTATTGGTGTAATTGACCGGATACGTCGCGCACCTGGGGTTGTCGTCGATGAACTCGTACAGGATATTTGTGCCCAGGGCAAACGTGAAGACAATCTTGCCGGGATCGAGCTGCTTTCTGGCCCCGGTGAGTTTGCCCGCATTGAACATGTAGACGTAGGCGTCCACGAGCATCTCTGTGTGGCACCCGAGGTCCTTGAGATCGGAGTCGGCAATCATCATCCCGACGGCGTTGGGCATGCCGCCGATGCCGAGCTGGACGCAGCAGCCGTCACTCATCTCCTCGAGGATATATTCGGCGACTTTTTTGTCTGTGTCCGAAATGGGGGGCTGCGGGATCTGCGTTAAAGGCGGGTTATCCCCTTCCACGATGAAATCCACTTCACTGACATGGATTGTTTCCTCGTACCCTCCCAGCACGCGAGGCTGATTCTTATTCACCTCGAGTACGATCTTCTTGGCCCGGTCGCAAAGGGCCCTGGTCATCGAGCACTGCGGCCCGAAGTTGAAGTACCCATGCTTGTCCATGGGAGTGACCTGCAGCATGAACACATCTATATCTTCAAGCTCTTCCCGGCAGTATCTCGGTACCTCGTGGTAAATGATGGGAGTGTAGTACACCGGCACCCCCTTGTCATAGAACTTCCGGTCGGCTCCCGAAAAATGCCAGCTCACCCACGTGAACGATTCCCCCGTGGGGTCTGCGACCACTACCTCGGGGAGGTAAGCGGTGACGCAGCTGCGGACTTTGACGTCCTTGAGCTCGTCCTTGCGTTTTGCCAGGGCCTTGTCGCACGCCCTTACCATGCCCAGGAAAGAGCCATACTCAACCCAGTCGCCCGATTTTACCAGGCGGACGGCTTCGTCTGCTGTTACGAGTTTCTGCTTGTACTGGTCCATCAACGACATAAATTCCCTCCTATTTTGTGTTGTTGACTAGATCATCTCCAAAGCGGTCGCCATGGCGACTCCACCGCCGCCGCACAATGTCGCCATGCCGAGCGTCTTGCCCTTTTGCTTCATCGCATGCAGCAGTGTTACCATGATTCGGCATCCCGTCGAGCCGACCGGATGGCCGAGCCCTATCCCAGAACCTTTCACGTTGGTGATCTCGCGGTTGAGGCCGAGCTCTTTTTCGCAGCCCAGGTACTGGGCGGCAAAGGCCTCGTTGACCTCGATCAGCTCAAAGTCGGCAAGCTTGAGGCCCGATTTTGCCATCAGGTCCCTGACAGCCGGCGCGGGGCTCAGTCCCATGACGCAGGGGTGGCAGCCGCCGTAGCCGACGGCCTTGAACCTTGCGATGGGCTTCAGGCCCAGTTCCTTGGCCTTATCGGCCGACATGATGATCATGGCGCTCGCCCCGTCATTGATTCCCGACGAGTTGCCCGCGGTAACCTTCCCCACTTTCGGGATAAAGGCCGGCGGCAGGGCCGAGACTTTCTCCATCGTGAGCCCCGGGATGAAGTGCTCGTCCTTGTCGAAAATGAGCGGCGGCTTGCCTTTTTTCTGCGGGATCTCTATGGGGACTATCTCTTCCTTGAAGTCGCCGTTCAGGGTTGCCCGCTCGGCACCGTTATGGCTCCTGAGGGCCACCTCGTCCATCTCCTGGCGGCTTATGTTGTACATCTGGGCAATAAGCTCCGCCGTGTGCCCCATGATGTAGGGCTTGCCCCTGGAACATGTCCACGATCGGGCCTTCCTTCGCCGGGCCGTGTTCCATCCCGGGCTGCAGGCGCGAACCGCAGTAGAGGGCCTCGATCATCATGTCGTCGAGGCTCTGGTTCTGCAGGCGGGCCCCCCAGCGCGCTGACGGCACCGCATAGGGTACACCCGACATGTGCTCCACGCCCCCCGCCAGGATGACATCGACAAAACCTGCCTTGATCATCGCCACCCCGGAGATCACGGCTTCCATTCCGGATATGCAGACCCGGTTGATCGTCACCGCGGTTGAAGTTATGGGCACCCCGCATCCAGCGACGCGCACCTTGCGATATTCAGTGCGTTATAGGGCTCGAGGCAGGACCCGAAGCGCACGTCGTTGATCACTTCGGGGGAAATGCCGGCGCGCTTGATGGCCTCTTTCATTGCCGCGCTGCCGATCTTAAGGGCATGAACATTTTTCAGCGACCCGCCGAATGAGCCGATAGCTGTCCGGCATGCTGACACAATAACAACATCTTTCATCTTAATCCCTCCCGGGAGACCGGACTGAAGGCCCCCTTTTTTTATTAAGCTATTTATTCTTATTTCTTCGTGTAGTCGTAAACGCCTTTGCCCGACTTCCTGCCGAAGCGGCCCGCCCGGACCAGTTTGACGAGCAGCGGGGCGGGGCGGTACTTGTCGCCCAGTTCCTTATGGAGCCCCTCCTGGACGTGGAGGAGCGTCTCGAGACCGACCAGATCCGAAAGGGCCAGCGGGCCGATGGGGTGATTGCATCCCAGCACCATCCCCTTGTCGATGTCTTCCGCCGAGGCAATACCTTCGCCCAGCACGAAAAAGGCCTCGTTGAGCATCGGGCAGAGAATGCGGTTGACGGCGAATGCGGGAGCCTCATCGACCACGATGACTTCCTTGCCGATCTTCTTGCCCCAGGTCATTGCAGTCGCAGGGTTTCCTCGGAAGTCTCGTAACCTTTGATCACTTCCAGGAGTTTCATGACCGGCACGGGATTGAAAAAATGCGTCCCGATGAATCGGTCGGGCCGCTTCGTGACGGACGCCATTTCCGTGATGCTCAGGCCCGAGGTGTTGGTGAAGAAAAGGCAGCTGGGCCTGACGATCTCCTCGAGTTCCGAGTAAACCCTCTTCTTGACGTCCATGACTTCGACGACCACTTCCACGACAAGGTCGGCGTCGCCCGCCGCCTCTTTCAGGTCGAGGGTCGGCTTGATCCTGGCCAGGATGGCGTCCATGTCCTGCGGGGTCCGTTTCCCTTTCTCCACTTCCCGGGCCAGGTTCTTGAGGATTGTTTCCATCCCGTTATCGATGAACCTCTGCTCGATGTCGCGCATGGTCACCTCGTACCCTGCCTGGGCACATACCTGGGTGATGCCGCTGCCCATCAAACCAGCCCCTAAAACGCATATTTTCTTAATTTCCATAGCGCCCTCCTTTATTTTTAGTTATGGTTTTGAAATTTAGAGTTATATTAGCCCGTGGTCCGCAAAAAGAGCTTAAGGCATTGAAACTGAGGTGAATTTGAGGAACCATAAATTATCTGCGGGCGAAGGGCAATATTATAAGATATACACAATAATATTACAATAATTGTAATATCAGCCGAGACGGGCAAGGTAGGATTGCAGGTTGATTTTTTTGTTGTTCAGGCCGAGCTTGTTCCTGATCCGGTACCGGCAGATGCTTACCGCGCTTTCCGAAATATTAAGGAAATCGGCTATTTCCTTGGTCGTCTTGCCTGACTTGATCAGGTTTGCCGTCTGGAGCTCCCGGGTCGTGAGGTTCAGGTGGCGGGACAGGAGCTTGTGTGAAAATGATGCGACAATGTCCTTCAGGTTGGACTCGATTATGTTGATATTGACCATCTCGCGGGAGTCAAGCTGGCTGCCCCGGAGTTTGTGCAGTATAGGGGATGACGAGGTTTTCCAGGTTTGCCAGGACCTTTTCCTGGATTTCGTTCTTGTCCTCCTCGCGCTTTTTCAGCAGCACACGGAGCGCGGCGTTGAGTTCCTCGAGCTCAAGGGTCTTGTTCTCCAGTTCCTTGCCCCTTTTCTGGAGGATGTCCTGGGCCTTTTTAAGTTCCGTTATGTCCACCAGTGAGGCAATGCTGGTCCGCGTCCCGGGGATCAGGTCGACCGTCAGAAAAATATCCCGGCTCTCTCCTCCCTTGGTTATAAACCGGAACTCGTAATTGCGGGGCGGCAGGCTGGCGTCGACCCGGCGCTGGTGATGGTATTCGACCATCTTGTCCACATCTTCCGGGGCGACAAACTCGGACCATTTCCTCTTGTTCTCGATCTCTTCCCTGGAATACCCGAAGTGCTTGACGAACTCGCGGTTGATCAGGGAGATGGTCATATCTTCCTCGAGCACCATGGTGGCGGCCCCGGTCGTTTCAAAAATCGTCCGGTACCAGTTTTCCGAATCCTTGAGCTTTTCCTCCACGCGGCGGCGCTCTGTAATGTCATCGACCATTTCTATGGCCGCTATGATTTTCCCGTCCCGGTCTTTCAAGCGGCGTGGAAATCGTCCGGAAATGGCGGATCTCCCCCTTAAGCGGGGTATCGTTGACAACCTCATGCACGTTCCGTCGGCGAAAGTCTTGATCACCGGGCAGTATATGCAGATGTCCCTGCGGGGAGGGTCGTTAAAGACCTCGTAGCAGCAGGGGTTTCCGACCAGGCTGACAATATCGGGGTACCATTTCAGCATCTGGTTGTTCATCGTGATGATCTTCATTTCCGGGCTGATAACGCGTTATGCCCATCCCGATGTGGTCCACGACGCTGCGGTACTTCTCTTCCGATGTGCGCAGGGCCTCCTCGGCGCGCCGGCGCTCTGTAATGTCCATGGAGTTTCCCAGGATGGCCGGCCGGCCCTGGAATTTTATGCCGGATACCGTCTCCATGATCCAGCGGATATCTCCGCCCTTTGTGATAATCCTGAACTCATGGGGGGCGCTTTTCCCCGAACGGAGCATCTTGTGGGCGTTGCGCTTGACCGTTTCGCGGTCTTCGGGGTGGACGATGCTGTCGGACTTGCGCCCCTTCATTTCCTCGGACGGAATAGTCGGCGTAAGCCGCGGCCTTGGCATTGATGAAGCAGAACTTCCCGTCCTGAACGACGTAAATGCCGGCCACCGATTTTTCGGTCAGGGTCCTGAAGAGGCTCTCGCCCTCATCCAGCCCGCGCGGGATTTTGGGTTTTGCTTTTTTCATTTAGGGCTTTTTATCATAGAAACCTTCGGCAATGAAGGTTAAAGATTGTGCAAGCATTGCTAACAAATTGAGTGCCCGGGGCCGGTCGGGACCGGCTGAGGCAGGCCCCTGGACTCTATAAAGCTTTGCGCAGCGCGGGCAAAAAATGGTATGCAGTCGGCCTTAAACTTCGAAAGGAAATTACTGAATTGGACAGACTTGCAATCGACCTGCCCGGGAACTTCCATTTCTCGACGGACATCCAGGTGCAGACAAGGGACCTGAATGCCGCCGGCCATGTCGGCAACGACACCTTTGTCGGCTATCTGAACGAAATCTGCCACCGGTTTCTGAACACTTGCGGAGTCCCGCTGAGGAACACAATCATGGCGGACCTTGCCATAAAGTACAGGTCTGAAGCTTTCTACGGGGATATCCTGAAAGGCGAGTTGGCGGTAAAGGTTGCGGGGGACAACTGCAATTTTTATTACCGGGTCTCCAAAAAATCAACGGGCAAAGAGGTCCTGCGGGCCTGGACCAGGATGGCCTTTTTCAACTACGAGGAAAGAAAACGCGCCCCCGTCCCGGAGAAGCTGTGTTCCTTTCAGTTTTGAACCCCTTGCTTCTTACTGCGACAGTTTAACGGGTATATCCCTCTTAAAAAAAGATTCTTCGCTTCGCTCAGAATGACATGGTATTGAAACTGTCATTCTGAGGGAGCTTGCGACCGAAGAATCTGTCTTATCGGGAGGGGGATTTACCGCTTAATTCCTTCCCTTCACAATCATACCCTCTTTTGCCCGCTCCACTTTTCGATTGTAGAGAAGAGCTCATCCCGGTTGATCGGCTTACTGACGTAATCATTCATCCCGGCCTCGAGGCACAGTTCGCGGTCGCCCTTCATGGCGTTGGCGGTCATGGCGATGATGGGGAGTTTGGCAAACCTGGGGTCCTTGCGGATGGCGCGCGTTGCCTCGTAGCCGTCCAATCCCGGGCATCTGGATATCCATCAGCACGATGTCGTATTGGCCCTCATTGGCGGCGACGATTTCCACGGCCTGCAGCCCGTCTTCCGCGGTGCTGACTACCATGCCCGCCCCTTCCAGGATTATCCTGCCCAGCATCTGGTTGATGGTGTTGTCCTCCACCATCAGCACCCGGACGCCCTTGAGCCTGCCGCCGTATGTGCTGTCGCCCTCCATGGCTTTTTTGTCCGAGGTGTCGATCAGGATGCGGCCCGGTCCGTGGCCGCGGCCATGGCCCCTCACCTCTGAAAGCCTGCGCAGCACTTCCGCTATGGCGCTCCTCTTGACTGGTTTGGCCAGGGTGCAGGTGATAAAACTTTCCGCTTCCGGGGTTATTTTCAGGCGCGGCGGTACAATGAGGACAAAAACAGCATACTGCGTCTCCATCCGGAGCTGTTCCAGCACGGAGAGGATTTCATCCGATATCGCCGCATCGATGAACACGGCCCGGATCGATTCTGTTTCGCTGCGGAGCCTCTCCGCTGCCTCCTGCACTGTCGACACTCTCACGGCATCCATCCCGTAGAGCGTTCAGGTCACGGCAGAGCGTGGAGGAAAGATTTTCGCTCCCGGAAAGGACAAGCGACTTGCCGCCCCGCGCGAGCTGCTCAAATTGGACCGGCGCGTTGTCGGGGCATTTCTTCAACCGGGCCGTGAACAGGAAGGTGCTCCCCTCTCCCGGGGAGGATTCCACCCGGATCTCCCCGCCTATCAGCTCAATGAGCCTCTTGCTGATGGTCAGCCCCAGGCCCGTCCCCCCGTACTGGCGGGTTATCGATCCGTCCGCCTGGGTGAATGCCTCGAATAGCCGGGCAAGTTTTTGCGTTTCTATGCCGATGCCCGTATCCTCCACGGCAAAGCCCAGGGTCAGGGCATCCTCGTCTTCCTTTTCCAGCCTCGACGGATAGCGCTATCTCGCCCCTGTCGGTGAACTTGACGGCATTGCCGACCAGGTTGATCAGTATCTGCTTAAGGCGCAGCGGGTCACCCATGACTTTCCGCGGCAGCTTCGGGTCGATATCGGTGATGAGCTCTACGCCCTTGGCCGCGACCCGCTCCCCGAACATGTCCGCCATGCTCTCCATCACATCGGCGATTTCCAGTTCGATCTCTTCCATATCGAGCCTGCCGGCCTCGATCTTGGAGAAGTCGAGGATGTCGTTGATCAGCCCCAGCAGCGACTGGGCCGAGGACTCTGTTATCAGCAGATACTCCCGCGCCTTCCCGGGGAGCGGCTCGTCGAGCGCCAGTCCCGTCATCCCGATGATGGCGTTCATGGGCGTGCGGATCTCGTGGCTCATCTTGGCGAGGAACTCGCCCTTGGCGCGGCTCGCGGCCTCGGCCGCCTCCCTCTCGCGGCGCTCCATCTCCTTTTCCTTCTGGGCGGAGATGTCTATCAGGGAACCCTCAATGCACAGTGGGGACCCGTCCCTGTCCCTTACCAGGCGGGCGGATATCGCCACCCAGATTACGTTCCTGTCCCGGCGCACCAGGCGGGTCTCGTAACCGATTACCTGCCCTTCTTCGAACAGCTTATTTATCATCTTGCCGCGTTCTTCCCTGTCGGCATAGATTTCCAGTCACATTCCTTGATGCCGAGAGCATCTCCCCGGGCGAGTCGAAGCCCATTATCCGGGCCAGCGAGGGATTGCCGCTGAGCACCCTGCCGTCGACCGCGGTCTGGAATATGCCCTCCACCGCGTTCTCATAAAGCCCCCGGTAATTGCTCTCCGACTCCTGGAGCCGGGAGTAGAGCCTCGCGTTCTCGATCGAGATGGCCGCCTGCGAACCCAGGATAGTCAAGATTTCCACCATCTGGGGCGTAAACGCCCCCTTCGCCAGATTGTTCTCCAGGTACAGGATGCCCGTGAGCACCGCCTGGTTCATTATGGGCATGCACAGGATTGACAGGGGCTTCTCCCGCTTGATGTATTCGTCGCGGGTAAAGTTGCCCTCGCGAGAGGCGTCCGCCAGCACCAGTGTCTTCTTTGTCCGCTCCACGTAATAGACGATCGCCGGACACAGCCGGGCGTTCTTGTCCAAAGAGACCGACCCGAGGACCGGTTCCTCTTTGGACTCGATGGAGCCCCGGGCCTCTATTGTCAGTTTTCCCTCGTCATTGAGGATCAGGAAACCCCGCTGGGCCCCCGCGCTCTCCATGATTATCTTGATCAGCTCCGAAAGCAGCTTTTCCAGGCGGATTTCCCGCGCTATGGCCCCCGCGGCCTTCATTACGGTGTTGAGGTCGAAGCTCGAAGTCCCGGAGGAGGACGAGGACGAACCCGTGGATGAATCTGCGCCTGCCCTGGGCCTTTCCGCACCGAGGGTAAGCAGTTCCGGGTACTTCCAGTCGAGGTCCTTCACCTTGGCCGCGGCGCCCCAACGCTCGTAAAGGTAGCGGGCCTCAACCAAGTAAAGGGAGGCGATTCTCGCATGCCCCCGCTCCAGGTAAAAGCGCCCCGCCAGTTCGTTGGCAATGGCCTCCTCGTTGAGATACCTGTTCTCCCCTGCCAGCCTGATGGCCTTGTCGTAATACCTCATCGCGGAACCGGCCCTGCCCTTTACCCTGTTGAGTTCCGCCTTGACCAGCAGGATCTTGTGCTCATAGTTCATGGGGGCGTGCCTGCTCCACGTCTTCAGCACCTTCTGGTTGCGGTCAACTCGCTCGAATATTCTGCGGCGCTCTTCAGCGGACTTGCCTTCAATAACGGCAAGCTGGATGAGCGAGTCATAGAAGTGAAAGAAACTGAATATGGCCTGACCGGTCACAGCCTTGATATAGGGTTCCGCAGCCAGGGAATTTTTAAGTGCATCTTCATGGCGGCCGAAGATCAGGCAAAGGATCGCCTTGGTGATGAAGACATCAAACAGGAGCCCGAAATCGCGTTGCTGCTGATGAATCGGAAGTGTTTCCTCTTCCCGGTATGCCTCGCCCGAGAGGATGCAGGGGTCGGCGGAGGAGCCGCGCAGGTTGAGGATGGACTGGCGGCGCAACTGGAGGGTATTATAACCTCTCCACAATTTTAATCTGCTCGTTGTAGGCGTATACGCGTCCAAGAACTTTTCCATTTCGCTGAATTCAAGACCGGCGAGGAAAATAGCCCTCCCGAGGCTCATCATGGAACTCCCCATATAAAGCAGATCGCCGTACTTCAACCCGGCGCGGAAGGCGTCCTCAGCGACAGGGATAACCTGCGCGGAGGTGATCTGTCCGGTGGTCAACAAAATAACTATGTCCAAACAGGACAACACACTCGCTCATCTTCGCGTCAGGGCGGGCGGCCAGCAGGTCCACTACCCTCAACAGGTCCATGCCACGCTCGATCTTGCTCATGGAGCCGATCAGGAACACGTTTGTATAAACTAAAAAAAGCATCCTGCTGCTGACGCAGGAGACCCTGTTTTTGACGAGCAGGTACACGGCGCTGAAGATAAGAACAGGGAGGATTTCCGGGGAACTCGCGTAAGCGCCGGAGACGAGGCAGTCCACAAGCCTGACTATCGCAATCAGGCGTGGATCAGTTGCTTCGGGAAAGGCCGCTATTTCCTCGGGGGTTATTCCCCGCAGGGCCTTTTCAGATCGGGAAAACGAATCCGCAATGTCTTGCCCGGAGGCGAACGGGGGACTCTGAAGTCCAGGCCGTTGAGAACCTCGAGTCCCATCTCCAGAGCCGCCCCCGGCTTTGCCTGATTCGTCAGGGCATTGATTCTTGATAATATAGAATGGGACCTTATCGATGAGGGTCCGGGCATTTTTGAGTATCACTTCCCCCAGGCGTTCAACCTCGTCATGGTCCGCTGAAAGGTAGGCGGCTTCGGCAGCATCGGTGTGGATGGCGAGGGTAAAATCGTAAAGGTCCCTCCAGGAACCCTCGCCGAGGAGGTCAATGCCGAACCGGAAAAACTGGTAGCGCCGGGGCGAAAGCGGCCGATTCCCGGGCCTTCCTCCCGGCCTGGTAATTGAGTTCGGCAACCCGTGTTTTTTCCTCCATGGAGGGGATCGAGCTCTTTTCCCTTGTTGAGCTGATCGAGAATGACAAATAGATTGTCCTGTATCCTGTCACCCGGAATCCCGGCAAGCAGCAGCTGCCCGGCGCGCAGGTGTTCCCCTGCCCTCTCCCCTTCCGGGATGGAGTTATACGCGCCCTGCTGGACGCGGTCGTGGGAGAAGGTTAATTTTCTGTCCTGTAAAGGAATAACAAAACCCTCACTGGACGGCTTCATCCAGGTCCCGGCTGATTTCTTCCTCCGGCGTCTCGCTCAGGATGGACAATTTTCCAGACTCGAAGACATTCCCCAGCATGGAGGCGTATCTCAGGAGCGATTGTGTCTGGCGCTTCAATTTTCCGATATTGCCGATGACCAGCTCGACGACATTGTCCGTAAATCTCTTGGCGCCGATCTGCTTCAGGTCCCAGTTCCATTTATAATTGAGGGGATCAAACGTGAGGAGTCTTTTCGGAATTGAGAGTCTTCAGAAACTCGCCCACAAAGAACGGGTTGCCGCCTGTCTTTTTCTGGACGAGCCTGGAGAGGGGCTCTATAGCGCTCGTTTCCTGGTGGACGATATCGGAAATAATCTCCTCCACGTCGCTCAATACCAGCGGCTGCACGTCCAGCCGGGATATATATTCCCCGGATATATTGTTCACGGACATGATGAACGGGTGGGACGCGTCCACTTCATTGTCACGGTAGGCGCAGATCAGCAGCAGGCCATTGTCCACGCTCATCATGGTCCCCAAAAGGTCGATGGAGGGCAGGTCCGCCCACTGCAGGTCATCGAGGAAGATGACGAGGGGATGTTCCCGGCTGCAGAAAAGGGTAAGGAAATCGTAAAAGACGATCTTGAAACGGTTCTGGGCGGCTTCCGGCCCCAGGGCGGGCACCGGCGGCTGGGGACCGATTATCAGCTCAAGCTCCGGTATCAGATCAACCATGACCTGGCCGTTGGGGACCAGGGCGGAGTGTATCCTGTCGCGCCAGGAGGCCAGGCTCGCATCTGATTCCGCAAGCAGCTTGCGGACAAGCTCCCGGAATGCCCCGATTACGGCGCTGTAGGGGATGTTGCGCACGAACTGGTCGAACTTCGAGGAGATGAACCTGCCCTTTCTCTGCGCAATATGCCTGTGAAGCTCCCCTATCAGGGCGGTCTTGCCGACACCGGGGGCGCCGGCAACCAGGAACATCTCCTTCCGGCCGCCTGCCACTCTTTCCAGGCCGGCAACCAGCATCGCTATATCCGCCTCGCGCCCGTAAATCTTGGAAGGCAGGACAAACCTCGCCGATACGTCTTTCCGGGCAATGGGGAACTGCTCTATCCCGCCCGATCCGTCCAGCCTCCTGAGACACTCATCCAGGTCCGCTGAGACCCCGATCGCGCTCTGGTAGCGGTCCTCGGCATTCTTGGCGAGAAGTTTCATCACGATATCGGAGAGCACCGTCGGGAGGAGTTTGTTTACCTCCGCAGGCGGGACGGGCTGCCGCGCGATATGGTCGTGCGCCAGCTGCTGGGGGTCGGAGCCCTCGAAGGGGCGCCTGCCCGTGAGCATCTCGTAGAAGGTCACGCCCAGGGAGTAAAGGTCGGTGCGCCAGTCCACCCGGCGGTTCATCCTCCCGGTCTGCTCGGGGGAAATATAAGGCATCGTCCCCGTGGACTGGCCGGAAACATCCAGGGAGACCTGCTCCCTTTTCGCCAGGTCGAAATCGATTATTTTCAGCTGCCCGGTTTCCGTGTTTATGACGATATTGGAAGGATTGATGTCCCGGTGGATTATCCCGGCTCCATGGACGTCATGCAGCGCCCGGCACAGCTTAATCCCCGTCTCCAGGAATTCCCGCAGGGTGAGCCTCCCGCGGGCAAGGATATGTTTGATCGACTCCCCGCCGAAATCCTCGAATACAAGGTAAGGCGATTTGCCCCCCGTGCCGTGCTCATAGACCTTGATGACCCCTTCGGAGGCAAGGCTGCCGAGTGTGTCAAACTCCCTCCTGTACATGTTGACCAGGGCGATCGGGGGGTGTTCCATCCGCAGGGTCTTGATGATCACAGGCAACCCGTCCTTCCTGCGCACAGCCCGGTAAACAAGCGAATCGGTGCCGTCGTGGATCAGGGAAAGATTTGAGTAGCCTCGTTTGAAGGCCAACGGAAGTCCTCCTTGCCTGGTTTATCTGCCGCTGCGCATCCCGTTCGAACCGGAAACTGAATATCCGTTTTGGTCTGCCGTTTTCAAGACGCCGTAAATATAAAGCTTAAATCCTCCAGGGACAGGAAGGCGTCAACCGCATCCTCATCGTAGAAGACACCCCTGTTCGCGATGATCTCTCTGCGGGCCGCTTCGGCCCCGAGGCTCGGCCGGTAGGGACGGTGGTAGCTCATGGCCTCGAAGATATCCGAGACCTGGATGATCCGAGATTCCAGTAGGAGGTCCTTCCCCTTGAGGCCAAAAGGGTAGCCGCTCCCGTCATTTTTCTCGTGGTGCTGCAGCACTATTTCCGGGACGGGCCAGGGAAAATCAATCGTGCCGAGGATCTTGTAGGCTACCTCGCAGTGCAGTTTTATCACCTCGAATTCCGCCCCGTTCAGCCTTCCCGGCTTGCTGAGGATCTCGGCCGGGACGGCTATCTTCCCGATGTCGTGCAGCACGGAAGCCACCCTGATGCCGTCCATCCGGGACTTGGGAAATCCGAGCTTTTCCGCGATCGCGCAGGAAAGCAGCGAGACGCGCCTCTGGTGCCCGGCAGTATACCCGTCCCGCATTTCGACGACCGAGGACAGGGCCAATACCGTTTTTTCCAGGGTCTGCTGCACGCGGTTCAGGCTGTCCTCTATCTGGCCAACCTGCTCCTGGACTTTTTTCTCGAGCTGCCTGCGGTATTCCTCCTGCTGGTCGTGAAGCATCTTGGCCTTCAATACCGCACTGAGGCGGGCCCGCAGCAGGACGGGGTTGAACGGCTTGGGGAGGTGGTCGGCAGCCCCGAGGATTATCGACTTGATCACGTCATCGAGGGAATCGGCCGCCGATATGACGATCACCGGCACCTGCTTTAAAGTCCCGTCCTCGCCCATGGAATGGAGCACCTCGTAGCCGTCCATCCCGGGCATGTGCAGGTCCAGCAGCAGGATATCATAGCGCCCCGCATGCAGCTTATCCAGGCACTGGAGGCCGTTTTCGGCCGAATCGACGTCGTACCCCTCGTTCTTCAGCATCGTCGTGAGCAGGGTGCGGTTGATCCTGTCGTCGTCTACCACCAGTATTTTGGCCCTGAATGGGATCATATCATCCTGTACTCTCAACCGAGGCTGCCTTTTATTTTCAGCAGCTCTGTCTTTGCCGCGGCAAGTTCTCTCTCGATCCGGATTAAAAGCAGGGGCACCCCCTCCAGCTCGCCCGCTTTTGCCGCCGTCTCGAGCTCCCTGCAGGCCCGGCTCAGGGCCGTCGCACCGAAACTGGCGCTTGTCGACTTCAAGGTATGGGCTGACCTGACCAGGACGTCGGGTTTGGATTTCTTCAGGGCATCTTCGGCGGCAGACATCAGTTTCCCGGCGTCAGAGATAAAATCGTCTATCAATTTGGGCAGGAGAGTTCCAGATTCCGGGCCCAGCATGGATACGAGGTTTTCAAGGGCGGAGTTGTCAATCACGGAACCCATTCGTGTATCTTTTTAACCGTTTCCAAACAGTAATTCACTGCCGCCATTCATATCGCATTTCCCGCCGCAGGACAATCCTTTTAGTGAAAGTATTGCCGCCACTGTGATCCGCAGGGGTCCCGCTTGGTAAATAGTGACAAAAAAATTGGTAATTTACGACTCATGGGTCTTATATGGAATGGACGGCAACGGGCTGAAAGATTTGGCGGGGCTAGCTACCCTCTCTTTGCCTGATCTCGAACATCTCGTCATCGGACCTTTCCCTGACGTCCTGCCGCCAGGGGTTCAGAGTCGTGAGGCAGCCGGCCCCGGCGCGCAGCTCCATCCTGTAATAAGACCCGTCGCGGGAAGCATCCATTATTGCGCAGAGATACCTGCGGCCGTTCCAGCGCAGTTCGGGGCACCGCCCGCCCTTCGACCCGGGGTGCCTCTGCACACCGAAGGTGCAGGTCTTCTTCAGGCAGCAGTAGCCGCAGCCGACGCATTTGACCGGCATTCTTGGTTCAGCTAACATGACATAGTCAATATGGGGCCGCTCCCGATAAGTCAAGGCAAAGATCATTTTTTCCTCGGCCCGATTGACTCCTGCCGACATGCCCTTTATAATCCCGGGGTCAAAGCAGACTGTTTCAAGAGGAGGGTAAATGAGCGCTTCAACTAACCTGATCATTGCAAAATCCGACACCGGGATCGGCATCATCCTCAAGATGGCCAACCGCCACGGCCTCATTGCCGGGGCCACGGGGACCGGCAAAACGGTGACCCTGCGGACCCTTGCCGAACAGTTCAGCCTGGCGGGCGTCCCGGTCTTCATGGCCGATATCAAGGGCGACCTTTCTGGGCTCCCCTTTCCCGGGGGCGACAACCCCAAGGTTAAGGAGCGCGTCGAAGCCCTGGCGCCCCCGGACTTCCGTTTCCAGGGCTTTCCGACGGTCTTCTGGGATGTCTTCGGCGAGCAGGGCCACCCGGTGCGCACCACGATTTCCGCGATGGGCCCCCTGCTCCTGAGCCGCATCCTGAACCTCAACGACACGCAGACCGGGGTGCTGACCCTTGTTTTCAAGATCGCCGACGACAACGGCCTGCTGCTGCTCGACCTGAAGGACCTGCGCTCCATGGTCCAGTTCGTGGGCGACGAGGCGGCAAGATTCAAGACCGAGTACGGCAACATCTCCAAGGCCAGCATCGGCGCCATCCAGCGGAACATACTCACCCTGGAGCAGCAGGGCGCGGACAGGCTCTTCGGCGAGCCGGCCCTCGACATCGGCGACCTCATCCAGACTGACGCCGAGGGCAGGGGCGTCATAAATATCTTCGCGGCCGACAGGCTGATGCAGTCCCCCCGGCTCTACGCCACGTTCCTGCTGTGGATGCTCTCGGAACTTTTCGAGGAGCTGCCCGAGGTGGGGGACCCGGACAAGCCCGTGCTGGTTTTCTTTTTCGACGAGGCCCACCTGCTCTTCGACGAGGCACCGAAGGTCCTGAGAGACAAGATCGAACAGGTGGTGCGCCTCATACGCTCCAAGGGCGTCGGGGTGTATTTCATCACCCAGAACCCCCTGGACGTGCCCGACGAGGTCCTGGGCCAGCTGGGGAACAGGGTGCAGCACGCCCTGCGAGCCTTCAGTCCCAACGACCAGAAAAACGTCAGGGCCGCCGCCGACACTTTCCGGGCCAACCCGAAACTCGATACCGAAAGGGTGATCACCGAACTGGAAGTGGGCGAAGCCCTGGTTTCCGTCCTTGATGAAAAAGGCGCCCCGACCGTCGTGCAGAGGGCATACATATACCCTCCCCGGAGCCGCCTCAAACCGCTGGCCCCCGAAGAGCGCGGGACAATAATAAAAGGCTCCGTCCTATACGGCCACTACGAAAACCTCGTCGACCGGGAATCCGCCTACGAGAAACTCAAGGCGAACGTGGAGGCAAAAGAAAAAGAGGCGGGCGAGGCGCCCGGCAAAAAGCAGCGCGAGGAAAAATCGGAAGCCGGCATGCTCCTCACGTCGATGGCCAAGAGCGCCGCGCACGCGATCGGCAGCCAGATAGGCCGGCAGATCATCCGCGGCATCCTGGGTTCGCTCGGCGGCTCGCGGCGGGGTTGACGGCGTTCCCTACCCCGCGACAAACCTTTGCACTCCGGGGGAAAATCGGGTAATACAGCGCGATCAGAACAGAAAGGAAGACAAAACATGGACCCGATCAAAATTATGCCTTGCCTCGACATGAAAGAGGGCCGGGTAGTCAAGGGAGTTCACTTCGTTGACATCAGGGACGCCGGCGACCCCGTTGAAAACGCGGCCTTTTACCAGAAAGAGGGGGCGGACGAGCTGGCCATGCTCGACATTGCCGCGACCCTGGAAAACCGCAAGACGCGCCTCGAGTGGGTGCGCCAGGTGGCGGCAGTGATCACGATCCCCCTCACCGTGGGCGGCGGGATCAACAGCCTCGAAGACATCGAAGCTCGTGCTCGGCGCCGGGGCCAAGAAAGTCTCGATGAACAGCGCGGCTGTCAACAACCCCGAACTCGTGCGGGAAGCCGCAAAAAAATTCGGCTCCGGGCGGATCACTATCGCCATCGACGCGCGGCGCAACGCGGCCATGCCGTCGGGATTTGAGCTGGTGGTCTCGGGCGGGACCAAGCCGGTCGGCAAGGACGCCATCGCCTGGGCCGCACAGTGCGAAGAGCTGGGCGCGGGGGTCCTGCTGCCCACGAGCATGGACGGCGACGGGACGCTTGCGGGCTATGACCTCGAATTCACCAAGGCCGTCGCCTCGGCTGCCAAATTGCCCGTGGTCGCCTCGGGCGGGGCCGGTCAGCTCGAGCATTTCTACGACGCGGTGATCAAGGGGGGCGCAAATGTCCTGCTTGCCGCTTCCGTTTTCCACTTCCGCACTTTCAGCATCCGGCAGGTAAAGGAATACCTGAAAAGCAGGGGCCTGGAAGTCATACTCTGATTTGAAAAGAAAAAGGGGTTAACCTGCATTGTTAACCCCTTTTTGCCATACGGGCATTTTCAAAGCGCACTGTATGAGTTTGTATCCCGGCTAGCGCCTCTCGCCTTTGCCGTCGCGCTTGCCGTTCTTTTTCCCGTCGCGTTTATCGCCGTGCTTGTCTTTCTTGCCCTTGTCCTTCTTGCCGCCGTGCTTATCCTCCTTGCTATACTGTTTCCCGTCGCGATGCCAATCGTGCCTTCGGTCATGATCCCTGTACCGATCGGGGTTCGACCGGTAATGGGGGGCATAAACATCGTTATACCACCTGTCTTTCACAAAATAGACCGGCCTGTCGCAGGCATTGTATTTGGCACAATGCTTGTGCCATTTCTTCTGGTGCCCTGGCGGCACGTGCAGGTACAGGGGTTCATAGGCAACATGGGCGGGCGCGTGCCTGACCGACACCGGATGTGGGTAAATTACTTCAGGGTGAGGGAAATTTCCGATATCGACGCGTCCATAAAAGCCTGGCTGGCCCACGCTGACGGACACTCCCACATCGGCTGCGCTCACGGCGGATGCGGCCGCAAGCACGAAAATGGTTGCTAAAAGTAAACGTTTCACTGGCTTATTCCTCCTTTTACCAAGACTGTTAATAATGGCTGTATCTAACGCGTGAAAAAATTTCAGTGCTGCCCGACACTTTTTTGCCTGCCCGGCGGTCCCTCGTTCAATTTTATTGGCCGCCTTGCAGTTTTACTATTCAGGGCACTACTCAAGGCCCGTGCCAGATCCTTAAGTGCTTTTACTGTCAGAGTTTTGGACCGACAACGTTAAATCCTCTGCCGATTTTTTGCGCAGGAACTATCCAGAAATTGGAGGCCAGGTGGATAAAATGTACTCAACAACAGGTGCTTATTTCCAGGGGAAGAATGGCCTGTTTGCCTGACACCCTGACCGAACAAGTACAAACAATTTTGGGGCCGGTCAAGCATAAAGATGAGCGGGGATTCACATCGAGTTTTTCCTTTTGACCAAACAACAAGGAAAATCGGGGAATTGATTATTCCGGTCCGCGGATGTAAATTAATAAAAAATTGCCGGGCGGGGGGAAGAATCATGGCGGGAAAAGCGCTCCAGGACAATTACCCGGATGAATACGCGCATTGCTTCGGCTGCGGGCGGCTCAATGAAGAAGGCCTTCATATCAGGAGCTACTGGGAAGGCGACGAAAGTGTGTGCCGATTCACTCCCGGCTCCCAATACACAGGAGGGTTCCCCGGATATGCATACGGAGGGCTTATCGCCTCCCTGGTCGACTGCCACAGCGCGGCAACCGCATCCGCCGCCGCCTTCCGTACGGAAGGCTCCCAGGAAGGCGCGCCCTTCCCCCGGTTTGTATCAGCTTCCCTGAAGGTCGATTTCCTGAAGCCGACCCCGATGGGTAAAGTCCTGGAACTCAGGGGAAAGGTAAAGGAGTCAAAGGGGAGGAAAGTGTTGGTGAGCGTAACCCTTTCGGCGGACGGCGAAGTCCGGGCGAAAGGCGAATCGGTCCTTGTCCGGATTCCCGGACAGACAGGCCCTCAGGGAGAAAGCTATTGACATCCTGGTATCGTTGCTATACCTGTTTGGCGGCATGCTAAATTGATTCCTCACATAATCCTGGCCAGCTTGCCGCTTATAGCGATTTCCCGGAACGCGGCATTGACAAGCCTCACAGGAGTCATTGATGAAGAGATATTTACAGTTCCTCGCGTCATTGTCTGCCCTGATAATCCTTCTCGGCTTAATCGGTTTTTTTGCCCTTCCCCCCATCATCAAGCCGTACCTCATCAAGGACCTTGCCGCGACGCTCCACCGGGAAGTGGCATTGGAAAAGATCAGCGTGAACCCGTTTGCCCTGACGGGCAGTCTCAACGGACTCACGATAAAGGAACCGGGACAGCAGCAGGTCTTTGTCTCGTTTGACGAGCTCTATGTCAATATCCAGGGCCTGTCTTCTATTTTCAAAAGGTCAATCATCATCAAAGAGGCCCGGCTCACCCGCCCCTATGTCAACATTGCCCGGCACAAAGACGGCACGTACAATTTTTCGGACCTGATCCCGAAGGAACAGCCCCCGGAAAAGGAAAAAAAGGAGCCGTTCCATTTTTCCCTCAACAATATCAGGATCATTAATGGTGCAGTGGATTTTGATGACCAGCCGGCGCGCACAAAGCACAAGGTAAGCGATATCGAACTGCAAATCCCTTTCCTGTCAAACATCTCCCATGACGTGGAAATCTTCGTGGAGCCGAAATTTTCGGCCAAGGTTAACGGCAAGCAATACGAGCTGGCGGGGAAAACCAAGCCCTTCTCCGATTCCAAGGAGATGACCGTTGACATGGAAATCAAGGACGTCGACGTCCCCTTTTACCTGAATTACGTGCCCGTGAAGATGAACTGCAAACTGGTGTCCGCGGCCCTGAATGCGAAATTCAACATCAATTTCATCATGCAGAAAGGCAGCGCCCCGCGGCTCAAAATCGCCGGCGACATGGGTTTGAGGGATGTTGCAGTAGACGACCTGCAGAAAAACAAGGTCCTGCGCCTGCCGGCCCTTAATGTCTCAGCCGAGTCCATCGAACCGCTCGTCCCGGATATCCATATTTCCAAAATAACCCTCCAGACGCCCGAATTGGCCGTCGTCAAAAGCAGGGACGGGAAGATCAACCTGGCGGGCCTCATAGGCCCCGCTCCCCAAAAGGATGCGAAGGGCGAGAAGGCAAGGGGGCGCAAGCCCCGGAAAAGCCGGCAGTTGAAAAGCCCCAGGCGCAAAAGGGCCCGGGCGCGAAGCTGAAGGCCAGGGTCGACGATTTCACGATTGATTCGGCCAGCATTGTGTTTACCGACAATTCGACCCGGAGGCCCGTCCGCATCAGCCTTGCCCCGCTCAACTTCAAACTGGCGAACCTCTCGACGGGCGAAGGCAAGGGGGGCGATGTAGAGCTTTCGGTGCTGATCGACAACACGGGCAAACTGTCCATTTCCGGCCCGGTAAAAATCGAGCCGGATTTAGCGGCAGACCTCGCAATAGACGCGAAGAATATCGGGATCCGGGCATTTCAGCCCTACTTTACCGACAAGGCCCGGTTGAACGTCAAGCGCGGCTCGGTCTCGACGTCGGGGCGCCTGGCGTACGGCAGCGACAAGGAGAAAAAGCCCCAGGTCAGGTACTCCGGCAAGGTCTCCGTTTCCAACCTCGCCACCATGGACAAGGCCCATTCCAACGATTTTCTCAACTGGAAGCAGCTGTACTTCGACCAACTGGAGACGGGGGTCAATCCCTTTTTCCTCAACATCAAGGGCGTCTCGCTCTCCGATTTCTATGCCAGGGTGATAATCAATCCGGACGGGACCCTGAACCTCCAGAATATTTTCGGCGAGGAGAAGAAGGCGGGTGAAGAAAAGGCGGTGGAAGAGCCTGCCGCGGCTGCCAGCGCCGAAAAGCCCGAAAAAAAGGAAGGCGCGTCCAATATTAAAATCGGGAAGGTCACGTTCCAGGGGGGGACGATCGATTTTGCGGACCAGCACGTCAACCCGAACTATTCGGCGGAAATGCTCAACATCGGCGGGAGCGTCACGGGGCTGTCGTCCGATTCGTCGACCAGGGCAGACGTCGACCTCAGGGGAAATCTCGGGCATGGCTCCCCCATCGAGATCAAGGGCAAGATAAACCCCCTGGTCAAGGACCTCTACGCCGACATGAACCTCGTCTTCCGGGACATAGAGTTGAGCCCGACGAGCCCCTACACTTCCAGGTACCTCGGCTACCCCATCCTCAAGGGCAAGCTGACCTTCGACGTTTCCTATTTCATCGAGAACAGGAAACTTGACTCCAAGAACAAGGTCTTCATCGACCAGCTCACCTTCGGGGAAAAAACCGAGAGCCCCGATGCGATCAAGGCGCCCGTCACCCTGGCAGCGGCGCTCCTTTCCGACAGGAAAGGCCAGATTGAACTCGACATCCCCGTTTCAGGCAGCCTCGATGATCCTCAGTTCAAGGTATGGCCCATTATCTGGAAGATCATTGTCAACCTGATCACAAAGGCGGTGACGGCACCCTTCACGCTCATATCGTCTCTTCTCGGGGGCGGAGAGGAAATGAGCTACGTGGAATTTGACTATGGCAGTGACCGGCTGACCGAAGCGGGAACAAAAAAAGTCGAATCGCTGGCCAAGGCCCTCTACGAAAGGCCCAATCTCAGGCTGGACATCACGGGCTATGTCGACCCCGAAAACGACAGGGAAGGATTGAAGCGGGCCGCGCTGGAACGGAAGATGAAGGCGAGGAAACTCAATGAAATAGCGAGAAAGGGCGATACGTCCGCTTCCCTCGACAGCATCACGATCGAGAAGGGCGAATACGTGAAATACCTTACCCTCGCGTACAAGGCCGAGAAATTCCCCAAGCCGCGCAATATCATCGGCTTGGCCAAAGACCTTCCCGCCGGCGAGATGGAGAAGCTTATCCTTGCCCACACGGAAGTGACGCCCAGCGACCTGAGGCTCCTGGCCTCGCGCCGCGCGGAGAACATCAAGGAGGCGCTGCTCAAGTCCGGGCAGGTTCAGTCCGGCCGCATTTTCATCGTGGAGCCCCGGTCGGCTTCACCGGAGAAAAAGGCAACCGTCAGGGACAGCCGGGCGGATTTCAAACTTAAATGAGCCGTCCTCAACCATAGCTGAGGTGAGGTTGACAGATTACAGTTATTCGAGGGCGTGATATCCAGGTACGTCTGCAGCCCTGCCCTTGGCCTCTTTTGCTTACAGCAACCGCTTTTTCTTGCAGGTATATCTCAACAGGCAGTCCGCCGCGGAATTAGGGTCTATGTAATCCCACTTTGCTTTCTTATCTTGTTCTGAACGGACAGCCTTCCCGTCCTGGTCATAAGTTGTATGGCTGATGGTCCTCTGCTTGTGCCTGGCGCAGTCATATTCTTCCAAGCTTATAATATGATCAATGCCATTGTATTTTTCTTCAATACCTTCTGTCCCGTTTTTAAGATTGCGCTTGATCCAGACCTGGATGACATTTTTTGATTTTTGCTTTATATCCGATTTGTCATAATAATAAGAATCGATTCTGGTCTGGAATACGAATTGCCAATCATTTCCCCAGCTGACTGAAGAAAAAGACATCAAAATAATACTGAAAACGATTATGCGAAAGATACTCATGCTTCACCTCACATAAAAAGCTTCTCGTGCCGGCTTTAGATCAGTGACCTCGTTTGCGTCCCGGCGGGATGAAAGGTGTCATGACCCGTGCCCCTGTTGCGCATTGTTTGCTTCAGCGCTTCACATAATTCATGTTTTCTATACCATCAAATCCTTCCAATGATAATCTGTAATTTGAATCACTTATTCTTCTCCTTTTCTTGCCCCGGTCCCATTTTCCGGGTCAGTCGTTTTTATCATGCCTGCACATTATTTTTGGTTGAAACCTGCATAAGAAAAGCAGGGCCGCTGCCGGCCCTGCTTTCAGGGGAGCCAATTTGAAGACTGGCCGCAACATGATTATGTCCGGTCAGAACTTGATGAGTGTCGTTTTTGTGAGGGTCACCTGGGCTGAAACACGGGGGGCATTTTTCAGATGCCAGACGGTGTACTGCTCCGCGTAGGGGTTTTCCGCCGATAACCCGTCCACGGGCACAACAACCTGCGCTCCCCTCAAAGCCGCGCCGCTGGCCGTATAGAGAACGGCCCCGTGTGCTGCGGTCCCCGTGACGATTACCGTCTTTATCCCTTTTTCCCTGATAATCCTGTCCAGGTCGGTCCCCAGGAACTTGTCCGGTCCCGATGTCACTACCGGTTCATCGCCGACAGGCCTCAGTTCTTTGGCGATGTCCGCAACTGTCGCACCTGCGGAGAGGCTGTAGATAACCTTCCCGCCATTGTCCCGGACTTTCTTGAGGAGGTTTGCCACGGCGGGGATTGATTTGATGCAGCGGGGCCGCGTTTTTTCGTTGCAGGTTTGCTTGTTGAAGTCGAGCAGCAGCAAGGCCGTCGTGCCCGGATCAAGCTTCACCTCTTTGAGCTCCGGCGCCGGAGGCGTTTTCACGGCCTGCCACTCATCAACAATGGATTGCGCGGACAAGATGCCCTGCATGAATAAAATGCTGAACACGACACTCCCCAACAAAGCAATGGCGCGTCCCACGGTTTTCATCACAGCCTCCTTTTCAATTATCGGGTTCACGAGCGTCAGGATTAAGCCGTCTTCATGCCCGGGTATCCAGGCCTCGGCACGCAGATTGTAAGGCCTTACAGGCCCAGGTTTTTAGAGAACTCCTGTTTCTTCTTTTCGATCGCTTTCTGCGCCTGATCAAGTGTGGCCATGATATCGTGCTTGGCTTTGTCGGACAGCTCCGCTCCCTGTTCCACGATATCCGCTGCCTTTTCCCTTAAATCATTGACGAAGTCACTCACGTCGTCAATCGTGTCCTCGATCAGGTCTGCCGTGCTGTTTTTCAGGCGGCGAGCCGTCCGCTGGATATCCTTCCTTGTCTCACGGCCGGACTGGGGCGCATAGAGAAGCGCAATGGCCGCGCCAAGCAACCCGCCAACAATAAGCCCGACAGCCCCGCATGTGCACTTCTTTGCAGTGTCATCATTCATAATCGACCTCCGTATAAGTGATATTTTGGTTCACGTGTCTGAATATCAATTCTTTACCTGTGATAATACTAAGGGAAGGATACTTAATTCACCGGCAAATTTATATCAGGAAAAACCTGATTGCCGGCTCGAAAATCCTCAATGCAGGAATAATTCAGCCATCCGGGCGAGGTCCACGTTGCCCCCGGAAAGGATGACCCCGGCCCGCCTGCCCCGCAGGTCGAGCCGCTTGCTGAAGGCCAGGGCCGCGCCCAGGCACCCCGTGGGCTCAACGACGATCTTCATGCGGCCCGCGAAAAATTTCATGGACTCCACCAGTTCCCTGTCGCCGACAACCTGGATATCGGAGACCAGTTCCCTGATAACGGCAAAAGTAAGCCTGCCGAGGCTCTGGGTCTGGGCGCCGTCGGCGATTGTCTGGGGCGTATCGATGGAGATGATCCGGCCGGAACTCAAACTGCGCTGCCCGTCATTGCCGGCTTCGGGCTCCACCCCTATGACCCGGCAGGCGGGGCACAGGGCCCGGGCCGAGACCAGGCTTCCGGACAGGAGGCCTCCGCCCCCCAGGGGTACCAGGAGGTAATCAAGGCTGCCGACTTCCTCGAAGAGCTCTTTGGCCGCCGTACCCTGGCCGGCCATGATATGGGGGTGATCGTAGGGAGGGATCAGCGTCAGTCCCTGCTCGCGCGCGAACCGCTCCCCGATAGCCTCGCGGTTTTCCTTGTACCGGTCATAGAGCACAACCTCGGCCCCGTAACCCCGGGTCGCTGCCGCCTTGACCGCCGGCGCGTCATTGGGCATCACGATGACGGCCCTGATACCCAGCAGGCTGGCGGCAAGGGCAATGGCCTGGGCATGGTTGCCGGAGGAAAAAGTCACGACTCCGCGCTCCTTCTGGCCGGGGCTGAACTGGGCCAGCGCGTTGCAGGCGCCGCGGAACTTGAAGGCGCCGGCCCGCTGGAAGTTCTCGCACTTGAAAAACAGCTCGGCGCCGCACAGCGCGTCCGCGGTGCGGGAAGTCAACACAGGCGTGCGATGGGCAATACCCGCAATGCGCTCGTGGGCGTGCACGACATCATCGAAGGAAACTGCAACTTTACTCATAGACGTCTGACGTAATCATAATTCGAACGTATTTCCAAATGAAATGTTTGCGTTCTCTAAAATATGTCGTGATCGCTTTCAGGAATTGGTATGCTTGTTATCAAAAATTGTCGGCTGTAATATTACCAGTAGCCAAACTATTGAAAAGAATCGGCTGAACAGGTATTCGTGCGGGCCCGGGCCGGCTGCCCATCGCTGGAGGATGCCTGGATAACGTTCAGGGGGGGACGGACATGGAAGACTTGACAAGGATGGAGCGGTGCAAAATAGAAGTCGCCGCCGCCGAGCGCTACAGAGAGGACATTCCCGCGGTCGTGGATGACCTCGTGCTGAGCTGCACGACAGGGGATTGCTTTGATCACATCAGCCCGGAGCCTATCCCCTCGAGGGAGGCCATAATCGGCATCATTGAGCAGGCAAGGCGCATCCTGTACCCGGGGTATTTCATCCGCCGCCGGGTGGACAGGACCAACCTCGGCTATTATCTCGGGCAGGAGGCTACGGGGCTGTTTGAAGCACTGAGTGAGCAGATCACTCTTTGCATCCGGCATGAGTGCATCCGTCACAACCAGGCCTGCACCCAGTGTGAAGAAAGAGGAAAACAGGAGGCGGCTGCCTTCATACGCCAGCTCCCGAACCTGCGGAGAATCCTGGCCATGGATGTTCGAGCAGCCTACAATGGCGACCCGGCGGCCAAAGGCTTCGATGAGATAATTTTCGGCTACCCCGGTGTTTTTGCCGTGACCGTCTATCGGATTGCCCACCAGCTCCATGAGCAGGACATTCCGCTGATGCCGAGGACCATGACTGAGTATGCCCACAGCATTACCGGGATCGACATCCATCCGGGGGCCCGGATCGGGGAGAGTTTTTTCATCGACCACGGGACGGGCGTTGTTTTAGGGGAGACCTGCAGGATAGGGAATCGGGTGCGGATTTACCAGGGGGTCACGCTGGGTGCCTTGTCCCTGCAAAAAGAAGAAGTAGAAAGCCTCAGGGACACAAAGCGCCACCCCACCATAGAGGACGACGTCATTATCTACTCCGGGGCAACCATCCTTGGCGGGGACACTGTCATCGGGGCCCGTTCGGTCATCGGGGGCAACGTGTGGCTTACCGAGTCTGTCCCCGCGGACAGCCAGGTATACATGAAAAAACCGGAGCTTGTCTTCAAAGGCCGGCCCGCGGGATCTTAGGGGCCCGCCCCGCTCCGGGAAGGCGGCTGCCGGCGGCCTGTCCCGCCCGCAGCGCGGTGGAGGACTGAGGGGGCCGCTCTACTTGGATGTCCTCAGGTTGACGGTCTCCTCGTAGAAGCCGGATGAGGCCTTGCTCTTTCCCGTTATTTTGATCCCGCGCGTCTGCACCCCGGCCGTCTCCTGCTTTGTCTGTACTTCGTAAACCGAACCGGCGGATTTCAAGCTGATATCGCCAAGGGGGTCGGTGCCGGCGTAGACTATCACGCTCTCCGCTCCGAAAGGAGGGCTGACCTCGAGATCGAATTTATCATTGCCCGCGGGCAGCTCATAAACAATGCCGCCGAGAAAGTAGTTGTCCTGCCGGTGGGGGTTGGGGAGCAGCTGGTGCAGCGCCCCCTGGACGTCCTTGTAAAGCACCCGGGCGAAAAAGGGCTTGTTGCCCTTCAGGAAGATCCTGATCCTCTCCCCGCTGCGGTACTGCTTCTTGTCGGTCCAGGCCTTGACCTTCAAAGGGGCATCGGGGTCCTCGTCAAGCGCCTCGCTCTTCTTCATCGAAACCTCATCGGGGATGACTTCCGCCTTGATCCTGACCCTGTAGCAGTCACCCACGGCTGAATCCCTGTACCAGGCCTTTTCCAGTTCCTGGACGACCTTGACCGTGGCATTGGCGTAAGCCTGGATCAGGTCCTTTTCGAGCTGAAAATCTTTCACCTTGGTCTCGCTCTTGATGTAGGTCGAAGCGTTCTCGACGGCTGCCCGCTTGGCGTTGGCCAGGGCCTCGGTCTCGGTCTGTTTCCTCGACTTGTCGGCGCCCATGCAGGCGTACCCGTTCGCGTCGGTGATCGTTGACTGGCCCGCCAGGACAGCAGCGGGCACAAACACCAGGAGCATGAGCAGGCATACAGTGTGGATTCTCAGTGGTCGCGTCTTCATAAAAACCTTTCGTTCGAGTGATTTGCTATTTCCAGCTTTTCTCTATCTTCCTGATTTCGGAAAAGAGCTGCCTGTTAACGGGAGTGGGGACCCCGCAGGTTTCCCCCAGCTCGATGACCTTGCCGGCAAGCATCTCCACTTCCGTCTTTCTCCGGGCCTCCACATCCTGGAGCATGGAAGTCTTTCCTTTCGGGTTCAGGCTCATCAGGACAGGATCGAACCTCGCGACATCTTCCCCGGAGAGTTTTATCCCTTTCTTCCCGGCTATTGCGACCACCTCGAGCATTGCGGAATGCATGAGCCTGCGGGCGTCTTCAGAAGTCTGGAAGGCTTCGTAAGGGGCGCGCAGCACCGCCGAGGCCTGGTTTATCCCGACATTGATCATGAACTTGAACCACATTGCCGCCATTATGTCGGCAGGGACGTCGTAGAAGATGCCCGCCCTTTCGAAAAGTGCCCTGAGCCGCTCCACCTTGCTGCTCATGGTGCCGTCGGCCTCCCCGAACACGATTTTCCCCTGGGTGGTGTAATGCACCCGGTTCAAGTCACGCAGGGCGTCGATCCCGAGCACCATTCCATAGAGGACCTTATCCATGCCGTAAACGGCGCCGATCCTCTCCTCGCTGTCGATGCCGTTCATCACGGAGAGGATGATCGTCCCTTTCCCAACACTGTTCTTCATTTCACTGACAGCTTCGTCCAGCTGGTGATACTTGACGGCTACCATCACCAGGTCGGCCGGCTGAGGGGATTCATTCGCATTGACTACGGGTATGGGATAATGCCTGTCGTTGACTAGGACACCCGATTTTTTCAGGCGCTCATACCTGTCGCCGGATGCGATAAAGGAGACGCAGTCCCTGTCCATCTCGTAAAGCAGACTCGCATAGACCGCGCCAAGCGCCCCGGCGCCGATGATTGAAACTTTTTTAATTTGATCCATCGCGATACCTTTCCTCGTCGCGGCGTTTACTTTGCGTTCCCGGTCAACTGGAAAGACGCCCAGTAGAAGGGATGAGGGTACTTCTTCTTCGTCTCGAGCTGGGCCTGGCGCAGCGCCTCGGCCTTTTCAGATACCATCAGCCTTGAATAAAAGTCCACCATCAATTCCCTGGTGGCCAGGTCGTCCACTTTCCAGAGCGTCGAAACAATTGAACCCGCTCCCGCATACAGCAGCCCGCGCGTGAAACCAACCACATCGTCGCCCCTGGATATCTTGCCCAGGGCCGTTTCGCAAGCACTCAGGGTCACGAGCTCGGCTTCGAGGCTGAGACCGTAAAGGTCTCCTGCCCTGAGCATCCCGTCATCTCCCCTGTCCCTGGCCAGCAGCAGGGCCGAATTCAGGGGATTTTCCGCGTCGAATACCCCGTGGGCAGCGAAATGGATTATGTTGAACTGCCCGGCGCTCCTGCTGAGAAACGCTGCTGTTGCATCATTTCTCAGCAGCACGGTCGAATCGGGCAGCATCCGGGCAATCGCCAGCGCCTCGTCCTGGGCGTACTTTAGATCATAGCGGGGGTCGCCGAGGTCCGGGTTGCCCATTATGAGCGCCCGGCGCTCCTTCCTTTTCCCCGCCGGCTTCAGAAAGGCGAGGACGCCTGCGGTCTGGAGCACCCTGAGGCTCTTGCTGTCGACGAGATAACCTTTTCCGGGTGAGAGCGCGCTGAACGGGATGTAATGGAGCTCGCCGTGCGGGACCACGATGACCCTCCCGCCCACGACGTTTGACAAGGGCCGAGCAGGTTGTCATACAGCTCGCGGGAATAGCGCACGTAATCGCTGGAGCCCGGGCTGAGCAGGGCCAGCCTGAACTCCCGGACGGCCCTGCTCACATCGAACGGCGCCAGTCTCCTGGCGACAATGGAATCGCGCCCCACAGCAAAAACTATCCAGCCCTTTCCCGTCTCATAGAACTCCACGAGGGTCTCTCCCTGCCCCAGGCGGGCCTGGACGTCCTTAAGGGAAATCGCCGTGACTGTCACGAGCGAGGCGAGTTCGGGCGCCTCCCCGGACCAGTTCTTTTTTCAGCGTGATCACAACCGACCTGGTTGAGGACGGCGCTTTCCGGTCTTTGGATCGGACAGCACGCCTGAATCGGCTTCCGCCTTCGCCAGTTCCATCACCTTGTCCGCGGACCCGGCCGACCGGCCCGGAGCCGCCCGCCCGCGAGGCGAATTTTTTCTGCGACGCGAGGAGGTCGACCAGGGCCCGCCCCTTGGCCCGCTCGACTGTCTCGAAGGCCTCCGCCGCGCGGTTTTCGGCAATCTGGATGTCGATCAGCTCCTGGTAGACGCTCTGCTTGTCGCCAACGTACCCGATCCTCCCAGCCTCGGAGTTGATCGACGAACGCTGCTTCTCGATGACGTCCATCGCCTCTTTCAGGAGCTCCTCGGCTTTCTTCAGATCGCCTTCGGAGCGGGCTATCTTCGCCCGGTCGAGCAGCACCGGCCAGTAAACGCCCCCGATCTGCCTGATGCTGGGGTGCTTCAGGAGCTGGTCATAGCCCTCTTTCGCCTCGGGGATTTTTCCCGTTTCGTAAAGGCATTTTGTCCGGATGAAAAACTTCGGGAGCTCCTGGAAGGTATCGTCGTAGAAAACCGTCAGGGCGGGCGAGACTTTCGCGCCCGGGTCCTGAACGGCTGTGAGCGCCGCTTTATAGTCCTTCATGGCCATGCAGATTTTTGCTATGGCGATAAATTTTTCGGGCCCGATGTTGGTAAAGCCTATGTCAATGGCCCGGATCTGGTCGGCGTAGCGGCCCGCCTCCTCCATCCGGCCCTGCAGGGCGTTGCCGATCCCCAGGATGCTGCAGGTTTCCAGCAGCTGGTGATTGTAAAAGGCAGTGCGCCTGCGGGTCTTGAGGAGCCCGGAGGCCCTGTTCGCCTCCTTCAGGGCCCTGTCATATTCCCCCATGTCAAGGTAGACGCTGCCCCTGAGGATGGGGGCATAGGGCACCAGGTCGAGGCCCTCATAGTTGTCGTCGCCGGAGGCCAGTTTCCTGTCGAAGCGGTCCAGCGTCGCCAGCGTCCTGCGGTAATCCCTGATCTCGTAATACGCGCCGCACAGCATGAAGAGCCGGAAAGAGGTGACTTCCTCATTGCGGTCGACCTCGGGCTGCAGCGTGTTGATGAGATCATGGTGCTTCTTCTTCTGCATCATCGAGCTGAGCTCGATGTCCTTCATCAGGCTGCCGCATCCGGTGAGCATCAAGGCGAGCAGCGCAACGAAAACACAATATTTCCTCATGTACGCACCCCGTGAATTATGCTGCTGTCCGGGCGATATATACAGTATTTCGCGGTGTTTGGTAAAAGAGAAATTGCCGGCCCGCTGCAGCCGGGGGCGGCCGGAGTGCCGCAAGATAATGTGTTGCCTCATCGCCCCGGTTTTTTTATAATCAGTAAAGGAGGGTCGGAGCGATATGGGCGCAAAAGCGGCAGGTGTGTTGATGTTCAAAGACGAAAAAAATTACGAGGAAGTCCTCTCCATTCTCGAGGACCCCGAGAATATGCCCCGGAATTTCGACGACTGGCAGCTCGACTCCATGCAGGAGATCAACGAGCTTGAATTCGAGGGGGTTATCCCGGTCCCGACCGAAATCGTGCCGGAGGACTTCTCTTTCTGGTGCATATCGCGCGGCCTGCCCGTCAGCACCTCTTCCCTGAAGGAATACGCCGATTTCAAGGCCATCCGCTTCAGCCGGAAGATGAATATCTAGGCCAGGACGATCAGGGCAATTACGGGGACCGTAAGGATCAGGGAACTCACGACCCAGCGCGCGGAATCGGGACTGCCCAGGTGCTTGAGCTTCAGGGCCCTTATTGAACTGGCTATGGCAGCTCCACCGCTCGTGAGGGCAATCACCAGGGCAAGGATGCCGCGGTTGCGGCAGCCGATCACCTCGACCGGCATCAGGGCCAGGGCCAGAAAGGCTAGCGGCATCAGGGCGGGCAAAAGTACGTGGCGGAACTTTTCGGACATCATTTACTCCCGATTTCAGAGAACTTTGAGTATTTCCGGCGGATGCCTTTCAGAGGCGGGGGGTATCTCGACCGGGTAGCCCAGGATAACGGGGGCCGCTATCCTCAGGTCGTCCCTCAGGCCCATCTTTTCCAGGAGCGCCTTGTCGCGGATATTGGCGCCGAGCGCGACCCAGCAGGTGCCGAGCCCCCTCGAGGCGGCTGAAAACATGAAATACGCCACCGTCAGCGCGCAGTCCACATCGAGGGTGTGAAGCCGCCTGGGCCCGGCGAAAACAACAAGACACGGGGCATTGTAAAACACGTTGAAGTCCGGGTCGCGAAGAGTCTCCTGGTAAACTTTCAGCGGGGACTTCGGGTCGGATTCGATGGCTGCAAGGAGGTTCTTCTTGCTCTCGTCCGAAAGGGCCTTTATGAAATCCCTGTCCCGGATTATTATGAAGCTGCAGGGCTGGCCGTTGGAGGCCGTGGGCGCCAGGCAGGTGTCCTGGATTATCTCGTTGACGAGTTCCAGCGGGGGGACCTCATCCCTGTAGTCCCTTATCGAGCGCCTGTCTTTCAATAGCCGGCTGAATTCCATGATTCCCCCTCCTTTTGGCGAATTGGGGCCCCGAAATTTCATTTGCCCGGGCCCGTGATAGCTTGCTATAGATCATTAGTTCAAGAGGGGCCGGTTTTGCAACATTTAACTCGGGGAGCGTTTGTATGCGTTACGTGAATTTCGGCAACACTGGGCTGAAGATCTCCGAAGTCGGTTTTGGCGGCATACCCATAATAAGGCTCGGCCAGGCCGAGGCCGTCGAGGTCCTCAGGAGGGCTTACGACCGGGGCATCACCTTTTACGACACCGCCAACGCGTACCGCGACAGCGAGCAGAAGATGGGCATCGCCTTCAAGGGCAGGCGCGACAAGATAGTGATCGCGACAAAGACCCTCCGGCGGGAAGGGCCGAAGGCGGCGGAGCACCTGGAAAACAGCCTCCGCATGCTCGGGACTGACTATATCGATATTTACCAGCTCCACCAGGTTGCCCAGGACAGGGACTGGGAGGCGGCATCCGCACCGGGCGGAGCCTACGAGATGGCCCTGAAAGCCCGGGACGAGGGAAAGATAAGGTTCATAAGCGTTACCTCCCATAACCTCCCGATGGCAGTCAAACTGGTCCGTATGGGCCTGTTCAGTTCCATCCAGGTCCCGTTCAACTTCATCGAAACCGCGGCCAAGGATGAGCTCCGAACTGCCGCCCTGGAGCAGGGCATGGGCATACTGGCCATGAAGCCTTTCGCGGGCGGGATGATCGACAACGCCCGGGTTGCCTTCAAGTACCTGAGGCAGTACCCGGAAATTATACCGATCCCCGGATTTGACTCGGCGGGCTCGGTCGACGAGATCGTCTCTTTTTACGACAGTCCCAATTCCGTGACCGAAGAAGACCTCGGGCTGATGGACAGGTACAGGGAAGAACTGGGAAAAGAATTCTGCCGCCGCTGCGAATACTGCCAGCCGTGCCCGGAGGGGGTTATGATCACCCCTGCAATGGCCTACAAGGTGATCGCCTCCCGGATGTCCCCGGGCGTGGCGGTCGAGTTCTCGCGAGCGGCCATGGAGAGCGTCCTCAAGTGCACCGAGTGCGGGATCTGCCGGGAACGCTGCCCTTACGAACTGCCCATCGAGGAAATGCTCAAGGCCAATTACGATCTCTACGAAAGCCACCGCGGCTCTGGCCCGGAAGTGATATGACGAACTGAAATACGGACTCGACGAGCGCCCGCCCCTTATCGAACTGCTCCTCTTCGGCCTGCAGTGGTTTGCGGTGACCATCCCCGTTATCATCATCATTGGAAAGATAGCCGCCGGCCTTCATACTTCTTCGCCGGAAGGTGAAATACTCTATATCCAGAAGCTCTCTTTCGTGATGGCCGCCGCCCTCGTATTACAGGTCACGTTGGGCCATCGCCTCCCGCTGATCATCGGCCCCTCAACAGTGCTCCTCATAGGGATCATTGCGAGCCGGGGTTTTGGCGAGCAGGCAATATATTCCTCGATTTTGCTCGGCGGAGTCCTGCTCTTCATCTTCAGCATAACCGGGTTTTTTGCTTACCTGAAAAAATTTTTCACCACGCGGGTCGTCGCCGTTGTAATGCTGCTGATCGCGTTCACGATGGCGCCTACCATCATGGGCCTGGTCACCTCGCCGCAAACGGGGCCGGGGCCCCTCGGCAACCTGGTCTTCTCGTTCGCCCTGATCGCGGCGATGTTTTCTCTTTACGCCGTCCTGAAGGGGATCTGGAAGTCCACCCTCGTGATCTGGGCCATGGCGGCGGGAAGCCTTATTTATTACGGGCTGTTCCCCTGGTCTTTCACTCCTGAGGCCCTGCAGAAATTCCCAGCAATAGGCGGCTTCCTCAGCGAATTCATTTTCCCTCTGTCCTGGGACGCGGGGGTCCTCATATCCTTCGTGTTCTGTTACCTTGCCCTGGCCGTGAACGATCTCGGCTCGATCCAGTCCCTCAATGAGCTGCTGCGCCCCGCGGACCAGCAGAGAAGGATCACCCGGGGCATGCTGGTGACGGGCCTCGCCAATATCGCGTCGGGTCTTCTCGGTGTCATCGGGCCGGTCAACTTTTCCCTGAGCCCGGGGGTGATCGCCTCGAGCAGGTGCGGCTCGAGGCAGGCCTTATTGCCCGCGGCATTCCTGCTGGCCGTGCTTTCCATCTCCCCCGCGCTGCTCTCCCTGCTGGGGAATGTTCCTTCCGTTGTGGTCGGGGCGGTGCTGGTTTATATACTCTGCGCCCAGATCTCCTCGGGAATCATGCTCCTCCAGGAGGCCCCGGGCGGGTTCGATTTTGAAACGGGTCTGCTCATCGGTCTTTCGATCCTCCTCGGGACAATCGTCGCTTTCCTCCCGGCACAGGTGCTGGAAAGCTTTTCCGGCAATGCTGAGGCCGGTCCTAGGGAACGGCTTCGTTGTGGGCGTCCTCGCGGCGCTGATGATGGAGCACCTGGTGTTCAGAAGAAAATGACCAAGGGCGTATGGCAATGCGCCCCGCAGATGGAAACCCGACGCTGATTCTGCCCGCTTTCTTCAAGGGGAATGAGAGGGATTTTTCAGGCTCAAAATCCCCCTGTGTCCCCCTTAAGAAAAGGGGAGCAAAAAGGATAACCCCTGGAAACAATGGACAACGAAAAGAAAATCATACTTTTCACATCCGTCTCCCATTTCCTTTTCCATTCTACGAGATCGCCTTTCCGGCTCTCACCATCCCTCTCGTGCTCTCGCTCAACATGGATTTGAAGGATGTCCTGGAACTGGGTTTTCCCGATGTACCTGATGTTCGGCCTTCTTCGCCCTCCCGTGGGGAATTTTCTCGGATCATGTTCGGAAACCGCCTGGGCCTGGCGATCTGTTTCCTGGGCGGTTCCGCCGGGGCGTTCATGGCCGCATTTTCATCCTCACCGTCTTTTTATCTCCATTTCCCTCGCGGTAATCGGCTTTTTCGCCTGCATTTCGCACCCCGCCGGTATGGGGCTCATCTCCCACTGGGCAAAAAAAGTCGGAGGCGCGCCTCGGGACTTTCAGCGTTGCCGGAAGCATCGGGCTGGTCATCGGCCCTTTCCTCGCCGCGCTTCCTTAACTGGCTTGCAGGGTGGCACGTCGCTTATCTCTCCATCGGCATTTTCAGCCTGTGCTGGGGAGTGGCTCTGCTGTTCATAAGGATTGACGAGACGCCGTCATCATCACACCGACGTTCAAGCCCGGTGCCGGGGAATAACTGGCCCGCCCATCCCCTCAAGCGCCTCGTCCTGTTCTTCTTTATTGTTACCCTGGGGGGGCTGGCTTACCGGATCAATATAGTCGCTTTGCCCGCCTACCTTGAATACAGGGCGCCCTTCCTCACGCAGTTTATCGAATCGCTGGGGTTGGACGGTTTCCCCGGGACGGCGACGGTCGCCGCGGCCGCCCTTACTTCGGTCATTTACATCTTCGGCATTGCCGGGCAAATATACGGCGGCAAAGCGGCGGACAGGCACGACCTGAGGGGGCTCTACTTCATCTTCAACGCGGCGAGCCTCCCTTTCATCGCCCTCATGGCTTTCTTCTCCGGCCCCTGGCTTGCAGCCGCTTCGGCCGTTTACGTGTTTTTCGCGCTCGGCATTCAGCCGATTGAAAACAGCCTCATAGCAAAATTCACACCCCGCAGATGGCGCAGCACAGGTTACGGCTTCGCGGCCATCCTGATATTCGGGGTCGGCTCCCTGGCGGTGTTCGTGGTGGGCCTGGTCTCGCAGTACCGGGAAATGGGTGACGTTTACCTCGTTTCAGCGGGGCTGATTTTGATAATCGTCCTCAGCATACTGCTCCTCATCAGGGAAACGCGGGGGCTGGAGATACGCAATATCCCGAAGGGGATGTCGGGCCCGCCCAGCGGGCAATCTGAGTAATCCATAAGCCTCTGCAGGTCAAGGGGCAGGTCTTGGACCCGCCCGCGTTGAAACATCTCAAAACGGGCGGGGGCTGGATTTTAAGCCCCGATTGAAGTATGAAGACGTGGTCAATAATCAGGGACGGGGAAACGAAAAATGACCGGTCATCGCGATTTCATCACTGAGTTTCTTTTTGGAGGGTCGCCTGTAGAATGCAGGGAAGGTACGGCGCGGGCCGACATCCTCATGGACCCGCGGGCGGAAGGCTGGGTCGGGCTGCCGCACGGCGGGATAGGGATGGCGGCCATTGTAGAACTTGGGTCCTGCCTGGATTCCCCGGGGGATATTATCCCGCATCCGTTCACAGTCGATTACCGCCTGGGCGGCTCCCGGCTGAGGGTCGGGGACAGGGTCTGTATCGAGGCGGAGCGGGCCCAGGGCGGCATCACCGGGAAGATTGTGCCCGCGGGCTGCGATGCCCCCTACCTGAGCGCTGCCATCTCCTGGGAAGGACGTGAAAAGCACGACGAGTTCAAGGTGGTGTTGCCAGCCAGGTTTTCCGATATCGAGAACAGGCTCGAACCCCTGCCCTATTACAAAAATTGCTTCGTCTGCGGCACGGCGCGAAAAGAGCCGGGACTGAAACGGAAATTCCAGCTGCTGGACGGGGCTGATGAAAAGTTGATCGTGTCCCTTGCCGGTTTTGCCCCGGAGGACTACGGGAGCTTTTACCTTTTCCAGAGGAACGGGTTCCTGCACCCCGTCGCGCTGCTGGCCCTTCTCGACGAGACGCTGGGCTGGGCCGGCTTCATGATCTCGGCCAGCGGGGGTGTTACGACCCGGATCAGTTATGCCTTTCTCAGGAAGGTCACGGCGGGAGAGAAGATCGCCGTATTTGCGAGGGGGGACAGGGTGAGGGGCACTGCCAGCCGCACATTTTATTGGGCCTCGGGGGCAGCGGCCGTGGTGAAGGACAACGGGGAATTCGAGGTCGTGGCCTCTGCGTCCGGGCAGTATTTCGGGATGCGGGAGCTGACGGAACAGATGAAGACCGAACTTATGCCTGCCGATATCAATGCCAGGGCATTTGCACTCGCCGAGAGCTGGTCGCGTCACTTCCGGGGGTAAAACTCGCCGGTCTTCGGGTTTATGAAGCCCTCGCCCCTGATGGGAGGATAATATTCCCCTGTCCTGGGATTAATTATACCCTCCCCCTGGGGGGGATAGAATTCCCCCGTCCGCGGGTCTATCGCACCCTTGTTCCGCACGGGGGCCTGGACAGGAGGGACTGCCGGTGCCTGCGGCTGCTTCAGGGCGGGCGGGCCGGGCGCAGGAATAAGCTCGCCCGGGACGGGGCAGCGCTTCCAGGTTACGGGAACCGCCGCTTACCTGGGCTGCTCCCGGTCCGGCAGGCAGCAGGGCCAGCAATGAAACGCATATGATCAGCTGACGAAACATGATAAGACCTTAATTATTAATATAGACAAGTCGGGGCCGTTTCTCAACCGGATTAAGGGCGGTTTGAAGCCCCCGCCATTTATATAGTGTTTAATTAAGTCCTTGACATACTTGCATTCAAGGACTAAGATTAAGGAAGTTTTGAACATAGGTTTTGGTTGTAAAAGTTTCCCCAGAGCCATTAATAAAGGCTTCTGGGTTTTTTTTTACCCGCCTTGTTTAACAGGATAGAGGTCCGGGCCATACGGCCTGGGAATGGCCGGCATTGGCCCGGCTGACATTTTCGATAAAGGATATTAATGAATTTCAAAGCGTTTAATTTTCACCCCCAGATTGAATCGGGCATAAAGGCCCTTAACTACGAAACCCCAACCCCCATCCAGGTCCAGTCGATTCCGGTTATTTTGCAGAACCGGGACATTGTGGGAATAGCCCACACCGGAACGGGAAAAACAGCGGCATTCGGATTGCCGATATTGCAGCGGCTCCTGGAAGGCCCGCGCAGGAAGATCCGTGTCCTTGTGCTCGCGCCGACAAGGGAACTCGCTGAACAGACCCACGATTTCTTATCGAAAATGGGTCGTTTCACTAAATTAAAGAGCGTCACTATTTACGGAGGCGTAAAAAAGAGCTCCCAGATAGGCAACCTGCGCAACGGGGCCGAAATAGCGGTAGCCTGCCCCGGGCGGCTGCTCGACCTCATGGAAAACGGAGAGATAGACATCTCGCAGATTGAAGTACTCGTGATCGACGAGGCGGACGAAATGTTCGACATGGGCTTTCTCCCGGACATCCGCAAGATAATCGGCCAATTGCCAACCGAGCGCCAGACAATGCTGTTCTCCGCAACAATGCCGCCTGAAATTCGGCAGCTGGCCAAAGGCATATTGCGCAACCCCGTGAACGTGCAGGTGGGCGGAATCCGCCCCGGTACCCACGGTATCCCATGCCATTTACCCTGTGGGCCAGCATCTCAAGGCACCCCTGCTGATGAAACTGATCGACTGCATGGAAATGGATTCGGTCCTCGTTTTTACCCGTACAAAATCGCGGGCGACGAGGCTGGCAAGGAACATGCAGAAATCCGGCTTTTGCGCAGCGTCCCTCCAGGGCGACATGACCCAGGGCAAGCGCAAGGAGGCGATGTCGGGGTTCCGGAAAGGGAAATACCGGGTCCTGGTCGCAACGGACATCGCCGCTCGCGGCATCGACGTTACCGGGATATCGCATGTCATCAATTTCGACATGCCGGACACGATAGATTCGTACACCCATCGAATCGGACGGACCGGCAGGGCAGACCGGAAGGGAAGCGCCCTGAGCTTCGTGACGATGGAGGACAGGGGATTTGTCTGGAGCATTGAAAAAGCAATCGGCGGACGGCTGGAGAGCAAGACGCTCGAAGATTTCGATTACGGTGTTCCGGCCCCGCAAGGGCGGACCCGATGCGGAAGGCCGAATGCGTTCCGCGGCAGGCAGGCCCGCTGCGCCGGCCAGGCCGTCAAGGCGCGACCTCTCTTCTTTCCACCTGAGATGCACGCTTCTTCAGACAGACAGCCCGGGACGTTGCCAGGCAAAAATCTCTCCTTGGCTCGCTCAAGAGTGGCAGGGCGCGCAGCCTCCGATAAAAAACCGATTTAAATATCCGCCGGGCATCAGGTCCGGCGGGTGCTTAACTTTCCGGGCAAATTTTTTATTTTTTCCCGCTCGTCTTCCATCATCATGCAGCCGTTAAGGCATTTCTCCAGGCACTCGCCCGTGCAGGGTTCGATATGAATGGTTACCGTCGAATCCGGGAATTCCAGTTTGAATCTGCCGGACAGCTCCTGGGTAAGCCGGTGGGCATCGTTGACGGTCATCTCGGAATCTACCTGGATGTGAAATTCTACGAACCGCTGGTGGCCGGCCTTGCGCGTCCTCAGATAATGAAAGCCCCTGATCAAAGGCCGGTAAGACTGGATAAGGTTGCGCATGAACGCCTCCTCCTGGGGCAGGTTAGCGTCCATCAGGTCCTGTGCCGACTCTTTCGTCAGGTCATATGCCGTTTTAGCGATCAGAAACGCAACGGCAATGGCGCACAGCGGGTCGATCCAGTTCAGGTCGTACTGGGGGGCAAATTTCCCGCCAAACCATATTATGGCAAGACCGGCCATGATCCCGGCCGAGGTGTACACATCAGTCCGGAGGTGCCAGGCGTCTGCCTGGAGGGCAATGGAATCCGTCTTTTTGCCCACCTTGAAAAGCTGATGAGACACTATGGTATTGGTCAGAACTGAAACCAGCATGACCGCGACGCCCAGGGAGGCTGTTTCGATCGGGGCGGGCCTTATGAATTTGTGGACGGCCTCGTATATGATCCAGATCGCCGCCACGAAAATCAGCCATGCTTCAAAAGTGCCGGAGATATTCTCAATCTTGCCGTGCCCGAAGGGGTGCTTCTCGTCGGCCGGCTTCCCCGATGTCCTCACGGCTATAAGGGCAACTACGGCAGCTATAAGGTCAATACCGGAATGAATGGCTTCGGAAATGACGGCCACAGACCCGATAAGCAGCCCCACCGTTATCTTCAATACGACCAGGGTGGTATTGGAAACCACCGAGAGCAGGGCCACCCGCGTTTTCAGATCCTGAAATTGCACTTTCCCACCTGAAGAGTTCCGGAAAAAGGCCGGCCCCTGTTGCACACCATATCTGCCGGCAGAGAGATGTCTATTACCTCAAAAATGACCGTAACGGCAACCCTTACTTGCTGAAAAATTCGGCGCAAGGGAACCTGACAGGCAAAGATACAGGGGGGCGTGGGTCCGGTCGATCGAAACGGACCTTATACGTAATGTTACGACTGCCGTCAGGCGGCCTTTCGACGAATATGCAGAGCCGTTCAATGCGGCAATGGAGCAACTGTCGCTGTAAACTGTCAGTGCATAGCCGTCTGACCCGTTATCTCCTCATGGGCAAGGGCTTGAGCGCGTCCACGTTTAAAGCAGGCATGGGGGCCGCATTGGCCGCCTTCATTGGGCCGGTTGACGCAGAGGCGCCTTTCTGCCTCGCGGCGTCCTCCTTCGCCTTTTCCTTCGCTTGAGATTTGGCTATTCTCCTGGCCGCACCGGAAGCCAATGCTTCGGCTTCATCAAAAAGCCTTCTTGAATTCGCTTTCGACTGATCGAGATTGAGAAAGGCTTTCTTTCCCTCCTCCAGGGCCCGCAGGGGGACGGTCGCTTCCCGGGCCTTCAAGTTGGCAACACGCCTTGCAAGCGCAGGGATCTTGTTGGGATTCGCCGCCAGGTAAGCAAGATGGCCGCCCGTCTTCCCCGGATCAAACTTCCCGCGCTCGACGCCCCATATATCCCTGTGAAGCACCTTCTCTTCATCATCGCAGGCCCCCCACTCCCGCCCCGCATAATTGCTTCCCGCCTGGGCCGCGGCCTGTCCCTGGCTAATGATATTACTGAGGACCTTTCCCGCGTTGACAATCTTTCCCGATGCCTGCTTCATTTCGTTGGCGGAAGTCAGCACATCGTTGGAGAGCGAACGGGAAAGATGGTCAATATTATCGTAACAACTGACAAGCTGTCCGGCCTGCTTCATCATCTGTTGAAAACGATTCCCTGCATACAGTTTTATCTTGGGAACCACTTTCGCGCGTAAAATTTCTTTCCCATTTTCGAGAGCATCATGCACCCTGACAAGACTTGAATTTATCCTGTCAATGGATGGTTTTGCCTGATTCCCAAGCTCACGATACAGTTGATCCAGTTGAGTCTTGACGTTATTTATGGCCTGGTCAGTGTTGTCTGCTTGATTGATGATTTTTCCCACGTTCTCAAAGTAACGGCGAACCTTCCCGGTGTTAATGTCCATATTGTCAACCTTGGCAGCGGCGTTCCGACAGAAGGGGTCCGCAACGGCGATGAAAATGATCGCGCTGTAAGCGTTCAATCCCGCGCCGGCAGCCGCGACGAGACATCCTGTTCCTGCCGTCGGCAGGCATGTTGTCATGGCTACGGAAGGCTGGGCTGCTATCCCTACGATATTTGCTGCGGCCACCCCGAGCGCACCGGCACATGCCGCACAATTTGCAATAAAGGGAAGATTGTCCATTACCGCTGCGCTACCTTCATTTATAATAACGTCTAAGTTCGGGATTTTCAGCCCGTTCGCCGCGTTTTGCAAAGTATTTGCCGCTGTGTTGAGTTGATTGTAAGAATTGACGGCATTCCCGCCGCGACTGTACGAGACGGTACGGAGTTTCCCGATTTCCGTCATGATACTTCCGGTTTCGGTCGCCACGGGCAGCATGGCGCTTGTCGCTTCGGCGGTGCCGATAATTCCCTCGCCGAGGATGCGGAGATCCCGTATATCAGCCTCAAAGTATTTTTTCACCCGGTCCATTGCTGTTTTGCTGCCGCACAACTTGTCGTTCTTATATGCCTCAATGTCGGCCTCGATGCGGCCCAGCATGCCGTTTGTCGCATCAAACTTTTCTAACGCCTTCCTGTCCACCGCGTCGTTGAACGTCACTTCCGCGAATGCCTTGAGGTCCTTCTGCGCATTCTGCTGGAGGGCTGCTGCCCCGGCACCTAACCTGCGTGAAATCTGGTTTGTGTCCCTGAGAATATCGCAGATCTGGTTTCCGACAGCGGTCCGCTTGCCGGCGGCCGGTCCCACGGGGGGAGCGCCGAAGCAGCGATCAAACACGAGTTGGTTGTTTATCCTCAGCGGACATCCATCATCCGCCGGCGCGTTGCAGGCCGCTGCGGCAATGCCGGGACAAAAGAAGAGAACCGCGATTCCAGACAAAACGACGGCGATACCTGTCTTCCCGATAATAAGCCTTTTCGACATAGCCCTGTTTCCCCCTTTCCCTGCAAAGGTCATATCAAGAATCAACCCCTTCTTTTTTTCTAGCGGCGCACAAGAAACCATTCTCCCTTCAACACAAAACCCCGCCTCTTTCGAGAAACGGGGTTTCAATACTCAGCCATATGACCCTCACACGCTGCCCAAGGGTTATGATTTTATTGCCTGGTTATAATTTCAGCACGCCCTGCCTCGTCCTTTAATGGCGCCAAATGCCAAATCTATTTCGCCGAGATTACCACCTTGGCGTCGCTTGTATAATCATTGTCGTGGGCCGTGGTCTCTTTTAAAAGCCGGGCCGCGTCCTTGTCCAGAAGGATGAAATTTTCCTTCGTCACCTGGTCGACGGAAATGACCAGCACGTTGTCCCCGAGGTAATCTATCTTCTTGCCGTTGTCCACGTTATCGGCATACCTGACCACACCGTATGTCCTTATTACATTGGGCTTGACGGATTTAACGGAATAGACGGTCATCATTTCGCTTTCTTTTTTCGTCACAATTACCGGCAGCAGCACTTTCTCAAAAGGCCTGCCTTCGAGGTTGAAAATCACCCCGGTGACTTTCTTCTGGCTGTCATACGAGCACTTCGGGCCCTTGGGGGCCGGGGGAACTGCTGTGCCGGCCGGCTCAAACACAAACGGTTTTACGGGCGTATTGGGCGGCCCGGGGTTCTGGTCGAGGTTCAGGGAACTGACAAGGGATGCGCCCGTGCAATTCGTGTTGTTAAGGCAAAGCCTCACTTCCACCGTGGCCAACGGGGTTTTGTCCTCCCATTCGACTTTCTTCTTGATTACCTGGGCCCCCTTCACGATGCCCTCGACCCGGGCCTTCACGATGTCCTCTTTGACCATCATGTTTTCCACCGTGGTGCTGGAATCCACGTGCACGCCCTTGGTCACTTCCAAAAGCTCGCGGTAAGCATGCACCTGCGCGGCCCTCTCGGCCATCAGCCTGTCCCTGCCCCTGTTGCCGCTGGACTCGGCCGTTCCCTGCCCGACCGCGATGATGACCCCCTGGTTCCAGTCGACGACGCTCTGCGCGCCGGCAGGGGGACAGAGGAATGTAAAAGCCGCAATTGCCGGGATGATTGTGAAGGCTATTTTTTTCAGCATTTTCAATTGCCAGTTCCGCTCATGTCTAGTTTATCGTAAAAGTCTCCGATTTGTCCTTGGAAACGGCCCCGCCCTCGTCGGTCGCCTGCGCCACCACCTTGAAGGTCCCGGCGGAAAGGGCGAAATCGGGGGAAACCCCTTCCCAAGTCTTTCCCGTCATGGTGACCGTCTGCTCCTGCACGGTGCCGCCGTTCGCATCGAGCACCTTGACCTTGACCTCTTTCAGGCCCTTGTCGTCGTTTATCTTGAGTTTAACGTTTATCGTGTTTGCGGTCGGCCTGTTCAGGACCATCTCAACTATAACAGGGGCAAGATTGACCGCGGCTGCCGCGGCCACCACCTGGCCGACCATGTCCGCGACAGGCGAACCTGTTGTGGTCTGCCCGGGTTGGGCGCCCGTCTGGATGCCGATCTGCAGGCCCTGCTGCACGCCCATTTGCGTGCCCGCCGCGGCGGGGTCCTGCACCGGCGTCGTCCCCATCGGTGCCGTCCCTATCGTTGCAGTCCCCACCTGGGGGGCGCCGATTACCGGCATTATCTGGGTGGCCTGCTGCTGCTGCCCGATCTGGATGGACTGCTGGACATTGATCTGGGCCGCCGCCATCGGATCCATTTTCGTGATCGCGGCGACTTTGCCGACAGTCTGCTCGCTTTTCTGGTGGAGGTCGTCCTCGACCTGCACTACGTAAGCCACGAATTCCCCCGGGTTTGTTATCGGTATCACCGCGCTCACCTCGCCCGAATAGCCCTGGGGGTTTCTCCTGTTGTCATATTCATCCACGGCAATTTCCTTCAGTTCCGGGCCGGTGAATATTTTCACTTTCGTGACCGGGTTTTCAGACTGCCAGTGGATGTTGGCGTTTATCGCGTTATTGGAATAGTGAATGTCGCATTTTGTTATTTCGGGTTTCGAACCCGCAAACGCATTCACCGCGATCAGGACAAAGATCAGGCACGCAATCGGGAGTATTCTTTTCATTTCATTTCCCATCACAGTTCGCTCGGTTTAATCATTTTGATCTTGAATGACTCGTCAACCAGCGTAACCCTTGTTTCCCATGTCTTCGGGGTCAGGTTGTCCGTGACCTCGGCTTCGATAACGGAGATGTTTATCTTCTGCCTTATTATCCTGTCCGTTACCGGATCTATCCTTGAATGGATGATGCTGCCGTAGTTGTAGCAGTCCTCAATTTTCGGGAATGCCGGGAAGGCGATGGAGAGCGACCTTCTCTTCGGGTCGGTCGACTTGATGTCGATCACCCAGGCGGCCACGGCGTCGCGGCTCTTGGCGTCCGCCCTGGGGCACGACCAGATGATGTTCCTCGACAGGGACTTTTTCCCGCCCACCTCTATGGCCTGCAGCCTGGCTTTTATGAACACCTGAGCACCGGGGATGTCCAGTGTCTTGTCGAGCTGAAGGGGCACTGTCCCGTGGTCTTTTTTCGTGTATTCGCCCTTGTCGATTGTATAGAGCTTGTATGCGACCACGAGGCCTTCACCCTCGGTGCTCTTCTTGTCGGCCCCGCTGATGCTCGCCAGCGCGGTCCCGCTTGCCACGCCCACGTTGGCCGATCCGCCGAGTTTTACGCCCCCCCCGCTTTCCTGCTTCAAGGCAAAGTTCCTCAGCCTGAGGGCCTCGCCGACGTATGGTATCCCGGGCTCAAAGGGTATATCGGCCAGAGTGACAGGGGTGATTATTTCGATGCCTTCCAGCCTGGAGCGGTCAGCCCTGCCTTTCTCAATCCCGGCCACCGCCTGCGGGCCTGACACCATCTGGCCGCCCAGGCCGAAGCCGACGTTATAGGCGAATTCCTGCTGGACGCTGTTGAGGGACCTCTCCTTCTTGATCCTTATGTCGGGAAGGGAACTGTCCTCGATCGGGCCGAACTGCTTTGACCAGGCAAAGCCTATGCAGTGCCGGTCAACAGGCTTCTTCGGCACGACGTACTCTTCTTCGGTCACGCTCTCGATGGCCTGCTTGTGCCCCGACAAAGCGCTCCCGCCGGCGCAGCCAGCCACAACGAGGGCGATTACAGAGGGAAATAAAAGAGAATTGATAAGGCGTGCTGATTTTTTCATACTCCTCCTGAAGACCTGAAAGATACGTTGAAAGAGAGGGCCGGACCAGATCCTGCAAAATATTATTATGTTTGGTAAAGCTAAGTAAAATATACGGGTCGGTAATGTCAAGAAAAATTGGCGAGCACACAAATTGCTTGTGCCGGGGCACCAATGCGAATATGATTACCGGGCCTTTTGGGCAGGTAATCAACCACATGAGCGAGACTGGATGGAGCACACTCAGATAACCGGGGAGCCCCCTGCCGAGGCCGGCAGAACCATCTCTTTTCACGGCAGCGGCTTCACCCTGTTCGGCATCCAGCTGGTAAACCTCCTCTTCATTATAGTCACCCTCGGGATATACTATTTCTGGGCCAAGGTTAAAGTCCGCAAATACATCTGGAGCCAGCTCGAGTTCGCAGGCGACCGCTTCTGCTTCCACGGGACCGGGAAGGAGATCCTGATCGGCTGGCTGAAAGCGGCAATCGTGTTCGGCATACCTTTCCTGGTCTTTAACAACCTGCCCCTGTTTATGAAGGGCGCACCGGCGTCTTACTGGCTTGCCATTGCCCTTACCTGGGCCGTTATCGGGGTTTTTCTCCCCTACGCGATAGTCGGGACGCGGCGCTACAGGCTGAGCCGCACATCGCTGCTGGGGATAAGGTTTTCCTTCCGGGGCAAATGGCGGGACTTCGCCGTGTTTTACTGGGGGATCGCGCTCTTGCTTCTCGCAACGCTGGGCCTTTACTACCCTTATTTCGCAATCAAAAAAACCGGCTACCTGACCGAGCGCTCTTTTTTCGGCAACAGGCATTTCTCTTTTGACGGAAATGGCGCGGACCTCTTCGGAAGCTTCGTCATTGCCGTGCTGCTGGCACTGCCGACCCTGTTCCTGTCGATTTTATGGTTCAAATACAAAAAGGATAAATATGTCTACGACCACACGTCTTTCGAAACGGCCCGCCTGAGGTCCTCTATCACTTTCGGCGGCGTATTCTGGCTTTACCTGGTCAACCTGCTGATCCTGGTTTTCACGCTCGGCTTCGGGGCCCCGTTCGTTAAAATAAGGAACCTGCACTACTACATAGGCAATCTCTCGGTGGAAGGCGGGCTGGACATGGCGGCGATTGCCCAGGAGGCCGGGGACGTCTCCGCCATGGGCGAAGAAGTCGGGGACCTGCTGGGAATGGATTTCGACCTGGGCTGAGCATGAAAAAAATCCACTTCCAGGGCCACTACCTCGACGGCAAGACCGCCGAAAAGAAATCTGTGGACGTCCGGCTTTCCGGGACCGGGCTCGTGCTGAAAACAGGGGGCGGAGAACTTTTCTGGCCGTACTCCGAAATCCGCCAGCCGGAGTCGTTCGGCGCTGACGGGCCCGTCCGCATCGAGAGGGGCGGCTACATCTCCGAAGTCCTCCTCGTGGATGACCCTGAATTCATCGGCAGCCTGCGGGAATTTGTGCCCTCCTCCACCCGGCATATCAAAAAACCGCTCACGCGCTCTTCACGGCTCAGGCTTACAGCATTCGCTGCGATTGCCGTTGTGGTCTTTGTCACCGCGGGCTACTTGTGGGGCATACCACTGCTAGCCGACACGTTGACTCCCTTCGTTCCAGTTTCATGGGAAAAGGCCCTGGGAGAATCAGCCCTAAACACGCTTGTCCCCGAAAATTTCCGGGTCCAAGACCCCGAAATGAACGCTGCCATGGATAAAGTTGTTTCCAGCCTGATGGCAGGCCGGGACACGGGGCCTTACCGCATTGAAGTGGCGATAGCCCGGAATCCGGCTGTAAACGCAATCTCCCTGCCGGGAGGTAAAATTATAGTCTTCATGGGCCTCATAGAAAAAACCGCGACGCCCGAAGAGCTCGCGGGGGTCCTCGCCCACGAGGTGCAGCACATCGTGCGGCGCCATTCCACGAAGAGGATAATCGAGGACTCCTCGACAAGCCTTATCATAGCCGCCCTGTCCGGCGATGTTACGGGGGCAATGGTTTACGGGGCCAAGGGCGCGCACACGATAGCCCTGCTGCGCTACAGCCGGCAGGACGAGGATGAGGCTGATGTCGAAGGGGCAAAAATGCTTATCGCGGCAGGCATCGACCCGGAGGCCATGGCCAGATTCCTCGAACGCCTGAAAAAACGGGGGAATCTGCCCGAGTTTCTCTCGACTCACCCCGATCTGGAAGAAAGGATCAAGAGAATCAGGCAAATAGGTGAAGACCGGGGACAGAAGGAATACAGATCACACCTGCTTACCTCCCAGGAGTGGAACCGATTAAGGTGCAAGACGCCCTCCCCATAAACTTCCGTGGCACAGGAAATGCAGAATCTGGGTTGCAGGAACGGAATGCAGCCAAACTGTCTCGTTTCGCGGCATAAATTGATTTCAATGAGGTAAAAATGTCAAATTGCAGGTGTTGTACCGTAGTGCTGGCGCTGATTGTATTCACCCTGACTGGATTATTTGTATCCACGGGTGAGGCAAAGGAAATGCCGTTCAGCGCCGGAGAGAAATTTGTCTACCGGGCAAAATGGGGATTCATCGACGCGGGCGAAGCCGTCATAGAGACCCTCCCGTCCGAGAGCATGAACGGGAAAACGGTCCTGCATTTCGCCATGACGACCAATACCAGCGAAAACGTGGACAGGATATATAAATCAAAGCAGCGGCAGGACTCCTACGTCGATGGGAATTTCACCCATTCTGTCCAGTATCAAAAACGGGCCATGGGCAGCCACCCCCGTGAAGTCGTCGTGTACTTTGACTGGAAACTCCGGCAGGCCGTTTACGCCAACTTTGGGGAGTCCGAGAGGCCCGTAGCGATTGTACCCGGCACATTTGACCCCCTTTCGATGTTCTTCGTGATCCGCATGGGCGAGCTGAAGGAAGGGAAAATTATCGAAATACCGATAACCGACGGCAAAAAATTCATCCCCGTCAGGGCCCTTGTCTCCGGCCGGGAAAGAATAACCGTGAATGACAGGGAATACGACACTTACGTGGTTGTGCCCAATTTTGACCTCCGGAAGGCCTTCGACAGGAACCAGCCGGATCTGAAGATCTGGTTCACGGCCGACAAAAGGCATATCCCCGTGAAGATACAGAGCAGGATGAAAATCGGGAC
>CAWASK010000015.1:0-443434 GCA_963784735.1 uncultured delta proteobacterium | reverse complement strand
GGCGGCGAGCCGGCTGGCCGCGATTTTAAGGCCGGGGATTCTCCTTTTCAGGTAGGGGGCAGACCCGGCATGATCGAAATGGGCATGGGTGATGAAATTGTACTGGAGCAGGTTGGGGTCGCCGAGCTCCCGCTGGAGGTCCTGGAAATAAGAGGGGCCGATGACAGTCACGCCGGATTCGAAAAGGGTGGGGATGCCGCAGGTGAAAAGCCACCCGGGATATCCGGAATTGCCGATCATTGTCACCCCGTCGCGAATGCGGCCCTTTTCCCTGATGATCATAGCTGCCTGACTGCTCCAGTTTTTATTTGCCGGCCAACTGCCGGGTCACGATTTCCCCGGTCAGCTGAATTGCTGCCTGCTGCTGCAGCCAGAGCAAGGGTCGGCGGGCATCGAGGTCTTTTCGATTTTCCCGCTGAATACTGAAAGCACTTTCTCGGATTTTTTTGAGTTGCAGGCGGGACAGGTCACTTTGAGCTTCTCGTCCCTGGATTTGAAAAGGACCTCGAAGAGCCTGCCGCAATCCTTGCACCGGAATTCAAATATGGGCAATTAAATATCCTCCAAGTATGCGTTTTCAGCCCAATTTGCATGAGCTCTGCCGGGCCGAAATGCCTGCGAAGTTTAGAAGATGATCCGCTAAATGTCAAGGATCTTTGGCCGGTTGCCTGCACCGTGCCCGGACGACCCCCGGCGGGTCCGGGGCCTGGTTCATCGGTCCCCGACCGCCAAGGCAATGCTGCAAATAATTGACGCAATTTCCCGGGTGTGTTATTGGCATCTGACGTTCCGAGGAGGTGTTTAAATGCCGATTTCCAAGAAAATCCGCGATTTTGCGACCCAGTCGTCCTGGATCAGAAAAATGTTCGAGCAGGGCTTGAAGCTCAAGGCCGAAAAAGGCGCGGATAACGTTTTCGATTTCACCCTGGGCAACCCCAACCTGGAACCGCCTGAACAGTTCAAGGCAACACTGCTGGAAGTTGCCCGGGACCGCTCTCCAGGCGGGCATGCCTATATGCCCAATGCCGGGATAACATCGACGAGGGAGGCAGTTGCCAGGTACTTGTCCGGCGTTCATTCCCTGGACCTTTCCGGTGCCAACATCATCATCACCTGCGGGGCAGGCGGGGCGCTCAACGTGGTCCTCAAGACGCTGCTTGACCCCGGCGACGAGGTGCTTTTCCCCTCACCGTTCTTTGTCGAGTACAAGTTTTACGTCGACAACCACGGCGGGGTCTCCAGGCCCGTCATGAGCAAGGACGATTTTTCTCTCGACCTGGACGGGTTCGGCAGGGCCATCTCGGAGAAGACCAAGGCGGTGCTGATAAACTCTCCCAACAATCCGACAGGAAAGGTATACAGCCGGGAATCCCTCGAGGCCCTTACCGGCCTTCTCGAAAGGAAGTCAAGGGAATACGGAAAGGAGATTTACCTGATATCCGATGAGCCTTACCGCGATATCGTCTACGACAACGTCGAGATACCGAGCGTCCTCAAACTCTACGCGAACAGCTTCGCGGTGAGCTCGTATTCCAAGGACCTTTCAATACCGGGAGAGAGGCTCGGCTATATTGCCGTCAATCCCGGGATTGCTAATTTCAGCGAAACGCTCGACGGCCTTGTCCTGTGCAACAGGATCTTGGGTTACGTCAACGCGCCGGCCCTCATGCAGAGGGTCGTGGAACGAATCCAGGGCGTCAAGGTCGACGCGGGGATATACCAGAGGAAAAGGGACCTGTTCTGCAGCGGCCTCATCGCCCAGGGATACGAATTGCACATCCCGGAGGGCGCTTTTTACCTGTTCCCCAAATCGCCGATCCCCGACGATGTCGAGTTCACCAGGGCGCTGCTCGAGGAGAACATCCTGGTCGTGCCCGGCAGCGGTTTCGGCGGGCCCGGGCATATCAGGATCGCCTACTGCGTCACAGACTCATCAATTGAAAAGGCCCTGCCTGGGTTCGGGCGGGTACTGAAAAAGTACATCTAGATCTTTCACCCTCCCCTTTATTAAAGGGGAGCCGGAGGGGATTTTTAGGACTTCCAAAATTTCCCTGAAGAACCCCTTTAAAGAAGGGGGCACTCTATTTTTTTGTTTTCAATGATGCCTGGCGTTGTTACATTATAAACGAATCATTTGTTATAGGGGGTATAGATCATGAGGACCATGCTGCGCTCCCTTTGCATTCTGCGGTTCCTGATGAGGTCGGGAGGGCCGGCGACGGAATCATTTATCCAGAACGGAATCTTCATTCTCCAGGAGGCGGGGGGCGAGGAGCTCGGGTGCAATTTCTACCTTGACAAGAGGGGGCCCCGTTCGCGCGAGGTGTTTGAAAACCTGCTCCTGCTTCAATCGGAGGGGAAGGTCTCGATCGAGGGCAGCCCTGACGGTTTCATTATCCGGATAACCGGGCAGGGCACGCATTTCATCTGCTGCGGGGGGCAGTGGGGAGGGCATTTCTATGATCTGCCGCCGGTGCGGATCCCCGAAAAACTCATCGATTCCATCTTCGTCCTGCTTGAGGGGGACGAGCCGCTAAAGATGGAGTCCATCGGCATCGCGTTTTATTTTTCGCAGGCCGCTGCCGGACAGGATGTCCTCGCCACCGTCCAGGAAGCGAAGAAAGAGGGGACAATCTCCCCGGATATCGACGAGCGGGACATCGTGAGGGGCTACAAGAGGCTGAAAAAAGCGCGCCTCAGGTCCGAATGACCGGAAAGCCGCCGGACAGGGCTCACGGGCCGGTCTGTGGCGGCTGTTTTATCTCATACCAGTGATTCGCAATGAAACCCCTGGCATCGGGCCAGGCCACCTGCTCCACCGCTTCGGGCAGGCCGCGCCTGCAGCGCCAGCTGTAAACAGTCATCCGCCCGGTCACGTAGGCGGGTATGGTCCCGGCTTCGGGGCTGTCCGTGCAGAATTTGAGCATCGCGACATCCGGCGTTTTTGTCGTGTCAGCCTTCGCCAGGCAGGGGATGTCGGCCCCCGTGAAGCACGCGTAAACCTTTCCTTCCATGCACCTCCAGGAACTCCCGGTTTTCAAGATATCGTCGGGGATGTTTGCACCGTTGAGGGCCTTTCGCAGACCTGCGATTATGGCCGGCGGAAGGGGAGGGCCGCTGAAGGGGGCGCCGGGCAAATCGGCATTCCTGAGAGCGCCGCAATACTCAAAAGGGTCGCTGTAAGTTGCGCCGGCAGCTTTGTCCAGGCAGTGCTGTTTGCAGCAGCAGGCGGATAACACCGCACTGAGGAAAATCAATATGCAAAATGAGGGGAAGGAATTTTTTCTCATTGCCTCTCTCCCGTTAGGTAGTTTACCGGTAAATTTTCACACTCATGCCCATAATTCAATCGGTTTCAAGGCGAAATAATGCAAAATTAGGCATTGACATTGCCCCGCTATTACTGTAATTAGCCGCCAAATGCCCGGTATAGCGATGCATAGGGGGCATGTGAAGTTGGATCGACATTGCGAATTGTAAAGGTTCAGCCACCAACTCAGACCAGGTGGCTTTTTACTTTTCTGTCATTGTGGGAAGTCCGACTTTCAGATTACGCAGGAGGACACCATAAATGTCAGAAGGTACAGTAAAATGGTTTAATGAGCGCAAGGGCTTCGGGTTCATCGAGCAGGATAACGGCGGGGACATCTTTGTCCATTACAGCGCCATTGTATCATCCGGCTTCAAGACCCTTGCCGAAGGCCAGCGCGTGAGCTTTGACGTCGCGCAGGGCAAGAAAGGCCCGGCGGCGGAAAACGTAAAACCGCTATAATTCATTTCATTGCGAAAGAGGCGCACCGCGAGGGGGCCTCTTTCGCGTTCATATCAAACACAGTCAACAAGAGGTCCCCAGCCCGGACCACTGCTATGGGATCAGCGCAGGGCCCTGTGGTCCAGCCGCCGGTAATGTGTTCATCCATCGAAACCACCTTCCTCACCAACGTTACAACGGAAATCGCGGACAGGCCTTCTCTTTTTCACGTATTACGATTCGGCATCTTTAGGCGGCTCAGACAGGCGCCTGGCGAGCTTTTCCCTCACGACCTGGATATGCTCTTTAAGAGTATAAACCTCGTCCAGGAAAGCCGTCGAGATGCGCACCTTGTCCAGGGTGTCCTCAATCCGGTCGAGCCGCGCTTCAATATCTCCGGCCTTTTCCGCCATCGGCATCCCGCAGGCCGTGTTCGATGCTGCGCAGTTCCTTGTATAGCCTTAAATACTTGGAGCGGTTGCGCCAGCTGTAAATCCACGGCGACACCCCGATCAGGGGGATCAGCACACAGTGAGCGGGATAATTATTATTACTATCCGGTCGATGAAGGTAGCCGCCCAGAAAGGCAGATTGTCGTAGAGCACCGACCCGCCCTTGGCATGAAAACGCAGGGCCTGCTCGCTTATGGGATCATCCTGTTTGGTCAGTGAGGGGAACTCGCCCGCCTTGTTGACCCAGGTGGCCTTGCCGTGAATTTCCACGGAGGCCTTCAGCAGCAGGTAGACCAGTGCGGGATGCAGGTCCCGTCTCACGATGAGATTGGTCGTCGGGGAGAGAAGGTGAATGTCGGAGCCGGGCCGCCTCTTCTCGAGGTTTATGACCCCCTCGGGCAGGACGACATGGAACAGGTCCGGAGAGAACCTCGTGTACGATTCGGCCATGCTGAAGTTCATAAGCCGGACATCCAGTCATCTTGAGCAGATCCATGACCAGCTGGTTGTCTGCCTGGCCGGTTACCATTATCACGTCGGCATTCCCCTTTTTCAGCGCCTGCAGGGCTTTGGAATACGTGTACTCGTAAAAAGCCGCAGGCGGCGAAGCCACGCCGGCGAACCTCAGCAGCTCCAGGGCGTATTTCTGTATGCCGCTGCCCTGCGGGCCGATGCAGATCCGCTTTCCCTTGAGCTGTGAGAGGTCGTCGAGGGTTTCGTCTCCCCGGTAAAAGACCCATAGCGGAGTATAGGCCACGCTGCCAAGCGACATGAGCCCCGAAGCGGCGTCAATCCTGCCGACGGTCCCCTGCACAAACCCGGCGTCCACATTCTGTGACCTGTCGCACGAGGAGCTTTAAATTTTCGACGGCCCCTGAAGAAGGCCGCAGTTCGACCGTGATGCCGTGCCGGGCAAGCATCTCCTTATATAATTCTCCGAAGCGGGAATATGATCCGCCTTCCATTCCCGTCGCCATTACCAGTGTGTCCGGCGGAAACGGCCTGAGGTATTTGTGCCCGGCCCACAGCACGACAAGGATGATCAGCAGTATCAGGGAGAGCAGGATGGAAAGCGCGCGGGGCGATAACTCCCGTATTTTCGGACGGCCCATGATCATTCCTCGGGAAGGTTTGATGTATTCAGCCTGAATGCCGACATGATGATACTTGATCGATTTGCCCGCTGTCAAACTTATTAAGCGCCCGCATAAGTAATCGCTCCGCTTCCTGTCTGGTTGATCAAAAAAGGCGTTTCTGGTACTGTTCCCCCATGCCGTCTGCGCCTCAATGACCTCCTGCTTCTTATAGTTGTCCTCTCGTCGATGGCCGCGGGGATAATTTTTCCCGGTTTCGGCAGCTACTTCCAGGACCTGCCGTCCTACAGCCTCATGGCCCTTTTCTTTCTGAGCTATCTCTCGATTCAGCCAAGGGACATCCGGTCGACACTCCGGAAAGATAAATTGACTATCCTGGCTTTCATTTTCCTGAAGAGCCTGGCGCTTGCCGGTTGCGACATATTATTTCTTCAGGGCCGTCGCACCCGAGTATGCGCTCGCGGCGCTGCTCCTGACGGGTGTCTCGACAGGGGTAGTGGCCCCTTTCATATCCAACCTGGTAAAGGGCAACAGCGCCCTGGTCCTGGTTGTCGTCGTGATCACCTCGGCCCTCGTCCCGTTCACGCTGCCGTTCCTTATCGAGGCTGTTTCAGCCGTGAACACGGCAATATCCCTGCCGTCCATGGTGCGCGTTCTGGTCACGATCATATTCGTGCCCATCCTGGCGGTTGAGGCCGTGAGGTTCCTTTCTCCCGCGCCTGCTGACGGGACTGGAGAAAATGCGCTATCCCTTATCGCTCCTGCTTTTCGCGGTCATAAACCTGGGGGTCTTCAGCAAGTACTCGGACCTCTTCACCACGAACCCCGCCCAAATATTCATGTGCACCCTTGTCGCGGTCGTCCTGGCGATAATCGCCTGCACGGCCGGCATCCTGTTTTTCCGGGGCCGCGCGGTGGAAGACCAGCTTGCCGGCGCTGTCATGATCGGCAACATGAACAACGTGCTGGTGATCGTCTTCTCCTACGTATTTTTCGGAGCCATCGAGGCGCTCGTGGCCGCCATGTACATTATCCCTTTCTTCGGCCTGGTCATACCCTTGAGATACTATGCCCGCCTGCGGGGCCGCCGGGACTGATTTCCGGAGAAAGAACAGCACTCAAGCGCAATTGCAGCAACATGTTTTAGGTTGACATCCATGCCGTTTTCATATAGTTCGTTCGCAACCAATAAAGGAGGTAACCCCATGACTCGCCATTCGTTTCGCTTGTTAAGTTGTGTTTTGGCACTGGCAGTATTGTGCTTCATGTTTGGTCCCGGAGCAGGGAAGGTTACAGCCGCCGAAAAAGTGATTAAAATCGGCACTCTCTTCCCGCTGACGGGCCCGGTCGCAAACGCGGGGCAGCGCTGCCAGGCAGCGGTAGCGACAGCCGTCGAAATTATCAACGGCCAGCACCCCAACATCAATATGCCGCTGGCCAAAAAGAAAGGCCTGCTTGACGGATACAAGATAGAGCTGGTGCATGCGGACAGCCAGGGCAAGCCCGATGTCGGCAAGACTGAAGCCGAGCGGCTCATCAACCAGGAAGGCGTCTGGGCGCTGATCGGCTCCTACAACAGCTCGGTGAGCGGTCCGGCCAGCCTCGTGGCCGAGCGAGCCAAAAAGATCTTCATGTGCGGCGCGTCCAGCAGTTCGGCCCTGACGAAGCGCGACCTGAATTACTTCTTCCGCCTGGCGCCGACCGACGAAACAGAGTCCGCCGAGTTTATCGACGTCCTGAAATGGCTCAATGCCAAGCATAAGGCCAACATCAAGACAATCGGCATCATCTACGAGAACACCCTGTTCGGCAAGGGAGCCTCCGGTGAGGCAAAGAAAGCGGCCGCCGCTGCAGGATTCAAGGTCGTGACCGATGTCCCCTTCACACCCGGGGCAACCAACCTCAACAGCGAAGTCCAGACCATTAAGAAAGCCAACCCCGACGCACTGTTCGGGGCCGTCCTCGGGGCAGACTATTCCCTGATGGTCAAAACCATGAAGCAGGCCAACTGGGCCCCCAAGATGTCGATCAATTACTGCTCCGGCTACCAGGACCCGGTCATAGCCAAGCAGCTTGGGAAGGATGCTGATTACTTCATGGGCTCCAATGCCTATACACCGCAGTTTGCCGGGCTGATGCCCTCCGTGGCCGCGGTTGAGAAGATATTCAAGACCAAGACGAAGGGCGTGCCGTTCGACGGCGACAGCATCCAGGAAGCGGTAGCCATGATCGTCCTGGCCCAGGCAATCGAAAAGGCGGGAAGCCTTGACCCCGAGAAGGTCGCCAAGGTGCTCCACAGCAACACGTTCAATTCCCCGCTCTCCCTGGGAGGCAAAGTCGCTTTTGCCAAGGGCGGGCAGAACATCAAGGCATTCAGCATCGTGACGCAGCTCCAGAACGGCGAATACAAGCGGCTTTACCCCACTGAACTTGCCGACTCGAAAGCCAAGATCGTTTTCCCCATGCCGTCCTGGGACAAGCGATAAATAAATGAAATGTAGGGGCGTATGGCATACGCCCCATCGGAAACGCCGAATATTTAGTTAGCCAAACCAAGCCTTTGGGGGCCGGATTCAAGGCCCCCGAAGGCTCCTGTTTGTGAATGATATGGAAACTTTTCTCCAGGTACTGATCGACGGAATTTTGAGCGGCCTGATTTACGCGCTGGTTGCCGCTGGGCTGTGCCTCATCTGGGGCGTCATGGACATCATCAACTTTGCCCATGGCGAGTTCCTGATGGTTGCCATGTATGTGAGCTACTGGCTCGGTTTCCTGGCCAACGTCGACCCCCTGGTTTCGCTGTTTGCCGCCGGTGCATTTATCTTCATTATCGGCGCCCTGACATACAAGCTGATAGTTAAATACACGATCGGCAAACCGCCCCTGTCGGCCCTGCTGGCAACTTTCGGGCTGGCGATGGTGATCAAGAACTTCTGCCTGAACCGCTTTTCCCCGAATTTCCTCATCCTCTCCGACACATGGCTGGGGGACAAGACTTTCCAGTTGGGCGGCGTGATTTTCCCGCTCCCGCAGCTGGCGGCAGGGGTCCTGTCACTGGCGGTCATCGGGCTCGTCTATGCGCTCATCAACTCCACCCGGTTCGGCTGGGCCGTGCAGGCGACGGCGATGGACCGCGACGCGGCGGAGCTCATGGGCATCAACACCGAACGCATCTACGTACTGATCTTCGGGATTGGCGGGGCCTGCGTGGGACTGGCAGGCGGCATCATGCCGACCTACCTTGCCGTGCACCCGGAAGTCGGTTCGCTGTTCGGCCTTATCGCCTTCATCTGCGTGGCCATGGGCGGGTTCGGGAGCATCCCGGGTGCGCTTTTTGCGGGACTGCTGGTGGGCGTCGTAGAGTCCTTTGCCGGATTCTATATAGCGCCTGTATTTAAATATGTCGCGGTGTTCGGCCTTTACCTGGCCGTTGTCGCTTTCAGAAGGAAGGGCATATTCGGTTGGTAGACCAGGGCAAAACGAGCTTTATCAAGGGAAAAGATGCGGCCTGGCTCGCCTTCCTGGCGGCCCTGCTCATACTGCCGCTCGTGCCCGGCATGGCGGACAATTCGTTCCGGATGCACGTTCTCATCCTGATCCTCCTCTATGCGAGCATGGCCCAGGCCTGGAACATCATAGGGGGATATTGCGGCCAGGTGTCGTTCGGACATTCGGTCTTTTTCGGGATCGGGGCCTACGGGGCGGGGATGGCCGTGGTGACTTACGGGATCCTGCCGTGGCCCGGCATCCTGATCGGGATGATAGCGGCGGCCGCGGTGGCCGTGCTTATCAGCTACCCCTGCTTCAAGCTGAGCGGGCATTATTTTGCCATCGCCACTTTCGCCATCGTGGAAATATTCAACCGCATCTTCATGGTCTGGGACTGGGTGGGCGGAGCGCTCGGCCTGGATTACCCGATCATCGAAGAGGGGTTCAAACAGCTGATGTGGGAGTCCAAGACCGGCTATTACTACTGCGCGCTGGCCCTGTTCGTCATCATCTTCGGGCTGGTGAGGTGGCTCGAGGGGCATAAATTCGGGTACTACATGAGGGCGGTGAGGGAAGGGCAGGAGACTGCCGAATCTCTCGGGGTAAACAGCTCGGCCGTCAAACTCACGGCCATGGCCATCTCGGCGGCAATGGCGGCGCTGTGCGGCGCGTTTTTCGTCCAGTACAACCTGCGCGTGGACCCGCCGATGGTCATGTCTCTTGACGCCTCCATGAAGTTCGTGCTTATCACGATCATGGGCGGGGCGGGGAGCCTCATGGGGCCGCTGGCGGGCGCAGCCGTCCTGATCCCGCTGCAGGAGTACACCCGCGCCTTCTGGGGGGGCCTGGGGGGAGGCATTGACCTGATAATATTCGGCCTGCTCATTATCATCATGGTGGTCAAGCAGCCCGCCGGAATGGTCGGCATATACAGCAGCATCTGCAAGCGGCTCTCGAAGAGAAGGGGCGCGGAAAAGGGAGGAGCGGACGATGGCACTCCTTGAACTTGCAGATGTGACAATGAAATTCGGCGAGCTCGTCGCCAATGACCGGGTCAGTTTTACCGTGGAGGCCGGGTCGATCGTCGGCCTGATCGGCCCCAACGGCGCCGGCAAGACCACCCTGTTCAACTGCATTTCCGGCCTCTACAAACCTTTCAGCGGACGCATTTCCTTTGACGGCGCGGACATCACTGGGCCGCCCCCCTACAGGATCGCCCGCCGGGGGCGGTGCGCACGTTCCAGGTTGTGCGCCCCCTGAAGGAGATGACCGTCTTCGACAATGTCCTTGTCGGGGCTTTCCTCAAATGCAGGGACAACCGCTACGGCTTTTGAAAGGGCGGCGGAATGCATCAGGCTTTGCGACCTCGAGCCCCTGAAAGACAAGCAGGCGGGAGACCTCCCCATCGGCGGGAAAAAGCGCCTCGAGATGGCGAGGGCGCTCGCGACGGGCCCCAAGCTGCTGATGCTCGACGAGGTCATGGCGGGCCTGACTTCGACCGAGGTCAAGTCGGCCGTCGACGTGATCCTGCGCCTCAAGGAGAGCGGGATCACCATGATGATCGTTGAACATGTGATGGAAGCTATCATGCCCATAGCCGACAAGGTTGTGGTGCTCGAAAGCGGCATGAAGATCGCCGAAGACGCCCCGGCCAACATCGTGAATGACGAGCGGGTCATCGAGGCCTATCTCGGCTCCAAGTACAGCCAGCGCTACAGGGAGCGCCGCAACGGGGGGGCATCATGACCGAGCCCATCCTCAAGGTCGTGAACGTCGATGCCGGCTACGATGACATTCCCGTGATCTTTGACGCCTCTATCGAGGTCATGGCCGGTGAACTCGTCGCCATCGTCGGGGCCAACGGCGCCGGCAAGTCCACGCTCATGCGGACCATCTGCGGACTCTCGCACCCGCTGAGAGGACGCGTGCTGTTTGAAGGCCGCGACATATCGAAAATGCCCGCAAACCGCACGGTGGGCCTGGGCATCAGCTACGTCCCGGAAGGCCGCAGGATCTTCGCCAAGCTGTCGGTTGAAAAGAATCTCGCCCTGGGGGCGTATGCCGAGAATTCAAAAATCGAGACAAAGCGCCGGCTCGAGGAGATCCTGGAAATCTTCCCGGTCCTCAAGGACAGGGCCAGGCAGGTCGGCGAAACGCTGAGCGGCGGCGAGCAGCAGATGCTGGCTATCGCCCGCGGGCTCATGTCCCGCCCGAAGCTGCTCATGCTCGACGAGATGTCCCTCGGGCTGATGCCGAGCATGGTGGAGAAGATGATGGAGACCGTTATTTCCATCAACAAGTCCGGCACCACCGTCCTGCTCGTGGAACAGATGGTCCAGGAGGCCCTGGAAATCGCCCACCGCGGCTATGTAATCCAGAGCGGCAAAATCGTACAGTCGGGCACGGCCCACGAATTGCTGGATTCCGAGGAAGTCCGGAAGGCTTACCTCGGCATGTAGCCCAACCCCCTCCATTTATTAATTGAAAAACCCAGGTCAGTTTGTTAAGTGTCTTCAATAATTCCGCTTTTCTTTGAGTAAGCCTGTGCTTGAGCTTCACTGAAATGATATGAAACCATCCGTTTCAGGACTTGCTGCCTGTCCCGACTGTGACTTGCTTCAGGAGGTCCCCGATCTTCCGCCGGGCGGGACGGCCAAATGCGTGCGCTGCGGCAAGCGGCTGGCCGTCAACAGGCCCGGGTCGCTGGACCGGACGCTTGCGCTCGCAGCGGCGGCCGCTATCGTGCTTATTGTTTCCAACCTGACGCCCCTGATGGGGCTATCAGCCGCGGGGAGAACTTCCAGCACAACGATCATAGGCGGCGCCGTGCAGATGTGGGCGGAGGGCCAGCAGGTCACGGCTTTCCTCGTGGCGTTCTGCACGGTCATAGCCCCGGGAGCTTATATAGGCTGCATGCTGGCAGTGCTGATGGCAATCCGCTCGAGCCCCGCAGCGCCGTGGGCGGGCCGGCTCCTGCGCTTCTCGCAGCTTCACGAGTCGTGGGCGATGGTAGAGGTGATGATGCTTGGCATCCTTGTTGCGCTTATCAAGATCTCGGACGTGGCGACAGTGATCCCGGGGATCGCCATGTTTTCCGTCGGTGTCCTCGTCATGCTCGTCGCCGCGATGGCGGCCAACTTTGAGCCGCAGGAAGCCTGGGAGCGCATCAGGTGGCTGGAGCCCGTTGATACCGCCTCGGGCGGGGAGGACAGGCCTTGAGCGCGGGCGTCCTAACGGGCCGCAGCACCGGCCTTGTCACATGCGGGATTTGCGGCCTGCTTTCGCGCCTTGCGGCCCCCGGCCGTCCCGGCCATTGCCCCCGCTGCGGCGCCGTGCTGGAGGTTCGCAAGCACTATTCCATCCAGAGGACCTGGGCCCTGATCATTGCCGCCGCAATCTGCTACATCCCGGCCAATATTTATCCTGTCATGGTTTCATATACGTTCGGGAAGCCCGAACATGACACGATCATCGACGGGGTCATCATCCTGTACAAGACGGGTTCCTGGCACCTGGCGCTAATCGTCCTGATTGCCAGCGTTTTCATCCCGCTTGCCAAGCTCAGCGCGCTGGCTTACCTTCTGGTCACGATCCAGCGGCGGTCCGTAAAAAGCAGCCTGGAGAGGCTGAAGCTTTACCGCATGGTCGAGTTCATCGGCAGGTGGTCGATGCTCGACGTTTTCGTGGTGGCATTCACCGTGGCCCTGATCCAGCTTGGCCCTCTTATGGAAATCCATCCCGGGGCAGGCGTGGTATACTTCGCGGCCGTCGTGGTCTTGACCATTATCGCGGCCGAAACTTTCGATTCCCGGCTGATCTGGGATGCCGAAAAAATGGAGGGAAGCTCATTATGACAGGCAATGACTCGTTAGGCTCCGTCCCGCAGGCAGTCGCCGAAACCGCGGAAGAAGCGCCGGATTTCGGCCGTCTGGATTATCCCGATATTGGCAGCCCTCGTTGCGGTCGGCATCGCCGTCGAACGTTTCATCAATGAGGGGCCCACCATCACGATAACTTTCCGGAAAGCCGAGGGAATAGAAAAGGGAAAGACATTTATCCGCTACAAGGATGTCGATATCGGCCAGGTCACCAAGGTGCGGCTTGCCGATGATTACGCGAATGTCCTCGTGACGGCCAAGATCAACAAGGAGGCGGAGAATCTCATCGTAGAGGACGCGAAATTCTGGATAGTCCAGCCGCGCGTCACCATCAGCGGCATATCGGGGATAAGCACACTTCTTTCCGGCAATTTCATCGGTTTCGAACCCGGCAAGTCGGGGACCCCCCATCGCCATTTTGAAGGAATCGAGGTGCCCCCCGTGATAGCAAGCACGGAGCCGGGCAAGGAATTCGTGCTCAAGGCAGACGACCTGGGCTCGCTGGGCATAGGCTCCCCGGTGTATTTCCGCCGCTTGAATGTGGGGCAGGTGACAGGATATGACCTTGCCGAGGACGGTAAATCGGTCCAGATAAAAATTTTCATCAATGCGCCGTACGACAGGCAGGTGAAGACAAACACGAAATTCTGGCAGGCCAGCGGCATCGACGTGTCGCTGGATGCGAACGGCGTCGCGGTTCAGACCCAGTCCGTTCTATCAATACTGGTCGGGGGGATTGCCTTCGGCCCGACACCGGCGGAGCCTGAGGAAGGGCCGGCTGAGGCGCATACTTCCTTCGCCCTGTACAGCAGCCGCACCATGGCTATTACCCAGCATGAAACGGTGGTCGTTCCCTACGTGCTCTATTTCTCGGAATCCCTGAAAGGCCTTAATATAGGGGCACCGGTAACATACCTCGGGCTGCCGTTAGGCGAGGTGACGCATGTAGGGCTGGAATATGCCCCGGACGATAAGAGGGTCACGCCGCGGGTGGATATCTCAATTTACCCGGAACGCCTGCAAGGCCGTGTCAAGCGGACCCAGGGGCAAAAAGAGTCACCTTCGTCCGCTGCGTCGCGCAATGCCGTTTTGCAGAAGCAGATCGACCGCGGGCTGCGGGCGCAATTGAGGAACAGCAATATCCTGACGGGTCAGATGTATGTGGCTTTGGATTACTTCCCGAACGCAAAACCCGTAAAGATGGATTGGAGCCGCAAGGTCCCCGTACTGCCCGTCGTCCCGAGCGGGATGGCTGACCTCCAGCTCAAGATCCACACGGTCCTGAGCAAGCTCGAACAGGTTCCCCTCAGCGACATGGGCAAGGACCTGCGCGAACTCGTCCAGAAGATCGACGCGGTCGCGGCGGGCCTGAACAGCGAGATCATGCCGGAATTGAAAAGCACGATGATCGAGATGAAGAAAGCGGCCGTTACGGCGCAGCGCCTGCTGGACAACACGGACTCGACAATGGCCGGCAAGGATTCGCCCGCGCAGCAGGAGCTCAGGGAGGCCCTGCAGGAGATTGCCAGGGCCGCACGGTCCATCAGGATTTTAACCGAATACATTGAGCGCAACCCGAACGCCCTGATTCGGGGAAAGTCGGAGGAGAAGCCATGATGAAGAACCCGAAAAAAGTGACGCTTGTCGCCCTGTGCCTGGCGATTGCCGTGCTGGCCGGGTGCGCCGCCGGCCAGCCCTCGAAATTTTACACGCTCAGCCCCGTTGCGGCGCCGGCTGGCGCAGCCCTTCCTTGCTCCGTTTCCGTCGGGCCCGTGGCGATACCCGCCGTCGTTGACCGCCCGCAAATGGTAGTCCGGACAAGCCCCAACCAGGTGACAATCAGCGAGTTCAACCGCTGGGCGGCCCCGCTGCAGGTCGATATTGCCAGGGTTGTCGCGGAGAACCTCTCCGCCATGCTCGGGACTGCCAACGTGGTCCTCTTCCCGCATTCCGCTTCCGCGCTGGCCAATTACCGGGTCTTGGTCGATGTCCTGAGGTTTGATTCCGAGCCGGGCCGGCAAACCGACCTGGACGCCTTCTGGACAGTGCGCTCCAAGAAAGATGAGCAGGTACGGACGGGACGGGTAACGCTCCGGGAGCCGGTGCAGGCCGGTTCAGACGAATACCAGGGCCTCGCCGCCTCCCACAGTGCCGCCCTCGGAAAGCTCAGTTCCCATATTGCCGCGGCCATCCGGGAGATGGACGCAGGCGGAAAGCAGTGAACGGGGGTACGGCTCAAGCCGGCAGTCGCCTTAAGTCCCCCCTTTTAAAAGGGGACTTCGGAGGATTTTGAAAGCCGTAAAAAATCCCCTCCAGCTCCCCTTTAAGAAAGGGGAGGGCGGAAAAAGCATAACATTTATTAAAGTCCCCCTTTTCTAAAGGGGGATTCAGGGGGATTTTGCCCAGCTCAGGCAGTGCCCAAATTCAAATCCCCCCGGCCCCCTTTATGAAAGGGGGAGCAGCAATGGAATGTGACATGGAAAAAGTACAATTAGCCCGCATATACAGCCGCCTTAAAAATTACCTGGCCTCGCCTGAGGAATTATATCTCGTCCAATCCATCGAGGAGCAAAAGCTATACGCCTGCAGGGAGGGCAGGGTCGTCGAGCATTTATGATTCCTCCAGCTCACGATACGGCGTCGGTATCCGGGAGAGCTCTTTCCGAACGCCCCCGGGCATTCACCGGATCAGGGAAAAAATAGGCTCTGGCGCCTCGCCCCTGCGCATATTCAAAGACCGGAAGGACACGGGGACAGACTGGGACGGGAAATCGGGGGAAGAGAACCTGATACTTGCCCGCATCCTGCGGCTCGAGGGGCTCGAAGAGGGGATCAACAGGGGCCCGGGCGTGGGCTCTTTCGAGCGCTTCATTTACATCCACGGCACAAACCGCGAGGACCTGGTCGGCACGCCGCTGTCGCACGGGTGCCTTTGCCTGCGCAGCCTTGATGTAATTCGGCTCTACGACACCGTAAGGGAAGGCACATTAGTCTATATCGAACCGCCGCCGCTCATCGTAGGGGGCACGCCCTGCAGGAGCATCCATTTTGCCGGCATCTTCGGCAGCGGCATGAGTGCGCTCGCGCAATACCTGCGCTTCCAGGGGATCGGCGTATCGGGTTCCGACCGCCTGCTGCAGAGCGAAGACACCGCCGCGATGCGCCGCTGTCTCGAGGGGCTCGGCTGCACCCTGTCGAAGCAGGACGGGTCGGGTTGGGCGAGGGCACCGACCTGCTTTGCGTCTCCACCGCGATCGAGGACTCCAACCCCGATGTTGCCGCGGCCCGCTCCCGGGGGATACCGATAATGCACCGCTCCGACCTGCTCGCCGCCGTTATCGGGACGAGAAGGACGATCGCGGTCGCCGGAACAAGCGGCAAGTCCACTGTCACGGCCATGATATTCGAATTCCTGACCGCCTGCGGGCAGTCTCCGTCGCTCGTGAGCGGCGCGCCGTTGATAAGCCTGGAAAGAGAGGGTATGGCCGGGAACGCCTTCAGCGGCGGCTCCGATCTCCTGGTGGTGGAAGCGGACGAGAGCGACGGCACGATCATAAAGTATCACCCCGAATTCGCGGTTGTCCTCAATGTTTCCAGGGACCACAAAACGGTCGAGGAGTTGAAGGCCCTTTTTGAAACCCTCGTGCGGAACTCCGCCTGGTCCGCCTGCAACGCGGACGACCCAGTCCTGTCCCGGTTCGCCGCCTCAATGAACTTCGGAAAAACCGAATCGGCCCGCTGGCACCCCGACCGCGAAGAGACCCTGCCAGGTTCGGTCAAACTCTTTCGCGGAGGCTTCGAATACCACCTGCCCCTCCCCGGGGCCCACAACCTGGAAAACCTGCGCGCCGCCCTCTGCGTCTGCGAGCACCTCGGCTGCGAGGGAAAACAGCTTGCGGGGGCTGTGAGAAATTTTGCGGGCGTGGCCCGGCGCTTCAATGTGACGGCGACTGAAAAGGGCGTCTTCGTGGTGGACGACTTCGCCCACAACCCCGCCAAGATAGCGGCCGCGGTCAACACGGCCAGGGGAATATCAGAACGCGTGATCGCCGTCTACCAGCCGCACGGGTTTGGCCCGACACGCTTTCTGAAAGATGAATACATCTCTACATTCCGCGCCATCTTTCACAAGAACGATTCTCTCTATCTTTTGCCGATCTATTATGCCGGGGGGACGGCAAACAAAGATATTTCTTCGCAGGATTTGATTGAGGGCCTTGGCCCTGTAGAATACAAGGCGCAGGCCGTTGCCGGCCGTGATGATCTCCTCGCCAGCCTCAAAGCCGATGCGAAGCCCGGAGAATGCGTCATAATCATGGGGGCGCGCGACCCGTCGCTGTCCACCCTGGTCGGCAAGACAGTGGAGTTGTTCAGCACAAAAGACATATAAAGAGTTTCTGATCCGGAAGAGGTGAAATATGCCAAAGATTTTCTGGTCCGGAAAACTTTCTTTTCCAATGATGCTGCTGGTCAATGCCAACAATGTCCTCGCCTGGCTTTCCGGCAATATCAGGGACACAGCTGCCATGAAGGACCGCATCAGGCGCGGTTACGACGGTTCTTTCTCCGATCATGTCAGCGGTTATGACGAGCTGGGGACGGAATTTCAGGCCAAGGCGGGGAAAGAGCAGCTTGAAGGGGTGCGACTCCAGGGACTGGAAGTGCTGGACGTGGGCTGCGGAACAGGGATCATTTCGATGCTCGCCCTGGAAAGAGGCGCCGCCAGAATCGTCTGCGGAGATATTTCCCAATATATGCTGGAGGTCGGAAGATCCAAAGCCCGCGATCTGGGCTATGCACAGCGGATGGAATTTCGTCAACTGGATGCCGAATCACTGCCCTTTGAGGACGGGAGCTTTGACCTGGTCATGTCGGGAATGACTCTCGGGCTTCTTCCCAACCCGGAAAGGGCCGTATCGGAGATGGTCCGGGTCCTTCGCCCCGGCGGCATTTTATCCCTCAGCGGCCATGGCCCGGAGCATTACTGGGAGGCATGCGATGCCTGCTTCCGCTGCATAAACAAGCTGTACGTCCTCGGCTACCGCCTGGAATTCTGGCCGCGAAGCGAAAAAAGCCTGCGCAAGCTCCTGGTGAAAGCCGGGCTCAAAGACATCAAAACGAGAAGAGTCACCTGGCGGAACACTTTCAGAAACGGCGGGGAAGCGTATGATTTCTTTTCAGCCATATCATCCAACTGGTGGTATGCCAAATTTCCTCCGGACAAAAGAGAGAAGGAAAATATTAAAAGCCGAAATTATTTCGGGAAGAAATGCGTCACGACAATTACGGATGACGTGATAATTGCTTATGCCCGCAAGGGGTGAGCGCGGGGGATAGGCGTGCTTTGCATGAGGGCTTCAACCCATATCGGGTGGAGCGGCAGAGGAGTTCCATCGGTAAGGGCAGTTCACGGTATAAAACGTTCTCCGTTAATAAAATGTGAAAGGTTCGTTGGAGAAAATGAATATTCGCAGGGAGACAGAATCAGACATAACGGCCATAAACGAGATAACCGCTGCGGCCTTTAAAGACCATCCATACAGCCATCAGACTGAGGTGTTCATAATCAAGGCATTGCGTGCCGCCAATGCGCTTACCTTATCGTTAGTTGCGGAAGTCGAGGGGAAAGTGGTCGGGCATATTGCGTTCTCACCTGTTGCAATTTCCGACGGCTCCGAAAGAACTGCGCCCGAGGCATCGTGCCGTTTCCCGAGGCATTTCTTGCTCGCTGGTGACCAGGAAATTTCTAAGATTCGAAAGAAATTCCGCATTATCAGCCTTTTGCCTTCTGCCTGATGCCTAATGCCTGAAGTTAAGGAGACTTATGAAAATTATCTTTGCCGCCCAGGAGGATGCATGGGGCGGGGTGTTGCACCTGCTCAGGAATGCTTTTCCCCAGCATGAATTTGCCGCGAGCGGAAGGTTCGGGTTCGATACTTTGAAGGGGTTTGATATCCTGATACCGACAATGGCAGCCGTCAGGCGTGAGCACCTTGCTGAAGCCGATTCTCTTAAACTCATTCATCAGTGCGGCGCCGGCCTTGAAAATGTTGACCTGCAGGCCGCGAAAGAACTCGGTATCAAGGTCGCCAATGTCCCCACGGACATATCGGGCAATGCCGACTCCGTGGCCGAACTGGGCATCTACCTGATGGTGGGGCTGGCCAGAAGGTTCCGGGAAATGGCGCAGAGCATGGCCAGCAGGCAGATGGGCACCCCGAAGGGCAGGGCGGTCAAGGGGAAGACCGTGGGGATAATAGGCCTGGGCGGGATCGGCCGGGCCCTGATAAAGCGGCTCAAGGCATTCGACGTCCGCCTCATCGGGATCAAGCAGAGCGAACCTGAAAAGGCCGCGGCGGAACTGGGACTGGAATGGGCCGGGACGCCCGACAAACTGGAGGAGCTTCTAGGGAGGTCCGATTTTGTCATCCTGTGCCTGCCCGCAACCGACAGGAGCAGGAACATGATTGACAGGAAGGCCTTCGCCGCGATGAAGAGGCAGCCGTTCCTGATCAACCTGGCCAGGGGAGGGCTGGTCGACCGCGAGGCTTTGCTGGAAGCCCTTTCCTCCGGGCAGATTGCCGGGGCGGGGCTCGACGTGTTCTGGGAGGAGCCTCCCGACCCGAATGACCCCATTTTCAAGTACAACGTCCTGACGACGCCCCATATCGCCGGCTCTACGGACATCTCGACGGACGGGATCGTCAGGGTAATGAGCGAGAATTTCCGGAGGCTGGAAGCGGGCGGGGAAATCCTCCACAGGAGAGCCTGATTCCTTACGAATAAACGACTTTGAAACTTTCAAATTCTCCGGTGTAGGGCCCTTCTTTTCTTGAAACATTCTCGACGATCGCGCGGCTGGGGCCCTTGCGGCACCATTCCACCGCCTGTTCCACGGCCTCGTCGCTCCCCTCAAAAACGGCTTCGACGCTGCCGTCCCTCAGGTTCCTCACCCAACCTGTGAGGCCCAGGGAGTCGGCCATGGCTTTCGTGCGGGCGCGGAAAAACACGCCCTGCACCCGTCCGGAAATGATCAAGTGGGCCCGTTTCATCAGGGTGTCTGCTTCGCGGTTGGGGTTTGAATGCCCCCTGTCATGTCGAGGAATTCCTTTTCCGTCAAGACCCGGATGCCGAGGGAGCGGGCCTTTTCCAGCTTCGATCCGGGGTCTTCGCCCGCGACGACGAAATCGGTCTTCTTTGTCACGGACTCCGAGACCTCGCCGCCCAGGGACTCGACAATCTGCTTTGCGTCGTTTCTCTTGAGCTTTTCCATGGACCCCGTGAAGACAAATTTCTTTCCCTGGAGGGACAAGGCGCCCGCGCCTTCCGGCGGGGCCTCTTTTTCAACGGGCCTCACGCCGGCCGCCCGGAGCTTCTCGATGACCTGCCTGTTCTCGGGTTCGCGGAAGAACTGACCGATGCTGCGGGCGATTATCGGGCCGATCCCTTCAACCGCGCCCAGCTCTTCCTCGGAAGCGGCCATGATCGCATCGAGGGAGCCGAAGCGCCTGACTATCAGCTTCGCCACGTGCTCGCCGACATGCCTTATCCCCAGGGCGTAGATGAACTTGTCGAGGGCCGGGCGCCTTGGAACTTTCAATGGCCGCGAGGATGTTGGAGGCGGATTTTTCGGCCATCCGCTCCATGTTGACGAGGTCTTCCTTTTTCAAATAGTACAGGTCGGCCGGGTCCTTGACCAGGCCGGCGTCGACGAGCGCCGAGGTGAGCTTCTCCCCGACCCCCTCGATGTCCATCGCCCCGCGCGAGGCGAAGTGGCGGATGTTCTCCTTGACCTGGGCGGGGCAGGCGATATCGATGCAGCGGAACGCGGCTTCACCCTCGAGCCTGACGACCCTGGAGCCGCACACCGGGCACATTTCGGGCATTTCGAATTCCTGTGCCCCGGGCGGCCTCCTGGATTCTATTACCTTGACGACCTCGGGGATCACGTCGCCGGCCCGCTGGACGATGACCGTGTCCCCCTTGCGGACGTCCTTCTTCCTGATCTCGTCCAGGTTGTGGAGGCTCGCGCGGCTCACGATCACGCCCCCGACGCGGACGGGCTCCAGGTAGGCGATGGGCGTCAGGGCCCCCGTGCGGCCCACGCTGACCTCTATTTCCCGTGACGACGGTCGTTTCCTGCATGGCCGGGAACTTGCAGGCTATGGCCCAGCGGGGGCTGCGCGAGACCGCGCCCAGCCTGGTCTGCAGTTCCAGCGAATTCACCTTTATGACGGCGCCGTCTATCTCGTAAGGAAGGGTGAGCCTCTTCTCGATCATCTCCCGGTAATACTCCGCGCAGGAGTTTATGTCCGGGGCATACTTGATGTTTTCGTTGGTCCGGAACCCCCACTGCCTCAAGGCCTCGAGGATCTCCCAATGGGTGTTGAACGAGGCGCCCTCAAGCTCGCCGATCGAGTAGCAGTATATGTCAAGGGGGCGGCGGCGGGTTATCCGGGGGTCGAGCTGGCGCAAAGAGCCCGCTGCCGCGTTCCGGGGATTGGCAAACAGCGGTTCACCCCGTTCCTCACGCCTGGCGTTGAGGCGCCGGAAATCGGCGAGCCTGATGTAAACTTCGCCCCGGACCTCGACGCGTTCAGGGATGGCGTATTTCCCTTCTTTCATTTTCAGGGGGATGGAGCTGATGGTCTTCAGGTTCTGGGTGACGTCCTCGCCCACGAAACCGTCGCCCCGCGTGGAGCCCGTTTTGAATATGCCGTTTTCGTAGATCAGGTTCACCGCGACGCCGTCGATTTTCGGCTCCGCGACGTAATCGATCTCACTGTCGTCCCCGAGGGCCCTTTTTATCCGGTTTTCAAATTCGACAATTTCCTCCTCGGAAAAGGCGTTGGCGAGGCTCAGCATCGGGGTCAGGTGGGTGACGGTCGCGAACTTTTCCAGGGGGGCGGCGCCGACCCGCCGGCTCGGCGAATCAGTGACGTCGATAAAATCGGCGTACTTGTCCTCGAGCTCCATGAGCTCATTGAGCATCCTGTCGTACTCGGCGTCGGATATCTCTGGCTCGTCGAGCTGGTAGTAAAGCCGGTTGTGGCGCTCGATCTCGCTGCGAAGTTCCCATGATTCTGCTCATAGTCGACCTGTTGCTTTCTTGTCCATTATTACGACCCTGAGTTTTCCGGGCTGGTCTTAGACCAGCCCCTGCCGAACAGCTGAGAATGATTAGATCCCTTGTATGCAGCGGGAAAATAGTAAATGCCCGGGAGGTAAAAGTCAACCGGCGAACGGGGGTTTTTGAGCCGCCCGGCAGCTGTTTATCCTTGATTTTCCTGAAAAAAATCTTGTTTTTTCTAAAACCGTCTTATAATCTTCCCTGTGTGAAAATTGGAGTTGTTTCGGATACCCACCTCGGGGAAAGCAGTGATTACCTGAAGAGGATCGCGGAGAAATTCTTTTCGGAAGCGGAAATGATCCTCCATGCCGGGGACCTTGTCTCTGTCCGGGTCCTCGATTCGTTTGGCGGCAGGGAAGTCCGGGCGGTCCGGGGCAACATGGACGCGGATGATTCCCTCCCGGAAAAACTGCTGATTGAGGTCGAGGGGGTCAGGATCGGGCTCATCCACGGCTGGGGAATGCCGTGGGGGCTGGAGGAGAAGCTGATCAGGCAGTTCGCAGGGATAGATTGCCTGGTTTACGGACATACCCACAGCGCCTGCAGCCATGTCCGTGACGGGGTGCTCTTTTTTAACCCGGGGTCACCGACGGACCGGAGATTTGCGAGCCGCAACACGGTGGGACTGCTGGAGATCAGGGATGGAAAAATCTCGGGGCGGATCCAGGAAATCAACAGGAAGGAATTCATGTAGCATGGAAATAATATACGCGCAGTCCAGGATGGAGTTCATCAAGGGGGAAAAGCCCGAGGGCTGTGTTTTCTGCCGCGAGTCAATCAGGGACGAGAACCTGGTGCTCTTCGATGACATGTGCGTCTTTGTCATCATGAACAAGTACCCCTATAACACGGGGCATCTGCTGGTGATACCCTGCCGCCATGTGAGCAACCTTGAAGATCTGACCGAAGAGGAAGACCTGGCCCTGATGAAGACCACGAAGATGTGTGCCGCGATATTGAAGAACAAGATGAATGCGGAGGGGATCAACATCGGGATGAACCTCGGCAAGGCGGCGGGGGCCGGGATTGACGATCACCTGCATATCCACCTGGTTCCGAGGTGGGGAGGGGACGCAAATTTCATGACCACTGTCTCGTGCACCAGGGTAGTACCACAGGACGTCTGCGACACTTATAATTCGCTGTTGCCGCATTTCCAGAAACCGGGCAGGGAGGAATAGATGAGATTCTTTGTGACAGTGGTTGTCCTGGTCCTTGTCTTTCTCGCCATAACTTTCTCCATTCAGAATACCGAATACATAACCCTGAGGTATTTTGGGATGATGAATGTTCAGATCGCGGCTTATGCCCTGATCTTCTTTGCCTTTTTTGCCGGGGTGGTGCTGTCAGGACTGCTGGGCCTCTTCGACCGGATCAGGCTCAGGCGCCAGATCGCGAAAATCAGGAAAGAGCTGCAAGGGCTCGAAAACGAGATTTACAATTTGCGCAAGGGCCAGCTGGCCAGCGAACCGGCCCCTGCTTTGAAGAAGGATTACCTTTCCTGAAAAAGAGAGGAAGCATTGCGGCACTTTGAAAGGCTCCGTGTGCCGCAGGCCCAATGAACCTGATTGCTGCTGATTTCTGATTTTGAAAACACCTTTATTCCCGCTCTCTCAATAAGCTCGTTGAGCCCGTCGAAACGACACAGACTTATATGCCCGAATTAAAATTCATAACAGACGGCACTCTCGGCAGGCTGGCCCGGTGGCTGCGCACGATTGGATACGACACGGTTTACGAGGCTGCCGGCGTTGACAGGAAATTTTTGAGCAGGGCATTTAAAGAGGGGCGCTTAGTGCTCACGAGGCGCCGGGACCTTGAACAGAGGAACTTCCGGGGCCGGATGATCATCCTCAGAAACGACAGGGTGGGCGAACAGATCAGGGAACTGCAGGACCGCCTTCCCGAGCTGGACATTTCCCCCGAAAGGATCTTCACACGCTGCCTGCAGTGCAACGCATTGCTGGAGAAAGTCCCCAGTGACTCGGTAAAGGATATTGTCCCGCCTTACGTGTTCGAAACCCAGTCCGTCTTCAACCGCTGCCGCTCCTGCGGGAAAATATACTGGGCCGGCACCCACCGCGACAGGGCGGTTAATTTTTTGCGCGAAGTCCTAAACTAATCTGAACCCCGCCAGTCATTCCTCATCGCGCTGATATACCAAGGCTCAAACGGCCGATAAGAAAAGCACGCAGGCGTTTCTGCGGGGTGATTAAGATGTTGCGCAGTCCGACGGGTCGCCCTTGATTTTCTCGACGGCGTGGCGGAAGGTGGGCAGAATTACGGAGAGGTTTTCCCGGACGGATTTGGGGCTGCCCGGGAGGTTCACGATCAGCGAGCTTCCCCGGATGCCGGCGACGGCGCGGGAAAGGGCGGCGTGCGGCGTGACTTCCAGGCTCTTGAGCCTCATCAGTTCGGCGAGCCCGGGGATTTCCTTGTCGAGTACCTTGAGGGTGGCTTCCGGTGTCACGTCGCGAGGGCTGACCCCGGTGCCGCCGGTGGTCAGGATTATGTCAAGGCGCTTGTTGTCGGCCAGGTACCTGAGGCGTTCCGAGATGATATCGGCTTCGTCGGGGATAATCTCGTAATGCAGGACTTCGGCGGGAAGGGTCTCGATGAGCTTGCGGATTTCCCCCCCGCTCAGGTCCTCACGCTCGCCGCGCGAGCCCTTGTCGCTGATGGTGAGGATGCCGGCGGTGAATTTATTCTGTGATTTGGATTCCATTGTTTTGGGATAAAAGGGGCGGCCATGGCCGCCCCCGGATAGGTTGTTATTCTTCCTTCTTTGAGGCGGCTACGATCTTTTCCATCAGGAAAGCAGGGACTTCCTCGTAATGCGAAAACGCGTAAGTGAAAGTGCCGCGGCCGCTTGTTATGGAACGGAGGTCGGGCGCGTAGCTGAGGATTTCCGCCAGGGGTATCTGCCCCTTGATGATCTGGTGGTGGCCCTTGGTGTCCATGCCGAGGACCCTTCCCCTGCGGCTGTTGAGGTCGCCGATGACGTCGCCCATGTACTCCTCGGGAATTTCTATCTCGATGGTCACTATCGGTTCGAGCAGGGTCGGCTGGCAGTTCCAGGACGCCTTTCTTGAAGGCCATGGAGCCGGCGATTTTAAAGGCCATTTCCGACGAGTCGACGGTATGGAAAGAGCCGTCAATCAGGGAGGCCCTGAAATCGACGACGGGATATCCGGCGACGACGCCTTCGGCCATCGCTTCCACGATGCCCTTTTCTACGGCGGGGATGTACTGCCGGGGGATGACGCCGCCGACGATCTTGTCGGCGAATTCGAAGCCGCTGCCGCGGGGCAGGGGCTCGATCTCGAGCCAGGCGTCGCCGTACTGGCCGCGGCCGCCGGACTGCTTCTTGTATTTCCCCTGGATCGTGGTCTTGCCCTTGATTGTCTCCTTGTACGGGACTTTGGGGGTGGTGAGGTTGACCTCGACCCCGAACTTCCTCTTGAGCCTCTCGATTGTCACTTCGATGTGGACCTGGCCCATCCCGGAGAGGATGATTTCCTTTGTCTGGTCGTCCCTGTGGATGGTGATCGACGGGTCCTCTTCGAGGAGCCTGTTGAGCGAGCTCATGATCTTGTCCTCGTCACCCTTCGTCCTGGGCTGGACGGCAAACGACATGATGGGGGTGATGGGCGGGACCTTGTCGTAAACGATCGGCGCCTTGTCCACACAGATCGTGTCGCCTGTCTCGGTTTCCTTGAGTTTGGCGACCGCGGCTATATCGCCTGCAACAACGCTCTCCGCCGGTTTCTGCCCTTTGCCCTCGAGGTAGAAGATGCTGCCGAATCGCTCCGAGGAGTTTTTGCTGGCGTTGAAGAAATTGGAGTCCGAACTGACGCTGCCGGAAAAGACCCTGAACAGGGTCAGTCGGCCGGCATACGGGTCGGCAAAGGTTTTGAACACGAGGGCGGAGAAGGGGGCTTTCTCGTCCGGAAGCCTCTCCTCCGGTTCGCCGCGTCTTGGGGTTTTTGCCTTTCACTGCTCCCCTGTCCACCGGCGAAGGCATGTAACCGGATATTATGTCGAGCAGGGGGCGGACACCGGTCAGTCTTGATGCCGAACCGCAGATCACCGGGACCATGTCGCCGGACGAGTATCCCCTTGCGCAGGCCGTCCTTCAATTCCTCAAGGGACAATTCGCCGCTTTCCAGGTACTTGTCCATGAGGTTCTCATCGCACTCCGCGATGTCTTCGACCATTGTCTCGCGCAGGCTCGTCGCCTCGTCGAGCAGGTCGCCCGGGATGTCGACTGACTTCACCGAGCCCTTGGCATCCTCGGTCATCAGGGCCTTCATTGCGATCAGGTCCACGATGCCCTTGAATGAATCCTCCGCGCCGACCGGTATATAGAGGACGGTTATTTTCTTGCTGAAAACACGTTTGATGTCTTCCACGACCTTGAAATAATCCGACCTCTCGCGGTCCATTTTATTGATGAACACGAGCCTGGGCAGGGAGAACTCGTCCGAGAATTCCCAGACCTTTTCCGTCTGGAACTCGACGCCGCCGACGGCATCCACTACCATTATGGCCCCGTCCACTACACGGAGGCTGTTGCGGGTATCCGTGGCAAAGTTGGCGTCGCCCGGGGTGTCGATCATGTTTATCCTGTGCTTTTCCCAGTCCGCATTATTGACAGCGGCGCTGATGGAGATCCGCCTTTTTTGCTCTTCCGGCTCAAAATCCATTGAGGACGTTCCTTCATCGACCCGTCCCAGGCGATCGGTCTTTCCGGACGCAAAAAGCATGGCTTCGCAAAGTGAAGTCTTCCCTGTTCCGCCGTGACCGACCACTGCGATATTCCTCAATGATTTTGGTTCATATTTGGCCATAAAAACTCCTTTCCCGCCCCGAATATCTTTTGAAAGCATTGAATTTAAAATGTAATTTTGTATCTTCTCGGATTTTAAATGTCAAGCTGAATTCTGGTGCACTGGAAGTTCCGTAAAAGATGCTTAAATGACTTCAAAAACATTGTCCCTCACCCCGCTTGATTACGGCTTTTATCCGCTTGATAACAACCGGCAAAAGTATAAAGCAATGCTTAACCAGACATTTAATACGATTCAGGAGATCCATGAAAAAAAATCAACAGAGTGCTAGTGGCCAACCGGGGTGAAATCGCCCTGCGTATCATAAGAACGGTCAAGGAACTGGGGCTTGACGCGGTTGCAGTTTATGAAAAGCCGGACAGCGAGGCCTTTTACCTGAGGTTTGCCGACCAGGCGGTCCTGATCGGGGACGGCCCGCGCAAGGATTACCTGAGCATCGACAAGATCATCTGGGCCGCGCAGGAAATCAGGCGCCGACGCCATCCATCCGGGTTACGGGTTCCTGGCGGAAAATGCCGATTTCTCGGCGGCCTGCGAGGATGCGGGCATCATCTTCATCGGCCCGCCCCCGCACGTGATCAGGGACCTGGGCGACAAGGTCGTCGCCAGGAAGATAATGAAAGAGGCGGGGATCCCCTTTATCCCCGGGACGGACAACCTGCCGGCCGGCGATGCCGGACTGGAGTATGCCCTGGCATTCGGCAAGAGACGCGGGTTTCCCGATCATGCTCAAGGCATCTTGCGGGGAGGCGGCCGCGGCATCAGGAAGATCAAAAATGAGGCCGAACTGCGGGCCCAACTGCCCATGGCCAGGACCGAAGCCCTCTCGGCGTTCAATGACGACAGCATCTATATCGAAAAGTGCGTGGAATCGCCGCGGCACGTCGAAGTCCAGATCCTGGCCGACACTCACGGCAATACCATCCACCTCGGGACCAGGGACTGCTCGATCCAGCGCCGGCACCAGAAGCTGCTGGAGATTGCCCCGGCCGATCTGCCGCCCGATGTGCTGGATGCCATGCACGATGCGGCGATCAGGGCCGCCCAGAAAGGCCGGATATGTCAATGCCGGGACTGTTGAGTTCCTTGTCGACCCCGCAGACGAACAAGTTCTGGTTCATGGAAGTCAACACCAGGCTGCAGGTTGAGCACACCGTGACGGAAATCCTGACCGGAATCGATATCGTCAGGCAGCAGATCCTGATTGCCGAGGCGGCAAGACTGGATATCCCGAGCGTGAATTCAGCTCTGGTGAACAAGGCCGTCCAGGTCAGGATCAATGCCGAAGACCCGAAAAACAACTTCATGCCGGAAGGCGGCAAACGCGTGGAAGTGTACCAGTCGCCCGGAGGCCCCGGGATCAGGCTGGACGGAGTGGTTTACCAGGGCTACAAGATACCGACCGAGTACGATTCGCTTCTCGTGAAGCTCACGATCCGCAGCTACAACTGGGAACACACGATCCAGCGGCTCAGGAGGGCCCTGAACGACTTCCTGATCGTCGGCCCGAAGACCACGATTCCGTTCTATCTGTCCATCTGCGACGAACCGGATTTCCGGAAAGGAATGTTCAACACCTCTTATATCGACACCCATCCGGAAATTTTTGATTACCCGGAACAGGAGAGGGAGATCGCGAAGCTCTCCAAGCTGATTGCGGAGATCCATTCCAAGAAGATCAATCCATACGCTTATCTGATCCGGACAGCGAACAGTAAGCACAGACACCCGAGGAGAAAAATATTTAATGAGCAGGAGGAAAACAAAAATAACGGAGAGGATCACCCCGGCGGAGCTGAACAACGAGGGGAGTTAAATCCATCCTCGACCAGGTCAGGCAGGCTAACGGCTATTACGTGACCAATACGGAGAGGGACCTTTCCCAGTCCGATTACAAGAACAGGGTCATGCCGCACACGCAGATCCTGGTATCGGCGGAGAGGAACGCCGCGGGATATTTTTCGATTGAAATAACCGGGGGCGCGTCGGTCCACGTCGACATGCTGCGCAAGCAGATGAACCCGCTCGAAAAGCTCGAGGTGCTGAGCTCCTATATGCCCGACACCCTGTTCCAGACACTCTGCCGGGGCGTCAACCTGTTCGGCTACCGGCCCTATCCGGAAAACGTCATCCGGCTCACGGTCCAGAGCTTTTCGCGGTACGTCCATGTCTGGCGCGTGTTCGATTTCCTTAATTACATCCCCAACATGGTCCCGGTATTCGAGGAAGTGAAAAGGGCGGGGCGCATCCTGGAGCCCTCGATCTGTTTTTCAACAGGGAAAGAGCACACCGATAAGTATTACGTCGGCAAGGTCGGGGAAATCCTCGATGTCACCGGGCCGGAGATAATCCTGTGCATCAAGAACCACGGCGGGCTCGGAACGGCAAAGAGGATCGGCGATCTGGTCAAAGCCATCCTGGACAAGTATCCCGACCTGGTTATCCATTATCACGGCCATAACACCGACGGAAACGATATCGGCAGGATCGTCGAAGCCGTCCGCAACGGCGCAAAGATCGTGGATGCCGCCGACCACGCCTTTACGGGCTTCTATGGCCCTCCGCCGCTCCTGACGGTCGTTGAGACCCTGGAAGAATACGGACACCAGGCGGTCGGCCTGAACAAGCAGCCGGTGATCGACACTTCGAACCGGCTGCGCCCCGAGCGCGAGTATTACCGCGATTTCGAATCGCAGTTCCTCGGCTTCGACCCGTCGGTGCAGATCCATAAGCTTCCGGGAGGGGCGACGGGCTCCAGCTTCGAGCAGGCCGTCAAGGGCGGCTTCCTCCACCTGATGCCGCAGATCCTTCAGGACGAACTTCCCCATGTCCAGGTGGAACTTGGGAACTGGTGGAGCGTCACGCCCGGGATCGCAGATCCTCTGGACCACGGCGGTCAACAACACCCTCAAGGAGGCCAGGTACAAGGATGTCAGCGACGATCTGAAGAACCTCCTGCTGGAAAGGTACGGGGAATTTCCGTTCTACAAGCCGGCTGACGACATTTATAAATCCGTTTTCGGGGCAGACTGGAAGAAGATCGTCGAGCGCGACGGCGGGTACCAGAAGATCGAAGATATAGATATCGATATCGAAAAGCGCGTCCTGGAGCACAGGCTGGGAAGGCCGGCCACGGAGGACGAGCTGGTGCTTTACCTGCAGCACCCCAATGATGCCGTGGCTTTCATGAAATTCGAGGAGAAGTACGGGAAGACATGGGCCCTGCCGCCGAGGATCTGGTTCCACCGGGGCGGGTTCAACCTGGGCGACAAGTTCGAATTCCCGGACGCCTACGGAAAGCTGCACGTTATCGAGATCGGCCCGCAGAGGCGCACCAAGGAACAGGATATCATCACTTACCTGGTAGTCGACCACCATACCGAACCGATCCTCACACGCATCGAAGAGGAAGGCGCGAAGACGGAAAGGGCAAAGACGCTGACCCCGAAAGAAATCGAGGCGCTCGCCAAGTCAGGCGACATCCGCTCGCCGCTGACGGGCGTTGTCAACGAAGTCCCGGTGGGGGTGGGAGACGAAATACTGGCGGGCGAAGTCCTTGTCGTCCTCGAAGCGATGAAGATGATCACCAACGTGGTTTCCGAAGTGAGCGGCAAGATCGCCGAGATCCTCGTCTCCCCCGGCGACAACGTCTCGGTGGGCGATCCGCTGATCGTGATAACGGTCGCGGCTGCGGCTTAAATCGGTTTAAAGTCGTATATTGCGAGGGCGGGCTTTGAATCCGCCCTCTTTTTTTAACGCCATACATCCGAGTTGTCATCGATTATTTCGGCGGGGCCTGAAATCTGTATGACCAGTCGTTGGGGTGTGAAAATGTCCAGTATTCCCACTTGCTGAGGGCGCCCCACACGGTGCACCTGTTTTCCCCGTTCAGCAAAAAGCAGGCACGCACTGTCCATAAATAATTCCTTGATGGTTCCAGGGGCGTTTCAATCTTGTGGCAGGGCTCTTTCAGGAATAAGCAGCAAATGACCAAATATTTTTCATTTACGACCAGCCGTATTCCTTTTTCGGACGGGATATTATCATTATTGCCCAAGGCAATCTATCAAGATAAGGTATTGTGAACGGGGGCGTTCCGTTATATAAGAATTTCCTTTTTTACGGTAACTGTTAAGCATCGGGATTGAAGTTCTTATGGAAGCCGCAATCACCAAAAACTGAAAGCAGGGCAGGGAAATCAGCCATGCTCGTCCTGACGAGCATGGTTTTTTCCGGCGCATTGCTTCTTTTCGGTATCGAGCCCCTTATCGGCAGGCTCCTCACGCCCTACTTCGGCAGTGCGGCGCACGTGTGGCTCATCTGCCTGATGTTTTTCCAGGGCATGCTTTTCATCGGCTACCTGTATTCGCACCTGTTCGCGAGAAGGCTTGGCGTCTGGCACCTGCTGCTCCTGCTGCTGCCGGTTATTAGCCTGCCGTTGAAAATAGACACAATACCCGACCCCTCGACCCCGGTCCTTAACCTGATTTGGGTATTGATTATCAACGCCGCCCTTCCTTTCGGGGTGCTCTCCACTACGGCTGTCGTTGCGCAGGCCTGGCTTTCCGATTCGGAGCTCGGCAGGGACCGCAACCCTTACCCGCTTTACGCAGCATCGAATGCCGGCTCCCTTATCGCCTTGCTGGGTTATACATTCATTGTGGAGCCCTTGAGCGGGCTGCGAACGCAGAGCTTCGTATGGACCCTCGGGTATGTTGTCTACGCCCTGCTGGTGGCAGCCTCCTGGTTTGTGCTTCGCCCCGGGCGCCCGGCCTGCCCCCAAACCGGTGAAATCGCCCCGGGCGGTCCGTGCCAGGTGATTGCGCCGTCGACTTATCTGAAATGGCTCATGTTGAGCATCCTGCCGTCCGCCCTGCTGCTGGCGGTAACAAACCTGCTGACTCTGGAGATAGGCTCTTTCCCGCTGATCTGGATCGCGCCGCTCGCCCTTTTCCTGGGGAGCTTCATAATAACCTTCCGGGACAAAGGCGGGGTGCCGAAATACCTCAATATCCTCTGGCCGGAAATCCTGCTGGCCAGCCTGGCCCTCTTCCTGTCGAGCGCCGTTTTCCTCTTCATGGCCCTGGGCTACCTGGCGCTGTTCTTTGCGCTTTGCCTGGTTGCCAACGGTACGCTTTACGAACTGCGGCCCGATTCGAGCCGCCTGACATCCTTCTACCTCGTCACGGCGCTCGGGCGGCTGGATAGGGGGCATGCTTGTCAGCCTTGCCGCCCCGTTCGCTTTCCCCGGGCTCTATGAATTCCCCATTATCCTGGCCCTCCTGGCCGTGACCCTGTATTCGTGCCATCCTAGGGGCGCTGCGGGTTTCACTCAAGGGCAGGGCCCTGCCGGCCGCAGTCGGGCGCGCTGTAATTTCTATTGCCCTGATAGCGGCAGCATGGATGGGCGCCAGCGCGAACCTGGAGGACGACATCATTTTCCGGCATAGGAATTTTTACGGCACATACATAATCCGGGATGCCTATGAGGGCGACTCGATCGAGGTCCGGGCTGCGCAAACTCATCCACGGAAAGACCCTCCACGGGGCGCAGCACATCGATCCCGCGCTCCGGATGGAGCCGGTTACATATTATTACCGGGGCGGCGGCATTTCCGACGTGTACGAAACGCGGCCGGCCCCCCGAAAGACGGCCATCCTGGGACTGGGAGCCGGGGTAGCCGCGGCTTACGCTGAAAAAGGGGACGCCGTTACATATTATGAGATAGACCCCGACAATGAAATGATCGCCCGCCGGTGGTTCACCTTCCTCAACGAGTGCCGCGGGGACCTCCGGGTCATAACCGGCGACGGTCGGCTTTCGATGATGAAAGGTGAAGGAGAGGGGACCAGGTACGACATCATACACATGGATGCATTTACCGGCGACGGGATACCGACCCACCTCTTGACGCGCGAGGCCGTAGCCATTTACCTGAGCAGGCTGGCCGACGGGGGGGTTATCCTGTTCCATATTTCCAACAGGTACTATGAATTGAAACCTGTCGTGCTGGCGACGGCGCGGGCCATGGGGCTTCACGCCGCAGCAAACCCGGACCGGGAGGCGGGGCTGAGATCATACCAGAACGACACGAGCTGCGTCGTGCTGGCGAAAAGGGCCGACGACCTGAAGCCCCTTCTGGAGCGCGGCTGGTTCATGCTGGAAGATGCAGGCGTTAAGAAAGCGGAGCCCTGGACCGATGATTACGTCAACATCCTGGACCCGCTGATCGAAAATGCCCGTCTGAAATTGCGGTAAATGGAAGAGGACGCAAAGGCCAAAAGCCCGAACGAATCCCGCCGACAAAATCCTGAATTTGTGGTAATTTGCGGTATGCCTGAATTGCCTGAAGTCGAAACCCTCCGCCGCCAGCTCGAGAAAGTCCTGCCGGGGTCGCAGGTCCTGGGGATCGAGGTCCTGGACAGGGCCCGCATCGGGGGGCTGGAAAATGTGTGCGACTGCCGTGTCACGGATATCGGCAGGGAGGGGAAGTTTCTCAAGATCGCCCTCACCGGGGGCAGGGAGATCGTGGTGCATCTGCGGATGACGGGGCACCTGCACTGGCTGGAAAAGGGCAAGCCCCTGCCTGAAAAACACGCCCGGCTGCTGATCAGCTTTCCGCACGGCAATGTCTGCCTGGTTGACCCGCGCCGTTTCGCCACCGTCGAAATACGCAAACAGAAAGAACCTCAAGAGACGTCCCCTTGATGCTTATCGGGATGTCGATAAGGGGCCGAGACCTTCATGCGGCCGCAGGGAACAGGAAAATTCCGGTAAAAAATTTCCTGCTCGATCAAAAAGCGGTTGCGGGCCTTGGGAAATATTTACGTCTGCGAAATCCTGTTCCGGGCCGGCATTAATCCCTGGAAAAAATCCTGCGACCTTACTACGATTGAATGGGACAGGATGGCAAGAGAGTTCCGGCCCGTCCTGAAGAAGGCCATCGCGTGCCGGGGGACGAGCGTTTCGGACTGGAGAGACCTGTTCGGGAAAAAGGGGAGCAACCAGGAACACCTGCAGGTTTACGGCAGGGAAGGGAAGCCTTGTTTCCGCTGCGGGCCACGATCCGGTAGAGAAAGCCCATCGGCGGCAGGTCGACATTCTTTTGCCCGGCCTGCCAGGGAGTCAGACAGGGAAAGTCAACCTGAATCTTTGAATTGAGGGAGGGGATTATGCCCAAGTGGGTGTACAAGACAACCAGGCACAAGGTCAACGGCCAGGCGGTCAAGAGCGACAGCATAATCGAGTGCGACGAGGCGGCAGCTGCCTTGTCCACGATGTCACCGAAGCGGAAATGCAGAGGCTTAACGAGTTCTTCAACGAGCAGGGCGCCGAGGGATGGGAACTCGTCCAGTGCACCTATCACGGTAAGGAGTTTCTCTGTCTCTGGAAAAAAGAGGTCTAGATTCATCCTCTCAGCAATCAGCGCCAAAAAAACCCCGGACATGGCCGGGGTTTTTTTTGAACTATTATAAAATTCTTACTTGTTCTTCTTGCGCCAGATGTTCATCTTCTCGGCATCCTTGATCAACCCGTCCCTGAGGTCCGGATGGGCGATGTTGATCAGGGCTTCCGCTCTCTGCCAGGTGGATTTTCCTGCGAGATCGGCAATACCGTACTCGGTCACGATGCAGTGGGCCTGGGTACGCGGTACTGTTACAATGGATCCCTGGGGCAGCATGGGGGTGATGCGCGATTTCACATTGCCCTGCTTGTCCTTGTAGGAAGCATTGCAGCAGATAAAGGAGATTCCGCCTTCCGACATGTAAGCGCCGGTTGCGTAGTCAAGCTGTCCGCCTGTTCCGCTGATGTGCCGGGGGCCGGACGATTCGGATGAGATCTGCCCGAACAGGTCAACTTCGACACAGGCGTTGATGGACATCATCTTATCGTTCTGCGCCATGATGTGCGGGGCATTCGTATAGGAAACCGGGTAGGTCGCCAGTGATGGGTTGTAGTCCATCCATTCGTACAGGAACTGGCTGCCCGCTGCGAACGCGTATACGCTCTTGTTCTTGTCAATGCCTTTCATCCTGTTCGTCAGCTTGCCTGCCTCATGCATATGGTAGTAAGCGTCCACCAGCATTTCGGTATGGCAGCCGAGGTCCTTCACATCCGATTCGGACAGCATGGTGCCGACGATGTTCGGAAGTCCGCCGATTCCGAGCTGGATGCAGGAGCCGGACGGGATCAGGGGGACGATGTGGTTTGCGATTGCCTTGTCGATTTCGCTCGGGGCCGCCGGGGGAATCGCTTCCACCTTGGACTCGAACTCGGTGATATAGTCGACTTCGGAGATATGGACGACTTCATCGCGTCCGCCCATTGCCCAGGGCAGGTTGGGGTTGACTTCAAGGATGATCTTCTTGGAGATATCCATGGCCGCACGCACGGAGGCGCAGCCGTTATGGAAGTTGAAGAACCCGTCCTTGTTCATCTTTGTTACCCTGATCATCGCAACGTCAACGTTCTTGATGCTCTTCTTGTAGAAAAGGGGCTGGTTGCGGAAAATCATGGGGTGGTAGTACGCCCTGCCGCGGTCATGAAGCTTGCGGACGTAACCCGAAAAATGCCAGTCTTGCAGCGTGAATACTCACCTTCGGGATCGGCTTCGATACAGGCCTGGGGTGTCAGTGTAAGCGTGTGGCGGATATTGATATCCTTAAGCTCGTCCTTGCGGGCGGCAAGTGCTTTGTCCAGTGCAATAGGTTTGGTGTGTCCAAAACCATACTCAATCCAGTCTCCGCTCTTGACTACCTTTACCGCTTCTTCCGGTGTAACCAATTTTTTCCGATACTCTTCTGCGTAACCCATCAAAAAAACCCTCCCTTGAAAAATATTTATGCTCCCGTTCCAAAGCTGTTTGAGTTTTCACCGTACTTCCCGGGCCGTTTGGGAGCATTTACCGGTAACGGGAAACCCTGGACCTTTGAAATCCGCTTCTGTTAACACACCTGGACAAATAACGTCAAGGCCAAAGTGGCTGAACATGTGCGGAATTTGAGCATGGATAAGCCTCTGCGCTCTGCCGCAAAAAACATTGTCGATACTCACAAAGACAAATCTTTTATGATTACCGGATGTTAATAAGAAGCGTTTCTTGTTTGGGAAAATGTTGAAGTTTTAGCCTGGACGGAATCAGCTGAGACCGCTGCCTGCACCGGGGTTGGTCATGAGGACAAGTTCGCCTTTAAGAGGCTCGGCCAAGCCGGCAGGGATACAAATAAAAAAGGAAAGGGCGTATTTGGTTGAATGAGATGGAAATTATGATAATATTAAAATGAAACTCAAGGGAGGTAATGAAGATCAAAAAATACACTTGTTCAATTTGCGGCTATGTTTATGACCCTTCATTGGGTGACCAGGAAAATGGAGTTGCTCCCGGAACAGAATTCAAGGACTTACCCGAGGACTGGGTGTGCCCGGTATGCGGGGCTGCCAAGGACATGTTTGAAGAGGAAAAATAGCCTCGAGGGGAATAATGAAAATTAAGATATTTACAACCCCTACCTGAGCCTACTGCCATCAGCTGAAAGAGTTTCTTTCAGAAAAGGGGTTAACTTACGAAGAGTTTGATGTGGCTCGCGACCCCCAGGCCCTCGATGAAATGGTCAGGATCTCAGGGAAGCGGGCTATCCCGACCACCCTGATCGATAATGATGTGATCATCGGTTTCGACCAGGAGAAAATCGAAAAGAGGATATCCCGCAAATAGCATTTAAATGACTGGTGGTATCGCAATAAGTATTTGATATTATTTAGTTATATGCCTTAAAAGTCATTAATCCCTTGACTTGGCCTTTTCTTGTGTGTTAGTTTCTCACCGAGTTTTGCCCTGTTAGCCTGATTTATCTAATAATCCTGTAGGGACCTGATGGCAAAAAAGCATTACACATTCCTGATCATCACGAATAAGAAGGACGCGATCAAGAAAGTATGCGCATCCTCTAAATTTCTGAAATACGTTGGCGTTTTTGCCACCGTCCTGATGATTTCCATGGCGTACGTCCTTTTTGATTACGTCAAAACGAAACAGCAGGGGGCGGAATTCGACAATATAAAGAAGCTGGCGGAAATCCAGAGAGACCAGATAAACAGCCTGGCCGGCAAGGTGATGGATTTCGAGAAGAAAATGGAGTACTTCCGGCTCGTTGACGAGAAAATCCGCGCTGCCGGCAATATCGGCAAAAAATCAAAGACAAAGGGCCAACTGCTGGGAGTCGGGGGCGTTCAGCAGGAGCAGGCTGCTGAAGGCACGACGATAGACCAGCTCAACAAGAATATCGACAGGCTCCTGCAGGATGCCGAAACGCAGGAGAAAAGCTTTCAGGAAGTCCTCAGCTTCCTGAAAAAACGCGAATCCATCCTGGCCTCCACTGCCTTCCCTCTGGCCGGTGAAGGGCTGGGTGACCTCCAATTTCGGTTACAGGCAGTCGCCCTACGGGAAAAGTTCAGAGTTCCACAAGGGGATAGATATTGCCACCCAGGCGGGGAAACCAATCATGGCGCCCGCCGACGGGATTGTCGCCGAAAGTGTAAACAGGCCGGATATGGGCAATTACGTGGTCCTGAACCATAAAAACGGTGTTACGACAAGCTATGCCCATATGCTCAGGACGGCGGTCCACCCGGGCAAAAATGTTAAAAAGGGCGAAGTAATCGGGTATGTAGGAAATTCCGGCCGCAGCACCGGTTCCCACCTTCATTACTGTGTAAGCCTTAACGGAGTACCTGTCAACCCGCGCAAATACCTGCCCTGAAAGGGGCGGCGGGCGTTCAAGCCCATTGCAGGGGCCGGTATGATGCCGGTCTTTTTTTTGTTGCGGGCCCTGAGATAATCGCTTAATTTTTTATCGGGATTAAAAACAAAAATGTTCAATGCAATTTTAAAAAAGATAATAGGCAGCAAGAATGACCGGGAGCTTAAAAGGCTCTCGCATCTTCTGGAGGAAATAAACTCGTTTGAGCCTGCCCTGAAGAAACTCCCGGACGAGGCCCTCAGGGCAAAAACAGCCGAATTCCGCCAGCAGCTCGAAAACGGGGCCGAACTTGACGACATCCTTCCCGAGGCGTTCGCCGTTGCGCGCGAAGCATCGGTAAGGACGCTCGGCATGAGGCCTTTCGATGTCCAGGTTATCGGCGGGCTCGTCCTTCATGAAGGAAAAATCGCCGAGATGAAAACCGGGGAAGGAAAGACCCTGGCGGCGACAATGCCCGTTTACCTCAATGCGCTTTCCGGCAGGGGCGTGCATATCGTCACTGTGAACGATTACCTGGCAAAGCGCGACGCCGAATGGATGGGGCCCATCTACAAGTTCCTGGGCCTCACAGTGGGCGTTATAGTCCATGGGCTGGACGATCCCGAGAGGAGGGAGTCCTATAACTCCGATATCACCTACGGAACCAACAACGAGTTCGGCTTCGATTATCTGCGCGACAACATGAAATTCAGCCTGGAAGACTATGTCCAGAGAGATCTCAATTTTGCGATCGTTGACGAGGTCGACAGCATCCTGATCGATGAGGCGAGGACCCCCCTCATCATCTCCGGGCCGTCCGAAGAATCGACGGACAAGTACTACAAGATCAACCAGATCATCCCCAGCCTCAACAAGGACCGGGACTACACAATTGATGAGAAGAGCAGGACCGTTGTCCTCACGGAAGAGGGGGTTGCCAGGACGGAGAAGCTCCTCAAGGTCCCCAACCTCTACGACCCGAAAAACATCGAAACCCTTCACCACGTCAACCAGGCCCTGAAGGCCCACACCCTTTTCAAGCGGGATGTGGATTACCTGGTCAAGGAAGGGCAGGTCATCATCGTCGACGAGTTCACCGGCCGCGTCATGCCGGGCAGGCGCTACAGCGACGGCCTGCACCAGGCGCTCGAGGCCAAGGAGAAGGTGAAGATCGAACGGGAGAACCAGACGCTGGCGACAATCACCTTCCAGAACTATTTCCGCATGTATAACAAGCTGGCCGGAATGACGGGAACGGCCGATACGGAAGCATCCGAATTCAAGGAAATCTACAACCTGGAGGTCCTCATCATCCCGACGAACATGCCCATGATCAGGGTACGACAACCCGGATGTGATCTACAAGACGGAAAAGGAAAAATTCAAGGCCGCCATCAGGGAGATAAAAGAGCTCAACAAGCAGGGACGGCCGGTCCTCGTCGGCACGATCTCCATCGAAAAATCCGAGCACATGAGCCGCCTGCTGGAAAGAGAAGGCATCAAGCACCATGTGCTCAACGCGAAGAACCACGAGAAAGAGGCGGAGATCATCGCCCAGGCAGGCCAGTGCGCCGGTGTCACAATTTCCACCAACATGGCCGGAAGGGGGACCGACATCAAGCTCGGAACGGGTGTCGCCGAACTCGGGGGCCTGCACGTGCTCGGGACGGAAAGGCATGAGAGCCGGCGCATCGACAACCAGCTGCGGGGGCGCTCCGGCAGGCAGGGCGACATGGGCTCCTCCCGTTTTTACCTCTCGATGGAAGACGACCTCCTGAGGATATTCGGCGCCGAGCGGATCAGTTCGATCATGGACAAGGTCGGGCTCGAAGAGGACCAGCCCATTGAGCACAGGATGATCTCGAAGGCGATCGAAAATGCCCAGAAGCGCGTGGAGGGGCAGAACTTCGATATGAGGAAGCACCTCCTGGAATTTGACAACGTCATGAACAAGCAGCGCCAGGTCATCTACGAGCAGCGCCGCAACGTCCTCGGGGGCGAAAACCTCTGGTCAGACGCACAGGACATGCTGGAAGAAATCGTGGAGGGCATGCTCCCCGAATTCGTCGACGAGAAGACCCATCCCGAGGAATGGAACCTCCGGGGGCTTGACGATGCCCTGTACAAGCAATTCTCCGTCAAGTTCGGCTTTTCGCGCTACGGAGGCGATGAACTGAGCCCGGAGATAATAAAGGAGCAGGTCATCGAGGGCGTCAAGAAGCTCTGGGCCATGAAGGAAGAGGAATTCGGCAAACCGGCCATGGATTACCTCCTGAAATATATAATGCTCCAGTCGATTGACACCCAGTGGAAGGACCACCTGCTCGGCATGGACCATCTCAAGGAAGGCATCGGCCTGCGCGGTTACGGGCAGAAAGACCCCATCCGGGAATACCAGAAGGAAGGCTACGAAATGTTTTCCGCCTTGGTCGAGAGGATCAAGTCGGACAGCATCGAGAAGCTCTGCATGGTGCGCGTGCAGAAGGACGAGGAACTGGAAGAGCAGCGCCGCAACACCGAGGATTTCATCATGAGCCACGGCACTTCCGGGGCGGCGCCGGAAACGGTCAAGAGGGAAGGGAAAAAAGTGGGCCGCAACGATCCCTGCCCGTGCGGGAGCGGGAAGAAATACAAGAAATGCTGCGGGAAATAACTCTGAGTCTCGTTTGATATAATGCCACAAAATGAAGAAAGATTCTTCGCTCCGCTCAGAATGACATAGCTTATTGATTCAAAATGTCATCCTGAGGGAGCTTGCGACCGAAGGATCTATAATTTATAAAGGAGCACCAAGTTGGACTGGAAACCTGAAGACCTGAAAGTGCCCGGGTTCCTTGCAGGAGGGATCCACTGCGGAGTCAAGGAGCAGGGCCGCAAGGACCTGGCCCTGATCTTCTCGCAATGCCCGGCCAGGGCCGCGGGGGTATTCACCACTAACTGCTTCAAGGCGGCGCCGGTGCTGCTGTGCAGGGAGAGGATCTCCTCCGGCGTCGGCCAGGCGATTATCGTCAACAGCGGGAACGCCAACGCGGGTACCGGCAGGCAGGGCGAGCGCGCCGCCCGGGCCATGTCGAAGGCCGCTTCCAGGGCGCTCGGAATAAAGGACGAGCTGGTCTACGTTGCGTCTACAGGGGTCATCGGGAAACAGCTGCCCATCGATAAAGTCCTGCGCGGGGTCCCGAAGCTTGTCGGCGTTTTGTCAGAAACGGGCATAGCTTCAGCCGAAGAGGCAATAATGACGACGGACAGGTTCCCGAAAATCGAGTACGGCAAATTCAAATCGGGATTTACGGAAATAACCGTCTGCGGGATCGCGAAAGGGGCGGGGATGATCGAGCCGAATATGGCCACCCTGCTGTCGTTCGCAATGACAGACCTGGAAATCGGCATTGGCGACCTGCGCAAGGTATTCCGCTCCTGCATCCAGGGGAGCTTCAACTCGATCAGCGTGGACGGGTGCATGAGCACCAACGATACCGCGATAATCCTGGCCAACGGCATGGCCGGCAACAAGTCCCCCGGGGCGGCTGCCGTCTCCAAATTCCGGGAGTGCCTCTCCGAGGTGCTGACGGGGCTCGCCAAATCCATGGTGCGCGACGGGGAGGGTGCGACCAAGCTTGTCACGATAACGGTCCAGGGTGCCGCGACCCTGTCCGACGCAAAGAAGATAGCCTACAAGGTTGCCGGTTCGAACCTGGTCAAGACGGCCTTTTTCGGGCAGGACCCCAACTGGGGGAGGATCATATCGGCCGCCGGCGCGGCGGGGATAAGACTGCTTCCCGACGCCGTGGAGGTAGTAATCGGTGCAGTGCCTGTTTTCCGGAAGGGAAAGGCTGTTGAAGGCGGGGCCGAGAGGCTGGCAAAGATAATGACGGGCGATTCCTTTGAAGTCAGGGTGAAGCTCGGCATGGGAAAAGCCGGCTTTACAATGTATACCTCGGATTTGACCTACGATTACGTGAAGCTCAATGCCCATTACACGACTTGAGATTTGAGATTTGAGATTTGAGATTTGAGATGGGGAAAATAACCAGAAATACCTGATGTTTTAGCGAATTTTTGGTTTTTTGCCTTGATTTACCGGGGCTCTTTATGTAAAGTGCCCCGCACAAACACGCACACCCTCCGATTGGGCCGGAGTTGCCTCAGCGGGTCCCGGGCCAAGTTGACGGGGGTGGTGGAATAAAAAACAAAGAGGAGAACATTATGGCAGCAAACATTTCAATGAAGCTTTTGCTCGAATCGGGGGTCCATTTCGGGCACCAGACGAACAAATGGAACCCCAAGATGAAGCCCTACATATTCGGGGCGAGGAACGGCATTTACATCATCGACCTGCAGCAGACGGTCGAGCTTTTCAACGTGTCTTATAACTTCGTCGTCGACACGGTGGCAAGCGGCAAAGAAGTCCTGTTCGTCGGGACGAAGAAGCAGGCCCAGGAGTCCATCAAGGCCGAAGCGGAGAGGGCGGGAATGCCCTACGTGAACCAGAGATGGCTCGGCGGGATGCTTACCAATTACAAGACGATCAAAAAGAGCATAGACCGGCTCAACACCCTCGACAAGATGTTCGAAGACGAGAGCATCAACGCCTTCCCGAAGAAAGAGATAATGCAGCTCAAGAAGGACAGGGAGAAGCTGGAGAAGATCCTGGGCGGTATCAGGAGGATGAAGGGACTGCCCGGTGCGCTTTTCATAGTGGACCCGAAGAAAGAGAACATTGCCGTCCACGAGGCGAGAAAACTGGAAGTCCCCCTGGTTTCCATAGTGGATACCAACTGCGACCCGGACGAGATTGATTATATTATCCCCGGCAACGACGATGCCATCAGGGCCATCAAGCTCTTCTCGATGAAGGTGGCCGATGCGGTCCTGGAGGGGAAAAGGAAATTTGAAGAGAGAATACAGGCTGAAAGCGACAAGAATACCATCCCCGCACCCCAGGCCGCTGAGGAATCAGACGTGCCGGAGAGCATAGTCTCTGCGGAAGTGGTCGAAAACGCACCAGCACAGGAATAACAGTTTTCAGGAGGATGGAACATTGGAAATAACAGCAGATAAGGTAAAGGAACTCAGGACAAAAACGGGCGCCGGCATGATGGACTGCAAGGAAGCCCTTGCGGCATCCGATTGCGATTTTGAGAAGGCCATAGAATATCTCAGGAAAAAAGGCATGTCGGCAGCGACGAAGCGCTCATCAAAGGCAGCCAAGGAAGGCACGATCTGTTCATATATTCACATGCAGGGGCGTATCGGGGTCATGGTGGAAGTAAACTGCGAAACCGATTTCGTGGCCAAGACAGAGGACTTCAAGAACATGGCCAAAGACATTGCCATGCAGGTTGCCGCAACTAACCCGGTCTATGTCAGCCCGGAGGATGTCCCTGAAGATATCATCGAGAAGGAAAAGGCAATCTATCGCGATCAGCTTCAGACAGAGAAAAAGCCCGAGAAGATCTGGGACAAGATCCTTCCCGGTAAACTGAAGAAGTATTACGAGGAAGTCTGCCTTACCGAGCAGAAATTCATCAAAGACCAGGACGTCACTGTCGGAACTCTCATCAATAACATGATTGCCAAGACCGGCGAGAATATCAAGATTCGCAGGTTCGCAAGGTTCCAGCTGGGCGAAGAACTGAAGTAATTCAACCGGAGCGCATGGTCAAACCCGCTTATAAAAGAGTGCTGCTGAAGCTCAGCGGAGAGGCTCTGCTGGGCAAAAGCGCTCATGGGATCGATTATGACGTCCTCAACCGCATCTCGGCCGAGATTGCGGAGGTTTCCCGCATGGGGACACAGGTGGGGATAGTTATAGGCGGGGGGAATATATTTCGCGGCGTGCAGGGTGTTGATGCCGGCGGCATAGAAAGGACGACCGGCGACTACATGGGGATGCTGGCAACCGTGATCAACAGCCTAGCCCTGCAGAGCTCCCTTGAGCATCGCCGGATCAAGACGCGCGTCCTTTCGGCAATCGAAATGAGGGCGGTCGCCGAGCCCTATATCAGGCGACGGGCGGTCCGCCACCTTGAGAAGGGCCGTGTCGTGATATTCGCGGCTGGCACCGGCAACCCCTATTTCACGACTGATACGGCCGCATGCCTCCGGGCCCTCGAAATCGGGGCCGATGTTATCCTGAAGGCCACCAAGGTGGACGGGGTATACGATAAGGACCCGGTCAAGGACAAAACCGCGAAGCTCTTCAAAAAAATAAGTTATATCGATGTGTTGTCGAACAACCTTAAAGTAATGGATTCAACAGCCATAAGCCTTTGCAAGGACAATGGGCTGCCTCTGATCGTGTTTAACCTGGAGAAAAAGAACAATATCAAGAATGTAATCTGCGGAAAACGGATCGGGACGGTAGTTGGAGGTGGCAGATGAAAGACAAGATATTCAAAGAATTGAAAGAAAATATGGACAAAGACCTTCAGTCCCTTGAAAAGTCGTTCGGGAGGGTCCGGACGGGAAGGGCATCGCTTTCGCTCCTCGACGGGATCAAGGTCGATTATTACGGGACGGCCACGCCGCTGAACCAGGTGGCCTCCCTTTCCATTCCGGAAAGCAGGCAGATCCTCATATCCCCCTGGGACGCGGGCGTTATCGGGGCGATCGAGAAGGCTATCCAGAAGTCGGAGCTCGGGCTGATGCCGAACAGCGACGGCAAGCTGATAAGGATCAATATCCCGCCCCTCACCCAGGAAAGGCGCAAAGAGCTTGTCAAAGTCGTGAAGAAGATGGCCGAAGAGAGCAAAGTCAGGATCCGCAACGAGCGGCGCGACGCGAATGAGAAGTTAAAGGCCCTGAAGAAAGACAACAAGATTTCCGAGGACGACCTTTTCGGGTCCCAGGCGGAAGTTCAGAAAGTGACCGACGATTATATAAAGAAGACCGACCAGGTCCTCGCCGTCAAGGAAAAGGAGATCCTGGAAATATAGCCGCAATTCCCAGGAAGGGTTTTCAAGGGAGCTGAACGCTCCCTTTCTTTTATCCGCAGCCGTTGAAAATGCCCCGGCGCTGTGATAATTGATTTCACTACTGAAATGAGCGATCTAGACAACAAGAGCATACCCGCCCATATCGCCGTCATCATGGATGGAAACGGCCGCTGGGCCAAGCAGCACTCCCTCGGCAGGATAGCAGGACATAAAAAGGGCGTCGAGGCGGTCCGGGAGACGGTTACGGCCTGCCGCGAGCTTGGAGTCCGCTACCTTACCCTCTATGCCTTTTCGTCGGAAAACTGGGACCGCCCTGCCAGGGAAGTGAAGTCTCTCATGGGGCTGCTGGAAAAATTTTTGCAGCGGGAACTCAAGACCATGCTGGACAGGGACATCCGCCTGCTGGCAATCGGCAACTGCAGCACCCTGCCGGAGAATGTTTTAAAAACTCTCAACGAGGTAATCAGCAAGACGCAGGGCAATTCGGCGATGACGCTGATCCTCGCCCTGAGCTATGGCGGCAGGGACGAGATCCTGGAGGCCGTCAGGAAGATCGCCCGGGAAGCGGCAGAGGGGAAAATCGATCCCGGGGGCCTTAACAAAGAGGCATTCTCGGATTACCTTTACACGGAAGGGATACCCGATCCGGACCTCCTGATCAGGACGAGCGGCGAACACCGCATCAGCAATTTCCTCCTCTGGCAGACGGCCTACACTGAATTCTATTTTACGGATGTCCTGTGGCCAGATTTCCGGAAGAAAGACCTGATTGCGGCGATCCACGATTACCAGGGGAGGGAACGCAGGTTCGGGAAGACCAGTGACCAGCTGCTCGGTGATATCCCATGAGCCCGCATTTGATGAGATGGATCACGGGGCTTGTCGCCGTCCCCATCCTTGCCGCGGTTATCTATTTTGGCAATGAAGCGGTTTTTTCCGTTATTGTTATAATCGCCGCCCTCATGGCGTGCCATGAATACAACAGGACCGCGTTCAGCGATGATTTCGGGTTCGAACGGGCCCAATGCCTTATCGCGTGCCTCCTGGTCAATTTCGCCGCCTTTTACAGCTCTCCCAACAATCTGAGCCTGGTTCTGGCGGCCGTCACGCTTTCATTCCTGGCGTGTTTTTTCCTTTTCCTCTACAGGTGCAGGCAGGGGGCGATCAACCTGGAGCCGCTGCGTAAAACGGCCCTGTCCGTGCTGTACCCCTCGCTGCTCATAGCCCATTTCATCCTGATAAGAAAACTCGACAACGGCGTCTTCCTGATATTCCTGGTTTTCCTGATCGCCTTTGCAGGCGATACCGCGGCTTTTTACGCGGGACGGAACTTCGGGAAGAGGAAGCTGATGCCGAACGTGAGCGCCGGGAAGACTGTGGAGGGGGCGATAGGCTCCATTGTGGGGAGCGTCGCCGCGGCCCTCGTCTTCAGGCATTTCCTGCTGCCGGACATTTCCGTGTTCCATGTCGCCGTCCTCTCGCTCGCGGCCAATGTGCTGGGACAGGCGGGGGACCTCTGCGAGTCAACCCTGAAGCGCTCCTCGGGGCTCAAGGATTCGGGCGCCATCCTGCCGGGGCACGGCGGTATCCTGGACCGGATCGACAGCCTGCTCTTTATCGGTCCCTTCGTTTACTATTACATTTACTTCATCGTCTTATGAAAAGAATATCCATCCTCGGATCGACCGGTTCAATCGGCGTCAGTTCCCTCAGGGTTGTGGAAGACAGGCCTTCGCAGTTCTCAGTGGTCGCCCTGGCAGCGGGGCGCAATATGGTGCTGCTGAAAGAGCAGGTCGAACGCTTCCGGCCCCGGGTCGTTTCCGTCTACGATGAGCAGTGCGCGCAGTCCCTGAAGGGCATGCTCGGCAAAGCCGGGGTGAAAATCGTGTGGGGCGCCGACGGCTACCGGGAAGCGGCGGCGTGCAGCGATGCCGATATGGTCATTTCGGCAATGGTGGGCGCGGCGGGCCTCCTCCCGACCCTTGCCGCCATTGAAGCGGGAAAGGACATCGCCCTTGCCAACAAGGAGACCCTGGTCATGGCAGGTGAGCTTGTCATGAAGAAGGCCGCGGAAAAAAGGGTCCGGCTCATCCCCGTGGACAGCGAGCACAGCGCAATTTTCCAGTGCCTGAACGGGGAGCGTGCCGACCGGGTGAAGAGGATCATCCTTACCGCCTCAGGAGGGCCCTTCTTTAAGCTGCCCGCTGCGGAAGCTTGCGCGGGTTACCGTGGAAGATGCGCTTCAGCACCCGAACTGGTCTATGGGGAAGAAGATCACAATCGATTCCGCTTCGATGATGAACAAGGGCCTCGAGGTGATTGAAGCGCGCTGGCTGTTCGGGGTGGAGCCCGACAGGATATCCGTTGCCGTGCACCCCCAGAGCATCATCCACTCCATGGTCGAATTCGTCGACTGCTCGATCATCGCCCAGCTTGGGTGTGCCGGACATGCGGATCCCCATTGCCTATGCGCTGTCCTATCCGGACAGGATGCCGGAAAATAATCTGTCCCTCGACATATTCAACAAGGCAGCGAGACTGGAGTTCTTTCCCCCCGATACGGACAAGTTCCCGTGTCTTAATCTTGCCTATGAAGCACTGGGAAAAGGTGGTACAATGACAGCCGTCTTGAATGCCGCAAATGAGGTTGCTGTCGAAGCTTTCCTGGCCGGGAAAATCTCATTCTCCAGGTTGCCCGAAATTATCCGCGCGACAATGTCGCGGCATGAGGTGAATAAAATCCAAACCGTTTCCGAAGTCATCGAAGCCGACGCATGGGCGCGCCGCACGGCTTGGGAAATCACGGGGAATCAATGATCGGAACAAGCGTTGTTTCAGTTGTAATACTGCTCGGGGTGCTCGTGTTCTTTCACGAGCTCGGCCATTTTCTCCTGGCCAAGGCTTTTGGGGTCGGGGTCCTGAAATTCTCGCTGGGTTTTGGCCCGAGGCTTTTCGGCAGGAAGAGGGGCGAGACGGAATACCTCGTCTCCGCCATCCCCCTGGGTGGCTACGTAAAACTGCTTGGCGAAGGGGGGACCGAAGATATCCCTGAAGCGGACCTGCCCCGCTCGTACGCGGCCCAAAAGGCCTGGAAAAGGTTCTCCATAGTTTTTGCCGGCCCGCTTTTCAACTTCGTGCTGGCAATCCTTGTCTTCACCGTCATAAACATGGCGGGCGTCCCGCAGCCCTCCAACCTGATCGGTGCGGTGCAGGAGAATTCTGCAGCCGCCGAGGCCGGCCTTATGGCGGGCGACAGGATAGTGTCCGTCAACGGCAAAGATGTGACAACCTGGCTTGAACTGGCGTCGATGATAGAGAAGACCGCCGGGTCGCAGGTATCTTTCAAAGTCGACCGCGACGGCAAGCTCATGGAATTCACCATGTCCGGCAGGCTCACCCCCTCGAAAAACGAGTTTGGCGAAGACGTACAGGCTTACAGGGTCGGGGTCAAGTCGTCCCGGGAGATCGTCACCGTCAGAAAAAACCCGGTGATGGCAATCGTCTCCGGGTTTGAAACAACCTGGAAATGGACAAAACTAACGGTCATCAGCGTCGTGAAGCTCATCGAGGGGACGATACCTTTCTCGACCCTGGGCGGGCCGATCCTCATAGCAGAAATGGCGGGCGAGTCGGCCCAGCACGGCGTGATATCGTTCATGCTCCTGATGGCCATGCTGAGCATTAACCTGGGAGTCCTCAACCTTCTGCCCATACCCGTGCTTGACGGCGGCCACCTGCTGTTCACGGCGATAGAAATGGTGACCGGGCGGGAGGTTAACCTGAAATGGCGGGAACTGGCCCAGCAGGTCGGTTTCCTTCTCCTGATCATCCTGATGTTCCTGGTCTTTTATAACGACATTGTGAGACTCATAGGATAAGATGCTTGCCCTTTCCATTGACACCACTTCGAGCGCCGGCAGCATTGCCCTTGTGAAGGACGGGGCCCTGCTTGCCGAATTCCTGGTCAATTGCGAGATAAACCACTCAGAGACGATCATGCCCGCCATTGCCGCCGCCTTCGATATAACGAAGTGCACGATGGAGGACATAGATTTTTTCGCATTTTCATTGGGCCCCGGTTCTTTCACAGGCCTGAGAATCGGCGCGGGCATCATCAAGGGTTTCGCCCTTGCCACGGGGAAGCCCGTGGTCGGGGTATCCAGCCTGGAGGCCCTGGCCCGCAATATCCTCGTCTCGTCCGGGGATGTCTGCCCCATGCTGGATGCCAAAAGGGATGAGGTTTATGCTGCGCTTTACCGGCCCTCGCCGGATATGGGGCTGGTGAAAGTCACAGGTGAGACCGTGGTCAGCCCCGGCGAGTTCCTCGAAGGTATCGAAAGAGAGACAATATTTCTCGGGGATGGAGCCCTGCGATACTCCTCAATGATCAGGGCCATTCTGCCGGCGGGGAGCATCATAGCCCCGGAGAGCCAATGCCGCATAAGGGCGTCCGAGGTCGGCATCATAGGAACGGAAAAATTCAGGAAAGGCGAGGTGCTCGACCTGCTCACATTTACCCCCGTCTACCTGAGGAAATCACAAGCCGAAAAGCTGTCCGCCGGGGGCTGAAACCCATTTGACAAGGCCCCTGTAATCCTATATATGTCAACATCTTGGAGGCTTGCCGGATGGAAAAAGAGGACGAGCTTATAATCTCAAAATACATCAACAGCGACGAGGAACTTAAGAGGTATGTTGATGACCACAGGAGGCTGGAGTCCGAGCTTGAAAAATTCAACAAGCGCGTTTATCTGACCCCTGAAGAAGAGATGGAAAAAAAGAAACTCCAGAAGAAAAAACTCCTCGGCAAAGACAGGATCCTCGAAATCCTGTCAAGATACCGGTAAAAGAAGCTGTTGATGAATCACAAAAGCATCATAGTAGCAGAAGGGCTCCCTTTCATAATCCCTCTTGCAGCGCTCACCGTGATATTTGCCTACCTTCGCCTGTGCTGGGCCAGCCTTCCTTTTTTGATACTGACCCTTTTCGTGACCTGGTTCTTCCGCAACCCGGAACGAAAGGCGCCGGATGATGAGTCCATAGTGGTTTCGCCTGCGGACGGCCTGGTGCTCAAAGTGGACGAGGCGCCCTATCCGCTCACGAATGAGAATTCCCGGCGGGTCTCGATTTTCCTGAGCGTATTCGACGTGCATGTCAACTGGGCCCCGGTATCGGGCATCGTGAAAAAAATAGTGTACAGCAAGGGCAAGTTCTTTTTTGCCCATCTTGATAAGGCATCGCTTCTCAACGAGAGAAACCTGTTCGTCATGGAGGACAATGCCGGGCGCAACATCTCGGTCATCCAGATTGCCGGCATCGTGGCGCGCCGCATAGTGTGCTGGGCGGAGGAGGGCATGAGTCTTTCCAGGAAAGACCGTTTGGGCATGATCCGTTTCGGCTCCCGGGTTGAAGTTTTCATGCCGCCGGGGACGGAATTCCTTGTCAAGTCGGGGGACAGGGTCAAAGGAGGGGCGACCCCCATAGGACGGCTCTCATGAAAAGCAAAAGATTCAGCGGCAGGTTCAAAAAGGACAAGATGAAAAAGGGCATCTATGTCCTGCCGAACCTGTTTACCACGGCCAGCATGTTCTCGCGGGTTCTATTCGATCATTTCCTCCATGAATGAGAGTTACCTGCTTGCGTCGATCGCAATCATGATCGCCCTGGTCCTCGACGGGCTTGACGGCCGGATGGCCAGGATGACGAACACGACAAGCAAATTCGGCATGGAATATGACAGCCTCTCGGACCTGGTGGCCTTCGGGGTTGCCCCGGGAATCCTGGCGTATACACCTGGTCGCTGATGCCCTACGGGAAATGGGGGTGGCTCGTGGCGTTCCTGTTTACCGCCTGCGGCGCACTGAGGCTCGCCAGGTTCAACGTTCAGGTGAATGTGATCGATAAGGGCGTGTTCAACGGCCTGCCGATTCCGGCGGCGCGATCTCGCTTGCCTCTACCATGCTGCTGTTCAACTTCATGGGCATTAACGGCAAGTTCGACCACATATCCATCCTGATCGGAATGGTAATGCTCGCTCTACTCATGGTCAGCAGCGTGAAATATTACAGTTTCAAGGACATGAATTATTTTCTGAAGAAGCCTTTCATGTCCTCTGTCTTCATAGTTGGGCATCTGATCATCGCAATTGCGGAACCGCAGATCAGCATTTTACTTTTGCCTTCGGCTATGCTGTTTCCGGCCCGATCTGTGACGATAATGAAAATTATTACAAGGAAAAAAACCGAGAAAAGGAAACCAGCCCCGAAGCGGGCCAGGCTGAACATGCCCGCGAAGGGACTTAATTATACAGGGAGTTAATTTAGATGAGAAAATTCAATGTGGCAGTTGTAGGCGCGACCGGCGCAGTCGGCAATGAAATGATAAGTGTTCTTGAGCAGAGGGATTTCCCTGTCGGAGAAATTCGATTCTTGGCATCTGAGCGGTCCATAGGCAAGGAACTTGAATTCAAGGGGAAGAGCTACCCGGTGGAAGTCCTGGGAGAAGAATTCGTTCGCCGGCATGGAGATCGGCCTGTTTTCGGCGGGCGGCTCATCAGCCAGAAATTCGCGCCAATAGCGGCAGCGGCGGGATGCGTTGTTGTGGACAATACTAGCGCTTTTCAGCATGGAGCCTGACATTCCCGCTGGTGGTCCCCGAAGTCAACCCGGACGACATCGGCCTTTACACGAAGAAGGGGATAATAGCGAACCCGAACTGCTCGACCATCCAGATGGTGGTCGCCCTGAAGCCGATTTACGACGCCGTCGGGATAAGGAGGGTCGTGGTAACCACTTTCCAGGCTGTTTCGGGACCGGGAAAAAAGCCATGGAGGAACTTACTGATCAGACGAAGGCCTCTGAACTTCAAGGAACCCAAGATAAAGGTCTATCCTCACCAGATCGCTTTCAACTGCCTTCCGCAGATCGATGTCTTCGTTGACAACGGCTACACGAAGGAAGAGATGAAGATGATCAATGAGACGAAAAAGATCATGGGAGACGACTCCATCGCGGTCACGGCCACAACGGTCAGGGTCCCCGTTTTCAGGTGCCATTCGGAATCTGTCAATATCGAGACCGATGAGAAAATCAGCTGCCGCCGAAGTGAAGGAACTGCTGTCCCGGGCCCCAGGGGTTATTGTCAGGGACAACCCCTCAAAATCCGAGTACCCGCTGGCTATCGACGCGGCGGCCTGGATGAGACGTTTGTGGGCAGGATCCGGGAGGACGAGTCGATCGACAACGGGATCAACATCTGGGTCGTGTCCGACAACCTCAGGAAAGGCGCGGCCCTCAACGCCGTTCAGATTGCCGAAATCCTGATTCAGAAATATCTGAAGTAAATGGTAAGGGTAATCGGAGGGGATAGCCAAAGGAAGGAAGGCTTGCCCTTCCCGGAAAGGGGGCGGTCCGTCCCGACATCCGATTTCGTCCGAGAGGCCCTGTTCAATATTCTCGGCCCCCAGGACGGCACTTCTGGCTGGACATTTATGCGGGCACCGGGGCTGTTGGCCTCGAGGCTCTGAGCCGGGGGGCCGCCAAAGCCTTTTTCATTGAGAACAGCCGTTCGTGCTGCGAGGCTCTCAGGACCAACGTGAAATGCGGCTTTTCGAGGGAAGGGTGGAGATCCTGGAAACGACGGCGGAGCAGGGGATTCAGGCTCCTGGCAGGCAGCGGGCAAAACTTCGATGTGATTTTTGCAGACCCCCCGTACGACAAGGGCCTGGCCGATCCGGCTATGCCCGGCATACTGAGAAATCAGGTATTTCTGCAGCGGAGCGGGCATGGCCGTCATCCAGCATTCCTCACGGGAGGACTGTACAATGTCGATTCCGGGAACATGGGAATTTTCCGATAAAAGGAATTATGGGGATACGGAAATTACAATACTTACTCGAATCTAATAGTGGGTGAAATGCGAATGGAAAGGACAGCTGTTTATCCCGGGTTCTTTCGACCCGATCACGAATGGTCACGTGGACATTATCAGGAGGGGATTGAGGGTTTTCGACAATCTCATCATATCTCATTGCCTATAACCCGGGCAAGAGTTCCCTGTTCACAGTGGAGGAGAGAACCGACCTGATCAGGACAGTTATCGGGAACGACCCGAGGATCAGGATTGACAGCTTTTCCGGCCTCCTGGTGGACTACGTGAAAAAGGAAAACGCCCAGGTCATATTGAGGGGTTTACGGGCCGTTTCCGATTTCGAGTATGAATTCCAGATGGCCCTCATCAACCGGAGGCTCGACCGCGATATTGAAACGGTTTTCCTGATGACGGGATACAAATGGTTTTACACGAGCTCTCAGCTTGTCAAGGAGGCTGCGGGCCACGGGGGCTCCGTGCAGGGGGCTGGTACCCGACGCTGTTTTACACGCCCTTCATAAAAATTTAAAATAATAGAAGAGAATAATAATGAAACTTGCATCTCGCGCTACAGGATCAAACCTTCTCCGACTCTTGCAATCACGGCAAAAGCCCAGGCCCTGCGGGCCAAGGGAAGGGACATCATAGGATTCGGGGCAGGGCGAGCCCGATTTCGATACGCCTGCTAATATCAAAAAGGCGGCTATCAAGGCCATAGAGGAAGGCTTTACAAAATATACCCCGGTCGGGGGAATTGAAGAGCTTAAGGATGCAATCATCGGCAAAGCTGAAAAAAGACAATGGGCTGGAATACAAGCGTTCCCAGATCGTGGTCTCATGCGGGGCCAAGCATTCCCTGTTCAATATTGCCCAGGTGCTCTTTGAGGCGGCGACGAGGTCATCGTCCCTGCGCCTTACTGGGTCTCTTATCCCGATATTGTCGTGCTTGCGACGCGACCCCGGTTATCGTCCAGACTTCCGAAAAAACCGGGTTCAAGCTCGATCCGGCGGATCTGAAAAAAGCAATTACCCCGAGGACTAAGGCTGTTGTCATCAACAGCCCGTCCAACCCGACGGGTTCAACCTACACCGCTGAGGAGCTGAAAAGCTTGCGGAGGTTATAGCCGAGAAGAAGATCATCGCCATATCCGACGATATCTACGAAAAGATCCTCTATGACGGCATGCGCTTTACGGCGACATTGCCTCCTGCAGCCCGTGAATTGCGGGATCAGACCATAGTCGTCAATGGCGTTTCGAAATCTCATGCCATGACCGGCTGGAGGATCGGCTATGCGGCCGGCCCGGAAAATGTCATCAAGGCCGTGACCGATTTCCAGAGCCAGAACACGTCAAACCCGACGTCAATCGCCCAGAAGGCGGCTGTAGAGGCCATTAAAGGCAGCCAGGAAGACTGTGGCCATGATGGTAGGCGAATTCCAGAAGAGAAGAGACTTTATTGTTGACGGGTTGAATGATATCCCGGGGTGAGCTGCCTTAAGCCGGATGGGGCATTTTACGTTTTCCCGAATGTCTCCGGCCTGTTCTGGAAATCCTGTAAAGGCAGCGGGTAAAATGTTCCTCGGATGTTACGGAGTTCCTGCTGGAAAACGCCAATGTGGCGGTTGTGCCGGGAGTGGTATTCGGAAATGATAACCACATCCGCCTGTCCTATGCGACTTCGATGCGCAATATCGAAGAGGGCCTGAAAAGGATCAAAGCGGCCGTACCTTTTAAGCGCAGCTGATGATAGTCTCGCTCGCCAATGTCTTTTAAACAGACCTGAATCTTCGATGGTATTATCGCCTCCGGCTCCCCTTTATAAACGGCGCGGCATCCGATAAGAGCCAAATACGATCGGTATTCAAATAACATTTGCCCGTCTTTTGCACTTCATGATATATCCAGATCAAAGGATAAATGGTATAATTCATTGGTATTAAAAGGAAAACGTAAGAATACAAGGCCGGTTTTCATCGGTACGGTACAGGTTGGGGCAGGCGCACCGGTCGCTGTCCAATCGATGACCTCGACCGATACCCGGGATGTAAAGGCCACGGTCAAACAGGCCCGCAGGCTTAGTCAAAGCCGGCTGCGAAATCGTCAGGGTAGCGGTCCCCGACCGGGAGGCGGCCGAGGCTATAGGGCCAGATAAAAAAGCCATAACCGTCCCCCTGATTGCGGATATCCATTTCAATTACCGCCTGGCGCTTGAGGCGATAGCGCAGCGGCGCCGACGCGATAAGGATCAACCCCGGCAATATCCCTGCAAACAAGCTCAAGGAGATTATCCGGACGGCCCGCGACCAGGCATCGAGTATCAGGATCGGCGTGAACTCGGGATCCCTGGAAAAGGAGCTTGTAAAAAAATACGGCGCGCCGACGGCTGAAGCGCTGGCGAGAGCGCCTTGAGAAGCATCGAGTTGTTTGAAAGCCTGGGTTTCACTTCGATAAATTGTCCCTGAAGTCTTCGGAGTGCCCGCAATGATCGAGGCTTACCGGTCTATTTCCAGGAAGACAGACTACCCTTTGCATCTGGGGTCACGGAGGCGGGAAGCCTTGCTCCAGGCCGCGATAAAATCGTCAATCGGCATCGGGGTCCTGCTCAATGAGGGCATCGGCGATACCATCAGGGTTTCCGTGACCGGCGACCCGGTCCAGGAGATGCATGTGGCATACGGGATTTTGAGGGCGCTGGGAATCAGGAGGTCGGGCCCGACATAATCTCCTGCCCGACCTGCGGACGCTGTGAAATCGACCTGGCCGGGCTTGTCGCGCAAGGTGGAGAAGGCCCTTGCGGGCCGCAAAGACACCTTAAAGTCGCCCTGATGGGCTGTGTCGTAAACGGGCCGGGAGAAGCCGCCGAAGCAGATATCGGCATGGCGGGCGGCAGCGGCAGCGGGATTCTTTTTAAGAAGGGAAAAGCTGTTAAGAAGGTTGCTGAGAAAGATCAGTTTGTCCAGATGCCTTTTGGAAGAGATCAATGCAATGACATCCGGAAGAGAGGAGAACCGGGAATGAGGTATTCCGAAATGTTCCTGCCCACCGTGCGGGAAGTCCCATCCGATGCGGAGACCGCTTCGCACCAGCTCATGATCAGGGCGGGCTGATAAGAAACTCACGAGCGGCATTTACTCTACCTGCCGTTGGGTTCAAGGTGATCAAAAAACTTGAACAGATTATCAGGGAGGAGATGAACAGGGCCGGCGCCCAGGAACTTTTCATGCCCGCCGTGCAGCCCGCGGAACTCTGGCAGGAATCGGGCCGCTGGAACATGTATGGCAAGGAGCTGCTCAGGTTCAAGGACCGGCACAACGGGAATACTGCCTCGGCCCCACCCACGAAGAGGTCATAACCGATCTCGTCCGCAACGAGATCAAGACGTACCGGCAGCTGCCCAAGAACCTCTACCAGATCCAGACGAAGTTCCGCGACGAGATCAGGCCCCGTTTCGGGGTGATGAGGTGCCGCGAGTTCAGCATGAAAGACGCGTACAGTTTTGATGCCGACCAGGCGGGGGTGGACGAGAGCTACCGCAGGATGTACGAGGCCTACAACCGTATATTTCACGCGCTGCGGCCTGAAGTTCAGGGCCGTGGAAGCCGATACCGGCAATATCGGCGGGAGCTTCTCCCATGAGTTCATGGTCCTGGCAGATACCGGCGAGGACGCCGTGATCTTCTGCACAAATTTCGATTATGCCGCAAACCTCGAAAAGGCCGAGGTCGCCAGGCCCGAAAAAATTGAAATCGATACAGCTCAAAATTGCTTCCGATGGAAGAGGTCTATACCCCTGACGTGAGGACGATTGAGGAAGTCTCCGAGTTCCTGAAGGTCCTCCCCGAGGATATCGTCAAAACGCTTATCTTCAACACCGAAAAGGGGCCGGTTGCCGTGCTGATCAGGGGCGATGAGGAAGTGAACGAGGCGAAGCTCCGGAGCTATCTCAGGCCGACACGCTCGAGCTTGCCACGGATGATATCGTCTACGAAGTCACGAAGGCCCCCAAGGGATTTGCGGGGCGGTCGGCATAAAGGCGAGGATCATCGCCGACTATTCCCTGACCAACATGTACAATTTTGTCATGGGCGCAAACAAGGAAGACCATCACGTCAAGAATGTCAACATCGGGCGGGACTTCAAGGCCGGCGAATTCGCGGACGTCAGGTCATAAAGGAAACGGACCCCTGTCCCCGCAATGCGGCGCAAGTCCTGGAGTTTGCCAGGGGTATCGAGGTCGGCCATGTATTCAAGCTCGGGACGAAATACAGCAAAATGATGCATGCCGTTTATCTGGACAAGAACGGCAAGGAACAACTCATGCAGATGGGGTGCTACGGGATAGGCGTGGGCCGGACCGTAGCGGCGAGCTATCGAGCAGAGCCATGATGACAAGGGGATCATCTGGCCGATGACGATCGCGCCTTACCAGGTCATCATCACGCCGGTAAACGTGAACGATGCCGCCCTGCTGCGGACGGCCGAGGTGATATACGGGTCCCTGAGGGAACAGGGCCTCGAGGCCATTTTGGACGACAGGGATGAAAGGGCAGGGGTAAAGTTCAATGATGCCGACCTCATCGGCATTCCCATCCGGGTCACTGTAGGGCCCAAACGGCTTGCGGAGGGGTGCGTTGAAGTCAAGCTGAGGAAATGCTGACCAGGCCAATGCAGTGTCCCTGGAAGACGTAACGGGATTCGTGGTCAACAAGGTTCAGGAGGAACTCGCTTCCATAGAATGCTTCGAATAACGGACATTCTGGACAAAGCTTCAGGATTACATGGCCCGCGGAGCACCAGGAGCTTATCGAAAAGGCATACATCTTTTCGGCGGCGGTGCACCAGGGACAGGTGCGCCTTTCCGGAGAGCCTTATCTGACCCACCCCATGGAAGTCGCGGGCATGCTTGCGGATATGAAGATGGACCACGCCACTATCATAACCGGCCTCCTGCACGATACCGTCGAAGACACGCTGACCACCCTCGAACAGATCAAGACCTCTTTCGGGCAGGAGGTGGCGTTCCTTGTCGACGGCCTGACCAAGTTGAGCAAGATCACCTTCGGCTCCCTCGAGGAGAGGCAGGCCGAAAATTTCCGGAAAATGATCCTGGCCATGTCGTCCGATATCAGGATCATCATAGTGAAGCTTGCCGACCGTATCCACAATATGAGGACGCTTGAATTCCAGAGCCCGGACAAGCAGAAGTTCATTGCCAAGGAAACTCTCGAGATCTATGCGCCTCTGGCAAACAGGCTCGGAATCAACTGGATGAAGATAGAGTTCGAAGACCTTTCCTTCAAATTCCTCAACCCGGAAACCTATGAAGACCTCTCGAAGCGCATCGCCCTGAAGAAAGAGAAAAGGGGACGAATACACCAAGGAAGTAAAATCATCATCTGCAAGGAGATCATTGAATACGGTTTGAAAGCGGAGGTCGAGGGCAGGGCCAAGCACCTCTACAGCATATACAAGAAAATGACGGACCAGCACATCAATTTTGATGAAGTCTATGATCTGATTGCGTTCCGCATTATCCTTGAATCCGACAAGGTTAAAGACTGCTACGAGGCGCTGAGCATAATCCATGCGATATGGAAGCCTGTGCCCGGGAGGTTCAAGGATTATATAGCCATGCCCAAGGCCAACAATTACCGCTCACTGCATACTACAGTTATCGGGCCTTACGGCGAAAGAATGGAAGTCCAGATCAGGACCCGCGAAATGCATGAATGGGCGGAAGAGGGGATCGCGGCGCACTGGCGGTATAAGGAAAAGGACGCACTGCAAGGCAACGACGAAGAACAGATCAAAAAATTGAGGGAGCTTCTGGAATTCCAGCAGGAGCTGAAAGACCCGCGGGAATTCATGCGCAACTTGAGGATGGTCCTCTTCCCGGATGAAGTTTACGTTTTACCCCGCAGGGGTGACGTAAAGGCCTTCCCGAAAGGGGCCACACCCATCGACTTTGCCTACAGCATCCATACCGATATTGGCGACCAATGCATCGGGGCAAAAGTTAACCGGTAATCGTCCCCTCAAATACCAGATGCAGAACGGCGACACGGTCGAGATCATCACCCAGGCCGGCCACCATCCCAGCAAGGACTGGCTTAAATTTGTCGTTACCTCGAAAGCCATCTCCAAAATAAAGAACTGGATAAAAACCGAAGAGCGGCGCAAGAGCATTGATATCGGCAAAGATGTCCTGGAGAGGGAATTAAGGAAATTCCACCTCAAGTACAATGAGATCATCAAATCCGATATGATGAAAAAAATCTTTGATGACTATTCCGTAGATGCAATTGACGACTTGCTGGCCCAGGTCGGTTATGGAAAAGTCTCGGCGAGAACCATTGTCAACCATTTTATAACGGAACCCGTTAAGGACAAGGAAGAATCCATCCTTGAAAAGCTGAAAAAGAAATTCAGTAAATCGGCATCGGCAGGCGTGTCCATCACGGGTGTCGAAGATGTGATGGTCAGGTTTTCGAAATGCTGCAATCCCCTGCCGGGCGATGAAGTCATCGGATATATAACGAGGGGAAGGGGACTTAGCGTCCATACATCAAACTGCCCCATGGTGAAAGCCATAGACCCGGAAAGGCTTGTTGAAGTTAACTGGAACATCAAGGGCAAGGAGACATATCCTGTTCACATTCGCGTCATCTGCAAGGACAAGAAAGGCCTGCTCGCGGAAGTCAGCAACGCGATCTCCTCGATAGATGTCAATATAGGATATGCCACGGTGGACGCCAACAAACCGGACCAGAGCGCCATTTGCGATTTCCAGCTCGAGGTGCACGACGTGAGGCATCTCAACGAAGTCGTTTCCGCCCTGAAGAAGCTGAAAAGTGTTATTATGGTCGAGAGGATCCGGGGCACTTGATTCCCCGCCAGCTGTAATTGACAGCGATGGCCTTTTCCGGTAATAGGAACGGCCCAATAACTTGAAAGCGAACTTAATATGAATAAAATATTGCCGGTTTTTTGTTTTTTCATTTCTCATTTTATGTATTGCGGCCCCTTCATGGGCAAAAGATTCCGGCCGGCAAGTACCTTGTCGTGCTTGATCCCGGTCACGGGGGCATAGATAAAGGAGTCCGAATTTCGGGTGACGTCCACGAGAGCGATATAACTTTGGCATCGCCCAGTTCTTCAGGGATCAGATCTCGAAAAAGCCGGCTTTCCGCGAGGATCACCAGGACAGGCGACGACGCCCCCCTGGCAGACAGGATAAAGATTGCCAACGACAAGAGCACCGATGTTTTTATCAGCATTCATGTGAATGCGGGATTCGATAAGGAAGCCGCCGGCTATGAGCTTTATTTCCCCGGCTTCAATGCCCTGCCCAACGTTCGAAAACGATTCCGGGGATATCGTGAAAGACATGGTGAAAACCCGGAACCTCAACGAGAGCGTCAGGCTCGCCCGCATTGTCCAGAAAAACCTGGAGACCGCCTGCCCCGAAAAGACAGGGGCCTGCGCGAAGCCCCGATCAGGATCCAGGCGTCGATCCCCGCCCTTGTGATTGAATTGGGCTTTGCTTCGAACCCCGATGAAAAGAAGCAGATAACTTCAAGGGAGACAGCAGAAAAAGCTTCAACGGCGCTCGCCGCCAGCGTCCGGGAATTTGCATCAACAGGTAAAAAGAATGCGCCATAGCGGGAGAGACTGGAACCAGCTGCAGGACATCAGGCTGACCAAGGATTACCTCAAGCACCCCAAGGGTTCGGTCCTTGTTGAAATGGGCAGCACGCGCGTCATCTGCACCGCGAGCGTTGAGGAGTCCGTACCGCCTTTTTTAAAGAACACGGGCAGGGGCTGGCTGACGGCAGAATATTCGATGCTGCCGGCATCCACGCATACCCGCAGCGCGAGGGAATCCAGCAGGGGCAAGGTTGGCGGCAGGACGCACGAGATCCAGCGTTTGATCGGCAGGTCCCTGAGGGCGGTAACCCGTCTCGAAGCCCTCGGCGAGCGGACGATCTATATCGACTGCGACGTTATCCAGGCTGACGGCGGGACCAGGACGGCTTCCATAACAGGCGGTTTCATAGCGCTGGTTGAAGCGCTCCGCAGGATGAGGCACGAGGGCTTGATAACCGGGCTGCCCGTCACAGATTTTGTATCGGCAATAAGCGTGGGCCTTGTCGACGGCAGGGAACTGCTCGATCTTGATTACCAGGAAGATTCCCGGGCGGAAGTGGACATGAACTTCGTGATGACCGGGGGAGGCCTGTTCATCGAGGTCCAGGGCACAGCCGAAGGGAAGCCTTTTCGGGAAGACATCCTGGAGCGGATGACCGGGCTCGCTCAGTTCGGGATTGCCGAGATCACGCGCCGCCAGAAAGAAATAATCGGAGAGCTCGTCTGAAAAGAATCATTTTTGCCTCCCGGAACAGGGGAAAAATTGAAGAAATAAGGGCAATGCTGGCAGGCACCGGGATAGAGCTGCTATCCCTGCTCGATTACCCGGCAATCCCGGAAATCGAAGAAGACGGCTCGACCTTTCTCGAAAATGCCCTGAAGAAAGCGAAGACCGTTGCCGACATACACCGGGGAGGCGGCCCTGGCGGACGATTCGGGCACTTGAAATAGATTTTCTCGGGGGCAGGCCCGGAATTTATTCGGCGCGCTATTCCGGCCCGGGCGCGACCGACGAAAAGAACAACCACAAGGTGCTTTCCGAGCTCAAGGACTGCCCCTGGAGAAAAGGACCGCCGCCTTCAGGTGTGTGCTGGTCCTGTACTGCCCGGACGGCAAATACAAAGTCTTTGAAGGTTCATGGAAGGGCTTGATCGGATTTCGAGCCGCGCGGCAGCCTGGGGTTCGGATATGATCCCATATTTATGGACACTAGCTGAAGAAAACAGCCGCGGAACTGATCCCTGAGATAAAAAACCGGGTGAGCCACAGGGCACAGGCATTCAGGAAATTAAAGGAAAAAATCTCGGAAACTGCAGGCCAGGATTTATCTTAGGATGGATCAGGGTATTTAAAAAATGCTTGCAAAGTTTCCTTCCAGCATGAAAAAAGAATACCCTCATTTTTCGGGGCGTGGCGCAGCCTGGTAGCGCACCTGTTTTGGGAGCAGGGAGTCGGAGGTTCAAATCCTCTCGCCCCGACCAATTTGGTGATAGAAACGGAGAGGCAAGCAACCTGATTAACTCTCCGTTTTTTTTACCCCTGAAGAAATGATATCTATCCTATTTGCTGTTAACCCGGGAACTTGCTTGACCATCGCCTGCAATACTCATCGGGCTCTGCGGTAAATTTGTGCTGGCACTGTGGAGAACAGAAGGAGTAGGTTTGCCCTTTATATTCGTATTTGAATGGCGCCTTTTCGATATCAACGGCAATTTCGCAAACTGGACATTCACATTTTTTTTCCATTTTAATTACCTCCTGATCCTATCTTTATCTCGATCAGCGCAAAGGTCAATCAAAAATCCTTCAATTCGTTGACGTGGTTTCTTGATTAACAACTTCCTCCTGTTGTTTGTTCCTGTTCAGGATAAGCTTACCCGCAGCGATGACAACGACAACGAAAAGTACCGTCACCGCGTATTCAACCCACTTGGGCGGGTTGAGCAGGGAATGGACCCAGGGGTCGGTGATCATCATTTCCCCGCCGACTTTTCCAATCAGGGCCGCACCTGCCCACACAATTATGGGGTACCTGTCCATGATCCGCGACAGCAGGTCGCTCATGAAAACGACAAAGGGAATGGAGAGCACGAGACCGAAGAGCAGCAGGAAGAAGTTGCCATGAGATGCCGCCCCGACAGCCAGCATATTGTCTATGCCCATGCTGAGGTCGGCGACAACGATAATCCAGACTGCGTGCCAAAGGGTCTTACATTCTTTTTCCTCGCACTCCTCGGCCCCCTCTATCAGCAATTTTATGCCGATCCATATCAATACCGCCCCGCCGACCAGCTTTATAAATTGAATATTGAGAAGCTGTGCGACAGCGAAGGTGCACGCGACCCTTACGAGGACGGCTCCTCCCGCCCCGAACACGATGCCCCACTTTCGTTCTTTCGGCTGCAGGCTTTTGACCGCCATCGCGATAACGACGGCATTGTCGCCTGCGAGCACCAGATCAATCAGGACAATACTCATTACCGCCAGGAAAAACTCCCAGGTGAATGAAATATGGCCCAGCCAACCTAAATCTATCATGTTTAATCCTTTTAACCTGTTATCAATAAAAAACCTCTACCCGCGGCATGAACTGAATGCTGGCGAATAAAGGCAAACAACTACGCCGGACCGTTCGGTTCAGGACCTCCCGGCAACCTTTTAAAGCTTGCTATTTTCTCAAAAAATCGCTCTCGCTGTCAAGGACGTTGTTTAAGGAGAAAATAAGCTGGATTGATCTGATTTTTTATAATATTACGCATTAACAAAATGAGAACAGGACGGGCCCTTTTATGAAGAGCAGAAAGCCGGAAGGCATGTCGGAAGACCAGTTTTCTTTCGAACTGGAGAATCTGTACAAAGAAATCAAGCACCCCGAGAAGCTTGATGCCCCGCAGGCAGGCACCGAGCCGGACCTCGCGCCATATTATGAAATCTTCAAGGTGCCGCCGGATGTGACCCATGAGGAACTGAAACTTGCCTATGAGCGCCTTGCCGCGGCGTGGGCCCCGGAGAGGTTCGCCGACCACCCGGAATGGAAGGAAAAGGCCGAGATAAAGCTCAATAAGATCAACAAGGCTTACGAAACGATCCTCTCGGCCCGGATCAGGGAGATAAAGGCTCTCCGCAAGCAGAGGAAGCCGGTCGATTTGGCCGAGATTGAAAAGGAACCCGAAACCGAAGACATGGAAGCGGATTACGAAGAGGAAAGGGCTGCTTCGAGATTCGGATTCAAGAAAATAGCCCTTTATGCGGGCATCCCGGTATTCCTGCTTTTTTGTTATTTCATAATAGCCCCGCTCTTTGACAGGCCGTCCGAGAGGGGGGCACTTAAAGAAAATCTGCCCCAGGCCGTCAACAAACCGGCTGTCCCGTCCGCAGCGGTGACCCCGGCACCGCCGCCCCGGCCTCCGGTCGAGCCGGCGGGGCCGGCAGCCAGTCCGGATAAAACGGTTCAGGGCGGGGTCCAGGGCCAGCAGGTTTCGCCCGTTGAAAAAGCGGTGCCGGCGCCGGAGCCCAGGGCCAGGGAAGTAAAACCGGATGTGAAGCAGATACCGCCGAGCGTAAAAAACAAGGAGCCGGCCGTAAAGCCCGTTCCCAAGGCCCCGGTGAAAGAGCCGGTCAGGAGCCCCGCTCCGGCTAACCTGCCTTTCAGTATCCAGGTGGGCGCCGTAAAGGATAAAGCCAAGGCGGAGGATTACCTCGCAAAGATCAGGAAAGACGGGCTCAAGCCCAGCCTGCTGCAGACAACATTGCCGAGCGGAGAGAAGGGCTTCAGGATTCTCGTCGGAAGGTTCCCGAGCAGGGAGGAAGCTCTGGATTTCATGAATAAAAACAGTATGAAAGAAAAATACCCCGGGAGCTTCATCCAGAATATATCGCCCTGACCCAGAAATTGCTTGAATGAAAAAGATCCATTTTGTATTATGAACAATTCATTCAGGGCGGGATTAATGAAGGCTGTTATCCAGAGAGTCGACTGCGCCGGCGTCAGCGTAAACTCGGCTGTTATCGGTGAGATCGGGCGGGGCCTGCTCGTTTACCTGGGGGTCGAAAAAGGCGATACCCGCGGCGACGCCGACTACCTGCTCGACAAAATCATCAACCTCAGGATTTTTGAGGACTCGAGCGGGAAAATGAACCTCTCGCTGGTGGACACGGGCGGCCAGCTCCTGGTAATTTCCCAGTTCACCCTCCTAGCCGACTGCCGCAAGGGGCGGCGGCCGTCATTTGCCAGCGCCGAGGACCCCGGTCCGGCAAAGGCACTGTATGAATATTTCGTATCAATGGCCCAGGGAAAGGCGGGCGGCGTCCAGACAGGAGAATTCCAGGCCATGATGAAGATTGACTCTGTCAATGACGGGCCCGTTACCATAATTATCGATACCAAGAGGCAGCAATAAAATGGCTCAATGCGATGTTCAGCAGGGTTTGTCCTTCGAAATTAAAATTGATAAGGAAGGCGTCTGGTATTACAACGGGGCGGAAATGTTCAGGAAAGAAATCCTGGACATATTTTTCCAGCACCTGAAGCGCGACGAGGACGGGCGCTATTATATCGAAATGGGCAGGGAAATCTGCTATCTCAACGTTGAAGACACGCCGATAGTGGTCAAATCTGTCCACGATGGAGCAGAGACGGGCGAGCAGGACCTGATAATCCGCCTGAGCGACTCAAATTACGAAAAGATAAACCTGGAAAGCCTGAGGATCGGAGAGGATAATATCCTGTACTGCGATTTGTGCAGGGGATTCCCGGCCCGGTTCACCCGTGCCGCGTATTACCAGATGGCAGAAAAGATCCAGTACGATGAGGATAACGGTTATTACATCCAGGCAAACGGCAGGAAGTATTACATTAAAGAAAATAACGGAGGAGAGTAATGCTGGAAGATAAAGTGCGGGAAAGTTTGACATTTGATGATCTCCTCCTTGTGCCGGCCGAATCGTCGGTGCTGCCGAAAGATGTCGACACGTCGACCTTCCTGACGAGGAATATCCGGCTTAACATACCGATCGTCAGCGCGGCAATGGACACGGTGACCGAGTCCGCGACCGCGATTACGATGGCCCGGGAAGGCGGCATAGGCATAATCCATCGCAACATGAGCATCGAGCGGCAGGTCATTGAGGTTGACCGGGTGAAGAAATCGGAAAGCGGGATGATCGTCGACCCCATAACCGTAGAGCCCCAGCAGAAGGTTCGTGAAGCGATGGAGCTGATGAGCAGGTTCAAGGTTTCCGGGGTGCCGGTTGTGAAAAAACGCAAACTCGTAGGCATCCTCACCAACCGCGATTTAAGGTTCGAAACAAACCTTGAACAGCGCGTGGCCGATGTGATGACAAAGAAAAACCTCGTCACAGTATCGTCGAATATAACCCTGGAAGAATCAAAGAAGCTCCTTCACAAGCACAGGATAGAAAAACTGCTGGTCGTTGATGACGAATATAACCTCAAAGGCCTCATAACGATCAAGGACATCGAGAAGATCGAAAAATACCCGAACTCCTGCAAGGACTCGCTCGGCCGCCTGCGCGTCGGGGCCGCCGTCGGCATCATCGACAGGGAGCCGCGCATTGAGGCCGTTCTCGGGGCGGGGGCCGACGTCATCGTCATCGACACTTCCCACGGGCACTCGGCGGGAGTGCTCAACGCCATCCGCAGCACAAAGGCAAATTTCCCCAATTGCGAGCTCATCGCCGGCAACGTGGCAACAGTTGAAGGCGCCCAGGCCCTGATAGAAGCGGGCGTCGACGGGATAAAGGTCGGCGTCGGCCCCGGGTCGATCTGCACTACCAGGATCATTGCCGGGGTCGGGGTTCCTCAGATGTCGGCAATAAGGGATGCGTGCAAGGCCGCCGCAAGCCGCGGCATACCTGTTATAGCGGACGGGGGGATCAAGTTTTCCGGCGACCTCACTAAGGCAATCGGCGCCGGGGCCCACTGCGTCATGATCGGGGGTCTTTTTGCGGGCACCGAGGAAAGTCCCGGTGAAACAGTGCTCTTCCAGGGAAGGAGCTACAAGGTTTACCGGGGTATGGGGTCGCTCGAGGCCATGAAAGAGGGCAGCCGCGACCGGTATATGCAGGACGATATAGAAAGCACCCTGAAACTCGTCCCGGAGGGCATCGAAGGCAGGGTACCTTTCAGGGGCTCACTGTCAACGAGCGTATACCAGCTTATCGGGGGGCTCAAGGCAGGGATGGGATACGCGGGCGCCAGGACAATCGACGAGTTGAGGGAAAAGGCCAGGTTCGTTCGCATAACCAGCGCGGGGCTCAAGGAGAGCCATGTCCACGATGTCATGATAACCAAGGAAGCCCCCAATTATCGCCTTGACTGATTTAGGGTGTCCGGCAGGACGTTAGGTCCTGCCGCTCCCGGTTTTCCTCGAAAAAATATGAAACATTCCGAATTCGTCCACCTTCACGTCCATACCCAGTACAGCCTGCTTGACGGGGCGATCCGCCTGGGCGACCTTTTCAAAAAGGCCAAGCTCTGCGCGATGCCTGCCATCGCGATAACCGATCACGGCAACATGTACGGCGCCATTGACTTTTACCAGAGTGCGTATAAGGCAGGCATAAAGCCCATTATCGGGTGTGAATTGTACCTTGCCCCGAAAAGCAGGTTCGAGAAGGTCCCTTATGCCGCAGGGGAGGGGGCCCGCCACCTGATCGTGCTTGCCAGGAACATTCAGGGATACCGCAACATCGTGAGGCTCACGACGAGCGCCTTCCTCGACGGCCTTTACTACAAACCGCGCATTGACAAAGACATCCTCGGGCAATGCAGCGAAGGGCTTATCGGCCTGAGCGCCTGCCTCCACGGGGAAATAAGCGATCTCCTCCTGAAGGGCAGGAGGGAAGAAGCCGCCAGGGCTGCCCAGGATTACGTCCGTATATTCGGGGAAGGCAATTTCTACCTGGAGATAATGGAGAATGGACTGCCTGAGCAGAAAACTGCCAATGAAGAGCTGATCAGGCTTGCCCGGGAGCTTTCCATCCCCCTGGTTGCCACCAATGACTGCCATTACCTGAACCGCGACGATGCGGAGGCCCACGAGGTCCTGCTCTGCATCCAGACCGGCAAGACCATGGAAGACCAGGACAGGATGCGGTTCAGCTCGGACCACTTCTACCTGAAGACTGCTGAAGAAATGAAGGAAAGCTTCAGCTACTGTCCGGAAGCCATAGAGAATACGATCAAAATCGCAGAGCGCTGCAACCTCACCCTGGATTTCGACAACGTCTACCTGCCTCATTACAGGATCGACCGGGAAATATCCCTGGAGGAATTTCTCAGGGAGAAGGCCCAGGCCGGACTGGAGGACCTTTTCAGGAATGTCCCGTATATATCTGAAAACGGCGACCGGGAAACCTATAATAACAGGCTCCAGATGGAACTGGAGATATTAACAAGATGGGGTTTGCCGGATATTTCCTGATCGTCTCGGATTTTGTCAATTACGCCAAATGCAGCGGTATCCCCGTCGGTCCCGGAAGGGGATCGGGGGCAGGGAGCCTCGTGGCATACGCAATCGGGATAACGACAATTGACCCGATACGTTACAAGCTGTTTTTTGAGCGCTTCCTTAACCCTGAAAGAAAGAGCATGCCGGACTTCGACATCGATTTCTGCATTGAGGGCCGGGATGAAATAATCCGCTACGTTATGAACAAGTACGGCGCCGACAAGGTCGCCCAGATAATCACTTTCGGGACAATGCAGGCCAAGGCCGTGATTCGCGACGTCGGAAGGGCCCTGAAGATGCCTTACGGCGAAGTGGACAAAATCGCCAAGATGGTGCCGAATATCCTCAATATCTCCCTGGACACCGCCATTGAAATGGAGCCCCGCCTCCAGGAGGAGCAGCGAAAAAACGAGAAGGTAAAGAAGCTCCTTACCCTTTCCAGGTCTCTCGAGGGGCTTAACCGCCATTCATCGACCCATGCCGCGGGCGTGGTCATATCCGATATCCCCCTGGTTGAGCGAGTCCCTCTCTGTAAAAGCCCCAATGATGACGTGGTGACCCAGTTCTCAATGAATGACCTGCAGAAGGTCGGCCTGACAAAGTTTGATTTTCTGGGTCTGCGCACCCTGACCGTGATCAGGGACGCCTTGAGGTTCATCAGGGAAAATCGCGGGATCGAAATAGATATCGACAAGCTGCCGCTAGACGACAAGCTCACTTACCAGCTCCTCATGAGAGGCGACACGGACGGCGTGTTCCAGCTGGAAAGCTCCGGGATGAAGGAGATCCTGGTCAGCATGAAGCCGGACTGCATAGAAGACGTTATCGCCCTCATTGCCCTGTACAGGCCGGGGCCGCTGAAGAGCGGGATGGTGCAGGAATTTATTTCCCGCAAGCAGGGGAGGACCAGGATAGTTTATGAACTGCCCCAGCTGGAGAGCATCCTCAAGGAGACATACGGCGTAATCCTCTACCAGGAGCAGGTCATGCAGATCGCCGTCGTCCTGGCACAGTACACCATGGGCCAGGCGGACAGCCTGCGCAAGGCGATGGGCAAGAAGGACGCGGCCGAGATGGAAAAGGTCAAGCCCCAGTTCATGGCCGGCGCGAAAAAGAACAAGATCCCGGATTCAAAGGCCAAGAAGATCTTCGAACAGATGGAAACTTTCGCCGGATACGGCTTCAACAAGTCCCACAGCGCCGCGTACGCGATGATTTCCTACCAGACAGCCTACCTCAAGGCCCATTACCCGGTTGAATTCATCACCGCCCTGCTGACAAGCGAGAAGAACAGCCGCGACAAGATCATCAAGCACATCAGCGGCTGCAAGGATATGGGGATAGAGATCCTTCCGCCCGACATCAACGAATCGTTCAATGACTTCAGCGTTTCCGGGGAGAGGATCAGGTTTGGCCTCGGGGCGGTGAAGAATGTCGGGGCAGGGGCGGTCGAGTCAATCATCAATTCGCGCACCTCCGACGGCAAGTTCACGTCTTTTACCGATTTTCTGTCAAGGGTCGACCTGCGCAAGATCAACAAGCGGGTCGTGGAGAGCCTCATCAAATGCGGGGCGTTCGACTCCCTGGGCAATACCCGCCGTGAGCTTATGGAAGATTATGAGCGCGTCATGGATTTTGTCCTGAAGAGCAGCAGCAAATCGGGACAGGACAGCCTTTTTGCCATGGATGATATGCCTCGCGAAAACTTTACGATCACCCGGGCTTCGGAGTGGAGCAGCCAGGAAATGCTCTCCTACGAAAAAGAGACCGTCGGCTTTTACATAACGAGCCACCCGCTGTCACGGTTCAAGGAGAAACTTGCCGCTGTCACAGATGTAGATTCCGAATCAATCCTGACCAGGCAGGATGGTGACATGGTAAGCATGGCGGGGATAGTGAGCGCAATCCGCCAGACCCTGACCAAGGCTAAAAAAGAAACCATGGCCCATATCACCCTGGAGGACCTCAAGGGCTCAGTCGCCGTTGTTGTATTCACCGACCTTTATCGCAGCACATCCGCGCTTCTCGAAGAGCGACGATCCTATAATTGTGAAGGGAAGGGCCGAGGTTGGGGATGAAAGCGCCAAAATAGTGGCTACCGAAATATTGCCCCTGTCTGCCTGCATCGAGGACCCTTTCGGCTCCATTCATTTCAAAATCCCGCCGGACCTGCCTGAATCCGCAATTGAGGATCTGAAGAGCCTCATTTCCAATAACCCCGGAAAATCAGATGCCTACGTTCATATCTCCATCACCGGAAAAGGTGAAACGGTAGTGTACCTGGGGAAGGACATGAGGGTAAATATATCATCTTCCCTGAAAGATGAAGCCGACAAACTGATATCCCCGGGCGTGACAGTTATAAAGTAATACATGAGACATTCTGAATGAATCACTTGAGGTATACGCATCGTACTTACCGTGATTATTCACATTCCAGCAACCTGGTATCTTTTGAAACAAAGGTCCGGGAAACTGACCTTATGATCAGCGCCGAGAAAGACCTCGAAGATTCTGCCCGAAAGTCTGTAATCAAATACCGCAACCAGATAGAACAGTATGCCCGTGTCCGCAATGATTTCCTGACCTCTTTTGCCCCTCTCAGTTACGATGATCTTGCCCCGGCAATCGTCAAGGAGATGCTCAGGGCCTCGATTGCGTCCGGGGTAGGCCCTATGGCCAGCGTCGCGGGTGCCATCGCCCAGTTCGTAGCAGTCGATCTTCTCTTGGAATCATCAGAAATTATAGTTGAAAATGGAGGAGATATTTATGCGTTGTTAAGAAAAGACTTGAGGATTGGGCTTTTTGCTGGCGATTCGCCTCTGAGCAATAAACTGTCATTCACTATTAAAGCTGAAGACCTGCCGATGGGAATTTGTACTTCATCGGCCACGGTAGGGCATTCTATTAGCCTGGGGAAAGCCGATGCCGTTTGCGTTATCTCAAAATCGGCGGCGCTTGCCGATGCGGCGGCGACTGCCGTGGGCAATGCCGTGCAAAACAGACGAGATATACGCAAGGGGATAGACGTCGGAAGCCGGATCCAGGGCGTTCTGGGCATTGTCGTCATTATCGGGGCAGAAATGGGGGCGTACGGCAATATCGAGTTCAATTGATATCTTTTATTTATTTTTTGAAAGCATTCATAATCTACCTTCGATACTCATACCGACCCATACTTGAGGGCTAACCCGTCAATCTTTTTCCTTAACTGCCTCTCATCACCTCTGACTTTAAGTCTCCAAAAGCTTAGGGCCCCTACATCTTATTGCCTTTTGTAAGGATTTTCGAAATCACAATCAGCATATTCCTGATTGCACGGCAACGCTTTTCTGTTATTTGTTAAGTAAGCGGAAGTGTCGACAAGGATAACCTTAGTTTAAGAACCGCTCCTGCTGATCCCCCTGATCCCCGATTGTGTTGAAACCCTTTTCTTGACCTTCTTAACTAAACAACAGTGTCGACAAGGATAATATTCCAGTTTTGGAACCGCCACTTAATCCGATCCGGCGAGGGTAACAAGTTGTGCGGCAGCCCAAAGAGGCAATGGGGTTTCTCAAGAAGTCTCCAAAATGAGGAAGAGAAGGAGAAGACAGTAGTTCGGCCGTTCTTTTTGAAAGGATTCTGTCGAACGATGAAGCGCAATAGTCAAAAGATACCCTAATGACGCCTCCTTTGGATTACTGGAAATGAAGGCCAGAAAGAGAGGTGAGATGCCTATGAGCAAATCAAATCTAAACAGGAAACTGCACTATGGCGATTGTCTGCTGAATCTGCGGTGATAATTGGGTGAGATGATCGATTCCTTCGACAAGAATGAACAGAAACTCGAAAAGGCACATCGCGAGAACGCAGCATGGAAGAGCTGTGAAAGGCGAAAAGCAAACTGAACTAAATCTTGAAAGAAGGTGAGATCATGAAGGGAAAAATCAATCTATTGATTTATTTTGTGGCTATCGTTTTGGCGCTTGGCTTTCCGGGCATAGCGATGGCTGTAGCGCCAGGGTCCGTCTTTGAACTTGACGGTAATTCGGTTGTGAACGGCAGCCTGGATGACTGGGATCCCCTTAATACCAGTGGGCAGCCAAATCATTCGCTGGTTAATGTCTTTAATCCCGAACCGGCTGGAGGGAATGTCTTTACAGGCGGACAGACCAAGGATCCGATCGACATCCCCAGTTGGCAATGGAAGCAGGGAGCTACACCTGACAAGGACCTGATCACAAACGGCTATGCTGCCGCGTACAATAGCGGTGGTGACCTGATAATCGTCTTCGGCGCCGACCGTTTTGCAACGAACGGCGATGCCAACATCGGGATATGGTTCTTCCAGGAAAACGTGGCCCCTATCGGCACTTCGGGTGGTACGTTTTCAGGTAAACACGTAAATAACGATGTATTCATCGTTTCCGCCTTTACTGGAGGCGGCGGTACCTCAACGATCTCCGTGTACGTCTGGGACGATTCTTGCACCAAAGCGGTAAACAAACCCGTGGCAGGGCAGTGTGCGGCCCTGAATCTCAGGCTCAAATTCGCAAGCGAACAGACGACCACCTGTGCCAGCGGAGATCCTGCTTGCGCGATCGTCAACACCGCCCCGATTACCGTGGCCTGGGATTATGCGTCGAAGTTCGGAGGCCCAACTAATACCATCCCCACCGGAGGCTTCTATGAAGGCGGGATCGACCTCTCAGCATTGCTCCGGACCGCCGACCTTCCTTGTTTTACCAGTTGGCTTATTGAAACACGCTCGTCACAATCTCCATCTTCTGTGCTCAAAGATTTCGTCTCTGGCGCATTCCCGCTGTGCGGCATGGATGCGACAAAGACCTGTATCGGCGCTGGCACGTTAAACCCGGGCGGGACTTCCATCAACTACCTGTACAACGGCACTGTGACGAACACCGGATTCGGTACGTTGAACAACGTGACTCTCGTGGACACCCCTCCTGCAGGCTCTACCAATGTAGTATTCAAGAAAGGAACACCGGATCCCACCACTCCCGGCCCCGCTAATACAGTGGTGTCGACCAGTGCGTGTCCGGCAGGTGCTCCTGCGGGCGCAGTCTGTGCAAATCTCGGGTCTTTAAGCGGAAACAATGTCATTAACTGGTCAATTACCCTCGATTCAACTTCAGTCAGTGCACTGAATAATGTTTACGTTTCTGCAAGCACAGGCGGCTCTGACATTGTCACCGATCCGAAGCAGGCCACGTGCTCTGCAAGCCCGACTAACAGCATCACCATCACTAAAAACTGCGGCATACCTGTTGGTTATCCCGGCAATAGCGGCATCGTTGCCCTTCCTGGGACTCAGTTGGTGACCTCTGGCGGTGTCGCCGCGGTGCAGGTCAACTTCTCCGGCCAGATTTGCAACACAGGTCAAACACCTCTCACGGGCGTCATTGTCACGGACAATCCCGCAGCCACGATAACTCCTGCGACGATACCCACCCTCGCGGCTCAGGGGCAGACCGGGGACTGCGCGAAATACTCGGGGTATTACATGCCGAGTGGTGTCACAGCGGGTGACCTCGGGGGAGTTTCTGGCCGATACGCGTTCACTGATGAAATCAAAGTAACAGGGGCAACGGCTACGCTTGGCTCGAGTCCGGGGCATGAGGCGACTTGTACGAGTACCTTTGCAAGCGATGCCCAGGCATGCGGCGGAGCTAACTGCAACATATGCCCGGCTGCTAGCACTTGCGGAGGGAATTAACCCAAAAAGCGAGTCGCTTGTATAAGAACCTGCTTTGTAATGAGACGCCGCCTCCGAGTGGGGCGGCGTCTAATTATTATTTGACTGTGAAACTGACCATGCCACTGCTGGCTCGCTGTGAGTTGTAGGCTGCCGTGGCGAGGACGGTATAAGAACCCATTGGAGCAGTCGTGCCGAGTTTATAGCTCCACACTGCCGTTCCGGTGGAATCGGCCCTGACGATCTTTACGAGTTGGGTGCCATCCGGTTGAGTCAGCATAAAGCTGACGCTGGAGCGTGAAGCGGGAGCGTTCCCGTATGACACCTTTGCAGTCATGGCGACTGTCTGTCGGGGCATGTAAACGGAGGCGGATGTCGAGACAGTTACTGCAAGGTTAGATGCGGCAGTGACCGTGATGTTGACAGCGGCATCACCGGCGTACATGCCATTGGAAGCTTTGGCATCTACCGGAAACGTGCCCGGCGGAGTGCTGACCGGCGGTGTCTTAGCCATCGTGACCGACCCGCTCTGTCCCGGAGTGAGGGTTAACGATGTCGCCGAGAAGGTGGTAGGCCACCCTGAGGGCTCCCCCGACCCCAGGTTGAAGGTGCTGGAGGGGCATCCTGCAGAGTCTTTGTTGGTAACGGAAAGGTTGTAACTCGCACTTTTCCCGGGGGTCGTGCTGGGGTTGAGAGGAGATGCGCTGACCATCGGATTGGCACGGACACAAGGCGTTGCCCCGTAACTCACGCTTAAAGTCATGGCGGTTGGGGTGGCGCTCAGCACGGAAAGGGAAAGGTTGGTGTACGGGTCAATCCACGACTTGCCGGCTGCAAGCGCCGGAGACCACCACGTATTCCAGGAGCCGTCCGGCGAAAAGTCGAGAAGGCGCGTCGAGGCACCGGTGGTCGGGTCTTCATAGTGGATGAGTGCACCCGAGAACGGCTGGTTCATGAGGGTAGAGTCGTAATTCCCGATTGGCTGCCGGTATTCGACCCAGAGCCAGGCATCGTTGCCGGTGCCTCGCTGGATCTTGATAGCCCGGAGCCCGGCCGAGTTAATCTCAAGCGGCTCCAATGACCATGTACCGTATTCTGCACCACCTGGTAGTCCGTCCCTTCCGTCATCCAGCCCAGCACTTTTGCCATCTGTGGCGCCGGGTATATACCGAGAGTTTCTGATCCCATGGTTGACCAGTAGTCGCCGAATTCACTCAGCGTAGCGGCGCTTCCACCGGCCCGAGGGGTTCGGCGCCAAAGCCGAGCGTGCCGGCGTGCAATAGTCCAAGGTTATGCCCAGCCTCATGGGTCACGAGCTGGACGCCCTGATCGCCCGTCATGTACTCGGCCGCAATGTAAGTAGCGGACGCTGTAAAAGAACCAGAAGGGGAATTGCGGGTTGAGCAGCCGCTCTGCGCAAAGCCGGCTACACAGCCAACATTGGGATATATTACGAATAGGCGGGTGTAGTCCTGGAAGTTGGCTCCCTCAGCACTCGCGAGCGCAACGGCCTCGTTAAGCGCCTGGTCCATTGTAGCGCAAGTGTAGGGCTCACTAAGTGTATACCACCCAAACACATTACCCGCCGCAGATGTCTGTCCGTACGACGCCTCCTTCCAGAAACCGTCGAGCGAGCGGCCCGTCGTCCCGAAAAATGCGCCATATACGCTTTCCCGCGTCACTCCGGGAGGGGGTGTCACCCCCGGAGCTGTCACCAGGAACACGGCTATCTTCTGCTCGCCTGTCGTGCTGCAGGCCTGGCCAGCGGGGGAGGACAGAACCGTGCCGCCATCAGCGGCAACACGGTCACCAACCCGGACACCCTGGACCTCGAGTACGACGCTGCTCGTCAGTCCCGCGGGAATCGTTTCTGCAAAATAAACCTCCAGTGTTTCCGTCCCGGTATGCATATTTATCCACGACTCGGGGTATGTCAACGCAGCGTCATCCCCGTGGAAGTATTCGATCGGACCACTCCACTTTCCTCGCGACTCGAGTTTCGCCGCCGCCCCCGGAAACTTGGCGGTCAGGTCAGCGAGCAACTGGGGCTGAGAACGCGAGAGACAAGGCCTGTTGCGGATCCTCCTTAACGAGAGCCCTCAACTCGTCCGAACGCTCCCCGATTATGGCGGCAGCGCGGCTCCGGAGAATAGCCTCCTCGTTCGGTGCAGCACCCTGCATCTCTCCGTGGATCTGTAAGAGGCGATTATTCCAGGCCCGTACTCGCGCGGCACCAGCGTTCTCCTCTTGTGCGAAGGCTATCCAGGAGAAGAGGGTGATGCCACAGAGACTTCCAAGTGTGAAAAGTGCTATTTTTTTTAACATGTTTGCGGTTTTCCTTTTGATTATGTTTCGGCTTCGTTTTCCGCCTGGTATTTCTGCGGCAGAAAAGCCCCGTCTCCATATATGAAACGAAGGTCCTAAGCAAGTGAAAGTTGGCATGTCGCTTTTGTTAAGAATGTTATCATGCCGCATTTCAATTTCTATGATTCACGTCACAATTTCGCGTAGTTGTGCTTATTTGTGAGTTTCACTGCTGAACTTGAGAAAGGTGAAGGAATACATGAGAGTATTGCTCAAATGTTGCTAAAATTCGCCGGTTAAGGGCAAAAAGTTAAACCGGCAGGGGGGATCTTAAGATCAGAAATAATTCGGCCTGAAGATAATTATAGTTTACATAACATATCTTATAGGACGTTAATATAATCAAAAAAAAGGGCCCGACCACGGGCCCCTTGAAAAATCCTCTATTCCTCTACTATCGCCACGGGCCTTGTCCAGCCGGCGCTCGCCCCCTTGATCTTTATGGGGAAACAAGCGACCATAAATCCGTGCGGCCTTCCGATCGCCGAAAGGTTCGCCATCTTCTCCATATGGCAATACCCTTTTTCTATTCCCGCGAAATGAGCTTCCCATATTACCCGGGAGTCCCCATGCTTTTTAAAATCCGCGGCAATGAACGGCAACGGCCGGTCCCAGCTCCAGGCGTCGATGCCGACGACCTTCACGCCCTTGTCAAGAAGCCAAAGCGTGCTCTCCCGGCTCATTCCGGCCCCCTTCACGAGGTATTCCGGTTTCCCCCAAAATTCATCGGCCCCGGTCTGAATCAAAACGATATCGAAGGGTTTTATCTCGTAATTAATCTTTTCAAGGGTGCTTTCGAGATCGCCCACTGTAATATAGTCACCGTCGGTCTTATGCCTGAAGTCCAGAAGCACTCCATTGGCGAAGCACCATTCCAGGGGGATCTGGTCGATCGTCAGGGCCTCGGCACCACGGTCCATCCTGGGATGGTAATGGAACGGTGCGTCCAGATGGGTACCGCCATGAGTGCAAATATGCAAAAATTCGACAGCCCATCCAAGCCCGGACGGAAGGTCCTCTTTCTGTTATGCCGGGAAAAAATCCAGCATCTGGTCTGCGCCCTGGGAATGGCTGATATAATCGACCCTGGGTTGCATCATCGGCGGATCACTGGGCAGGCCCGTTTCAATTGTTATACTCAAATCAACAAATCGCTTAGGCATATCGGCTATTCTCGCATGCAGTAATAAAGTTTATAATAATAATAGGTTACATAAACTAATTAAAGCGGATTACTTAATATATTTAAAGTCCTTCTTCAGATAATTTTTTGACAAGTTCCTGCTGTTTATCGGTAAGTTTTCTGGGGACGACGACACTTAATTTCACATATTCGTCTCCCTTGCCGCTTCCCTTGAAGCGGGGCATGCCAAAACCCTTCATCCTGATCCTCATGTTGTTCTGCGCACCGGCAGGCACCTTGATTCTCTTTTGCTGGCCAGAAAGGGTCGGGACATCGATGGTGGTACCAAGAGCGGCTTGAGAAAACCTGACTTCAACTTCAGTCACCAGATCATCACCTTCCCGGATAAAAAGATGGTGGGGCAGGACCTGGATGTTAAGATAGATGTCGCCGGCGGGACCGCCGCTCATACCCGGCTGCCCTTTACCCGAAAGCCTTAATTTCTGCCCCGAACTTATCCCGGGAGGTACCCTGACCTTGATTTCCTGGGTCGCACCGCCCTGCTTCAGGGCGATTTTCTTCTCTGCGCCGTTCGCTGCTTCTTCTAGGGAAATCGACAAATTGTATTCGATGTCCTCGCCTCTCTGGCGCATTTGCCCGCCGAATTGCTGTTCGCCGAAATATTCTCCGTACGGGTCGGCCCGCTGGGTGTATGTCTGCCTGCGCCCTCTTCCTCCCCCTCCCCCGAAAATTGTGAACCCGCCCCCGCCGAGTCCCCCAAATCCCAGGTCCCTCAGGATATCGTTTATGTCGAATCCCCGGAAAATGTCTTCCTGGCTGAACCTCTGGCCGAAAGCCTCGGAGCCGAAATTGTCATATTGCTGGCGCTTTTCCGGATCGCTGAGGACGGCATAGGCCTCGCTGATTTTCTTGAACTTCTCCTCGGCCGCCTTCTTGTTCTCGGGGTTGCGGTCGGGATGGTGCTTGAGGGCGAGTTTCCGGTATGCTTTCTTGATATCGTCGGCGCTCGCGGTTTTTTCCAGTCCCAATACCTTGTAATAGTCTTCAGCCATAATCCATGTCCCCTATTGTTGCGTCCACCAGAAATCATTGGACCCAACGGGATCGTAGTACCTCTCCTTGCCGTTTTTCAATATGATTTTCGGCGCGTGGTCCATTTCGTTGCTCTCGTGAATCAGGCGGTCCGCAGTCATCACATAACCTGAAAAGAAGCCGTGCTTCTTGATTGCCTCAAGGGAATATGCAGAGCAGCTGGGGTACATTCTGCACCTCTCCCCATCAACGTGGGATATCGTTTCCCTGTAAAAATTGACGGCAAGCACGAGCAGCTTTGCTCCCGGCGACATTTCCTGCCCGCGCGGATCCCCCTTTGCGGGGGCCGCATTGAAATCCCAGGGCGCGAATGAATCGGCGGCCCAGGCCGGCGATGTGCTAATCATCAAAACAAATAATGCAGTCAGTGCCTGTTTCATCAAAAACTGAAGGAGAGCTTCAGGAATTTCCCATGGTCGGGATTATAACTGATAGACAGGGCGCTTTTTTCCTGCAGACCTTTAAGGTACTCCCCTTTGGACCTTTCGTTGTACTTGTGAGCGCTGCTCACAGCGCTGTAAATGTTCCCGCTGTACCAGCCAATCTCGAAGAATGTGACTATACCGCCGGTAACATAGTGATCGTGGTGGAAAAGTTCGACAGCCGACCAGATGAACGCGCCATTGAGCAAAAAAGCTACGAGTGCGTCCCTGTAGCGTTCAGTATATACATGCCCCGCACCGGGCAAAACAGCGGCCAGTGTGCCGGCCACGGCCGGAGATTTCTGCGGTATATCGCCAATCCTGTTCAACCCCTCGGCAAACGATCTGGCCGCCGGGTAAAGGGGGCTTCCCTGCGGCATCTTCGCCAACTCGGCCCGGGCCTTTTCCCAGTCGCTGCGTTCGGCAAAAATCAGGGCGCTCTGATATATCGCCCGGCTCTTAAAGGGTTCGGTGCCCCTCCTGGCCACCTGCTCGAATACGGTCAGGGATTCACTGTACCTTTTCAAACTCTTCTGGGCCGATGCCTTGAGGTAAAGGGCCTCGTCGGTCAATGCGCTTTCCGGGTACTTGTCGAGGAAGTTGTCTGCGGCAGTAATCGCTTCCTCCCATCGGCCTGCGCGATAATAGCTCTCCGCGATCCTGAACAGCGATTTCCGGGCGCGTTCATCAGACGGGTTGAAATAAATGAACCTTTTATATTCCGTGATGGCGCGGAAATAATCGCCTTCGCTGAATAACTGCTCCGCGAACCCGAAAAGGGCCGCGCCTTCGGTATCCGCCGCATTCACCTCAGCTGAGACAAGGCTCAGCAGCAGGACAAAAAAGATGACTGCGCTGCGGTGCGGTTTCGGCATTAAGATGCCTCTTTGCCCAACCTGAACGCCTCGACATTGATCTTGATGAGCTTTTCGGGAAAGCTCTTCCTCAGGACATTCTCCCAGATGCTTTCGCTCACATCCAGGAACCTGGAAACCACCCCGAGCATTACGGTATTGACTGCCTTCAAGTTTCCGGCTTTCAGGGCCAGCACCGGGGCATTGACCACGAGGACATCTTTAAAGCTGCCCTTTAACTGTTGGAGTATATCCTTTGGATATTCCATGATCCCAAGGTTAACAGCCGGTGGATAGACCTCCTCCTCGTTCATAATTATAATACCGTTTGGGTTCAGAAAATCAAGGTATCTCAAGGTCTCGACTTTCTCAAACGACAGCAGTATCTGAACGTCGCCCTTCCTGGCAAGAGGCGAATAGACTTTCTGCCCGTAGCGGACGTGGCTCGTGACGCAGCCGCCCCTCTGGGCCATCCCGTGCACTTCGCTCTTCTTTGTGTCAAACCCGGCCTCCAGCAGCGCCTGGCAGATTATGTCGCTCGCCCTGAGGACTCCCTGTCCCCCCACTCCCGCCAGCAGTATGCTTTTTACATTGTCAGAATTCATATTGTCATCCTCCCCGATTGCCCGCTGCGGGCACAGTTGCTGGCAAAGCGAGCAGCCGTTGCACAGGCTCGGGTCAATGAAAGAGAAGCCCGGGATCTTCTTCTTGCCGTCCCTGGTTATGGGTTCATCATATTTCTTGAACGATATCGGGGGGCAATTCAGTCCGGTGCAGACCTTGCACCCGATGCATTTATCCCTGTCGACCTTCAGGGGCTTTGTCCGGCCCTTGACCAGGAACACGCAGGGCGCCTCTGAGACAATTACCGACGGGCCTTCCTTTTCCAGTTCCTCCCTTACCGCTGCCCGGGTCTCTTTTATCTTGAACGGGTCTATCTTCCTGACGCTGTCAATCCCAAGGGCCCCGGCCAGTACGGCAATGTCGACGCTCTTGGTCTTTTCTCCCTGCAAAGTCACGCCCGTCGCCGGGTGGTCCTGCATGCCGGTCATCGCCGTCGTACGGTTATCCAGGATGACAATCAGGGCGTTGCTCCTGTTGTATGCCATGTTGAGGAGTGGAGTGATCCCAGAATGGATGAAAGTGGAATCCCCTATGACCCCGACCACCTTGCCTTTGCCCTTATCGCGCAGCGCCTTGCTCATGCCGTGGGCCATCCCGATGCTTGCCCCCATGCAGATGCAGGAGTGGAGGCCCTCAAGCGGCTTCATGAAGGACAGGGTATAGCAGCCTATATCGCCGGCGACGTAAGCCTTCAGTTTTCCCAGCACGTAGAACACGCCCCGGTGCGGGCAACCCGGGCACAGATTGGGCGGGCGGGGCGGGATCTGGCTGGCGTCGACCGGGCAAGCCGGATCCGCGGATCCCTCAATCGACTTTTTTATAATGCCGGGGTCGAATTCGCCCGTGTAAGGGAAAACGGACTTTCCTTCCGCCTGGATACCCATTGCCTTGATCTGTTCTTCGAGGAAAGGGTCCATCTCTTCCACGACATAAAGCTTCTTCACTTTGGAAGCGAAGTCCCGGATCAGTTTTTCCGGCAGCGGGTAAACCATCCCCAGTTTCAGGAACGAACAGCCGGGGAAAACGTCCTTCACATAATTGTACACGATCCCGGCCGTGATAAAGCCGATCTCGGGGCTGTTCATCTCGACCCTGTTCTCCGGGAATGTCTCCGCGAATTCCCTCAAGCGCGCCGTCCTCTCTTCGACCGCGCGGCGCCTCACCCGGGCATTGGCCGGGACCATGACATACTTGGGCGCGTCAGTCTTCAGTGCGGTCTTGTCCTCATGCGCCCGGGGCTCCTCGAGTTCGACTATTGATTTGGAGTGGGATACCCTCGTTGTCGACCTCAGGAACACGGGCGTGTCGAATTTCTCGCTGATCTCAACGGCAAGCTTCACATACTCCTTGGCTTCCCGGCTGTCACCCGGCTCCAGCATGGGTATCTTGGCAAACTTGGCGTAGTTGCGGTTGTCCTGCTCGTTCTGGGAGCTGTGCAGCGAGGGGTCATCGGCAGAGACAATGACCAGCGCCCCCTCGATTCCCGTGTAGCTCACGGTGAACAGGGGGTCGGCCGCGACATTGACGCCGACGTGCTTCATGGCCGCCATGGTCCTTTCCCCGGCAAGGGCCGCGCCTATGGCGACCTCGAGAGCCACTTTCTCGTTGGGCGACCATTCTGCATAAACACCCGGGTATTTCGCAAACTCTTCCATAATTTCCGTGCTCGGGGTCCCGGGATAGGCAGCGCCGAAGCGTATCCCGCATTCAAATGCCCCCCTGGCAATCGCCTCGTTTCCCGAATATATCTTCTTTTCCATTATTTCCCTTCTATTCCAGTTCTGAAATCTTTCTCTTCAGAAACATCTCTGTCATTGAGTCGTTCTTGCTCTCCAGCGCCTTCTTATAGCTGTCCAGAGCCTTCTGCCGGTCTTTGAGCTGCTCCGCCGCCCGGCCGGCGTTGAGGTAAGCCGCACCCCTGAAGGCGGCGCCTTCCGGGCTCTTCGCCGCTTCCTCAAAGTATTTGAAGGCCCCCGCAAAATCGCCCTTGGCTTCATGGCCGTACCCAAGGCCGTTATACGCCAGGGCTTTCAGTTCGCTCCCGCCGGATTTCGATATAAATTCCTCGTAGAACTTTATCGAGTTATCGATTTCATTCACTTTCAAGTACACGGCGCCCAGCGTGTATCGCGAGAGGTTGGCGGCGTCCGTATTCGGGTACTTTGACACCACCTCGCGGAGTTTTTCGATCTCCATCATTGCGACGGCTTGACCCGCGGCCGGGTTGGAGGCCGTCATGCTTATGGCGTAACCGAACAGCTCCTGCGCTTTTCTCTCATTGAAGTGGCTGTAAATGTACCAGCCGGACAGCAGGGCAATCACGGCAACGCAAACGGCCGAACCAACGATTATCTTCTGCATGTTCTCCCGGGCATACTGGAGCAGCTTCTCCGTGGTCGTCTGGAGCTGGTCCGGCTTTTTCAAATCTTTTTTCGTAATTCTCTCCGCCATCTTTCCCCCTTCGGGCTTATTTCTCTTGCCATTTCCTGGTTGATTTTGTCCGCCACTTCCTCGGGCGGCCTCACTATTTTTCCCCTGCCGTCTATAAATGCATGGACGGAAAAACCTTCAACCAGGAGCCTGTTTTCTGGATTTTTCATAAACCTCGTATTCAAACTTGATGCTCGCCCTTCTCATGTAGGCTATTTTTGTTTTGACGCAGACGATCTGGTCATACCTCGCGGGCGACAGGTAATGGCAGTGAAGCTCGGTCACAGGCAGGTGATACCCCTGCTTTTCCAGGTCCGCGTAAACTACGCCCATGTCGCGGATCAGCTCAGTCCTGCCGATCTCGAACCAGCGGATGTAGTTCATGTGATAGACCACACCCATGGCATCCGTGTCGGCATAGATCACACGGATTTCAACTGCTCTTTTCCCGCAACGAAATCACCCCAGTTTTTTATAAAGATGTCCATCAGGAGATGGCCCGGCGAGACCGAAATGCCGGAGCTTGCGGCCTGCTTTTCACTGTAGGATAACCCCGGGCGCATGTTCTCCCCGGCCTTCGAGGAAAGGACCGCAAACGGGCTCGGCCCGGAGGAATGGGTCCTGATCCTGATCGGCGTCGGGTGGTCAGGCATCACGAGGACCCGGTAATCCCCGAACCCGGCCAGGCCGTCGAGGACCGTCCCCACTACCTTCGCATCGAAATCCTCGATGGCCCTTATCTTTCCCTCGATGTTTCCCTCATGGGACATCTCGTCGGGAGCCTCCACATGGACAAAAACAAAATCCATTGAGCGGAGGGCTCTCAAGGGCTTTTTGTGCCTTGCCCACATAGTTGGTATCTATATAGCCGGTAGCGCCCTCGACGCGGATGACTTCGAGCCCGGCATAAACTCCTATGCCGTTGAGGAGATTGACCGCGGAGATGATGCCGCCCCTGAGATTGTATTTCTTCGAGAGCGGCTCGATTTTCGGCGCCCTGCCCTGCCCCCAGAGCCAGATAGAATTTGCCGGCCGCTTTCCCTTTTCGATCCGGGAAAGGTTCACCGGGTGGATTGCCAGGAAATTTCGCGGCAGTTTCCATCAGCTCCCGGATGCCTTCAGAACCGGGCGCCCCTGGGCAGATAATCGGCCGAGTTCCGGCCCACGATGTCATGCGGAGGTGTGGTCTCGGCCGACTCAGCGCCGTCCCTCCAGACGGTAAGGTGCCTGTAGCTGACCCCGGGGACGAACATGATGGAAGACGACCCGAATTCCCTTTGCAGGTCCAGGATAATCCTGTTTGCCTCCTCGTTTGTGATATGTCCCGCGGAATAGTCCTGCATGGAACCGTCTTCGCCGATGGTCACGAGGTTGCAGCGGAATGCAACGTCATCGGGCCCAGTTTCACGTTCATGTTGGCGGCCTCCAGGGGCCCCCTGCCGCTGTATGAGAGGCGAGGGTCATAACCGAGGACGCACAGGTTCGCGACATCGCTCCCGGGCGGGAACCCTTCCGGGATCGTGTAAACCAGGCCCAGGGTGCCCTCTGGCTGCTATCCTGTCCATGTTGGGAGTGTTTGCGCACTCGAGGGGCGTCTTCATTCCGAGCTCGGCAATGGGCTCGTCCGCCATCCCGTCTCCCAGCAGCACGATATATTTCATTTCATCAGTACCTGATCTATTTAAGGTTCTCGTCTTCTATCCTTATCCGGACAGTGCTTTCCTGAACCACATCCAGCTGGTCGATTAACTGCAGGGCCGCTTTCGCGTTCTTCTCTTTCGACTCGTGCGTGGTCATCACGACCGGCACCGCGCCGTCGAGCTTCCTGCCCTTCTGGATGACCGCGGCGATGCTGATGTCGTTGGCCCCGAGTATCCCGGCAATCTTGGAAAGGACGCCGGGCCTGTCGACAGCGGAGAAACGGAAGTAATTTTTTGTCACCGTTTCGTCCATCGGCAAGAGCGATATATTCTCTATCGTTTTTTCCTCGAGCGCCCGGGCCGGGAGCCTCCTGGAGATGCCTTTGAGCATGTTGCGCGATATGTCCATTATATCGCTCACTACGGCGCTGGCGGTCGGCATCATTCCGGCCCCCTGTCCGTAAAGGAAGATTGAATCCGAAGCGTCCCCCACGATGTGAAACGCATTGTAATTGCCGTTGACGTTGGCCAGGAGGTGGTCGAAGGGGATCATCGTCGGGTGGATCCTCGCCTCCACCACGTCCTGCCTCTGGTTGGCGATGGCAAGCAGTTTCACCCTGTAGCCCAGTTCCCGGGCGAATTCGATGTCCTGCTTTTCGATTCTCGAGATCCCCTCCCGGTAAATGTCCTCCAGCTTTACACGTTTCCCATACGAGAGGGCAAGGATGATCGCCAGTTTGTGCGCTGTGTCAATCCCCTCTATGTCGTTGGTGGGATCGGCCTCGGCAAAACCGAGCTCCTGGGCCTCCTTGAGCACCGCGCCGAAGGCCTTGCCTTCATCCGTCATCTTGCTCAAGATGTAATTGGAGGTGCCGTTCATTATCCCGAAAATGCTCTTGATCCTGTTGGCGGCAAGGCTTTCCTTTATTGTCTTTATCACGGGTATGGTCCCGCCGACGCTGGCTTCAAAGCCTATATCCACATTCTCGCTTTCCGCCGCGGCGAATATCTCGTCGCCGAAATTGGCGAGCAGGGCTTTATTTGCAGTCACCACGTGCTTCTTGTTGCGCATCGCATGCAGGATGAAAGACCGGGCCGGCTCGAGGCCGCCCATCAGTTCAATGACAATGGATATCTCGGGGTCATCGAGTACTTCGCCGGCATCTTTCGTCAGCAGGTTGCGGTTGATCGATACCCCGCGGGGGGACACGATATCCAGGTCCGCAATCTTCTTCAGGATGATCCTTGCGCCAAGCCTCCGCTCCAGCTGCGACATGTTCTGCTGGAGCAGGCGCACGACTCCTGTACCGACGGTGCCAAAACCGATAAGCCCGACAATAATATCTTTCATTTCCCTGCCCCGCCAAATGTCGTTTTAAAACAAAGTTTTCTATAACAGCACACCCTTTTTGTCAAATACCCTTTATGCGCCGGCCCAAACATCATCAAGTACACAAAGCCGGATTTCAGCCGGTTTTGGCCAGCTGGAGCTTGCCCCCCCACCTCCGTGATCAGGACTTCCTTGAGGAGCCTGTGCTCTGGCCTGGACAGGTCCGGGGTCTGATTCCACGAGGGCGAACGCTTCGGTGCGCGCCTCGTGGAGGAGCCTGCCGTCCCGCAGGATATTCGCGACCCGGAAATCCGGCAGGCCCGACTGGCGAATGCCCATCAGGTCTCCCGGCCCCCTGATCCTGAGGTCTTCCTCGGCTATCTTGAAACCGTCGTTGGTCTGCTCCATGACCCGGAGGCGGCGCGTCGCGGTTTCGGTCTTTTTGAAGTCCGTCATGAGGATGCAGTAGGATGCCTTTGCACCTCTGCCGACCCGGCCCCGGAGCTGATGGAGCTGGGAGAGGCCGAAGCGCTCGGCATGCTCGATCACCATCAGGGACGCTTCCGGGATGTCAATCCCGACCTCGATCACCGTCGTCGAGACAAGGATGTCGATGTCCCGGGAGGAAAATGCCGCCATGACGCCGTCCTTTTCCTCAACCCCATCCGGCCGTGGATAAGGCCGACCCGCAGGTCCGGAAAGATTTCTTTCTGCAGGTGCCCCGCCATCCTGGTGGCGTCCCTGAGGTCGAGGGCCTCGGACTCTTCCACGAGGGGATAAACTATGAATGCCTGGCTGCCCTTCTTTACCTCTTTCGTGATTATTTCGTATACCCTGTCGCGCTCCCTCTCGAAGAATACTTTTGTGCGGATGGGCTGCTTCCCCGGGCGGCAATTCGTCGATCACGGAAAGGTCGAGGTCCGCATAGACGGTCATCGCCAGCGTCCGCGGAATCGGGGTTGCCGTCATGAACAGGACGTCGGGACATTTGCCCTTTTCCCGCAGCGTCGCTCTCTGCACCACCCCGAACCTGTGCTGCTCGTCAATCACGGCCAGGCCGAGGCGCCGGAATTTTGTGCCCTCCTGGACAAGGGCATGCGTGCCGACGATTATATCGATTTCGCCGGCTTCGATCTGGCCGGCCGTCCCTTTCTCTCCGCCCCTTTCCTGCTGCCGGTCACCAGGGCGGCCCTGAGTCCCAGGATTTCGGCCCAGCGTTCGATGTTCCGGAAGTGCTGGTTTGCCAGTATTTCCGTCGGCGCCATGATGGCCGACTGATAGCCGTTTTCGCACGCCAGGGCCATTGCGGAAAAAGAAACAGCTGTCTTGCCGCAGCCCACGTCGCCCTGCAGGAGCCTGTTCATCTGGCAGGGCCTTGCCATATCCGCCATGGATCTCCCCTATTACCCTCTTCTGCGCCTGGGTGAGTTCAAACGGCAATGACCTGTAGAATTTATCGACCAGCTTTCCGCTTTTACGGAATGCTATCCCTTTTTCAAGGACGTTGCTCTTTTTCCTCAAAGCCATCCCCAGCTCGAAATAAAAGAAATCGTCGAACACCAGCCTCCGTATGGCGGGTGAGGCCATATTGTTGCACGGGTTTATGTCTTCCGTCGCTGCGGGGAAATGGGCTGCCTCGAGTGCTTCCACGGATGGAAGGCAGGCTGAGCCTCCGGCAGATACCCTCCGGCAGGGGGCTCTCGAGGCGGCCGGCGTAAAGGTCCAGGGCCTGGCGCACTGTCCTCCTTATCTTTTTCTGGTGCAGGCCTTCCGTTTCCGAGTAAACGGGGACGATCCTCCTGAAATCCAGCAAATCGATTGTCATCATCCTCATCGACCAGTTCATAATCGGGATGGACCATTTCCTTGAGGATGAAATTGCCCCTCACTTCCCCTGTCAAGATAACCTTCCTGCCTGCCGTAAATGTCTCCTTGAGGTAAGTGTGGGCGCCGTGGAACCATTTTGCTTTGATTAACCCGCTTTCATCCGCCGCACTTGACTTCGAATACCCTTATCCTCCGATATCTCTTTATTTCCGATGAGATGACCGTCCCGATGAATGTCTCCCTTGCCCCCGGCTGCAGCTTGGCAATGGGTTTTATAGACCTCCGGTCCTCATACCGGCGGGGCAGGAAGTAAAGCAGGTCCTCAACGGTCCTGATCCCCTTTTTCTCGAACATCGCGGCTATTTTCGGGCCGACCCCCTTGATGTACTGGACGGGCTGGGAAAGCAGGGGAGGCTGATTCTTCCAGTTTGTCGGGGCTGCTGTGCTCATCTTTGCACAGGGTGCCCTTGATTTGCTCGAGCTTGACCAGGGATGTCCTCAGGCACTGTATTTTAAGATCGACGGCAGACGCCTTCAAAACCTTGAAAGGCATTTTCTAAATCGGATAGGAGCTTCCCTAAAAAGTCCCGCCCCCCGCAGATGGACTTAAGCTCGAAAAGATTTTTCATGACCAGGTTCTCAAGCCCTTTCACCTGGCCGATGTACCGGAAATCCTCGCGCGACGCGAACAGCAGGGGCCGCTCGATTTTTTCGATAATGTCCTTCATATCCATTTCGCGCCCTTGTCCGTCCCTTGTCGGATTGACTTTTAAAACAATCTGCTGTAATTAACCCCAGTATTTATAAATGATTATCACAATTAATGCAAAGGCCTGATTTGAATGGAAAAACGGACATCGTACAAGGATTCTGGAGTTGACATCGACAAGGGCAATCTCTTTGTAGAGCGCATTAAGCCCCTGATACGTAACACCTTCCGCAAGGAGGTCAGGGGCGACATCGGCAAGTTTGCGGGCCTTTTCCACCTGGATACGGCAAAATTCAAGAGCCCCCTGCTCGTTTCTTCAACCGACGGCGTGGGGACGAAGCTGAAGGTAGCCCAGATGATGGATAAGCACGATACCGTCGGGATCGATCTTGTCGCCATGTCCGTCAATGACATTGTGGTCAACGGCGCTGAGCCGCTGTTCTTTCTTGACTATATAGCCTGCAGCGCGCTGAGCCTCGATACGAGCGTCAGCATCGTGGAAGGCATAACGAAGGGCTGTACGGATGCGGGCTGTGCCCTTCTGGGCGGGGAAACCGCGGAGATGCCGGGATTCTACGGCCCCGGCGAATACGACCTGGCCGGCTTCTGCGTGGGGATCGTTGACTCGGAGAAGCTCATCGACGGCTCGGCTGTCAGCGTCGGCGACTCCCTCATCGGCCTCGCCTCGAACGGCCTGCACAGCAACGGTTTCTCCCTGGTCCGAAAGGTCCTGTTCGATATAGCGAAACTCGATGTGAAGGCCTTCCGGGACGAGCTGAACGATGTCCTCGGCATGGAACTGCTCCGGCCTACCAGGATTTATGTGAAATCCGTCCTCAACCTGTGCAGGAATTTCAACATCAAAGGCATTGTCCACATCACAGGCGGCGGATTCATCGACAACATCCCCCGCGTCCTGCCCGACCCGTGCCGCGCCAAAATCAAGGCGGGGAGCTGGGATATTCCGCCTGTCTTCGATTTCATCCAGCGCCTGGGCGGGATCGACACCATGGAAATGTACCGCGTTTTCAACATGGGCATCGGAATGGTCCTGATCGTCCCCGACAAGGAAAAGAAGGATATCCTGGAACGGCTGGGCGCCCTGGGAGAGCAGGCAACCATAATCGGGGTCGTTGAAAAGAAGGAAGAAGGCCAGCCTTCGGTAGTGTTCGGCCAGGATTAGACGTTATGCTTAAGATCGGGGTCCTCGTTTCGGGAAGCGGCTCAAACCTGCAGTCGATCATAGATAAAATCGAGCAGGGCAGGCTCAGCGCTCAAATCAGCATAGTGATCTGCAACAATCCCCAGGCCTTTGCCCTGGAGAGGTGCGCCAAACACGGCATACCGACCGCCCTCATGAGCCACAAGGATTTTCCGGACAGGAATGACTTCGACAGGAAGATGGCGGAAATTTTAAAAGGGCACGGCGTCGAGCTCGTCGTCATGGCAGGCTTCATGAGGGTCCTTTCCCCGGCTTTCCTTCAGGAATTCCCGATGAGGGTCATGAACATCCATCCGGCCTTGCTGCCCTCCTTCCCCGGCCTCCATGGGCAGAAACAGGCATTTGATTACGGCGTCAAGTTTTCGGGGTGCACGGTACATTTCGCGGATTCCGGCGTCGACACAGGCCCCATCATAATCCAGGCGATCGTCCCGGTTTTTGACGACGACACGGAGGACACCCTGGCCGCCAGGATCCTCGAACAGGAACACCGGATATACCCTCAGGCTATCCAGTTTTTTGCCGAAGGGAAACTGGAAGTGAACGGCAGGAAAGTCATTATCAAGGGGCACCCCAGGGTCGGCCCGGCTGCAATTCATAACCCGCCAGTGACGGATTTTTAGCGTTTTATCGGCCGATTCGGATTATAAACAATTCAGAAAAATCGATTAATTCGTAATAATGGGGTACATTAACCCTGTTGAGAGGAGTATCCGATCCGGAGGATAGTTATGGGTGACCAGGACCATTTTGCAATAATGTCGCTGGGAGAGAGGAAGATTGCTTCTCCCATAAGCAGCGGGTATTTCAAGAGTGATGACGAAGGGATCCTGTTCAATATCTACTCCGGGCATTATGACGAACTCAAGGATCCCGACGGCAATCCCCTGTCCCTCGAGATTGCAGGGCCGCGTGAGAAGATCTATTTTGATCCCTCCAAGGCGAAAGCCGCGATCGTGACCTGCGGGGGACTCTGCCCGGGGATCAACGACGTGATTCGCGGCATAGTGCTCGAACTTTTTCACAGGTACCAGGTCAGAAACATATTCGGGATCAGGTACGGGTACCGGGGCCTCATACCGAAATACGGCCACGATACGGTGAACCTCGACCCCGAGGCGGTCAATACGATCCACACTTTCGGCGGGAGCATGCTTTCGTCGTCCCGGGGCAGCCAGGACATTGGTGAAATGGTGGACGCCCTGGAGCGCATGAACATCAGCATGCTTTACTGCATCGGGGGCGACGGGACAATGAGGGCGGCGGAACTGATCACGAACGAGATAATGCGCCGCAGCCTGAAAATCAGCATCATCGGCATTCCCAAGACCATTGACAATGACCTGGCCCTGATCCAGAAGAGCTTTGGTTTTGACACGGCCATTTCCGAGGCGTCCCACGCGGTGCGCTGCGCCCACAACGAGGCCAAGGGGGCCCTGAACGGCATCGGCCTCGTAAAACTCATGGGCAGGCAGTCCGGCCACATCGCGGCTTATGCCGCCCTGGCGCTGGCCGATGTCAATTTCGTGCTCATCCCGGAAATCCCCTTTGACCTTGACGGGCCCAACGGTTTCCTCAAGATCCTGGAGGAGAGGCTCCTGAAGAGGAGCCATGCCGTGGTTATCGTCGCCGAGGGGGCGGGGCAGGACTTTTTCGAGGAGAAAAAAGAGGTCGGAAGGGACGCCTCCGGCAATATCAGGCTTTTCGATATAGGCCTGCTGCTCAAGACGCGCATCGAGGAGTATTTCCAGAAGATAAATATGGAGATCAACCTCAAGTATTTTGACCCCAGCTACATGATCCGCAGCGTGGCGGCCAACGCCAGCGACAGCCTGTTCTGCGGCTCCCTGGCCAAGTATGCCGTGCACGCCGGCATGGCGGGAAAGACGGGCATGGTGGTAGGGCTTGTCAACGACGTGTTCGTTCATCTGCCGTTGACGGCGGTTGCATCCAAAAGGAAAACGGTGGACCCGGAAGGAAATATCTGGATGCAGGTCCTGGAAACAACGGGGCAGCCCCAGTCAATGAAGAATTAAGAGAGATTCAAATAAAGCTTGCAAAATCCGGGCAATTAGCTTAGAAAAATCGGATTCATATTTCAACTCAAGGGGGATTTTTCAAATTGTCCAGAGTATGCGAAGTCTGCGGAAAAGGTCCTGTTGTGGGCAACAATGTCAGCCATGCCAACAATAAGACCAAGAAAGTCTGGTATCCGAACCTGCAGAAAATAAAAATCCAGACTGAAAAAGGCTCATCGAGAATAAAGATATGCACCCGGTGCCTGCGCTCCGGTCTGGTTAAAAAAGCCTCATAATACTGCTTTAAACCCCGATCTTTGAAGCATTCCTTTGATGTCGCCGAGGAATGCTTCTTTGTTTTTTGTCAATTCCATCGCCCGGCGGAAAAGCGACTCCAGTTCGAGCCGGGAGCCCTGGTTTAACTCGGTCCGGAATTTCTTCAGGAAAAGCCCCGTGCGGCCGCCCACGGTCATCGAGGACCTGATGCGGTCCGGATCGGCCAGAAAAGCCGCTTTCTTCAAGGTACCCTCAATAACCGCCGCTTCCAGGTCATAATACCAGCCCGCTGTCCTCGCAAAGTCCGCCAGCCTGTTCTCAAGCGTAAACCCCATGGCGTCTGTCATGGCTTCGAGCAGGCCCTCTTCCCCTTCGAACAAAGAAAGGTCAAAGGCCATTTCAACAAGGACATGGCACATGTATGCCGACTCGGAAAGGCTGATTTCAATTCCGGCGCGCGCATAAATGTCCCGGAGCGGTTCGTGCATCTCCCTTCCGGTCACATAGGCGTAGCCCCTTGAATGCGGGTCGAACTGTCCCGGGCGCGGTTCGCCTTCGCCAAAATGGGCGTAATCGTCAACGAGCAGATGGAAATCTATGAAACGCGCCTTTTTGAATTCGTCCGGATGGTCTCCTTTTCTGGCGGCCATGTGAGTGTACCCGGCTGATATTGCCTCGTGGAGGGGCAGCACGTCGGGAATGATATTGTAAACGTAGAGGTCGGAAAGTCCCTTGTTGCGGATGAATTCGCCGCCGATAAAATCACGGAGAATCCATGTGTGGGTGAGCATAAGCATCAGATCATCGGGGCCCCGCTGCTTCGTTTTCGGGCGATTGCGTTTCCTCGAACTCGATTTCATTCTTGAGATTCTCAAGGAGTTCGGCGGCTTCCGGAACAAAATCCGGCATGATAAAAAGCTTGACAACGGCTTTGTTTTTATCAATAGTCGAGCACGTCGCAAGCCCTTCATAGCCTTCAATTATAAACTGCAGGCGTGATATATTCTTTCTTTTCAATTTCAAGGTATTTATAGGGCATTGGCTGAACCGGAAAAAGGCTTTTTTGATAGCATTCAAACTTATAAATAGCAAGAGTAATTCTGAATCGAAACCTGAATGGATAATCTGTCCAGACTTGCTCCCGACGACCAATGGAAAATTCCTGAAAAGGACACCCCGAGGCTCAAGTCGCTGCTCTCATAAAAGAACTCGCATATCCACCCTGTCCTCAGCCGCATCCTTGCAAACCGCTCATAACCACCTCCGAAGAGGCAAGGAAATATTTTCTCCCATCCCTTTCAGATTTGCACAGCCCATTTCTCATGAAAGACATGCACAATGGGGTCGAAAGGCTCATCCGGGCAATCACCCGGAAAGAGAGGATTACCATCTACGGCGACTATGACGTCGACGGCATTACTTCTCTTGTCATCCTGTTAAATTCCTCAAGGACATCAGGCCGATGTCGCGCTACTACATTCCGGACCGGGTCGAGGAAGGCTACAGCCTCAACATGAAGGCAATAGACAAAATAAAAGCAAACGGCACATCTCTCATCATAACAGTTGATTGCGGCAGCTCCGATATGACGAGATCGCTTACGCCAATTCGCTGGGGATCGATGTCGATAGTATTCGACCATCATGAAGTCCCCAGCACCCTGCCTCAAGCAACAGCTATAATAAATACAAACCGTTCCGATTGCCGGTTCCCTTTTAAGGAACTTGGCAGGAGTCGGCATCGTCTTCAATTTCCTGATTGCCCTGAGGAGCAAGCTGCGAGAAGCGGGTTTCTGGTCTCAAACAGCTTATCCCAACCTGAAAGAATATCTTGATCTTGTTGCCCTGGGCACAATAGGCGACATATCGCCACTGGCAGATGAAAACAGGATATTCACCAGGATAGGTCTGGAGCTCATCAATAAAGGGCAGCAGGGTCGGCCTGAACGCCTTGATGAGCGCCTGCGGCATCGATTCAGTCGCTGGATTCCATCATTGCGTCATTTACCCTGATCCCGCGGATAAATGCCGCGGGACGGATCGCCTCTCCCGAGGATTCGATCAAGGCTCCTTTTGACAGACAATCCGGCGGAAGCGGCGGCATAGCCCGCAAACTGGAAAGTTATAACCGCGAGCGGCAGTCGCTGGAAAAAGTGATATCTGGCCGAAGCATTAGGTCAATAGAAAGTTCGAAGAGTCTGCCCGCAGCAGCCCGCGTTTATTTTGAGTTCGGCAAGAGTGGCACCCGGGCGTGATTGGAATAGTCGCATCCAAGCTCGTTGATGTTTATTATCGGCCCGTAATGTTGATCAGCCTGAAAAACGGGTCGGCAAAGGTTCCGGCAGGAGTGTGAACGAAATCAATCTCCATGAAATCCTCAATGCTCTGCGACTCATATCTCCTCGCCCATGGCGGACACAGATATGCCGCCGGCATCTCCATCAGGGAAGGTAGAATCGAAGACTTCAGAGACGAGTTTTTGTCGGCATGCTTGATAAGCAAACCATATATCCGATCTCGGGCCGCAAACTGTTATAGATGCTCAATGCACCCTGACGGAATTGACGGAGACCTGATCAGCCAGTTCGAAATGCTTGCCCCCTTCGGCAGCATGAATCCGGAGCCGGTTTTGTATGCAAAACAGGTCCAGGTCTCTTCGCTTTCTGTCGCCGGAAACAGGCACCTGCGCATGCGCATCTCGGGAGACGGCGTCTCCCGCAACTCAATATGGTTTGGGAAAAGCAGTCTTTTAAGCAGGATTTCCGAACCCCTCCACGACATCATATTCACTCCCCAGATGAACAAATGGAACGGCTCGTCCAGCATACAGCTCAAGATCCGTGACATGGCCGCGGTTTAGGGGATTCAACGCCAATCTTGTTAAGAATGTTTGTTTGCAATGGACGGCTTTTTTGATATATAGACTTAGAGAAGCTGATGCATCCCGTTTTAGTCTTACTGAATTATCAAATTTGGATTGTCTGAAGCTCTTAATTATCGGCCTGATGGATGCAAAATAAACTGAAATTTTCCGAACCTGACGAAATAGATTTTCGCTCCCTGATCGAAAGCATCAACGTCGGCGTCTGCCGCATTTCATCTCCCCCCAAATCCCATCTTGTAAAAGCAAACACGGCCCTGGCCAGGATCATGGGTTTCGATTCCATACAGGAATTGCTGTTGCATCCGTTCTTAGCCCATTTCAATGATAAGGCGGACGCCTTCTTAATCGCTGAAAAGGCCAGAAACCAGGGTTACCTCAAAAGCGAGCAGATCAAATTGCGCAAAATTACGGGAGAAGTCATCTGGGTCTCCCTGGCAGCAACAGTGCAGTACAACGGCTCCGGTTCAATCCAGTGGATAGACGGCGTAGTCGAAGACATCACCGAGCGCAAGACCGCTGAGGAAAAATTAAAGAGCAGCTTCAACCAGCTCCAGAAAATGATGGACGGGACGATCCAGACAATCACGAACATGCTGGAGATCCGCGACCCATACACCGCAGGGCACCAGAGAGGGGTCAGGGACCTTGCCTGCGCAATCGCTAAAGAAATGGGGCTCTCCGAGGAGCATATCGGATGGATCCAGATCGCGTCACTCATCCACGACATAGGCAAAATTTATATTCCGGCCGAGGTGCTCTGCAAACCCGGAAAGCTGACAGAGATAGAATTTGACCTGATGAAGGCCCATCCTGAAGTCGGGTGTAAAATTCTCAGCAATATTGATTTTTCGTTTCCGGTCTCAAGAATAATTTACCAGCACCATGAGAGGATAAACGGTTCCGGATACCCCAACGGATTAAAAGGCGGGCAGATTCTTCTGGAAGCAAAGATTATCGGCGTTGCCGACGTGGTAGAGTCAATGGCCTCCCACAGACCGTACAGGCCGGCGCTGGGCATGGACAAGGCGCTTGCGGAACTCGAAGAAAAAAGGGGCATCCTGTACGATGCCGAGGTAGTGGACGCATGCCTGAGACTTTTCCGCCAGAACAAATTTGATTTCTGCTGATCACAGCCAGCGTTTTCTCCTGCGATAGGACTTCACATCATCATACGTCCGGCCGAGGTCCCCTCCCCCAGTCCCCCCCATTCCGAGGTAGAATTCCTTTATGTCGGGATTTGCCTGAAGTTCCCGGGCAGTCCCCTCCAGCATGATCTTTCCGTTTTCCATGACATACCCGTAATGGGCTATGCGCAATGCCATTGAGGCATTCTGCTCAACAAGAACTATCGTCGTCCCCTGTTCCTCGTTGATCCTTTTTATGATCCGGAAAATCTCTTCTACCACCAGGGGCGCCAGGCCGAGTGACGGTTCATCAAGAAGCAGCAATTTGGGATGGGCCATCAGGGCCCGGCCCATTACCAGCATCTGCAGTTCTCCGCCGCTGCAATATCCGGCAAGCCCATTCTTTCTATTTACCAGGGCGGGGAAGTAATTGTAGACCATTTCCAGGTCCTGCCGGTATGGCTTATGCGGGCGGGCGGCGGTTCCGACCCTGAGGTTTTCCTCGATGGTCAGATACTTGAATGGCTGCCGCCCCTCGAGGACCTGGATTATGCCGAGCCTGGTAATTTCCTCCGGCGAGGAATTCTTTATCTGCCTGCCCATGAAGACTATATCGCCTTCCGTAACCCTTCCGTTCTCCGGTTTCAGCAGGCCGGATATGGCCTTGAGAGTCGAGGTCTTGCCCGCCCCATTTGCGCCCAGCAGCGATACGATGCTGTTTGGGGGCACCTTGAGAGAAACTCCCCTCAGGACCTGGATCACATCCGAATATACAACGCTTATGTTATTGAGAAGCAGCAGTTCATTTTCCATATATCACCCGTCAATATGAGAACGGCCAGAGTTTGAAACTCGACCTTGTTATCCGCCACACTTCCGCCAGCCCCTTGGGTTCTATTAAAATAAAAAGGACGATTGCCAATCCGAACACCAGTTCCCGGATAGGAGCAAAATTCAGCTCCATGCCGGCAATCCCGCCGGAGTTCATGAGGTAATCGGTCAAATACCGGAGGAGTTCGTTGAGAATGGTAATGAATGCGGCGCCGAATATTGACCCGGAGATGCTCCCCAGCCCTCCGATAATCACCATCGCAATGTATTCAACCGAGAGTGTGAGATTGAAAGGCTCGGTTGTCACGCTTACCATATAATATGCCCAGATGGCCCCCGCAACACCTGCATAAAACGAACTGATCGCCGAAGGAGAGCAGCTTGAAGCGGAACACCGGGATGCCCATCCCCTCCGCTGCCCTGTCATTATCCCTGATCGCAATAAAGGCCCGGCCGTGCCTCGTGCGGGCAAGGTTCACGGCCCCCCAGGTCAGGGCGGCTAGAGCAATAAAAATAATGTAGAAGAAGCTGCGGTCCCCGCTTATCTCTATGCCAAGGACCTCGGGGCTCGGCAGGGTAATACCCATTGTCCCACGGGTCACGCCTTCCCAGTGGATCAGGATGTACTCGATTATGAATTGACCTGCCAAAGTGGCGATGGTCAGGTAAAGGCCCTTGAGCCTGCCCGAGGGTATGCCGAATACCATCCCGACCATGGCCGTTACCAAACCTGCAGCCGGTATAGCGAGATAAAATGGGAAATTTGCGGATGTTGCCAGCACGGCCCCCGCGTATGCGCCTACTCCGAGGAATGCGCCGTGGCCCAGGGATATCTGTCCGGTCATACCGATCAGGATATTCAGGCCGATTGCCGCAATAGAGGCGATCCCGATAGTATTTATTATGTACAGGGTATAGGGGCCGCTCAGAAAAGGAACAACGCCAAACAGGACAATAAGCCCGACAACCGACCACAGCCTGCCAAAATCGGTCTGGAAAATAGAGAGTTCCTGGAAATAACTCTCCTTGTAATTGCCGCAGGGGTGGAAATTCAGTTTTCTCAAACTCATACCCTTTCGATTTCGACAAGCCCGAACAATCCATACGGCTTGATCAACAGGATGAATACCAGGGCCATATATGGGATCACGTCCTTGAGAGAGGTGGATACGTACCCGCCGGTGAATGTCTCCAGCAATCCAATGATCAAACCCCCGATGATTGCCCCCCCGATGCTGTCCAGACCGCCCAGGATGACGACGGGGAAAACTTTCAGACCCACGGAACTCAGTTCGTGGACATTGATGCCGTTCATGATACCCAGGATGATCCCGCTCAAGGCGGCTACCATTGCGGCTATGGCCCATGACAGGGCAAACACCTTTTTCACATGGACCCCCAGGGACAGGGCGGCCGTCTGGTTATCCGCCACGGACCTCATGTAAATTCCCTGGGAGGAATACTTGAAGAACAGGCCGAAGATCACAAGGAAACTGATGCCGACCAGGAATGAGGCCGTGTAGACCGGCGCCACCTGGATGGAATTCCAGTTCAGTTCCAGCCATCCGGGAAGAAAATCCGGGTATGTGTGCAGGTTGCCTCCCCAGACAAGAAGCATGAAGCCCTTGAAGCACCGAGGCCAGCCCGACAGTGAGCATCACGACTTCGATTAGGGGCTCCCCGATGAGCGGCCTCAGGAATAGGCGCTCGATTACGAAACCCAGGGCAAAGCTGGCGCACAGCGTCAGCAGGAAGGCGGGGACTACGGGCACCCCCGCGGACACCACCAGCGCCAGGAAAATGAAGCCTCCCAGGGCCAGGACCTCGCCGTGGGCGAAATTGAGGACGCTTGATGATTTGAAAATCATCACAAAACCCATGGCCGATATCCCGTAGAGGAACCCATGCTTAATCCGTTGACAAGCAACTGAAGAAAAAAATCCATCATCAAATCCTCCTGATCCAGAGTAATAATTTTACCTTTGTTTCGATCGTGCCGACCCGCCCGTCCTGGTATCTGACCTTGCCTTTCACATCGACTTCGCTCTGCTTGCCGTACATGGCCTCGATAATCCTGAGATACAAGCCGTAAACGAATCTCCGGCGCACCTTGCCCGTCCTTGTAAGCTCCTCGTCGTCGGCATCCAGCAGCTTGTAAAGCAAGGCAGAACTTCCTGATCTTCATGGCCGGCTGAAGCTGCTTGTTGACTGCCTGATCTCGTTCGCCGATCAGCTCTTCTATTTCCGGCCGGCGGGTGAGGTCCATGTAAGTGGTGAACGGGATCATCCTCCCCTCGGCCCAGCTGCCCGTATTGCCGGGATCTATATTGATCATGGCTGTCAAGTAGGGGCGCGCCTCGCCGAATATCACGGCCTCTTTTATATACCTGCTGAACTTCAGCCGTGTTTCAATGAAATCCGGCGAAAACGCCAGGCCGTCCCTGTTGCGGATGATCTCCTCCTTGCGCCCGAGGACAACAAGATGGCCATCCCCGTCGAGGTACCCGGCATCGCCGGTCTTGAGCCACCCGCCCTCGTATACCGAGTCGGTGGACTTGTAATCCATATAATAACCGCTGAGAAGCACCCTTCCCCGGATACAAGGATTTCCTGGTCATCGGAAATTTTCACATTTACGCCCGGAAGGGTTTGCCGACCGTTTCCATCTTGATTTGCCCGTCAGGCTGGATCTGGAAAATTCCCCCGGCCTCGGTGAGACCGTAGCATTGCTTGAGGTTCAGCCCGAGAGAGCGCAGGAACCTGATCACGTCGGGGCTGATGGGGTGCCCCCCCGTGAATACGTCTGTCAGATGGCTGCACCCTACCCTGTCGAGCAGGGGCCTGAAGGAAACGGCCTCGGCAATCTTATACGAAAGCGCTTCAAGGGGAGCGGGGCCTGTTTCCCCTCGAGTTCGTATTTGAGGGCCTTGGCGCCGATTGACTTCCGACAAATGGAATATCTTCCGTTTTATGCGCCCTGATTCGCTGATCTTCACCTTTATGGATGAGGCGAGGTCTTCCCAGAATCGGGATGAAGTTATCATCGTGTTCGGGCCGATTTCCCGCATGTCCTCCATTACGGTCTCCGGCTTTTCCGGGAAATTGAAACGTCAAGCCGCCCATCAATGCCGTGCCAAGCCACATCTGGTCGACAATCCAGGCCGGGGGCGTCATGGAAATCCAGCTCGAGCCCTTCTAAGCTTGAAGGCTTTCAACCCATTTGTTCCCCATCTGGGCTATATTGGCGTGGGACAGCATTGCCATTTTCGGGATAGCCGGTGGTGCCGGAAGTCAGGATCATCAGGGCTGTGTCCTTCTGGCTGCCTCTCCACAGTCTCTGTTTCGAACCGTCCGGGATTGGCCCCGTGATGCCTGTTTCCTCCTATCAAGCAGTTCCCTGAAGCTCAGCAGCCATTCGTCTTCCGTGTACGAGCGCATCCCGGTGGGATCCACGTATATGACTTTTTTCACATGCCCAAGCCTGTCGCGGACCGAGATGAGCTTATCGACCTGCTCCTGGTCCTGGGCGATCACATACGATGCCTGGAAGCGGCCCAATCCCGATCGCCAGCTCATCGGCAACTGCCGTCGTAAACAGGCACATGGTCACCGCGCCCGCGGATCTGCGCCCCCAGCTGGCCGCAGACCCACTCGGGGATATTCCCGCTGACGATTCCCGACGTGGTCTCCCCGTTTCAGCCCGATTCGATGAGCCCCAGGGCTGCATTCCTGACCAGTTCGTAATACTCCGTCCAGCTGTACGATTGCCAGATGCCGTAGGCCTTTTCCCTGATCGCCGTCTGCCTCCCCAGCCTTTCGCCTGGCGCGCGAGGGCCTGGGGCAGGGTCAGCCTTTCCTGTTTCGCCCTTCAGCGGGCTGCGCTTGCTTCATATTCGGCCGTCTCTCCATCGGCTGCCCCCGTTCCCAGGTAGGCCGCAATTACCTCAGGGTTTGACTTTGACCTCGCCGGGCGTGCCCTCGGTCAGCTTCTCGCCGAAATTCAGGACTACTACCCTTTGAGATATGCTCATGACTATGGACATGTCGTGCTCTACGAGGATGATCGTCTGTCCCCAGGCGCCGTTCAACTCCAGCAGGAACCTCACCATGTCCTCTTTCTCCTCCAGGGTCATCCCGGCGAACGGCTCGTCAAGGACCAGCAGTTTCGGCTCGAGGGCCAGGGCCCGGCCGAGCTCCACCCTTTTTCTCATCCCGTAAGGCAGTGAGCCCACCTCCTTCTTGCGGATCTCCTGCATCTCGAGGAAATCGATTATCTCTTCCAGCACGCGGCGATGGCGGACCTCCTCCCTCCTGATCGAGGGAAGGAAGGCCAGGGCCGGCAGCAGGGAGTAACTGCAGTGGTTGTGGCGGGCCAGCATCATGTTGGCCAGCACGGTCATCCTCGGGAACAGCTCGATGTTCTGGAATGTCCGGCCGATGCCCAGCCTTGTCATCTCGTGGGGACGAACGGCCCGTGATGTCCCCGGAGTTGAAAAATATCTTCCCGCCCTGGGGCTTGTAGTAGCCCGTAATGCAATTGAGGAGGCTTGTTTTTCCCGCGCCGTTCGGGCCTATCACCGCCACCAGTTCGCCGGTTCCCACTGTAAAGCTCACATCGCCGACCGCCTTTATCCCGCCGAAATGCAGCGACAGCCTGTTCGAGACCTCGAGTTCGGCCCTGTTGCCCCCCGGCGGCTTTCGGAATATATTTCGGGTTGTCCTCTGTCGGTTTTCATCTTCCTGCTCACTTTGCTTGATTACTGGCCTTAACGTTTGCGGCTTTTCACTGCCCGGCGTGAAGAATTTTGTCAGCGGGACGTAAGTGCCGTTCTCGTTGCACCCGGACTATCCTGGCCTGGAAAGAGCCTTCATGGTTCTTGTTCCAGTGAATAGCTCACTTTGGGGATTACCCCGCCGAAGTCCTCGTTGCGGAAATACTCCATGGCCATGGTTTATCGTTTCGCCGGTTTATTTTTCCGTACCTTCTCGTGCGCCGCTGGACACGCCCGTTCCATGATCATTCCGACCGCGACCCCTTCCCAGTACGAGGCATCGAACTTGCTGACCGTCTTGTATTTTCTTCATGAGATCTGTCATCAGCTTCGCGTCCCTTACTCTTGTCGGTCGGGAGCACTCCCGGGAACTGCATGCGCAGTTTGTCCTTCACAAGGCCTTTGCCCAGGCTTGAAAAAATCCGGGTCGGTCGATGTCCACGTCCCGAAGAAAGCGGGCTGGTACTGGATCCTGTCGGCGCTCTTCAGGGCCGTTATTATTGCGGCGGGCAGCATCTGCATGAAAACGTAATCGGCTTTTTTGTTTTTAATCTTCAGGAGCTCCGTAGTGAGGTCGACGGTTTTCGGGGGGAATTCCTCGACTGCAACAATGTTCACGCCGATTTTTGCCGCGTAATCCCTGCTTGGCTTGTGAATGGAGCGGCCGTACGCGTTGTTGTAGGTGAGCAGCGCCACCCGGGGCTGATCCTTGCCGGTGTGGATAGCCTTTATGTAATCGAGTATGGCATAGCAGTCCATCCTGTAGCTGCCGAACGGCAGGTACATGTAATCGAATAGGCGCGCCGAGGATCTCCCAGCTGGTGGAATAATTAATGGTTGGGATCTTGTATTTCTGGATAATCGGTTTTGCGGCCAGGCCCTTCTCCTGCACCCCAGGTGGCGATCATGTCCACTTTGTCCTGCACGGCGAATTTTCTCACTGCCGAAACGGCTTCGGGCACCTTGTAACCGGTGTCAACCAGGATCATTTCCATTTTGCGGCCGGCCACTCCGCCTTTTTCTCGTTGACGTAATTGAAATAGTCCTGCTGGCCTTTCGCATGGTACTGGCCCCAGGTCGAGGCCGGGCCGCTCAGGTTTATAGCCGCCCCACCTTGATCGGCTGGGCAATACACGATGCCGATGTTAACAGGACCATAATTCCCGCCAGCAATTGCACATATTGCTGCTATTCTCCTCATTTTTCCTCCCCCAAAATCATTAAAATAAAAAAAGGGCCGGGTATTGAAAAACCACGGCCTAAAATAAAAAAGCCGTGGGCGGCTTGGTCCGCCCACGGCCCCTGTTACTTGAGAGTAATGTCAGGAGCGCAGGCAGACCTCCCTAAAAAAGCCGAAAAAGCTTTCAAAAGCTAAAATTGCTGCCTGTGCTATTGTTTGTGCATTTATGATATCCCCTTAATTGTTTTTTTGAATCTTAATAGTTTGGTTAAACCGTGTTTGTCAACGCATTTTTCTCAATCTCGGAGAAAAATTGTTAAATAATATCGATGATTATGCTATTTATTTAAGATACAAAAAGGAGCCTTAACCTGATGAATTTCGATCCCAAGGTCTTTCGAGAATATGATGTCCGCGGTGTTGTGGGCACTGATCTGAATGATAATTTTGTCCGCGAGCTGGGAAAGCCATAGGGACATACGCCGGAAACAAGGGGCGTTAAAAATATGACGCTGGGAAGGGACTGCCGGCTCAGTTCGAAGGGATACCGCTCGGCGCTCTGGAAGGCCTTCTCTCCACCGGGCATCAATGTTACGGATATAGGGCTTTGCGCAACCCCGATCCTCTATTATTCTATCCGGAACCTGAAAACGGACGGGGGCGTCATGGTCACGGGCAGCCACAACCCCCCGGAATTCAACGGATTCAAAATATGCGTCGGGCCCGACACGATTTACGGCGAACAGATCCAGGAACTCCGGTCCATCATGGAATCCGGCAGGTATTTGTCCGGAAAGGGCTCCTAGGACGAAAAGGATGTCTGCAGTCTCTTACCAGGATTATATTTTCAGCACTGTCAAGGTTGAAAAAGGCCTGAAGGTGGTTGTCGACGCGGGAAACGGGGTCGGGGGGCTCTTCGCCCTGCCCCTCCTGGAAAGGTATGGGTGCCGCGTAACGCCGATTTACTGCGACGTAGACGGCCGTCTTCCCGAACCATTTTCCGGACCCCACGGTTCCGGAAAACCTGAAAGAAATTATTGCCCGGGTGAAATCGACAGGCGCAGACTGCCGGCATAGCGTTTGACGGGGACGCCGACAGGATTGGGGTGATCACGGACAAGGGGGAAATACTGTGGGGCGATGAGCTTCTGCTGCTCTTTTCGCGGTTCATTTTAAAAGAAAACCCGGGTGCCGCGATAATCGGGGAGGTAAAGTGCTCCAACAGGCTTTACGATGACATAGGCGCCCATGGCGGAAGGCCGATCATGTGGAAGGCCGGGCACTCCCTCATCAAGGGGAAAATGAAGGAGGAAAAGGCCCTGCTGGCGGGCGAGATGAGCGGCCACCTTTTCTTTGCCGACCGCTATTTCGGCTACGATGACGCGATCTATGCAGCGATGAGGCTGCTCGAGGTACTCTCTTCATCGGGACAGAAACTGAGCCAACTGCTGGCGGATGTCCCCGCGTTCGTTCAACACGCCGGAGATCAGGGTGGATTGCCCCGACAGCATCAAATTCCAGGTGGTGGAGGCCCTCAAGGACCACTTCAGGAAGAAGATGGACATCATTGATATCGACGGGGTCAGGATCCCCTTCAAAGACGGCTGGGGCCTTATTCGCGCCTCAAACACCCAGCCCGTGCTGGTGCTCCGTTTTGAAGCGTGAGCGAGGAGAGGCTCAACGAGATCCGCTCACTGGTCGAGGGGGCGCTCGCCGAGGTCAAGTCAAGGTTCTGATAGAGGGCCGCGGGAAAGACATGGGGAACGAAAATGCCTGTGATCTTTTTTGACAATGCGGGCAATCAGTCTGTCATCGAACAGATGCTCGCGGAAATGAACATCCCTCAGCCCGGGCAGGCGGACAGGCTTGACAAGTTGAGGCCCGAGGATACCTACAGGCTCCTTGACCTTCCCTCCGGCACAATCCTGAAACTGGCGGCCATGCTGGGCATCGAGGACATCAGGGAACTGATGGACCGCCTGTGGCGCGCGGACAACGAGGACGATCTGGGGGCCCTGGGCAGCGGGATCAATTTCCTCAACCGCAGGGTGATAATGGCGGCCTACCCCGGCGGTTCGTCCCCCGAGTTCCTGGACAGCCTTTCCCTTTCGATGTCCAATTTCATAATCCTCTGGCAGGCCCTGTACAACTACCTTAAGGAGGGTGTCAGGGAGGTCGAGATCGAATGGTCCGATACCGTCGGGCTCGATTCGCTCCCCAGGGGCCACAGGATACCCTTCCTGCTCGCTTATGACTGGCTTTCCATGACACTTATGCTTATCGACCTTTACCTGGAAAGGCACCTTGGCGGCAGTCAAATCGACAGCCCTGAAAACCTTCCCCTGCCGATAGTGGCGATCCAGCCGGAAGGCGAGTCTGACGAGGAAGGCGAACTGCTCGGTTACGCCGTGGGGATACATAAACAGGGGCAGTCGGAGTACGAGGTCTGGCTGCGGATGTTTTTCAGCGGGGAAGTTGATTTCAGTTTTGTCCCCTTATGGGACGAGTCTGTCCATGTTCAAAAACTCATGGACAGCCTTGCCGAGCTGGAATCAGACACCCGCTCCACGATGGGCAATATCTCGTCGTCCTGGAAAATGCTGCCCAGGGTTGGAGCAGAGGACTCGCAAACTGATACTTCATCCATTCTCGGTTCGGGTTCAAAAGGCTTTGATCCAAAATTCCTGGTCCGCTACCGGTTTGGCGGACCTCAATTTTTTAGAACTTGATTCAGCTGTCCTGCCTGCTATAATCCGCCGTGTTCCAGGAGGACTGTCAATGGGCTTGACAAAATCTCCCCTTAAGTTCAACCCGTTTTCCCGGCTTGACAGGAAAATCGAACCCCGCAGGCCTGCTGAGCCGCTCCAGGGTCCCGTTGCCGGGGAAATGTCATCTCCCGAGGACGGTAATTCTGTATTCCTGGATGCCATGGAAGGCGTTCGACCTCTCGCCGAAAACAGAAAAATAGGGAAAGTTTCCCCAAAAAATACTGTATTACGCAACAGCGTTCCAGAAGCCGGGGATTCCGAAGAGGTGCGGAAACTTGTCAACCTTGTTTTAAAGGGCGAGGGATTTTCTGTCGCCGACACGCCCGAGTATATCGAGGGCACGGGATACAATGTCCGACCCGATATAACCAGGCGGCTCCACCAGGGGGACTTCTCCATCCAGGCCCACCTGGACCTGCACGGGCACACGTCCTCAAGCGCCCGGCAGGTGTTCGAGGATTTCATGAGAAGGTCCATCTACTCGGGTAAAAGGGCCGTTCTTGTCATCCATGGAAGGGGGCTGTCTTCGCCGGGAGAGCCGGTTTTAAAAGCGAAGATGCTCGAATGGCTCACGCGCAGCGCCTGGCGAAAATGGGTAATCGCCTTTGCAAGCGCCCGCGCCCATGACGGGGGTGCCGGGGCAACATACATACTCCTGCGGGAAAGGCCTGTTTCCAAGAAGATGAGGAAAAGCAGGACCATGTCCTGAGTCCCTGCCCAGATCCTCGTTTTGACTCCCTTCAATCCCTTTTTCGTTAAACGGATGTTCCTTATCGCGGCAAATTTCTCCGTCAAGTTTGCTGGCGGGAACCTGCGACTCATGGTAACGGGAGTAGAATAAAACGGACGGCGGCAGCTAATTTATTAGCGGGAATATCATCCAGACGTTTTTATCCGGCAATGCACGGGCAGGCAGAGGATAAGAAATAAAAAATCGCATGATTTCTTTAACTATGAAAATACATGCGATTTTTTAATCAGTGTTTTTTCTCGTACTTCTTCAGGACATCCTGGATTGCCTCTTTCAAGAGGTAATTGATCCGGACCCCTTCCTGTGCAGCCAGAATCTTCAGGGATTTAAGGAGGTCTTTCGGAATAGTCGTGTTCAGGTACGCCTTCTTCTCATCAGAGTCTTTCGTCATGAGCTCACCCATCAGAATTGAATTTCCTTTGCAAGATTCTCCTAACACGGGTATTTAACTATCACAAAACTATGCATATTGCAATAGTTTATTGCTAAAATAATGATTTAACAAAACAATGATGTTATGTCCCTAACAAACCAACAAACAATTAAATAGCGATGTTGAATTACCCTTCCCTTTTTGATATTTGCATGTTCGGACTTTGAAAATGAGAGAACCCTTAATCAGGATAGGTATTTCGGAAGGCAAACCCATGGCCCGCGTCAAACTCAACGGGCCTTTCCGTTACCGCAATAAGATATGGGACGCGACCGGGATAACTGTCACACACGATAACGGCTTCATAATCGCCGCCCTGCCCCGTGCTGACAAGAGACTGAAAATCAGGCGCCTGCGGCTTATACCCGCGGGTGATTCCACCTTCAGTCTGTCCGGGGTGAAAATCGGCATCGGGTTTCATTGGGAAAGGGATGAAGAGCAGACGTTCAGCGGCTCCCTTGAACTGACTGCCGGGACCGGCGGGATCACCGTGGTAAACGAGATCAGGATGGAAGAGTACCTGAAAAGCGTCATCTCCTCGGAGATGAGCGCCGCCGCCCCCCTCGAGTTTCTCAAGGCCCATGCCATAGCCTCGCGGAGCTGGCTGGGGTCCATGCTGGCAAAAAAAAGAAGGCCCGTGGAGAAATCTTACCCGGACGGGCACGACCATATAAGATGGTATGACAGGGAAGACCACGGCCGGTTCGATGTCTGCGCCGACGACCACTGCCAGAGGTACCAGGGCATTTCCAAAATAATATCCGGAAATGCGGCACTGGCCGTCGCCGAAACAGGCGGGACTTTTCTTGTTTACGGTGGGCAGATCTGCGACGCGCGCTACTACAAGTGCGTGCGGCGGGATTACCGAGAATTTCAGCTCCGCCTGGGAGGACGCAAACATACCATATCTTTCTTCCGTATCCGATTCTGAGGTCCGGCATGCACCGGTCGCAGACGAAACCGGCGCCGGCCGCTGGATCGCCTCCAGTCCCGATGCCTTCTGCAATACGGACGACAGTGACCTCCTCGGGAGGATCCTGCCCGACTTTGACCAGGGCACCGGTTTTTTCCGCTGGACGGTTGAATACGCAAGGGAAGAGCTTGAAGAAATAATCCGACAGAAGTCCGGCATGGACTTTGGGACCCTCGAGGCCCTCGTCCCCCTGCAACGGGGCCCGTCCGGCAGGATAGTGCGCCTGAGGATCACAGGCTCAAAAAAGACGCTCGTTATCGGCAAGGAACTGGAGATCCGCAAATGGCTCTCTCCCACCCACCTGCTGAGCAGCGCCTTCATCGTTGAGGTGCTTGAGGGAAAAGACGGGAAACCGTCCCGCTTCACCCTCAAAGGCGCCGGATGGGGGCACGGCGTGGGGATGTGCCAGATCGGGGCCGCGGTGATGGCGTCCCGGGGGTATTCCGCCGCCCAAATCCTGACACACTATTTCCCCGGGGCTTCCCTCAAGAAGCTCTACCAGGCCGGTTGAAATGCGCGCAGGGGCCGAAATCGAAACCAACCCGGCAGGGGCGCATTCCCGCGAATACAGGAACCCCTGGGCTCTGGGTCCCCTCCCTTTACCTCGCGGAAGGCATCCCCTACGTCGTCGCGATGACCATCTCTGTCGTGCTCTATAAGCGCCTCGGGATCTCCAACACCGATATCGCCCTTTATACAAGCTGGCTCTACCTGCCCTGGGTCATCAAGCCTTTCTGGAGCCCTTTCGTGGACATGTTCGCCAGGAAGCGGACCTGGATCCTGGCCGCGCAGATACTGATCGGGGCATCGTTTGCCTGCATAGCCCTGACCATACCGGTCGACAGGTTTTTCCAGTTCACCATGGCCTTTTTCTGGCTGATGGCATTCAGTTCCGCCACCCATGACATTGCGGCCGACGGCTTCTACATGCTCGGGATGGGACAGGACCTGCAGGCTGCTTTCGTCGGCGTGAGGACGCTGTTCTACCGCGTCGCGACATTGGCAGCCCAGGGAGGGATAGTAATCATTGCCGGATACCTGGAACAGCAGGGGCTTGGCATTGCCCGGGCGTGGTCGATTTCCTTCCTCCTGCTTTGCGCCTTATTCGCCTGCTTCTTTGTTTATCACTTCTTCGTCCTCCCCTCGCCAAAATCGGACAGGCCCGCCCCCCGTCTTTCATCGCGCAGCATTGTGTCCGAGTACATGGCCATCATCGGCCTTTACTTCAGGAGAAAAGACATCGTCGCCCTGCTCGCGTTCCTCATGTTTTACAGGTTTGCGGAAAGCCAGCTTGTGAAAATGATCGCCCCTTTCCTCCTGGACCCCCGGTCGAAAGGCGGGCTCGGGCTCACCACCGCGGAGGTCGGTCTTGCCTACGGGACAATCGGGATCATCGCCCTTTCCGCGGGCGGACTGCTGGGCGGCTACGTGATATACCGCAGGGGGCTGAAGTTCTGGCTCTGGATCAATGGTCTTCGCCATGCATCTGCCGGACCTTGCTTTTGTCTACCTGTCCCAGGCCCTGCCTGAAAATATCTGGCTCATCAATGCGGCGATAGCCCTGGAGCAGTTCGGGTATGGATTCGGCTTCACCGCCTACACCATGTACATGATCATGATATCCGACGGGGAATTCAAAACGGTTTTTTACGCCATATCCACGGGCTTCATGGCCCTCGGCATGATGGTCCCGGGGATGTTCAGCGGCTGGCTCCAGGAGCTCGTCGGGTACCAGGAATTTTTTATCTGGGTCGTGATCTCGACCCTGCCCGGCTTTATCGTGCCGGCCCTGGTCAGGATTGACCCGAACTTCGGAAAGAGGAATTCGGTTTAGAGGGTAATCGATTATGAAAAGAATCCGAACAGCTTTTGTGCTGGGCGCCGGTATCGGGAAGAGGCTCAGGCCGCTGACGGAAAAAGTCCCGAAGCCCCTCTCTCAAGTAGGCGGACGGCCGATCATCGCTTATGCCATGGACCACCTTATTGCCGCGGGTATCGAGAGGTTCATAGTGAACACCCACCATTGTCCCGGCAGAATACCAGAAGGCTTTTCCCGACTGGGAATATCGCGGGAAGCCCATTTTATTCAGGCATGAGCCCATCCTGCTCGAAACCGGCGGGGGCCTGAAGAACATCGAGGACCTCATCGAAGGCGATGACGCCATCTTTGTCTATAACGGGGACATCCTGACCGATATCGATCTGAACCCGCTCCGGGAAGAATGGGAAAGGTCTGCGCCGGAAGCGTGTCTCGCGCTTCGCTCTTCCGGGCACCTGCTGAACGTGGAACTGGACGACAGCGGGGCAGTCGTCGACATGAGGGGGCTCCTGGGCCGGCCCGGTTCGAAAAAATGCCAATTCACGGGGATCTATATCAGTCGGCCGGAAGTTCCTGCGCAGGCTTGCGAAGGACCGCATCGAATCGGTAGTCCCGGCTTTGGTCAGGGCTATCGAGGCTGTTCCCGGCTCGGTCAGGGGTGTTGTCCTCGATGGCGGCTATTGGCATGATATAGGGTCCGTTGCAGAATATGAAAGGGTGAACAGGAAGCTCGGCTGATGATTTTCTCGGACAATGAAATCCCGGGAGTGGTCCGATCCATCCTCGGCCTGGGCCCCGGCGATAGGCTCGAACTCACCGCAATCTCCAAGCGCGGCTCCGAAAGGAATTTCTTCCGTGCCGAGGCTAACAGGGCTCCTCTTTCATAGTCGTGAACTACAGCCCCGGGCGCGAGGAGAACATGCTATTTTGCGGACATCGCCCGGTTTCTGGGCTCGATCGGTGTCCCCGTCCCCGCAATCATCGCCCACGACGATTCCCGGCACATCGTGATCATGCAGTGACCTCGGCAATTCAGACCTGTGGTCCTATCGCAATAGCCCCTGGGAGCTGCGCCGGGCGCTTTACAGGAGCTCTCTGGAAATAGTCTGCCGGCTGCACTCGCTACCCGCAGGAATAGCCGCTGTAAAGATGATGCCGGGTTTCAGCCCCGAGCTTTACAGGTGGGAGAGGGACTATTTCAGGGAAAACTTTGTGCGGGATTTCTGTTCTCTCGACATGGCCCCCCCTGACTCGCGCCCGGCTGGAAGATGAACTCAAGTCGCTGGCTGAGAGGATCTGCGGCCTCAGGCAACTGCCTTATCCACCGTGACCTTCAGTCCCAGAATATCATGATCCTCAATTCGCAGCCCTACCTGATCGATTTTCAGGGAATGCGGACGGGCAGCTTTTTTTACGACCTTGCGTCGCTTCTCTACGATCCGTATGTCACTTTTGGCGACGAAGAGAGGCTCGAACTGCTGGACTATTATTACCGTATATCGGGCTGCGGACTGGACTGGCCGTGTTTGAACAGGATGTTTCATGAAAGCGCCGCCCAGCGGCTGATGCAGTCCCTCGGCGCCTACGGTTTCCTGGGGCTGAAAAAAGGCCTTACCTCCTTCCTGGAGCATATACCGGCCGCCCTGGAAAACCTTATCAATGCCGCGGCAAATCGGGGAACTTCCCCTGCTGCAGGAGACCGCTTACCGGTGCCGGGGAAAATTGAAAACGTACCGTGAGGCAAGCGAGGGGAAACTCGCCGGAGACCTCCACTATGGGGCCGTCCTCGATAATCCCGCTGCCGTCCATCGCGTCCCATTCATTTGACAACCCATTTATAAAGCACAGCGGCATCATCCATCATCGGGGTCATCAGGGGCCCCGTACGTGCGCTTCTGCATGGGCTCGCAAAGCAGGCCGACACAACCGTGTGATGCCGGTTTCCCCGGAATGTCGCGGGCATGTATCCAGAATGAAACACCGTCTTCTATATGGAATCTCAGGGCGTAATCCATGGGGTACTGGATATCCATGTTCTTGACCTTGTAAAGGGACGAGGTATGCCACCTGTCATGGGCGTCTATCCGGTATTTGCCGACGGGGGTGGGATGTGTCGCGGTCCCGGTGGCCGCAGGCATCGAGACCTTGAGCTTGCCGAACTCGTAGCCTCCCAGCCACTGCTCCGTGACGCTTATGAGGATATATTTCGGATAGCTTTTCGCGGGCTCGTAAAAAGCGGGCAGCGGGCTGTAATTTTTCAGATCGTCGACTCCTTACGGGCCTTTTAATCGTCATCCCGGGATAGGCATGGTGCCGGTCGATCCTGTTGAAACGAGCCACGTGCACCCAATCGTTCCCCAAACAGGTCTTCGAGCCTGTCATGGGGCTGGATGAAATATGGCTGCCATTTGACGGCCTTTGTGCTGGGGTACTCGATCCGGCTCAAGTCCTCGTGCCTGGGATCATCCTGGGATGCGGAAGGCAGCGAAGTCGAGCTGGGGGCCCAAACTATTATCAAAACCATTAAAACGGCTGAAACCAGGGCCACAATAAGCCTGTGATGCATTCTCCGAAAACTCTCTGTTCCATCTGTGAATTTGTATGTGGCTGCTTTATCACGATTATTTCCATATCTCAACATAAATGGGAATAAGGGTTGATCATTGGGGCCAAACCGTATATATATTCAATATATATTTGGAACTGCATTCGAGGCTACCGTCACACTTCGTAGCTGAAGTGTCGGCGGTTTTTTTTAACCAAAATAAAGAGGGGGGAACAATGAACAAGAACCTTTACGTTGGAAATCTTGCGTCTGAAGTGACCGAAGAGGACCTGCTGGCCAATTTTTCCAACGTGGGAAAAGTTGTTTCAGCGAGCATCATCAAGGACAAATATACCGGGATGAGCAAGGGTTTTGGTTTTGTGGAGATGGGTTCAGAAAAGGAAGCCTCCGATGCCATCCAGAGGTTTAACAAGGGCGAGCTGTACGGCAAGGCCATAATTGTCAGCGAGGCCAGGCCGAAACCCCGCAGCGGCGGCTTCGGGAGAAATGAGCGCAGTTTTGGGAGAAGATAAAATATGAAACTGATCGAAAGAATTCTTAAAATGTTGACGGGGGCGGAGCAGAAAAAAGTCTTGCCCTCCCGCAACGAACTTTGCTGGTGCGGCAGCGGCATTAAATACAAGCGATGCCACCTTGCAAAGGATGAACATAAAATCAGGTCGAAGAAGAGTATTTAGTTGATTATTTAATCCCGATTTGCGTCTTCAGTTCCGAACAGGGAGGGAATTCCCGTCCTGCCGCCCGGCCTCATGCTTACCCTCGATGCCGCCCATGCCCCTATATCCAGGCTTGTTTCCGTATCGAGGCCTGAGAGGACGCCGAAAATAAAACCCGCGTGAAAGACATCCCCGCAGCCTGTCGTATCCACAGCCTTCACTTTATAAGCAGGCTTCCTGATCATCCGGCCCCCTTCATACGCTGCATACCCCCTCTCCCCGAGAGTGATCCCGGCAACGCGCGGGCCGAGTTGAGCAATCGCCCGGCAGGCTGATTCCGGGTCGTCCGCGCCGATCAGCTGCCGGCCGAAACTTTCCGAGGCAATGAAATAATCGCTGACGCGGGCCAGTTCGAGCATGCCGTCCCGCAATGTCCCCGCATCGACCGAAACGGGGATACCCATTCTTTTCGCGGCGGTAGCGGCGTGAATTGCCGCTTCAATAAACAGCCCGTCAGTGTGAACCATTGCCGAAGCGCCGATGAGGGCCGTGTCGACTTCCCCGGGAGTTAAAGGATGCCCCGTCGGCCGCTGCCAGAAAATTGTCCTCCTCGAGTTTTCCGGTTCGGCGGCGATGAAGGCGATCTGGGATGAGCTTTTCGGCCTGACCGCGATCCGGTCTGTATTGACATTTTCCCGGCTGAGGGAGTCCCTGATCTCCTTTCCGAAACTGTCATCTCCGGTAACACCGCAAAACGAGCACTGCATGCCCCACCGTGCAAGGGCAACAAGGGCTGTCGCAACCGGGCCTCCCCCCTGCACTAGTCAGGCCGGTGAATTCACATTTTGAATCTGGCTGCGGGAATTCCCTGATTATGCCGATGTAGTCGAGGGAGCACTGTCCAAGGCCGAAGATGTGCTTTTGGCTGGTCATGGCGCCCAACTTAACAAACTGCCGGCCGGATATCAAAAGGATTTCATTAGGTATTGATTTTCAGCAAGGGATGGGTTACTCCCTCCCGTGAGAGGTGAAGCCATTGAAACCCATAACAATTTTCCTGGCCGGCTCCCATGCGGCGCCTGGCGCCGGACCGGGATTAATGGAATACCTGAAAAACTCGGGCCTCGTGGAAAAGGTCTTTATTTTCAGTTCCACCCCTGATGCACGCGATACCCGCTGCTTTTCAGTGCCGGGCCCCATTACCCGGGGGGCCTCGCTGAACACCGCGCTGGGAAATGTGTCCACAGAATACGTCCTGGTAATCAACAATGATATCGTGCCGGGCCAGAGGTGCCTGGAGCGCCTGCTCGATGCGGCCCAAGCGACCGGCGCCTGCATGGTCTATCCCGATTATTATCTTGACGACGGGCATGGCCTGGCGCGCCGCGAACTCATTGACTACCAGCCGGGCAGTGTCCGGGAGGGCTTCGATTTCGGCAGCATGATCATGTTCAGCTCGGAGGCCCTGAAGAAAGCCCTGCGCCTGCACGGGCCCGTTGCCGATGTCGTTGACGCCGCTTTCTATGACCTGAGACTGAAGGCATCCACTGTCGGCGCTTTTTTCCATTTGCGGGAAAACCTATACACGGTGAGGGGCACGGACTCCCCTGCCAGCCTCTTCTCCTATGTGGACCCGCGCAACAGGGCTTCCCAGACCGAAATGGAAGCCGTCTTCACTGAGCACCTGAAGCGGATTGGCGCCTATCTAAGCCCCGCAGGCCTTCAGTACCCGGCCGTCGGGGAGCCGAATGAGTTTCCGGTCGAGGCCAGCATCGTGGTCCCCGTCAGGAACAGGGCCGGTAAAATCGGCGACGCGATTCGAAGCGCACTTTCTCAGAAAACAGATTTTCCCTTCAACGTCATTGCCGTGGACAACCATTCCGACGACGGGACGACAGGCGTGATTGCCGGGATCCAGTCCGTGAACCCCGCCGTGGTACATATAATCCCGCCCCGGCGCGACCTGGGCATTGGCGGCTGCTGGAACGAGGCTTTGCTGTCCCCGCACTGCGGCAGGTATGCGGTCCAGCTCGATTCCGATGACCTGTACAGCGGCCCGGGCACGCTGCAAAAAATTGTCGATGTCTTCAGGTCCGGCAATTTTGCGATGGTGATCGGCTCGTATAAACTCGTCAACCCCGCCCTGGAGGAAATCCCCCCCGGCGTAATTGATCACCGCGAGTGGTCCGATGAAAACGGGCACAACAACGCCCTGCGGATCAACGGGCTCGGGGCCCCGCGCGCCTTCAGGACATCCGTTATCCGTGGATTCCTGTTCCCCGACGTGAGCTACGGCGAGGATTACGCCGTCTGCCTGAGAATAACCCGGCAGTATAAAGTCGGGAGGATATTCGAGCCGCTTTATTTATGCCGCCGCTGGGAGGGAAACTCGGATGCGCAGCTGCCGCCCGAAGCCGCGAACAGAAACGATCAGTACAAGGACAGCCTCAGGACGATGGAACTGCAGGCCCGCATTAACCTCAATCAAACCGGGAGGCGGCGCCCGCAGGCATAATGAGCAGCCGGACAGACAGGATCTTCGCAGAATTTGACGGGAGCGGTTCCCTGCCCGGCATGATGGAACGCCTCCTCGCCGCGCAGAAAAAAGCCTGGCCCGATCTCCAGAAGAACTGCCTGTCCCTGGAGAAGCGGCTGGTGCGGGAGCTTTCGTCCGGGAAATCCGCACTGAGGGTCGAGTTCAACCCGGGACGGATCAACAGCACCTCGGCAAACACCGATGCCCGGGCCGTCAGCAAGCAGGCCCTGTTTCCTCTGCCGGGACAACCTGCCGCCCGCGCAGAAAGGCATCCTGTACAGGGGCGAATATCTTGTGCTGTGCAATCCCTACCCGATTTTTGAGAGCCACTTCACGGTAGCAAACCTGGAACACACGCCTCAAAATATCCAGGGGTCCATTGACGCCTTTCTTTCCCTGCTGACCGACCTGGGCCCGCAGTTCACGATTTTCTACAACGGGCCCGAGTGCGGCGCGTCCGCCCCCGACCACCTGCATTTCCAGGCCTGTCCTTCGGGGGTGATCCCCGTTGAATCAATCCGGTATCTGCCCGCGGAGCGGGCCTTCAGCTTAGCTGGCTGCGGGATTTACGCCGTTGAGGATGCAGGCAGGGCGATGGTGCTTGTCGAGTCTCCCGATACGGCCGCCATCAAAGCGGCCCTGCTGAAAATCATCCATTCCCTGAAAAAAAGAGCGGCCGGAAAAACCGAACCGCTCTTGAACATGATAGCCTGGAAGGCCGGGGGAGCATACAGGGCCGTCCTGTTCCCGCGCAGAAAATTCCGGCCCGACTGCTACTACGCCGCGGGCGAAGAAAGGGTGCTGGTGAGCCCGGCGGCAGTCGAGATGGGCGGATTGATCATAACCCCCCTCGAAAGGGACTTTGTATCGATGGACTTCGCCAGGGCCTCGGCCATACTCAGGGAAGTCTCGGCGGGCCGTGATTTCATAATGGAAATCCTGGCAGGCCTGCAGCTTACTTAGGGCCGGCTTCCAGCAGTTTCGATATCTCCGGCAGATTCGCCCCCATGACCGCCTTGCCGTTGACCAGGAAGCAGGGCGTCCCCGGGACCCCGACCTTTTGTCCCAGCTGTTTGTGGACGTCAAAAAGCTCGGCAGCTTCCTTTGATTCGCACTGCTTGAATTTCATGTCGTCGAGCTGGCCGGCCATGGCCTCTTCATAGGCCTTCTTCTTGTCTTCAGCGCAGAAAACGTATTTTGTCTTGGCTTCGGTCCGCGGGTTGCCGGAAAGCGAGACAAAAAAGATATACCTCGACAGGTTCCCCACGTCTTTCAGGAAGCTCGACGCAGCCCGGCAGTACTGGCAGTCAACGTCCGTGAATTCAACGATGACGTTCTTCCCGTCCCCGATCCTTATTGCCTTGTCAAGCGGCACCTGCTTCATTTTTGCCGAAATTATCTCCATCTCCTTGGCCTGCGTGAGGTTCTGTCCCGTCTTGGTTATCATTTCACCCAGAATAAGGCATTCGGCAGCAGGCGCATAATAGATGACGCGTCCTCCCGAGACCACCTCGTAGACTCCCTCGATCGGCGTCTTGGAGACGCTTTCAATCTGCAGATCGGGGAAATTGGCCTTGAGCGATTCTTCCGGTGTGGCGGCAAAGAGCAGTCCCGGCAAAAGCAGGAGAATTACTGCCGGGGCACATTTGAGTTTTTTCAGCATTGGGTTTCTCTCCTTTGATTTTGAAGTGTTGTATTCCATATCAGGCCGGGATGTCAAAAGGAAATACGGCCCTCAGTATGGCCTGGCGTAGCGCTGCGAGTGCTTCCTGTGGCTGTTCCAGTTTTCGATGTACTTCGCCGCGAGGTCGCGCGAGCGGATGATGAGCAGGTTTTCCGCGTTCTTCTCTTCGGCGGCCCTGGTGAAATTGAAGGAGCCGGTTATCACTACTTCGCGGTCAATGACCATTATCTTGTTGTGCGCAATGGCGTGGCCCGAATCGATATAGACGGGGATTCCCGAGTTGGACAGGAAGGTGGCTGAAGTGTACCTGTCCTTGCTCTGGCTTTTATCAAGGATCGCCTCGACCCTGACCCTCCTCTTGTGGGCATCGAGGAGTGACTTGGCGATCGGGGCCGAAGTGAAAGAGTATGCCTGGACAAGGATTTCGGACTTGGCCGAGGCAATCTCCTTTATGATGGCTCCGGTAGCACCGTCATGGGGGCTGAAAAAAACCTGCGCGGGGGCGTTGTGCAGGGAAATATCCCTGGCGAAAATGACGCCGGGGAAAACCGCTATCAATACCAGGATAAAAAAGACAGTCCTCTTCACTGATCCTCAACTATACAATTGCTTATTTTTTAGCAAACGATTGTATGGGTATGGCAGGGAAAGTCAACATGAATAATGGCGGGGTGCATATGCATGGACAATATCAGGTTGAATATTTTTTCCTATTTTAATAAGTATTTGTATACCCGCCAGGGGACAGGGACTGATAAAGGACCATGGAAGTAAAAATTAATTCCGGCATGCCCGGTTACATTCCGGGGGCAATCGGCAGGATAACGGAGCTGCACGCAAAGTATTACAGCGCCCACCACAGCTTCGGGCTTTTCTTCGAGGCAAAGGTGGCAACGGAAATGTCGACCCTGCTGAACAATTTCAATCCGGACCGGGACGGGTTCTGGACGGCTTCGTGCGACGGGCAGATCATCGGTTCCATTGCCATAGACGGCAGCGAGGCCCAATCAAAAGGGGCACGGCTGAGATGGCTCATCGTGGCGCCGGGATTCCAGGGGCGAGGCACCGGGACGCTCCTGGTGGAATCAGCCCTGAAATTCTGCGCGGACAGGGAGTTCGGGAAAATCTACCTCACAACTTTCGCCGGCCTGGACGCCGCCCGCCATATTTACGAGAAAACGGGCTTTCGTCTAGTATTCGAGGAGCGCGGGGATTTCTGGGGCGGGCCGCAGCTCGAACAGAGATTTGAAAAAATCACCGGCACTTGAATCCCGTCGAACCTTCATCCATCCGGACGGGATCCTTGAAGCCCCTTCTTTCTATGACCCGCCCCAAAGCTTTCGCCGGTTTATCCGTGCCGTAAATCATTCAAGTCCCTGTTTGAAATGAACAGGTTTTCTGTGCTAATGACCCCCGGTATCAAATAAACGGTCAGCTAAGGTATGCTGAAATCATTGATAGTCGAGGGCGGCGCGCTTCGCGGGGTGTTCTCCACGGGGCTCCTGGACGGCTTCCTGGAGCGCCGCTTCAACCCGTTTGATTTCTATATAGGGGTTTCATCAGGCGCCTCGAACATTGCCGCCTACCTGGCGGAGATGCCGGGCCGCAATGCGAAGATATACCTGGACTATTCGCTGCGGCCGGAATTCATAAATTACCCGCGGTTTTTGCGGGGCGGCCACCTCCTCGACCTGGACTGGCTCTGGGACATCACAATCCGCGAGATCCGCCTGGACTTGCAGGCCATATACTCAAGGCGGAAAATTTTCATCGCGGTGATGACGGACGTGCAAACGGGCCGGGTTTGCTACAAGGCCACGGGGCCGCATGACCTGGAGCAGACATTGAAAGCCTCGAGCGCCATGCCCCTGGTGTTCCGGGGTTACCCCGAGGTGGACGGCCGCGCATACACGGACGGCGGGCTTTCGGACCCCCTCCCCGTGAATGCCGCAATCGAGATGGGCGCCGGGAAGATCATGGTGGTCCGTTCCCGGACGAGAACCTACCTGAAGCGCCGCAGCATTTTCGACGAGATCCTGAAGCATCACCTGAGGGATTATCCGCTGCTGAGGGAGGCTGTTGACCTGAGAATCGAGCGATACAATGAATCGGTGAGGCTTATCCGCAAACCTCCGCCGGGCGTTGAAATAATCGAGGTCTGCCCGCCCGACGACTTCCGCGCCTCCCGCCTGTCAAGGGACCGCGCGGTACTCGAGGAGGGCTACGGGCTTGGCAGGTCCGCGGCGCTCCGGGCTATGGAAAACTGGGGTTAGCCTGCTTTCGTGAGCGCCTCCAGGGCGTCTTCGTATCCGTTTTCGATGCGGCGGACAATAGTTGTCCGGGAGAAGTCGTTCGACGAGCCTGTGGCGCCGTGCCCTGACTGGCCGATGGTGATGTGGCGGTCCAGCCTCCGGTGCTTTCTTATCTTCCTGTACAATTCGTGCTCCCTCAAGGGATGGTGCTCCGGCAGGGCCTTATCCATATCATCAAAAAAATCCATGAGGCTGTTCAGGTTCTTAGCAAGCTTTCCGTCCAGGGAGAATTTACTCAAAAAAGCAGGTCATAGAACCGTTCTATCGAGTCCTTGAGGTTGGTTGAACTCACCGCCCTGCGGTGCACCTCTATGTAGATCAGCTCCCTTCCACGTCCGGATTGTCCGCCTCGATCAGTTCCAGCGCGTTGATCGCCGGTGCGGCCGGGGTGTTGATAAATATCCCGCCGTCCCAGTAAGCCTCTCCTCTTCTCCGTGATCGGAAACGTTCCGGGAAGCTGCCGCTGGCCATTATGTGCCTGAAGCCAATCTGCGTGCTGCTGTTGTCAAAGAGCTGCTGGTCCCCCGACCTTATATTGATGGCCGAGACGATGAGCTGTGACTTGTCCGGCTGGTTAAGCTTGTCGATATCGATGCAGTCGCGGAAAGTCCTTTCCAGCAGGGAGGTGTCATATATGCTTGTGCATGTCATCGGGGCGAACAGCAGCTGGGATGAGATGTGCATCCCGGGGTTGCCGCAGGTGGAAAAGTTCTTCTCATAAGACTCGTAAAAGGAAAGTGCCGGCTCGGGGCACCAGGCCGAAGCATGTTGAAGGCTTCACGGACGGGGGCGACAGGAAAAACGCTCGCGCCATACTCGGCAGTTCATTTCCGGCAGAAACAGCTTTAAAAGCAAGAGGGGGAATTAATAACCGGCGGCTTTGAGACGGTTGCGGAAAAATTTTTCTACCTCAACCGTTGTCCCGTCGGGATAGCGCATCCTGTAAGGCTCGCCTGAAATGTACGATTTTGAACACAACTGGATGAAATCCTCCACGGTCTTTACGCGGTCCCCCGCTTTTCTGAGCTTCAGGCGCAGGTGGTCAGCCGCTTTGAGAGAACCATACTCGCCCCCGTTCCTCAGGAATATTACGCCCTGCTGGCTCTCAATCGATGCGATAAGGTACTGGATTTTCTGCTCCTCACCGGCATCGCGGGCATAGGCATACGCAGATGAAATACCCAGCACAAGCAAGACTGCCAGGAGCAGACGCAATATCCTCAGGTGCTTCACCACCGGCTGCCCCCCGCAGCAGAAACGGCGACAGGGCCGAGATCTCTTTGCAGACCCGCATAATCGACCCTCTGACCCGGCGTGGGGGCGATAAACGCATTTATCGCCAGGCTGCGTTCCGTGATGGCAGATTTCAAAGCGCTCAGTGCATCATCAAACCCGTCCGGGCCCAGTTGAAATACCTGGAAATGAGCGGCAACGCTTGTCCTGGAACCGAGGTCCAAGTGGGCCTGAACAGCCTCAGCGGGCCCCATGTGGACCCTGGAGACGTGCTTCCGCCAATCCTGATCAGTATTTTTCGGCCGGAACGGTGCTATCGGCAGAAGGGAGACGTCAATTCTCGAGAACCTTTTCGCGATTTCCCGGAAATGAGGCCCGTACCCGGTATCCCCGGCATAATAGACATTGCCGGATGGCCCGGAAATGACGAAGCCTCCCCAGAGAGTTTTGTTCCGGTCCCAGGGGAGCCTCGAGGAAAATGCTGAGCCGGCACCATTGTCACCGTGACCCCTTCGGACAGACGGACCGACTGCCACCAGTCAAGTTCATCCACTTCAGGGATTCCCGTTTCAATGATCAGGTCGCGATTGCCGAGCGGCGTTATCGCACATGGGGCACCTTTTTGTGCCAGCCGCTTCAGTGTCGGCACGTCAAGGTGATCATAGTGGTTATGGGAGACAAGAACAGCGTCTATCGGGGGAAGCTCTTCAAAGCGGACCCCCGGCGCCCGGTAGCGTTTCGGCCCAGCCCACGAAACGGGGCTGCAGCGGTCTGACCAGATGGGGTCTGTCAGGATATTAAGCCCGTCCATCTGGATGAGAAAAGTCCCATGCCCGATCGCGGTCACTATAATTTTTCCCTTCGAGGAACGCAGGACCGGCGGACCGGCCTGTGCATTGCCGGTCGGCCTGGCCAGGTTGACCAGTTTATCCCGAAAATGAACCTCAGGGCCAACATGACACTTTGCTTCGGCCTCTCTCCGTTTATGTCCTGCGGGTTAAAGAAAACACTGCCATTGAAGTGGTCTGAAATAAGCTGGTTTCCCTCAGCGCTTATGGCAGGGCCCATCCCCCCCTGGATCCCCAGTAAAAGGAAGGCCAACAGCGCCAGGACACAGAGCGGCTTCAAGATGTTTCTTTTCAGGGTGCGGGCTCTCACCGGGCCATGATTTGACAATATGGACATATCCTCAATTCCTAAAACGGATTAGTGGGTCCTTCTCTTACGGGAAAAACTTAGCAAAGTCAATGCCATTGCTTTGTTCATCGGCTTTAAGCCATGGCCCCGATAAAAAGGCATCAATTGCAGACCCATGGCTGCAGATTAATAACTCTTGTTTTTATGGAGATAAATTCAAGAATGAAAGGCTTAAACAATATTTGCCGGGATAGTCTTCCTGTGCTTCTCCCCGCCAGGGTGAGAAAATCGAGGTTAAATGGGGTTGTAAAAGAGGCCCTTTTCTCTCGGCACCACGGTGTCTCTCATCCTGTTATAATCGAAACAATAAAGTTAATTAAGTCTTATTTATCATTATATTATACAGATTTCTTAAAGATATGGTTTATGCTTAATCTTTCTTTTTCCTGGCCTTTTTGACCTTGTTTAACTTAAGATTTTTCTAGCCCCCGGGTAGATGAGTATTTTATATCCATATGTTTCCCCGGGCTGGATAAATATCGAACGTGGCCCTGCCGAGGACTCGGGAATTTAAAGAATTGCAAGAGTCTTGATTCTTTACGGTTTGAACGCTCCGAAATCCAAAATACAGGGTGGCACGATAGTTGATGAGAGGAAATTGAGAGACAGGGTATGCAATCCTTATGGAACCATGCCCTGGTATAAGAAAGAAGGTGCGGTTCGAGGTGTTAACTGGTTTCGAATGTTTATCTAACACAGGAGAGTAAGATGAAAAAAAGCGCGGTAGTTCTCTTGCTGGTATTCCTTTGCGTAGCCGTATCATCCACGGCATACGCCCAGTACGGCCGTCAGGGGCAGGTTGCCCCGCCCCCAGCATGCCCAATACGGGCAGATGTATCTGTTCGGGCACGCCGGTTTCTTCAGTCCCAACGACGACGACCCCACTTACAGCGGAGGCGGCCTGGGCGGGTACGACACGGGCGCGAGCTTTGACCTCGGGGTGGGGTCCCGCGTATCCAGCATATTGGCCATTGAGGGCGCCTGGGGATGGATGTACGCGGACAGGGGCCCGGACGAGGTGCAGGTGATGCCACTGACCTTCGGGCTGCGGCTCATCATTCCCAACCCCATAATCGAACCATACATCGGCGCTGGTGTGGGAATGTATTTTGCCGACATAGACGAACCCGGCCTCCATGAATCCGACACGACTTTTGGAGGCTATGTGTCAGTCGGCCTGGACGCCTGGCTCAACCCCCGCCTCGCGTTAAACCTCGAAGGCAAATACCATTTTGCCGAACCTGATTTCAACGGGATCGAAGTTGACGTGAGCGGATGGACCTTTGGAATGGGCGTCAGGTTCGTATTTTAGTTCAGGATCAATCCGCCCCGGAATGTGAAAAGTCCTTTGATCATATCCGGGGCGCCCTGCTGCACGGGCATCCAGAGCAGAAGCATCATAATATACCGTCTTTTCAATCAGTGGCTTCGCCTGCAGCCTGGCTGCGTTCCGGTCTAGGCTCCGCTTTTTCCATCCGGCAGCTCATTCTGTTCCGATGATACTTTCCTCTTGCCGGCAAAAAAGAAAGCGATGAAAGCCAGGACCACAACGATTGATATCTTCACATAAAGCATCATGATATTGACCGCCCATGGGAACTGGATCGGAAGGTCGTGCCATAAAATCAGCAGTATAAGTACGACCGCACTTATCAAAATAATGATTCGTTTCCGGTTCATGGTTTCTTCTCCTTCCGTTTATCGGCCGCTCAGTCACCTGGGATTACCGGACTCGACCTGTTCCCGGGCCTTGCGCTGCTCCTCCATCTGGACGACCAGGAGTTTGTAAGCCGCGTAATACTTGAATATATTCCGGACATAGGTCGTGGTTTCGAGTCCGACTTTCTGGGCTGTCACCACCTCGACGTTGTTGAACCACTTATATGGGTCGAATCCTCTTTGCTCAGCCAGTCTGCGCATGCTGGATATTCTTGCCCGGCCCCGCGTTGTAGCTGGCGAATGCGAACAGCGTGCGGTTCATCTCGTCAAACTTTGCGTCGGGGAAATAGCGCGTCATCATCTGGTCCATGTACTTTGTGCCGGCGTGGATATTGTTTTCCGTTACCGTGATATTGCCGACTTTCATTTCCTTGCCCGTGGCCGGCATGATCTGCATCACGCCGATGGCGCCGACGGGGCTTCGCTTGTTCTGTTTGAGGGTGGACTCCTGGTAACCCTGGGCGGCAAGCATCAAGGGATCAAAATTATACTTTTCTCCATACTTGCGGAAAAGCGCCACTATCTGCTCGAAGCGCTTCCAGTCCGCGGTGCGCGTCGGGTCCTTTATTTGTTTTATGCTCTTGGAGTACTGGGCCAGGCGGATCTCTACAACGCCCTGCTTTTTGATAAATAATTTACTGAACTCGCGGATTTCCTGGTCGAGCTTCGGGCTGCCCTTGCGGATGGCCCAGCCCATCCTGCCCCCGCTGCGCAGCTCGATGTCGTCCCGTGATTTTTATCTTGGGCAGTACCTGCGCCCATATCTTTGCCATCCAGTCGTCAACGACTATATATTCGAACAGCCCGGTATTGAGCATTTCCATCAGGTCCTCATCCTCGAGGGCGTCGGGCACGAGGATTAACTTGACCTGCTTTTTCCCCTCTTTCTGGAACCGCGCGTTCAGGGATAAAAGGCTCTCATAATAGCTCGTAGCCTTGCGCACGTGCACGGTCCTGCCCGCGAGGTCGTCAATTTTATCAATGGGGGCAGACTTCGGTCCTGTCACGAGGATTTCGGATACACCCCGCACTTCATCCGGCGCAACGAAGTCGACTATTTTCTGTCGCTCTTCCGTGACAGTGATGTTGCCGGCAGCGATATCACCCATTCCCTTGGCCACTTCTGTCAACAGTGCATCGCGCGTGCGGGGGATGATTAAAACCGTCAGGGGGCGTTTGCCAAGTTTCTTTGCGTACTTCTTGTTGAGGAAACGCTCAAAGTCCCTTGCCATGTCCGCCGCGATGCCGCGTTCCTGGCCCTTGTCGTTGAAGTAAAGCGTACGGCTGTAGGGTACGATGACGCGCAGGACCCGCCTCTCCAGCATTTTGTCGAAATCACCGGTCAATTCCTTATTGGTAAATTCCAGCGCGCGGACCTGCTTGCCGCCCTGGCCGGCTGCCTTCGCCGGCTTGTGCTGACCATAAACCGGGGCAGATATCAAGAAGGCAGCCAGAACGGCAATCCCCAGGTACACCCTCCGAAAACCTCCCGTGCTCATCTCCTCGAGTCTCCTTTTCATTTGCAAAAATCAGTACGCTGTGGAACGTCAAGCTGGTTGTCCTTCACAATCCCTGCGTGTCAGCAATCATGGCAAGCGCCAGATCCTCCTTGAAAGTATAACTTCTCTCTATCGCACGGTCCAGCAATTCAAGCTGTTTGAGCAATTCAGGATGCCGGTGCTCCGCAAGTGTGCCGGTCAGGTTTTCGATAACGGCGCGCAGGCGCCGCGCTATCTGGACATTGCAAGCGCCGTAGTGGCGTATTTCCGTGAAAGCGAGGTTGACGTAATTGTCCCAGTTGGGGGTCCTTAAGATCAGGCGCAGATACCCTTCATCATCCTGAACCTCATCGTCATGAAGGTGTTTCTGGCCGACCTTGCGAAGCAGCCTTTGCAGCTGGTCCGTTGCCAGGACTGCTGTCGTCGGGTCATTGATCGCGGGCGACAGGGCCTTTATCGCAATGTCCACGAGGATGCGGAAAGCAAACGTCGGGTCCTGTTCAATGGTCCGTTCGGGGCCTAAGGCGACGCAGTGCCGCAATTTCCTGCTGTCAATCTGGGCGGCGCCGCCATATAGTTTGAACAGGGGATCATCCAAGCCCAGGAAGTCCCCCACCCGCGGGACAAATTCGATGATGCCCCCGGCTTTTTTTGCCAGTATCACCAGCGCCGGGATGTTCAAGGCGAGAATTATTCTTGCGGATCCATCATGATAAACAATCTGTGCCGGCAGGCCCAGGTCCCGTTTTTTTGCAGCAGTAATTCCCTTGGTCGGCTGCTGATAGACGGAATCGATCACCTGGAGCCCCATCTCTCCCACGCGGCCGACAATGGAGACGGGGCGAAGCAGCCGGGCGGCGTAGTCAATCAGGTACAGGAAAGTCGCCATGGATAACAATCCCAGGATGGCGGCAAGCAAATAAGGGAGCTGGTGGACAATTTTATCCATCCGCCCCAGCGTGGCCACCGCAAAGATAAGAGTAAACACGAAAAGCCCCACGCTGAACCTCACCACGTTGTCCCTCAACAGCGTTGTGGCGATGATCCTGGGCGTAAGCTGGCCGCTGGCCACCTGGATCGCCACGAGCAGGGAGCCGAACGTGAAAACCATGAACGAGAGGGTCAGGGTTATGACCGTCTGGAGCATCGTTGCCGCTCCCTCCGCACTCGGGATCTCTAAAATAAATGGGATCTTCCAGGTTATCAAGGCATCAAGGGCATGAAAGACGCGGACCAGAATAAATTGAACGAAGATCGCCACAATCGGTATGACCCACAGGGAGGATTTGACGTAGCTTACGATGTGGAACAGCCTGTTCCAGGTGAGTCTTAACCTGATACGGGCCGCGAGACGGCTGTTCGATTTTGATAACAAGTGATCCAGCCGCTCTAATAATCCCTTACGTGCGTGGTTGGCCATATTAATCCGTTCCCTTTACCTGCATGCAAAAAGCATTAATTTTTTACCCGAGGCGACGTTCATGCGCTGAATGTTCTACCATACTTTTTGATACCGGTATCGGTTTGATTTCATGTTCTTATAAATTTTCGTTTGCCGGGGATATCTCTCCGAAATGCCGCAAAATCGGCGTCATGCTCACCCCCTGCACAAAAATCGAGAAGGCGACGACCCCGAAGGTGACCGAAATGATTGTTTTATGGCCTCTCCCCTGCCCCCCTCGTGTCCACAGCCAGTGAGACGAGCCGTGCGATCAGGATCGCCGGGTAAAGCTGGCCTGTAAACGCCTCAACCATTACAAAGCTGCGCGCCAGGGGTGTAATGGGAGTGATGTCTCCAAATCCAAGCGTAGTCAGCGAGACGACACTGAAATAAAAAAAGTCCTGCCTTAGAAATCCTGAAGTCGTCGCAAAATGAAATGAGTTCGGATTAATGAAGTAAATAAAAGAATAAATTAAAGAAAAGATGACCGAGAGGAGAAGATATCCGGCAATTGCCCCCCGAATGCGGTGGCCGGTGACCGGCCCCGCCTTGTAAACCTGCCACAATATAACTGCGAGCAAGGCGACCCCGAAGATGATCGTGAAGATGCGGTCGACAATGTCGAGTACACCTCCGCCCAGGAACGCCCCCAGCAAATCGGTTACCAGAAACAGGACAACGAAGGCGACAATTAAATACCGAACCACCTTCCTGCGCGTCATTCCCAAACAGGCCGCCGGCGAGAATTATTGACAGGCCGATGTTACTGATTATGTCCAGGATACCGCCCGGGCGGGCAATCGGGAGAAAGACGAAAACATAGACTGCCAGAAAACCCAGGAAAATCGTGAGTCCCCGGTCGTCCTCCCAGAAGTTAAGGATCCTCTTCGGCATGGCTCAGCTCGGAATCTTTATACCGGGGCTACTGGACCGTTTTCGCCTGGTCGGATGTCATTTTATCGGCTACTACAATCCAGCCGCCCCCCATTGCCTTGTAAAGGTTGACAAGTGACGCAAACAGAACGCCCTGCATCTGGGCATACTCCAGCTCGGCGGCGAAAAGGTTCCTCTCGGAATCCAAAACCTCCATATAGCTCGTGTAGCCGTTTTCATAGCGCAGGCGGGCAATGCGCGCGTATTCACGCAGAGACTCGACAGCCTTTGCCTGAGTCTGGAGCTGCTGACGGGTGAGCTTCTGGCTCGCAAGTCCATCGTCCACTTCGCGGAACGCATTCTGGATGGCTCCCTGGTAGGTGTACAGCGCCTGTTTCTGGATCGCCTCGGTTGCCGCCACCTGGCCCGCTATGTACCCGCCCGTGAATATGGGCGTGGTCACGGTTCCGCCCCAGCTCCAGACTTTTGCCGGGCCGGTGAACAGGTTTGAGAGGTCCACGCTGGACCAGCCGAAGAGTCCCGTCAGGGAGATGCTTGGGTAATAAAGGGCTTTGGCCGCGCCGATCCTGGCGTTGGCGGCGATCAGGTTCTGCTCGGCCTGGCGTATATCGGGCCTCCTGGCGAGCAGTTCCGAGGGGAGACCTGCCGGTACAGCTGGTATCACAAGCTGGTCGATGTTCTTTCCCCTCGCTATAGGCCCTGGATTTCTTCCCACGAGGACACTTAAGGCGTTTTCCTGAAGGGCTATAAATTTTTCTATCTGCGGGATACTGGCGGCGGCCCTTTCATATTCCGATTTGTTCTGGTAGAGCTCGAGCTCCGATACGATCCCGCCTTCATACCTGCGCTTGAAAAGCTTATACGAGTCCTCGCGGCTCTTGACCGTGCGGATGGCGATTTCGAGCTCTTTATCAAGCTCCCGCAGGGTCGTGTAGCCTGTCGCAACGGCGCTGACCAGGGACATGATCACCGCCTGCCTTGCCTCCTGCGTGCTCAGCAGGTCGGCCCGGGCCGCTTCGGTTGTCCTCCGCCATTTTCCCCAGAGGTCCAGCTCCCAGCTGCCGAGTGCTGATATGTTGTAAAAGTCAGCCGGATTTTTTATGGCCGGCGTTATGGGCGAAGGGCCCTCTTCAGAGGCACGGGCTCCTTCCCGCGCTGCCGTCCGCGCCTATTTGCGGGAACAGGCCCGAACGGCCCACCCAGTACCTGCCCATGTACTCGTCGACCCTGGCGCCGGCGATCCGGATATCATAGCTCTGCTTCAAGGCGTCGGCGATCAATTGGTTCAGGACCGGGTCATCGAACTGCTGCCACCAGGCTGTATTGGCCGTGTCCTGTGCCGCCTTCTCGTCAACCCTCCACGCGGCCGGGTTGTCGATTGTCGGGCGCTTGTAATCAGGGCCCACTGTGCATCCAACAATCAATATGACGCTGACAAGGAAAATGAACCTCTTATTCATGGCCCTTATCCTCCACCTGAACTGCTGCTTGCGCCTGTTCAGCTTTTTTACCATGTGAGAGTTTCTCCACCAGATAGTAAGTAAAGGGAATGATGAAAATGGCTATGAAGCTGGCGGCCAGCATTCCACCGATGACCGTCATACCCATGACCTGTCTCGAAACTGCGCCCGCACCCTTGGACAGGGCCAGGGGCACGCAGCCCAGGATAAAGGCGAAGGACGTCATCAATATCGGCCGCAGCCTGAGTTTTGCCCCGGTGAGGGCCGCCTCCATGGCAGGCACACCTTTGTCGTATTCCATCTTGGCGAACTCAACAATAAGAATGGCGTTTTTCGCGGCGAGGCCGATGAGCATCACGAGGCCGATCTGGGCGTAAACGTTGTTTTCAAAGCGCAAGACCCACAATGCCGCCAGGGCCCCCATTACGGCGATCGGCGTTCCCAGAAGCACGCTGAAGGGGAGCGACCAGCTTTCATACTGGGCCGCGAGGATCAGGAAAACGCACAAGCAGCGAGAACCCGAAGATTACGACAGGCGATACCCCTTCCTGGGCCTTTTTTTCCTGGTAGCTCATCCCCATGTAGCTGAAACCCATTTCGCGCGGCATCGACTTGGCAAAAACGTCCTCGAGGGCTTCCATGGCCTGGGCCGAACTGTAACCGGGAGCGGCGCTGCCGTTGATCTGGGCAGAACGATAGAGGTTATAGCGCATTGTGAATTCCGGCCCCGTAATTGGCTTTGTGGAAATAAGCGCTGCCATGGGGACCATCTGCCCGTCGTTGTTTTTCACATGGAACTGCCCCAGATAATCGGCCTTGGTCCTGTATTCCCCGTCAGCCTGGACGTATAATTGCCACTGCCGTCCGAAGCGGTTGAAGTAATTCACGAAGATTCCGCCCATGAAACACTGGAGGGTTTTATAAGTGTCCGCCAGGTTGACCCCCTGTTTCAGGACCTTGTCGCGGTTCACCTCTACATAAAGCTGCGGGACGGTGGGACGGAACGTGGTGCTCAATCCGGCCAGTTCCGGCCGCTTACGCGCCTCTTCCAGGAACTTGTTCGTATTTTCTGCGAGGAACGGGACGTCCTTGCCGGCCCGGTCCTGGAGTATGAAAGTGAAGCCTCCAGAGGTCCCGACGCCGGGAATAGCCGGCGGCGAGAAGGCAAAGCCTATGGCCTCCGACAATTTGCCCAGCTCGCGCGACAGGTGGTCCTTGATGGCCGCGTATTTCTCCTCCGGTTTTTTGCGTGCGGCCCAGTCCTCGAGGGTGATCCAGAAAAAGGCGCTGTAAGTGTTCTGGACCGAGCTCAGCATGCTGTAGCCCATGACGGACGTGCAGTATTTCACGCCCGGAGTTTTCATGATTATGTCTTCGGCCTTTATAACGGCTTTTTCGGTCATTTGAAGTGATGAGGCATCGGGCAGTTGGAGGCCGGCATACACATAACCCTGGTCCTCTTCCGGCAGGAACGATGTCGGCAGAGCCTTGCCGAAGACCCCGGCCAGGACTGTCATCGCCAACGAGGAGCCCTATGCTGATGCCGCTCTTCCTGATCAGGTGCCCGCACCAGCCCACGTAACCGTTTGTCGCGCGGCCGAACACCCGGTTGAACCAGTCATAGAATTTCTGCAGCTGGCCCCCACGACTTCGTGCGGGGACGGAGCAGCATTGCAGAGAGCGCCGGGGAGAGCGTCAGGGCGTTGAATGCCGAGATGATGACGCTGACGGCGATTGTGACCGCGAACTGCTGGTAGAGGCGGCCGGTGATCCCGGGGATGAAAGCGGTCGGGATGAAAACCGCGGCCAGGATGAGGGCTATTGCTATAACAGGGCCGGACACCTCCTTCATGGCCTGCCGCGTGGCCTCCACGGGCGTCATTCCATGCTCTATATGATGTTCAACCGCCTCGACGACGACTATCGCGTCGTCGACGACAAGCCCGATCGCAAGCACCAGGCCGAAGAGCGACAGCGTGTTGATGGAAAACCCGAACAGGGGGAAGAGCATGAACGTGCCGATCAGGGAAACAGGCACGGCCAGCAGCGGGATCAAAGTCGCCCGCCAGCCCTGGAGGAAAATGAAGACGACGATAATGACCAGGATGAGGGCCTCGTAAAGCGTCTTGACGATTTCCTTGATACCCTCTGTAACCGCGAGGGTTGTGTCGAGGGCCACTGCGTATTCGACATCGTCGGGGAAGCTCTCCTTGAGGGTCTCCATGACCTTCCTGGCCCCTTTCGCCGCTTCAATTGCATTGGAACCGGGCAGCTGGTAAAGGGCGATGACCGCCGCCGGTTTGCCGTTGAGTTGCCCCTTTATGTTGTAAGTCTGGGCCCCCAGTTCGATCCTCCCCACGTCCTTTACCCTTACGACAGAGCCGTCCGCCTTGGCCCGGACAATGATCTCCCCGAATTCCTCCGGAGTTTCGAGGCGGCCCTGGGAACGGACAGCCATGGTAAATTCCTGGCCGGGGGGTACAGGCTCGGCGCCGATCTGGCCGGCCGGGTTGACGGTGTTCTGCGCCTTGATCGCGTCGACGATCTCGGGAATCGTGATGCCCAGGTTGGCGAGGCGGTCCGGCCTGACCCAAAGCCTCATGGCGTACTCGCCCGCACCGAACACCGTGACGCTGGCGATGCCCGCCACGCGGGTCATCTGGTCGTTGATGTTGATGTTCGAGTAATTGGCCAGGAAGATCCCGTCATAGGTGCCCTTGGGCGAATAAAGGCAGAATATGATGAGCGGCGCCGCGGTTGATTTCTGGGTGGTCACGCCGAAGCTGCGGACGTCCGAGGGAAGCTGCGAGTCCGCCTGGGTGACGCGCATCTGCGAGAGGATCTGGTCGGTGTTCGGGTCCGTATTGACATCGAAATTGACCGTCAGGGTAATCTGGCCGTTGTTGGCGTTAACGGAGTACATGTAGTTCATGTTGTCGACGCCCGACATCTTCTGTTCGATCGGGGTCGCAACGGACTGCTCCACGGTCAGCGCGTCCGCGCCGGTATAGGTTGTTTTTACCTGGATTTCCGGCGGCACGATGTTGGGGAACTGCGCGATGGGCAGGCCGAGCATGGCCACTACTCCGACAAGGACCATGAGGATGGAAATAACTATGGCCACTATGGGGCGTCGTATGAAGAATTCGCTCATATTCTGTTACCCCTTCTTATCCGGCAGCGGCGGGCTTGCCTGTCTTTCTCAGCGGGTTTGGGCTCAGGTTTGGGGCATCCGGCTGTGCCTGGGTTTTTCCAGGATCCGCTGCTTCCGGTTTGGCAGGCGCCTGTGCAGGCGCACCGGCTGCGGCCTTCTCTTCGGTGAAGGGCGTGGGCGATACGGTTATGCCGTTGCGGACTTTCTGCGTTCCCGCCACCACTATTTTTTCGCCGACCTTGAGCCCCTGCTCAATAACCCTCATATTTCCTGACGATTCGGCAATCTTCACAGGACGTATTTCCACCTTGTTGTCAGCCCCCACTACAGCCACCATGTATTGCCCCTGGAGCTCGGTTATGGAGCGCTGTGGGATAAGAAGGGCGTTGTTCCTGATACCGGTTACGGCGCGGACCTTTCCATAAAGACCCGGGCGCAGGAAGTTGTCGGGATTTGGAAACGCCGCGGCCGCCCTGATCGTGCCCGTCTTGGGGTCGACCTGGCGGTCGGCAAAATCGAATTTGCCGAGCTGGGGATAGAGGCTCCCGTCAGCCAGGAACAGTTCAATTTTAGTTGCGCCGCCCTGGCTAAGCTTCCTTCGACTCAGCGCTTGGAGCAGTTCCTGTTCGCTGAGGGAAATGTACACCTTTATCGGATTGACTGTTGAAACGGTGGTAAGCTCCTCGCTTACGCCGGGCCCAACAAGATTTCCGATCTGAGCCTTGGCAATTCCGGCCACACCATCTATCGGCGAAGTGATCCTGGTGAAGCTCAGGTCCAGTTTAGCCTTGTCCAACGTGGCCTGGGCCGAGAGCACGGCGGCCTTGGCCCCCAGTTCCGAGCCAGTCGCATCATCGAGGTCTTTCTTGCTGACGGCATTGTCCCTGGCCAGCGGTACGGTCCTGTCAAGGTTTGCTTTAGCCGTCACCCAGCGCGCCCTCTGCTGTTCGAGCTGGCCCTGGGCCTGCTCTACCACGGCCTGGAAGGTGCGGGGGTCGATTTCGAACAGGACCTGCCCCTTCTTGACAAAATCGCCCTCCTTGTACTTCTGGCTGACGAGATAGCCCTGGACCTGGGCCCTGATCGTGGCGTTCACGTAACCGTCCGTAGTGCCTATCCACTCCTTGACAATAGGAACATCCTTCTGAACGACATCGATCACTTCCACCACGGGAGGGGGCGGTGCTTGCGGGGGGCCTTTTGAGCAGCCCACGGCAAATGCAAGCGCAACGATAAGCGCCAGCGGCGGCGCAATCCCCCGAACCAGATTCGGCCTAAAATTGACTTGATGCGTGTTCCCATAAATGCTCTCCCGTCTTTACAGAATTCTTTGTAAAAGAAATTTCTTTGTTGGTTGATGAGTACTTTGATTTGATTATATTCAAAAATTATTCCATTGCCAATGTCATTCTAATACCCGCCTTAAAAGCTCAATTCAATTTTGATATTTGAAACAACAGATCTTTCTTCCTGTTCCAAACACCTCACCCTCAACTTATTGCGCACGTGCAATATATTGAGGGTTGGTTAAACTATTCTCGACAGAGTTGAAAGAAACTTCTTCTAATCTACTATATTGTAACCCGCGTCAACGAAGGTCACGCTGCCCGTCAGGGCCTCGGCGTGATCGCTGACCAGGAACCCCGCAATTGCACCCACATCATCCACTGTAACCAGGCGCTGCTGCGGCGACTTCTTCTCGGCCTTTTCAAGCAGTTCGTCAAAATGACCGATGCCCGATGCGGCCCTTGTCTTGAGGGGCCCTGGCGAGAGCGCGTGGACGCGGATCCTCTTGGGACCGAGTTCCGCAGCCAGGTAAGACACGCAACCCTCGAGGGCGGCCTTGACGGGGCCCATGGCATTGTAATCTTTAACCACCTTGTTGGCCCCGTAATAGCTCATGGCAAGCATACAGCCCCCGGAGCTCATCAGGGGCTCGGCCAATCTTGCCATCCTGATAAAGGAGTGGCAGGAAATGTCCATCGCCATGAGGAACCCTTCCAGCGAACAGTCAATGACACGTCCCTGGAGGTCGTCCTTGGGCATGTATGCTATGGAGTGGACGAGGAAATCCAGGCGGCCCCATTTTTCAGTGATGGCATTGAAAACCGTTTCCAACTCGCCCTGTTTCTGGACGTCGAGCGGCAGGAAAATTTCAGCTCCCAGCTCCTTTGCCAGGGGCTCGACATATTTCCGGGACTTTTCATTCTGGTACGTTATGGCCTGGGAGGCGCCGAGCATCTTGAAGCGGGCAGCACACCCATAGGCGATGCTCTCGTCGTTGGCTATGCCTATGACCAGGCCTTTTTTTCCGCTCAGATATTGGCAATTTTCCAGCATAAGATATCCTCATTAGTGTAAAATCGAAAAGCACACTTCGTTCAACACTCTTACCCGGTGATAATACCAGTCTACTTCTCAATTTTAGTAATCTTTGTCCCCTGCAGGCCGAGACCAGCCATCAGGCCTTTCTGGCCGAAAAAGAACGCGTAAATGTCGGCCTTGGCCGTCGTTGTCGAGAGGCCCGTGGCCGCCCCCTTGTCCACGACGACAATGTTCGGGCCCACGCCAATTTCCCAGCCCCCGCTTTTGTCAAGGTAAGCCAGGGCGGAGTCCGTCATGAAAAACAGGACATAGCTGTATTTCTGGGCACCGGCCTGCAGACCGTATGAAAGCGAGACACTGTTGTAGTAACCAACGGCGTTTCCCTGCTTGAGAAGAGCGCCTTCCCCATACTGACCTCCCACAATAAACCCGGCCTTTGCCATGCCCGGGAATACGAGGATGGCCTTGGCGGTTTTTGCCAATTCAGCGGCCTCAGGAGATTCGGAGAACAGCTTCTGCAGGGCCTCAGCTGATTCACGGTTGATCTTCCTGGCTGAATCCGCCGTGGCAAGGCCTGGACCGGTAATCATGGCGGCGAAAAAGATAATGACCCACACGCATATAATGTGACGATATTTTTTCATCATTGTTTTTTCCTCCTTCTCACTTGCTTTCAATAAGCGGTATTTTCTCGGCAAGCTCATCGTAAAGCGCCGCATTGATCTTGTTCTCGATCTGGTAATAGCGAGCCACCTTGGTATCGGGCAAAGCCTTGCGGAATTGGGGAAGGTACGTCTTCATAAGTTTCAACCGCAGTTCCTCGATCCGCATGCTTTCATTGAGCAGTTTTTTTGCTATTGGATTGGTCATTTCGTCGTAAACAGCCGCATAATCATTGATCAGCTTTAGAGTGCGGACACGGAGCAGAAACAGTTCATTCTGGTATTTTTCGTAAAGCGGCCAGAAGGCTTTTGCTTCAGCCTCCGTCAACTTCATGTTTTGAGCGACAATCAGTTTCTTGTCTGCCTTGATTTTTTCCATAAGGATCTGCCTGTTGTCCGTCGGCTTGTCCTGGGCCACCGCAATGCTCACAACGAACAGAAATGATAAAATCAACCCGATTATCAAAAATGTTCTTCCCGTCTTTCTTTTCATCATCATCCTCCTTAGTTAAAATTTGTCACGGCTTGTGCCGTTGGGTAAAGATTATCTTTTTTGAGACTCCATCTGCTGGATCGCCTTCGCTATGTCCGCGCTCAACTTGCCCAGTGCCCGGCTGTGCGCCGCGACCAGGGCCGCGTAATCATTGCCTTGCGCTGTTTCCGTCACCGTTGTGCGGCCCCGGTGGGACTCATCGCTCTTCGCGGAGCTCACTGTCCAGCCTGCGTCCAGGGTGGCCGATTTGCCGAGCTCCGAATCGAAACGCATTATGTCTATGACGGCCCGGTAGGATGAGCCTGCCGCCGATGTTTCGGGGAACAGGGTTACCCGGCTTGTCCCCAGCAGCGAAACGAGGTCCTGGACGACGACACGCCCGATATTTTCTTTAAGGGGTGATGCCCAGCGTTCGAACTCGTCAATGTGCACCCGGTTCGGCCCTGTCCGTGTTACGATCTGCTGCCTGTCAATGAAGGCCGGGACTGAAACGGGACCGACTGAAACAGAGAAGTTCGCCTGCGGTGCCGTCCCCGGAGCTGATACAGGATTCAGCATGTAGTAGCGGGGCGGTGCAGATGACGCGCACCCCGCAACCAAGGCCGCCAGTACGCAGGGAATCAGGATTTGGGTAATTTTCTTCATTGTGGTTTCTCCTGTGATTTTCCTCTCAAGAGGGATTCCGGGTTTCTCTGGAGGTAATCGGTAAGGGCGCTGATGCCCTGGGCAGCTTTCGTGACCTCCTGCAGGACGTCGCGCAGCTGCTGTTGCGTGGGCGCATCGGTGCCGACCATGTTGTCGTTCACGTTTTTGAGCGTCTTTCTGAGCTCTTCCACTGCCTTGTTGGCGTTGGGCATCGTTTCCGTGTCGACTTTACTGAGCATGCTATCAATCTTCTCCAGCATCTTTTTCAAATCTGAAGCGACTTCATCCACGGGCATCTTGTCCAGCTTGGCCATGATGCTGCTGATCTTCATCTCGAGGTCCTGGAGCCCGCTTGGCATAGTCGGCAGCTCTGTCGGTGTCCTGTTCCAGTTGATTTTTACCTTGGGGGCGTCCGGGAAGAAATCGAGAGCAACGAAGCGCTGTCCGGTCACGATGTTCCCGCTGCGCAGCTGGGCCCGCAACCCCCGGTTGACCAGTACTTGAATAAAGTTTTGGCGTGTCGCCGACACCCTGGAGGTTTCTTTTGCTGCTTCCAAACCGCCCTCCTGTTTGATATGCGTTAAAAAGCGCCTTGGATATACGGCTACCTCGACACGGGGCCGCACATTTGCTTTCTGCTCGCTGTATTCGAAACCGACATCCTTTACCTCACCTATGGGCAACCCAAGAAACATCACGGGAGCACCGGGACTGACCCCTTTGAGCGACTCGGCAAAAAACAGGACGTATCGGGTGATGACGGTTTCGGGGTTTGCCAGGGCCTCGGCACGGCTCCCGAAAAGCGTAAATACTGTTTTATCGGCCGCCGGTTTCGGATTATCGGCCGCCTCCGGTGTCTCAAAGGCGACTCCGCCGATAAGCATTGACACAACTGATTCGGTGCGCAGGGAAACTCCTTCCGCCCCAACAGACACATCGATGCCGCTCGCCTGCCAGAAGCGTGTCTGGTCCGTGACGTAACTGTCGTAAGGCGCATTTACGAAGACTTCGATGTTGACCCTCCTGCCCTTTTCGGCTAGATCATAACCAATCACCTTGCCGACGTTCAGCTTCCGGTAGTAGAGAGGCGAGCCGTTTCCCAGTGAACCGAGGGCCGGAGCCTGCAGGACAAATTTTTTCCCGGGCACATCGGCCGACACCGGCGGCGGCGTTTCCAGACCGGTGAATTTATGGGTTGTGGCTGTCGAGGACCCGGGTTCGATCCCGATGTAGTTGCCGGACAGCAGGGTGCCAATTCCGGAGATACCGCTCAGGGATGCTCGCGGGCTTTCAATCCAGAATTTCGAGTCCTGGACAAGGAGGCCGGCCGCGCTTTTGTCAATCTTCGCTGTCACCACGACCTGCTTGAAGTCCTTTGAGAGGGTCACTTTCGTGACATGGCCGATTTCCACGTCCTTGAACTTCACGAAGGTTTTTCCCGCCTCGATACCCTCCGCCTTGGTGAAAACGATCTGGATAGTCGGCCCCTCCATAAGGATTTTCTGGACGGCTATCCCGATAGCAACCAACGCGGCGACTATGGGAATTATCCAGACGGGCGAAATCTTCCTTTTCTTTTTTGGAGCGGCAGTCGCCTCCGGGAAGTTTGTCAGATCGACATTGTCACTCATATTATCCTCCTTGTTCCTCTCCGGAATCCCAGATCATGCGGGGTTCAAACTTTTCAGCCGCAATGATCGTGAGTACCACGACCGCTGCAAAGAACAGGACACCTGTCCCCGGCTTGATCGCCATGAGCGGCTGCAATTGAATGAGGGCAACCGTGAATGTTACTACGAACACGTCCAGCATGGACCATCGCCCCACGAATTCGACCACCCTGTAAAGCTTCATCCTGTCCCTCTGGTCCTTCATGGACCGGCGCTGGACCGTCACGAGCAGGTAACCGACTGCGAATATCTTGGCGAGCGGGATTACCACGCTCGCAATCAATACTATCAGCGCCAGGTGCCAGGAACCGGTCTTGTACAGCAGGACGACGCCGCTCAAAATTGTATCATCCTCGGACCCGACCAGGGTCTGGGACACCATGACCGGCAGGATGTTCGCCGGTATGTAGCAGATGAAAGCCGCTATAAGGAATGCCCAGCTCTGCTGGATCGTGTCGTGCTTGCGAATCTCCAGTTGGGCACCGCAGCGGGGGCAATTACCCGGTTCATGGATATCGGCCGGCTTTGAGAGCAGTCCACATGTTTCGCACGAAACGAGGCCCAGCCTCATCCCCGTCAGGAAGACCGATTTTTTGGCAGGGCTTTTTACGGACGGCACTGGTCCTGCACTCGAAGGCTCCGGCGGCGGTTCGCCGTCAGCCCACTCGATCCTCTTCCATACTGCCTGCGGGTCGAAACTGACCGTTATCGCGGGAATCAGCACGACGAGCGCACCGGCCGCAAACATGCCCAGCCCGGGAAAAACCGTCGCGAGTTCCGCGATCTTGATCAGCGCCACCATGATCCCCAGCATCATCACTTCTATCATTCCCCAGGGCGCGTAATGATGGGACCAGCGCAGCAGTGTGCCGACCCAGGCCGGCACCGGATATTTCCGTGCCCCCATGAGGACGGCCAGCATTGCCCCGATATGGATCGCCGGCGCGACCACAGTGCAGAAGGCCACGAGAATCGCCGTGATCTTCTCGCCCCTGATCCACATTTCCATGGCGCCGCCGATGATGGTCGTGCTTGCCGTGCGTCCCGAAACCGAAAGATCCATCAGCGGCATCACGTTGGCCACTATCAGAACGAAAGCCGCGGCAAGCGTCAGGGCCAGGGTCCTATCAAGGGAATCGGGCTTGTTGACGGCGATCGCGTGGCCGCAGCGGCCGCAGCTTTGCCGTCGCGCCGGGCGGCATTGCGGGGACTCTCTGCAGCAGGTCGCAATCCGGGCAGGCCAGGAGCCCTGTGAAATGTGTGTTTATCATCCTTGAAGACATTATATATCCCCGTAAAAAGTGCGAATCAGTAATTCACAAAAAATGACGCCTTTATATTGAAGTCCCCTTCGCGGTTCGGTCCCCAGGGGATCTCCGGTTTGATCCAGGTGCCGTATGTCCTGGTCCAGAGCCTCATGATAAACACGCCCGATTTGAAGCTCCACCTGTCGCTGTCCTCCCAGTTGACCTTGCCCTCGGTGTCGGCCCCGATCCACCATTTACTGCTCAGCCTCACCAAATAAGTGGGGGTGACAGTCATGTTATGAATATCGGCACGGTCCGATTGCCCTGCAAAGGAAATATAGTCCTGGACCTTAACGAAAAAAAGCGCCCTCGGGTCCTTGAACCACCAGCCGGGGGCCACCAGGGGTGAAACCTGCCATTTTCCTGTACCCAGCGTATTCTCCGTGGAAGATGGTGCAGTCAGGCCGGAGCCTATTCCAAAAAAGCCCCTGTCTGACCTGTAGGGGAAATACAATGCCTGTCCGTATATGTCCCCCAGCCCATAATCCGTGCCCTTCCCCACGTTGGTGCCCATGAGAGGGACGTCAAAGCGCAGAATCAAATTATCCGCCACCTTGATCACGTCAGTTCTGAATATCAGGGCGTTCCTCCAGGCATCCCCCGGAAGTTTGTAATATTCCTCCCGGACGTTGAAGAAGACGGGGCGGGTGATATCGACGTCGCCGATTTCCTCGCTGGTTCCCAGCAACTTCTGATCGGCGGCGATTGCTGTCCCCACGATGGGAAAGGCCATCGGCACTGCAAGAAGAATCGCGATCACAAAACATGCTAATTTCATCGTGCCCCGGCTTTGATGGGGGTGCACATGTCGGAGTTTACTCTCAGTCATTTCGACGAAATGCATCATCACAGCTGCCTCAACCTGGCTTCGATGAACTTTTGGCCCTGCCTCTCGCCATCCTCGATGAGCCTGTTTATCATTTCCGCAGAGCGATCAAGCTTGCTTTCATAATTAAGGCTGCATGCCAATTCCTCCGACATGTCGATCATGGGAATGTGGTAAGAGTGGTCGGGGTCTTCTGCAAACAGCTTGGGGATCTTTATAGGCTCATTAATGTCGACTTCCGCCAGGAATTCATCCCTGAACGCGCCCCTCTGGAACATCATATTGATATTCTCGATTTCGCGCAGGCTCTGAAAAAGAGAGACATTCCCTTCCAGTTCATTGCGGCGGTCGGCTATATCAGCCGGTGACACGGGTATTTCCTTTCTCCTTGTCGGGTTGATCTTTATTACCCAGATCTCCTGGGCAATATTTTTCAATCCGACTGAATCGCGCCTGAGCAGGGCCTCAATCGGCGGATTGTCGGAAAAGAGGCCGTCCCAGTAGGCCATTGTTTCCAGGGTTACTGCCGGGAAAATAGTGGGAACGCAGGCGGAAGCGAGAATATGTTCAATCCTTATCGGTTCATGACAGGAATTGAATTTGTGCAGCTTGCCAGTGAGGATGTTGCAGGAGCCCAGGATAAGAATCGGCGGATCCGGCTGGGGGCCCCAGGCCTCCAATTCCGAAAAATCGATATGGGCCTCCAGCAGCTTTTCAAAGTTCACGAACCTGGGTCTCAGTCCCGCGGTGGCCATGGAGAAGTAATCTTTCACCAGGGGGGAAGAGGGACTGAGGTTATATTGGGGAATCAGGCCCTGGCTGGTCAGTTCCATGGTCCTGATTACGAGATCGTTGAAAAAAAGCTCCTGGGCGGTTTGGGCGGAATTGTCCTGCCAGAAATCAATCAATCTTTTCCAGACGCAGGCATCGCCTTTTTTCAGGGCGTACCAGATGAAAAAGGCACACAGCGCACCTCCGGATGTCCCGCTGAAGCTGACAATATTGAAGCGGTCCTGAATGTTGCTCTCAAATATTGCCTTCAGTACGCCGGCGGTGAATGCAGTCTGGCTTCCGCCCCCCTGGCAGGCTATCGCAACCCTGGGTTTCCTGGTTTTTTTCTCCCAATATAATTTCCTGTCCCTTCCGGAATTATAATTGCATCCAATTCTCCTACTTATCGGGCACAAGCGGTATTTTGAAGCCGCATCATAATTGATGATGGCCTGGATCTTGTTCTCGATCTGCAGGTAGCGGGCTACCTTGGTGGCCGGCAATACTTTGCTGAGTTTTTGAGTGACCGCCTTGACCTGCTTCAGTTCGTCCGCCCTTATCGCAATAAAATCAGCGGTCATCTTTTTGGCCTTTTTATTGTCCATCGATTTGGCCATGAAAGCCTCGCCGTAGTAATCGATCATGGTCTGACCGCGCTTGTGGATTTTTTCGAGTTCGTTCTGGTACGCTTCATAGACGGGCCAAAAACCCTTGGCCTCGGCCTCGGTGAGTTGCATATTGGCGGCTACCAGGAACTTTTTATCCGCCTTCATTTTCTCGCGCAGGATCTGCATATTGTCCGCGGGTTTGTCAGCCGCGCCAGTCTGGGCGATTGCCGGGGTCAGAAAGCAGAGCGTAATAGCCAGAATAAGAATGGTCTTGACGAAGTTCATAACAATTTTCTCCTCTCCAGTTAATCAGTTATAATTTCCCTTTCGTTAATGAAAGGGTTCCGACCGAATGTGTGATTGGGCGGCATTGGTTTTCCTTCTTTTCCCGCTTGATCCCCTTGGCTGCATCAAGGAACGAGGCCGATATTCGCTCTCAATTACCCTTCCTGATGCGCTTCAGGATCTCTATCCCGCCGCCCCAGGGCTCGTCTGCCCCCATTCTAACCCTTACGGATTTGCTCAGAAGGTCGACCGCCCCAAGCAGCGCACTGCCGCTTACCGACTGCATGTAGCCCTCGAATTTCGACGAATCCTCCCATTGCATGGACAGAAAGAAGATCTCTCCATCGTCCACGTCACGGTAGAGGCGGGACTCACGACAGCCGTCTCTCTTGCGCATCGTGGGCAGAAGCGTCTGCAAGGACTGATAAAGCTCCTGAAATTTTTCCGGATTGGCCCTGATTTCAATCGTGAGATTCATTCATCTCTCCTTTGGGCTTGTATTGCATTCAATGACTGTTCAGTGAAGCACATGGCTCTTCGAATTGACTTGTATCAAAAATCATTCCAGCCACAGTGAAAATGGCTTACAAATCACAAGCATATGATTTACAAGCGCTTTTTTTAATAAGCGGCTGCATTTACTTCAGTAGAAAAAAGTAACCTCCTCAACATATTGAGGATCTGCAAGATGTTGAGATTCATTTATGGGGTTACCACCTTTTCGTTTTTTGAGCGCTTTCAGCCGTTTCCGGCCAGGGTTTGTTGTGTGTGTGCCGCAATCATCAGCTCCTCATCAGTTGGTATGACCCAGGCCCGCACGCGGCTCCCCTCCTTGCTGATGCACGGCCCTCCCCCTGTGTTTGCCCCTTCGTCGAAATCAAGTCCCAGCCAACCGGCATCGCGGCAGACCCGCTCGCGAATAGCGGCGCATTTTCTCCAATGCCCCCGGTGAATACCAGCGCATCCAGGCCGCCGAGCGCGGCTGCGAGAGACCCCAATTCCCTGGTGATTCGGTACATGAACAGTTCCACCGCTTCCCCCGCGCGGGGATCGCTGCTTTCCAGCAGTGCCCGCATATCACTCGAAATACCCGAAACACCCAGCAGGCCTGACTCCTTGTAAATGAGACTTTCAATGTCCCTGGCGCTCATCCCGCACTCGTCCATGAGGAAGAGCATCACCCCGGGTCAAGCGTGCCGCAGCGCGTTCCCATCACTAGACCTTCAACGGCTGTGAAGCCGAGCGTGCACGCATTGCTTTTCAGCCCTTTAATGGCGCACATGCTGGCGCCGTTCCCGAGGTGCGCCACAACTGTCCTTCCTTTGCCGCTTCCGGGTCAAACCGGGGCAGGACCGAGGCGATGTAATCGTACGACAGCCCGTGAAAACCGTAACGGCGGACTCCCATTTCCGTAAACTTCCTTGGCAGGGCAAAGGCCTGGGCCACTGCAGGTATCGTCGTGTGAAATGATGTGTCGAAGCAGGCGACCTGGGGGATTTCCGGCCTGTTCTTTGCTATGATGCGGATCGCGGCAAGGTTGTGGGGCTGGTGAAGAGGCGCCAGCGGCACGAGTTTTTCAAGGTCCGCGAGGACGCCGGCGTCAACGATCACGGGGGCCTTGTACTTTGAGCCCGCCGTGCACCACCCGGTGGCCGACGGCTGTAACCCTGTCGGTGCCCTTGAAAACCCCCCTTCCCCAGGCAAACAAGGCCTCAACAGCCCCTTCATGGTTGAGGGGAGAATCCGCAGGCCAGCTTTTCTCCTCAACTGTCTTCCCGGAATCGTCCTTGGCCTTGAAGCGGGTATTCGTGAGGATACCTTCGATCTGGCCGCCGTATAACTTGCGCAGGCTTTCTCCTTGCTGTGTGTATATTGTGAATTTAAGGCTTGACGATCCGGCGTTAAGGACAATTATAAAATCTGACATTTCACCTCTCTCTTTATCGTTGATTCATCTTTGTTCCCGGCAACTTTTCCGCATTCTTTTTGAGCCTTTCAAGGCTTCCTCGTGCTTCAGGCTCTGGCAAGCCGGTCATGAAATTGTCATCATCAACTGCACGAAAATAACCTTCAAAATCATAATGCCCGGAAAAATCATGGCATAGTTGACATCGGGGCGGTCCGTCGGAACTGTCTTTGCGGCATAGGCCAGTATGGCTGGGTTACCGACTGCACCGGAAATAATTCCCAGAGTGTCGTCAAAAGGAATTTTCATAACCTGGCCGATAATGAGGATGACGAGGACCGTGGCGAAGATAATAAGCGACGCGACACCCAGGAAGATGAGGCCAACATCGCCGATACTGGCCATGAGGCTGTTGCCTGCACTGATGCCCACCTGGGCCAGGAAGACCGTCAGGCCGAAATTGCGCAATGTGATATTTGCGGCAACCGGCATAGTCCAAACGAGGCCTCCTGTGCGTCCAAGCTTCCCCAGGATGAGAGACATTATAAGGGGACCCCCGGCAACACCCAGGGCCACTTTGCCGAGACCGGGTATCGGAATCGGGATCAGGCCGAGAATAACCCCGAGGACCATGCCGATCCCGATGGAAATATAGCTGAATTCAGTTGTACCCTTTACCGAGTCGCCGAAATAGGCGCGCAGGATCGGATCGTACTTCCGTTCCGTGAAGAGACCCACTACATCACCGAACTCCAGAATGAGATCGGGATCCGGCACAATGTGGGCGTCTCCCCTCCGAATAGCCACAATCCGGCAGGGGACATCCGGCAATTTCAAATCACTGAGGCGAGAGCCCACTACGGTCTTCTTTGAGGTAAATAGCCGGATAAATTCGAAATTCTCCCGGTCATGAAGAATGGTTTGGGGCCCATGTTCCCCGAGCAGATCCTTGGCCTTTTCCACAGAATCCGGTTTGTCCCCCACTACCAGCACCGAATCCCCAGCCTCCAGGACAAAGTCCAGAGTGGCGATCCTTGTAACATGCTGGCGGCGTACCGCTGTGATCTCGATTTCTGCGGGCAGCAATGTTTCAACTTCTTCAAGTGTCTTGCCGATCACCCCGGGGTTGCGGATAATCAGTTCCTTAAGCTCCACCGTGGTTTTCGGCGGCGCTGCGATTTTCGCTTGGGTGAGAACTGCGGCCAGGTAGATCCCGAGAATGGAGATGATGATCCCGAAGGGGTAGGCCACGCTGCTCCTCCCACCTCTGCGGGATCGTTGTTCTTTGCTATCTCAATTGCGGCCTGCAGGGCCGGGGTATTGGTCATGGCGCCCGAATACAGGCCTGCGACATAGGCCTTCTTCATATTGAGGACATTCAGCGCGATGTAGGCCACTCCGAGCGCAGCCGTAACACCTATGACCGCGATCAGGTTGTACTTGCGGCCCGTCGGACCTGCAGGCCGGCAAAAAATTGTTTTCCATACTGGATCCCGATTCCGTAAAGAAACATGACGAGACCCAGCGAACCCACGAGCGCCGGGGGAACCGCTTTCGGCGCGAAAGCTCCTATGGCAAGGCCGACGAAGAGGACGGCTCCGACTCCGAGAGAAAATCCTTTTAAATTGATTTCACCCACCGCGTATCCAATGGCAAATGCCGCCAGGAAAAGCGCCATTATCGGACTCTGTTCGAGAAGTGTCTTTACCAGTTCCATGCATTCCTCCAGATTCTAAACATGCACATCAAATTCATTTTTTTGCTTTCAGCCCTTTGCGGGCCTCCCCCCTGGATTCGTAGATGTGCGGGGCAAAGCCCCGCGCTTTCAACCCCTCTCCCATTTTCATCCGCAGGAAGGCGCTGGTCGTATACCGGGTAACGTTCTCGTAGAAGCGCGACACCATGTATTTGACCATTTCGACATAGGCATCGACGAGGTCCGGCAGAATGGAGAAATTGTCGTAGTTGACGATGGCGTTCACCTTCCGGCCCAGCGGGCTCAGAATGGTTTCCGCCTGCGCCCGGATATCCTCGATATCCTTCATGGACAGGACCTGGAGACCCTCGAAATTGACGAAGAACATGTTCGTCTGCCGGGTCATAGATCATACGCTCGGATATGGGCTTGCTGAGCAGGTCGGTTTTCAGGCCCATGGGCGGCAGCTTGAATATCCGTGCATCCATCGTCTTCAGGTTCTTTATGATCGGCTTGAAATCCATGTAGGCCAGGATGTCCTTTTCCAGGTCCATGCCGGGCGCTATCTCGGTCAGTTCCACGCCTTCCTGGGTGAGCCTGAAAACGCAGCGCTCCGTGATGTATATGACCTCGAGGTTGTTCTTCCGGGCGGTTTTCCCGCTGAAGGTGATCTGTTCGACTTCGTTGACGAACTTCTTGATGCCCCCTTCTTTCAGGATCTCGAGCTTGCCGTCGTCAACGGCCACTTTCGTCGGTCCCGGCGGTGAAGGTGCCCACGAAGACCATCTTCTTGGCGTTCTGGCTGATGTTGATGAAACCTCCGCAGCCCGCCAGCTTGGGGCCGAAGCGGCTGACGTTCACGTTGCCGTGGCGGTCCATCTGCGCCAGCCCGAGACAGGCAAGGTCGAGCCCGCCGCCGTCGTAGAAATCGAACTGGTGGTGCATGTCGAGCAGGCAGTCCATGTTGGATGCCGCCCCGAAGTCCATGCCGCCCGCCGGGATGCCCCCGACCGAACCGGTCTCCGCCGTCAGGGTCAGGAATTCAAAGATGCCTTCCTCGTTGGCCACGTTTGCCACGCCTTCCGGCATGCCGATCCCGAGATTGACGACCATGTTGGGCCGCAGTTCAAAAGCGGCGCGCCGGGCGATGATCTTGCGGCTCATCCATCGCCAGCGGCGCGACGCTGGCAGTGGGGATCTTGAACTCGCAGCTGAAGGCCGGGTTGTATTGCGTGCCGAAAGTCTGCCAGTGGTTTTCAGGCTTGGCGACACAACGCAGTCCACCAGTACCCCGGGAATCTTGACGTTCGCGGGGATTGAGCGCGCCGCGGTCGGCTATGCGCTCGACCTGGACGATGACAATCCCGCCGGAGTTCTTTGCCGCCATGGCGACCGGGAGCACCTCCAGGGTCATGGCCTCCCTCTCCATCGTGATGTTGCCGTCCATGTCGGCCGTCGTGCCCCTGACAAATGCCACCTGGACCGGCATGGTCTTGTAGGCCAGGTATTCCTTGCCGTCAAAGTTGACGACTTCGACGAGGTCCTCCTTTGTTATGGCATTGATCTTTCCCCCGCCGAGCCGCGGGTCCACGAATGTCCCGATGCCGACGCTCGATATGGTCCGGGGTTTTTTGGCGGCAATATCGCGGAACATGTGCGAGATGACTGCCCTGCGGAAGATTGTAGGCTTCGATCTTTTCCGCCACGGCAAGCTTCTGCAGCTTGGGCGTCAGTCCCCAGTGACCGGCAATGATCCTTTTTATGAGGCCGTCATGCGCGAGCCGGTTGAGGCCCTTGTCCTTGCCGTCCCCGATTCCCGAGGCGTATATCAGCGTCAGCCCGCGGGGCTCCCCGGTTTCCAGGAACCGCTTCTCGAGGGCGCAGATCAGCTCTTCGGGGGCGCCGCCTCCCACGACACCGTCGAGGGCAATGGTATCACCGCTGCGAATGACGCGCACGGCCTCATCCGCCGAAACGATTTTGCCGCGCTTCATGTGGGCTTTAATATCGTCTACAACAGGGCTTGCAGTTTTCTTGTCGCTCATCGTTCACCCTCCCCATCAATTTATATTGTTAACTTTCCCAGGTCGTTGCTCAAAATCCATTAATTCAGCTCAGGAAGCTTCATGATCACGTGCACAGTTCCCCCTTCACGCCTCGTGGAGAGTTTGAGGCCGCTCTTTTCGAAGACCTTGAGCATGGCGAGGTTGCCCGGCAGCACATCCGCGTGGAACTCCGAAATTCCCGCGGCGCGGGCAATCGCGGTGAGGTGGCCTATCATCAGCGAGGCTATCCCCATGCCCTGGTAGCTGTCTTCAAGACCGAATGCGACTTCCGCGACTCCCGGCTGAAAAACGATATAACGCCCCCCTCCGGCGATGACCTGGCGGCCCCCCTCTTCGAAAACCGCCGCGAGAGCCACATGGTCCTTGAAATCAACGTGGAGAAAATAGTCGAGCTCCTTTTCGCTGAAAGAGCTTTTCGGGGAAAAAAAACGGGTGTACCGCGATTCCTTGCTCGCCCTGCTCACCGTTTCCAGCATCTGGTCCCTGTCAGATGGTCTGACGGCGCGGATTTCAACGACTCTGCCGTTGCGCAGCTTTTCCTTGACGGAGAACTCGGACAGGTCCCTGGAAATGATATCGGCGCTCATTTTGTATCGAACTTCCCCCTTCTCCGGGCATTTGCGACCTGCGCCATCACCGCCGCCGAGGCGAGCCTCGTCCTGACGGAATCGGCGCGGCTTGTAAGGACAATGGGAATCCTGGTCCCGAGCACGATGCCGGCCCCCTCGGCCCCGGCAAGATAAGTGAGCTGCTTGAAAAGCATATTGGCCGCTTCCAGGTCGGGCGCCAGCAGGATGTCCACGTCCCCGCTGACCGGAGAGGAAATCCCCTTGGTTTTGGCGGCCTGGGCACTGATCGCATTGTCGAAAGCGAGAGGCCCGTCAAGAATGCGCTCCCGTGATCTGGCCCCTGTCGGCCATCTTGCATAATGCAGCCGCTTCGAGGGTTGAAGGAATTTTGGGGTTAACCATTTCAACCGCGGAAAGGATGCCGACCTTGGGCATCTCAACTCCCAGGGCATGGGCCAGGTCGATGGCATTCTGGACGATGTCCCGCTTTTCCTCGAGGTCCGGGAAATATGTTAACCGCCGCATCGGTCATCATGAACATCTTCGGATACGTGGAAACGTCCATGACCAAACATGGCTGACCCGGCGGGACGTACGGAGCCCGGCGGATTTCGGCACGATGGCCCCCATGATCTCGTCGGTGTGAAGGCTGCCCTTCATGAGCGCCTCCACTTCGCCCGAACGGGCGAGCTCGACGGCCTTCTGCGGCCGAAGCGTGGCTGTGCTCCGTGGAAACAATCCTGTAAGGCCCCAGGTCGATCTTCGCCTCCTCGGCGGCCCTTCGTATCTTGTCCTCGGGGCCGACAAGCAGGGGCACAATGAACCCGCGCTTTGCCGCTTCGATCGCGCCTTCAAGGGAACTGGCTCGCAGGGATGAACCACGGCGCAGGGTATGGCCTCACATCCCTCGCATCCCTTTATGAGATCGGCGAAAGCATCACCCCAGCGCAGTTCAAAATGAGCGGGCATTATGTTGTCGTATACAAGGCGGGAATCCGGGGCCTGGACGGTTACCTTTCCTGAAACGAGCTGCCTTCCGGACTGGTCCACGCAAGACGCCTCAAATACGACAACCTTTTCCTTTTCATGTTTCTCGCCGCCGTCACCGTTGAAGTCAATGTGTCCCCGACAGCGAAATCGCCGTAAAAATTCAAGTCCCTGTGCAGGATCCTCATTCCAGGACCCGGCAGGCGGGTGCCGAGGACAATCGAGATGAGGGCCTCGGCCCCTGCCGCCTCGGTCTTTTTCACGTCGGGCCGCGAATCGGCGCCTTCCTTTCAAGTAAAATGCATCCACGTCGCCCGAAACGATCGCAGCCACGTCAATCTGGTTTTGCTTCATCGTGACAACAAGGTCGGCCTTGTCGCCGATCCGGATCTCGTCAAAAGTGACGTTGGTGAATTCTTTCAAGCGTTCTGTATCCAATTTCTGCCCCCTTTTACAATATATGAGGTTTTGTTATGAAAGCCTGCTGCCGGATCTATTTTCGCTCAGCTTATTTCCGTTTTTTTCGCAGGCGCTTTTTTCCTGTCCGTCGACTTGCCTCTCTGAAGGCTTGCGATTATTTTCTTCCCGAGGTCCTTTTGACCCTCGCTGATTCCCTCGAGGGACATGGCCCATTCCATTACCGAGATGACCCGCTCACGGTCCTCTTTATTCGTCAGGAAAAGGGGAAGCGCTTCCATTGTTCGCTCCGGCTCCAGCAGCGCCATTACGCCTGCCTCGGAGCGCAGGCGGCGTATTTCGTCTTCGGTAATTTTGCGAGGGCCTTGTCGGAGCGGACGAACTCCTGCCCCATCTCCAGCCGGGTCAGGGGTATGCTGCCCGCGAACCGTCCCATGAGAGCTCCGATCCGGGCGATCGCTTCCGGGTACCCACCCTTTTCGATTGCGGCGAGGGCCTCTTTGACATACGGGAGTTCGCGCAGGTTCTGGTTCACGTCGGATTGCAGGGCGGGCCTGGCTTCCCCTGCCTCACCCAGGGCGATCATCGATCCGTAGATCTGGAAGAATGCCGATTCGGTTGCCGCGTCCCGCAGGTCGCGGTAGAGGTTCAGGGAGGCCGTGATCATACTTGAGCAGGTGCCTTCAAGATTTGCGAAAAGCATTGTCTTTTGCAGCCTGCTTCCTGTTTTCCCGGACAGCGGATGCCATGGCCTTTACTGGCCACATCAGGGGTTCAAGTCGCTGAAAAACCAGTGCTGGGCACGCAGGGGGTGCAGAGTCCGGCCCATCTGGGCGGTCGCCTCGTTCACCATGCTTTTGACCAGCGGACGCCCGAAAAGCTCATATGCGTACTCGTTCACCATGGATACCTTTTCGACCACCTCGAAAGGCTTCTCGTCTTTGCGCCCCAGGCGATTGAACTCGCTGAGTGTCTTCCAGTCGGATTTCCCTGAAGGACGACAGATACCTGTCCTTCCCCTTGCCGGAGGTTTCTTCCATTTCCATGACGTAAAGGCCGGGACGGAGCACCTCTATGTAATCAAGGGCCTCTACGATCTCAGTGTGCTCCTTCTGGGCGACCTTGCCGGAAACGAAAATGCCCAGGTGGCCGACATCTTCATGCAGGAGTCCCACGATGACCTGGCCGTTGGCCTTGATCTCGGCCGTGCTCGAGTAGACATCGGAAATCCAGTTGAGGGCCTGCTGGGGAGGGGTTATGTTGTCGCCCTTCGAGGAGAAGATGACGATCGGGGTGCGGATGGATTTCAGGTCAACATAGGACCCGGGAGTCGACTTCACCTCGCCCCGGGCCAGCTTGTTGCCGATGAAAAGGTTGTCCACGATCCACCGGATCTCTTCCTCGTTCATCAGGAAGAAGCCGCCCCACCATTTTTCGAATTCCAGGAACCGGTCCCGCTCGGTGTCGACATTTTTCCAGAGATTGTAGTACTTGTTCCAGAAGGTGTTCGCCGGGTTGAGGTTCTCGAAATTTCTCCACCAGGTAGGCGCCGTCAAACTTGCCGTTTCCCAGGTCGCTGGCCAGGAGCGACATCCACGAGCCCCCGAGGATTGCCCCCGCTGTAGCGCATGGGATTTTCGCCTTCGCCCCCGCTCCAGCTGCCGCTCCAGTAAGACATGGGCGCGCCGTTGATCACGATCGGGCCGACCATTTCCGGGTCGTTCGCCGCAATCAGCATGGAAGCCCAGCCGCCCTGGCAATTCCCGTAAATCGTCGGCTTGGGGCTGTCCGGGTGGCGGCCCGCCACCGTTCTCAGGAATTCCGTTTCGGCGGCGGTGACATCGAGAATTGTCTGCCCCGGTTCGGGCTCCGGGAAGAAAATGACGAAGTAAACGGGATATCCGAACTGCAGGGCCACGCCGACTTCGGACTCCAGTTTGAAACCCCCGATCCCCGGCCCATGGCCCGCACGGGGGTCCACGATGATGAACGGGCGCTTCGAGTTATCTATCTGTGTGCCTTCCGGCGGTATTATCCGGACCAGGGCATAATTGACGGGACGCGCAAAGGTCCTGCCGTCGGCGACCATCTCCCACTGAAATGCCAACAGCGGCGGCTGGCCTGCCTTGACATGCTCCAGGTAATTGTTGCCGCTCTCGCGCATGGTATCCCAGAAGAGCACGGAGCGCTGGGCAAAATCGGTCGCGTATGAGAGCCAGTCCTGCCATGGATTTACCGGAATATCTTGTTTTTTATCCATGACAGACTTTTGAATTTCTTCAGAAAAATTCTTCTGGGCCTCAGTAATCCGGTCGGTATAAAGCCGGCCGATCTTTCCCATCAGTTCCCCGAGTTGCTCTATTTTTTTCATCTGGTCTTTCATTTTTGACTCCCCCCGTTGGTTTTATCCTGCCAGTTCACGACACGTTCACTTTCCATGAGCCGGAAAAATAACGAAGATGTGCCGTCGCATTATTCATTTCAAAAAGCATTCCAAAGGAATAAGTAGAATGGGCCGGGCACAATTACTTGATTTTACAAATTATTTTGCTGAACTGAATGCTCATGGCTTATTCAGGACAGAAAAATAACCCGCAACATACTGCGGATTTGCAGAATGTTGCGGGCTGTTTTTGAGGGTGTTTGATCTACTGTGCTTGATCCTGGTCCGACCTGATTTCCTCCGGGAGTGCTTCTGGACCGACCACCCAGACTTCAAGCAGCCTGTATGTGACGGCAAGGACAACCGGCCCGACAAAGAGCCCGACAACACCGAATGTGATAAGGCCGCCGATGACCCCGGCGAAAATCAAAAATATCGGAAGATCGGCGCCCATCCGGATAAGTATCGGGCGAAGGAAATTGTCAACTGTGCCGACAATTAAGGCAATGACAAGCAGCACCGTCCCCCAGACATTATCACCGCTGTAGTAAAGCCAGATTACGGCGGGGGCGAGGACCAGCGCCGGCGGGATCTGGGCAACGCACAGGATGAACAATACACCGGTTAGCAGGGCGGGGGCGGGCACGCCGCAGATGGCCAGGCCGAATCCCCCGATTATTGACTGGACCAGGGCAGTTCCGACAACCCCAAGGGCAACGCCCCTGACTGTCTGGGCGGCGAGGTAAGCGACATCTTCCCCGTGATGGCCGGCCAGCCTGCGGGCCAGGAGAATCACCCCCCTGGAAGACACTTCACCCTTGGCATAAAAAGCGGCCGCAATGATCACGGTAAGCAGGAACTGGACAGTGATCATCCCGACGCTCCCGGCCTGGGACATGAACCAACTGAGAAGCTTCCCCGCATGGGGGGCCAGGCGTGCCGAAAGCCCTTCCGGCCCGGAAGCCAGGTGCTGCCATGAAGACGCCAGCTTCTGGCCAAACATGGGAATGCTTGAAACCCACGGGGGCATTGCAGGCATTGCCATCGTCTCCAGTGCCTTCAGCCAAGTGGTTATCCGGTCCACATTTTCAAAGATAGCGGCAATGGCCAGGGAGAAGGGCACGATGAAAATCAGCAGCATGACCAGGGTCATGGCAGTGACGGCCAGGCCTCTCTTGCCCCAGAGCCATTTCTCCACCTTGAGCATCAGCGGCCAGCTTGCCGCAACAATCATGGCGGCCCAGATCAGTGAGGGGAGGAAAGGCCTCATGATCCAGAACGTGGCGATGATGAGGATTCCAATCAGCAGCACCTGGAGGGTGTTGCGGGTAAGGTCTGTAGCAGTTCGCATCTGCATGGGTGAACCCTTTCCGAATTTATCAGGCGTCGTGCACTCGTTAAATATCTCGTTACATACGGGGGCAGTTAACCTCTTCAGCTCTTTGCCTTGGGAGGCATGACCAGGGCCTGCCCGTCCACCAGCAGCGTCCCGTCCTGGTTAGTGCAGGTGGTCCGCAGCTTAAGACGGTTTTTTTCCAGCTTTTCGATAACCTCCACCCGGGCGGTCACTGTGTCATTGATCCGGACGGGCGCCTTGAATTCAAGCTGCTGCCCCATGTAAATTGTCCCCGGGCCGGGCAACTGCATGCCCAGCACGGCCGAGATAAACCCGGCAGAAAGCATTCCGTGGGCAATCCTGCCCTTGAAGAAGGTCCCCTTGGAGTAGGTCTCGTTGATGTGGGCCGGGTTCAGGTCTCCCGTCACTCCGGCATAGAGATAAACATCCGATTCCGTCACGGTCTTTGTGAATTCCGCGGCATCTCCGATCTGAATTTCATCATAAGTCTTCCCGATCATAATGTCCTCCTTGGGGAATTTTTCTCCAGCTCTAATTTAACCAGCAGCTCTAATGGTTCTACACCTTCAAAAATCATTCCAGAAACGAAACCTGCAAAAATAATCATAATTGCTTGATTTGATGAATTTTTTTATCGATTGGAGTGGGGGGGAAATATGAACGGCCCTCAATATTTTGCGTATCTGCAAGATATTGAGGGCCGGCTTTGAGTTTTACTGTTTTTTAGGGCCGCTTGATTCCGAGCTTCTTTATCCGGAACCGAAGCGTGCTCGGTTTCAAACCCAGGATGGCAGCTGCCCCTCCCTGGCCGTCAATTTTCCAGCCGGTTTTCTGGAGGACCCGCAGGATATGGTCCTTTGCCATTGTTTCGAACCCTTGACTTGACTCTTCCGCCTCATGGACCTGCTCGTTTTCGAGCTTGTCTATGATTTCAAAGACCGGCTCCGTGCTGGTGATCACAGACCTTTCTATTATGTGCTCCAGCTCCCTCACGTTGCCCGGCCAGTCGTATCTCTGGAGCCTCTGCATCGTGTCCTTTTTCATGGTGTCAAATTTCCTGCCGAACTTGCGGGAGTATTTGTCGATAAAAAACCTGGCAAGCTCCGGAATATCTTCAACGCGCTTCCTCAGGGGCGGGATCGTTACGGGGAACGTGTTAAGCCTGTAAAAGAGGTCCTCCCGGAACCGGCCGTTTCGCGCCTCCTGTTTCAGGTCCCTGCTGGTCGAGGCGATCACCCTCACGTCCACCTTCATGGACCTGGGGCTGCCAAGCCTTTCAAATTCCCCGTCCTGCAGCACCCTCAGGAGCTTCGCCTGGAGTTCCAGGGGCAATTCGCCGATTTCGTCCAGGAATATCGTACCACGGTCCGCCACCTCGAACCGGCCTGCCTGCCTGGCGTGAGCGCCCGTGAAGGCGCCCTTCTCCCGCCCGAAGAGCTCACTCTCTATGAGGTTTGCAGGAAGAGCGGCACAATTCACCGTGACCATCACCCTGTCCTTGCGGGAGCTGTTTTCGTGTATGGCATTGGCAACCATGCCCTTTCCCACCCCGGTCTCACCGAGAATAATGACTGTCGCATCCGTGGGTGCAACCTGCTGGGACCTGAAGAGGACGTATTCCATGGCCTCGCTTCTGCCTATGATCTTCCCGAAACCCATCTCCGCCTTGATCTCCTGGCGGAGGTAGATGTTCTCTTTCTCCAGCCTGGCACTGCAGTTCTTTGATCTCTTCGAGCTGCTCCCTCAGCTTGTGCTCCATTCCTTTTATGCCGGTTATGTCCTGGGCAAAAACCGATATCCCGAAAACCGTCTCATCGTGTTTAAGGACGTTGAAATTAAGCCTCAATGTACGGTTACCCCGGTAAGTAGGGCCGTATTCCGTCGTGAAAGACCCTTCATCCAGAACCTTCCGGTAGAACGAGTCCCACTTATTTTGATATTCCTCAGAAGAAGGGAAGAGCTCCCGGGGACTCATTCCTGCGGTTATCTGCATACCTACACTAGTGAGGAAATAGTCATAAAGGCTGCTGTTGAATGTCATGAGCCCGAAACGCTCTGGATCTACAGACCAGATCATGTCGGACGTGCTGTTTATCAGGGAATCGAGCAGCGTCTGTGATTTTTTGATATCCAGTTCCAGTCTCTTTGCGCCCTGTGATGTCAAGGGAAACTCCCATTAAACGTGCCGGGCGTCCTTTTATGACGAGGTAAGGGCGGCCGGATGCCAGGATCCATCTGATCCCCCCGTCAAGTCTCCGGATGCGGTATTCGACTCTCAGAAAGCTCTGATTTTCGATGCTTTGGTTTACAGATTCCCGGACCATTTCACGGTCGTCCGGGTGGATCTTTTCCATGAACCGTCTCGAAAGTCAGCTCCTCGTCAGGAGAAAATTCAAACAGCTCCCTTTCCTTTGGGAAACCCAGACCCGCTGCAACTTATGTCCATGTCCCATAGCCCTGCACCCGCCGCGGAGATTGCGAGGCTCAGTTGATTCTCGCTTTCCTGAAGAGATTTTTGGGCCCTGCCCCTTTCTACGGCATTGGCGAAAATTTCGCCAAGCATCCGCAGTCCAGGTATATATTCCTCCGGCCAGACACGCTCGCGGGTAACGGAGTTAATGGAAATAAAATAATTAACGGCCTCCCCGATCATTATCGGTATGGTCAGGTTGGACCGCATACCGTATTTGTTCCAGAACCTTTTATCCACTTCCGCTTCGGCGGACACATCGTCAACTCTGGAAAATTTCACAATTTCCCTTTTTAAAAACAGCTTTTCGTAAGACCAGGGATTGCCTGATAAAGGGAACTCCGTGCCGATCGGAATCGGGGGAACACCTTCAGCTGAAACATAATGTGTGATAATCCACGATTTCCTTTCAGGCAAAATTTGAAACAGGCCGATTCTATCGACTTTGAAAAAATCCAGGACTGCTTCCATGCCGCTGTGAATCGCCTCATCGACCCGTTCAAAAGGCAAATTGATAAACCTGGCGGAAAGTGAGGAGAGCAATTCCTCGAATTGCAGCCGTTCTTCGAGTGTTTTCCTTGTCTGATCGAGAATTTCATTATCTCTGACCAGGCGCTGCTCGGTTTCCCGCAGGGCTTTTAGGGTTCTGCTTCTTTCAATGGCATTTACGAAAATCTCACCAAGCAGCCGCAATCGGGGGATAAATTCATCCGGCCAGACGCGTTCGCTTTTCACCGAATTAAAAGTGATAACATGGGTAACGGGTCCTCCGATTATGATCGGGATATTGAGGTTGGAAAGTATGCCCCATTCCCTCCATGTTTTTCTGTCAACCTCAGCTTCGGGCGAAGTGATATCGGATATTTTCGAATATGACATACATTTCCCGTTCAATAATCAGTTTTTTAAAGCCCCATGGATTTATTGACCGAGGCAGCACTGTTCCTATCGGAACAGGCGGCAAATCGGGGACAGTTACGCAATGGGAAATAATCCAGGTATCGTTATCCGGGAAAGCTTCAAGCAGGGCGAATCTGTCTACCTTGAAAAAATCCAACACCTTCTGCATGGCATTCTGGATCTCCTCATCAACCCGCTCGAGAAAAATGTTGACAAATTTTGCTGAAATATCAGATACCAATTTCTCAAAAATCAGTTGGTCCTGCATTCCCAGAACCGGTCCCGGGACACTGATATCGCTCCCCGGAATGGCTGAGCCATCAGATTTCTGAGTAAATGCTTCCCTGCTTTTTCTCAAGTCCTTTCCTGTCTCAAAGCGGCTCAAAATTGGGGTTCTTCAAACACCGGATCCAGTACGGATAATCCGTTAAATACTGGACCTTATTACTCAATATTTTTAGGGTAGCGTAAGGAGAAACAGTAAGCAAGGGAAAAGCAAGGAAACGATTCCCTGCGGGGAGGGTTGCAAATGTATTATTCGCGACACAGAGGATCAAAGGGGGCCCTGTTTCCAGCCCCCTTTGATCCAGTTTCCAAAATTTATTTCTTTACGCCGTGGGTTTCATCCATGAACTTTACTAACCGCTCAGCCCAGAACTTGAAGGCCTCCTCGGCGGAGCCCCATTTGCTGAACCTCTCTGAGAAACCGGCGACTTTGTCGTCCGCCGCAACCGCGATCACGTCATTGGTGGAGCTGTCCAGGACCATTACCGCACCCGAAGTAGCGCCAGACCCTGTCCAGGCGCCTGTGGCCCCTTTCTTTATAGCACTGATGCCAAGCCCAATAGGAACAATCGATGTGACACCGCTGAGAACAGGACTGCTCTGTTCCAGGTTGGTCAGGGCGAAGCGGATCCGGACCACGTCGGGGCCGGGCTCGGACACGACGGGATACTTGTCTTTCATGCTGTCCACCATAAGCTTGTTGAACTTATCTGCAAGCTCTTTCATTTCCTGGGGGTCAATCCCCTTGTAGTCGGAATTCAGGGCCAGGTAGAAAACGACGCTGTCCAGCATAACCTTGTTGTATTTTCCGAAATCGACCCCGGGCTTCATCCAGCGTTTCTGGGCCGCGCCCTCCGGTCCCTTCTGCATTAGATTATAATACTGGCCCAGGAAATTCTGGGCGCCGCCTTCTTCCTGAACCATGGTGGCCCCGGCCTGCTTCCCTGATGGTGCTGTCCCATTGGTTGTGGCGCATGCGATGACACTTAACCCAAGGAGAACTACAAAAAATAACTTTACTGCTCTGTCCATAAAAACCTCCTGTTTAGATTTTTTGTAATCTTTCAGAACATGGCCCCAAAATATCGGACATGACCTCGTTAAACTGGCGCGCTTCGTATTCACTGTCTTTCAAAAATTATTCCAGGCAGGGTATGAAGTCGATAATACCATAACTACTTAATAATGATGATGTATTTTTTATTTGGGCGTTTCGGGCGGACAAGGCTCTCTCAATATGTTGCGGATTTTACAAAATATTGAGGGCGATACTGAGGATTATGGCGCACGCAAATGCGCGCTGATGCAGCCGGAAACGGCCCTGTTTTTTCGTCCCGCCCATCTTAAGTCTCTCAGCTCTGACCGAGCTATTATGTGCCTTTTGATTTTTAACTTCATCATCCTATGGTGATCTCTTTCATCGTCTCACGATAAAGGCGATTCATATCCTTGTATTGCTCAATGCCTGCTTTTACATAGGCCTTCAATTCCGGCGAAACATCTTTGATGATTTTCGCGGGATTTCCGACCACCAACTTTCCCGCGGGGATATTCATGCCCTGTTTAACAAGCGATCCCGCGGCTATAACCACGCCCGTCCCGCAGACGACATTGGCCAGCACCACTGCCCCCATGCCGATCACGCATTCATCGTGAAGCGTCACATCATGAAGGACCACGTTATGGCCGACGATGACGTTTCTCCCCACCGTGACCTTAGCTCCCGGGTCAACGTGAATGGTCGCATTATCCTGGATGCTGGACCCGTCGCCGATGGTGATCGGACCGCAATCGGCCCTGATTACGGCACTCGGGCCTATAAAGCAGCCGCTGCCTATTGTAACCTCTCCGATGATTACTGCAGTCGGGTGGACAAAAGTATCCGTTTCTATTACAGGCCTTTTTCCCGCGATTTCATAAATGACCATGATACACCCCGCGCGGATGATTTCTGATTGCCAAAATGGTAAATGTACGCCGCGTTCACCACCTGGCCCGGTTTTTCAGGCACTTGCTTGCTTTTCATCCAGTCGCCGGGTCAGGGGGCTTCCGCCTTGATTTCATTGGACAGCGGCTGCCCGGCGGCGAATTCGTTGATGCTGTTAATAGTTGTTTCACAGATGGTCGTTACCGCTTCCTGGGTGAAAAAGGCCTGATGTCCGGTGACAATTACATTTGGAAATGACAGGAGGCGTTGGAAAACGTCGTCGGAAATGATTGTGCTCGACAGGTCCCGGAAGAAGAGATCCGCCTCCTGCTCGTATACGTCGATTGCCAGACCGCCGAGCTGCCCGCTCTTGAGGGCTTCGATCGCCGCTTCCGTGTCGACCAGCCCGCCGCGGCTGGTATTGATCAGCAAGGCCCCGCGCTTGGCGCGGGCCAGCGTCTCCGCATTGATAATGTAGCGCGTCTCCGGTGTCAGGGGGCAGTGCAGAGAGATAATATCGGCCCTGGCGCCGATTTCGCCCGGCTTCGCATAACGGCCTCCCAGGGCTTCAAACTCGGCTGAGGGGTACTTGTCGTAGCCGATCACCTCGCAGCCGAACCCCAGCATAATGCGGGCAAACACACGCCCGATCTTCCCGGTCCCGACGACGGCGACCGTTTTGCCTTGCAGATCAAAGCCCATCAATCCATTGAGATCGAAGTTGGAGTCACGGGTCCGGTTATAGGCCCGGTGGATCTTGCGGTTAATGGCGAGAAGCAGGGCGACGGCATGTTCGGCGACAGAGTACGGTGAGTAGTCGACGACACGCACCACCTTGATCCCCAGACGCGCTGCTGCCTGCAAATCGACGTTATTGAAGCCTGTGCAGCGCAGGGCGACAAGCCGCGTTCCCCCCTCATACAGCTTTTCCAGGACGTCCGCGTCAGCTTTGTCATTCACGAAAATGCATACGGCATCGTACGAATGAGCAAGCGATACCGTCTCCAGCTCCAGCGGCTCATCGAAATATGTCATCCGGTGACCAGATGCAGCATTGGCTGCATTCAGGTAATCGCGGTCGTAACGCTTGGCGCTAAATACGGCTATGTTCATATGACTCTCCTTTCGATATTTAGTTTAACGTGCCACTCAAAAATTCCCCATCCATTTTACCCCCCGAGCAATACAGCAGCGATCTGAACGAACACAATCTTGAGAACGGTCATGGAGGGAAAGATCATGGCGTAGCCGATATCAGGCCGGTCGGTCGGCGTGGTGCGGCTGGCAAAGGCGAGAATGGCCGGGTTGCCGGTGGCGCCTGACATAATCCCCATCGAAGTATCGAACGGGAGTACGGAACACCTTTAGACAGATGAACGTGGTGATCAGGACCAGCGCCAGCGTAATGAAGGCGCTGTAAAGCAGTATGACAGGTCCCGTCGTGGCTACGGTGGTAAAGAACTTGGGTCCCGAGGCCATGCCGACCTGGGCCAGAAAGATTGTCAGCCCGAAGTTTCTCAACACGAGGTTGGCCGACAGGGGCATGGTCCAGACTAAGGAACCCGTTCGCCTGATCTTTCCGAGATAAAGGGCGAAAAGAAGCAGGCCCGCCAGGCCCAGGGTCAGCTTGCCCAGTCCGGGCATGGGCAGCGGCACCATTCCGACAAGCAGGCCGAGCGCGGCGCCGATGCCGATCGAAATATAACTGAAGTCGGCAGTCCCCTTTATCGAGTCGCCGAAGAAGGCGCGGACTTCATTGATCTTGGAACGGTGCACAAATACGCCGACACGGTCGCCGAGTTCGAGCAGCAATTCCGGGTTGGGCAGCAGGTCGCTGTCGCCGCGCCGGATCTGGACGATAGAGCACTCTACGCCTGCCGGGAAATCGAGGTCGCCGATGGCGCGCCCGACTACGGTGCGTTTCGACACGAAAACCCGGAAATAGTCGATATCCTGGCGGTCATGTACGATGCTCCCCGGCTGGAGTTCTCCAAGCAGGGAGACGGCCTGCTGCAGCGCCGCCTTGTCGGTGGCCGTTGCGAGCAGAGCATCATCCTGGTTCAGCACGAGACTGTCCGACGGCAGAAGGTTGCGGTCTTTACTGCGCACTGATGCGATGGCGACACCGGCCGGCAGTTTGGCAACGAGTTCAGGGAAACGTAAGTTAAAAAAGACGGGATTGCGTAGAACGATTTCCGCAGTCTCGATCTGCTGCGCTGCAGGCTGTTCGATTTTCGGCTTGAGCCATGCGTTAAGCAAATGAATGCACAGGATGGGCAAGGCAACACCGAACGGATAGGCGACGCTATAGCCGATGGCGGCGCCGTCCGTTTTGAGCGCAGTGATGATCGCCTGCAATGTGGCGCTGCTGGTTCCTGATCCGGCAAAGAGGCCGAGCGTCTCATCTGCCCGAATGCCGGCCAAAGGTACGAGCGCGACGGACAAGCAGCCTGCGATTATTACCCCGATGGCAGCTGCGGCATTGGCCTTGAGGCCTTCACTGCTCGTCAGCCCCCGGAAGAACTGGCCGCCGTATTGGACGCCGACGCCGTAAAGGAACAGGAGCAAACCCAACGTGCCGAGAAGTGCCGGCGGCGCGGCCTTCGGAGCAAATCCTCCCAGCGCCAGGCCAACGAAGAGCACGGCGCCGGAACCGAGGGACAAACCTTTGATGCTGATCTCGCCGACGATAAACCCGAGGGCAATAGTCAGGAAAAGTGAAAATAATGGCTGAGTCTCAAGCAGTATTCTGATTTCGTCCATAGACCTTTTCTCCTAAAGAGTGTGCCGTAATCTGGCTACCACTTTGTAGATATGCCGAACATCAGGGCGTAATTGTCCGTGTACTTCCCGCTGATTTCGCTACTGCTTTCATGAGCACTCCTTTCAATTTACGGTAACCAACTCAAAGGATCACACCAAAAGACCGTCTGCGGGACGGAGCCGCCTGAAGGCATGGCCTCATATTCAGGGCAATACAGTTGATGCCTATTCAAAAAGCATTCCCGAGGGAAACAGCGGCAGGCCCTTGGTAAAATATTCATACATGTCGATTATTTACAAAAGATGGACGGGCTTTTTTATAAGCGGAGGATGAGGAAAAGCCCTCAACATCTTGAGAGATCCGCAATATTCTGTGGATGAATATTGAGGGGTGGAGGATTTCGGACCGGCAGAGAAAAGGACTTAGGCCGGATAAGCCTAAGTCCTTTCTCTTCCTGGTTCGCCGGCCGGCGAATCGAACTTTGCTCTGTATGAACAATAAATAACTATCGGCAAGACCCAACATTCATATAGATAATTGAGCATTTGAGTACATACATCATCAAATTCTACCCACAACATATTGATTATCTCTTAATATGTTGCGGGTTTTCTTTTCCAATTCCTGCCAATTGTTTACAATTTATCAAATATATCCGCGTATTAAAGGAAATGATCCCCTTTTTCCTATTGGCATATATATTGCTAAAATATAAATTATTTACAGTAATTGGGGGCCGGCTTTTAGTTCCATCAATTCCGGTCCCGAAATGAAAAGAAAACAAGTGAAGGGGCGTTCTTATCTATCAAGAATATAAATAGGAGGATTGGTCATGAGCAGACGTACAATGTTTTTACGAAATCTTTCTCGCGCCATTGCGGTAATAGGGCTACTTTTCGCTTTCTCCCTCGCTGTTGCGACTCCATCGGCCACAGCAGAAATGACGGCCAAGGAGAAGGCTAAAGCACAAAAGGAAATCCGCCAAGAGGTCAAGCGTACGCTCAATGAACTTTATAAACTCAATCCGAGTGCGAAGGGATTCATCAACAAGGCAGCCGGATACGCCGTGTTCGACAACTTCGGCACGAATGTCCTGCTGCTCAGCACAGCCCGCGGCAAGGGGATAGCCGTTGACGCTTCAACTCGGAAAGAGACCTTCATGAAAATGATTTCGGTCGGAGCCGGGATCGGGATCGGGGTAAAGGACTTCCGGGCGATCTTCGTCTTTGAAAATAAGAAGGCACTTAATTCATTCATCAACTCCGGTTGGGATGGTTCGGCACAGGCTGATGCGGCAGCCAAAGCAGGAAAGACGGGCGGTGCGGCATCCGGCGCGACATCGATTGCACCAGGGGTATGGGTCTACCAGATCACCAAGAATGGGCTCGCTGCCCAGGCCACGCTGCAGGGGACAAAATATTACAAGGATGATGACCTTAACTGATTGGCGGCGCACAATGGGAGCCGACCTTGTGAACCTGACTGTCGAGGCGATGAAATAACTGGGCCATATGCCAGACCGAGGGCGGGAGCAATCCCGCCCTTTTTATTTGTCAGGGTACCTTTCATGGTACCATTAGAACCGTAATTAACTTGTATTTACTGCTATCAGACCGATTGACTTTTGGTACCCAGAACAAAGGGGTTTCAGCATAAGTAGCTGAAACCCCTTGATTTTGTTTGGTGGGCCGCCGGAGACTCGAACTCCGGACCAATTGATTAAGAGTCAACTGCTCTACCAACTGAGCTAGCGGCCCGAATTTGTTTTTTAAAGAGTGGCTTTTTTATGAAAAGCCGGCTGATTTGTCAAGCTTTAAAAGGAGGGTTTGCGCCCTCCCGGTAAATTTTCTGATATCCGCTTCCGAATATCCTGATTTCCTGGCGCGCCTGGAAGGACTCGAACCCTCGACGCTTAGATCCGAAGTCTAACGCTCTATCCGACTGAGCTACAGGCGCATTTGTTTATGCGACGGCAAAACCGTTTATTTTTGGGGTGAGTGATGGGAATCGAACCCACAGCCTTCGGGGCCACAACCCGACACTCTAACCGTTGAGCTACACCCACCATATTTAAAGATCTTATTGGCGCGCCTGCAGGGACTCGAACCCCGAACCCTCTGCTTAGAAGGCAGATGCTCTATCCTGCTGAGCTACAGGCGCGTGAAAAAAAGCTTACTATAGTTTTTCGCCCGAGAAGTCAAGTTTAAAGCTCAGCAATTCACCTTACGTAACCGGCAATGCCTTCGTAAGAATACCCTGTTTTGGCCGAATTTTCCCCCTTCGGGTCCGTGGTATAGAAATGGAGGCCCGTCCTCGGGTTAAACCAGTGGTACAGTTCCCTCGTGGCCGGCAGGCGCGACGTGGCGATATTGCCTATCGGCCCTTCCAGGACATAGCCGTGCGTGTGCCTGTCCCCTTCCCTGCTCGTTGTATAGTAATGGCTGCCCCGCGACTGGCTGTACCAGCGGTAAAGTTCCCGGGTCCCCGGGGTGTCGCTGCGGTAGAGCCTGAACGCGAGGGCCTTGTTCAGGTAGCCAGCCATCTTGCCGGGGCTTTCCGCCTCGGGATTGCATGAGTAAAGTATGTCCTTGCCCCTCGTGAACCTGTAAATTTTCAGGACGTCCGGCACGCCGGGAACTGCGATATTCGCCGAGACGCCGAGGACCGCTGTGCCCGAATTGGACTCGATCGCGACGTCTTCGCAATAGAGCCCCGGAGGGAGGTTCGCCGTGTTCAACGTGAAATTGACGAAGTCCGTCTCGCTCGTGGTGGTGCCGTCGCCGGGAAAGGCCTTGAGCCAGCCGGGGGGCGGCTTCAGGCACGAGTCGCTCTGCACCTTCAGCCCCTCGACAAAGAGGACCCCGTTTTCCTTCCAGAACACAAGGCTGTGGGGCCCTTCGCCCAGGCCCCCTATCTGCAGGATCTCTGATATTTCGAGATAACCGGACCCGCAGGGAACATCGCCGAGGTCCCGGCCGTCGAGCCTTGCCTTCAGGACGCCCGGGTCGGAATCTTTCGACCCGTAAACGGCAATTCCCCTGCCCGTGAAATTAACCCGGAAACTGCCGCCGTTTTTGGCGAGGGGATAACCATCAATCGCGGTCCAATCCCCTTCCAGTTCGATGGTTTTATTGAGGTGGGACGGGACCCCGTAGGGTGCGCCGCTGTTGACCGCCTGGTTCAGGAGGGATATGTACTGGCCGCTCCCGGCAGCTGCCCCGGCGGTTTTGATGCTCCAGGAAAGGACGTTATTTCCGGGGTTCCTGATCAGGACCCTTTTGTTTTCGGTCCGGCCCCTTTCGACGCTGCCGAAATCCAGGCCCCGGCTGTCGACAAGGAGCACGGGGTTGTCATCCTTGAGAATCCGGAAAAACAGGTCGACCTTCTTCTCCAGGCCCGGGAATATTAAAGTGAATTTTTCCCTGTACCTGCCCGGCAGGAGGTTCCTGGTGAAAGCGGCGCGGCCCGCCTGGCATTCGAATGCTATCTCCACGGGGACAAGCAATCCGTCCGTTTCGGGCGCAGGCAGACATTTCAGGCTTATCTTGACGGCGAGAGGTTCCGGCCCGATCGATCCTTCGATTCCCTGGCTCCCCGGTGAGACCCACCCCTCGGGCCCCTTGACTGGACCAGCGCACCGGCCCCGGGTTCAAAATCTTCAGGGTCAGGGAGCTTTTCTTCTCCGCTTTGGGGCTCGCAGCCCCCAGGGAAATTTCGGCGGGCAGCGCGGAATCCGTCTCAGGAGGGGACTGGGCCGATGCCGCGGCCGTCAGGCACAATATGCCGATAACTATGGCAGTAACTTTTGATATTGCCGGTTTCATGAAATTTCCCCAATCCAAGGCTTCGTTAATTAAACCAAAGATCAGGCGCAAAGCAAAGGATTTTCCATCCGGGCCCCGGGCCGGAAAGGACTTGACACCCCCGACCTTTCGATATATTAGTCGAGCCGCCTTGAAATTCCGGCCTTTTTTAATTCCACACTGAACAGCGATGATGGGAACGGACGACCTCAGATATTGGTTTGCCCTTAAATTCGTGGACGGCGTAGGGAACTTGAATTTCCGCACCCTTGTCGATGCGCTCGGCTCGCCCCGCAGCGTCTTCGGGGCTTCCCTGGAAAGGCTCGAGGCAATCCAGGGAATACAGAAAAAGACCGCGCAGAATATAAAGGACTTCCGGGATTGGAAGAGGGCGGACAGGGAGGCTGAACTTTTGAAGAGGACGGGGGTTTCGGTACTGACTATACCAGGACCCGATTATCCCGGGCTACTCCTTAATATATACGACTTCCCTCCCATCCTTTATGTGCGCGGCGAAATCCGGGAATCGGACATCAACGTTGCCGTTGTCGGCTCGCGGGCCGCAAGCACCTACGGGAAATTTATCGCCGAGAGGCTCTGCGCGCGACCTCGCCTACGGCGGGGCAACGGTTGTGAGCGGGCTCGCCAGGGGCATTGACGCCGCGGCCCACCGGGGGGCGCTGTCGGCCAGGGGCAGGACAATTGCCGTGCTGGGCTGCGGGATAGATGTGACGTTTACCCCGCGGAAAACAAGGATCTATACAGCGAAATACCGCAGTGCGGGGCCATCGTGACGGAGTTTCCCTTCGGAACGCCTCCCAAGGGGTCGAATTTCCCCGCGCGCAACAGGATCATCAGCGGGCTTTCTCTGGGGGTAGTTATCATAGAGGCATCGGAGAAGAGCGGTTCGCTGATAACGGCGTCAGATGGCCCTCGACCAGGGGCGCGAGGTCTTTGCCGTGCCGGGCATAATTGATGCGCCCGGGTCAAGGGGCACCCACAAGCTCCTGAAACAGGGGGCAAAGCTCGTGGAAAGCGCCAATGATATCCTCGAGGAAATTGCGCCCGCAGATCCAGTTCACGGCAAGCGCGGAAAAACCCGCAGAGCACCATGAGAGCCCCCAGCAGCCGCAAAAGCCGGACATGGCGCGGCCCTGACGGACAGCGAGCAGGCCCTCGTCAGGCTCCTCTCGAAGGACCCCATGGACGTGGACACCATAATAGCCCGCTCGGGCATTCAGTGCGGGCGAAACGCTCGGCACTGCTTACCGGTTTGGAGCTCAGCGGGCGCATCGAGCAGCTGCCGGGAAAAATGTTCGTGCTGAAAATAGATTGAAAAAAATGGCCTAAATGTATAAAATCCCCTCCCTGTTTTCACCGGGGGCCGATTTTGAAGCGTATTTTAAAAAGGAACGGATTTCTAAATGTCAAACTCTCTGATCATTGTTGAGTCTCCAACCAAGGTTAAAACGATTAAAAAATACATCGGCCCGGATTTTGACGTCCGGGCGTCGGTGGGCCATATCAAGGACCTGCCCAAAAGCAAGCCTCGGCATAAACATCGAAGACAATTTCGAACCGACTTACGAGGTCATCGAAAACAAGAAGAAGGTCATTGCCGAACTGAAGAAGGCCGCCAAAAACGCCGAGAACATCTACCTCGCGCCCGACCCGGACCGGGAGGGCGAGGCCATTGCCTGGCATATTGCCGAAGAGCTGGGCTCCAAAAAGAAAGAACATCCGCCGGGTCCTGTTCAACGACCTTACCCGCAAGACAATGCTCAAGGCCCTCGAGGAAACCCAGGAGCTTGACTTCAACAAGTACGAGGCCCAGCAGACGCGCAGGATCCTCGACAGGCTTGTCGGCTACCAGATCAGCCCCATCCTCTGGGACAAGGTGAGACGGGGCCTGAGCGCCGGGCGCGTCCAGTCCGTGGCCGTCCGGATGATCTGCGAGCGCGAGGAGGAGATCAAGAATTTCACCCCCGAGGAGTTCTGGAACATCCTGGCCCAGCTTTCCGGATCGAACCCGCCGCCTTTCGATACCAAACTGGCAAAGATCGACGGCAAAAAGGCGAAGATCGGCAATGAGGCGCAGGCAAAGGAGATCCTCGGCGGTCTTGAGAAGTCGGATTTCATTGTCGAGTCAATAGAGAAGAAAGAGACAAAACGCCAGCCCCAGCCGCCTTTCACCACGAGCAAGCTCCAGCAGGAGGCGTCCCGCAAGCTCCGTTTTTCGGCAAAGAAGACCATGAGCGTTGCCCAGAAGCTCTATGAAGGCATCGAGCTGGGAGACGAGGGGCCCGTGGGCCTGATAACTTACATGAGGACCGATTCCGTGAGGATCGCCGACGAGGCCCTTGACGAAGTCAGGGCCTTTATCCTGGAAAATTACGGAAAGGAGTGCCTCCCCTCGAAAGCAAGGCATTTCAAAGCAGGCAAGAAGATCCAGGACGCGCACGAGGCCGTCCGGCCCGCGTCGCTGGCTTACAGGCCCGCCGATGTAAAGAAATTCCTGAGCCCGGACCAGTTCCGCCTTTACCAGCTGATCTGGAACCGCTTTGTCGCCAGCCAGATGAACCCCGCCGTTTACGACCAGACGGCCATTGATGTAAATGCCGGCCGGTGCACCTTCAGGGCCCAGGGCTCCATCCTCAAGTTCCCCGGCTTCACGGTGCTTTATACCGAAGGCCGCGACGACAAGACGGAAGACAACGGCGACACGAACGGGTATGACAAGGTGCTTCCCGACCTGAAGGAAGGCGAGAAGCTGACCCTCATCTCCCTTACACCCCTGCAGAAATTCACGGAGCCACCTCCCCGGTATTCGGAGGCGACCCTTGTCCGGGCCCTGGAGGAGAACGGGATCGGCAGGCCCAGCACCTATGCCAACATCCTCAGCACCATCCAGGACCGCGATTACGTAAAACTGGAAACGGGCCGCTTTCACCCGACCGAACTGGGAACACTCGTGACCGAACTGCTCGTCAAGAATTTCCCGAAGATCCTTGACGTGGCCTTCACGGCCTCCATGGAGGAGAAGCTCGACCAGATCGCGGAGGGGAAAGTGAAGAGGCTGGACACCCTGTCCGAGTTTTACCAGCCCTTTTCAGCAGTGCTGAAGAATGCCAAGAAAGAAATGAGAAACGTGAAGACGGAAGAGACCCCGACCGACCTGGTGTGCGAAAAGTGCGGCAGCCAGATGATCATAAAATGGGGGAAGAACGGGCGCTTTATCGCCTGCTCGAACTACCCCGACTGCAGGAACACGAAGAATTTCGAACAGGACGAAAACGGCAAGATAAACGAAGTTGAACAGCAGGTGTCCGATACCGTCTGTGAGAAATGCGGCAAGAACATGGTTGTCAAGCAGGGCCGCTTCGGGTCCTTCCTCGGCTGCTCCGGATACCCGGAGTGCCGGAACACCAGGCCCATCAGCATCGGCATCAAGTGCCCCGAGGAAGGCTGCGCGGGCGAGATAACCGAGAAGCGGACCAAGAAAGGCAAGACTTTCTTCGGCTGCTCGAAATACCCCAAGTGCACGTTCGCCCTTTGGGACAGGCCCATTCCCCAGGCATGCCCTCAATGCGGCGCGAGTTTCATTGTCGAAAAGTACGACAGACGCACCGGCAAGCACAAGGTCTGCATCACCAAGGATTGCGGGTACAAGGAAAATTCAACGGCGTAACCGTCGCATTTGTCTGGGCGGATCCAGTCCCCCGTGATGCGCTACGGATAATCGCTTTAGCGGCTCTGTACATCGGAGCGGGCCGATCTGAAACGGCCCTACAGATCTGGAGCTCAGCAGAGCCTCTCATTTATCGAAATGCAAGCGAACAAAAAACCCGTTACCATCATCGGCGCCGGCCTTGCCGGGTGAAGCGGCCTGGCAGCTCCTGAATAGGGGGCATTCCGTAAGGCTCTGCGAGATGAAGCCGGAAAAGTTTTCCCCGGCGCACAAATCGCCGCTGTTCGCGGAACTTGTCTGCAGCAACTCCCTCCGGTCAAATGATTCCGAAAGCGCCGTCGGCCTCCTCAAAGAGGAGATGCGCTTCCTGGGCTCACTCACAATGGAGGCGGCAGACCGGACTTCCGTCCCCGCCGGCAAGGCCCTGGCAGTCGACCGGGAGCTCTTCTCCCGGTACATCGGCGAACGTTTGGAATCATTTAATAACCTCGAAGTTGTCCGGCATGAAATCTCTGAAATACCGGAAGACGGGCCTGTTATTATTGCGAGCGGCCCCCTCACATCCGAGGCGTTGAGCCGCAGCATCGCCCGGATCACCGGTTCCGATTACCTGTATTTCTACGACGCAATCTCGCCAATCGTCGACGCGGCGACAATAAACCATGAGAAAGTCTTCAGGGCATCCCGCTATGGCCATGGGGAGGCCGACTACCTGAACTGTCCCTTTACGGAAGACGAATACAACGAGTTCCTGGATGAGCTCAGAAATGCGGAGCTGGTCCCGGTCAGGGATTTTGAGGACTTCCGTGTTTTTGAAGGGTGCCTCCCGGTCGAGGTGCTGGCCGGGCGCGGTGCCATGACATTGCTCTTCGGGCCCATGAAGCCGGTGGGCCTGGTGGACCCCCGCACCGGCAGTAAGCCGTTCGCCGTTGTCCAGCTCAGGCAGGAAAACCGTGAATCCACCCTGTTCAATATTGTCGGGTTCCAGACCCGGCTCACTTGGCCTGAGCAGAAGAGGGTTTTCAGGATGATCCCCGGCCTCGAGCAGGCCGAGTTTTTCCGCTTCGGCAGCATGCACCGCAATACTTTTATAAATTCACCGCTGCTGCTGAATGAAAGACTGCAGCTGAAGTCAAGGCCGGACATGACATTTGCCGGGCAGATCTCCGGCGTAGAGGGCTATGTCGAATCCGCGGCCATGGGGATCCTTGCCGGGATTTTCGTTTCCGAAACCTTGAGGGGAAATACGGTTACGCCGCCGCCGAAATCAACCGCGCTGGGCGCCCTGATCCGTCATATCGTCGAGAGCGAACCGGGTAATTTCCAGCCGATGAACGTAAATTTCGGCTTCTTCGAACCCCTCCCGGGCAGAGTCCGCCGCAAGGATAGAGGGGGAGCCTACGCCCGCCGGGCTTTGGATGCCATCAAAAAATGGCGGGATGAAGTGGCAATCTAGGCCGTAGGGGCGTATTGCAATACGCCCCTGCAACCAGTATCTCTGGAGGGCAAAGTGAAACTCCCGAAAAGCCCAAAAATTGTACCTTGGCCTGACGCCTTTAGTTTTTAGCCCTTAGCCTATTACATCCGCCTTTTGCCTGTCCTTAATCCACCAGCATCAGGCAATACAAGGTTCTGCGTTTCCGATTTCTCACTGAGGGTTTTTATGAAGAATCCATTGTTGCGCGCCGTCTGGAAAACGTCTATCCCGCATGACTCCATCGACGGCCTTACCTTCCCGGGCTGGATGCAGGGCTCGTCTTTCACCTTCGCGCACTCCTTGCACAACGGGCAGGGCCCTGCCAGGTATACGAAAGACTTGTAATATCCGTCCTTGAAAAGTTCGCCTTCCATCTTGACCAGCATGTCCAGGAACGCCATGTTGTTTTTGCCCCGCTCCGGGGTCTTCGGGGCTTCCTTGTGAAACAGGATGGCGCGCTTGTAGCAGTCAAGCACCTTGCGGGTCTCTTCCGGTGTGGGCGTCTGCGGGGGGCAGCCGTGAGAGTGCTTGTACGGGCACCCGAACAGGCATTTCATCCTGACCCATGCCGCCGTCACGACCGATGCCGGGTCAATTATCTTCGCGCCCGTCGCCCCGCCCGCCAATGCCCTTTCGAGGTACTTATCCAGATCTGTCCCTTCCATCTTACGACCTCCTTGAAATTATTATATCGTCATTACCCGACTTGACGTGGTAATCGTGTAATCCAGTCATCTGCCCTGGCAGCACGCCGCCACTCCGTCCTGGGTTCCCGCCTTCGCAGGAATGACATTGGAAGCTCCTTCGGAATGACAACAATTGGAGGGCTTAAGAGTCCTGGAATCCGCCCTACATCTCCTCGTGAATATATCAGAAGTCCCCTTCCGAGCCGCCGCCGCCGCTGTCGCCGCCGCCGAAGCCGCCGGAATCACCCGAATCGCCTCCGCCGGACCCGCCGAAACCTCCGCCCCCGAATCCTCCGCCGTAATATCCTCCCCCGGGCCCGTGCCAGCCGCGGCGCCTCGCGAGGATCATTGAACCTAAACCCAGGCCAAAAACCGCCAGGATGATAAAGCTGGTCAACGGGTCGTTTTTGCTGCTCCTCTTTTTAGACTTTGTCACGGTTTGGGGGGCCTGGCCCGTGAGTTCGACATTTTTGGAAGCCGCGATCACCGCAGACACCTGCTTGAGCCCGTTCAACAGCCCCTCGCCGTATTTGCCCTCTTTCAACAGCGGGACCATGCTGTCCCGAATGATCTCGCCGACCTTGCCGTCGGGCAGAATGCCCTCGAGCCCGTAGCCCGTTTCGATCCTTATCTTCCTCTCCTTGAAGACAAAGAGGATGAGCACCCCCCGGTCCTCGCCCTTCTTGCCGATTCCCCAGGCGTGGTAAAGTTTGTTGGCGTAATCGGAAACGTAGCTTTCGCCCAGTGTCGGGATCGTGACAACGACGACCGACGCCCCGGTCTTCTGCAGCACTTCCCGGGAACGGGAGCGCATCTCCCCCTGGATCGCCGGCGGTATGACCCCGGCAAAATCATTCACCAGCCCCTGGTGCGGCGGAAACTTGTCTTCGCAAATTGCAGGCTGCGCGCCGCAAAGCAGGAGGACCAGCAAGAGCATGACCGGCAGGTAATTTCTCAGCCGCATCCGCCCTGCAGCGACGGAATTCAAGCCCGACCGGCCGGTGGGTGTTTTTTCAATGCCATGGCATTCCGGGCGGGTCTTAGACCCGCCCCTACACACGATTAACATGTCAGTACCTGCTCCGCCTTTACCTTTTCCCTAATGCCTAACGCCCAATGCCTAACGCCTATCCTATCACATGCCCCGCAAACTGGGAGTGGTTGGTTATGATCCCTTTCCCCCTCCTGAAACCCGAGCCCGCATGGCTCATAGGAAAAGAAAACGCCCGCCTGGTACAGGTGCCCGTCCCTGTCCGCCGGCAGCTCGGCGTACTGCTGGAATATCGAACGCCAGGAGCCGTACTCGCCCTCCGTTCCCGACACCACGGCGCCTTTTTCGTCCAGGAAATTTATGTTCGCCCCTTCCCTGCCGAACATCTTTTTCTCGACGCATCTTTTCCCGGTGAGCGGCTTAAAGTCCGTCTCCAGCAGGAGGGGGTGCCCCGGGAAAAGGTCCCACAGGATTTTCAGCATACCCTTGGATTGGAAAAGCATCGCGTAGGGCGGGTTGATGATGACCGTTTTCCCGCGCGAAACGATCGAGGTCAGGATCTTGAGCAGCTCCGGCTCTTCGCGCCATATGTATTCGTACGGGATGATCTTGAACCAGTAATCGTAGGAATCGCCCTCCATCGTCCTGATGCCTTCTTCCGGCGAGAAGAAAACCTTGTCAATGAACTCGAAACCGGTGATGAACCCCGATTCGTAGGCAATCTCCTCTATGAGCCGGGTCGTGTTTTCGTCCTCGATCCAGGAGTCGAAGCAGGAAAACAGGGCATGGGGGATCGTGTCCGTTTCCGCGAATCCGGGGTGGAGTCTTCTCATCCTGGCGAACGACTCCTTCAGGGTCTCATAGAGCGAGTTGTACTGCTTTTCCTCGGGGAGGCTGTTGTGTTTCAGCAGCATCCACTGGATGAGGGCCACTTCAAAAATCAGCGAAGGCGTATCCGCGTTGAATTCGATCAGCTTGACAGGCAGCCCGTCAAGCCCTCCCGCCAGGTCGAAACGGCCGAGGAGATGAAAATTGCGGTCGTCATCCCAGCTCTCTTCAATGGACTGCACCATTTCCGGCGGGATGTCCAGGTCATCGTAAAGCGTGTTGTCTATGACATGCTGCCCGGCCTGCACGTAAAGATCATAGAGCTGCCCGGCCGCGTCGTAGAACGCCTCGGCCTCGGCCTCGCTGACCTTGACCAGTTCGTCGGCAACATAATAGCTCTCGTCAGGCGAGCGGTACCAGTAAAAGCCCAGCTTGTTGTAGATGTCCTCGGGTATGGGCCTGACGGGGAGCGTCTCCATGGCCTACCCGGAAAACCCGCTGAAGCTGCCCATCATCCGCGAGAAAAACCCCGTCTTGCCGCTCGGCGCGGAGGAGGAGCCGCCCCGCGAACTCATCGAGCCCCCCGACCTCCCGTACCAGTAAGTCCGGGAGTTCCAGCGGCTGCTCTTTTCGCCTTCCTTCATGCGTTCCATGAGCACGTGGCGGTTGGCCAGGCTCTGATTGTACATGTTGTTGTCCCTGTACGCGTAGGGGTTCAGGGAAGTGTTCTTCCCCATCATGTAGCCGAGCAGCCCGGAAGCCAGGACCGTACCGAGGCCGAGACCGCCCTCGTTGCCCCGCCTTTGACGTGGCATTCTGGACCTGCTCCTCTGTCATGTTCTCCTTGGTGCCGTTGAGCCTGTTGACGACGACTCCCGTCCGGCTGCTCGGGTACTCGTTGACTATCCTGTACTCGTCCGGCGCGACTTCCTGCAGTTCGGTCATTACCCCGGCGTCCTTGACGGCCATCACGTTCGAGTCTTCGTACTGGTCCGTTTTCTGCTCGGGGCGGCTCATCGCACCCCGTGAGCAGTGAGTTGGCAAGAAAGAAAATTCCGCCGGCCATTACCCTGCAGGTCTTTTCGTATTTCATTTTCGGCGCCTCTCAAACCAGCCTGCTGATCACGAACGAAAGCGATATCGTGATCGCCTGGACTATGATCATTGCCGCGGTGTTGTCCCCGCAGATGTCATCCGCGATTTTCGTCTTGGGCAGGAATATGAGGTCCGCCACTTTCTCGAATATGAGCAGGGCCGCCATCCCCGTAACTGCGCTGATTGCAAACCAGCCGAGGCTTTCAGCCCACCCTGTGAACTCCCCGGAGATGCTCGTCCTCAGGATCATGCTGTACGCTATGAGAAGCCCCCCGACAGTGATCCCCGCGCTCATGTTCCCCTCAACCATGCACTTGGCCACATTGAACCTGTACAGTTTCTGGTGGATGAAAACCGCAAACAGCAGGAAGAGCTGCGCAAGGAAGAAGAAGGCCACGGAATACAGGACGCCTCCCTCACTGCCCCCGAAGGCGCCGTTGAGCAGGACCCCGGTGGCTATGAAACTGCCGGCTTCGACTATCCCGGTCGGGACGTTTCCCGCTTTTATGAGCTCGTTGTTGTTGACGTGAGGAACCACGGCCAGTTCGTTGATGAAATGGGCGATGAAAAAGATTGCCGTCGCAATGGCGCCGTCCAGGAGAAAGACGAGGACGTCCACCTTCGAGATGCCGCTCGCCAATACCCCGGTCATGGCGATGCTTATCCCGGTATACAGGCCGAACCTCCTCAAGGCCACCGCGGTGTTCCTGTCTTTTTCAATGGCCGCGTCGTCGTCAAAGCGGGTCAGGGCGTCGGAAATCTTCTTTGAAAGGAAGAGAAAACAGAAAACAAGCGAGACATACAGCAGGATCATCAGGTATCGTTCCATCTTCGGTCCCCCCGGTATAATTTAAGTGGCTTTATTCTTGGCGTGGATGAGGCGCAGCCCCTCGAGAGTCAGGTTCTCGTCTACAACGTCGATGCTCTTGGCCTCGGGCGAAATTACCCTTGCCAGGCCCCCTGTCGCTATGACCTTGGGGTTCGACCTGGCTTCCGCCTTGATCCGGTTCACAATGCCGTCGACGAGCGAGGCATAACCGTACAGTATGCCTGCCTGCATGCTGCTCACTGTGTCCTTGGCAATGAGGTATTTCGGCCAGCTCAGCTCGATCCTCGGGAGCTTGGAGGCCTTTTCGAAAAGCGCCGTGCTGGAAATCATGATGCCGGGCGTGATGCACCCGCCCATGTACTCGCCTTTTTTCGAAACATAGTCGAAGGTTGTGGCGGTCCCGAAATCGACGATGATCAGGTCGCCCCCGTACTTTTCTATTCCCGCTACCGCGTTGACTATCCGGTCGGCCCCGACTTCCTTCGGGTTGTCGTAATAAATCGGCATGCCGGTCTTGATGCCCGGGCCGACGATGAGCGGCTTGATATTGAAATATTTCTCGCACAGCGGCTCCAGGATGTTCAGCATCGGCGGGACGACGCACGATATGATGATGTCCGTCACCTTGCGGGAGCTGAAGCTGCCTGTTTTATAGAGGTTCAGGATCAGCATGCCGTATTCGTCCATCGTGTGGTCCACGACGGTCCTGATCCTCCAGTTATGGGTCAGCTTGTCCTTGTCGTATACCCCCAGGACCGTGTTTGTGTTGCCTACGTCTATTACCAGAAGCATTGATTTTTACCTTCCATGGTGTTGAGCGGAACGGGAAAAGGTGATTTCCCCCGCGGTGATCCTCTTTGTCTCCCCGTTGTTCTTGCAGATGAGGGCGCCGTCAAAATCCAGCCCCGTTACCCTTCCCCTCACCTCGGCGCCGTTGGAATAAAAACTGACGTCTTTGCCTATCATCCGGGAGCGCTCCAGCCATTCCTCCCGGACAGGCGCAAAGCCCTGCTCCAGGAAGCACGAGTACCATTTTTCGAAATTTCGGAACAGCGCGGCCGCCAGCTCCTCCCGCGGCACGTCTTTACCGGTTTCGATTTTCACCGATGTGGCGATATCCCTCAGGCCGTCTTCGATATCGCCTTCTTCCATGTTCACATTGATGCCGATCCCGATCACTATATAGTCCACCTTGACGGCCGTGGCGCGGGACTCGGCGAGGATGCCGCATATCTTGCGGCCGTTTGCCAGGACGTCATTGGGCCATTTCAAATAGATCCGGCCGGGGCAGAATGCCTCGAGAAGCTCGGCCACCGCCACCCCGGTCATCAGCGTCACCTGCGAAGCCGCGACGGGGTCGATCGCGGGCCTGATGATGATGGACGTGTAGATATTCTTTCCGGGCGGGGAAAACCAGGAACGGCCGAGGCGCCCTCTGCCGCCCGTCTGGCTGTCGGCGATCACCACCGTGCCCTCCGGCGCCCCCCCGAAAGCGAGGCCCAGGGCAACCCTGTTGGTCGAATCCGTCTGTTCGAAAAACCGGATATTTGCGAAACAGAAGTTACAGAATGATCCCGGTCAATTTTGATTTCAAGGAGATCAGTGTCAAACATTTATACTTCTTAAAGCATTAATTGAATATAATCAATCGCATAGGGAGACGTAGATTGAATACATTCCCGACTCATCGAAAGGCATATTGATCGTTTAATCAGTCAGCGAGATATATCTGCGGCGTGCACTGAGTGCGTCAGGCCCCCGACGGAAATGAGGTCAACCCCTGTCAGGGCCGTGTCCCTGACGTTTTCCAGGGAGATATTTCCCGAAGCCTCGACCAGCGCCCTGCCCGCTATCAATCCCACCGCCTTTTTCATCGACTCGAGGTCCATATTGTCCAGCATGATGATGTCCGCCATTGCGGAAAGGGCTTCCCCGACCTCGTCAAGGTTTCGTGTCTCGACCTCGATCCTCACCGTGTGGGGGGCGTTTTTCCGGGCCCGCTCGATTGCCGCCGTGATGCCGCCGGCCGCCTCGATGTGGTTTTCCTTGATGAGGACCCCGTCGGAAAGGCCGAACCTGTGATTGCGCCCTCCCCCGACCCTGACCGAATATTTGTCCAGGGCCCTCAGGCCCGGGACCGTCTTCCTGGTGTCGACTATGACTGCCCTGGTCCCCCTCACCGCATCGACATACGACCGTGTCAGGGTGGCTATGCCGCACATGCGCTGGAAAAGGTTGAGGGCCACTCTTTCGGCTTTCAGGATGCTGCCGAGGCTGCCGGAAATTTCGGCCAGGGTCCGGCCCTTCTCCGCCGTTTCGCCGTCCCTGAACTTTCCCTCAAATGATATTGAATCGTCCAGGAAAAGGAAAACGGCCTCGAACACCTCGATGCCGGCAACGACCAGGCCGCTTTTGGCGACAGCCGAAGCCCTGCCGCGCTCGGTCCCGTCGAGGACGGAGCCGGTCGTGATGTCGCCGGCGCCGATGTCCTCCCTGAGGGCCAGATCTATAATCTGTCTAATTTGAAAGGGTTCTATCACAGATCAGACTGCTATCTTCTTGAGCCTGGCCAGGGCCCCTTCCAGGATTTCCAGCTTTCCCTGGAACTCCTGGTACTTGTTTTCCTCTTTCCGGATCACCGCCTCGGCCGCCTTCTCGCGGAAATCGGAGTTCGCGAGTTTTTTGGATATTGTCGAGAGGTCTTTGGTGATCCTGGCGATTTCCTTCTCCAGCCTGGCCTTTTCCCCTCCTATATCGACGACCCCTTCGAGGAAAACGAAAATCCTGCACGGGCCCGGCCACGGCCGTTGCGACCCCCTTGGGCTCTTCGATGGCGCTTTCGATTTTCAGGTCCTCGACCCTTGCTATGTTTGCTATATAGCCGGCGCCCTCCTTGAGGGTGGCTGCCGCCTTCCCGTCCGGGGCCGCAAGGATGACCTTGAGCTTCTTCGAGGGATGGATGTTCATCTCACCGCGGATATTGCGGATATTGGTTATGACGTCAATGATAAGCGACATCTGTTCGTTTGCCTTGTCATCCTTCTTTGCCTCATCCCAGAGGGGGAACTCGCTCACCATAATCGAACTGCCGTCCTTGACGAACATGTGCCAGATCTCTTCCGTCAGGAACGGCATGAAGGGGTGCAGCATCTTCATGGTCGTGGTAAGCGCCTCGACCAGCGTTTCCTGCGCCGCCAGTCTCTTCTCGGTGCTGTCCCCCGCATACAGGACCGGCTTGACCAGTTCGAGGTACCAGTCGCAGAACTCGTGCCAGATGAAGCTGTAGATGCGGGCCGCGGCGTCGTTGAACCGGTATTCATCAAGGTACGTGGTCATGTCCTGGCACGGCGAGATTGAGCCTGTCCTTGAGCCACCTGTCGGCCATTGAATAATCGCCGGCAGCGGGCTTCTGCCCCGAGTACCCCTCAAGGTTCATCAGCGTGAATTTCGTCGCGTTCCAGATCTTGTTGATGAAGTGCCGGTACCCCTCGATCCTTTCCGGCGACATCCTGATGTCGCGCCCCTGGGCCGTGAATGCCGCCAGCGTGAAGCGGAACGAGTCGGCCCCGAACTTGTCGATCATTTCCAGCGGGTCGATGATGTTGCCCTTGGACTTGCTCATCTTGTCGCCCTTCTCGTCGCGCACGAGGGCGTGGAGGTAGACGTCCTTGAACGGGACGTCTTTCATGCAGTAAAGACCCATCATCATCATCCTGGCAACCCAGAAGAACAGGATGTCAAATCCCGTGACCAGCAGCGTGGTCGGGTAGAAAGTTTTCAGGTCGTCTGTCTTCTCCGGCCAGCCAAGGGTCGAAAACGGCCACAGGGCCGAGCTGAACCACGTGTCGAGGACGTCCTCTTCCTGCCGGAGCTTGGTGCCCTTGCATTTGTCGCAGGCCTCCGGCGTTTCCGTGGAAACGATCATCTCGCCGCACTCGCAGTACCACACCGGGATCCTGTGCCCCCACCAGATCTGGCGGGAGATGCACCAGTCGCGGATGTTGGACATCCACTCGAAATAGGTCCCTTCCCACATCGGGGGGACAAGTTTCGTCTTTCCCTTCACAACGGCCGCCACGGCGTTCTTGGCCAGCGGCTTCACCTTCACGAACCACTGCTTGGAGACGGCCGGTTCGATGTCGGTCTTGCAGCGGTAGCACTTGCCGACGTTGTGGCTGTACGGTTCGATGCTGACCAGGTAGCCGGCTTCTTCCAGCTCCTTGACGATGTTGGCCCGCGCTTCGTACCTGTCCTGGCCCTGGTACTTGCCGCCGTTTTCATTGATCACGGCGCTGCCGTCCATGATGCGGATGATTTCCAGGTTGTGCCTCTCGGCCATCGCGAAGTCCGCGGGGTCGCAGGCCGGCGTGATTTTGACGGCGCCGGTCCCGAATTCGGCGGTGACGTAATCATCGGCGATTATGGGTATTTCCTTGTTGACGATCGGCAGAATGACCATCTTGCCGATCACGTCCTTGTAGCGCGCGTCATTGGGGTTCACGGCAACCGCAGTGTCGCCGAGCATCGTCTCGGGCCTCGTGGTCGCCACGATGACTTCACCCGAGCCGTCGGCGTACGGGTAGCGGATGTTCCACAGGGCGCCCTTCTCTTCGGTAAACTCCACTTCCAGGTCGGAAATGGCCGTGTGGCAGCGGGGGCACCAGTTGACGATGTAGTCGCCCTGGTAGATCAGGCCGTCCTTGAACAGGCGGACAAATACTTCCCTCACGGCCCGGGAAAGGCCCTCGTCCATCGTGAAGCGCTCGCGCGACCAGTCGCACGAGCAGCCCAGCCTCTTGAGCTGGTTGATGATTACGCCTCCGTATTTCTCTTTCCATTCCCAGACGCGGGCAATGAATTTCTCCCTGCCCAGGTCGTGCCGGCTGATGCCCTCCTTGGCGAGCTCCTGCTCGACGACGTTCTGCGTGGCGATCCCCGCGTGGTCGGTCCCGGGCATCCACAGGGTGTTGTACCCCTGCATCCTGCGGTAGCGGGTCATTACGTCCTGGAGGGTGTTGTTCAGGGCGTGCCCCATGTGGAGCATCCCCGTCACGTTGGGCGGAGGGATGACTATCGAGAAGGGCTTCTTGTCGCTCTTCCCCTCAGCCCGGAAATAATTGTTCTCCATCCAGTGCTTGTACCATTTGCGTTCGATCTCGGCAGGTTCAAAGGCTTTGTCGATCTGTTTTTCATTCCATTTGTAAACCCCTGTCTGGGCTAAAATAAAAGGGCTGGTAAACCCAGCCCCCGGGTATAAACCAAATATTAGTATATCTTGTACTCGTCCTTCATCTTCCTGATCACGAGCAGGGCATCCGCCCCGGCAACCGTGTCGAGGGGCGCAAACTCATCCCTCATCGGGTCCTTCATCTCCATTATGCCCTTCGTGACGAGCAGAAGCGCTGCGCTGTAAAATGCCTGGTCGGTCCTCATGTCGCTGAACTTGGATGTCTTGTCTTCGAAATTCCTCGTCGCCAGGCTGCTGTCGCCGGTGATCTTCATCAGGACGTCGACAACCATCATCGCGTACTCGCCTTTGCGGATCTTGTCGTCGGGGTAGAACTTCCCTCCGACCGCTTCCAGCCCGGGGATGCCGAGCTTCAGAACGCCTTCCATATCCGCTCTCAGGGGGTGGTCCAATATATCCGATGGCAGCTGCGGCTGCCCGGATTTCCTGGCGGCCGCCTTTTCCGGGTCCACGAAATCCGTCTTGAAAGATGGGGGCGTCCTTTTCTTGTAGAGCACATCGAGCTTCATCTCCTCCATGAAGAGGGCCGCCGCGTCGGCGCGCGTGATGCTCTCCACGAGGGCGATCCTCTTGCCGTTCTCCGTGCCCGGCATCGCCCGCTGGATCTTGTCCATCAGCCGCCATTCCTCGTCCGAGTCCTTGAGGTAGCTGTCATTGAGGTCCAGGACCTTCTTGAACATGTCCCTGGCTGTCTCGAACTCGTAAGCGTTCTTGTACGCCTTCCCCATGAAATAATGGGCCGCCGCCGATTTCGGCTGGAGCTTCACCGCGTCCTCGAATTCCCCCTGGGCCCGCTTGAGCCACTTGGAATCCTGTTTTTTCAGCAGCGTGTAATACCGCACTTTTGCGACATGGTAGAACACCTTGTCCTCATCGGTGTCCGCGTATTTCCATCCCTTCGAGAACAGCTCGTCGGCGCTTTTCATGTCGTTCAGGAAGGCCATCGCGAGGCCTTTCCCGGTGTATGCCTGCGAAAATTTATAATCAAGGCTGATGGCCAGGTCGAATTCCCGGACGGCTTCCGTGTACTGGCCCCGGTCGAGGGACTTCATGGCGGCATTCAGGTGGTGTTTCGGGGTGTCCATATCGCCGACCGCGGTCCGGGTCTTGGGGGCGCACGAGCAAACAAGGGCGATTGACAATACGAGCAGGGATGCAATAAGGAACACGCGGTTTGTCTTTGGGGAACCCATAAAGCCTCCTGGAGCACATGTTGAATAATGAATGGAATCCGCCTGTTTCCGACGCCTGAAACGAGTTATTTCAATATATTCATACATTGTTGAAGTCAAGGTTTTTCGAAGAGCTCAGCCGCCCAGCAATTCCCGTATTCTTGCCTCTATTCCTTCGTCTTCCGGGCGGTGCCATTCAATCTCGGAATCCCTGCAGAACCAGGTAAGTTGCCTTTTAGCATAATGCCTGGTATCGGTCCGTATCTTCTCGAGCGCCTCCTCCAGCCCCATGAGCCCCTTGAGGTACTGGGCGATATGCCTGTAGCCGAGGGCCTGCATCGGCTTGAGGTCCTCGCCATATCCCATCTCGAGGAGTTTCCGGGTCTCTTCGACGAACCCCTGTTCCATCATCTCCCGGCTGCGCTCACCGATCCTGCGGTAGAGCTCTTCCCTGGGCAGGTTGAGGCCGATTTTAACGTAATCGTACAGGCGCTGCCGGAACCCGTGCCGGCACTGCATTGCCGTTATCGATGAGCCCGTGAGCTCAATCGTCTCGAGCGCCCTGATGATCCTTGTCGAGTCATTCGGGTGGAGGCGCTTTGCCGCCTCTTCGTCCAGGTCTTTAAGCATCTCGTAAAGGTATGCCTTGCCGTACAGGGCCATCTCCCTCTTGAGCCCTTCGCGGAAACCGGGGTTCGGTCCGGGCCCCTCGATCAGCCCTCCCGTAAGCACCCTGATGTAGAGCCCGGTCCCCCCCACGACAAAGACATTCCTGTTCCTCCCGCGGATCTCGTCTATCGCCTTAACGGCCAGCTCCAGGAACATGGCGGCGTTGAACTGCCCGTTCGGGTCGACGACATCGATCAGGTGATGGGCCACTGCGGCGCGCTCTTCGCGGGAAGGCTTGGCCGTGCCGATATCCATGTGCCTGTAGACCTGCATGGAGTCGGCGCTGATTATCTCCCCGTTGAATTTCCGGGCCAGTTCCATGGCTGTCTTTGATTTACCGGCCGCGGTCGGGCCGAGGATTATGATCAGGCGGGTGCGCCGGGCGTCCTTGTCAGGCAATAGGTCATGCCCTCCGGAACATCTTCTCGATTTCCCTGCGGGAAAAACATACGAACACCGGGCGCCCGTGGGGGCAGTTCGAAGCGAAGGGGATCGAGTCCAGGTCCCTGCACAGGGCGTCTATCTCCTGCTCCGACATTTCGCGGTTCGCCTTGATTGCGGCACGGCAGGCAAGAAAAGCAAAGATGTTGTCTCTCCATTCTTCTGTTTCCGCGGGTTTGCCGGTTTCCGAAATATGGGCCGCCAGGTTGGAGACGACATCGCTGATATTGATTTCGCCGATGATCGCGGGCACTGACCGCACCGCCACGGACGCTTCGCCGAAGGGCTCTATCTCGAATCCCATGGCATTGAGCGCTCCCGCAGCCGACAGGACCCTCTCCGTGTCCTGGACTGAAAGGTTCACGACTTCCGGGATGAGCAGTGATTGGGATCCCAGTTTCCGGTCTCGCGCGCCGGCCCTGAGCTTCTCGAAAACAATCCTTTCGTGGGCAGCATGCTGGTCGATCATCACCAGCCCATCGGGCCCGGAAAATATCAGGTAGGTGCCGGCAAACTGGCCGATATGCTGCAGGGAGGAAAAATACCCGGCCCGTCCGCCGGCGGGCGATGCTTCAAGCTGCGAGAGTCTTTTGTCCTCGACGGCTTTCATCAGGCCGGCCAGATCCATCCTCTCCAGGGCCCTGGGGGAGAAACGCGGGGGTGTCTGGAAAATCTCCCCGTTCTCCCGGACTGCACCGGCCCCTCCCCGGCCTGTTCCGCTCTCCTGCGCAGGCGCCCTGTAAAGCGTGTATACCCTGTCATGCTCCTGCGCGCCCGGAAGTATCCTGGAGACGCTGTCGATGGCGCTCGCCCGGAGGAACTCGTAGACCGCCGAAGGGTTGCTGAACCTGACTTCGGTCTTGGCGGGGTGCACGTTGACATCGACCTCCCCCGGGGGGAGTTCCAGGAAAACGACGGCCAGCGGGTACCGTCCCGGCTCGATCATTTTTCTGTACGCACTGTTGACGGCATGGTGAAGGAGAGTGTCTCTGACAAACCGCCCGTTCACATAAAACATTATGGCCTTGCCGTTGGAACGCGTGAAGCCGGGCTGCGAGAGCAGTCCCGAAATCCTCAAGCCGTCCCTCTCCCCTCTCAACGGCAGGCAATGCCTGGCAAAATCAGCGCCGAGGACGAGGGCGACCCTCTCGGAAATATTTTCGGTCCGCGGGATATGCAGGGCGTTCTTTCCATTGGCGGTCACCTTGACCCTGAGCTCTTTCCTGGCCAGTGCGATGCGCGTGATCGCCTCCAGGCAATGGCCCTGCTCGGCGGAATCGCTCCGCAGGAATTTTCTCCTGGCCGGCACCGCGGCAAACAAACTGCTGACCGCAACGCTGGTCCCCGGGGGCGCCCCGGTTTCTCCCAGCTCGATAACTTCCGCGTTTTCGACCACGATGCGTGTCCCGGCATGGCTGTCCGGCATGCGGGTAATGACCTCCACCCTGGAAACCGACGCTATGCTCGACAGTGCCTCGCCCCTGAAGCCGTAAGAACGGATATTCTGGATGTCGTCGAACCCCGAAATCTTGCTGGTGGCATGCCTCATGAAGGCGAGCCGCAGGTCCTCGCCGCTGATCCCCGAGCCGTTGTCCGTTACCCTTATTAAAGTCTTTCCGCCGTCCTTCAGCTCTATTGCCACATCATCGGCGCCGGCGTCTATAGAGTTTTCCAGCAGCTCCTTGACTATGGAAGCGGGCCTTTCGACGACCTCGCCGGCCGCTATCCGGTCCGATACTTCCTTGGGCAATAAAATAATCCTGCTCACATTATCCTCCCACGGGATTTTGAAAGCCGGGCACATCCGCGGCACGGGACCTGCGGGGCCCGGACGGGCGTGCCGGCGTGATCAGTCTGTCGATATGATTACTTTCGCCTTGTTCAGGAACGGGGAAACCGAATTGGCCGCCCTGATTTTTTCGGCATCGGCGTTGCTGATGAGGATATTCGACCTCCCCGGGCCCTCGGTCCTGATTGCCTTCAGCACGAGCGGTTTATTGTCGAGCCGGCGCTCCGCCTGGGGACACGATATACACCTGTAGTAAACGGCAAGCCCCTGCTGTGCGGCGGTCTCTGCGTCCACCTGGAGCGGGCCGTAAACTTCCCGGCCCGACTCGTCGAGGATGCGGGGGATCAGGGCCGGCCCGGGCTGGACACCCTTGGCGTCGATGAGAAGTCCCGTTGCGATCGCCGGCTGCGGCGCCGGCGCCTTCTCTGCCGGGCTCAAAGGGCTGCCCGGGAACTGCGGGGCGGGTTGACCGTTGACCGCAGCGGGAGGTGCCGGCATTTCCGGTTCCGTCCTGGCGCCCTTGTACATGGGGAGAATGGCCCTGATAAGATCGCCGCGCAGGGGCGTCCTCAGCACCACCTTGACCCGCTTCTGGGAATAGCTGAAAACCCTTTCTTCGATGTGGGACCTGGCGACGATCACGTCGACCTTCGCCCGCAGCGCTTCGTCCTGCCTTATCAGGTCTCTGAGCTCAGTGAGGGAATCGACGCGGACGGATTTTACAATCTCGAAGAGGTTCCTGAAAGCGTTCGCTTTAGCGGTCTCAAGGGCCAGAACGTAGGCCTTGGGTTTGTCCAGGACGGTCTCCGGGACTTTTCCCACACCCTCGGCCTCAATATAGCCCTCCGACCAGTTTATGCTCGTGGTCCCCATCTTTTGAATCACTTCAATAGAAGAGGAGTCGGCATAAACTGTCAACGCGGCAAGGAGAATACCGATTAAAGCAACGCTGCCGGACCTCAATCCCTTTCCCATCAATCAAGCACGATCATCACCCTCGCCTTTTTGAGGAAGCTCAGGTTTTCGGCAGAAGAACGAATTTTTTCCGCATCAGCATTGCTGACTACGATGTTTGACTTTCCGGGGCCGTCCGTCTTTATGCCTTTTATTGTAAAGGGGTTGTTGGTTACCCTTGAGTTGGACTGGGCCGCGCTCAGATCGCGCGCATAGCCGCTCATGCCCTGCTGGATGGCATATTCACGATCGACCTGCATGGACCCGTACACTTCCTGACCCGACTCGTCGAAGATTTTCGGCGACATTGCCGGCCGTGCCTGGATCCCGCGGGCATCGACAACCATTCCTGTGAAAACCACGGGAGCCTGAGGTACCGCAGGCGCGGGCGGGGTCTCGATGATCGTCGGAGCGACCGGCGGAGCAATAGGCGGCGGCTGCGGTGCAGCGGGCGGAGGTTCGGGGACCGAGGGCGCCGATGGCGGCGTCACTGCCGGAGGAGCAAGAATGGGGGGTGCGGGGCGATCGAACCTTTCGGACTTGATCACCCTTGGGACAGGCAAAATCGCCTGGGAAAATTCCCCGCCCAGGGACATCCTCAGGGTCACCTCAACGGTGCCGTCGGACATGTAATCCTGCTTGATCACCTGGGCTCCCCTTACCATACCTTCAACCTGGGCGCGGATGGTGTCGCTGGCCACCGTGAAATCGCGTACTACAGTGGTGGCGTCTACCCGGACGCCCTTGATCACTTCGAGGAGGTTTCTGTATGCGTCGACCTTGGCGGCTCTGAGGGCCATCGGCCGGGCATTCGGCTTGCCGTATGTGGATTCCGGAGGCGCGCCGATCCCGATTGCCTCGACGTAACCGGCAGTCCAGTTCACTTTCCCGTTTGTCCCGACTGATTCAATCAGATCCTGCCCTTGAGCAAGCGCGTCGGTGTGAATGGAAGTGCCCAGTACGGCTGCAACGAACAAAATACTGATGATGGAGCAAAAAGTAGCCGACTTTCTCATATATCCTCCTTAGCTTTCCATGATCGCCCAATTTAGCAAACGCAGCAACAAGCCCGGCTGATTCGTGCAAAATACCAAAAACGGCCGTTATTTATCAAGCTTTATCGCTTCTCTTCCCGGACCTTGAAATCCTTAATGCTTACGAACACTTTATCATCCGGCTGAGCCAGGTGCGGCTCGGTCTCAATGTTCTCCGGGCCGCCCCATATCTGGCCCCGGTCGGGGGGCGCCGCGCCCCACCAGTTGTTCCTGGCATCTATGACCAGGGTCGAGAAAGCCTGGACGGCCAGCGTATTTTTTTCGAAGCTGTTGTAGTTGATCCTGGGCCGGGACATCCCCACGCATTTCACGGCCCCCTCTCCCCCGTTCTCCCTGAAGCTGCTGTACGAGATTATGGGTGCGGAGTCGTTGCGGCAGTAAATCCCGTTTTGCGAGTTCCGGTAAATTTCGCAGAAGGTTATTTCCGGGGCACCGAAATAGATGTCTATCGCGGTCTCGGAGTACCTGAAGACGCAAAACTGGAAAGAGCTGTTCACGGCGGTCTTTTCCGTGAACTTCACCGCGTTGCGGTAAAACCCGGGCGAATCGGAAGACCCGGAAGCTGTGAAAATTACCGGCAGGTCCCGCGAGCCGGCCGCGGTTATGCCCCCGTCCTTCACGTTGATGAACGCACCCTGGTCGTACTCGAGGGTGACGCCGGGCTCTATGAACAGCCGGGCCCCGTTTTCGATGACGGTTTCTTTCTTCACCCTGTAGGGGCTGTTCGCCAGGAGAAGATAGCTGTCGGAGCGAATTGCCTCGGGCATCTCACCCAGCAGGGGCAGGACCAGGGATTTTGAGTCCTTCGCCGGACCGTCCAGTATGGGGTTGATATCCACCCGGCCCCTGACGCTGGCAATTATCTTCCGCACCTCGACCGTGCCCCACCAGTTGTCCCGCGCGTCGACGGGGGCGCCGGTGTTTTCGCCCTGGATATCAGTCCCGTTGTCGTAAATGCTGTTCCTGAGGATAGCGGCCTGGCTCTTGCTCGACCTTAATGCCGGGGCCCAGGTTCCTGCCGATCCAGTTGAACTGAATCTTCGGGGAGGACTCGCTGACGAGAATGCCCCCCTTCGCGTTGTCGGCAATCTGGTTGTGCTCGATGAGGGGCTGCGCGGAGGCGCTCACCGCAATCCCGAAATCCCTGTTCCGGGAAATCTGGTTGCCGGTGAGGACCGGCCGGGAGAATGAACCGTCTATGCCGATCCCGGTATTGTTTCCCGTGATCTCGCATTCCTCGATGCGCGGCGAGGAGGCGCTGCAGGTGACGCCGGCCAGGGCCCCGCGGACGGCACAGCGCTTCAGGATATTTTCCTTCTCCCGGGTGTTATTGAAAACGATGCCCTTCCAGCCCTGCGCGTCCGCCGCCTCGAATGTGATGAGATTGAGTTCGTCTCCGAGTGCCCTGATGCTCCCCTCGACGACGATGGCTTCGCCTTTAGACCTGATTTCGGTCCCGGGCTCTATGGTCAATGCAGCTTTGTCAAGGATGCGCACCTCACCCTCAATGATGTAGGGGCCGGCGCCGGAATGCCAGACCGTGTCCGTTTCGATACGGCCTGAAACCCTGGTGGGGCCCGGGGCAACCGGCATGCCCTGCACCGAATCGCTCAGTTCGCTTTCGTTGCCGGCCGCGTCACTGGCCGCTACCTTGTAGAAGTATTTCTGCGAGTTTACCAGCCCCTGGTCTTTGTACTCGTTGAATTCAGTGCCGGCAATGCGCGCGAAGCCGCTCAGCGGCGTATTGCTGCGGTAGACATTATACCCTGCGAGGTCACTTTCAGGGGATTTCTGCCACTTCAGGTTTATGGTGCCGTTCCTCCCCGTTGACGCAACAGCCTTGATTTTTGCGGGAGGGGTCGTATCAAATGTCACTGAACCGAGCGCGTCCACCCAGTCCGCCCTGCTCCCGTAAGAGTCCTTGAGGTGCCCGGTGATTATAGCCCTCGAGACATTGTCCCCGGGCAGCACCTTGTAGACGCCGAGGTACCAGCCCGGCTCCATCTCCCTCATCACGATGCCCCGGCGGTATTCGCCGATATCGAAAGAGGCATTCAGGCCCTTGTCGCCCTGCATGACGACCTTGATCTCATCTCCCGCTTTCCTGGGCAGGCTCTTTGTGTCCTGCGTCAGCATGACAATCGCCGGGGGCCGGAGGGCCTCCTCGTCCGTCGGGCAGGGGGATGGTCTTTACCATGTCCCTGAAGAGGTCGTCGCAGGCGCGCAGCAGCTGGACATCCCTGACGTTGACCGCGGTCGCGATGACCGTGGCGATGATCCCCACGGGCGTGACCGAAATCCCCCCCTCGTGGATGCGCGCCACGTGCTTGCCGCTCCAGAGGAAGCTGCCTGTTTTTGCATCAAACATCCTGATTTCGGCCCCGACTGAGACCTGTGAGTACACGGCGGCATAGAGCTTGTCAAAATTTGAGATCTCGCCGAAAATGACCGCGTCGACATCCAATATTTTTCCCAGCTCGACGGGCGGGGTCTTCGCAATCTTTTCCGCTTCGGTGAGGCCCGCGCTCCTGCAGGCGCGCATCGACGATATTCAGCTCCAGGTCCTTGAAAGGCAGGGAGCTGAAGTGGTTGTAAAAGCCCCTCCTCACGGGCTCAGAGGCCTGCTGGTTCTCCGCCTTGTTCACGAAAGGCAGGACCGCGACGGTCCGCGGCCTCGCCTTCTCGAAACCGGGATCGACTTTGTATTCGCCTTCGAATAGAGAAGTGATCTCGGGGGCAATCTGCGTTTTCTGGCCCGAGACAACGCATCCGCAAAGGAACAAAACCAGCAATACCGGAACGAGAAGCCTGTTCAGCATGTACAACTCCCTCTACAGTGTGAGTGGCTGGACGCCGGGCAGGGCATTGCCGGGGCTGTGGATAGCATCGCCATGGCCCGGGTAAATATTCGCCGCCCTTATTTCGTTTCTGATTCTGACAAATGTCCTCATGAGCACTTCGCGGTCCCAGTAAAAACGGGCCACTTTCCCTTTGCCGCAGCTTTCATAGCCCAGGATGAAATCGCCGGAGACGAGGTCCCCCGAGCCGCTGTTATAAAAGGATATGGAATCCTCGGTGTGTCCGGGCGTCTCGACAATTTCCCAGTCGCCGAAACCGAAGCCGTATCGCCAGCGCCCATTCCCTCCGATAAACTCGACCCTCTGGCGGCTGAAGCCTATCCGGCAAAATCCGTTCAGGACCGGCAGCGGGATCCCGCTTATGCCGAACGAGATGTCCCTGATGCCCTGGACGTATTTCAGGGAGGCTATTGCAACGGGCAGGCAGCCGCGCAGCCAGTTGCGCATGGGCGTGAGTTTCCTCGTCCCGTCCAGGTAATCCCGGACCCTGTGGTGAAAGATGACTTTCGTGGCGGGCGGGCACCTGCGCATGAGCCGGCCTATCCCGTTGATATGGTCGATGTGGAAGTGGGTGGCGGCGATAAACATGACTTCTTCCATGCTCCTGCCCAGGCCCCCCGTGACCAGGGACTCAACCTTGTCCGCCGCTCCGCGGCTGCCCGGATCGATGACAAGGATGCCGTGCCTCTCCTCGACGACGTAGGCGTTCGCGAAGCCGCAATCCGCAACACGGTGAACCATACGCAACCCTTCGACAGCCGGGCCTTTGCGGTAGATAAATTTGTATCGGGCGCCTGGCCGGATTGGTTCTGCTTAAAACTATTTGGGCCGGATTTGCAAGATTATTTTGGATGTGATCTGCTCAGGTCGGCAGTTCAAGGTACTCGCGCAGGGCTATCTGCCAGAAGCGCAGGGTCTTGCCCGTCGCCGACACGAATTTCTCCCCGCTGAGGACCGAGTACATCGGCCTCAGGGCCTTGCGGTTGAGCTGGTCGGACGTGATCGGTTTAATATCGACGTCCTCATAACCGGAAAGGTCGAGGATGCGCCTTGCGAAAGCATACCACGTGCACGAGCCCCTGTTCGTGATGTGAAAGGTCCCCGTGAACCCCCCTTCCGCAAGAAGCCGGACGGCGCCGGCAAGGTCGACGGTGAATGTCGGAGAGCCGCTCTGGTCGGTCACAACTTCCAGCGGCTGAAAATTTTTGACGCGCTGCAGTATCGCCTTTATGAAGTTGTTCCCGTGCCGCCCGCACAGCCACGACGTCCTCACGAGGGTGTAGTTTTTTGACAATTCCCTGAGATAGGTTTCGCCCTGGAGCTTTGAGCGCCCGTAGGCGTTGATGGGGTTGCAGGGGTGGTCCTCCTTGTATGGGGTTTCGCTGGTCCCATCGAAAACGTAATCGGTCGAAAAATGGATGATCCTCACGTTGTTCTTTTTGCAGGCCAGTGCGACATTCTTTACTCCTTCCGCGTTGACGGCGAAAGCCTTGTCTTCTTGAGTTTCGCAGCCGTCCACATTGGTGAAGGCGGCCGCATTGATGACCAGCTCCGGCCTGTTCTCGTCTACAAGGTCCCGGCAGTCGGCGGCTGAAGTGATATCGAAATCGTCCACGTCTTTGCCTGTGACGGAATGCCCGCCGAATTTCAGCATCAGGTCCGAACCCAGCATCCCCTTGTGCCCGAGGATAAGTATATTCATGGAAGCCTCTTCAGTAAGTTACTTTCTCCAGGAAGAGCCCCTGGGGCGGCGCCGTCGGCCCCGCCACGGTGCGGTCCCGCGCTTCGATTATGTCCCGGAAGCATATCCGGGGTGATCTTTCCTTTTCCAACATAGGACAGCGTGCCCACGATGTTCCGGACCATGTACTTCAAAAAGCCGTTTGATTCTATGCGAAAGATGATCAAGCCCCCTTCCCGGGAGAACTCGGCCCTCGCTACTTCACGTTCGTAAGTCTTCGTTTCGTGGCCCGCCGCGCAGAAGCAGGTGAAATCGTGCCGGCCGTTCAGGAACCTTGCCGCCTCGGCCATTTTCTCGACGTCCAGTTCTTCATATATATACCAGGAATAATTCCTGTGGAACACCGATGGGACGGGGCTGTTGAAGATCTTGTAAAGGTATGTCTTGCCCCTGGCGCTGAAGCGGGCGTGAAATTCGGGGGGCACTTCGGCGATATCAACTATCTTTATGTCTTCAGGCAGAAGGCTGTTCATCCCCCTGAGCAGGTTCCTCAGCGGCAGCTTGGAGGCGCTCACGAAATTTGCCACCTGCCCCAGGGCATGCACACCCGCATCGGTCCTGCCGGAGCTTGCCACATGTGATTCCTGCCGCGTTATAGTGAAGACGGCCTCTTCAATGATTTTCTGGATGGTCGGCAGTTCCCCCTGCCGCTGCCAGCCATGATAGCGGGCGCCGTCGTACTGAATAACAAGCTTCAGGTTTCTTTCCATTGGACCGGGCCCCATCGCTGTTGTAGGGGCTGATCTCAGATCAGCCCGGAAAGCTTAACTTGCTCTGTATGACTTTCAGTTTCGCCCGGCACGGGCCGATTTGAAATCGGCCCCTACGGGATAACCTGAAAACCTCTCGATATAAATACAAGGGGCGTATTGCAATACGCCCCTACACCGAAAATCTTCCCGCAAGGGGTTTTATTTACTGCTGCACTCCCTGATCGCCTTGACCGCCGGCAGTTCCTTGCCCTCGAGCAGTTCCAGGAAAGCCCCGCCTCCAGTCGAGATATAGGACATATTGTCGCTCTCGCCGGCCTTGTGGATCGCGACATCGGTATCGCCGCCTCCGACGATTGAAAGTGCATACGAACTGGCGACGCTGTGGGCAAGCGCCGAGGTGCCGCGGCTGAAGGCATCGATCTCGAAAACGCCCATGGGGCCGTTCCAGACCACCGTCTTGGCGTTCGCCAGGGCCTCGGTGAACACCGTGATTGTGGCCGGACCGATGTCCAGCGCCATCCACTCGGCGTTGATCTCCTGGACGGGCACTATCTTTGTCTCGGCCTCGGCGCTCATAGACGTCGCCACAACGCAATCCACGGGCAGGTAGAGCTTCACTTTAAGCTGCTTCGCCATGTCCATGATTTCTATAGCCTTGTCGATCAGGTTTTCCTCGATGAGGGATTTGCCCACATCGTAACCCTGGGCTTTGAGGAAAGTGAATGCCATTCCCCCGCCGATTATCAGCTTGTTGACCATTTTTGTAAGGTTCGCGAGGGCCTCGAGTTTTCCCGACACCTTGGAACCGCCCACTATAGCAACCAGGGGCCTTGCCGGCATCTCCAGGGCCTTGCTGAAATAAGTCAGCTCTTTTTTCATCAGGAACCCCAGCCCGCAATCCTTGACAAACTTTGTTATCCCCACGTTGGACGCGTGGCTCCTGTGGGCGTTTCCAAAGGCGTCGTCTATATAGATATCTCCCAGCGCGGCCAGTTCTTTCGCGAAATTATCGTCGTTCTTCTCCTCTTCCGGGTGGAAGCGCAGGTTCTGCAGGAGGACCACGTCCCCCTCCTTCATGTCGGCGACAGCCGACTTCACTTCGTCCCCGATGCAGTCGTCCAGCATCTTGACTTCCTTCCCGAGGAGGCGCGACAGGCGCTTGGCCACGGGGGCAAGGCTGTGTTTTTCCGAAACAGTCCCCTTGGGCCGGCCCAGGTGGGACATGATTATCACTTTCGCGTTTTCATCCAGGGCATGGTTTATCGTCGGCAGCGTCTCCCTGATCCTGGTGTCGTTGGTGATCTTGCCCTCCTTGTCCATGGGGACGTTATAGTCAAACCTGAAAAGGACCCTTTTACCCCGCAAATCCATCTCGTCGATATATTTCATTAACTCTCCTCCGAATGGGATTGGTCTTTCCGGATCAGTGGCTGGGAATTCCGGGCATGCCCCTCAAGTCATTTGAAGCATGCCTTGAATTTATATAGCAGGGGTAAGTACCCGTCAAGCGGAAATCCCCCCGGGCATGGGACTTGTCCCAAGTGCTTGATTTTTAAAACCATTAGCCTTGCCGGCTAAATTCCAATTGCAATCAGAAAATGACAAATGGTAGTCATACTCGATTTCATCCAAATCAACTACACAAGGGAGAAGATATATGGGACTGACAGAAGATAGAATCAAGGATTTCGAACAAAGAAAAGCCAAACTTGAGACCCTCGGCGGGGAGAAACTGGTTGCGAAGCAGCACCAACTGGGAAAGCTCACTGCCAGGGAAAGAATTGACCTTTTCTTCGATAAGGGAACCTTTCAGGAGATTCAGCTTTTTGTGAAGCACCGCTCGAAACTGTTCGGACTGGACAAAAAAGAGATCAATGCAGACGGCGTGATCACCGGCTTCGGCGAAGTAAACGGCCGTACCGTATTCGCGGCGGCCCAGGATTTCACAAGCGCCGGCGGAAGCCTTGGCGAGATGCACGCCAAGAAGATCTGGAAGGCCATGGACATGGCGATCGACGCCAGGAAGCCCTTTGTTGCCCTCAATGATTCGGGCGGCGCCCGTATCCAGGAAGGCGTCCCGGCCCTCGACGGTTACGGCGGAATATTCTACCGCAACACGATCGGCTCCGGGTATATCCCCCAGATCACGGCTATCATGGGACCCACCGCCGGCGGAGCGGTCTACTCCCCCGCCCTTACCGACTGGGTGTTCATGGTAAAGAATTCGAGCTACATGTACATCACCGGCCCGGATGTCATCAAGGCGGTCATCGGCGAGGAAGTCAGCCATGAAGACCTCGGCGGCGCCGTCGCCCACGGCACAAAGAGCGGCGTATGCCACTTCGTCACCGAAAACGACACGGACTGCATCGGCCAGATCAAGACCCTGCTCTCTTTCCTGCCGGACAGCTGCCACAGCCCGGTCCCGTTTGTCGCGACCAATGACACGGCGGACAGGGAATGCCTCGGACCTCGACAAGATAATCCCGGACCGCCCGACCCGCGGTTACGACATGGAAAAAGTCGTCGCGTCGGTTGCCGACGACGGCTTCGTCTTCAAGCCGCATGACCTGTGGGCCAGGAACATGCTGGTGGCCTTCATCAGGGTCATGGGCCAGACCGGTCGGCGTTATCGCCAACAACCCGAAATTCGACGCGGGCGTCCTCGACACCAAGGCCTCCGATAAGGCCTCCCGCTTCATCCGTTTCTGCGACGCCTTCAATATCCCGCTGCTGACCTTCTCGGACGTCCCCGGCTACATGCCCGGCACCAACCAGGAATGGGCCGGCATCATCAGCCACGGCGCAAAGCTGCTCCATGCGTATGCCGAAGCCACAGTTCCGAAGATCACCGTCGTTACCCGCAAAGACTACGGCGGAGCCTACATCGGGATGTGCAGCAAGTATCTCGGGGCCGACTACGTCATGGCCTGGCCGTCTGCCGAGATCGCGGTCATGGGCGCCGAAGGCGCATGCAATATCGTCTACCGCAAAGAAATAACCGAAGCGGAAGACCCGGCCAGCATGAGGAAGGAACTTGTCGCCGCTTATGAAGCGCAGTTCAACAACCCCTATTTTGCCGCCAGCATGGGGATCATCGAGGAAGTCATCGCCCCGCGCGACACCCGCAAGAGGGTCATCCAGATGCTGAAGGCTTACAAGGATAAGGCGGAAGTCAGGCTTCCCAAGAAGCACAACAACATTCCGCTGTGAGGCATTAGGCATTAGGCGTCAGGTAAAAAAGGCGGGCTGCTTGGCCCGCCTTTTTATTTTGGCTCGCCGGGGACGGGCTGCCCCACATCACGCCTTTATTTGGATTTGCTTTTCTCCCATTAATAACTAAATTACGATGAAAACACGAATCGAGGGAGAGATGGCATTGTCATTTGAACAGGGGCCCATCAGGCCGCCCAGTGAGGCGAGGAGCCTGCTCATCAGGGTCACGCGCAATTGCCCGTGGAACAAGTGCGCTTTCTGTTTCACTTACCAGGGCGAGAAATTCGGCTTGAGGAAGCTCGAAGAGATCAAGCAGGACATCAAGAACGCCAGGGAAATAGCGGATTCAGTCAAGGAACTTTCGTGGAAACACGGTGCGGGGGGAGAGGTAAGCGAAGGCCTTGTCGACCTGGTCTTCGGAAGCCCGCATATATATCGACGATTATTTTCGCAGCATCACGGCCTGGCTCTATTTCGGGGGGAGCTCGGTCTTCCTCCAGGACGCCAATTCCATCATCCTCAAGACGGACGAACTGCTCGAGGTACTGAACTGCATAAAGGAGAACTTCCCCCAGGTCGACCGGATCACGTCGTATTGCCGGTCCCAGACGGCCGCCCGGAAATCCGTGGAGGAGTTCAGGAAGCTCAGGGAGGCCGGGCTCAATAGAATCCATATAGGCCTGGAGACGGGATATGACCCCCTGCTCAAACTGATCAGGAAGGGGTCTACTGCCGCCGAGCACATCGAGGGCGGCAAAAGGGTGGTGGAATCGGGGATTTCGCTCTGCGAGTACGTCATGCCGGGGCTCGGGGGCTCAAAATGGTCCCGGGAGAACGCCGTCGAAACAGCCCGGGTGATCAATGAGATCAACCCGGATTATATCAGGTTCAGGTCCCTCCAGGTAAAAAGGGGCACGGTGCTGCACGAGATGATGCAAAAGGGAGAGTTCCAGCCCCTCGGGGACGAAGAGGTCGTTGGGGAGATCAGGCTTTTCATTGAGCACCTGGAAGGCATCCGGAGCACCATTGTCAGCGACCATATCCTCAACCTGCTCGAGGAGCTCGAGGGCCGGCTCCCTGAGGCAAAGGAAAGCCTGCTCGCGATAATCGACCGGTTTTTCGCCCTGCCCGATATGGACAGGCTGATTTACCGCCTCGGCAGGAGGAAAGGCCTTTACAGGAGGATTGACGACCTGTCCAACAGGCCTGTTTACGAAAGGTTGAAAGAGCATTATCCAAAACTACACGGAAACCGGGTCGGAACGGCTCGACAGGGACCTCGACAGGATACGCCAGAACTTCATCTAAACCGGAAGGCCGCGAAAATAATCGTTTCCATTGATTATTGTGGTGTTTTGTGCTAGTATCCCTAAGAATTTCTGGAGGTGTCTTTTGTTGATGTTTAAGGTTGGGGACCTGGCTGTCTATCCAGCTCAAGGGGTAGGTCTTATTGAGTCCATAGAAAGCAGGGAGGTCATGGGCTCTTCTCAGGCATTTTACATAATGAAAATCCTGGGAAGCAATATGAAAATCATGATCCCCCTGAACAGCGCTGACGCGGTAGGGCTCAGGCAGATCATATCCGCCAAGGAGATCCCGAAAATTTATGAGATCCTGAAAAATAAAGATATTACGATAGACAAGCAGACCTGGAACAAAAGATACCGCGATTACCTGGAGAAAATCAAAACAGGCTCCGTATATGAAGTCGCAAGGGTTTTACGGGACCTGTTCATCCTGAAGAACGACAAGGACCTGTCCTTCGGCGAACGCAAGATGATGGATACTGCCAAGGGGTTGCTGATCAAGGAGATCTCGATCGCGACCAAATCCGAAGAGACAAAGATAGAGGAAGACATAAACGCCCTGTTTCCTGTGCATTAGCACTTTCGATAAAGCTGAACAGCTCTTTGAAAACTGAATAGCAGTGCTGTGGGGAACAAAAATTCTATAGAAAGGAGGATTTATGCTTCAGTTTGCTATCAGGGTTCTTTTAATTTTCGCCTGTTCCCTGAGTGGCTACTTTATCGCCAATAATTATTATGGCTTTCCATTTGCATTAATAGGTTTATTATCCGGCTTTTTAGTAGCTATTTTAGTCATTCAGGTAGAGCAAGGCATCCGTAAAGTCTCCCTGCGCGTCATCTTTGGCGGCGTCCTGGGCATGATAACCGGCCTCATCATTGCAGTTCTTCTGGGCTGGGGTTTTACTTATGCAAGCACCTGGGTCAAAGCAGGAAATTGCCCCGTTCATCTATATTCTTTTGACTTCAATTCTCGGCTATCTCGGACTTGTCATAGGTTCAAAAAAGAGCGAGGAATTCACCCTCCCCTTCTTCGGAGCATCGTCGAAACCCGTCAAAATCAGGTGATTACAGGATACTCGACACGAGTGTCATTATAGACGGGCGCATAGCCGATGTGTGCGAAACGGGATTCGTGGACGGTAATCTTGTCGTCCCGCGTTTTGTATTGGAGGAGCTGCAGCACATTGCTGATTCCTCCGATTCCATGAAGCGCTCGCGCGGGCGCCGGGGGCTGGATATCCTCAACCGCATGCAGAAGGCGGCCGGGATCAATATCGAGATTGTCGAACAGGACTTCCCGAAAATAAAGGGTGTGGACGGCAAACTCGTGGCCCTGGCGAAAAAGACCGGCGGCAGGATCATCACCAATGATTTCAATCTGAACAAGGTCGCCGAGCTGCAGGGGATCAAGATCCTCAACGTCAATGACCTTGCCAATGCGCTCAAGCCGGTGGTGCTCCCGGGCGAGACGATGACCGTCAAGATCATCAAGGAGGGCAAGGAACCCGGCCAGGGTGTGGCGTACCTCGATGACGGCACCATGGTTATCGTCGACAACGCCGTCAGGCACCAGGGGGAGATGGTCGAGGTCACGGTTACCAGTGTCCTGCAGACGACCGCCGGGAGGATGATCTTTTCGGAGCTCAAGCAGGTCCATCACGATAAGAATCACCAGGGAGCAGGGTCCGGCTCCCAGACGTAACAAAAAGCCAGCCCGGGAAACTTCGGTGTCCCGGGCATTTTTTTATCCGAAAGCTGTTGAAAAACACCCATCCATGCGGCTATAAGCAGGGGCGGTTGCAAATCACTTGAACCAGGGATGCCGATGAAAGCAGTTGCGGTTATTCCAGCCGGGGGCCGGGGCAGGCGCATGGGCGCCGATACGCCCAAGCAGTATATTATGATCGCGGGGAAGCCCCTCATGGTCCACACCCTCCACAAATTCGAAGCCGCCGGCATAGACGGGATAATCCTGGCCGTGCCTTCCGGTGACGTCGGCTTCGTGAAGGATGACATTATCGGCAAATATGGGATTGAAAAGGTCGTGGCCGTGGTGCCCGGGGGGAAGGAAAGACAGGACTCCGTGCGGGCCGGCCTCGAGGCGCTTCCGGAAGGGACGGATATCGTGGCGGTCCACGATGCCGTGAGGCCCTTCGTTTCTCCCGGCCTGATAAGGAATGTGATCGAGCAAGCCGCCGCCTTTTCCGCCGCGGTCCTGGGCGTCCCTGTCAAGGATACGGTCAAAAAAGTGACCCGGGACAATATCATCTCCGGGACTCTTGACCGCGATGAGCTGTGGCTGACCCAGACCCCGCAGGCCTTTCGGACGGGCGTCATCCTGGACGCTTACAGGCGGGCATATGAAGAGGGATTTTACTCAACCGACGAGGCAGCGCTTGTCGAGAGGATCGGGGTAAAGGTCAGGATGGTCCCCGGCTCGTACGAAAACATCAAGATCACTACGGCGGACGACATCAGGTATGCGGAATTCATGATGGAAAGGGAGATTACAAAGTGAGAGTCGGCTTCGGCTACGACAGCCACCGCCTGGTCGAAGGCAGAGCGCTTGTCCTCGGGGGCGTTGTGATCCCCTTTGAAAAGGGCCTGCTCGGCCATTCCGACGCGGATGTCCTCCTGCACAGCCTGGGGGACGCCATCCTGGGCGCCATGGCGGCCGGCGACCTGGGCACTCATTTCCCCGATACCGACGCGCAATGGAAAGGCGCCTCCAGCATGGATCTCCTGGAGCGCATCCGCGACATGATGACGGCCAAAGGCTTTACCCTCAACAACGTGGACTGTTCCATCGTGCTCGAAGAGCCCCGTTTGAAAAATCACATACCCTTGATGGTACGGAATATCGAAAGGCTTTTCAGCATGAAACCGGCAAGGGTCAGCATCAAGGCCAAGACCAACGAAAAAATGGGCTTCGTCGGGAGGGCCGAAGGAATCGCAGCATATTGTGTAGTCACTCTCGCCGATAAGGAGACCCCCCATGGATAAGCCCAGAGTAAGGTTTGCCCCCTCCCCTACCGGCGAGCTCCATGTCGGCAATGCCCGCACTGCCCTTTTCAACTGGCTCTATGCCCGCAGCTCCGGCGGCACTTTCGTCCTCAGGATAGAGGACACGGACCGCGAGCGCACGTTTGCCGAATTCGAAAAAGGGATAATTGAAGACCTCAAGTGGCTCGGGATCGACTGGGATGAGGGTCCCGAAAAAGGCGGCGGCTTCGGCCCGTACAACCAGTTTGAACGGCTGCCCATCTACAAATCCTTCCTCGATAAACTTATCGCCGACGGCAGGGTCTACAAGTGCTACTGTACGGAAGAGGAACTCGCCCTCGAGAGGCAGAGCCTTCTTTCGCGCGGCCTCATGCCGCGCTACATGGGCAAGTGCAGGGGCTATACGGAAGAGCAGTGCCGCGAGCTGGAGAAATCGGGACTCAAGCCCTCTTACAGGTTCAGGGTCGGCGAAGGCGTTATCGAATTTGACGACGTGATCCGCGGCCACATGAAATTCAACTGCGAGGCCGTCGGCGACTTTATAATCGTGCGCTCCAACGGCATCCCCGCATACAATTTCGCCGTGGTCATTGACGACCACCTCATGGAGATCAGCCACGTCATCCGGGGCGAGGACCACCTGTCCAACACCGCCGTCCAGATCATGGTCTACCGGGCGCTCGGCTTCGAGCCGCCGCGATTTGCCCACCACTCACTTATCCTGGGAAAAGACCGCGCCAAACTCAGCAAGAGGCAGGGGTCGGTCTCTGTAAAGGAGTTCCGGGCAAAGGGGATTCTGCCAGAGGCGATGATTAATTATCTCGCCCTGCTCGGCAGCTCTTTTGCCGAGGCCAAAGAAATCCTCTCGAAAGACGAAATGGTCAGCGGCTTTTCCCTCGACAGGGCCGGGAAGAGCGGGGCCATTTTCGACGAGGGCAAGCTCGAATGGGTCAACGAGCACTACATAAGGCAGTACCCGCCCGATGCCCTCCTTGACCTGGCAAGGCCTTTCCTGGAAGCGGACGGATACGGGGTCGAATCGATTGACCGCCCCTGGCTCGTTGCAGCTCTTGCCTCCGTGCAGGGCGATATGAAAAAGCTCTCGGATGCCGGCAAAGTGATCGAGATATTTTTTGACGACCGATTCGAAATCTCGGACGAGGCCCGCCGCGTCCTGGAATCCGGAAGGGCCAGGGATGTCCTAACGGCCCTGCGCCTGGGCATCATGCTGGATGACGGCGGTGAAGGGATGTATTCCAGGATTTCAAGGTCGGTCCGCGAACGCACGGGCCTCAAGGGGAAGGACCTCTTCATGCCCGTCAGGGCGGCAATTACCGGACGCACAAAGGGCCCGGAACTGGACAAAATTTTTTCCATCCTGGGAAGGGATTCCCTTCTGAAAAGGGCGGAAAAAGCCTACAAGTCAATGTCCCGGTAGCTCGCAGTTGTTCTTTAATCCGCATTTTGCAAGCCTTATACGCTGGACCGGGGAGGGGCAATGATCAAGATAAAACGCGCCTATGATGAACCTTCACCGGAAGATGGAAAGAGGGTGCTTGTCGACAAGCTCTGGCCTCGCGGCCTGACAAAAGAGAGGGCCCGCATTGACGAGTGGCTTAAAGAACTGGCACCCAGCACGGAACTGAGGAAGTGGTATTCCCACGACCCCGCCAAGTGGAAGGAATTCAAAAGGCTATACAGGGCTGAGCTAAAGGGCAAGGAAGCACTCCTGGACGGGCTCAAGGCCGAGGCCCGCAAAGGGACCGTCACCCTGGTATTCTCATCGCGTGAAACTAAGTTGAATAACGCCGAGGCTCTGAAAGAATTCCTGGCGGGCTGAGAGGGGCATTCCCGACGGGAGAAGGCTACTCCCCCGGTTTTTTCGCGAGCACCCCCTTGACGTACTCGTAAATCTGCCTCAAATCATCGTCGGAGAGTTTGTCTTTCGTGAAAGCGGGCATGATCCCGCGCGACCCGTCCGGCTTGACCGGGCTGCGGTTAAATTTGATGAATGTGTTTGGGTCCTTCATCTGGGGAGAGTTCAGCACGGGCAAACCGGGGCTGATCGCGTTGCCCCCGTTGGGATGGCAAGCGCCGCAATTGGCCGCATACAGTCTTTCGCCCTGCCGATGGTCCGCGCCTGCCGCCCCCTTCGCGGCATAAACAAGCTGCGCACCGTAAAACCCCAGTGCCGCGACAGTCAGGCTGCACAAGAGGTAAACAAGAATGATCGGGGTGTTTCCCGTCTTCTTCCTCGCTGCCAGGACAGCTCCCCCCAACAGCAGGACAAAAAGGACAACAGTAAGGCCAATCTTGACCTTGACCGGATGCGACCACGTCGAGGCATAGTAATACTGCCAGTCCGTTACCCCCAGGAATGCCGTCGGCACCGCAAAGATCAGCGCCAGGACAATGCAATGCCAGGCTGTTTTCCTCATGTCGGGCCTCCTTAAAATTACCGCCGCAAGGATAAAGACAAGAGCCCCGATCACAAGCCCCACGGGCATGTGCGAGAAGGCCGGGTGGAGCGGGTGGTCGTATCCCATACCCGCCAGGAATTTGTATATCGTGCCCATCTCAAAACCTTAACGAGGCCCAACTTGGATTTTTCGAAATGATCTACTCACCCTCATAAAATGTTAAGTGCTCCTCCAAACCTTTTCCATCAGGAAAAACATTATTTTTGGGGCGAATATCCTGATTGTGCCTCAGTGACTAGAGAATCCGCGCGTGCTCGGGACCAGGGGGAAGGCCGACCCTAAGAGTCCGGCAGCCATTTCTCGGCTACCATGGAGGCCAGGTTGGACAGCGATCTCAAAAGGCTCTGCTGTTCTTCTGTCAATTTCCTGTAATCGCATTGGATTGCCGCCACGCCGACGACCCTGGAGAGCGATTTCAAGGGGATGAAGGAGAAAACGGTCCCTGGACCGGACCCCAGGATATCCCCTTCCCTCATGGCCCTGCACGCCAATTCGAGGTCCTCATTGCGGATTTCGAAGTCCTCCCCGCTTTTGGCGCGAACTTTCAGGGGCCCGCTTTTGTTATGAAAGGACACAAACATCGGCACGTCTATGATCTTTTTCGTGTGCCTTATTATTATCTTTCCAATCGCGTCAAGGGCCTGCTCCCCGATTAACTCCCGGGTGCTCTCGGTTGTCTTCTCAATAGGCATCATTGTCAGGAAGTCCCGGCTCATGTCCTCGACATATCCGGCCCGGTCGAGCCTGAACTGCACTATCAGGTTCTGCCTCTGCACGATTCTTATCAGCTGGATAACGATCAGTGCCATGACAAAGTATACCGTGACATTGTAAATGTCCTGGGTGTGGTACATGGCAAATTCGTACCTCGGCTCCACGAAGAGAAAATCGTAAATCAGCAGACCGCCCAGGGACGCCCCGATTGCGGCCCAGGTCCCGAAGAAGAACGCGCTCACGATGGTGGCGATAAGGTAAATAAACACGAGAGAAGAAGGCTGGATGATACGCTCCAGGAGGACATTTACAAAGGAAATCGCTGCCAGGGCTGCAATTATACCGAGGACCTGATGATACGTTTTAGGCCGCTGCGCCATCCCCGACTTTCCGAGTTCGTCCGTGTTGTCCATAAATCCTCCCCCGGGGAAATTATCCCCCTAAAGCTTTATCTTTTCATGCCCTTCTGTCCATTAGATTTATACCCCAGGTGAAAATTTTAAAAAAGCGGTAAATGAGCACGGCTTTTGCGATGATTTCCACCACGGCAGATGGTGCGGTCCCGGGCAATTAATAATTTACTCTCGCAATTTTTTATTGCATATTCACTCGACACTAAGAATCGAGGGACTGAACGGTGCCTGGAAAAGATATCTTTTACAAGAAGCCTGTTGAGCAATTTGGGCCTGAGCCGGGGGCCGGGGGCTATGCCCTGAAGAGGGCGCTTGGCCCGTTTGATCTCACCATGCTGGGGATCGGGGCGATAATAGGGGCCGGGATTTTCGTCATCACCGGCCAGGCTGCCGCCCAGTATGCGGGGCCGGGAATCGTTATCTCCTTCATGCTTTCGGCCACCGCCTGTATTTTAGCCGGGCTGTGCTATGCCGAGTTTGCCTCGCTGATCCCTGCCGCGGGAAGCGCCTATACCTACGCGTACGCGGCCCTCGGACAGATCTTCGCCATGATAATCGGATGGGACCTTGTACTCGAATACCTGTTCGCGATGTCTTGTGTCGCAGTCGGATGGTCGGGATATGTCGCGAGCTTCCTCAAAGACTTCGGAATAGTCATTCCCGCCGGGCTGGCGGCAACGCCTTTCGACTTCAGCCCGGCGGCAGGCTGGCACTGGACCGGGGGACTTGTCAATCTGCCGGCCGTTTTAATAATAGTCCTGCTCACCGCGCTGGTGGCGGCGGGAATAAGGGAATCCGCCAACGCCAACAGGGTCATCGTCTTCATAAAGATGACTGCGATCCTTCTCTTTATCGGGTTCGGCATCTGGTACGTAAGCCCCCAGAACTGGACTCCCTTTATCCCGGAAAACACCGGCGAATTCGGCAGCTTCGGCTGGAGCGGCATCCTGAGGGGCGCGGGGGTGGTCTTTTTCGCCTATATCGGGTTCGACGCCGTCTCCACGGCGGCCCAGGAAACGCGCAACCCGCAGAGGGACATGCCGATCGGTATCCTGCTGTCGCTCGGGATCTGCACCGTCCTGTACATCCTCGTGGCCCTGATCCTGACGGGGATAATCCGCTACGAGCAGCTGAACGTCCCCGACCCGATCGCGGCGGGCCTCAACGCTGTCGGCCCTTCCCTGTTCTGGCTGCGGCCCGTCGTGAAAATCGGCGCCATTGCGGGCTTGAGTTCGGTCATCCTTGTGCAGATAATTGCCATGTCGCGGATATTCTTTGCCATGTCCGGGGACAAGCTCCTCCCGCCTTTCCTCTCCAGGGTCCACCCGAAATTCCGGACGCCCCATGTCGCCACGATCCTGACCGGTGCGGCAGCCATGGTCTTTGCGGGCCTGCTGCCGATCGGCGTTTTGGGCGAGCTGGTTTCAATCGGGACACTTTTCGCTTTCACGGTCGTCTGCATCAGCGTGCTCGTGCTCAGGAAGACCAATCCCGGCCTGCACCGCCCCTTCAGGACGCCCTTCTACCCGGTCGTTCCCATCCTCGGCGCCGGCACGTCCCTCCTCCAGATGGCGGGCCTTCCCCGGGCACCTGGGCCAGGTTCATAATCTGGTTCGCGATCGGGATGTCCATTTCCTGTACTCAGTGCCTCCTCTACTCGAGGCGGATGAACCGACGAAATTTAGAAGGAAGTTGTAACCCTGCGGATAAACAATTTTGGAGAAAATTGAGTTCAAAAATGACATTTTTATCAATAAATTCGGCTAATTGGACTTATTCACGCATGAATAAATCCATTGCATCAAGCTAATAAAAGGCAATATAATCCCGGCCCGAAATCTGAATACACTGGGCCGTATGAGTTTATTCTCCGTTATATTCCTTCCGGTCATCCTCACCGTCGCGGCGATCCCCCTCGGAATCTACATGGCCGGGGTTTTCTCCGGACGAAGGACCTTGCTTCATCCCGTCCTGCGGCCGCTTGAACGCCTCATTTACGGAATTCTGGGCATCGACGAAAATTCCGAAATGTCATGGAAGGGCTATTCCTTCGCCCTGATCGTGTTCAACCTGGCCGGAATAATTGCCCTGTTCGTGTTTCAGCTGGCCCAGGATTACCTTCCTCTCAATCCCGGCAATTTCGGGCCGGTCCGCTGGGATACCGCCTTGAACACGGCGGTTTCATTCGTGACAAACACCAACTGGCAGTCTTACGGCGGCGAGCAGACCATGAGCCACCTGGTGCAGATGGCCGGGCTCGCCGTCCAGAATTTTCTTTCGGCTGCAGTCGGTATTGCCGCGGCAATAGCGCTCATCCGCGGGTTCACCCGTAAAGGCTTCACCTCGATCGGGAATTTCTGGACAGACCTGACCAGGGGAATCCTTTATGTTTTGCTTCCCCTGGCAATCATCTGGGCCTTTGTGTTCGCTTCTCAGGGTGTTGTGCAGACACTGGAAGGCCCTGCCGACATCCGGACCCTGGAGGGACAGGAGCAGTCTATATACCGGGGGCCTGTAGCGTCCCAGGAGGCGATCAAGATCATCGGCACGAACGGGGGCGGCTTCTTCAATACCAATTCCGCGCACCCTTTCGAGAACCCGACGCCCGTGACGGATTTCATGCAGGTGCTTGGCCTTCTGCTCATCCCCGCCGCCCTTCCTTTCACGATGGGGGCCATGTTGAATAATCGACGCCAGGGCGCGGCGATTTACATTGCCATGATGGTCCTCTTCATCGCGGGGCTCGCCGCGATAACTGCCGTTGAAATCCAGGGCAATCCCCTCCTGGCCAGGGCGGGTGTAAGTGAAGGTGTCAACATGGAGGGCAAGGAATCGCGCTTCGGGATCGTCAATTCCGTCCTGTTCGGCCAGGCAACGACCGCGACCTCCTGCGGAGCCGTGAACAGCATGCATGACAGCTATCATGCCGCTCTCCGGCCTGGTGCTGATTTTCAATATGGCTACCGGCGAGGTCATTTTGGCGGAGTCGGGACCGGCATTATCGGACTGCTCATGTACGCTATCCTCACAATGTTCCTGGCCGGCCTGATGATCGGCCGGACGCCGGAGTTTGTCGGGAAAAAGCTTGAGCCTTTTGAAATGACCATGTCGCTGATCGTGATACTCGCGCCGGCCCTCACTTTACTGATCGCCTCCGCCATTGCAATTTCAACTAAAGTCGGCCTTTCAGCCCTGGGCAACCCGGGACCACACGGGCTTACCGAGGTCATTTACGCTTTCGCCTCAACTTCGGGAAACAACGGCTCGGCATTTGCGGGACTCAATGCCGACAGCATCTTTTACAATTTGATAACGTCATTCGCCATGCTGATCGGGCCGTTTCGCGACTATCTTGCCTGCCCTTGCCATAGCAGGTTCCCTCGCGGGAAAGAAGATCGTTCCCGCGAGCGCAGCCACCTTCCCGACCACCGGCTTGCTGTTCGTTGCGATGCTGATCGGCGTTATCCTGATCGTGGGAGCGCTCACTTTCTTTCCTGTTTTCGCCCTGGGGCCGCTGCTCGAACAGCTCTTCCTTTATGCGGGAATCACTTTCTGAGCTGACGTGAAAGGTATATGAAAGAAAAGCATCTCAGCATATTTCAATCACAAATCCTTGGCCAGGCGGTCAGGGACTCCTTCAAAAAGCTCAACCCCCGGGCCATGGCGAGGAACCCCGTCATGCTCGTGGTCGAAATCGTCTCCGCGATCACACTGGCAGTGGCTGTCGCAGATGTCCTGGCCGGGCGGGATTTCGTTTTCAGCTTTCACATAACATTCTGGCTCTGGTTCACAATCCTCTTCGCCAACTTTGCCGAAGCGCTCGCTGAGGGACAGGGCCGGGCGCAGGCGGAGTCCCTGCGCAAGAGCCGCAGCGAGGCGATGGCCCGAAGAGTGGTCGCCGATGGCCGCACCGAAACGGTCCCGGCTGTGACACTGCGCAAGGGCGACATTGTCCTGATCTCCGATAACGAGCCCGTACCGGGAGACGGCGAGATCATTGAAGGTGTCGCCCTTATTGATGAATCAGCAATCACCGGGGAATCGGCGCCCGTTATTCGTGAATCCGGCGGCGACCGCAGCGGAGTGACGGGGGGCACCCGGGTCCTGTCCGGGACCGTAACCGCCCGCATTACCGCGAATCCCGGAGAGACTTTCCTGGACCAGATGATCGGCATGGTGGAGAGCGCAAAACGACAGAAAACGCCCAATGAAAAGGCCCTCGATATCCTGCTCATCGGGCTTACCCTCGCGTTTATCGTGGTAGTAGCAACTCTCGACCTTTTCGCCGCTTACATGCAGGTCGGCGTGAGTACAGTGATCCTGATATCCCTGCTCGTCTGCCTGATGCCTACCACAATAGGCGGGCTGCTGCCGGCAATAGGCATAGCGGGAATGGACAGGCTGCTGAGGCATAACTTCATTGCCATGAGCGGCCGGGCCGTCGAGGCTTCGGGCGATGTGGATATAGTTCTCATGGACAAGACCGGCACCATAACGCTCGGCAACAGGGTGGCCACTGATTTCCTGGCGGCCGGTGGTATTGAAGTTGACGAACTCGTGCGCGCCGCCCTTTACTCCTCGCTTGCCGACGACACGCCCGAGGGCAGGAGCATCGTAGTGCTGGCCAAGGAGCACCTCGGGATAAGGGGGAGCGAAATTCGCGCCCCCGAAGGCTCGATTTTCATTCCCTTCAGCGCCGAAACGCGCATGAGCGGCATCAGCTGGGACACCCGGGAGATACGCAAAGGCTCGTTTGAGGCGATAAGGGATTTTATCGCGCAATGGGGCGCAGACATGCCGGAAAGCATCGGAATGGATACCGCGGCTGTCTCCCGGGAGGGCTCCACGCCCCTGCTGGTTGCGGAAAACGGGAGAGTCCTCGGCATCATCCGTCTGAAAGACGTTCTGAAGGAAGGCATCAAGGCGAGGCTCTCGCAACTGCGCCACCTGGGCATCAAGTCAGTCATGATCACGGGGGACAATCCCCTGACTGCGGCGACCATTGCCGCTGAGGCCGGCATTGATGATTTTGTTGCCGAAGCGAAACCCGATGTGAAGCTGCAGCTCATCCGCAGCTACCAGGCACAGGGCCACCTGGTGGCCATGATCGGCGACGGCACCAACGACGCGCCCGCCCTGGCCCAGGCCGATGTGGCGGTGGCCATGAACGCGGGGACACAGGCGGCGCGGGAGGCCGCCAATATAATAGACCTTGACTCCAACCCGACAAAACTTCTCGATATCGTGGAGATCGGCAAGCAGATCCTGATAACGCGCGGCTCACTCACCACCTTCAGCGTGGCCAATGATGTTGCCAAATACTTCGCGATCATCCCGGCCATATTCGCGGCCCGCTACCCCTATTTGCAGATACTGGACATTATGAGGCTCTCGAGCCCGAAAACGGCCGTGCTCGCTGCCGTTATCTTCAACGCCATCATAATCCCTTTGCTTATACCGCTCGCGCTGCGGGGCGTGCGGTACAGGCCCACCACGGCTTCAGCCCTGCTGAGGCGCAATATCCTCATCTACGGCCTGGGAGGCATCCTGGTGCCTTTCATCGGGATAAAGCTGATAGACCTGATCCTGTTCTGGCTGGGGCTGGGTTGAGGAGATGCAAATGAGACAGATAAGGATTTCAATTATCGCGATCTTTCGTTTTCACGCTCCTGTGCGGGATAATCTACCCGGTGGCCATGACGGCGATAGCCCGCGGGGCGTTCCCCTGGCTGTCCCAGGGCTCTTTGATCACGACCGATGGAAAGCCGGCAGGGTCCGCCCTGATCGGCCAGGCTTTCACGAAAACGGGATATTTCCACGGGAGGCCGTCCGCAACAGACCCGCAATATAATGCCCGCGCATCCGCGGCGAGCAATGCCGGACCGACCAGTTCCAGGTTCCTCGCCCAGGTCCGGGAGCGCGCGGACCGCTTAAGGGAGGAGCACGGAGCGGCAGCGGATTCCGCAGTCCCGGCCGACCTTGTCACGGCTTCCGCCAGCGGGCTCGATCCTCATATCAGCCTGGAAGCGGCCCTGTTCCAGGCGGGGCGCATAGCGCGAGAGCGGAAAATGGATATAGTGGAAATAGAGGCCATCATAAAACAGCATATTGAAAGCCCATTCCTTGGGTTCTGGGGAAATGAAAGGGTCAATGTGCTGCTTCTCAACAGGGGCCTCGACATGTATCAAAAAGGGAAGTCATGAAAAATCCAGATGACAGGCCTGACGCAGACGCCCTCCTCAGGGAGGTGGAGCGCGAAGAGCACCGCCGCGGCAAATTGAAGGTCTTTCTCGGCTATTCGCCAGGGGTCGGCAAAACCTATTCCATGCTCAGCGATGCCCGAGTCCTTAAACAGCGGGCAGTTGATGTGATCGTGGGGCTTGTTGAAACCCATGGCAGGAAGGAAACGGAAGAGCTGCTCAGGGGCCTCGAGGTGGTCCCCAGGCTCGAAATCGAGTACCGGGGGATCGTCCTTAAAGAGCTGGACGCGGATGCCGTGGTGCGCCGCAGGCCGCAGGTGGTCCTCGTTGACGAGTTGGCCCACACAAATGCCGAGGGCAGCAGGCATGAGAAAAGGTACCAGGACATAGAGGAAATACTTGGTTTCGGCATTGACGTCTACACCACCATGAACATCCAGCATGTCGAGAGCATCAACGATATCGTGGCCAGGATCACGGGCGTGCGGATGCAGGAGACCATCCCCGACACGTTTCTCGTCAAGGCCGACGAGGTGCAGGTAATTGATATCCCCTGGGAGGAGTTGATCCAGCGGCTCAAGGAGGGGAAGGTATATATCCCCGAGAGGGCGAAACAGGCGATGGAAAACTTCTTTCAGCGCGGAAACCTTTCAGCACTTCGCGAGATGCTGCTGAATTTTGTTGCGCGAAAAATGGATGCCGAGCTGCTCAATTACATGCGGGCCAAGGCTATTCCCGGCACATGGCCCATCTCCGAGAGGGTCGTGGTTTGCATTGCCGCAAGCCCTTACGGAAAGCAGCTCGTCAGAAAGGCATACTCCATTGCCCAGCAGATGCATGCGGAATGGTATGCCGTTTATGTTTCCACGCCGTCGCTGAGGGAAATGTCGGACCGCGAAAGGGCCTTTTTGACGGATTCGCTCAATCTTGCCGAACAGCTCGGGGCAAAGCTGATTAATCTGACCGGCACGGACATAGCCCAGGAGGTCCTGAGGTTCGCGCGGGAAAACAAAATAACCCAGGTCGTTATCGGGAAACCGCTCCGCTCCATGCTCTGGGGCTACATAAAAGGTTCCCCCGTGTCGCGCCTGCTGCATGCGCAAAGCGAATTTGAGATTCACCTTGTCACCCCGATTTCGGATAAAGCAGTTCCCGATGTAAAAGCGAAAAGAGGACCATTGCCTTTCGTTGTCAACCACTACCTGTTCTCGCTGTTGATGGTGGCTGCAATTACGGCCTCTGAATTTCGGATTGTATGAATTCGTGCCGGCAACTTCACTTGTTTATGTTTACATGCTGGCCACCATCGCCGCCGCGCTGCTGTTTGGCACCGGCCCTTCAATTTTCGCCTCTATAACCGGCCTGCTCGCCTACGATTATTTCTTCACTCATCCCCGCTACAGTTTCAGCATGGAATTCTCTCACGATATTGTGAACGTCTCCATGTTCCTGATAGTGGCTGTTGTCCTGGGCCAGCTGGTCAGGATTGTCCACCGTCAAAATTTGACCCTGCAGTACAGGCTGAAAAGGACAACCCTCATGGAGGAAATGAGCAAGGAATTCCTGCAGCTGTCTCCTGTGGACGAACTGATCACTGGATTTTACCAGTGCTCCCCGGAATCCCGGCATATATCAGTGTTCCTGCGCACGACGGTGCTGAGCGAAATCAGCGAGCTCACCATAAAGTACATCAGGAAAGTCTTGGATAAAGCGCCGGTAGTGGTATTCCTCAACAGCGATAAAAAATTGCAGGTCTGGGCGCGAAGCAGTCCCGACATTGAGATCTCCCCTAATGAAATTGCGGTGGCCACATGGGCCCTCACGCACGGTGAGCCGGCGGGTTCCGGCACCGGGACCCTCTCCAGCACGCGCTATTTCTTCATGCCCATGAAAGCCCGCAACGAGAGTATCGGCGTAGTCGGTATTGAATATGATTATCGGAACCTGCTTCCGGAACAGCGCCGCTTCATTGGGGCAATCCTGAACCTTACCTCGATGGCCGCTTTCCGGTGGCTGTCTTTGGAAATTACATATCCCGCCTGAGCGCCTCTTATGGAACTGCCGGAGGCTGAAACTTTCGGCCCTCGCAGCCCGGCATCCATCCCAGTTGTGAACCTTGACTGCCCCGGAGTGAAACGATCATTTCCCCGATGAGAGGCGCCTGGCAATGCCCTTGGCGGCTATGATGCCGGATATTGCCGAACCGACTATGCCGCGACTTTTCCCGGTGCCGTCCCCGGCAACGAAAATCCCTTTGACATTGGTTTCCAGGTGACGGTTGGTCGGGAAATGGGTGTCGAAGAATTTTATCTCCGGCGCATAAAGCAGCGTGGACGGGTGCAGTATGCCGGGGATAATTTTATCAAGCGTCTTCAGGGATTCCCAGAGATTGTCAACGATGCGCGCCGGCAGCCCCAGCGTGATGTCTCCCGGCGTGGCGTCACAGGTCGCCTTGCACAAGTCGAAATGGCGGGTGGGGCTGTCAAATGTGGATATGGAGCTCCTCCTTCCCTCCCTGAAGTCGCCCACCCTCTGCACGATAGGCTTGCCCCCGCCGAGCAGGTTGCACTGGCGGGCGATCATCCGCCCAAACTCGGTCGTGTCGGAGAAGGGCGTTGTCAGCGCAACCGTATTTATCAGGGCGAAATTGGTATTTGAAGTCTTTCTGCCGTGAAGGGCATCACCGTTAACCAGTTTGAAATGCCCGTAATTCTCCAGGCGCACCCTGCCCCCCGGGTTGGTGCAGAAAGTCCTCACCCGGTCTTTATGGCGGCTCGTCCTGAAAATGAATTTGGGGTCGTACACGCAGTCTGTGATCGCGTCATAGATCTTCCTGCTCAGTTCTATCCTGATGCCGACATCAATGGGGCCGATAATCATGGCATATCCCCAGCTTGTCAGCGGCGTCCCTGAACCAGTAAGCCCCGCTCCGGCCCGGCGCGGCCAGGACAACTGGCGCGTTTATAACGAGCTTCTCTCCCGCTTTTCCTGGCGGTTAGACAGTATTCGCGACTGCCTGCCTTTTCAATCGATTCGACATCGACCCCCAGGAGAAAGGCCGTTTTCTTCAGGCAGCTCCTGAGTTGGTCCACGACGGCCCTGCCGTTATCCGTGCCCCAGTGCCATTGCTCCGGCGCTATGAATTCCACGCCGTGCTCACCGGCAATTTTCGTCAGCACGTCAATTTTTTTGTTGCCCTTGATGCTGGTTACCTGGCTGCACTGGGGAAACCCGGAGAAAACCTCTTTGACCTGGCCAATGTACTGCTGCGCCGTGGGGACATCGATCTCGAGTTCATCGAGGTCCATGCCAACGCGGTGATCAAAATTCAGCTTGCCGTCATTGATGAGCCCTCCGGCCGTATAGGCATTCCTGTCAATAACGGCTATGTTTCCCACCCCCAGCTCTTCCAGCTGCATGGCCGCAAACAAACCGGCCGGGCCGGACCCGATGATCACGACATCATAGGCGCTCATGATTTGCTTTGCCCTTCGCGGACTGACCTTCTTAGGAGAATTTTATGACCAATCAAATCCCAGTCAAGGGGTTTTTTTGATATCGGATTTGCAGCATGCCTCGGCACTTTGGCCTGTTGCCAAATGTCTGACGGTATGATTCGCCGGTCGCCGCAAAAGAAAAGGGATCGGCGAAGAAGCCAATCCCTTCAGGCCAGTCTGCGTATATTCTTTAACAATTCATGGAATCGGAATCAAAGTCGGGCTCGTCTTATCAACGGTGGTCCCGTCGCCGACCTGGCCGAGCCCATTCGCTCCCCACGCCCAGACATTATTGACTAAATCCAGCGCGATGGAATCTTTAACTCCCGCGGATACAGCCAGTACCCTTGAGATCCCGCTGACAATTACGGGGGAAAGGCTTGGGGCACCGGCAGCGCTCCCAAGCTGCCCGCGGTCATTGTTCCCCCATGCCCATACCGAACCGTCGGTCTTAACGGCCAGGGCATGGTCAAAGCCCGCGGCAACCGTCATCGTTCCCGTAAAATTGCCGATTTTCTGTGGGTTATAATACTGCGTTGTATTACCAAGTGCGAGCTGGCCGCTATTGTTGATGCCCCACGCATAAACGGTTGTGTCAAGCCGCTCTTTTCTGACGGCGATGCTGAATCGGTTTCCCGCGGCAATCGATATCACTTCCCCGACCCCTATCCCGGCGGCGGTGTTATAGTAAGCGGTTGAGGCGGGGTCGGCCCCGGTCCCGATCTGACCGTTGGAGTTGCTTCCCCATGCCCAGACCACGGAATCAGTGTCAACGGCCAGGGAATGATTGTACCCTGCGGATATGGCAGTCACGCCCGCGCCGAGACCTGATACCTGCACGGCTATTGGACTCTTGGTAAGGCTCCCATTGCCAAGCTGACCGACATCGTTGTTTCCCCAAGCCCAGACTGTGCCGTCCGATTTCAACGCTATGGCGAAATCGGCCCCGGCGGCGACAGCTGTAATTCCCGAAAGCGCCCCCGAGGAAGTCACGACCTGCACCGGGTCATAACTTGGGTGGTGCTGTTGTTTCCAAGCTGCCCGAGGTCATTGTTCCCCCATGCCCATACTGTTGTGTCATTCAGCAGGGCGACGCTGAACTGATATCCGGCGGCAATATTTTTTATTCCCGAAATCGTCGTGACCTGCGCCGGGGTGTCCCTGTAATTACCGCACACCGGGTCAACCCCGAGCTGCCCGTTTGTATTGTCGCCCCAGGAGTATATGCTGCCGTCGAGCTTTTGAAAGATTGTATGCGTGTTCGCCGCAACATGGAGCAGACTGGCGGCACTGAAATTAAACCCGACCGCATCGATGCCGTTTATATACGCCGGGCGGTAGGTGGGGTAAAAAACAAACCCGGCCATCGTGGGGGTAACGGTATAATCCTCGTTTTCGACATCGCCGAAATAGTAATTGCCTTTCGCATCCGTAACCGTTGTCCGGGTTTCCGGCCCGGTGATGGTCACGGTGACGCCCTGCAGAGGCTGGCCGCCGGCAGTTACGGTGCCTGATATCGAACAATAATCGGCTGAGCTGCTGCTGCAGGACATGATCAGGGCCGAAAGAAGCAAGACAAGCAGACCGGCACGTGTCAAGTTCATGGATTTTCTCTTAGGGTAAAGTGTCATTCAAAATCTCCTGCTTTCAAAAATTCCTACCAAACCGCAAGTTAAACTCGTCGGAATATATCTGATAATCATCCAAGGCGCACTAATTATTTAAGACTTTCCCCTGCAGCCGTTTCTTTTATCTGAACTGCAGGTGCCTGCTTTTTACTTCCGCCCGGACCTTGAAGAAGATGTGGATAACGGACAGGATCCGGGGCCAGGGGGCGGCAGCCTGATTCATTCATATCTTTTGTCCCATAAGCCCGGCGGCCGCATCGCAGATGCGCTTCACGTTCGGCAGCACCTGCTCCTCGCGTTCCCGGTCATAGGGAATGGTAACCCGGGTGCAGACACGCGCAAACCGGCAGGATACCCCGGACTCCAGCACGACAGCTGCCAATTCCCCTGAGAGGCCGAAGCCTTCGTAATCCTCGTCGACGGCGAGCAGGCGCCCGGTTTCCGCAACCGCTTCGCAAACTGCCGCTTTGTCTAAAGGGGAGATTGACCTCAAATCGAGCACCGCCGCTGAAATGCCCTGCTGCTCGAGAATACGCGAAGCCTGGAGGGCGCGGTGAACACCCACTCCCACGCTGGCTATAGTCAGATCGCTCCCTTTCCGGCGCAAGGCGGCCTTGCCGACGGCAACTGGTTCCCATCTGTCAGGAACGGTGCCTTTTGCGCCGTCAGCAGGGATATCAAAATTGACAGTGGCCCGCGCTCCCGAGCCGAGGAACTCCAGACATGTTTCCGACAGGAGCTTATGCTCAAGAAAGATGACCGGGCCGTCGCACCTGAGGGCGGCCGTCATCAAGCCGCCCGCATCCGCGGGAGTGGAGGGGACAAGGACCGTTAACCCGGGAATATGCGCCAGCCATCCCCACAGGGACTGCTCATGCTGTCCCCCGTCTCCATATCCTCCGCCGCAGGGGGCCCGCACAACCACCGGGGCCCTCCATTTTCCCCCGGAGAACGCCTCGACTTTGGCGGCATGGTTGAGCAGGGCATCCATGCACACGCCCAGAAAGTCAACCATGTAAATTTCGACGACCGGGCGCAGCCCGGCCATGGCGGCACTCACCCCCGCCGCCAGGAAAGCGCTTTCGCTGATCGGGGTGCCTCGCACGCGCTGGGGGCCGAAGCGCACGAGAAGGTCCCGCCTCAGGAGCGGGAGGTCCTCGCCAAAGAGGATAATACGGGGATCATCGGCCATGGCCTGGGCAATCGCATCGTCAACCGCCTGCGTAAAAGACATCGTCCTCATGACGGCACCTCATTCAGGGCAGATGCAAGCGCGCCGGCCGCCTCTTTCCCGATCCGGTCTTCCATCTCCTGCAGGCGCGCCGGGTCTGAAACCAGCCGCGAGCGCAGCCGGGTGAGACGGGTCTTTTCCCGGGTCCCGGCGCGGGTCTCGGATCGTGGAGAGAACCGCCACCATAACGGCCTTCAGCCCCTCGACGCGATCGCGCCATGCGGCGCCGCCCCTTAACAGTGATTTTGTAAGGGAAGCGGCTATCCCGGGCATTTCCCCGAGCGGGTTTCGCACAGCCCTGATCAATTGAAAACCTAAAAAGTGACCTTCCAGGTGCACGCAGCGGGCATGCAGGAAGGACGGCCCCTGCCCGGAGCGGGCGCGTTCAATGGCAAACCGGGCGGCCTCCCATGTCGCGGACACGTCCAGGCCGTCCGCTTCAAAATAAGAGATGCCCAGCCCCCGTGCCCTCTCTGCCAAATTTCCGCCGGTCACCTTTTCGGACCTGGTCGTTATCGCCCAACCGTCATCCTTGCACACAAACAAGACGGGCAGGTCCCACACGGAAGACAGGTTCATCGATTCCATCAGCATGCCCTGGTTCACGGCCCCGTCCCCGAAGAAGGCCACTGCTATCGAGCCCGGGCGCAAGTATTGCGCCGCCAGGGCAAACCCGCATGCAGCCGGCCCCGCTGCCCCGACAATCCCTGAAGAAGCGGCCAGGTGCTCTTTGGAGAACAGGTGCATATGGCCCCCCATTCCCGCGCAAAGCCCGTCCCGGCGGCCGAGGAGCTCCCGGATTAAAAGCACGGGGTCCACGCCCCGCATGAGCAGGGCCGAGGTCCCGCGATGGTCCAGCGCCATGGCATCGCCTTCGCGCAGCTGGGACACCACAGCGGCCATGATGGCTTCTTCCCCTGTCCCAAGGTGCATTTCGCCGGATATCAAACCATCATGCCAGAGGTTGGAAACTCCCTCTTCGATCAGGCGGCTCTTCAGCATGAGGGCATAAAGCGACCATAAATCAGGCGGCATGGCTTTCCTTCCCTTTCGAATTACCCTCTATTCAGACATTCTTTCCCTTTTCTTCACGATTCCCCGGGGAAGAGTTTTTTGCCCAGGTCGAAAGCCTCGGCCATCACTTTTTTATTGCTTTTAATCCGGCCCGCTTCCATGGCGCTGCCGTAAACCATCCCGGCTATTTCCGATCCCGTGTATGCAAATGCATCCTGGAATGTGCGCAACGCATTCACGCACCCGGATGAAAATGGGTCTTCATCACCATACGCCATGGCTATGGCGATCCGCTTGCCCCGAAACGGCTCCTCCGAATAGGCGGGCAGCGCAAAGCACCGGTCCATGAATATCTTGGTCTGGGCGGACATCGTGAACCAGTAAACGGGGCTGGCAATAACCCAGGCGTCCGCCTCGACGAGTTTCCGGTAGATTGCCTGCATGTCATCCCGGGTTGAACAGCCGGAGCTGCCCTTCTTCTGGCATTTCATGCACGCTTTGCAGGGCGATATATCCAACCCGTGCAGGTAAACTGTTTCAACCTTGGCGTTATTGGCAGCCGCGCCTTTGGCAATTTCCCGGGCCAGCGCAGCGGTGTTCCCGTTTTTTCTCGGGCTGCCGAGGATAACCAGCACCTTTTTTTTCATTGACGCACCTCCTGATAAAAGATTCTATTTGAAGGGATTACCTTCAGGCTACCTGGCTGCACACCTTACGGTTATTGCATAGCCCGGCGAAGGGACATATCCTGGATCACTGTCGTCTCCTCCATCCCAGCGGCCCTCCACGGAGCAGAAAACATTTTCCCTGATGGCCCTGTAAGAGGTGCCGTCGGGGCCGTCCGCCATCCTGTCGCTGCACCAGCCGTCTTTATTGAGAAAATCGCGGGGAAGGTCCGCGGGTATTTTGCCGTCCGGGCAATAAGGAAGAGGCAGGCCGAAGAGACCATCGGGATTCTGATCGTCAGACGCGTTATTCGTGGATGACGAGAGGTGAATAACGCAGCCCGTGTATTGTCTGCCTTCGTCATCAAAGCCCTGCACTGACATGGTCAGGCTTTCATGCGGACCGGAGCCGAGTTTTTTGTATATGGAACTGCAGGTATCGTCGAGCAGTCCGGCACCGGCACCGGAGGGGCAAGCCACCCAGAGGGCCAGGGCAAAAAGAAGCGGCCTCATTTTCATGTCATTCAGGGCGTCTGTTTTTAGTTTCTCTAATACCACAAAAAGGCACCTCGGGGCCGCCTTTTTTGTTTGTGCGGCCGCAATACTCCGCAATGCGTCCTTGACGCCCGGAACCGGAATGGTATTTATTTACTTATGGGCATCTCGGGGGTACAAGCCCATGGTATCACCACCCGAACACGGAGGGATGAGGATGAAAAACGGAAAAAGCAGGTTTGGCCCGATCGACGGGCTTTGCGTCAATCTCCTGAGATGCCTCTCCATAGACATGATCCAGAAGGCGGCCAGCGGCCATCCCGGCCTGCCGCTCGGCGCGGCCCCCATGGCCTATGTCCTGTGGGCGCGCCACATGAAATTCCATCCCGCAAACCCCGAGTGGTTCGACCGGGACCGCTTTATCCTTTCGGCCGGGCACGGGTCGGCGCTGCTCTATAGCCTGCTTTATGCCGCGGGCTATGACCTCACCCTTGACGACCTGAAAATGTTCCGGCAATGGGGCAGCAAGACCCCGGGACACCCGGAAAGGGGCAGGACCCCGGGCGTGGAGGTTACCACGGGGCCCCTTGGCCAGGGGTTCGCGAACGGGGTCGGGATCGCCATGGCGGAGCGATACCTTGCCGCGCACTATAACAGGCCCGGGCACGAAATAATCGACCACTACACGTATTCCATAGTGAGCGACGGCGACCTCATGGAGGGGATCTCCTCGGAGGCAGGGTCCTTGGCAGGCCACCTCAAGCTCGGCAAGCTTATCTGCCTCTACGACGCAAACCGCGTCTCCCTTTCCGGCGCCACGGACATCACGTTCACGGAAAACGTCGGCAGGCGCTTCGAGGCGTTCGGCTGGGACGTGCGCAGGGTGGAGGACGGCAACGACCTGGACGCCATCGATTCGGCCGTGAGGTCAGCGAAAAACAGAAAGTACAAGCCTTCCCTCATAATTGTCCATACCCACATCGGCTACGGCTCCCCAAGGCAGGACTCCTATAAGGCGCACGGCGAACCGCTTGGAGAGGAAAACGTGCGCAAGACAAAGCGGTTCCTCGGCTGGCCGGAAGAACCGCCTTTTTTTATAAACATGGAAGCCCTCGAACATTTCCGCAAGGCCCTCTTGAAAGGCCGGAGCGGCCGAAGATGAATGGGAGATGCGGTTTGTCCGCTACGAGAGAGATTTCCCCAAGCTGGCCGAGGAACTGCGCCGTTTCCGGAGCGGGGAACTTCCCGGCGGATGGGAAAAGGACGTGCCGCCCTTCCCCGCCGACCCGAAAGGTATGTCGACCAGGGCGGCATCGGGACAGGTGATGAACGCCATTGCCCCGAAACTGCCGGAGCTGATCGGCGGCTCCGCGGATCTCAACCCTTCCACCTTCTCCGCCCTGAAGGACTTCGGGGACTTTGAACCGCCTTCGACCTCCCCGGGCGCAGAGGGAATGCAGGGCTCGGCCGGCGGCGATTGGTCGTATGCGGGGCGCAACCTGCATTTCGGGGTCCGGGAACACGCGATGGGCGGCATCCTCAACGGGATAGCGGCGCACCGCGGGCTTATACCGTACGGCGCCACTTTCCTGATCTTCTCCGACTACCTGCGCCCTTCCCTGAGGCTTGCGGCCCTTTCCGATCTTCAGGTCATATACGTGTTTACCCACGACAGCATCGGGATCGGCGAGGACGGGCCGACCCACCAGCCGGTAGAACATCTCCCCGGACTGCGGGCCATACCGAACCTTACATGCATCAGGCCCTGCGACGCCAACGAGACGGCCCATGCCTGGTTCGCCGCGCTGCGCCTGAGGCGCGGTCCCACGGCCCTCGTCCTCACTCGCCAGAGCGTGCCGATTCTCGACCGGGACAAATACGCATCCGCCGCCAACCTCAGGCATGGCGCGTACGTCCTGAGGGACTCGCCCGGCGGCGAGCCCGAGATCCTCCTGATGGCCTCCGGTTCCGAGGTCCAGCTGATCGTCAGGGCCCAGGAGGAGCTGGAAAAGAAAAACATCAGGGTGAGGGCCGTGTCAATGCCGTCCCGGGAGCTGTTCGAGAAGCAGGGCCCGGATTACAGGGAATCCGTGCTCCCTGCCCGCATGAAAAAACGCATTGCGGTGGAAGCCGCATCACCCGAGGGCTGGCACAGGTACGCGGGCTGCGAGGGGCTGATCATCGGGGTGGAGACATTCGGCCACTCGGCCCCCGGTCAGGAAGTTATGAATAACTACGGTTTCACCGTGGAGAACGTGGTCAACCAGGCTTTGAAGCTGCTGGGAAAGAACAACATCTCGTAGGGGCGTATTGCAATACGCCCCTGCAACAGCCGTGCATAATGATATAAGTGGTCGAATTGTGAACCAGACCGGTCACTGAGCCTGCCGAAGTGTGCCCCTCCGGAATAAATCCCGCCCGCTCCTGACGCTTCTATTTAATTGTTTACAAAATCCGGCTATTCACATATCTTAAAAAAACAACGATTGAATTGGAGGCGTGGCAAAGGCGATTTATTTTCATGGTGTTTGCTAACTTAAATAAAGAAATCAGTTATATCCCAATCTTAAATAAATTCCGCTTTTCCTTCCGATGGCTTTGGCTGGCGTTGACGGTCCCGTTGATCATCCTCGGGAACAGTCAGCCGGCTATCGCTGTGTCCTCCCTGGATGCCTCCAGCCCTGTCCCCGCCGCGGTGAAGAAGCTCCTTGCAGTTCTGCGCCGACCCGAAAACCGGGCTTGACGCCCGGGCCGCGGCCACCCTCATAGATTATGTGCTCGAAAACAAGCCCGAGAGGGAAATCGGCCTGCCTGCAATGGATGACAGCCCCGGGGCCTATTATGAGTTCGACACCAGGACCGCCTTTCCCCGTTTCCTGAACTATTGCTACAGCGCGCAGATCCCGGGGGCGCTGACGAGGCCGTCGTCCATGAGATACTCTATCTGGACGGCGATCAACGGCAAATCCGGCAACCTGTCCGATAAGTGGAAACTGGCCTCCCCCGGCGACAAGCCCGTGGTCATCCACGCGGCTCAGCGCGACTGCAATACCCCGGACCTGACCACCGGGGTCTACTATGTGTACGACCTGAAAAGAACCCTCATTCATCTCAACCATAAGGGCCGTCATGCAATCATCTCCATTTCCAAACAGGTCGGCCCGTCAGACGTCGGCAAAAGGGGGATTATCCTGGGGAAAGACGACGACTGGAATTATTATTATTCAGAAGAGACCGGTTCCTACAAGACCGGCCTGGGCTGGGTCAAATCATACATCTACGATTTCTTGTCCCTGGGAGTCTACGTGGAGACGGGCGCCTCGTCCGCCACGGTGCGGACCGGCACTTTCCAGTGGATCCGGGCGGGGTGGTCCGGCATCAACTTTGTCAAGACCGAACACATCCTCAACGGGATGAAACGGTTTGCCCGGAATTCCAGGACCATACTCGAAGCGAAGAACCTGCCCGCCTCGAGCCAGTTCATAAAGAACTACCGCATGCTTTCGGCGCTGCCCAGCAGTGAACTTGTTTGAAAGGTACTCGGAACTGCAGAAAGCCCAACAGTCCATGGCCGCCCAGACCGGGAAGGTAGGGAACCCCGGGAAAAACGGAAACGGCTCCCCTAACCACGTCCCCAAGGAGCAGATGGTGCAGGAGCTGATGCTGGAATACCTGAAGATATGCCTTGGGAAACCTTCCCTGGTGGGAAAAAATTCGTTCTTGTTCTAGGCGGCAAGGTACAACCTGGAAACGGGCCTGCCCTTCACACCGGAACCCGATCAGAACCCCGTCCCGGCGCCGCCGCCCCCGGACGAGCCGGCGGCGAATCCCTCGCCTTCGCCTTTAGAGCCCGGCCCCCTCAATAAAGAGAAAATACAACCTTTTTCCTAATGTAAACCATGCGGTGGAGCGATTGAATCTGCTCCGGTTTGATTCTAAACCTACGCCTGCCAAGACAACAAAAGCATATCCGTGCAGTTAATCCTGCTCGAGACACAATTACCCGAGGGTCCAATGAATGAAGACAGGCTCCTGGAGCGCATCCGGGGCTGGAAAGCCGACCCGGCAAGGAGAGGCAGGGTCGATTTGCGCAGGCAGATCGATTCCGTCGTCGGCCACCTGAAAAAAATCCTCAATACCAGGCAGGGAAATGTGCCCATAGCGGATGATTACGGCGTACCCGACCTGACCAGTTTCATGCAGAATTATCCCGATTCCGTCGGGGAGATCGAGCAAAGCATTCGCCGCGCAATTGCAATGTATGAGCCGAGGCTGACCTCGGTGAATGTTTTTTTCGTTCCCCGGGAAGATGACGCCCTGTGCCTTCGGTTCCAGATCTTTGCGAAACTGAAAGGCGATGCCGTCAGGGAGATAAAAATAGAAACTATTGTCGATGCGGACGGGAAGATCAACCTGAAGCATTAGAAAGGCGCACCCCCCATGCTCAAGGACTATTTTCAACAGGAACTCTACCAGCTCAAGGAGCTCGGTGCCGAATTCGCCAGGGCCCACCCGGCGTTGGCGCCCATGCTCATGCACCCCGCAGCCGACCCCGATGTCGAGCGTCTCCTGGAAGGCGTCGCGTTTCAGACGGCGATGCTGAGGCGCAAGCTCGATGACGACTTTCCCGAGATAATCCAGGACCTGGTCCGCATTATCTGGCCCCATTACCTGAGGCCGGTGCCGGCGGCGACAACGGTCGCGTTTACGCCTGTCTCGCCCCTTGCCGGCCCTGCCCGGGTCCCGGCAGGCTCTACCATGGCTTCCATCAGCGTGGATGGCGCTTCGTGCCTGTTCAGGACCTGCTGCGACGTGGACGTCCAACCGGTCTCAATCCTGGAGGCCTCGTTCGACCAGCCCTCGGGGCAGGCCCCCCATGTGAAAATGATCATGGACCTCGGCACGGTGCAATTGAAAGACTGGGGGGTAAAGTCCCTGCGCTTCTTCCTTTCCGGAGAATACGCCGGCGCCGCGGATATGTATTTCCTGCTGATGCGGAACCTCAAAAGCATTACCATGCGGCCCCTTGAAGGCGGCGAGCCGGTCACCCTGCCCGGGACATGCCTTAGAGATGCCGGTTTCAACGACAACATGGCGCTCATCCCCTACCCGCCGCATGCGTTCCCGGGGTTCAGGATCATCCAGGAATACTTCTTCATGCCGGAGAAGTTCCTTTACGTCGACCTCTGCGGATGGGAGCAATGGGGCAAAAGGGGGAATGGGTCCCGGTTCGAAATTTACTTTGAATTTGATTCCCTGCCGGTGCGCCCTCCCCGGATAGACAAGGACTTCTTTCGCCTCAACGCCACCCCGGCCGTCAATATTTTCGATGACACCGCGGAACCCATAGCGCTCGACCACCGCAAATCCTGGTACCTGCTGAGACCGGCGTCTTCCGCTCCAAACCGTGTCTTCTCCCTGGAGCAGGTAAAAGGCATCGCGGCGGGAACGGGCACCGAAAAGATCTACGCGCCGTTCGAACACTTCCGGCCGGACCTGGATTCCGCTGCCGTGTATCACACGATCCTGCGCCAGGCGCCCGGCAGGACAGAGGCGGACCCCTATATAGCCTTTGCCTGCAATCTCCTGAATTATCCCCCGCAGAAAGAGACGATTTCCATAAAACTCAAATGCACCAACGGCGCCCTGCCGGAAAATCTCCGGACCGGGGATGTTCGCGTCAACATGGGCTCCGTGCCGCAGTTCCTGAGCTTCAGGAATATAAAGCCCATAACGCCGCCTCATTCGCCTCCGCTCGGATCAAATTTCCTGTGGCGGCTCGTATCGCTCCTTTCCCTGAATTACCTGTCGCTCGGCAGGGTCGAGAATTTCCGGGCCCTGCTGGAATTCTACATTTTTCCCGATTGCCGCGACGCGCTGGCAGTCATCGCCAACCGAAAGCGCATCAGCGCAATAGAAGACCTTGCGGACAGGCCAGCGGACATCCTCATGGCCGGGTCGATCGTCCGGGGGCGCGAAGTCACGATGAAAATGCGCCGGGACCACTTCATCTCACCCGGTGACATGCATATCTTCGGTTCGGTCCTGGACAATTTCCTGGGCGGTTATGCATCGATCAATTCATTCACCCGGCTGAAAATCCGGGAAGCCCAGAGAGGAGACGTTTACGAATGGCCGGCGCGGCTGGGCAGGCATCAGATCATATAAAACGGGATTTGCTGGAAAAGGGCCATGAGTTTTCCTTTGTCCAGGCAATACGGTTGCTGCGCCTGGCGGGCGCACGGGCCGAGGCCCCTCTCGACCCCGCGGATTGCCGCAAGGCGAAACCGATAAGGATACTGCCGAACAATTCCCTGTCTTTTCCACCGGCGGATATCACGGGCATTGACGAAACTGAGGGCGAAGTTTCCCGGTTCCGGGTAACCGCAAATTTCCTCGGCCTTTACGGCCACTCTTCCCCCCTGCCGACGTTTTATACAGAAGAACTCCTCGACGAAGCGAACCTGGACGAGTCGGTGTCCAGGGACTTTCTTGATATCTTCAATCACCGGATCTTCGCCCTTTTCTACCGCTGCTCCCTGAAGTACAGCCTCTTCTTCCAGGTCATGGAGGAAGAAGGCAGCGAAGTGCCCGAAAGGCTTTTCTGCCTTTCAGGACTCGGCAGTCCCCTGTTGCGCGAGGACATGGAAATGGCTTTTCCCCTTTGCCGGTACCTCGGCCTGATAACTCAATACCCTCATTCAGCTTCCGGGTTGGAAACGATGCTGCGGGACGCCTTCAGCGGGGTCCCCGTGGAAGTGGTCCAGTGCCTCAAGCGGACCGTGAAAATTCCCCCGAACCAGCGTATCAGCGTCGGGTTGAACGGCTGCGGCCTGGGCATCGACAGCTGCATCGGCGGTGAGGTCGAGGATGCAACGGGGCAGTTCCGCCTCCGGATCGGGCCCGTCAGCCTGGAAGACTTCAATCGGATGCTCCCGGGGAACCCCCTGAAGGAAAAGCTGGCCGCCATGACCAGGTTTTACCTGGTGGACCCGCTTCAATTTGACATCGAGCTTATCCTCGCCTGAAAACGAATGCCGCCCGATCAGTATAGGCATGGAGATGTCAAGGCTGGGCCTCGATACGTGGGTCTTTTCAAGCAGCACAATCGGAGAGGTGTCGGCCGTGTTTCCGGTTCGATAAAATTTCCGGCGACAGCCGGATAATCACCGTTTCCCGCTTTACGGCGAAGCGGCCGGATTGTTTGTCTGCAGCGGGACAGGAACTGGCGACGGCGGTACAGGCCCAAGGCCGGCGCCCCCGTGCTTCGGGCAGTATACCTTCGGCTCCGTCCCGACGATATAAAGCTCCGCCTGTTTTTTCGGGCACGCCCGGGGCAGCTGAGGTAGCCTGTTGACGGGTCTATCTGGACGGACACCACCGAATCGGGTTTCGCAAAATCCTCGGCAGGTTTCCCGGCCAGGGCTGACCGCATGAACCGTCCCCAGATGGGCGCGCAGACCGCCCCGCCGGTGAAGCCCTTGCCCCATGGGTCTGGGCTTGTCGTAGCCGACCCAGACGCCGGTGATCAGTTGGGGGGTATAGCCGATGAACCAGGCATCGCGGTAATCATCGGTGGTGCCGGTCTTGCCGGCGGCCGGCGTTCCCGGCTGAAGCCGTGAAGGGACTTGGCGGTGCCGTACTCAAGGACATTCCTGAGCATTGGGTGGTGATATAGGCGACGGCCGGGGAAAGGACCGGCTGCACACGCGAGGGGATCTCCGAGCCACTTATCGCGATAGCGGTCATAAATGCGGATGATGGTCCTGCGGCTGCGGCTCGGAACCGCCGGTGGCCAGGGGCGCGTAGGCCAGCACCAACTCGCTCAGGGTGACCTCGTCGGTTCCCAGGGCCAGGGAGAGGTCGTTCGGCGAGCGCAGCGCAGAGCCCCATCCTTCCGGCGAAAACGACAAAATCGGGAACGCCGATGGTCTCCAGCAGCTTTGACCGCGATGATGTTGTTTGAGTAGGCCAGGGCCTGCCGCAGGGTAAGCTCCCCGTAATGCTCCTTGCCGTAGTTCTGCGGCTTCCAGTCTGCATTTCCCTCCCGGGATAGGACGACCGGATCGTCATTCCAGATGCTGCCGGCGGTAATCCCCTTTTCCAGGGCGGCCGCATAGATCAGCGGCTTGATGGCCGAGCCGGGCTGCCGCTTGGCGAAAAAGGCGCGGTTGTACTGGCTTTGCTTGAAATCCACCCCGCCCGACAAAAGCCAGGATATCCCCCGTCTGCGGATCCAGCGACAGCAGGGCGCCCTGCAGCTTGGGCGAAATTCGCTGATGCCCTCGCTGCAGGGCCTTCTCGGCCAGCTTCTGCAGTTTCAGGTCCATGGCCGCGATGACGTCCAGGCCGCCCTGTTCGATGATGTCCGCGCCGTACCGTTCGATCAGCTTGTTGCGGATATGGGCCAGATAATAGGGGGCTTCGCCGGGCTGGACGACCGCGATGCGCTGCAGCCGCAGCTTTTTTTCCCGCGCGGGCGGTGATCATCTTGAGTTCCGCCATGCGCTTGAGGACAAGGTTCTTCCGGTCGCGCGTGACTGCGGCGGTTTCCCGAGGGGATTGTAGCGCGCCGGGGTTTTGGGGACCCCGGCCAGCAGGGCGCATTCCGCTCTCGGTCAATTCCTGCGGGTACTTGTCGAAATAGAGCCGGGCGGCCTGGACGATGCCCCAGGCCCCGTTGCCGAAATAGATCTCGTTGAAATACATCTCCAGGATCTGCTTCTTGGTGTATTTGCGTTCATATTCGATGGCCAGCAGGCCTTCCTTGATCTTCCGCTCGAGGGTCTTCTTCCCGGAAAGATATTTGTTCTTGATCGAGCTGCTGGGTGATTGTCGATCCCCCCTCGGCCAGTCTTCCGCTTGGCCACATCCTTGACCATGGCGCGGGCCATGCCGCGCAGATCGATCCCCCCGTGCTCGTAAAAACGGGCGTCTTCAATGGCCATCATGGCATTTTGCAGGAACCGGGAATCTGGTCGAGGGGGGCCCAATATCTCTTTTCAGGCAGGATACGGCCCACAAAACGGGAGTTCTTGTCGAAGACTTTTATGGAAGTATAACCGGGCGGAAAGGCCGGGTACGCGGCAATCCGCTCCCCGGCATACACAACGGCACATGAGAAAAAAAACAGTGAAAATACCAGGGCGGCACAGGTCCGTTTCACAGCGGCCGCGTATTCCATTTCAACCACTCACCTCAAAACTCAAAATAGTTTCGAAAAATAAAAGGTCAGCCGTTCGGCTGACCCCTTTTCCTATTTTGGAGGCGGCAACCGGATTCGAACCGGTGAATAACGGTTTTGCAGACCGCTGCCTTAGCCACTTGGCTATGCCGCCATTATATAATGGAGCGGGCGAACGGATTTGAACCGTCGACGTCTACCTTGGCAAGGTAGCACTCTACCACTGAGTTACGCCCGCTCGAGTAGAATAAGATAGATATAAAAATAAGCCTTTATAGTCAATAAAAATCTTGCCTTTCCGGGGACAGGATAAGGCCACTGTAACCTTATTTTTCGAAGACCCATCTGATAGAATTTTACGAAATATTCCATCCCGGAGACGACGGTCAGGGCCAAGGCGGCATAAAGAATTATCAGACCCACCTTATGGGAATCCAGCCCCATGAGTGGGGTAATGGATGATGAGGGCCGTAATGGCAACCTCCTGGGTCACGGTCTTGTATTTGCCCAGCCGGCTCGCGGATATTATTTTTCCCCCCACCGAGGCCACATGCCTGATCCCGTCGATCGCTATATCCCGGATAATTATGATCGCCACTATCCAGGCGGGGATCCTGCCCACGGGTATCATGAGGACCATGGCGGTGCTGACGATCATCTTGTCGGCAATGGGGTCAAGCAGCTTTCCTATCTTGGTGACCATCTTGTAGCGCCTCGCGACATAACCGTCCAGCATGTCGGTCAGGGCGGCAAGGGCGAACAGCACCGCAATGACGAGGCTCACCACCTTGCCCGGGGCAAGCAGGATGAGAAACAGCACGGGGAGGATTGTGACCCGGAGCATGGTGATCGTGTTGGGGAGATTGATTATCTCCCGCAGTTCCCGTGATATCGGCAGCCTGTCAAATCCCCGTTTAATGGCGTCTATCATCGGGAGAGATGCCTCCGTCTATTTCTTCGGCACTTTTTTCCAGTCGCACAGGAACTTTTCTATCCCCGCATCGGTGAGCGGATGCTTGGAAAGCTGTTCTATGACCTTGAACGGTATCGTCGCAATATCGGCCCCCATCAAGGCCGCGTCGAGCACATGCAGCGGGTTGCGGACGCTTGCGACAATGACCTCGGTAATGAAATCGTAATTGTCGAATATCGAGATCGTCTGTTCCACGAGGTCCATCCCGTAATGCGAAACATCATCAAGCCTGCCCACGAAGGGGCTCACGTAAGCCGCGCCCGCCTTGGCCGCCATCAGCGACTGGAGGGGCGAAAATATCAGGGTCTCGTTGACATTGATATCCATGCCTGGCGAGGATCTTCGTAGCCTTCAGCCCCTCGGTGCACATCGGGATTTTTATGACGACGTTTTCCGACAGTTTCGCGAGTTTCTTGGCTTCGTTCACCATCCCCTTGCATTCCATGCTGACAACTTCGAGGCTGACCGGGCCGTCGACGATTTCGAGAATCTCCCTGACAACATCGTCGAACTTCCTGCCCTCTTTCGCGACCAGGCTGGGATTCGTTGTCACGCCGTCGCACATCCCGAGGCTCACGGCTTCCTTGATTTCATTGATATTCGCGCTGTCGATAAAAAATTTCATGCAATCCTCCCTGGTTCGGAAAGGCGCTCAGCCCATTCCCCTCTCTTTTTTGAATTTTTCGTAGCACTCCCTGCTGCAGAAATAACAGTCGGAACCGTTAAGGGTCCCGCAATAAGCCTCGCTTAACGGGATATAGACATGGCAGCACGGGTCCTCAACCATGTCCTCCTTCCTGCATTCGGGCCCTACGGGCATTTTGGCCCTCGCTTTACCCAGGTGCGACAGGCCCCTGACAATCCGGTAAAGCAGGTAAATGGCCGCGAGGGCCAGAAAAACACGAAACAATCCCATTAAATATGTTCCCTTCAGGGCTCCAGCCTGATTACAGCCCCGCTGCCTTCAAGCCTGTCCAGCAATCCTTTCACGCTTATCCCGTAAACGGGATGAATTATATAAGGGGCAATCTCATTGAGGGGCTCCAGTACGAAGCGCCGTTTGTGCAGTTCCGGATGAGGTATCGTAAGGTCATCTTCCCTGATGATTTCCTGGCCGTAAAAGAGGATGTCCAGGTCAATTACCCGCGGCCCCCACTTTTCGGCCGGCTGCCTGCCCATATCGCTTTCGATCTTTTTCAAGCTCCGACAAAAGCAGCCGGGGCTTCAGAACGGTCCGTACCTCGACAACGCAGTTTACGAACCAGGGCTGGTCTTTCCCTCCGACCGGCTCGGTTTTATACAGCGATGACCTCCTCAGGGCCATCATGCCGTAGATCCCGGATAACCGTTCCACAGCGTCCAGGCAATTTTTACCGGGGTCTCCCAGGTTGGAACCGATTCCGATAAAACAGATGATCTTACGCGAATTCCCGTTCAATCCGGGCCATTGCCTCTTTGAGTCTCGCATCCGGCACTGTCAGGGAAATCCGGATGAACCCTTCCCCAAACTTTCCGTATGCCGTTCCCGCCGCTACAACGACGGCCGTTTTTTCAAAAAGCCTGTTGGTGAAATCAATTGAGCTCATCCCGCTGGGGGTCGGCACCCACAGGTAAAACGTCCCCTTGGGGGGATTGAACTCTATGCCGATTTTTTTCAGGGTGCCGAGTACCAGCTCCCGGCGCGCCTTGTATATCCTGAGCATGTGCTCGATGTTGGAGGTTTCCGATCTGAGCGCGTGGATGCCGGCAAACTGGACGGCATTGAAGATCCCCGAATCGGTGTTTTCCTTGACCTTGCTTATCCCGGCAATCAGCTCCGGGTTCCCCGAGGCCATCCCGATCCGCCATCCGGTCATGTTGTACGGCTTCGACAGGGAATTGAGTTCGACGGCGACTTCCTTTGCGCCCTCGACTGAAAGGATGCTCAGCCTTTCCTGGCCGTCAAATACCACCTCGCTGTAAGGGTTGTCGTAGCAGATCGCTATGTCGTTCTTTTTCGCGAAATCGACGGCCCTGCGGAAGAAATCCCTGTTGGCGCAGGCCCCCGTGGGATTGTTCGGGTAATTGAGGAACATGGCCGTGGCCTTCTTCACCACGTCTGCCGGGATATCTTCGAATATCGGCAGGTACCCGGTCTCCGGCAGGATCGGCATCGAATAGGGCTCCCCTCCCCCCATCAGGATGCTCGCCCTGTATGCGGGGTAGCCCGGGTCCGTCATGAGGACTATATCGCCCGGGTTTACCCTGGCCAGGATGAAATGATGGCAGCCCTCCTTGGACCCGATGAGCCCCAGGACCTCGTTGGCCGGGTCCAGTGTGACGCCGTATCTCTCCTTGTACCACCTCGCCACTTCCTCGCGGAAGGCGAACATCCCCTTCTCCTCGTCGGTGGGGTAGCGGTGGTTCTCGGGATCATAAGCCGTCCTGCAGAGTTCTTTTATGATGCTCTCGGGGGTCGGTTCGACAGGGTCGCCGATGGCGAGGCTTATCACGTCGATGCCGTCGGCCTTTGCCTTGGCGATCTTCTTTCTCAGTTCCATGAAGAGGTACGGGGGTATCCTGGTCAGTCGCTGCGCTATCTGCAATTTTCATCCCTTTCATTGTTATCGTAGTTTAAATAATTAGATGCTTCGCTTAGCTCAGCATGACACGGTAATTTGTCATTCTGAGGGAGCTGCGACCGAAGAATCTGTCTGCCCCATATTCCGTCGGGAGAGAAGTAAAAAGGGCGATAGAATTGCTTTGAGGTTACCTCAGACCTAAGACGTCCTGCATATCGTAAAGCCCGTTCTTCTGGCCGACTATCCATTTCGCGGCGCGGATTGCGCCCTTGGCGAAATTGTCCCGGCTGTGGGCACGGTGGATGACCTCGAGCCTCTCGCCGATGCCGCCGAAGATTACCGTGTGCTCGCCGACGATGTCGCCGGCCCTGACGGTCTGGATTCCGATCTCCTCTTTGGTCCTCGCGCCGATCATCCCCTTGCGCTCGTAAACCCCGACCTTGTCGAGGTCCCTGTCGAGCCGCTGGGCCAGTACCTGGGCCATCTTCACGGCGGTGCCGCTCGGGGAGTCCTTCTTCAGGTTGTGGTGGGCCTCCACTATCTCGACGTCGAAATCGCTTCCCAGGACGCCCGCCATGTATTCGAGGACCTTGAACATCACGTTTACGCCGACGCTCATGTTGGGGGCCAGGACGCACCTGGCGTTCTTTGGCCAGCTCGCGGGCCTTCGCCATCGCCTCGGCGGTGAAACCCGTGCTGCCGATCACGATTGCCTTGCCCTTTTCGGCGGCAATTCGCAGGTGCTCCAGCGAAGCTTCAAACTGGGTGAAGTCGATTATCACGTCGCCCTTGTCGATAACGGATTCGAGGCTGTCCGCGATCACCACTGCCGTCTTGCCGAGTCCCAGGCACTCTCCCGATGTCCCTGCCGACAAAGGGGTGGCCTTTTCTCTCGAACGCACCCGCGATCTCGATGCCGTCCGTCGAGGCAATAAAGGTGGCTATCCTGCCGCCCATCTTGCCGCCCGCACCGGCTAAAATCACTTTGACCATGAGACCGCCCTCCTATTTAATCAGACCGAAGTTGACCATGGCTTTGCGGACTTTTTCCCTCGTGGCGTCGGATACCTTCACCAGGGGGAGCCGGATCTCGTCGTCGATCTTTCCCATTATGGCCAGCGCGGCTTTCACCGGGGCCGGGTTCGTCTCGATGAACATCGCGTCCACCAGGGGGGTCATCTTGAAATGCAGTTCCCTGGCCTTTTTCATATCGCCCGCCATGAACGCGTCCACCATCTGGGCCACGGCGCCGGGAGCAATGTTGGATACCACTGATATGATCCCATGCCCGCCCAGGCACATCAGGGGGAACGTGAAGAAATCGTCTCCCGACAGCACAGTGAAATCCTCGCCGCAGGCGGAGATGACTTCCGCCATCTGCTTCAGGCTGCCGGAGGCCTCCTTGACGCCGACTATGTTCTTGATCTTGGCCAGCCTGGCCAGCGTATCGGTGTTCATGTTCACACCGGTGCGGCTCTGGATATTGTATACAATTATCGGGATCGGGACCGCTTCGGCCAGCGCCTTGTAATGCTGGTAAAGCCCCTCCTGCGTGGGCCTGTTGTAATACGGGCAGACCACGAGCACGCCGTCGGCACCGACTTCATGGGCATGCTTCGTCAGGCGGATTGCCTCGGCGGTGCTGTTCGAGCCGGTCCCGGCAATTACGGGGACCCTCTTCCTGACCGCGTCCACGGTTATTTCGATAACCCTGTCATGCTCCTCGTGCGACAGGACAGGCGACTCGCCTGTCGTACCGCAGGGGACTATGGCGTCGGTCCCGTTTTCAATCTGGAACTCGATCAATCCCCTCAGAGCCTCCTCATCCACCTTTCCATTTTTGAAAGGCGTGACGATTGCCACGATTGCCCCTTTGAACATAGCGCCTCCTTATATCTCTTTAATACTTTTTAATAAGCCTCTTTCCAGATCTTCCCCTCGTATATGACAGAGGCCTTTCCTTCCAGGTAAACTTTTGAAAATGAATCTCCGGATTTATCGAAGTAAATCTTCAGAATTTCGCCGCTTTTTACCAGAATTTCCACCGGGGAGTCAACCAGGCTCTTGCTCGTGGCGACGAGGGCCGAGGCGACGGCCCCTGTCCCGCAGGCCAGCGTCTCGTCTTCCACTCCCCTTTCGTATGTCCTCACGCGCAGGCGGTTGGGCCCTTCCAGCTTTACGAAGTTCACGTTGGTCCCGGCAGGCGCGTAGGCGCTGTGAAAGCGCACATCGCGGCCGTAGCCGAAAACATCGAACTCGTTGATCGCATCTACAAAGGATACGACATGCGGCACGCCCGTGTTGACGCTGTTCACCTTGAGATGCCCGCCCTTGACGGGAATCGCATAGTCCAGCTTCAGGTCGCGGGGGTCTGTGAGACGCAGTTTCACGATCTCGCCCTTGACCTCCGCATCAATGATGCCGGCCTTCGTCTCAAAGGAGAGCCGCTCCCCGGCAATCCCCTTGAGGAACGCGAACCGCGCCGCGCAGCGCCCGCCGTTGCCGCACATCTCCGCCTCGCTGCCGTCGGCGTTGAGGAATATCCACCGGAAATCGGCCTTGTCGGAAGGTTCGATTACTATGAGGCCGTCCGCGCCCACCGAAACTTTCGGCCGGCAGACGGAAGCCGCAAAAGACTTCAGTTCGATCCCGTCAGAGCTTTTTGTCGCGGTTGTCAATGAGGATGAAATCGTTCCCGCAGCCGCTCATTTTGTAAAATTCAATCATTTATCCCAAACCTTTAAAAACAGATTCTTGCGTATCGCTTCGCTCTCTCAGAATGACATGAACAATATTCTTAATGACAACTGCTATTCAGCGTCATCCTGAGTGAAACGAAGGTTCTATTTTTACCCTCCTGTTACTTCAGGAAATCGGGGATCTGTTCGCCCCTGACCAGGTCCTCGTAGTCCTCCCTCTTGCGGATCACGTGGAACTTGTCGTCCCTGACCATGACCTCCGCCACCCTCGGCCGGGAATTGTAGTTGCTGGACATGGTAAACCCGTAAGCGCCCGCGCTCATGACCGCTATCAGGTCGCCGCTCCGGTACCGGGGTATCGCCCTGTCTTTCGCCAGGAAATCCCCGGACTCGCAAATCGGCCCGACTACGTCGGCCTTGCATGTCTCCTCATCCTTGTTCGGGACGACGGAAATGATCCTGTGGAACGCATCGTACAGGCTGGGCCGGATGAGGTCGTTCATGCCCGCGTCGATGATCACGAAATTCTTTTCCCCGTTGTCTTTCGTGAAGAGCACCTTGGAGACCAGCGCCCCGGCGTTGCCGACAATCACCCTGCCCGGCTCAAATATGAAGGTGCAGTCCAGGTCCCCGGCTGTCTCCTTGATGGCCCTGGCATATTCATCGGGATGCGGCGGCGTTTCCTGGTTGTACGTGATGCCCAGCCCCCCTCCGAGGTCCAGGTACTTTATCTTCAATCCCGTCCTCCCTGAGCAGGTCGATCAGCCTTTTGAGCCTTTCCAGGGCGTCCATGAAGGGCGATATCTGGGTTATCTGGGATCCTATATGGCAGTCAAGGCCGACTATGTCTATGTTCTTGAACGACCTGGCCCGCCTGTACTCCTCGAGCGACCTCTGCATATCTATGCCGAACTTGTTCTTCTTGAGCCCCGTGGAAATGTGCGGATGGGTCTTGGGGTCCACGTCCGGGTTGATCCTGATCGCAACGCGGGCCCTGGAGGAAAGCCTCCCCGCGGCCCTGTCAATGGCTTCCATTTCCTGCGGCGATTCGACGTTGAACATGAGGATGTTCGACCGGATCGCGTACTCTATCTCGTCGATCCTTTTCCCCACCCCTGAATAGACTATTTTCCCGGGGTCGGCGCCCGCCTGGAGGGCCCTGAAAAGCTCGCCCCCGGAGACTATGTCCGCGCCCCCGCCTTCCTTGATGAACAGGCGCAGGATGGCCAGGTTGGAATTGGCCTTCACGGAAAAGCAGATGATGTGCTTCATGCCGGCGAATGCCCGGTCGAATACCTGGAAGTGCCTTTGCAGCGTCCTGTGGCTGTAAACGTACAACGGCGTCCCCAGGGACTCCGCTATCGAGCGCACCGGGACCTCTTCGCACCACAGTTCCCCGTTTTGAAAATGGAAGTCATTCATATCGCACCTTGAATCCTCGTCTCCGCAGTATTTGATTCCTCCCCGCATATGCCCGCCGAATTGCAGAGCGCCAGCTTATAGGAGTAAAGGAATCCGCTTTTTACATTGTAATCGGTGAATTTTGCAAGTCCGTTCTCGGGCTTCAGTTCCACCGGCAGAAGCTCGGTGATCAATTCGAATTGTCTCGGGACAGCCCGGGCAGTCTCCCGCTTCCGTCTGCAACGCGCTCCTGAATATTCGGGTCCTGGCCGCTTCTGCCTTGGGGTCGGGGAGCGTCCAGCTCAGGGTTATCGCCTTGCCGGAGGCAACGGCTTTCAGGTCTGACACCTGCGGTATCATAAAGTGGGGCGGGCGGGGCGGTGCCTTCTTTCCACAGGCCGCGAATAGCGGCGCATAACACCAGCGCAATAACCAGTATCCTTCTGATCATCCTACCTGTTCTTCTTCCCCCTGATTTTTCTTATGACTCCGGAAACCTGCTTTCTCGAGGTGCCTCCCATGACCTGCTTGCTGTCTACCGACTCCCCGGGATCGATAACGGAAAGCGCATCCTTCTCAAAGGCGGGATTGAATTTTTTGAGTTCCTCCAGGGAAAGCGCCCTGCAGCTCCTTCTTCTTTTCGAGGCAATAGGCCACCAGGCGGCCGATGATTTCATGGGACTTGCGGAAGGGCACGCCCTTTTTTGACAAGGTATTCCGCAAGGTCCGTCGCGGTCGTGAAACCTTTTGATGCCTCCTCGCGCATTCGCGCGGTGTTGAACCGCACGTTGCCCATCATCCCGGCCAGGACGGCGAGGCAGGCTTTGACCGTGTCCACGGTGTCGAAGAGCGGCTCCTTGTCCTCCTGCAGGTCCCGGTTGTAAGTCATGGGGAGCCCCTTGAGGGTGGTGAGCAGCGCCACGAGATTGCCGTAGACCCTTCCCGTTTTTCCCCTGATCAGCTCGGCCACGTCCGGGTTCTTCTTCTGGGGCATGATGCTGCTGCCCGTCGTGAACGAATCGGCTATCTCGATGAAGCCGAATTCGCCCGTGGACCAGATGACCATGTCCTCGCACAGCCGGCTCATGTGCATCATGAGGAGGCTCGCCGCAAAGGCAAATTCCGCCGCAAAGTCCCGGTCGGAAACGGCGTCCATGCTGTTGCGGCGTGATCGCGGGAAAACCCAGCAAGGCGGCGGAAACCTTCCTGTCCAGCGGGAGGCTCGTCCCGGCAAGCGCCGCGGAGCCGAGCGGCATCACGTTTATCCTCTTCAGGCAGTCCCGGAAGCGCTCCTCATCGCGGTCGAGCATCTCCCAGAAAGCGAGCAGGTAATGCGCCAGCAGGACGGGCTGGGCCTTCTGCATGTGGGTGTAGCCGGGGAGGACCGCGTCCCCGCCTTCTGCGGCGGCCTTCAGGAGCGCCGCCTTCAGCTCCCCGATGAGGCCTATGACGTTTCCGGTCTCTTCCCGCAGCCAGAGCCTCAGGTCGAGCGCGACCTGGTCATTGCGGCTTCTGCCCGTGTGCAGGCGTTCGCCCGGCCTCCCCTATCTTTGCCGTCAGGGCCGTCTCCACGGCCATGTGGATGTCTTCGAGGTCGGCCGTGAACTCGAACTTCCCCTGCTCGATATCGGCGAGGACGGATTTAAGCCCCTCGACGATCTTCTTCTCGTCCCGGGCGGAGATGACCCCCGCCTTCGCCAGGACGCGGCAATGGGCTATGCTCCCTTCGATATCGTGCCGGTAAAGCCGCCGGTCAAAGCTGATGGATTCCGTGAATTCCTCCACCAGCCTGTCCGTCGGCTGGCTGAACCTTCCGCCCCAGGGTTTCTTCGCCATTTAACAGTCTCTTCAGTAAGGTCGTTATTTTTTCGCTTTCGGTTTTTTCATCCAGGCCTGCAGTTTGAGCCGCAGCGCATTGAGGCGGATGAAACCCGTGGCGTCCATCTGGTCGTACCGGCCGGCTTCCTCGAAGCTGGCGATGTCCTCGCTGTAAAGCGACCTGGGGGCCTTGCGGCCCACGACCGTGCAGTTGCCCTTATACAGTTTGATGCGCGCCGTCCCAGTCACGTTCTCCTGGGTCTGGTCGATAAATGTCTGCATGGCCTTCATCTCCGGGGAGAACCAGAACCCGTTGTAAATCAGCTGCGAGTATTTCGGGGTTAGCTGGTCCCTGAGCAGCATCACCTCCCTGTCCATGGTTATCGATTCCACGGCCCGGTGCGCCGCCCACAGCGCCGTCCCGCCCGGGGTCTCGTACACGCCGCGCGATTTCATGCCGACAAAGCGGTTCTCAACCATGTCCACCCTGCCCACGCCGTTGTCGCCGGCTATCGCGTTCATGTGTTCCATCAAGGCGGCGGGGCTCATCTTCACGCCGTCGACCGCCACGGGGTTCCCCTTGACGAAATCGATCTCGACGTAAAGGGGCTTGTTGGGGGCCTTCTCCGGGGACTTCGTGATACTGAAGACGTGCTCCGGGGGCTCCGCCCAGGGGTCCTCCAGGATCCCGCCCTCGTGCGAGATGTGCAGGAGGTTGCGGTCGCTGCTGTAGGCCTTTTTCCTGGTAAACGGCAGGGGTATCCCGTGCTTCTCGGCATAGTCGAACATCGACTGGCGGGAATCGAATTTCCAGTTCGGGTCGCGCCAGCAGGCTATTATCTTCATGCCCGGCTCAAGCGCCATGTAAGTCAGCTCGAAGCGCACCTGGTCGTTGCCCTTCCCGGTAGCCCCATGGCAGACCGCGTCGGCCCTCTCTTTCCTGGCAATTTCGATCTGCCGCTTGGCGATGATCGGCCTCGCGATCGAGGTGCCCAGCATGTAGGTCCCCTCGTAAATGGCGTTGGCCCGCAGGGCCGGGAAGACGAAATCCCGCGCGAATTCCTCCCTGAGGTCGTCGATGTAGATCTTGCTCGCGCCGGTATTGAGGGCCTTTTTCTCGAGGCCGTCAAGCTCTTCCTTCTGTCCCACGTCCGCAGCGAACGCGATCACCTCGCAGCCGTAAGTCTCAATGAGCCATTTTATTATTATCGACGTATCCAGGCCTCCCGAGTAGGCGAGCACCACTTTTTTGAATTGTTTGGTCATTTTTCAGTTCCTCCTCCAATTAGAATCTCCATGACGGCCTTTTGCACGTGCAGCCGGTTTTCCGCCTGGTCGAAGACCACCGACTGGGGGCCGTCCATCACTTCAGAAGTTATCTCCTCTTCCCGGTGCGCGGGAAGGCAATGCATCACGATCGCGTCCTTGCGGGCCCTGGCCAGCACGTCGCTGTTGATCTGGTATTTCTTGAAAGCCTCGGCCCTTGCCTCTTTCTCCTTCTCCTGGCCCATGCTGGTCCAGACGTCGGTGTACAGGACATCCGCGTTTTCCGCGGCCTCAAAGGGATCGCGGTACAGGTTTATCCTCGCGGCGCCCTTCTCCCGGGCCTTGCCCATGATCGCGGGGTCGGGATCGTACCCCTGCGGACAGGCCAGCGCCAGCTCGAAGGGGAGGATGGCGGCGGCCGTCACCCACGTGTTGGCGATATTGTTGCCGTCGCCTATATATGCGATTTTCAAACCTTTGTAATCACTTTTCTTCTCAATAATCGTAAAAAGGTCACCCAGTATCTGGCAGGGGTGGAGCAGGTCCGTGAGCCCGTTGATCACCGGCACCTGGGCAGCCCCGGCAAATTCCTCGATCGACTCCTGGGAGAAGGTCCGGATCATGATCCCGTCGAGGTACCGTGACATGATCTTGGCAGTGTCGGCGATGGTCTCGCCCCTCCCGAGCTGGATGTCCCGGTTGCTGAGGAAAATTGCCAGCCCCCCGAGCTGGTGGAAACCGACCTCGAAGGAGAGCCTGGTCCGGGTGGATGACTTGTAAAAGATCATCCCCAGCGTCTTTCCCTTCAGGGGAGTATAGCTTGTCCCTGCCTTCTGCATTTTTTTAAGGGTCTGGGTCCTCGAGAAAATAAGCCCGAAATCCTTCACCTGCAGGTCCGAAAGAGTCAAAAGGTCCTTTTTCATAATTCCGAAAACACCTCGTCAAGGATGCCAACCGCCTTGTTGATTTCCGATTTCCTGATGGTCAGGGGGGGCACGAAGCGCAGCGTCGTTGCCGACGTGCAGTTCACCAGGAGCCCCTTCTCCAGGCATTTGCCGACGATTTCAAAACAGTCGGCGGAAGTATCGACCGCCACTATGAGGCCCATGCCCCTTATCGCGCTGATGCTCTTGTGCTTCCTTTTCAAACCCCGCAGTTTTTTCAGGAAATGTTCCCCTGCTGCGCGGCAGTTTTCGAGGACGCCGTCGTTGAGCAGGCAATCGAGGCTGGCAAGGCAGGCCGACATCGCCAGGTAGTTCCCGCCAAAAGTCGACGCATGCGTCCCCGGCACCAGCACGGAAGCCACCGGGTCGGTCGCCAGCATTGCCCCCACGGGGAAGCCGTTGCCGAGCGCCTTGGCCAGGGTCATGATGTCCGGCTTGATCCCGAACTGCTCATAGGCGAAGAGCGAACCGGTCCGTCCCATCCCCGTCTGGACCTCGTCCAGGATCAGCAGCAGGCCCTTGCTGTCGCAGATCTCCCTGACGGCCCGCAGGTACTCGGGTGCCGGGATATTCACTCCACCTTCCGCCTGGATGGGCTCGAGCATAACGCCGCAGGTCTTGTCGGAAATAGCCGCTTCCAGCGCCGCGGCATCGTTGAACGGCACGTATTTGAAGCCGTCCGGAAGGGGCTCGAAACCCAACCTGGAATTTCTTCTGTCCTGTGGCCGTTATGGTGGCCAGCGTCCTGCCATGGAAAGAGTTCTCCATGGTGATCAGCTCGTAGCGGCCGTCCATCTTTTCGAAGGCGTACCTCCTGGCCAGCTTTATCGCGGCCTCGTTGGCCTCCGCCCCGCTGTTGCAGAAGAACACCTTGTCCGCGAAGGAGTTCTTCACGAGGGTTTCAGCGACCCGGGCCTGTATCTCGTTATAGTAAAGGTTGGAAGTGTGGCCGAGTATCCCCGCCTGCTTCCTGATCGCGGCAACCACCTTCGGGTTCGAGTGGCCAAGGCTGCATACGGCTATCCCGGCCAGGAGATCGAGGTACTCCTTCCCGTTCGCGTCCCAAACCTTCACCCCTTTTCCCTTTACGAGGGCGATGGGGTTGCCTCTTATAAGTCCCCATTACGAATTTATCGGACAGATTTTTAATTTCCTGATTATTCATTATCCGGTACCTGCTTCCGTAATCTCTTCGTAGGGGCGGGTCTCAGACCCGCCCGTCCTAAGCCCATCGCTGTTGCGGGCGGGTCTGAGACCCGCCCCTACATAGAATTTGTTTTCTTTCCTAATGCCTAACGCCCAATGCCTAATGCCTGCCCCTAAATTATTTCCGTCCCAATCCCCATATCCGTAAATATCTCCAGCAGCACCGCGTGCTTCAGTCTCCCGTCGATTATGTGCGCCTTCCGGACCCCGCGTTTGAGCGCCTTGAGGCAGCATTTTACCTTCGGGAACATCCCGCCCTCGATGATGCCGTCATCGATCATCTTGCGGGCCCGGTCGTTGTCCATCGTTTTTATGAGCTGCTTGTCGGCATCCAGTACCCCCGGCACATCCGTCAGCAGGACGAGCTTTTCCGCCGTGAGCGCCGCAGCGATAGCACCGGCGACAATATCAGCGTTGATGTTGTAAGTCTCCCCGTTTTCGCCCACGCCGGTCGGGGCGATGACCGGGATCACGCCTTCTTTCACCAGCGAGTGGATCAGGTCGGAATTGATGCCCACCACTTTCCCGACAAGGCCTATATCGATGATTTCCGGCGGCGTGTCCTTGGCCTTCTCGGCGCTGAGGAAATATTTCTCCGCGCGGATCAGGCTGCCGTCCTTGCCGCTCAAGCCCACGGCATTCCCGCCGTTGGCGTTGATAAGGCCCACTATCTCCTTGTTGACCTTCCCGGCCAGGACCATCTCGACGATGTCCATCGTCTCCTCGTCGGTGACGCGCATTCCCTGGACAAATTTGCGAATCCTTCCCCAGCTTCTTCAGGTAGCCGCCGATCTGCGGGCCCGCCCCCATGGACCACGACGGGGTTGATGCCGATGTACCTCATCATCACGATGTCCTGGGCAAAGAGACCTCTTCAGGTCATCGTCAACCATGGCGTGCCCGCCGTATTTGATGACGATGGTCTTGTTGTAAAAGCGCTGGATGTAAGGGAGCGCCTCAAGGAGGATCTCCGCCCTTTCCATTGATTTTTTGATCTCGTCCATAAGAATTCCTCTCCAAATCAGGCATTAGGCATCAGGCTTTAGGCACCAGGCAAATGAATTTATTCTTTGCCCTAATGCCTGCGCCTAAAGCCATGCCTATTTTTAGAGTATGTATCTCGTAAAATCCTCGTCTTCAACTATATCCGATAGCCTCTCCCTCACGTATTCCGCATCGATTGTTACCGTCTGCCCCTTCATGTCCGGGCGCCTCGAAAGAGATTTCATCCAGCAGGCGCTCGAGGATCGTGTAGAGCCTCCTGGCCCCGATATTCTCGGTTTTCTCGTTCACCATGGCCGCCACTTCCGCGATTTCCGCCATGGCGTCCTCCTGGAAAATAATTTAACCTCTTCGGTGGCCAGCATTTCCGTGTACTGTTTGAGCAGCGCGTTGCTCGGCTCCTGCAGGATGCGGATGAAATCCTCCTTGCCGAGGGAGTCCAGCTCGACCCTGATGGGGAACCTGCCCTGGAGCTCGGGGATGAGGTCGGACGGTTTTGTGAAGCTGAACGCCCCGGCGGCGATGAACAGGATATGGTCGGTTTTCACCATGCCGTATTTCGTGTTGACCGTCGACCCCTCGACGATGGGGAGGAGGTCTCTCTGGACTCCCTCGCGCGAGACATCGGGGCCGTGCGGCGATTCGCTGCCGACTATCTTGTCGATTTCGTCGAGGAATATGATCCCGGACTGCTCCACCCGCTCGATCGCCATCTTGTTGACCTTGTCCATGTCGACGAGACGCTGCGATTCCTCCTGGATGAGGATTTCCATTGCTTCGGGCACCTTCACTTTCCGCCTCTTCTTCTTCTGCGGGAAGATGTTGCCCAGCATGTCCTTGATGTTCATCCCCATGTCTTCAACCCCGGAAGAGGAAAAGATCTCGATCATGGGCATCGAGGCGGCGGAACTCTCGGATACTTCCATTTCCACCGAGCGGTCGTCGAACTTTCCCTGCCTCAGCAGGCGCCTGATCTTCTCGCGCGTTGAGTCCTCGTGGCCCGCCGCGGAAACGATCTCGATCTTGGAGTCTGTCCGCACTCTCTTCCAGCGGCCGCGCGCTCGATCCTCTGGGGCGGCAGCAGCAGGTCAAGGATCCTCTCCTCGGCAAATTCGCCTTGCCCGGGCCTTCACTTTCTCCTTCTCCTCGGACTTCACCATGTTGATCGGAGAGGTCCACCAGGTCGCGGACCATGGATTCAACATCCCGGCCGACATACCCGACCTCCGTGAACTTGGACGCCTCGAGCTTGATGAAAGGCGAATTGTCGATCTTGGCCAGCCGGCGGGCAATCTCGGTCTTCCCGACCCCTGTGGGCCCGATCATTATTATATTCTTCGGCGATATCTCGTCCATCAGCTCTTTCGGGACGTTCTGGCGGCGCCACCTGTTTCTGAGGGCGATGGCCACGGCCCGCTTGGCCTCGGCCTGGCCGATTATATATTTGTCGAGTTCCGAAACTATCTCTTTCGGAGTCAGGGTTCTCAGACATGTTTTGATCCTTCCACTTACCTTTATATAAAAAATTTATCTGCGGGACTTTTGCCGGCTTCTGTTCCGGCTCCGCCTCTATGTCCAGTTCTTCGACAGTTATGTTCTCGTTTGTGTAGACACAGATGCCCGCTGCTATTTTCATTGCCTCTTCGGTAATGGCTGCGCGCGTCGAGTTCGGAATGCCTCATGAGGGCCCGCGCGGCGGCCAGGGCAAACGGCCCTCCCGAACCTATTGCCAGCACCCCGTCATCGGATTCCACCACGTCGCCATTGCCGGAAATTATCAGGGAGTAATCCCTGCTCACCGCTATCATGAGGGCCTCTAGATGGCGCAGCACCCTGTCCGTGCGCCAGTCCTTTGTCAGTTCGACTGCGGCCCTGAGAAGGTTGCCGTTAAACTGTTCGAGTTTCTGGTCGAACCTGTCGAAGAGCGTGAAAGCGTCGGCCGTCGCGCCCGCAAATCCCGACAATTACCTGGTTGTTAAACAGCCTGCGCACTTTCCTGGCGCTGTGCTTCATTATTGTCGTATCCAGCGTCACCTGGCCGTCGCCGGCCACGGCCACTTTTCCGTTATGCCTGACGGCAACGATCGTCGTGCCCCTGATTTCATTTCTGTCCTTTTCTATTTTTTATTGCCCGGCGCTTGCGCCCAACCCCGGCCCGGGGGTGGGCCTTGTCATAGACCTCCATCAGCCTCCCCATGCCCGATCGGGTGTACTTCTGCGTGGTCGAGAGGCTCTCGTGCCCCAGCAGCTCCTGCACCGAACGCAGGTCCGCCCCCGCCTCCATCAGGTGCGTCGCGAACGAGTGGCGAAGAGAGTGCGGCCCGAGCTTTTTCATGAGCCCCGAAGCAACCACATACCTGTCCAGTATCCGGCGCATGCTGCGGTCCGTCAGCCTTTTGCCGAAGCGGTTGATGAATACCGGCTCGGGAAACCTGCGCCCGCCGGAACGGCTCTTTTTCTCCACATAGGCACGGAGCGATGCGAGGGCCTTCTCGCCCGACGGGAACGATTCTCTCTTTTTTGCCCTTGCCCCGCACCCTGATCAAGCACCTGGCTCCCTATCAAAATCCTCGGAATTAAGGCCTGTCAGTTCGCTCACCCGGATGCCCGTCGAGTAAAGCAGCTCCAGGATGGCCTTGTCCCTGAGCCCGAAAACCCCTTCGGGAAACTCCCGTCCAGCATCGGGAATATCTCGTCGACGGAAAGGAACCCCGGCAGGTGCTTTTCCGCCCTGGGCGCCTGGACCATTTCCGCGGGATTGAATTTAACGATCCCCCTTCGGAGGAGAACGGAAAAACGTCCGGAGCGTGGCTACCTTGCGCGAAATGCTCACCTTCCGGATCCCCTTCTGGTAAATGTACCCGAGAAAAGCCCTGATCACGGCGGGCTCGATTTTGATATCGCCTGCCTCCGCCCGCGTCGATCCTGTTTTCTTCCAGGTAGGCCTGGAACTGCCTCAGGTCGACCAGGTAATTTTTCAGCGTGTGGGGGGAAAAATTCTTTTCCACCTCCAGGTACTTTTCAAATTCCGCGATCGCATTTTTAACATAGCCAGGCATTAAAAATAATACGCCACTAAAAGCACAGAATAAACAAGCAATTCCTCAACGAATTATTCACGCTTCTTTCTGCGTGCTTTGGTGGCGACAGCGGTTTCAGGGATTCAGCACCTTCTGATCCCTGCATAATAGCAGCAGCAGGAGTTGGCGAAATTGTTGTCAAAAACCCTTGTGTGACCGTCCCTGAAAATTATTTTAACGTGGGAAGTCCCCCCAGAACGTGGGAGTTCCATTCCTCTGTGACTACGCCAAATCCCCATTCCGGAAATCTGAGGTGGACGACCTGGTCACCTGTCTTCAGGTATAGTCTCCTCACTTCCTCGCGCATAAAGTCACATTTTGTACTTGCCGAAGTCCTCCGAGGTGAGGTTTTCCAGGAAGTCCTTCAGCTTCTCTTTTTTCAGATCGTCCACATTGATCGCCTTCTTGGCGAAATCAATGCTCCTCGATTTCTCGATGACCTTCTCATCGACAAATATCGGGGCGTTGGCCCTCAGCGCCAGGGCTATGGCGTCGCTGGGGCGCGAGTCCACCTTGACCGCAGTGGAGTTCTTCAGGAGGTGGATCATCGCGAAAAAAGTGTTGTCCTTCAAGTCGTTATTTCAATCATCGTGACCTGGATATCCAGGCTCTTCAGCAGCTCGTTCATCAGGTCGTGGGTCATGGGCCTCGAGAAGCTGATCTTCTCGAGCTCCGTGGCAATGGCGCTGGCCTCGAAAAGCCCGATCCAGATCGGCAGCGCCCTCTTGTCTTCCAGGTCCTTCAGGATGACGATGGGCGTATTTGTCAGGGGATCTATTGTGAGACCTGAAACTTTCATTTGCAGCAGCATTTATAATCCTCCCTTTCCTGAGAGCGTTTCGCCCCTCAAGGAATGCAGATATGCCTGGGTTATTCTAACTGAAACCGTCTTTCCTATCAAGCCCGGCCCAGCATTGAAATTAACTATCCTGTTGGTCCGCGTCCTGCCCGTCAAATCCTGATCGGTGTTCCGGCTTGTGCTTTCCACCAGGATTTCCTGGATACTGCCTTCGAGCTCCCTGCTGCGCTCCAGGGTGTGTTCCTCCTGGAGGGCCTGGAGGATTTTCAGCCTCCTGGCTTTCACCGGGTCGCTTATTTTCCCGTCCAGCAGTTCGGCAGCCGTCCCGGGCCGGTCCGAGTATTTGAAAGAGAACGCCCCGTCAAACCTGATTTCCCGCATCAGTCCGGAGGGTCTTTTCAAAATCGTCCTCCGTCTCCCCCGGGAAGCCCACTATTATGTCCGTCGTGATGGCGATCCCCGGGCAGATGCTCCTCAATCTTTCCACCTTCCTGCAGGTAATCGCCGCTCGTGTACCTGCGGTTCATCCTCTCGAGGACTGCTCTGAGCCCGATTGTACCGGCAGATGGATATGTTCGCAAAGATTTTCTATCTCCGCAAAGCAAAACATGATGTCTTCCGTAAAATCTTTCGGGTGCGAGGTCGTGAACCTGACACGCTCGATCCCGCCGATCGCGCCCTATTTCCCTCAGCAGGGCGGGGAAACCCCTGTCCGCAGCCGAAAGACTTCCCGTACGAATTCACGTTCTGGCCCAGGAGCGTGACCTCCCTGATGCCGTGATCGGCCAGCCGGCTGACCTCGTCGAGGACGCTTTCCATGTCCCGGCTGATTTCTCTTCCCCGCAGGTAAGGCACGACGCAGAACGCGCAATAATTGTCGCAGCCCTGCATGATGCTGACGAAATGCGCTGATCTTCTTCCGCGGGGGGACCGCGAAAATCCCTATCGACCCGGCTTCGCCGTTGAGGCGGACATCGATTATCGGGCCGCTGCCTTCCCCGACTTTCCGGAGTATCTCCGGGACCCTGGCAATCGCCTGGGTGCCGAAAACAAAATCCAGCCCCCTGACCTTCCTGAGGAGCTGGAGCCCCTTCCCTCTGGGCCATGCAGCCGCCCGATCCCCATCAGCAGGCCGGGATTGGCCTCCTTGAGGCTTTTGAGCTTCCCCGCCTCGCTGATTGCCTTCTGTTCCGCCTTTTCCCTGATGCTGCAGGTATTTACGATTATGAGATCGGCCTTTCCGGCGTCCCTGACAAGCCTGTACCCCTCTGCCGTTGAGGAGCTCGGCGAGCTGCTCCGAGTCATGGACGTTCATCTGGCAGCCGAAGGTTTTGATATATATGCTTTTTTGTTTCAAAAACGGCCCCGATTCCCTGTTTTTTCGAGTAATTTATATATCGAGCCGGGCCGAGTCAACTAATATTTGGGATAAACGATTTCTTCGGAAAATCAATGGCTTTGAACTAATTTTATTATTCCGGGCCTGTCCTCAATGTTTTTGCTTGCACAATATATTGTATTGTGTATATCCTTTACCCACAACATATTGGGCTTGTTTTTATTTATTCCATTCTAAATCCTTAATATTTCGGGAGAGTTCTCATGCAAAACACTATTCGCAAGAGGGACGGCCGTTTAGTGCCGTTTGATCCGGAGAAGATCACCAATGCAATCGCCAAAGCCGGCAATGCCACGGCTGAGTTCGATACGGACGCGGCCCGGAAACTGACGATCAAGGTCCTCGCCCTTGCGGAGAACATTTACAACAACTCGATCTTTTCGGTTGAGGAGATCCAGGACATAGTGGAGGAAGTCCTGCTCTCCTCCCCTTACCGGAAAACGGCCAAGGCTTATATCATTTACCGGGACCAGCACGCCAGGCTGAGAGAACTCGCCAACAAGATGGAGATCGACCTCGTCGACCAGTACCTTAAAAAGGCCGACTGGAAGATAAACGAGAACAGCAACATGGACTATTCCCTCCAGGGGCTGAACAATTATCTCTCCTCGGAGCTTTCCAAGGTCTACTGGCTCAACGAGATCTACCCTCCCGAAATCAAGCAGGCCCACGTGGACGGCGATTTCCACATCCATGACCTGAGCCTCCTTTCGGTCTACTGCGTCGGCTGGGACCTCTGGGACCTGCTGCTGGAGGGCTTCCGGGGGGCCTCCGGAAAAGTGGAGAGCCGTCCGGCCAAGCACCTGCGCAGCGCCCTTGGCCAGATCGTCAATTTCTTTTACACCCTCCAGGGCGAGGCCGCGGGGGCCCAGGCCTTCTCGAATTTCGACACCCTGCTTGCCCCCTTCATCAAGTACGACAAGCTGTCGTTCAAGGAGATCAAGCAGGCCCTGCAGGAATTCATCTTCAATATCAACGTGCCCACGAGGGTCGGCTTCCAGACTCCTTTCACTAATGTCACGCTGGACGTGACCGTCCCCAAGTACTATGCCGACCAGAACGTGATCATCGGCGGCAAGCCCCAGAAAGAGACTTACAAGGAATTCCAGAAAGAGATGGACCAGTTCAACAAGGCGTTCCTGCAGGTCATGGCCGAGGGCGACGCCAAGGGAAGGGTGTTCACCTTCCCCATCCCGACATACAGCATAACCAAGGATTTCGACTGGCAGAACCGCAACCTGAACTACCTCTGGGAGATGACGGCCAAGTACGGCGTCCCGTATTTTTCCAATTTCGTGAATTCCGACATGAACCCGGAAGACGCCCGCAGCATGTGCTGCCGGCTGAGGATCGACAACAGGGAGCTGCAGAAGAGGGGCGGGGGGCTCTTCGGTTCCAACCCGCTGACGGGCTCGATCGGGGTCATCACGATCAATATGCCGCGGCTCGGCTATCTGGCGAAATCGGAAGAGGAGTTCCTGTCCCGCCTGGAAAGGCTCATGGTCTGCGCCAAGGAAAGCCTCGAAATCAAGAGGAAGGTCCTGGAGAAATTCACGGAGGGGAACCTCTACCCGTACACGAAGTATTACCTGCGCGGGGTCAAGCAGAGGCTCGGCGAATACTGGAAAAACCACTTCTCCACGATCGGGCTCGTGGGCATGAACGAGGCCTGCCTCAACTTCCAGGGAAAGACTATCGCCACGAAAGAGGGGAGCGATTTCGCCAAGAGGGTCCTCGATTTCATGAAGGCGAAGATGCTGGTCTTCCAGGACGAGTCGGGGAACAACTTCAACCTGGAAGCGACGCCGGCGGAAGGCACCTCGTACAGGCTGGCCCAGATCGACAAGAAGAAATTCCCGGCGATCATCTGCGCCAACGACAACGGCAACGGCTAGAACGGCGCCGACCCGTTCTATACCAATTCGAGCCAGCTGCCCGTCAATTACACGGACGACCTGTTCGAGGCCCTTGACCTCCAGGACGATATCCAGACGAGGTACACGGGGGGGACCGTTTTCCATGCCTTTGCCGGGGAGCGCATCCAGGACCCCTCCGCAACCAAGACTTTTGTCAAGAAGATCTGCAACACTTACCATCTGCCGTATTTCACATTCACCCCCACGTTCAGCGTCTGCACCAACCATGGGTACATCACCGGGGAGCAGGAGACTCTGCCCCATGTGCCAGGCGCCCTGCGAGGTGTATTCGCGCGTGGTGGGGTACCTGCGCCCCGTGAAGCAATGGAACAAGGGCAAACAGGAAGAATTCAAGATCAGGAAGGTCTTTTCAGTTTAGATGAGAATCGGGGGCCTGCAGAAATTTTCCCTGATCGACTATCCGGGGAAAATAGCCGCTATAGTTTTCACCCAGGGGTGCAACTTCAGGTGTCCCTATTGCTATAACCCTGAACTGGTCGATCCCGACCGGTTTCGGCGAATGCATCCCGGAGGGCGACGTCTTTTCCTTTCTCGAGGCCCGCAGGGGCAAACTCGACGGGGTTGTCATAACCGGCGGGGAGCCAACCCTGCAGCCCGACCTGATGACTTTATCTCCCGCGTCAAGGGGCTCGGCTACAGCGTCAAGCTCGACACGAACGGCTCGAATCCCGGCGCCCTCAAATCCATGATTTACGGGAAGCTCGCCGGATTACATCGCGATGGACATAAAGGCCCCGCTCCATGCCGCCAAGAAACCGAGATCGGAAAGCAGGTACGGCGAGGTAACACGTTCCGGCATTGAGGCCGAGGTCATCAGGCGAGAGCATCGATATTATCACTTTCATCGGGAATCGACCATGAGTTCCGCACTACCGTTGCCTGGGGCTGTCTTCTGCCCGGCGATTACCTGAAGATGGGCAAGGCGGTAAAGGGCGCAAAAAGATACGCCCTCCAGAAATTTGTCCCCGCCAAAATCCTTGACCCCGAAATGACCGGACTCAAGGCCCCTTCGGACGAAGACCTCCTGGAGCTGAAAAAGGCCATCGGCAGGTACGTGCGCGAAGTCATCATCCGCTGAACGGCCCTCTGCTGCCCGACTTTACCTCCCGATTTCCGCAAAGCATCGAATCACAGCCCGCGTCGCGGGCGGTTGTCGAAATCAATGAATACAACCTAGTTCCAGCCTTGGACTGAAATATTATCTCATGATTGGAAATTTCCATTCCCTGATTCTCCTTTGGGCATTTGGCTGTTCTGAAAAACCGCCTTGTCATACCCCCTATTATCTGATAGTCACTACTGCCAAAACAAGAGGTACCGATGAAAAAAGAGGAAACTATCAACCACGCCAGGGACGTCCTCAGGATCGAGGCGGAAAGCATCCTGAGCCTTATCGACAGGCTGGGGACCTCTTTCTGCGAGGCGGTTGACCTGATTTATAAATCCAAGGGAAGGGTAATCGTCACCGGCAATCGGCAAATCAGGCCTCATCGGCCACAAGATCGTGGCCACCCTGACGAGCACCGGCACCCCCGCCCTGTTCCTGCACCCCGTCGAGGGGCTGCACGGCGACCTGGGCATTGTCACCAAGGAGGATGTCGTCCTCGCCATATCCAACAGCGGGGAGACAAGCGAACTCAACGTCATCATCTGCAATCTCAAAGAACTGCCCGTCCCGATCATATCGCTCACGGGGAAGATGAATTCCACCCTGGCAGGCCTGAGCAATGTCGTCATCGATATCGGCGTGGACAGGGAGGCCTGCCCGTTCGGTCTCACGCCTACTTCCAGCACGACCGCAACCCTCGCTATGGGGGACGCCCTCGCAGTCGCCCTGATCCAGATGAAGAAGTTCAACGAAAACGATTTCTACAAGTTCCACCCGGGCGGGACGCTGGGCCAGCGGCTCATGGCAAAAGTCAGGGACGTGCTGGTCCGCGGGGAGAAAGTCCCGAAAATCCTGAGCGGGGCGCCGGCCCTCGAGGCCGTGGGGCTCATCGATGAATCAAACGTCGGCTTCGTCCTCATCACGGACACGGACAATGTCCTCCTGGGGATTCTTACGGATGGGGACGTGCGGCGCTGTGTCCGCCGGCAGACAGACTTCGGCAAGAAAACCGTCGACGACCTCATGACGAAATCTCCGCTCACCATCGACGAGGGCACCAGCCTCGCAGCCACACTCGAAATAATGGAAAAGAAAGAGATAACCGCCCTCGTTGTGGTCGACAGCAAGAAACGCTTGATCGGCTACGTCCACCTTCACGATATACTCGGCAGAGGGGGGACAATACGGATGTCGATAAACGGGGGCTAAGGGCAAAAGGCTAAAGGCTAAAGGATTTTGTTTATTTTCCCTTAGCCTTTAGCCCTTACCCTTCGCCCTTCCACTTACTCCACCGGATAACAAGCATACGTCATCGGCGTCTTCCTTTTCCCGTCCCAGTACCTATCCGCCTCGTCGTAACCCTCAATCATCTTTTGCTCGACATACCGGCGGAACTCCTCGAAACCCTTCTCGTCCAGTTCCTCCGGGACATCGATCATCTCCGCGAACCTCAGCAGCACGCCGGAAAACGGCTTCGGGACCATGAACCTGTCCCAGCTGTTGAATACCCAGGCGTCCTCGTAGGAAACGTATGTCGGGCATATGGAGGCGCCCGCCTGCTGCGCCAGCGCGACGAGTCCCGGCTTGATCACCCGAGGCGGTCCGGTCGGGCCGTCCACAATATGACCCCCCAGTTTATTTTTCATGACTCCCGCCACCATTTCCCGCAAGGCCTCGCGCCCCCCGCGAGAGCTCGAGCCCCGGACGGGGAGCCACCCGATACGGCTCACCACATTGGCTATGAAATCCCCGTCGCGGCTGCGGCTGATCATGATGCAGGGGGTCATGCCCAGCGCCCTCGGCAGGAAAAACCCCCCGAAAAAGCGCTGGTGCCAGCTCGCCATCACAACCTTCTTTGCCATTTTCAACGCCTGACACCACCTGAGCATTGTCTTCAATTTTCAATCTCAGCGTACCGGCATAAATGCGCAAAACCAGGTACATCACCGGCAGCAGCAGTCTCAGGAGGACGAAATATTTCAGCTCTTTATTTAAGCTCATCAAGTATACCCTGGTGGAATTTGCCGGTTTAATATCACACAACCCGGGCTCCATAAAAGAAAATATCCGCCGCGGCAGACCGCAAAACCTTTTTACATCACAGCATCTTTCAATTAAAACTCGACAATCATGGAAAAAATCAGAATCGGGGTCCTGGGGGCCGGTTTTGCCGGCCTGTACTGCTGCCGCCATCTGAGCTCGGACAGCCGGGCCCGGGTCACCCTGTTCGACCGCAATAATTATTTCCTCTATACCCCGTTCCTCCATGAGGTCTCCACGGGGACCGTCGAGTCGCGGCACGTGGTCGTACCCATCCGCAAGATTGCCGACCCGCAAAGGGTGAATATCCGCAACGAGGAAGTCACCGGCGTGGACCTGGTCGAAAAATCTTTCATCACCGCCTCGGGCCGGTTTAAATTCGATGTCCTCGTCCTCGCCCCCGGGAGCGAGGCCAATTTCTACAACATACCCGGTGCGGCGGAAAACTGCATCACATTCAAATCGGTTTACGACGCGATCCGGCTGCGCAACTCCATAATCAATTGCCTCGAGAGGGCCGCGATAGAGGCCAATCCCGCTGTGAAAAGGGAAATGCTGACCTTCAACGTGGCGGGGGCCGGCTGCACCGGCGTCGAACTGGTGACCGAAATGGCCGAGTTCCTCGGCCAGATAGTGACCCGCGAATACCCGGAAATAAGCCCCGGGGAGATCAAGGTCAACCTGATCGAGGCCGCCTCCAATGTGCTCACGTCATTCCCCCCCGAGCCTTTCCAGGGCTGCCCTGGACCGCCTCAGGGACATGGGGGTTGAGGTGATGACGGACTCCCCCATCGCGAGCGTCAGCCGCGAATTCATCCGGCTTGCCAACGGGCGCAGGATCTCCAACGGCCTGCTGGTGTGGGCAGCGGGGATCAGGGCGCGCGAAGTCGAAATCGCGCCCCCCGTCGGCCGGGACGCGCAGGGGCGCATCATCACCAACGAATTTCTCGAGGTCCCCGGGCATGACGGCGTATTTGCCCTGGGGGACTGCGCCCTGGCGCTCCAGGACGGAAAGCCGCTCGCCGCGACGGCTTCCGTTGCCGTTCAGCAGGCAAAATACGCGGCGCGCAGGATACTCAATCCCGCCAAAAGCGTGCCGTTCCGGTTCAGGAACCGGGGCGACATGGCCTCGCTCGGCTTCATGTCGGGCGTCTGCGATATTTACGGCTGGCACTTCCGGCAGTTCACGGCCTGGCTGATCTGGAAGCTGTTTAAACTGGCCATGATGCCCCGCTATAAAAACAGGTTCCAGATCCTCTCCGACTGGATCATTGCGATGGCTTTCAGGAGAGACACTTCCCGTTTTTCCTGACCCTCAGCATGCAGGCACCATGGCCAACCTAGAATTTCCGTGCTTGACTTACTGCCTCCCGGAATATAGTGTCCGCCCAAAACATTCGACTGGAGTATTCATGGGCATTGTCAAAGATCCGCTTAAGCTTTTCCAGGTTCAGGGTAAAAGGCGACCTGCCGGAAAATTTCAATAATTTTTTCAACGAGATGATCAGCGCTTCTCGTTTCAACAGACATTCCATGCCGAAAAAATGACGGGCTGGACCAGCGTGGACAACCCCCTCGACACAGATTTTCAATTCGCGAATTATGCAGTCGGGGAATACCTTGTGTTTTCCATGAGGGTCGACAGGAAAGTCATCCCGCCCTTCCCTGCTGAAACTGCGCTTCCTGGAAGAGGAAAAGAAAATAAAGGCCGAAACCGGGAAAAAATTCCTGAGCCGGGAGAGGCGGGAGGACTTGAAGGAGAAGGTCCGGCTTGAACTGGCGGGCATCATACCCCCCGTGCCGTCTTTTTTCGAGGCATGCTGGTCGCTGCGCGGGAAGACCGTCTACTTCTGCTCCCTTTCGCCCGCGCCAGTCGAGGACTTCAAGGACCTCTTCAAGAGCTCGTTCAAAATGGACCTTGCGCCCCTCGCGCCTTGGGACTCCGCTGCACCAGGCCCGGAGGACAGCGAAGGTGAGGACAAGCCCGCCGCCTCGCCCGGACGGGAGTTCCTGGTCTGGCTCTGGTTCAAGTCCGAAGAGCGCAGCGGCAAGATCGCCATTTCCCGGGGCGACGTGGAACTGATATTCCTCAAACGCATGGTCCTCGAATCGGGTGAGGGCGAATACTCCGAATCGGTCGTCTGCCAGGGCCTCAACGCCGCCCTTGAAGAGGGGAAGGAGGCCCTGAGGAAAGGCAAGAAGATCAAGGAGGCCCGGGTCAGGTTGAGCGCGGAGGAATTTTCCTGGGAATTCACGATCAAGGCCGACCACTTCCTCTTCCAGTCCATGAGGATGCCACGTTCGCTGGAGATGGAGGAAGAGAGCGACCGCGACGGCCGGATCCTGGAGAGGATCGCCCTGATGGAGAAAGCCGCCGGGATCATGGACGAGCTCTACGAAATCTTCCGGAAAGAAACGGAATCCCCGGGCATGAAGGCGAAAAGGTCTGCCGGCTTCGAAAAATGGCTCGCCCGGAGATGAAAAATTCCCCTCCAAATTTGGCCTGCATTGTGCAATAGGTAATTGAATCAAATTACCGGCTGGGGAAAAGTGGAAAATTTCAGGCAGGAACTCGAGGCCAAGAACAGGGTCATCGCATCCATTTTCCGGATATCCAACCTGCTGACCCGGCAGGTAAGCCTCGACGAGATCCTGGAAGCCATCCTGCAGAGCGCCAAGAAGGACCTCGGCTTTTCGGCGGCGTGCCTCTTTCTTATCAACAGGGACGGGGAAACCCTCCAGTGCCGGATGGTCACCGGTTTCAGCCACGAGAGCGAACTCAAATCCTACCAGGAACCCTTTCACCTCCACCGGCATGACTGCATCGAGACCCTGGTCGTGAAGACCGGGGAGACAGTGTATTTCGAAGATGCCTTCAATGACCATAAGGCTACCAGGATAGACAAGAAACTCACCGTGGAACTGGGGAGGGGCCGTATAGTCTATGCCCCGCTTACGGTGAAGGGAAAGATCATTGGCTGCATGGGAGTTAACCGCCCCATCGGGCTCTTACCCATCTCCCCTTCGGAAATCGAGGCGTTCACCATCTTTGCCAACCAGGCAAGCATCATCATCGAAAACAGCAAGTCTTCGGAGCAGCTCGTGGCCGAGCGCAACCTGAAGGAGAATGTCCTGGAGAGTTCCCCAAACGGCATCCTGTGCGTTGATAAATCAGGCAAGATAATAGAGATAAACAAGGCAGCGGCCGCCATTTTGTCCATTGATTCCGCGAGGGCCCTCGATTCCCGGATTGAGGACCTCACGGGACTCAAGAGCGGGTTCGAGTTCCTCGCCGGGATGTCATGCGGCTCTCCCCTGCCCGCTGCGGGTGCACTTACACGGGCGCTTGATTTCAGTAATGCGGAAAGTAAGAAAGTGTACCTTGAAGTGACCGCCTCCGCGCTGAAGGACCATGCCGGAAACGAGACCGGGACCATTTTCCTGATCCAGGACGTGACAGAGCGCAGGATAATCAGCGAACAGGTCCAGAGGATGAGCAAGCTCGCGACAATCGGCCAGCTGGCGGCCGGGATCTCGCACGAGATCCGCAACCCCCTCATGGGCATCGAGGCCGCCCTGGAACTGGCGAGTGAGGCGCTGGGCCCCGACGACCCGCAGAGGAAGCTGCTCCTCAAATCAATGGAGGAAATCGACCGGGTGGACAATATCATCGGGGAGCTCCTGAACCTGTCGCGGATACGGGAAATGGACCTGAAGCCGGCCGATCTCAACCAGGTCATCGGCAAGGCGGCGGACTTCCTCGCGGGGCTTTGCCAGAAAGCCAATGTCGAGATCGAGATGGACCTCCAGGAACAACTCCCGGCCATAGCCATGGACCAGGAAAAGATCAGGGAGGCTGTCATCAACATCTGTCTCAATGCCGTGCAGTCGATGACGGGGAAAGGCACGCTGAAAATATCGACGAGCGCCCTGACTGGAGACATTTACGAGATGCGCAGGGGCGGTGCAAGGATCACGGTCGAGGACAACGGCAAAGGCATACCCCCGGAACTGATGGACAAGGTGTTCGACCCGTTCTTCACCACCAGGCCTGCCGGGACCGGCCTGGGGCTCTACAACTGCAACAAGATAGTGGAGGCCCACAGGGGCCTGATCTTCATAGAGAATATCAAGCCGGGCGGGACAAGGGTAAGCATTGTTCTTCCATACGAGGGAGAGCCTTAATGTATAAAATACTGGTAACGGATGACAACGAACTGATCCGGGAAACCCTGCAGAAGGCCCTGGTCGACGAGGGCTATGAAGTGAGCCTTGCCGAAAGCGGGGAGGCCTGCCTCAAGGCAGTCAACTCCGGGGACATCGACCTCATCCTGCTCGACATGAGGCTTCCCGACATGAGCGGGATAGACGTGCTGGGCTCAGTTCGGGAAACCAATCCGGAAATGATCGTCATCATGATGACCGCGTACGGCGACATCGACTCCGTGAAAAAGGCCCTGGCCCGGGGGGCTTTTGATTTCATCCACAAGCCCGTCAAGGCGCGGGCCATAGCCTCGATCATCAAAATGGCCCTGGAGATCCGCAACCTGCGGCAGGAGATCCAGCAGACCATCTACGACAACAAGGAACGCTACGGCTACCACAACATTATCGGCAGGAGCGAACCCCTGCAGAAAGTGCTGGAAGTCCTCGCGCGGGTGGCTAACAGCGACGCCTCCACCATTCTGATCGAGGGGGCGAGCGGCACGGGCAAGAGCCTCGTAGCCAAGTGCCTCCACTACAACAGCATGAGGGCATACCAGCCTTTTGTCGAGATAAACTGCGCCTCCATTCCCGGCAACCTCCTGGAAAGCGAGCTCTTCGGCCATGAGGCGGGCGCGTTCACGGACGCGAAGAAAATGAAAAAGGGCCTCGTGGAACTGGCCCACCGCGGCACCCTGTTCATGGATGAGATCGGGGAGATGTCTCCCGCCCTGCAGGCCAAAGTCCTGCAGGTCATCGAGGACAAGACTTTCCGGAGGGTCGGCGGCGAAAAGAAAATAGAAGTGGACGTCCGCATAATCGCCGCGACAAACAGGGATCTGAAAAAAGCCATAGAGGAAAAGGCGTTCCGTCCCGACCTTTACTACCGGCTCAACGTCATAAATATCCGCCTGCCCTCGCTGCAGGAACGAAGGGAAGACATCTTGCCGCTCGCCGAGCATTTCATCAGCCTTTTCAGCACGGAATTTCACAAGCCCTTAAAACAGATTTCGGATGAAGCGCGCGGCCTGCTCGTCAATTACCACTGGCCCGGGAATATCAGGGAGCTGCTCAATATAATCGAGCGGATCATGATCCTGGAAGATGACACCGTGATCCAGCCCCGGCACCTTACCCTAAAAATGGATGGCGAAAAGGCGGCCCCCTCATCGGACTCCTTGGCACATGCAGAGGGCGGCCTCAATTACATCGAGGGCACCCGGAATTTTCAGTCTTCGCTGATATCCAGGGCGCTCGAACAGACGGCTGGCAATAAAACCGCCGCCGCCAGGCTCCTGGGACTGTCCCGGCTGGGGCTATACCACCAGATGAAAAAGCTCGGAATGTTGAAGAATTGAGCGTTGATTTTTTTAACGCTGTTGAAATTTTCAACATTGTTTGTTAGTTTTTCCGCGTGGTTCAGCTGGCGCTGATTAGATTCAACACCATAAACTCTTGAAAATTTGTCACTCTGTCCCTGATTCAAGCCCGACATTCAGATATTTACCCTGGCATTTATTTTGCTCATTTAATTGTTGTCGATAGGTGCGTTTCTCTCCCTCCATTTTATGCGGGAGACATTGTATCCCGCACAAAATGGATAAACACTGAAAGCTGGAGGCTAAATGATCAGATCACTCAAGGACATTTCGGGACTGGCGAAGCTCAAGGGGCCGATGAAGCTCGCGGTCCTCGCCCCCGAGGACGAAGAGTTCATGCTCGCCGTGAAGAAGAGCTGGGAGATGGGCTATATAGAGCCCGTCCTCATCGGCAACAAGGTGAAGATGACCGAGATCGCGGGCAGGATCGGTTTCGACATCGGCAGGTTCGAGATCATAGTCAACGAAGACCCGCAGGCCATTTCCAACCTCGGCATCGGGATGGTTTTCTCGGGCGCCCTGCCCATTGCGAGCAAGGGCCAGATACCGACCTCATACATCTACAAGTCGATCATCAGGGAAGAAGCCAAGGCCCGCTCCGGGATGAACGTGAGCGTCGTCTCCTTCTGGGAGATCCCCGGTGTGGACCACCTCGTGGCCTTTACCGACACGGGCGTCAATATCCGGCCCGACTTGAACGCCAAGATAAAAATCTGCCAGAACGCCGTTTTCCTGCTGAAGCTCCTCGGCACGCCGAGACCCCGCATCTCGGTCCTCTCCGGGCAGAGGGGTTCCCGGGAAAAGCTCCAATCATACATCGATTACGAACACCTGCGGAAGGCGGCCGAATCCGGTGAACTGGGCGATTGTGAAATCATTAAGCCCTGTTCCTTTACCGACATGTTTGCGAACGGCTCAGGCCTGCCGGATATCCTCCTCGTCCCCTGCCTCGACACCGGCAACATCCTCTGCAAGCTGGACTTCTTCCTCGACGTTTCGCGCTGTTCCCTGGTGGCAACGAGCCGGGGTCCCATCTGCATCCCGGCGCGCTCCGATTTCAGCGATAACATCGCCGATCAGATCGCCCTGTCCGTTGTCGTTGCCGACAGGATGAAGGGAGGTGAATGACATGATCGGAACGTTTGATGAACTCATCGCCGCGGCAAAAAAGGGGCCCAGGAAAAGGATCGCCGTACCGGTTTCCGCACGGACTGACCTTGACCTGATCGGCAAGGCGTCCTTTGCAGGGATGATCCAACCAGTCTTTATAGGGGACCCGCATCAGATCGAGGGCGCGCTCGCAAAAAGCGGCCTGGGCAAGATGAACCTCGAAATCGTCGAGGCCCGGGACAGCGCCTGCGATCGACGCCGCGGTCTCCCTCGTAAGGGAAAAGCGGGCGGACATCCTCATGCAGGGCGCTGCCGACCGCAACCTGTTCCTCGCGGCCGTCCTTGACCCGGGAAAGGGGCTCGTGAGCAAGAAGTTCGCCAGCTACGTTTCAGTATTCCAGCTCCTCAAAAGCAATAAACTTATCCTCGCGACGGACACTTTTTTAAACGACTGTCCAGGCCTGGCGGAAAAGCAGTGCATCCTGGAAAACGCCATCGAGCTTGCGGCCGTCCTCGGCATTGACGCACCGAAGGTCTCGGTCCTCGCCGCCATCGAACAGGTGAACCCCGGCATACCGTCGACCCTGGACGCGGCGATCCTCTCCAAGATGTCGGACCGCAAACAGTTCGGGAAGGCCATAGTGGAAGGCCCCCTTGACATCGACTGCTCGCTGAGCCACGTCGCCGCCGAGCGCAAGGGCCTGAAGAGCGTCGTGACCGGCAATGTCGACATTTATCTCGTCCCCGAGGTGGACACGGGCTACCTCCTGGCGGAGATGCTCGTGTTTTTCGGGAAGATGCGCACCGCCGGGATGATCGTCGGGACCATGTGCCCGGTGCTCGTGGACCTGCCCTTTGTCTCGAATGAAAACAAGTTCGCGGAAATAGCCCTGGCTTGTGTCGCGTCAGGCAATGGAGGTTGAAATGGCCGAGAAAAAATTCCTGATCCTCAATGTCGGCTCCACTTCGACCAAGGCGGCCCTTTTCACGGGAAAGGAGCAGAGGGCCGTCGAGACGATCCGCTACAGCGACAAGGACCTTGCCCCGTTCGCGACCCTGGCGGAGCAGCTCCCGCTGAGGGCTAAAGGCCTGCGCGAGTTCGTGGAGAAGAACGGCGTCAACCTCGGCTGAAATAGACATGATTGTTTCGCGCGGCGGGCTGGGGAAACCGGCGGCGGCCGGGGCTTACGCCATCGACGAGGAAATGTGCCGCGACCTGCTGGAAGGCAGGTACGGCAGGCACCCTTCAGCCCTCGGCCCGGCAATGGCCATGGAAATCTCCAGGCAATACGGGATGCCGGCGATAATCGTCGACCCGCCCAGCACCGACGAGTTCCAGCCCCTTGCAAGGTTATCCGGGATCCCGGAAATCGAGCGCAAGAGCGCCTTCCACGCGCTCAACCAGAAGGCCGCCGCCCGGCGCTGCGCCGCGGACATGGGGCGCAAATATGAAGAGCTTAATTTTGTCGTGGCCCACCTTGGCGGGGGGATAACCGTGGGCGCCCACCAGAGGGGCCGCGTTATCGACTGCACCCACGGCCTGAGCGAAGGGCCCTTCACCCCGGAACGGGCGGGCTCGCTGCCGACCGCCGACCTTGTGGCCCTCGCTGAAAAAATGGACAAAAAGGAGCTCCAGGGAAGGCTTGTCGGGCGCGGGGGTCTGTCAGCCTATCTCGGGACGACCGATGCCCGGCAGGTGGAAGAGATGGTCAGGTCCGGAGATGAAAAGGCAAAGCTCGTTTACGAGGCCATGGCCTATCAGATCGGCAAGGACATCGGCTCCATGGCCGCCGTCCTCCAGGGCCAGGTAGACGGCATCATCCTGACGGGCGGCCTCGCCCACTCCACCCTCCTGACCGGTGCCGTAAAGAAATATGTCGAGTCCCTGTCCGCCGTCTTCATCTATCCCGGCGAAGACGAGATGACCGCGCTGGCCGAAGGCGGCCTCAGGGCCATAACGAAACAGGAGGAGACGAAAAAATACTGACCCGGAAACGGGTCTCTATGGAAAGGGCTGCCGGCGGGGCAGCCCTTTTTTCTCCTCTTTTTGCCCTCCCCTTTTCTAAATACCCGATACCCCTTGACTTTTAGACGATATCGGAATATCAGTAGCCAATCCGGATTTGCCCTGAAATCCCGAGCTGCCCCTCCTGATGACTTCTTTTGCCCCGGGCAATCTGGAAATAAGGCAGGAGTGCAGCCCGGAAAACAACAGAGTGAATTGCCGTGCTCGTCTCCGAATACTCAATGAAAGTATCATCGCTGGTGATACAAGTGCCTCCCATATCCGCGGGAGACTCAATAGGGAAGGCATTGTCGTTGATGCAGTCAAAAGGGGTCGATATCGCCCCGGTCGTTGATGGTCAAAGTAAACTGACCGGAGCCGTCACCCTGGGTGATTTGCTGGCAGCCCTGGACGGCGGTGCATCCATGACCACCACAGTAAACAGATGGATTGTCAAGGATCAGCCCAGGCTGTCGAGCGACGATCAAGTGCTGTTAATCCCCAGCTCGTTCGTCCCGGGCATCGTGCTCGACGCAAAGGGGAACATCGCAGGTGTCATTTCGCTCGAAAGCTACTCGGCGGGACTCAAGGAAATCCTGACCGACCTGCGCGAGCGGTTTCTACTCGATCATGAACTCGGCGGAAAGCGGGATCGTAGCCATCAACGCCGAAGGAAATCTCGTCCTGGCCAACCGCATGGCCGAGGAGCTCCTCGGGATAAAGGCAAGCGAATGTGTCGGCCGCAACGTCCTGGAAATAATTCCCGACACCCGCCTGCTGGAAATAATGCGCACCGGCAAGCCCCTGTACCGGCCAGAAGTTTCAAGGTCAAGGGGGCTCTCTGATTGTTAATTACGCCCCGATCATGCGCTCCGGGGTAGTGACGGGAGCGGTGAGCGTCTTCCACGACATTTCCAATTTGAACAACATCTCCCATGAACTTGGCGTCGTGAAGGGGCTCAACCGCGAACTCGAGTCAATCATCCACTCCTCCTATGACGGTATCTGGATAACGGATGCGGACGGCCGCGTGCTCGATATCAACGAGGCCTATGAAAGGATCACGGGGATCAAGGCAAAGGAGGTCATAGGCCGGACCATGCACGAGCTGGTCGAGGACGGCTACTTTGACCAGTCCGTCACAATCCTCGTCATGAAAGAGCTCAGGAGCATCACCATAAACCAGACCGTCAAGGGCAAGAAGCAGATCCTCGTGACAGGCAACCCGATTTTCGATCCGGACGGTAAACTCTTCCGGGTGGTCACAAATGTCAGGGACATCACCGAGCTTGTGGCTCTCCGGGAAGAGCTCACCCAGGAAAAAGAGCAGGCCATGAAGTACAAGGCCGAGCTCAACCACCTGCGCTCCATGCAGATCCAGGACTCGCAGTTGGTATTCCGCAGCAAGCAGATGACGCAGATAATCGAGCTTGCCGTGAAGATGGCGGAAGTGGACTCCACACTGCTGATTACGGGCGAATCCGGGACGGGCAAGGAACTCGTGGCCAAGCTTGTCCACAAGAAAGGCAAGGGTGACTCGCTCCCTTTTATCAGCATCAATTGCGCCGCCATACCCGAGCAGCTCCTGGAGTCGGAGCTTTTCGGCTACGAGGGAGGGGCTTTCACCGGGGCCAAAAAAGAGGGCAAGCCGGGGCTCTTCGAGCTTGCCCACAACGGCACGCTTTTTCTCGACGAGGTGGCCGAACTCCCTCTGACCCTGCAGGTGAAAATCCTGCGGGCCATCCAGGACAAGGCAATCACCCGGGTGGGCGCCACCAAGGCAATCCCCATCAACGTCCGGATAATAGCGGCAACCAATCGCGACTTGGTTAAAATGCTCAAGGACGGCACCTTCCGCGAGGACCTCTACTACAGGCTGATGGTCGTGCCGATCAATGTCGCGCCCCTGCGCGAGCGCAAAGATGACATTCCCCTCCTTGTCCGCCATTACCTGGATGAGTTCAACAGGCATTTCGGGTACTCGAAAACACTGTCACCGGCAGTTTTGGACAAGCTGGTCAGCTACTCCTGGCCGGGAAATGTCCGGGAGCTCAAGAACCTCATGGAGCGCCTTATCGTGATGTCGCCGGGCAGCGAAATCACGCTGGACAGCCTTCCCGATTCCATCCACGTGCGCAACGGCCGACATCCGAAGCCGGGGACCCGCTTGAAGGAGGCTGTGGAGCAGACCGAGCGCTATCTCCTCGAAGAAACGTTCCGGGAACACAGGTCATGGAAAAAAGTCGCGGAAATCCTCGGGGTCGACCGGGCCACAATATTCCGGAAAGCCACGAAATATCAACTGACCAAACAGTAGTCGCATTTATGCGACCGTCGCATTATTGCAATTTACCTTTAATATCATAATATTAACCTTACTATCGTAACTGCGTATGTGCAGTTTTGCATAGTTTGGATCTGTTGCTGCGCTGCCCCCTCTTGTATTTTCATTTTTAATTTCACTTATAATCCTAATAACTTGCACCTTTTTCAGTGACCTTCGTTCAGTTCCGGCACGATCCGTGTATTAGGCCTGTACCAACAAAGCAATAGATTCAACATTCATTCAGAAAGGAGTTTAGAACATGAGTTGGTTAGGACCTGTCATAAAGCGAGAATACGGCAAAAAACAGCCCTTCATTCCCTTCGGGCCCTTTGAGATTCGGCTTCCCTTCATCCATTACCGGTTTGAGGTAGCCGACTACGCACAGGGACTTATCATGTGCGCCGTCTGTCTCGGCATTATCCCGATACTTACGGAATATCTCGGGATGCCCTTTGAAATCGCAATCACCATCGTCATCCTCAACGGCTTTCTCTATCTGTGGCACGCGCACCTCGGCGACCCCGTCGTCCCCGGGTGGATCACCCCGGCCATCCCGCTCCTGCTGCTGTGGCTGAAGACATTCCCGGAAGGCGTTCCCCGCATGCACGCCCTGATCGCTTTCGAATTCGAACTCGGGCTCTTCTCCCTGATCCTGGGCGGGACGGGATTGGCGAAAAAGTTCGTCGACATCGTGCCGGACGCCCTCAAGGCCGGCATCCTTCTGGGCGCAGGCGTCGCTGCGGTCAGGCTGGTTTTTGAAAAGGGCGGCCGTTTTGACACGTTCCCCTGGACGATCACTATCGCCATCGGCTTTGCCTTTTACATCCTGTTCTCGAACCATTTCAAAACGCTTGCGTTCAAAGCATGCCGGGTTCAAATACCTGTCCGACCTCGGCCTCATGCCCGCCATGCTCCTGGCTATTGTCATCGCTCCCCTGTTCGGCGAGCTTCCCTGGCCGGACATAAAGATGGGGCTTCACCGTCCCGCAGTTCTACGAGCTCTTTTCACACAATGGACGCCTTTCTCCGACAGGATTGGCTTCCCGCCATTTTCACTGTATTTGTCGGCAGCCCCCCTGGTTGCCGCCACTTACATCGTGCTCTTCGGAGAGCTGATCCAGGCAGACGCGCTGATCGATGAGGCCCGCGAGTTCCGTCACGGCGACGAGAACATCCACTTTGACGCCAACCGCAATAACATCATCGTTGGAATGAGAAATATCACCATGTCGATGTTCGGGCCCGACCTCTCCATGTGCGGACCCATGTGGGCGGCCATGCAGGTGGTGGAGTGCGAGCGCTACAAGCACGGCCAGGAAGCCATGGACAGCCTCTTCGGCGGCGTCGGTTCCTTCCGCTGGGGAACGTTCACCGGCTACTTCTTCTCGCCGATCGTAACCCTGGTAAAGCCCATCCTGCCGATCGCCCTTTCGCTCACCATGCTGGTGCAGGGCTATGTGGCCGTTCGCGTGGGTATCCTCAAGGCCAGGACATTCAATGACCTGGGCGTTGCCGGTATAGTCGGCGCGGTGCTCATCTCCAGAGGCGCCGGCTACGCATTTGCGGTCGGAATCATCCTCTGTGCTCCTGATCTACGGCAAGGATTTCTTCCGCAAATGGCAGAAATACGACAAGGCCAAAGACCCTGTCTTCAACAGCAGGATCGGTGACGAGTAAAAAGTTAATCTTTAATAAATAACCATCGGCAGGCCCCCCGCAAAAGGCGGCCTGCCGGCAAACCCAACAACATGAATATTTACTAAGGAGGTTTATATCATGCCTTTAATGACACCCGAACAGTATGAAGAGAGTTTAAGGAAGATGAATTTCAAAGTTTACCTGATGGGCGAGGAGGTCAAGAACGTCGTTGACCACCCGGTTATCCGCCCCTCGATGAACTCCGTGAAAATGACTTACGAGCTTGCCCAGGACCCCCAATATGCGGAATTGATGACTGCAACTTCGTCACTGACCGGAAAGAAAATCAACCGTTTCTGCCATCTGCACCAGAGCGCCGCAGACCTCGTAAAAAAGGTCAAGATGCAGCGGCTCATGGGCCAGAAAACTGCCGCCTGCTTCCAGCGCTGCGTGGGCATGGATGCCATCAACGCCGTGGACAGCGTCACCTTTGAAATGGACAAGAAGCTCGGCACCGAATACCACGAGCGGTTCACGAATTTCCTGCTGAAGATGCAGGAGGAAGACTGGACAGTGGACGGCGCCATGACGGACGTCAAAGGCGACCGGGGCCTTTCCCCGAGCAAGCAGGCCGATCCGGATATGTTCTGCCGCGTAGTGGAAAAAAGCAAGGACGGCATCGTCGTCCGGGGCTGCAAGGCCCACCAGACCGGCGCCATCAATTCCCACTGGATACTGGTCATGCCGACCTTCACCATGACCAAAGAAGATGCCGATTACGCCTTGTCCTTCGTCGCCCCAGCGGACGCCGAAGGCATATTCTACATCTACGGCCGCCAGTCCTGCGACACCCGCAAGCTTGAAGGCGGCGAGTTCGATGTGGGCAACAAGCAGTTCGGCGGGCATGAAGCCCTGATGATCTTTGACGACCTGTTTGTCCCCTGGGAGAACGTCTTCATGTGCGGCGAAACCGAGTTCAGCGGCGCGCTGGTAGAGCGTTTCGCCGGTTACCACCGCCAGAGCTACGGCGGCTGCAAGGTCGGTGTCGGCGATGTCCTGATCGGCGCGGCGGCACTGGCTGCCGATTTCAACGGCGCCAACAAGGCCTCGCACGTGAAGGACAAACTCATCGAAATGATGCACCTGAACGAGACGCTTTACTCCTGCGGTATCGCCTGCTCGGCCGAAGGTTACAAGACCGCTTCCGGCAATTACCTGATCGACATGCTGCTCGCCAATGTCTGCAAGCAGAATGTCACCCGGTTCCCGTACGAGATCGCCCGGCTTGCCGAAGACATCGCGGGCGGCCTCATGGTCACGATGCCTTCCGAAAAAGACCTCGCGCACCCCGTCGCGGGCAAGTATCATTGAAAAATACCTGAAGGCCGTGTCCTCCGTGCCGACGGAAACCGCATGCGGGTCCTGCGGCTGATCGAGAATATCACCCTGGGAACAGCGGCAGTGGGTTACCGTACCGAGTCCATGCACGGCGCCGGTTCCCCGCAGGCGCAGAGGATCATGATCTCGCGCCAGGGCAACCTGGAGCAGAAAAAGGCGCTGGCCAAGAAGATCGCCGGGATCGAGTAAATGCCCGGGCAACAATGATGAACGTGACGAAACCTCTCATCCCTGCCTGCCGGGGATGAGGGGGATCGCCTGATAGAAGTATAAATCCGTGATGAAAGACATGCCTCAGTTGACAGAAAAAGATATTCAGTCCGTACTCGATGAAAAAGTCAGGCCAATCCTGAAATCCCATAACGGCGGAATTGATCTCATCGGGATTGAAGAGGCAACGTTGTCAGACTGCGTCTGGCAGGGGCATGCGCCGCATGCATGGGGGCAGAACAAACCATTCGCGACGTCATCGTTGCGGCCGTGCGCGAGGCCTTCCCATCGGTCAACGATGTCCGGGTTGAAACCGGCGTGAGCGACGAGATGGTTGCCGAGGCCCTGCGTTTCCTGAAGAGGGCTAAATGACGGGCGCAAAGTTTTGCATCCAGTTCTGCGGAGGCTGTAATCCGAGAATAGACCGGGGCCGCATCGCCCTTGAAATTAAAAAAGCCCTTGAGGGGATGGGGCACAGCGTAGCATTCAACAGCCCCGATTGCAGCTTCGTGATTTTCTTGAGTGGCTGCCAGTCAAGCTGCGCATTCAAATACAACCCCCGGAACCCGCCTTACATCACTGTCGCGGCAAACACAGTGGATACCGAGGTGGTTGATGAAGCCGGGATCGTTCTGGAAGTCTTAAGAAAGGTGGAACAATACAATGATCAGCTGGAAACAGAAATACGCAAATAAAATAATGAGTGCGGAGGATGCACTCAAGCAAGTGAAGAACGGCGACCGGGTAGTTACAGGCCACGCCTGCGGCGAACCTCCCACCCTGGTGAACGCCCTGGTGGACCGGGCGCCGGAGCTCAAAAACGTGGAAGTCGTCCACATGGTGGCAATGGGGCCCGCCAAGTATGCCCAGATGGGCATGGAGGGCAGTTTCCGCCACAATTCGCTCTTTGTCGGGGCCGCAACCCGCAAAGCCGTATCGGAAGGCCGGGCACTGCACACTCCCTGCTTTTTCTCCGAGATACCGCGCCTGTTCACCTGGCGGATCCTGCCGGTCGATGTGACCCTGATGCAGGTCGCGCCGCCTGATGATGAAGGATTCTGCAGCCTCGGCGTATCAGTCGACTATACCCTGGCCGCGTCGCGCTCGGACCGCGTGACCATAGCCCAGATGAACAAATACATGCCCCGCACGCTGGGGGCAAAGATCCATCTTGACGAGATCGACTGTATCGTCGAAAAAGATGAGCCCCTGATTGAACTCAAGCCCCCCGCAATCGGAAATATCGAAAAAGCCATCGGCGAGCACGTCGCCGCCCTTATCGAGGACGGGTCCACCCTGCAGCTGGGCATCGGCGCCATCCCTGACGCCGTGCTGCTCTTCCTGAAGCACAAAAAGGACCTGGGCATCCACTCGGAAATGTTCTCCGACGGAATATTGACCCTGGCTGAGGCCGGTGTAGTCACTAACAAAAAGAAAAACATCAACACGGGCAAATTCGTGGCCACATTCCTTATGGGAACGAAAAAACTGTATGACTTCGTCGACAACAACCCGGACGTCTGGATGCAGCCGGTCGATTATACGAATGACCCCTACATAATCGGCCAGCACGATAACATGGTTTCCATCAACTCGGCCCTGCAGGTTGACTTCATGGGCCAGGTCAACGCGGAGATGATCGGCCGCAACCAGTTCAGCGGCGTGGGCGGACAGCTTGATTTCGTCCGCGGCGCGAGCCGGTCAAAGGGCGGAAAATCAATAATCGCCCTGCCCTCCACCGCTGCGAAAGGCACCGTTTCGCGAATCGCCTGCGAACTTGACCGCGGCTCAGCGGTAACGACATCGAGAAATGATGTCCATTACATCGTCACGGAGTACGGGTTTGCGGACTTGCGGGGAAAGAGCATCCGCGAACGGGCGAAAGCGCTCATCGGGATCGCCCACCCCGATTTCCGCGAGTCCCTGACCGCCAAGGCGAAAGAGATGGGAATTCTTCAATAAACGTTTTTTATCTGCCTGACCTCCCTCTTCGTGGCGAGGGCGAAAAATCGCCCTCGCCACTGATTTTCCGCCCTGTCCCGCGGCCAAACGGGTTGTAACTGTTCGGTTCAACTGATATAAGTTCGACATGGAGGGTCCTTTATGCCTGTAATGACATTCCTGCACGACGCACTTGCTTACGCCAAGGGCCCTTATTATCGCCATGTTGGCCGCCACACGAAAAATTTCTGCATGAGGGCTTCCAGGCAGGCGAAAACCGCCGCCGAGAAGCGAGTCTGGCTCTCCACCGCCATATCTGCCGACGAGGTCATTGCATCACTTGCTCATCTTGAGAAGCGTCGCCCCCTGGGCCCCTTGGAATCTTGGAAGGTCCGGCCGAAGGTAAAACCAGCCAACTACCTCAAGGCGCTGCGGATTTATTTATCTGCCCTGCTCCTGCTTTACGGCTCATGCAAAGACGAATTGCTCAGGAAAACGGGAATGCCTGAAGGTGACTTCATAAAAGCCTGGCAATACATTTTTCAGTACGACGGCGCCGATAAGACAATTTTTGACCAGACCCTGACGCCTGCATACCGTGAAAAAGGCCTGGAAGGGCTTGTCAAGTCAACGGGCGAGCTTCTCAGGGACTGGCTTTTCCTGCCTGAAAGCCCCCTGGGAAGAGAGGAGCTTGCGTCTTTGCGGGAACTCATGGTCGACGACCTGACAGCCCTGAAGCGCAACCTGGCCAGGATTGATGATTCTGGAAAAGGCCTGAGAATGTTCCGAATAGACGAAAAAGCAAAAGACTACATAATAAAAAACTGCCGCGGGGCAGTCACCATAGTCCTGGATTTCCAACCCATGATGGGGGGCGGCTGAAAGACGCCGGGCGCGCGGGACGTGGCCGGCAGTTATGTGCCCAGGATCCTGGAGGGGCCTCCGTCCGATGAGGGCAGCTACATGCTCTGGCGGAACGGCAGAGTCAGGGTGTTCCATCCTGCAAAGCTCAAGCCCAAATATGATTCTGATTTGATCCGGATCATAATGAAAAGGTTTCTCCTGGCACGCTGGCTCGAGCTCGAGGGTGCCCGGTCAATCGTCTGTGCCCCCGCCGGGTAGGTCACGGCGGTTTGATATTTGATGGTCGAAATACCAGGCAAGCGCCAGCATAATGAGACCAATGCAGGTCACCGCAAGAAAGATCACGCCCCTGAAGCTCCAGAAATCCTCCGGCGTTGGTACGAGCGCCTCATAAGCAATCCAGGGCAGGCTTATGCCCACCATTGCCAGGGCAGTCAATGCATTTTCCGAAGGCAGAGCTTTGTTCCTTTTCATGGCCCCTTGGTCCTTCAGGTGTTTACATGAAAAGTTTCTCCTGTATCCAAACCATGGCGATCCCACGCTCTCCTCTTCAATATAGCACTGCAAAACAAAAAAATCACGGGCCTCCCGTGCCCGTGATTTTTAAGGAAATAACTGTAACGTCATGGTTCAGATATGCCGTTCAGCTTATATAGGCAATATGGAAAGACCTTCTGAAGCGGAATCAAAAAGCATTAAAGATTTTATCAGAAGGGTTATTTATTGGCGCATCGCAGCATAAGCCATGAAACAGAACGGTCCACCGCAGAATATTCTACGGTGGACCGTTCTGTCATTCGAAAAGAAGTAAGGTACAGGGCCCTGGTATGAAAATTACCTGTGCACTACCGTGATGGGCTTGCCGTCCCGGTATTTGTCATACTCACCCAGCGGGCGGGCAACCGTAAACCGCCAGGGGGCTTCGATTGTAATCCGGGCCAACTGTTCGCCCGTGCCGGTCAGGAACGCAATGGGCATGAGACCGATACCAACAGCTGTAGAAACGATCGAGCCGATCATGGAGAAGGGCCTGACGAGCAGCACGTCGGCAACGACTGCCCCGGTGGTAGGTTCGCCGTCAGTCTGTACCGCCTTGGCAGGGGGCGCTTGAGGAGCTGATTCCTGAGCAAAAGCAAAAGATGGGATCATTAATAAACAGGCTGCCGCAATCAACAAAAATCTCAGTTTCATCACAACCTCCGCCTTTTAATTTTGTTTTCTGGAGTTAATCTCTTAATTTCTATACGATTTTTATGATATCCAAGCAAGCATTTTTATCAAAAAAAGCAAATTTTTTTCGACTGCTCTTGTCGGGTAATTTGCAGGTCAGCATGAAAATTCCTCTTCATGGCCTGTGACACAAACTCCTTTCCATGACGCAGCACTCTGGGAAAAAAAGGGATTACAGGAAAACCCCGCAACCCCTTGTTATTATTGGTAGGCGGTACTGGATTTGAACCAGTGACTTCTACCGTGTGAAGGTAGCACTCTCCCGCTGAGTTAACCGCCCTTAGTGCGGTAAGCTATACTTCATGGGTGGCCTTTTTTCAAGGGAAAAAGCCCCCGCATGGATGGGCATATGAAAAAACATACATGGACTGCGGGCGGAATGGCTCGACGTCCGCGAAAAAATTTCCTTTTGACTTTCCCCGGTTAATTTTCCTAATCTAACGAGTAATTACGAATCGAAATTATGATACCGATCAGAGACACCATTCCGTCCTCGACTTTCCCGGCTGTGAATTACGCGATCATCGCGGTGAACTGCCTCGTGTTCCTGTTCGAGATGACTTACCAGGGCGATTTGAACCGGCTGATCATGATGTACGGGCTCGTCCCGGTCCGTTACAGCGTCCCGGAAATAGCGGCCCAGTTCACTTTCGGGGAGCAGGCGATTTCCCTGCTGTCGTTCATGTTCCTCCACGGCAGCATCCTTCACCTCATCGGGAACATGTGGTTTCTTTACATTTTCGGGGACAACATCGAGGACCGCCTCGGGTCGCTCAGGTACCTGCTTTTTTACCTCCTCTGCGGATGGGTTTCGGGGTTCGCCCATGTGATAACGAATCTCTGTTCGGCCATGCCGACGATCGGGGCCAGCGGGGCAGTGGCCGGGGTGATGGGCGCCTACCTGATAAGCTTTCATAAATCCAGGATAATAACCCTTATTCCCATCCTGTTCATCCCCTATTTCGTGGAAATACCGAGCCCCTTCTTCCTGGGCATATGGGTGCTCTTCCAGTTTCTGAGCGCGGCCTTCACCGATTCGTCCACCAGCGGGATCGCGTGGTGGGCCCATATCGGGGGGTTCGCGGCAGGGATGGTCCTGTTAAAGGGCTTCCTGATGGTCCCGGAATCGCGGCTTTCCCGGGCAATAAGAAAATCGACGGAGAGGCGCTCATCGCCCCGTCTGCATGTGACCGAGGGGCGTCGACCACGGCGAAGGGGCGGATATTTACGGGACGATAACGCTCAGCCCCAGCGAGGCTAGAGAGGGGACAAGCAAACTGATAAGTATTAAAAACGGTTCGCAAAAAAGAACTTTTTCCGTCAAGATCCCCCCCGGGACCGCGGCAAACACGATTTTGCGGCTCGCCGGCCAGGGAAAAAAGCAGGGCGGCGAAACAGGCGACTTTTATCTGCGCGTAATGGTTTTTCCTGATTAATAATCAATACTTAATTCCCTTCCTCAAGCTCGGTTCCGGCCCGAAGAGCTGATCCCTAAAAGCCTTGACAAACCTCACCGCCTATGCTAATTCGCCATCGGTTTAAGCAGATGTTTTTTTCCCCAGCAAAATGTTTTTATTTTGCCAACTATATTTAAAGGAGATGAGACGATGTTTAAGAGATCCACACTAACAGCATGCGTTATCGCGATCATCGCTCTGCTCTTCGCGACGCCGATCCTGGCGAGCGAGGCGGACCTGGTGATCCCCGAGCTGAACGCAGATCAAAAGAACCTCTTCAATATTGGGTTTTTTGTTTGCTTCCTCGGCATGGCCTTCGGTCTTATGATGTACAAGAAGGTTAAAGCTCTTCCCTCCCACAAGTCAATGCTTGATGTGGCGGAGATTATTTTCCAAACCTGCTCGACCTACCTGATCCAGCAGGGCAAATTGCTTTTGATTCTTTTTGCGTTTCATCGCGGTATGTATTTTCTATTACTTTCGGCATTCCTTTCCCATATGTCCACGGGCAACGTTTTGCTGATCCTGTGCATGGACGGTCGTCGGTATCCTCGGGTCCTACGGTGTGGCCTGGTTCGGTATCAGGATGAACACCCTGGCCAACAGCCGCATGGCCTTTGCTTCGCTTGAAGGCAAGCCGGTAAAGCTCCTTGACATTCCGCTTACCGCGGGTATGAGCATCGGAGTCCTGCTGGTCTGCGTTGAGCTCATCATGATGCTCGTCATCCTGATCTACATGCCCCGCGAAGTTGCCGGAGCCGCCTTTCATCGGGTTCGCGATCGGCGAATCTCTCGGCGCCTCAGCCCTCAGGATCTGCGGTGGTATCTTCACAAAAATCGCCGACATCGGCTCCGACCTTATGAAAATCGTCTTCACGATCAAGGAAGACGACCCCCGCAACCCCGGCGTCATCGCTGACTGCACCGGTGACAACGCGGGCGACAGCGTCGGCCCCACCGCCGACGGTTTCGAGACATACGGCGTCACCGGCGTCGCGCTGATCAGCTTCATCGTCCTGGCGGTTCCCGATGTTATATTCCAGGCGGAACTGCTTGTCTGGATCTTCGTCATGAGGGTCCTCATGATCATAACCTCCATTGGTTCCTATTATATAAACAAGGTGATCGTCAGCGGGATGGCCGGCAAGGAAAAATTTGATTTCGAGCTCCCGCTTACAACCCTGGTCTGGATCACTTCGATTGTATCTATCATCGTAACCTTTGCCGTCAGCAAGTGGCAGCTTGGCATGCTTGCAAACGGAATGTGGTGGAAACTCTCGGTCATCATCAGCTGCGGTACCGTAGCCGCCGCTTTGATTCCCGAATTAGTCAAAGTCTTCACAAGCTCCAATTCCCGCCACACCCGTGAGGTAGTCACGGCGGCCAGGGAAGGCGGCGCGTCGCTTGACATCCTCTCCGGTCTTGTTGCCGGAAACTTCAGCGCCTTCTGGCTCGGGATGTCCCTGTGCCTCCTTATGTTCATCGCCTACTATACCAGCACGCTGGGACTTGGCAATTTAATGCAGTACTCTTCAATCTTTGCATTCGGTCTGGTTGCCTTCGGTATGCTCGGAATGGGGCCGGTCACGATCGCGGTCGACAGCTACGGCCCGGTTACCGACAATGCCCAGTCAATATATGAGCTTTCACTGATCGAAACCATCCCCAATCTCGATAAAGAGATCGAGAAGGACTTCGGTTTCAAGCCCAGGCTGGATGTCGCCAAGCACTACCTGGAAGAGAACGACAGCTGCGGTAACACCTTCAAGGCTACAGCGAAGCCGGTCCTTATCGGAACGGCCGTCGTCGGCGCCACCACAATGATCTTCTCCCTGATCCTTCTGCTCAAGAAGGCGTTGGGAATTCAGCCCGAGATGATCCTCAACCTGCTCAATCCTTACACTCTTCTTGGTTTCCTGATCGGCGGCTCGGTCATATACTGGTTCTGCGGAGCCTCCACACAGGCCGTCGTCACCGGCGCTTACAGGGCCGTCCAGTACATCAAGCAGAATATCAAGCTTGATGAGGGCGCCAGCATGAGCGCTTCCATCGAGAATTCCAAGGAAGTCGTCAAGATCTGTACGATTTATGCCCAGAAGGGTATGTTCAACATATTCATCGGTATCTTCTGCTTCGCCCTGGCGGTTGCGTTCCTGTCCGCCCCGACGACCACTAATGACGCCGCGTCGCTGTTCATTTCCTACCTGATCGCGATCGCAGTATTCGGTCTGTTCCAGGCATTCTTCATGGCAAATGCCGGCGGATGCTGGGACAATGCGAAGAAGGTTGTTGAAGTTGACCTGAAGGAAAAAGGGACCCCGCTGCACGAAGCCGCAGTTGTCGGCGACACCGTCGGCGACCCCTTCAAGGACACCTCCTCGGTCTCCCTGAACCCGATCATCAAGTTCACGACCCTGTTCGGGCTCCTGGCGATGGAAATCGCGATTTCCCCCGACATGAAGGGTTCAGCCCACTATGTCGGTATAGTGTTCATGCTGATCGCGCTGGTTTTCGTCTACAGGTCATTCTACTCAATGCGCATCCCGACTGAGGATAATAAGTAAAATTGAAATTTGAGATTTGAAATTAGAGGGGCCCTTTTTTGGGGCCCCTTTTTTTTCATAAGGGCTTAAGGCTAAAGAAGAAGGGAGCATTTCGGGATCTATGCTGCCCTTTTGCCCTTAGCCTTTCGAACATGCCTTTTTATGTTTATCCACTGTAATTAAATGTATCAATCTGATCATGAAGAATGAGAGTGGGTGACGGTTTACTTCGCCCAGGGAATGGCCGAGGCGAGCATCATTACGGGAAGGCTTGAGACCGAGGATATCCCGGTCAAACTCAAGTATGAGGCTGCAGGAAGGATTTACGCACTTACGGTGGACGGGCTTGGCGAAGTGAAGGTCATGGTCCCGTCATCATACTTTGAAAAGGCACGCCGCGTACTCATGGACATCTACAAGGACGAAGAGATCCCCTGGGAATCCTGACCTAACCGCCTATTGCCGACATCCCCTTGGCGCATTTCTTTATTGCGGGATTTTTCCTGTTCTGATCACTGAAGGCTGGTTTTTTCCTGATACTCTCGTTTATCAATTCCCCGAGCTCTTCGTCCGTGCATCCTGCCCTCAGCGGCCCTTTCAGGTCCAGTTCCTGATCCGAGAACAGGCACGACCTCAGATGCCCATCGGCCGTCAGTCTCAGCCGGTTGCAGGATGAGCAGAAATGACGGCTTATCGAACTGATGAACCCTATTTTACCTTCAGCACCCCTGATTCTGAACAGCTTGGCCGGGCCGTGCGCGTCGCCCTCATCCGGGGTTATCTCGTCCAGTTCGTAAAGCTCCCTTATTTTTTCCTCTATAAGCTCGTTTGATAAATATTCACTTTCAAATGCGCTGTCGGCTTTTTCAAAGGGCATGAGCTCTATGAAGCGGACCTGGTAAGGGAGCTTGAGGGTCAGCCTCGCAAAATCCAGCGACCTCACCCTCATTGATGCCCTTCAGGGGGACCATGTTGATCTTGATGGGGGAGAGCCCCGCCTCGTGCGCTTTGGCTATGCCCTCCATGACTTTCCGGATGTCCCCTCCCCTTGTTATTTCGGCATATCTCTCCGGCTTAAGCGAATCAAGGCTCACGTTTATCCGCCTGACGCCGGCTTCCCTGAGCTGTTCGGCAACTTTGCAGAGCAGTAACCCGTTCGTGGTGATGGAGGTTTCCCTGATTTCCGGGATGGCGGAAAGGGCGCCCAGAAATTGAATAATGCCCCTCCTCACCAGGGGCTCGCCTCCCGTGACCCTGGCCTTGACTATCCCAAGCTTCACCGCGGCCTTGACGATCCTCAGAATTTCCTCGTACCTCAGGATGTCATCATGGCCGATGACCGAAACGCCCTTCTTTGGGCATGCAGTAGATGCAGCGCAGGTTGCACCTGTCAGTCACCGATATTCGAAGGTAATTTATTTCCCTGTTGTACTTGTCTAACATTGAGTTGGACTCTCAGTCTCCTTTACAATTTTTCTGCTTCCCTTGTAAAGTTCGTATTCCAGCAGCCTGCATTCAATGCTGCTGTTGAAGAATTTGATTTTCCTCGACGTTTTGAGGCCCACTTTCTTGGCGAGGTCCGGGTTCCCCGTAAAAACGTAGCCTGTGTACCCTCCCCCTTTCTGTTTGAAGAAATCACCGATTCCCTGATAAACATCCTCAAGCCGCTTCTTTTCCCCCATCCGCTCCCCGTACTCGGGGTTCATGACGATGACCCCGCCTCCCTCGGGCACGGGTGTTTTGCGGAAATCGCCTACCCCGAATTCGATGAGGTGGTCGACCCCGGCGGTCTTGGCATTGCGGTACGAAGCTTCGATGGCCCTGCGGTCGATATCGGTAGCGATAATCCTGCCGGGAAAAGACCTTGCGGATTCGGCCCTCGTCCGGGCGCGCAGCTCCCGCCAGGCCTCCTGGGGAAAGCCCTTTAACGTGCATGAACCCGAAATTGCCCCTCAGCAGCCCCGGGGCCCTGTTAAGCGCCATCAACGCGGCCTCGATGGCAATTGTCCCGCTCCCGCACATCGGATTGATGAAATTGCCCCTGCAGTCCCATCTAGTGGCCATTACAATGGCCGCAGCAAGCGTCTCCTGGAGGGGCGCCATAAAGGGCATTTTCCTGTATCCCCTTTTCTGAAGGGATTCCCCGGATGAATCTAAATATACCCTGCATAATGTGTCGACCCAGTAAATATAAATAACCGCGCCCTTCTTTTCCGGCCCTGAATCGGGGCGCCGGCCCAGCTTCATCACCATCCTGTCGACAATCGCGTCCTTGGCCTTCCGGTTGACGAAACTGCTCGTCGTTTACACTGGCGTTCTGGACCGAGCAGTCCACGCGAGAGAAACTCGTCGGGCGAAAGGACCTCTTCCCACTTAATCTTCCCGATTTCCCGGTAAAGTCCGTTCGGGTCGGCTGCGGTGAATTCAGAAATTTTGTAAAGGACGTGTCCGGCTGTCCTCAATCTCAGGTTGAGGGCCATGGCATCGGACAAAGTCCCCTGTGTCTCGACGCTTGCCAGTGTTTCCGCCCCGGCAGGGTAACCGAGACGGGAAAGTTCGAGCTTCACATAGGCCGGCAACTCCTTCGCGCAGGAAATCAGGATCGAGTTTTTTTTCTCAAAAAAAGACAATTTAAAGACCGTTGCACCTTCCCATTCAAGTCAGGCATTAATAGTCCAAATAGTTAATAATTTCAATAGATTTTTAGTTTTGAGCGCCTCGGCCGGATTCTTTTCATTTGACATGGAGCGCCTGTATTTAGTAGTTGATCGTGATAAATTTCAGCTGTTTGCAGTCAGGGCATTTGGGGGGAATCAATTGGACATTGAAAAATTGGCTATAATCGGCCCGGGACGGCTGGGGACGGCTTTAGCATATAAATTCGGCAGGGACGGCAAGCGGATCACGATGTATTATCACGACGCCGAACTTTGCCGGGAAATCAACAGCGAGCACCTGAACCCGAAACACCTGACCAGGGATATGGCGAGGGTGCTGGGTGGGATTGACAATGTGCCCCGGCTCGCGCCCGATACGGAAGCCACTAACGACCTGGAACGGGTCGTTATGGAGAACGATTTTATTATCCTTGCCATAACCATGTCGGGGCTCCCGGAAATCCTCAACTACCTGAAGCCTTTCATCGCCCGGAAAAAGCGCACCACTTGCATTGTCTCGCCCATAAAGGGCCTGGCATCCGATGAAAAAACCAAGGAACTCATCACGCCCTCACAGATGATCAATATCAATCTCTACAATATTGCCCATAAGTATGAAGTTGTCTGCATGGGCGGCCCTTTTTTTGATATGGACATCGCGCTCGGCAGGCCCGTGTGCCTCAGCATCGCGGGGAACAGGTCTATATGCAAAACGGTCCGGACGGGCCTGCTGAAATGCAACCGCCGGGAACTGACTTCCTATTACAACTTCGATATCATCGGGGTGGAGGCCTGCGGCGCCTTGAAGAACGTTGTGGCCAACCTCAAGGGCGTAACCGACTGCCTGCATATCGGGGACTCGATTCCCGGCACACTCTTTGCCCGCTCAGGCGTCGAAATACGCTCGCTTTCCATGCTCCTGGGGGGGAGTTTCCAGGCATTTCACAGCCAGGCGGGGGTCGGCGACCTCTACGTCACCATCTCCTCCGAGGCCAGCAAAAATTACAGGTACGGCAGGATGTTTTACGATCAGTACAACGGCAATCCCATAGAGACAAACCTCCATGTCCTCGGACAGATTGACGGCACGCCCGAAGGGCCCAACACGATCCGGAGCGTCCACCGCTTTCTCGAGAAGAAAAACATGTACAGCCCCCTGTTCGCGAGCGCTTACAAGATTTTCAATGAATTCAGCAACAAGCAGGAAATCGAGGAAATTGTCATCCAGGCCTGCCAGTTCGACCGCAGGACAAGGGAGTATATAGGCCCGTTTTCCCGCATGCTCTACAGGATCATGCCGGACCTCTGGTACCGCAGGGACAGGGGACTGCTGTCCAAAATATAATCAAGGGGCGTATTGCAATACGCCCTTACAGCTCACAGGCATGTCAGCTTTTTTACAATCAGCGGCGGCTGGAGTTCCTCGTTTGCCCTGGCAAGCTTCTCCTCGGACGCATACACGGAAACACCTGTTTCTCCGCCCGCCTCAGCCAGGACCCGGAGCCCTGCTTCGAGCACTGTCCGCCTGTCGCATTGAAGGACGCTGCCGCGGAACTTTTCCCTGCCTTCATCTGTAAGCCCCGAAAATTTCCTCACCATGGAAATGTAACCTTTTGTCGAGGGGTCCATGGGCCTGTCAATCGCGCCGATTGTGCCGATCACCGCCTTTTCAATCTCCGGATCGGTTATGGCCCCCCTGGAAATCATGTCTATCGCGCCCTCATAAACACGCAGCGTCTCCACCAGGTGCGGGTCGCGATAGGAAAGGAAAGCAAAATAGCCTCCCATCGGGTCGTAAGAAGACATTCCCCCGTAAGCCCCGCCCAGCACCCTGATCTGCTTGTAAAGATACTCGCTCGCCAGGACCCGGGAAAGGACCATGAACTGAGGTGAGTGATCGCCGTAATACGGGGGCGCCGGGTAAGCCTTGGCCACATAACAGACCTGGGCCGGTATCGCGATTCCTTCCCGCGCGGGGTGCAGCGGTAAAAATCGCTTTGGGATGCCGGCTTCACCTTCGGGCATGCGGCTCAGGAGAGAGCTGACCGCGTCCCGCATCTGCTTGAGAGCGCTTTCCTCACCCGTCATGTTGATGAAGAGCCTCCCGCGACAGAGGATTCGCTTTTCCAATTCCCCTATGGACTTCAGCGACGCTGCCTTCCGCGCTTCAAAATCCCCGGCCATCCCGTCCTGGAAACACAGCTGGGTCCTCCCCATCCATTGCTCTTCGCGCCATGCCGGCAGTGATATACCGGCGGCCGCGGTCCGCCTCGCGAAGATATGGCCGCTGGGTATGACCGAGGCCTGCAGTTTGTTCCTGGCTTCAAAGAAGAGGTCCTTCGCCCGGGCTTCATCCGCCAGGTCCCCCTCGAGCAGAAGGTCTCCGAGGAGCTTTACCGCTTCCGGGATATCCCTGTGGAGCATCCGCAGACGGAACACAATCCTCTGCCAGTCGCCTTTCCCGTCGGCGCTGAGCCCGGAAGCGAGGGCATAACCGAGGCCTCCCGTCCTGAGGGTCCTCCTTTTGGCAGTCTGGAGGTAATCAAGGCCCGCGGCCCCCATGCCCATCCGCAGCTTCCCCAGGAGGGGGAGCAGCATCTGCTCCGAATCGTCCAGATCGCGTATATCGAAAGCAAGGTCGAGGTAGGCCACGCCATTGGCGAATATTTCGTGGAAATAACCGGGGATGCCGTCAATGGCGGTGTCTTCCGCCGGGATGAGCTCGGCCTTTTCCGGGATATCCGACCGTTTGAGTTTCGGCAGCGTCGAGAGTGCCTCCGGGGAGTCCGGCTCCGCCTGCATTCTCTTCAACTTCAGGGCATCGTCCCTGATCTTTTCTATTTCCTCGCGGCCCATGCCGGCCCTTCTTTCAGCCATCTGCCTTTTCAGGGACTTGTCCATGTTTTCTATATATGAACTGCTGGGCTCGAGGACGGAGAGCACCCTGTGCGGGTTGTCGATGAACCATTTTTTCAGGGCGCGCTGAAACAGTCCGGGGTCTGCCGCCCATTTTTCCCGGATCTGCTCTATTGTCTCGGGGAACTTGAGGCCGGCAAGGGGGTCGCCCCCGTAAAGCCAGGTATGATACGCCCTTTGCATCAGGACAATCGAATACGGGAACTGCGTCCGCACGATCTCCCTGCCGCGGAATTCGATCTGGTGAAGGGAACCCTCTATCAGTTCCCTGTCCAAACCCTCTTGCGCCGCCGCCTTAAGGGTTTCCATTATCAGGGCCTCGATTTTCTCCGCATTGCCGCTTGCGCACCCCCGCAGGCCCACGGAAAAGGCGACTTGCCTCAGGTCGTCCTCCATGCCTGTAGCCGGCGTGAGGTCCTCGCCCAGCCCGGAATCAATCAGGGCCTTCCTCAGCGGTCCGGCCGCACTTCCCACCAGGGCTTCGCACAGGACCCTGAGGACAATAACGGATTCATAATCCGTATTCTCCATCATCATCCAGCCCATGTTGACCACGGTTTTGTTCTGGAGTTCCCCGCCGGAGGCGGGGTAAAATCCCGCAACCCTGCGCGGCCCCTCCCATCTCGCCTGGAGCCCTATGCCGGATTCGACCGGGACACGGTCAAAACCGGCCAGCACGCCGGAAAGGAAATCAAGGTGCTCCCTGGTCGGGATGTTCCCGTACAGGAAAAAGCGGGCATTCGAGGGCGAATAGTAAAGCCTGTGGAATTCCCTGAGCTGCTCATAGGTAAGCGAAGGGATGACCTCGGGGTTCCCCCCGAATCGAAGCTGTACACGGTATCCGGGTAAAGGCTCTCCTGGAGGGCCTTGTACATCAGCGAGTCAGGAGATGAATAAGCTCCCCTCATCTCGTTGAAAACTATTCCTGAAACGACCAGTTCACTCGCGAGGTCAGAGGGGTCGGCCAGTTCGAAATGCCGGCCTTCCTGGTAAAAGGTCTCGGGAAGCAGCCTCGGCTTCAAGACAAGGTCCGAATATACCGCAGCGAGGTTGAAGAAGTCGCGCCTTGACCTGGCTCGCGACAGGGTAAAGCGTCTTGTCCGGGAAAGTGAAGGCGTTGATGAAAGTCTGAAGGGTCCCTTTGGCCAGTTCGTTGAAGGCGTCCTTGACGGGGTACTTTTCCGACCCGGCGAGGACGGAATGCTCCAGGATATGGGCGACCCCCGTCGAGTCCCGGGGCGGGGTCCTGAATCCCACGGAAAACAGGTTCTCCGGATCGTCGCATTGCAGGTGCAGGACCTCGGCGCCGGTCTTCTCGTGCGTAATTTGAAAGGCTTTGACCTTTATGGATTCGAGGCTCTCGACCCTTTTAACGCTGAACCCCCTGTAAATATCCGCCGGTTTGAGATCAGATTTTTTCCTCGTCTGCGCCATGCAAAAGGAACTCCTTTTCCAGATTTCCGGTTATAGTAATTAGGGCAGGGCCAAAAGTCAAAATAAGTTCATATCCCATTTGCTATTGCAAGCACACCGGGGAAGGTGTATTTAACCATGTTAAAAAATTGAGACCAATCCGGGGAGAAAATGTCAACTTCATATAGAGAAATTAAAAATTTACTGGTGACCGGCGGGTGCGGTTTTATCGGCAGCAATTTTATCCGTTTCCTCCTGGAGAGCTCCGGCTTCAAAGGCAAAGTGGTAAACGTGGACAAGCTGACCTACGCGGGCAACCCCTTGAACCTCAAGGACATAGAAGAGAAATTCCCCGGCAGGTATATTTTCGAGCGGGCCGATATATGCGATCTGGAACGTCTTGATGGGATATTTTCCAAATATGAAATAGACTCCGTGTGCCACCTGGCGGCAGAGTCCCACGTGGACAGGTCGATCAAAAAGCCTGCCGAGTTCATCTACACGAATATTGTGGGGACCTTCAATCTGCTGGAAGTCTCCCGGAGCCGTCCTTCCTTCGTGCTGTTCCATCACGTCAGCACGGACGAGGTCTACGGGAGCCTCGGCCCGGAAGGGCTCTTCAAGGAAACCACGCCTTACCACCCCAACAGCCCCTACTCCGCCTCCAAGGCGTCTTCCGACCACCTTGTCAGGGCGTATAACGAAACTTACGGGCTGCCCGTTACGGTTTCCAACTGTTCGAATAATTACGGTCCCTACCAGTTTCCGGAAAAGCTTGTCCCGCTGATGATCTTGAACGGCGCTGAAGGCAAGCCGCTTCCGGTTTACGGAGACGGGAAGAACGTCCGGGACTGGCTCTTCGTGGAGGACCACTGCGATGCCATCTGGACGATAATGCGCAAAGGCGCCGCCGGCGAGACATACAATATCGGGGGGAATTCGGAAATCGAGAATATCAATGTCGTCTATACCATATGCGACATCCTCGACGGTATTCTCAAGCCCGTGCCGGGAACCCGGGAACTGATCAGGTTCGTCAAGGACAGGCCCGGGCATGACCGCCGGTACGCCATAGATTTCTCCAAGCTCCACAAAGAGCTTGGCTGGAGCCCGCGGGAGTCTTTTGCGACGGGCATCGAAAAAACCGTCAAATGGTATCTCGAAAATACGGGCTGGACAAATTCGGTGAAAAGCGGCGATTACCTGAAATGGATTGACGAGCATTACGGAAACTGAAATTTCCGCAAAGCGGCGCTGATTTGGCGCCTTCAATTTGCAATTGAATAATCGGATTTTTACATCTATAGTATGCGCTTAGAATGTTGATTATAATGACGATTTTCCTGCGATAAATTCTGGAACCGGTTTTCGAGCGCGCGTTTCAATATTGAGGGGGTTTTCTGTTCTATGGGTCAAATCAGGATTGCCGTTGTCGGGCTTGGTAATTGCGCCTCATCCCTCTTGCAGGGGATAGAATATTACAGGGACAAAACGCAAAAAGATCTTGTCGGCCTGATGCACTGGAATATCGGCGGCTATAAGCCATCCGACATCGAAGTTGTTGCGGCGTTCGATATCGACCAGAGGAAAGTCGGCAAGGACATCAGTGAGGCCGTATTCGCCCTTCCAAACTGCACGAAAATATTCTGCCCGGATTTGCCCCCTTGCGGGAGGGTCGTGCGGATGGGCAGGGTCCTTGACGGCGTCGCCGCGCACATGAAAAATTACGATGACAGGTACACCTTTGTCCCGGCCGACCAGAAAGAGGCAACAAAAGAAGATATCGTCGGGGAACTTAAAAAATCCGGGGCGGAGATCCTGATAAATTATCTCCCGGTCGGCTCCGAGGAAGCCGCGAGGTTCTATGCCGAATGCGCGCTTGATGCCCGCGTGGGGTTCATAAACTGCATTCCCGTATTTATTGCCAGCGACCCGGAATGGGCCCGCCGTTTTTCCCGGAAGAATATCCCGATCATTGGCGATGATGTAAAATCCCAGATGGGGGCAACCGTTATCCACCGGGTAATGACTCACCTCTTCCAGAACCGGGGCGTGAAGCTCGACAAGACTTACCAGCTGAATATAGGGGGGAATACGGATTTTCTCAACATGCTCGACAGGACCCGCCTGCTGTCCAAGAAGGAATCGAAGACGGAGGCGGTGCAGTCGCAGACTAAAAAGAGGATCGACAGCGAAAATATCCACATAGGGCCGAGCGACTGGGTCCCGTTCCAAAAAGACAACAAGGTCTGCTTTTTGCGCATGGAGGGAAAGATTTTCGGTGATGTGCCCATGAATGTGGAAATGCGCATATCGGTCGAGGACTCCCCGAATTCGGGAGGCGTGATAATAGATGCAATCCGCTGCTGCAAGCTGGCCCTCGAGAGGGGCAAAGGCGGGTTATTGTATTCACCCTCCGCGTATTTCATGAAACACCCCCCCAGGCAATTCATTGACGAAGAAGCCTTCCGCATGACGGAGGAATTCATCCAGGGAAAGAGAGACGATTGATCCCTGAAATCCCGCCCTGCCCGCTTCCCGGCGGCCCCCGCGATTCTTCTAATCCGAAAGGATTCGGCGTTTTTCTGTTGATATATTCAGCCTTTTTTTATAGGACTACAAGCGATGCCTATGATCAGCGAAAACCTTTCTCCCAGTGAAATAACCGCCCTGGAAGAGCAGCTTGCACTACAAAGCGCCCTTCACGCCATAACGGTAAGGATCCACGCGGCCCAGAACCTGAAGCAGATCCTCGTTGACCTCAAGGATGCCATCCTCAATCTTTTCAATGCCTATTCAGCCACAATTTACGTGGCCAACCAGAGCCGCAACGAGATTTATTCGATGTTCCTGACCGGGTCCAAGCTCCAGGATATAAGGCTCCCGATTGATAACATCTAGCATAGCGGGTTATGTGGCCAAATCGGGAAAACCCGTGAACATCCAGGACGCCTATGACAGAAACGAGCTGAAGGCCATTAACGAAGACCTGACCTTTGATGAAAAATGGGACAAAAAATCCGGGTTCAGGACCACCCAGGTCCTTGCGTTCCCTGTCATGTATGAAAATAACCTGATGGGTGTCGTGCAGATCCTGAACAAGAAAGGCGGGGGCAAGTTCAGCGACGCGCAGATAGCCTGCCTCGAAGAGATATCAACCGTCCTGGGCACGGCGTTTTACAACCAGCAGAAAGTGGCCCGGAGGAGAAGGACGCGTTTCGACTACCTGGTAAGCAGGGGGTTCCTGAAAGAAGAGGAGCTCAACAGCTCGTGGGAGGAAGCCCGCAAGAGCAATGAGCCGATGGAAGACTTCCTGATGAAGAAATTCAAGATATCCAAGGAAAACGTCGGCAAATCCCTCGAGGACTTCTACGGCTGCAAATTTATCGAATTCAGCGACAACGTACCGCCCAGGGAGGACCTGTTCAGGAACCTCAAGCAGGAGTTCCTCAGGAGGGAATCCTGGGTCCCGATAGGTAAAACGGGGAACATTTACAAGGTCGCCATGGAAGACCCCAACAACCTGATAAAACGGGACATGATTGAGAACCTGCTGAAGACGAAGTCCATAGAATACTGCGTCTGCCTCAAGCCGGACATCGTCAAATACATAAATTTCTTCTACCACGTGGACGAAACCGCAATCCTCGATTAACGAGATACTCGGCAAGCTTGATTTTGCAGATGAGGCTGAAGATGAAGAGGAAGATGTAATTTCTGAATCCGACAGCGCCATCATGCAGCTCGTCAATAAAATAATACAACGACGCCTCCAACAGCAGGGCCTCCGATATCCACATTGAACCGAACACGAAGAAGAAAACCGTGGATATCCGCTTCCGCATAGACGGCGAATGCGTCAACTACCAGAGGTCCCTTACAGCTACAGGGCGGCCACGGTTTCCAGGATAAAAATCATGTCCAACCTGGATATCACCGAAAGAAGGCTGCCCCAGGACGGAAAGATCAAGTTCAAGAAAGGCGGGGGCGACCTCGAACTGCGCGTCGCGACCATCCCGACCCAGGGCGGGGTCGAAGACGTTGTCATGCGGCTCCTGGCCAAGGGCGAAACGATGGGCCTCGAACAAGATGAACATGTCCCGACCGCAATCTGAACAACTTCATCAAGGTCCTCGAAAAGCCTTACGGGATTATCCTGGCCGTCGGGCCCACGGGCTCGGGAAAGACCACCACCCTGCATGCGGCCCTGCACCATCTCAATACGCCGGAAACCAAGATCTGGACGGCCGAAGACCCCGTCGAAATCACTCAGGAAGGACTCCGCCAGGTGCAGGTCAATGCCGAAAATCGGCTTTGATTTCAGCCATGCCATGAGGGCTTTCCTGAGGGCCGACCCCGACGTCATCATGGTCGGCGAGATGAGGGATTACGAAACGGCCAAGATCGGCGTCGAGGCGTCGCTGACGGGCCATCTCGTCCTGAGCACGCTCCACACCAACAGCGCCCCCGAGACCATCGTCAGGCTCCTTGACATGGGCATCGATCCCGTTAATTTTGCCGACTCGCTCCTCGGGCGTCCTTGCCCAGCGCCTTATTCGCGTCTCTGTCCAAAATGCAAGGAGGCTTACAAGCCTACTGACATGGAAATGAGGCGAAATAGTGAAAGCTACGGCAAAGACATGTACTCTCCGAACTGGCATGAAGGATGGGTTCTACCTTTATCAGGCCGGTGGGCTGCGACCAATGCAACAATACCGGCTATCAAGGGCCGCATGGGCATGCACGAGCTGCTGGTCGTGAGCGACAGGATCAAGAAGCTGATTGCCAAGCGCGAAGGCGCCGAGGTATCAGGGAAATTGGGATCAAGAAGGGATGAGGACCCTGCTCCAGGACGGCATCTGGAAAGTCTCTGCGGCCACACGGATCTTAAACAGGTCCTAAGCGTCTGTATGCGGTAAAATGTAAAGGCATTTGCTTCATAGCATCAGGCGGTTTCAGGCACCTTTTTTAATGCCATTAAAACCTGACTCTGCATTTTAGATTTCTTTCCCTTGGCCAGCTTCTCTTTCCATTCGCCGATCAGGTTCAGGGCGTCGAGCGGCGCGGTCCTCAGCAGGTCCAGTTCGCGCAGCTCGCGGATTATGAATTCCTCGTCGGATATGAACAGATTGAGCTGCCCTTCCCTGCTGGATTTTCCTTTTTGTTGAGGCCGGCTATTTTCGGCATTCCCAGGTCGTCGAGCTCCCCGCTTTCGAGGTTGCGGAGAATACTCCGCGGCCCGGTCTATCATTTCCTGCGGAACCCCGGCCAGCCGGGCCACCTGGATCCCGTAGCTCCTGCTTGTGCCGCCTTCGACTATTTTGCGCAGGAAAATTATTTTTCCGCCCCACTCCCGGACTGCAATGCTGTAATTCTTTATGCCTTCGCGCGTCAGGGCAAGATCGGTCAGCTGGTGGTAATGGGTGGCGAACAGGGTCCGCGCGCCGAGCTTTGTCTTTATCATGCACATGCTCCGCTACGGCCCAGGCTATGCTCAGCCCGTCAAAAGTGCTCGTCCCGCGGCCCACTTCATCCAGCAGTATCAGGCTCCTGCCGGTGGCATTCTTAAGGATGTCGGCCATTTCGCTCATTTCCACCATGAACGTGCTCTGGCCCCGGGCCAGGTTGTCCGCCGCGCCGACCCTGGTGAACACCCTGTCCACGATCCCGATGCGGGCCTGGGAGGCGGGGACGAAGCTGCCCATCTGCGCCAGTATCACGATGAGCGCCACCTGCCTTATGTAAGTTGATTTGCCCGGCCATATTGGGCCCCGTGATTATCAGGAACCTGTTCGCTTCCGCAGTCCAGGAGCGAGGTCGTTGGGCACAAAACCCTTCGGCGAGCTTCATCTTCTCGATTACGGGGTGGCGGCCATCCCTGATCTCGATCACGTCCGAATCATCCACTGCCGGACAGCAATAATTATTCATCTCCGCGATTTCCGCCAGGGACTGGACGGCATCGAGATCGGCAATGGCAGAGGCCGTTTTCTGGATCCTCCTGATCTCGGCGGCAACCTGCGACCCGCACTTTTACAAACAGGTCGTATTCCCGCTCCTTGCGCTTTGTCTCCGCGCCCAGGACGGCGTCCTCGTATTCCTTGAGCTCCTGGGTGATATAGCGTTCGGCATTGACCAGGGTCTGCTTGCGGACATAATGGGGCGGGACCAGGGCCGAATTGAGTTTTGTCACTTCAATGTAATATCCGAACACCGAGTTGTAACCGACCTTCAGCGATTGAATGCCCGGTTTCCCGGCGCTCCTTTTCCTCGAGGGCCGCAATATATTTCTTCCCGTCGCGGCTCAGCGAAATAAGGCGGTCCAGTTCGTCATCGTATCCTTCCCTGATTATCCCGCCATCCGCAAGTGTAGGCAGGGGGTCATCGGCTATCGATTCCGCGATAAGCCGGCGCCGTCTCAGGAATTTCGTCTATCGAGTCCAGGATTTTCCGGCCCAGCGGAGACTCCAACTCTCCAATCGAATCCTTGACAGCCGGCAGGGCCTGGAGAGAATCCCTGAGGGCCGACCAGGTCCCTGGCATTGGCTATCCCCATGGATACCCTGGCCCCGAGCCTTTCCATATCGTAGACGTTTTTTAAATAGTCCGCGCAGGTCCGCCCTCAGCACGTGCTTTCTTTTAATTTCCGAAACGGCGGCCAGCCTCTCATTTATTTTTGCCTCGTCCAGAAGGGGATAATTGAGCCACCAGCGCAGGCGCCTGCCCCCCATTGCCGTAATAGTGTCGTCGATGATTTTGAAAAGTGACCCCTCGCGTTTCCCGTCATGCATCGTCTCGAACAGCTCGAGGTTCCTCTTGGCGGTCTCGTCGAGGGCCATGAAATCCCCGCCCCTGAACCATTCCACCCTGTTGAGGTGCCCCAGCTCGGTCATCTGGGTCTCCCTGGCATACTGGTAAACTGCGCGGGCGGCAGAAAATGCCGCCGGGCTGGCCGAGGCATCGATCTGATCCAAAACCTCGCCGGATATAGCCGGGCTCGGCTCCGTCGAGTTCGCAAAATATCGACGGGGGCAGGAAATTTATGATGCGAAAAGTCGATCCGGGCGGAAAGCAATTTCAGGAGATCCCGAGTTCTTATACTCCTCGGACAGGAGCACTTCGCGAAAATCGAGAGAAGAAATCTCCTGGAGGAAAAATTCCCGGTCATCAAATTCCGTTATCCTGAATTCCCCCGTGGAAAGGTCCAGGAATGCCAGTCCATGCATGCCGCCGTGGAAAGATACGGCCGCCAGAAAATGATTTTCCTTGGCGGAAAGGTTCTCCGGGTCGGTGAGCAGGCCCGGAGTGACGATCTTTACTACTTCCCTTTTGACAATGCCTTTGGCCTCGCGCGGATCCTCGACCTGCTCGCAGATAGCGACTTTAAACCCGTGTTCAACGAGCCTGGATATGTACGGCGCCGCCGAGTGGAAGGGAACCCCGCAAAGCGGGACACTGTCTTCCTTGCCCTTGTTGCGGGAAGTGAGGGTGATCTCCAGGACTTTCGAGGCGGTGACGGCATCGTCAAAGAACATTTCGTAAAAATCGCCCATCCTGAAGAATATTATGCAGTCCCGGTATTTTTCCTTCACCTCCAGGTACTGCCGCATCGCGGGAGTCAGGTTTATTCCCATCTCCCCCCTTGGCCTTTTTTCATATCGATGTACTCGACCCTCCCCCTGTCGCTGATAAGGGCATTCATGAGCCAGCTCACGATGCTGATTATAAGAGCGCCTAGGATAGCGGGCCAGAACCCGTCTATCTCGAACCCGGGAATCACGCCCGCAGCCATTTTCAGCAGAAGCGCATTGATAATGAAAGTGAACAGGCCGAACGTGAGGATATTGAACGGCAGGGTGAGTATGATCAAGACAGGCCTGAGGAAGGCGTTGAGGATGCCCAGGATGGCGGCCGCAAAAAAGGCGGAGAAAAACCCGCTCACGTATATGCCGTCGATCACGTACGCGGCAAAGAGGATGGCGATCGTCAGGACGATCCAGCGAAACAGAATTCCCCTCATAAATTCCTCCTTCCAGGTTGTTTTGTTTAACGTTTGAACCCTAAAATTTCAAGGTGAATTGTGAATTTCATTTGAAATATAATCCCCCTTCGGTTAAATTTCCTTTTTTCAGCAAAACAAGGCGGCGATAATGGGCAGGACAATTACACAGAAAATTCTTGAGCGGCACCTCGTGTCCGGCAAATTGTCGGCGGGAACCGAGATCGGCATCAGGATTGACCAGACGCTTACCCAGGACGCGACGGGGACGATGGCATACCTGCAGTTCGAGTCCATGAATGTGCCCCGGGTCAGGACCGAGCTGTCCGTCAGCTATATTGATCATAACACGATCCAGATCGGCTTTGAAAATGCCGATGACCATAAATATCTGCAGAGCATGGCCCGCAAATACGGGATTTATTTCTCCCGGCCCGGAAACGGCATCTGCCACCAGGTCCATCTCGAAAGGTTCGGAAAACCGGGGAAAACCCTGATCGGCTCGGACAGCCACACGCCCACGGGCGGCGGCCTGGGCATGCTGGCGATCGGGGCCGGAGGCCTGGATGTTGCCCTGGCCATGGCCGGAGAGCCTTTTTATGTCGTTTGCCCCCGCATCGTCAGGGTCAGTCTCACGGGCAACTTTCCGCCTGGGTCTCGGCCAAGGACGTCATACTGCATGTTTTGGAAATTTTGACAACCCGCGGCAACGTCGATTACGTGCTCGAGTACTCGGGCGACGGGGTCAAAACGCTTTCGGTCCCGGAAAGGGCGACTATCGCCAATATGGGGGCGGAATGCGGGGTCACGACATCAATTTTCCCCAGTGATGAATTCAACCCGGAAATTTCTGGCATCACAGGGCAGAGAGGAAGACTGGGAGCCTCTTTTGGCTGACGAGGATGCCCTGTACGACAGGGAATTGGAGATCAACCTGTCCGAGGTCGTGCCGATGGCCGCCAAACCCCACAGTCCGGACAATACAGGCCTTATCAGGGAGCTGGGCGGCATTGCTGTCGACCAGGTCTGCATCGGGAGCTGCACAAATTCCTCGTACAAGGACCTCGCAACCGTTGCGGAAATCCTGAAAGGCAGGACAGTCCACCCGGATGTGAGCCTGGTCATAACCCCCGGCTCCCGGCAGGTCCTGCTGAACCTGGCGGACAGCGGCCATCTCGCCGTCGCTTATTGCCGCCGGGCGCAAGGATAACCGAGAGCTGCTGCGGGTTCTGCATCGGCAACAGCCAGAGCCCGCCGAGCCGCGGATATCCGTGAGGACCTCAAACCGCAATTTCTTCGGCAGGTCGGGGACGAAAGACGCGATGGTTTACCTCGTGAGCCCGGAAACGGCTGCTGCAGCGCGCTTACAGGAGCATTTTCGACCCGCGAAATCTGGGAATCCCTTATCCTGAGATCGGAGTTCCCGGTAAGTTCAAGATTGACGATTCCATGATTATCCGCCCCCAGCGAAAAGGGGAAATAGCCCCGGAGAAAGGCGCAAATTTACCGCGGGCCGAATATCGGCGATCCGCCTGTATGCATCCCCTTCCCGGATACGGTCGAGGGCGAGGTTGTCATCAAGGTTGGGGACAATATAACCACCGACCACATAATCCCCGCCGGTGAGAGGATGAAGTACAGGTCCAACATAGACCGGTACTCCGATTTCGTCTTTGAGATCGTCGACCCGGAGTTTTCATCCCGCGCGAGGAAGGTCAAGGCGATCTTCCCGCAACGGAATAATAGTGGGGGGCGTTTCCTACGGCCAGGGCTCTTCGCGCGAACACGCCGCGATCTGTCCCATGCACCTCGGCATCAGGGCCGTTATCGCCAGGTCCTTCGAGAGGATCCACGCGGCGAACCTCGTTAATTTCGGCATCGCGCCGCTGGTCTTTGTTGATGAGGCCGACTACGACAGGGTCTCGCAAGGGGACAAACTCGAAATCCCCAATGTACGGAACCTTATAAAAAAGGGAACCCGGCTGCCGGTCGAAACGTCACCAAAGGATACGAGTTTCAAAGTGAACTACAATCTTTCCGCCAGGCAGAAGAAAATCCTGCTCGCCGGAGGGGCCATCAATACAGTTCAATCGAAAGGGCAAAAATAAAGATGAAGTTGAAGCTGCGCAAACCCCTTGTGGAAATGGACGGCGACGAAATGACCAGGGTCATGTGGAAGATGGTCAAGGAGAAACTCCTCTTCCCTTACCTTGACATGGACCTTGAATATTACGACCTGCACGTGAAGCACAGGGACGATACCGACGACCAGGTTACGATAGATTCCGCCAATGCGATCAAAAAATACGGCGTCGGGGTAAAATGCGCGACGATCACGCCCAATGCCGACAGGGTTGAGGAATACGGACTTAAAAAGCAATGGAAGAGCCCCAACGGCACAATCAGGGCCATCCTGGACGGAACCGTCGTTCAGCAAGCCGATAATGGTGAAAAACATCAGGCCGTTTGTTTCCACCTGGAAAAAACCCATCGCGATCGGCAGGCACGCTTACGGAGACATATACAGCGGCAGCGAATGCAATATCCCCGGCCCGGCACGGCGGAAATATTATTCACCCCGGCAGGCGGAGGCAAGGAAATCCGCCGAAGACCATCCAGGATTTCAGCGGCCCGGGTATAGTGCTGGGAATGCACAATACCGACGAGTCCATCCTGAGTTTCGCCAGGGCCTGTTTCCAGTTCGCCCTGGACGAAAAAATCGACGTCTGGTTCAGCACCAAGGACACCGTCTCAAAAATCTATGATGCGCATTTCCGGAAAGTCTTTGACGACGAATTCGAGAGCAACTGGAAAAGCAGAGTTTGACAAAGGCCTCCATAACTTACTTCTTCACCCTGATTGACGACGCCGCAGCCCGGATAATCAGGTCGGAAGGCGGTTTCCTCTGGGCATTGAAGAATTATGATGGCGATGTCATGTCCGATCTTATCGCTTCGGGCAACGGCAGCCTCGCAATGATGACTTCCGTGCTGGTTTCCCCCCACGGGTATTTCGAATACGAGGCGGCCCATGGCACTGTCCAGAAACATTACTACAACTACCTGAAGGGGCTTCCCACTTCGACCAACTCCATGGCGCTGATCTTTGCCTGGACGGGCGCCCTGCGCAAAAGGGGCGAACTCGACGGGACTCCGGAAATAGTGGATTTCGCCGGCAAGCTGGAAAAGGCCGCGCTCGAGACGGTCGAAAAAGGGACCATGACCGGGGACCTTCTCCAGGTTGCCGTGCCCGGCCCGCACAACCGCAAGGTGGGAACGGAGGAATTCATCGACGCGATTGCCGCTGAACTCGAAGACCAAGCTCAGGGATAAATGACCCCGTCGCCTGAGAAGTCCCCCGGGACTCGCCCGATCTCAAAAACATGCAGCTCGGAGGAAATAGAGGATTTTATTTCCGGCCTCGGGAAAGAGAAATACCGCGCCAGCCAGCTGATGAAATGGATTTATCAGAGCCGGGTGCCGCGGACTTCTCGCAGATGACGGACCTTTCCAGGGACTTCCGGGCGGAACTGGCCGGCAAGGCCCGGATCAGCTCCCTGCACATAGAGGAGATGCAGGCCTCCGCGCGACGGGACGAGGAAGATCCTCTTCAGGCTGGACGACGGCGAGTTTCATTGAAAGCGTTATCATCCCCGGAAAGAACGACCGCACCCTGTGCGTCTCGACCCAGGCCGGCTGCCGGATGGGATGCTCTTTCTGCCTGACCGGGAAAGCCCAAATTCAGGCGCAACCTCCTCCCCGCCGAAATAATCGGCCAGATAATCGGGGCAAAATTCGGCGTCCCCGAGGGAAAAGAGGTGGACAATATCGTCCTGATGGGCATGGGCGAGCCGCTGGACAACTACGACAACGTGCTCAAGGCCATCCGGATCATCACATCCGAATTCGGTCTGGCGATCTCGCCGCAGGAAAATCACCCTTTCCACGTGCGGGCTGCCCGAACAGGATTATACGCTCTGGGGCTTGATGTCCCCGTGAACCTGGCCATCTCTCTCAACGCACCTGATGATGCAATCCGCAGCGCCATGATGCCCGTCAACAGCAAACACCCGCTTGCTGAACTGATCAGGGCATGCCGCGATTATTCCATGCCGAACCGCAGGAGGATAACCTTCGAATATATCCTCATAGCCGGGGTCAACGATTCCAGGGCATAGCGCCGAAAAATTGGCCCGGCTCTTGAGAGGGGTCCGCTGCAAGATCAACCTGATTGCATTTAATGAATACCCCGGTTCGCAATACAAAACGCCTTCGGCCCAGGCCGTCGAGGAGTTCCGGGCAATTCTGGTAAAGCATGGCTACACGGCAATACTGAGGAAAAGCAAAGGCAGCGACATCCTCGCCGCCTGCGGCCAGTTGAGCGGAACGCGCACCAATTCAATTATGTCCTGAATATGTCATCCTGAGCGAAAGCGAAGGATCTATTTCAAAGAGATTCTTCGTCGCAAGCTCCTCAGAATGACAATAAAATACTTAGCTGGGCGCGTAGCAATACGCCCCTACGGCTGAAATTTTGCCCTCAGTGCATATTAGAACGGAGACCTTTTCATGACCGACCTGCGAATTGTTGCCGGCAATGTCCCGGCCCGATTTTTACCCCCATCGCCCCTCATCCGTCGAAGTCGTCCAGACCCATATCTCGTATGTGTTTATCGCCGGTGACCTGGTCTACAAGGTGAAAAAGGCCGTCGATTTCGGGTTTCTTGATTTCACCACCCTCGAAAAGCGCCGTGAGAACTGCCTGAAGGAAGTCAATCTCAACAGGAGGCTGGCACCCGATACCTACCTGGGCGTCGCTGAAATCGGGGAGGGCGAAAACGGCGAAATCGTCCTCGGCGCCGGCAGAACGGTTGAATATGCGGTAAAAATGATAAAGCTCCCCGATAGACAGAATGCTGGTGGAGCTTCTTGCCAAAGGCCAGATAAAGCCCCCTGACATGCGGCGGGTTGCCGGAAAGCTCGCGAGTTTTCATGGGCGCGCCGAAAGCGGGCCTGAGATCGACCGCTTCGGCAGCCTGGAGGTGATCAGGAGAAACCATGACGAAAATTTTGAACAGACAAAGGGGTTCATAGGCAGGACCATTGCACGGGAGCAGTACGAATTCATCAGGTCTTATGTCGATAATTTCTCTCCGGGAGAAAAGACCTCTTGGAAAGAGGGTCTCCGGCCGCCATATCCGGGACTGCCATGGAGACCTCCATGCGGAGCATATCTGCTTTGCAGACAGCATCGTTATCTTCGACTGCATAGAATTCAACGACCGGTTCCGGTACTCGGATACGGCTGCAGATGTGGCCTTTCTCGCAATGGACCTTGATTTCCGGGGTTATCCAGCCTATGCCCGCGATTTCGTGGATGCCTATACGAGGCTGTCAGAAGACCATGACATTTCGGAGCTGCTGCCCCTGTACATGTGCTATTACGCTTATGTGCGCGGGAAAGTCATCGGCTTCAGGCTCGACGACCCGGCGATATCCGCCCCGGAAAAAAAGCCGCACGCTCCACGGCGGCCAAATATTTTGACCTCGCGGCAAAATACGCCGCCTCTCCGGAAAAGCCCCTGCTCATAATAACGACGGGCCTGATGGGCTCGGGCAAAAGCGTCCTGGCCGCGAACCTCTCGGCCCTGCTCGGCGCCGAGGTGATCAGGACGGATGTCCTGCGCAAACAGATCCTGAATATCCGGCCCGAAGAGAGGCGTCTGGAAGAATTCGGGAAAGGGATCTATTCCGATGACGTGACTGCCCGTACTTATGAGAAAGCCTTTGAACTCGCGCAAGAAGCCATTGCCGGGGGGCGCACCGCTATAATTGACGCCTCTTTCAAGAAAAACTCGGACCGGCTCAGGGCGGCCCGGATTGCGCAGGCAGCCGGGTCCGGTTTTTTTGTGGTGGAATGCATATGCGCGGCCGAAACAGTGCGCAAAAGACTCGACGGCCGGTTGAGGGCCAACAGGGATGCCTCTGACGGCAGGTGGGAATTATATCAGCAACAGAAGGAGGATTTCGACCCTGTTTCCGGGATGCCGCCGCAGTCCCACATTACAGTAGACACGTGCGGAAGCCAGGTTTCATCCCTTTACGAAGCCATATCGCGCATCCGTTTCCGGAAGCCTACTTAGGCATGGCCTTGTAATTTTCCGTGATATTCGTTTCCCTGTCTTCCATCTTGTCCTTTCCGGCTTGGACTTGTTCGTTTCCGCCAGCAGCCTCTTGGATTCCCCTATGAAATATGCCGTCTTGTAATCGAGGCCCAGGTTGGCGTAATCGCGGGCGACCACTTCAAACCTTTTCAAGGCTGCCTGGTACCGGCTCGTCCGGAAATAGAACTCGCCGACATAAAACTCATGCTCGGCAAGGCGCTTCTTGATTTCCAGCAGGGCTTTTTGGGCCATCATGCTGTATTTGCTGTCCGGAAAGCGCGCCACCAGCTTTTCCAGTTCCTTTTTCGCCTTGATCGTTTCGGTCTGGTCCCGGTCTATCGAGGCCATCTGTTCATAATGGCACATGCCGACCTGGTACATTGCATAAGGGATATTGCCGTTCGTGGGGTGCAGGTTGATGAAGTCCACATAGTTGGCTTCTGCGTCCCCGTATTTCTTGTCGCTGAAATACGAGTCCGCGATCCCTATCTCCGCCAGGATGGCATACTTGCTCAGGGGGTGCTCTTCCTTGATGGCCTGGAACACCTCGATGGCTTTTTCGTATTTGCCCTTCTGGTAATGCTGAACACCTTCCTGGTAGAGGTACTCGGGACTGGTCCTGCTGTAATCCGGGGCTTTGGACTTGCCCCATAAACTGCAACCGCCGATCGCAAAAAGCATGACGAGGACGGCAGCTGTTTTAAATGCTCTTCGTGCTTTCAATCTATAAACCTTTCTTCAACAGATCTTCTATGCGTTCCTTGGAAACGGCCCCGACAAGCGTGCCGATGTTCTCTCCGGCCTTGAAATATTTAAGCGTGGGTATCGCCCTGATCCCCAGGCTTGCCGCGGTACCGGAGCTGTCATCGAGGTTCATCATGACAAATTTCACCTTCGGGGAATATTCTTCGGCAAGTTCTTCGACAATCGGACCGATTGCCTTGCAGGCCCCTCACCAGGGGGCCCAAAAGTCAACGATGACGGGCTTCTCCGATTTGAGGACCTCTGCGTTGAAGCTGCCGTCATTTGCGCTCATGATTTTTTCTGCCATACGCATCCTCCTTAAAGTCTGGCGAAAATATGCCACAACAGTTCAGGCCGTGTCAATTTGTTTGAAGGCCCCCATATTTCCCGTTTTCCCCCGGGTTCCTTTACATCGGGGCTTTAATCTGATAATCATGACGCCAATCCAAATTCAGGGGTTTTAAAAAATGGGCCTGCTGGGAATCATCTCCGGGACGATCCTCCTGAAGGAAATCGCCGCGGAACTGAAAGAAAACGTCATCGAGACCCCGTTCGGAAATGCCAGCGTCCTCCAGGGGAAAACCATCGCCTACATAGCCCGCCACGGAAGAGACCCCCGGCACCCTGTCCTTCCTCACCTGATAAACCACGCGGCAAACATGAGCGCCCTGAGGCAGATCGGGGTCCGGGATGTAATAGCCGTAAATTCGACCGGCTCGCTCAAGAGGGCCCTCAAACCCGGAATGCTGGTGGTCCCCCACGATTTCATCTCTTTCACGGCGTCGCCCACCGCCTGCGACGGCAAGCCGCTCCACATCGTCCCCTCCCTGAGCGCGCCGCTGCGGAAAGAACTGCTGGAATCCGCCCGCGAGTGCGGTACTCCCGCCCACGATGGGGGCATATACTGGCAGACCCCGGGCCCGCGCTTCGAAACAAGGGCGGAAATAGCGATGATGTCGCAATTCGCCGACCTGGTCGGGATGACAATGGCGGGGGAGGCCGTTGTCGCCAAGGAGCTTGGCATCGAGTATGCGGCAATCTGTTCCGTCGACAATTATGCCAACGGGCTTGTCGAGAAGGAACTCACGATCGGGGAAGTCCTTTCGCAGGCCCGCCGGAACACCGAAACCATGACCACCATAGTCAGGAAACTGATTGAAAGGAGAGAGGGATGAAATTTTCGAAAAAGGGCGATACGGGAGAAACCAGCCTGCTGGGCGGCCAGCGGGTCCCCAAATTCGATCTCCGTCCGGAGACATACGGCACCCTGGATGAGGCAAGCTCCATCATGGGTGTTGCCAGGGCTATGACCGCGGACAAAAGGATCAAGGAGATCCTTTTAAGCGTTCAAAAAGACCTCCTCATCCTCGGCGCCGAGCTTTCCACGCTTCCCGAAGACATCCCCAAGCTCGGAAAGACCCTCGACAGCGGCGACGTTCAGCGCATTGAAGACCTCATTGACGAGCTCCAGAAGCACTTCAAGATGAAAAACGAGTTCATATACCCCGGGGAGACGGTCATTTCGGCCCAGATCGATGTCGCCCGCACGGTGGTGAGGAGGGCGGAGAGGTGGACGTCCCGCCTCAAGGACGCCGGGCTCATAACGAGGCCGGAGATCCAGCAGTATCTGAACCGGCTCGCCGACATGCTGTTTACGCTTGCCAGGTACGAAGAGCAGACCGGGTTGAATATATAAATACCGGTGATCAAAAAATGGCGGCCGCAGGGCCGCCATTTCTCAAGTTTACTGTTTTGCCTTAGAATGCCCCGAGCTGGCAGGAAGAAATCTTTATCCCGAGGGCTTCGCAAAAAGAGCTGACCTTTATTTTCGGGATCGCGAATTTCTCCGCTATCTGCCAGGAGCACTGGCATTTCAGCCTGTCGTTCTCCAGCATCTCCCTTATAGCCCGCTCCATTTCCTCGGGGATAGCTTCCGCTTTCTGGACGATTTTACTTATGGGGCTGTTCCCGAAAAGCCCCAGCTGGCACTTGGTTATGGGCATGTTCATGAGGTCCAGCGCATGCCCCACTTCTTCCGGCTTCACGTTCATGTCGTTTGCCACGATGAAACAAAGCGCGCACGACAGGGTGCCGTCACTGGACCGCTTCTTGATTGCGTCCTCGAGCCCGGGCTTTAAAAGTTTTTTCCCGGCCTTCCTGGCTTTCTCGTCTAATTTTTTCATATCCTTCCCGAAATTGTAAATTTTTGCGGCCAAATAACCACCTCACAAAATCAAATTTTGGAGAGGTCCTCCGTTTCCAATACCTTGAATCCCGCCCCTTTAACCAGTTCGAGCGCCCTTTCCATCTGATCGACGTCGAGCACGAACACCGCCGATTTCGAGGCTTCAAGGACAAAGCCGTAAGCGTTATTCACGTTTACTTTTTCATTATAGAGCAATTGAATGAGCGTATCAAGCCCCCCTGGCCTGTCGTCTATCAATATCGCCAGAACTTCCTTCATGACGACCATCACCCCTTCCGCGGAAAGGGCCTTGAAGGCCTCTTCGGCTTTGTCGACGATGAGGTTGATGACCCCGAAAGCATCCGAGGTTGATATGGTTGTAGCCCTGATGTTTATTTTTTCGCGGTTCAGCACGCGCGTGACCCGGGCGAGGCTGCCCGGCTTGTTTTCGGCAAAAACTGAGAGCTGACGGGCTATCATTAATTGTCTCCTTTTTAAATTGATCAATTGGCGGCTGGATTTTTTTACCTCCGGGGCCTGAATATATCAAGTCAAATCTTGCAGTTGACCGTTTGGCAGGCTTTTAAGTATACTATCTTGATTTCTAAATCCGCGACTCACGGAGGTAAGCCCATGCAGAATTTTGTGTTCGAAAATCCTACCAGGGTGCTTTTCGGAAAGGGCAACATCGCCCGGACCGGGAGGGAGATAAAATGCTTCGGGAAAAAGGCCCTGCTGGTATACGGCTCCGGGAGCATAAAAAAGAACGGCGTTTACGACCAGGTGATATCGTCCCTGAACGAGTCGCAGGTCCCCTTCACGGAGCTCCCCGGCGTCAAGTCCAATCCCGTGCTTTCCCTTGTGTATGAGGGGATTGAGAAGGCAAAGGGAGAAGGCGCCGATGTCATCCTTGCCGTGGGCGGCGGAAGCGTAATCGATACCGCCAAGGCGATAGCGGCCGGGGTGATGGCGGACCATGACGTGTGGGAGTTCTTCAACGGGAAAAAGACGGATCCAGGCTGCCCTCCCCCTGGTGACGGTCCTGACGATCTCGGCGAGCGCATCGGAGATGAACCCCGCGGCCGTGATCACGAATGACAATACGGCCCAGAAATTTTCCACGCGCTCGATGTTTATCCAGCCCAGGGTCTCGATACTGGACCCCTCGACACTTTTTACAATATCCCGCCAGTACACGGCATACAGCGCCGCCGATGCGATTACGCACATGCTGGAGGGTTATTTCAACAATACCGAACCCCAAAGCCCCCTGCAGGACCGCCTGGTCGAGGCTCTGATGAGGACCGTCATGGAAAGCACGGAAGCAAGCCTTGCGAAACCGGATGATTACGAGGCCCGGGCCAATTTCATGTGGGCCGCGACGCTGGCCTTCAACGGCATGACAACTGCCGGGATGGGCGCTGTGACCTATCCGGCCCACATGCTGGGACATTCCCTGAGCGCCCTATACGACACGCCCCACGGCGCCAGCCTTTCCATAACGCTGCCCGCCTGGATGGCATATTTCTCCGCGTGCAATCCCCGCAAATTCGCGCGGCTCGCCCGGGAAATATTCGGCATCACCGACCCTGACGATTCCGCGGCTGCAGCGGCTGGAATAGAGCGCCTGAGGGCCTGGTTCGCAAAGATCGGGACCCCGACCTCCCTGAACTCGTGCTCCATCCCGGGAAGCGATATCCCGGCGATTTCCGCCAACGCCCATGGCCTCGCGCAGGTCTGGGGGCTCAAGGATTATTCGCCCGGGGTGATTGAAGGTATCTTCGAATTATGCCGTTAAGAAAAGACATCACGGGCATCATCCTGGCCGGGGGAAAAAGCTCGAGGATGGGCACTGACAAGGCCCTGATGCAGTTCCAGGGCGAAAAACTGATCGAGCGCACGATGCGCACCTTCAGGTCAGTTTTCCCGAAAATAATGATAATCACGAACACCCCCCTCGATTATCTCGACCAGGATGCGGGTATCGCAACGGATATCTTCCCCGGCAAGGGCCCGCTCGGAGGCATCTACACGGGGCTCTTCTTCAGCCCCAGCCGAGTACGCGTTCGTCGCGGCCTGCGACCAGCCTTTCTTCAACCCGGAATTCATTTCCTACATGATCGACCGAATCGGCCCTTACGATATCGTTGTCCCGCAGACCGAAAGGGGCCCGGAACCCCTCCATGCGATATATTCGAGAAAGTGCGTGGGCAGGATACATGCCCTCCTTGGGGAAAACAGGCTGAAGATCACTGGCTTCTACAAGAGTTTCAGGACGCTTTATATCCCTTCCGCGGAGTACAGTAAATTCGAGCCCGGGCGAGAAGATGTTTTACAATATGAACACGCTCTCCGACCTGGAGAATATCTCCTGAATTCAGCCCTTTCACTGCCATTCGTTTGAACATTTTGTTTGACAATTCACCTGAATTTGGTTAATCGGTTGCATCAATTTGCGCCCCTTTTCTGCGATATGCGCAACTTATTGTTTTTATTACTTTTTTCTAAATCAAACTGGGAGGATTTTTATGGCAGAGGACAAGGTATTTAACAGGTGGCTTGTAGTTGTGGGCGCCATGCTTATCCAGGTAAGCCTTGGGCGCAGTTTATATTTACAGTGTTTTCAAACCGTCACTGGCGCTCAGGTTCCCCACCTGGTCGGCAACAGACCTGGCCCTTCCCTCACAGGTCATTTTGGCTTTTTTTGCTTTGGGAGTTGTTATTGCCGGCCGCATCCAGGATAAAATCGGCCCGAAAAAGGTTGCCATGGCGGGAGGCGTCATGCTGGGCGCAGGCCTCATCCTCGCTTCCCGGATGGAAAGCCTCATGATGTTTACGATATTCTTCAGCGTCCTTGGCGGACTTGGTATCGGCACAGCTTATGTGTGCCCGCTGGCCACCTGCGTAAAGTGGTTCCCTGATATGCGCGGACTTATCACCGGTTTGGCTGTTGCGGGATTCGGCGCCGGCGCGCTGGTATTCACCCCCGTTGCGAAGGCCCTTGTCGCCGCCACGGGAATCATGCCCACGTTCATGTGGCTGGGAATAATATTTCTGGTGGCCGTGATTTTGGGATCGATGCTTATGGTCCTTCCTCCGGCGGGATTCAAACCGGCGGGCTGGAATCCCCCCGCACCTGCGGCGGGAGCTGCTTCTTCTGCAGCATCCGATTTTGTCTGGCAGGAAATGCTTAAAACTCCCCAGTTCTGGATCCTGTGGCTGACCTATTTTGCCGCATGCACTGCCGGACTAATGATCATCATGAACGTCCTCAATATCTGGCAGTCGGTCTCGATCCTCAATATCGCCAAAGGGACATCGCTTGTCCCCCGCGCGACTTTCGATGACATCACCGGTGTTGGCGCAACGGCGATCATGGTGGTTGCAATCCTCAACGCAGGCGGACGCATCGCCTGGGGTAAAATATCCGATAACCTGGGCAGGAAGACAACCCTTCTCATCATGTTTACCGTGTGCGGGGCGACCATGCTGTGCCTTAATTTCATGACCTCTTTCCCGCTGTTCATCACGGGCGTGTCGATCGTCGGCTTCTGCTTCGGCGGGTTCCTGGCCCTTTACCCGGCAGTGACTGCGGACTATTTCGGGACCAAGAACATGGGCGCGAACTACGGCTGGATGTTCCTCGCATTCGGCGGCGGCGGGCTCTTCGGCCCCTGGCTTGCCCCTAAGCTGCAGGCCATAGTCGCGAAAGTCCCGTATGAGGCCATGGACAAGGGAACGCTTGTCGTGAAGCAGTTCGCGGCGGGCAGTTTCCGGGATGCCTTTGTAACGGCCGGAATTATGTGCCTTGTTTCAGTGGCGCTTGTCTGGATCGTTAAGCCACCCACAAAATAGAAGACGATGCAAGGAAAAGGGCAATCCCGGGATTGCCCTTTTTTCATGAAGCGTAAAGGTTTATGAACAGGCAAAGAGCATTTGCGGGCGCCCTTCTGGTCCAGGCCGGCCTGGGCAGCATTATGTCCTGGGCGATGCTTTTCACGCGCCTGCATGACACTGCGCCCAGGAATTTCCCGTCATCGAACTGCGAAGCGGTCCTCACATCGGGGCTGCTGGCTTTTGCCGTGGCCTTGCTGGCCGCGGGTATCCTTGCCGAAAAAATCAGGGCCGCGGAAACTTGCGGCCTCAAGTTCGCTGCTGGCCGCTGCGGGTTTTACGCTGGGGGCCTTTGTCGATGTTGCCTCGCTGATCGAGGCCGCGGCAGTTTCGTCCGTCCTCGGGGCCTCTGCCGGCATCGTTTACGTTACCACCATGGCCACGGCAATGAGGTGGTACCCCGAAAAGAAAGGGATCATCACGGGGGCAATTCATCTCCGGTTCGGCCTTTGCCGGCCTGTGCTGGTTCAGGATCGGCGAACAGCTTGTCAGGTGGCTTGATATTCAGGGCGCTTTCATTGCCATCGGGGCGGGTTCGGCTTTAATGATCTTGGGGGGCAGCTGGTTCCTCGCGAACCCTCCCGCCGGCTATGTGCCCCCGGTCTGGAGAAGGCCCGAAAACCAGGCCGCAGACCCGGGTGAATCCGGATTCGATTTGGGGGAGACGCTTCGGAGGCCGAGCTTTTATCTGATATGCGCGGCAATGGCCCTGCTGTCCTCATCCGCAATCGCCTATTCGGCAAACATCCAGTTCATATCGTCCGTGCTGATTTCCAGGGGGCTCGAACAGCAGCTCGCCGAAAGGGTAACCCTTCTGGCCGCTTTGATTTTTGCCATTTCGGACGGCATGGGGAGGATAGCCTGGGGGGCCTTGTCGGACAGCATCGGGTTCTGGCTGAGCCTGTTTGCCTTGTGCGCCCTGGAAGTCATCGTGATCGCCCTGGTGTGGAGAGCGGGAGGGAACGGCTCTGTCCTGATCTTCGGGGCTTTTGCCCTGGGTGACGGCGTTCGGCGGGCTGATGGCCCTCTTTCCCTGCCTTGTTTCGGAATGCCTGGGAGAGGACCGCTTCACCGGGACCTACTCTCTGGTCTTTGCCGTATTCGTGCTTTTCAGTGTGGGCATGGTCCACGGGTCAGGCTCTTTGCGCTCCGTCGTGAGTTCGTCCGCATGGCTCGATGCCATGCTCCTCTCGGCGGCACTACCCCTGGCGGGCGCCGCGGCCCTGTTCATTGTGAAGAGATCAAAAGGAAAGGGATCCCCTGTTGACGACGAAAGACAGGCGGAGGATGAGGTCGAAGAGAACAGTTATGAATGAATTTAAAAGTATAATCGAAAGGCTCAAGATCAACGAGGAAATCGACCGGAAATTTTTCGAGGTGGAAACGGAGATCCTTGGGACGCTTAATTTTCAGGACCTCTTCATCAGGCTCCTTTCCTCGATAAGGGAGAAATTCGGCCTGCCCCTCGCCTGCCTGTCGCTGGTCGAGACCTCCGAGATCAGTGCCCTGGTCAAATCCATCGTCGAGCCAAGGGTCCTCGAGGGCAACGTCTCCTTCGTGGACGAAAAACTCATGGCAGAAATCTTCACAGACAAGAGAAACGCGGTGCTCCTCAACGAGAACCTTGAGCTGTGTTACCCCCTCTTCCCCTGGATGAGCAAGTCGCTGATAAAATCGGCCGCTGTGGTCCCGCTTTTCCCGGACGGGAAGCTCTGCGGGAGCCTCAACCAGGCGGACCCGACACAGGAAAGGTTCCGGCCGGGGATTGACAGCATTTTCCTCGACAGGCTCGCCACCAAGGTTTCCATTTGCCTGTCGAACGTCGCCGCCCACGAGAAGCTCAGGCTCATGGTGCAGAAGTACGAGGCAATAGATCAGTTTTGAGGCACCGGGCGCCTTATTGACAAAGTCCTTCATTTAATGAAAAAGGCGGGGCAAAGCCCGCCTTTTTCATTAATACCGGTAATTTCTTATCTTATCCCTGCTTCAGGTAACCCTTGGCAAGGGATGTGTTCACATGGACGACGCCCTTGTTGAGGTCTTTCAGGGGATAGTCGGCGGTAATCGCGGGAAGTTTGTCTGCCGCGTCCTGCGATCTCAGGACGGTCCCCGCGGGGACGTAGCGGCCGTCCGGCACCGAGACGCCCATCAGGATGCATCCGGGCTCTACGACGCAGCCCGTCCCGACCTTGGCCCTGAACACAAGCACCTTCATCCCGATAAACGTGTTGTCCAGGACAACCGCCGGACCATGTATCTGCACCTGGTGGGCAAGGGACACGCGATTGCCGACGTATACCGCGTATTTCTTCCCGTTTACCTCGAAGAGGTTCTTCTCTACCGGCTTGCCGTGCTCCTCGGTCTCGAGCGCGTGAATGACGACGCCGTCCTGTACGTTCGAGTCGTCCCCCACGAAAAGGGGCTGGCCCTCGTCGCCGCGCACGGCGGCGAAGGGGGATACCATGACGTTTTTCCCGATTGAGACATTGCCGATTACCGCGGCAAGCGGATGGACATAAGCCGTGGGGTCAATCGACGGCTCTACGGCTTTCGAACTGAAATCAGTAACAACATTCTTCCCGATCATAACAACCTCCCGTTTTTAAAATGTGTGGTAATGGAGCTGCTCTTCCTCAAGCAGTCTTTTCCATAGTTTTTCAACCTGCTGCCCGGCTTTTTCCAGCGGGCCTTCGTTATTGAATACGAAATCCGCCCGGGATACCTTCTCCTCGATCGGCATCTGTGATTTGAGCCTCAATTGGGCTTCCTCCCTGGAAAGGCCGTTGCGGGCCATGAGCCTTCTCACCTGTTCCGCCGGGGAGATATAGACAAGTATTACAAAATTGACTTTCCTGTCCCAGCCTGTTTCGAACAGCAGCGGGACATCGGAAATCACGATTGCCCGTTCGTCTCTTGCGGTGATCTGGTCGACCCTGGCCCGCCAGAAGGCCTCGACAACGGGGTGGACTATGGAATTGAGCGTCAGAAGCTCCGCGTGGTTGTTGAACACAATTGCCCCGAGCTTCTTACGGTCGATCCTCCCCGCCGTCAGGACGGTTTTCCCGAAATGGTCGACAATTCCCTGCCAGGCAGGCGCTCCCGGCTCCTCGGCTTCATGGGCAAGCCGGTCGAAGTCCAGTATATACGCCCCTCTTTCCTCCAGCAGCCTGGAAACCGTGCTTTTCCCGCTGGCAATGCCCCCTGTCAGCCCCGCATTCAACATTTTCCGTTCAACCCCCGGATTTCGTTTCGCCCGAGGTTCATATCACATGAACCCGATTCTCCTCAACGAAAACCCTCCCGGCAAATTGCCATAAACTTCTTGACACCCCCCAGTGAACGCGGCATTATTTTTGGGTCTCTTCCGGGCATGATTTGGGCTGCCATCCATGCGAAAATGCCTTTCATTTCAGATCACCGCGGCGGAAATTCGAGGAGGATTTAGATGGATATCAGCATTGACGAAAGGACCTGCCTGAACATCAAAGAAGCCCTGCGCCTCGAATGGCTCGACACAAACGGCAGGGGCGGCTATTCCTCCAGCACGATCCTCCAGTGCCACACCCGCAAGTACCACGGCCTGCTCGTAGCGGAGCTGCAGAAGCCCGCGGGCAAATACGTGCTCCTCTCGAAATTCGAGGACTCCATAATTGTCAAGGGCCAGGAATTTTTCCTTTCCCTGCACAGGTACCCGGGGCTGTTCTACCCTTACGGCCACAAGTACCTCACAGGGTTCCACCTCCGGCAGGGGCACCCGCATTTCACGTACAGGATAGGCGACATAAGCATCCACAAGAGCATAATGATGGTCAACGGCGAGGACCGGGTCCTGATCAGGTATTACTGCGAGAAAGCGGATCTGCCTGTGACGGTGCGCCTCAAACCGCTGCTCGCCTTCCGGGACTTCCATTCCCTGAGCAGGGAAAACCTCTTTCTGCACGTGAGGACGTTCCCCGCGAAAAACGGGTTCAAGATCCAGCCATACGATGATATGCCTGCCTTTTTCATCCAGGCCGACAAGGTCCATGAATTCTTTCCGTCGCCGCTGTGGTACTACAATTTCGAATACATCGTCGAGGGTGAAAGGGGCTACGAGAACAGGGAAGACCTCTTCCAGCCGGGTGTAATGGAGATCAGCCTCAAGCAAAAGGGCGCGGTTTACATTTCCGCTTCCGTCAAAGAGGCGAAGGGCAGCTTCAAGAACGACTGGGCCAGGGAGGAGAAGCGCCGGGGCGCCATGGCCGGGGAGGAGGATGCCATCGCAGCCTCGTTCAAAGCGGGGGCAAAGCTTCCCTTCTCCAACCTCCTCTCCTCGGGCCGGCATTTTCCCGTGAAGACCCCTTCCGGCCGCAACGACATCATTGCCGGATACCACTGGTTCGGCTGCTGGGGCCGCGACACCCTCATATCGTTGCCCGGCCTGACATTCTGCTCGGGAAGGACCGGGACCGGGGCAGCGGTCCTGAAATCAATAGCGGGCCACGAGCGCAACGGCCTCATCCCCAATTTCTTCTCCGAAAGGGACGGCAAGAGCGCCTATAACTCCGTCGATGCGTCCCTCTGGTTTATCTGGGCCGTCCAGCAGATGGCAAAATACACCGGGGATTACGGCACAATCGAAAAAGACCTCTGGCCCACTGTCCGGAACATCATCAGGCATTACCGGGAGGGGACCGATTACAATATCCACGCGGACGACAACGGCCTGCTCCACGCCGGAGATGAAATGACCCAGCTCACCTGGATGGACGCCATGGCCGGGGGCAGGCCCGTCACCCCCAGGTGGGGCTATGCCGTGGAGATAAATGCCCTGTGGTACAACGCGCTGTGCTTTGCCACCGAGTTCAGGGCGAGGACCGGCGAGAAGGACATGAATTTCAAGGACCTGGTCAAAGAAGACCGCCGAGTCGTTCAACACGCTCTTCTGGGACTGACGGCCTGGGATGCCTGGGCGACTGCTACAGGGACGGCAGACTCGACCGCTCCATCAGGCCCAACCAGATCTTCGCAATATCCCTGCCACATGCGGTTCTCGATCCGTCAAAATGGAAAACGGCCCTGGACAAGGTCGCGAAAGAGCTCCTTACCCCTGTCGGGTTGAGGACGCTCTCTCCCGAGTGACCCCCATTACCGGGGCAGGTACGGCGGCAGCCAGGTCAACCGCGACCTCGCCTATCACCAGGGAACCGTCTGGCCGTGGCTCCTGGGCGCCTACGGGGAAGCATGCCTCAAATCGGCAAAAGATAAGGTTAAGGCAAAAAAGATATGACGTCGGCCCTCAGAAAGTTTCCTCGACGAGCACCTGAGGTCGCGGGCATAGGGTTCATTTCGGAAGTCTTCAACGGAGACCCGCCTCATGAGCCCAACGGCTGCATTGCCCAGGCATGGAATTCGGCGGAGATTATCAGGCTGTGGACCCTGATCCTGAATGAACTGCGGCCCGGAGCCGCCGGAGCAGAGGACATGAAAGTCCTCATGTTCGGATGGGAGTTTCCCCCGTACATCAGCGGCGGCCTCGGCACGGCCTGCTACGGGATCACCAGATCCCTGTCGGCGCAGGGGGTTGGATATAATATTTGTCCTGCCCGACACTCGACGCCGGCGACGGTGCCCCGCAATCCCACGTCGCCTTGTTTCGGCTGCCGACATTCCCCTGTTGGATCAGTGAGCCCTTGGAAAATCAGGATTTTCCCCTGGCTCCCTGGAATTCCGGATAATCGAATCCGCCCTGCAACCCTACTTGGTGAGAGCCGCATATAAAGCAGATGCTCGGAAGGAAACTTTCCCGCGCGGACATGCCGGCGAAAGTCTCCGGGCGGGGCAGAAGTATGCCCGGACTCTCGGGCGGCTACGGCCCCGATTTGAAGTCAGAGGCCGTCAGGTACGGGGAGGCCGCGGGCGGCAATCGCGCGGATCTGAGGATTTCGATATAATCCATTGCCATGACTGGATGACCGTTTTCGCGGGGCTGAAGTCGCGCGAAGCGAGCGGCAAGCCTTTTGTCCTCCATATCCATGCCCTCGAATTCGACCGCAGCGGCGAAAACATCAACCGGGACATTTACGATATAGAAAGGTACGGGATGGAACAGGCCGACGGCATCATCGCCGTCAGCCACTATACGAGGAACCGGATCATGTGAGCGCTACGGCATCTCCCCGGAAAGATCAGCGTTGTGCACAATGCCGTCGACAAGAGGAGAGCAGGATCCCATGCCCAGGAAAAACGACGGCAGGAAGATCATCCTGTTCCTCGGCAGGATCACCTTCCAGAAAGGCCCGGACTATTTCGTGGAGGCCGCCGCCAGGGTCCTGGAGGCCTGCCCGGAAGCGGAGTTCGTCATGGCGGGCGCCGGGGACATGAGGCCCCGGATGGTAGAGCGGGCCGCCGAACTGGGCATCGGCAGGTCGTTCCACTTCCCGGGTTTCCTCAGCCGGGACCGAGATCGAAGAGATTTATGCCATGAGCGACGTTTACGTAATGCCCAGCGTCTCCGAACCGTTCGGTATTTCACCGCTGGAAGCAATGTTGTATGATGTGCCGGTCATCATCTCGAAGCAGTCGGGGGTTTCCGAGATTCTGCGGCATGCCCTGAAGGTCGACTTCTGGGATGTCGAGGCGCTCGCGGCAAAATCATTTCCGTGCTTACCCGCCCTGCCCTCTCCGGGAGCTGGTGGAAAGGTCGCGCGAGGAAATCCGAGAAATGTCCACTGGGACAATGCGGCCGTGAAAGATTATTGGATGTGTACAAGAAACTGGCCGAAAGGAGATAATGAATGCCTTCCGTTTGTTTTTGTTTTGAAGTCCATCAGCCTTTCCGGTTGAGGAACTACACCTTTTTCGACATAAACCAGAACCATCACTACTGGGATGATGAAAAGAACCGCGAGATCCTCAACAAGGTTGCGGACAAGTGCTACCTGCCCGCCAACACGGTGATGCTCGACCTGATCAAGAAGTTCAAGGCGATTTCCGGATATCCTATTCGATCACGGGCGTACTGCTGGACCAGCTGGAGATGTACAGGCCGGACGTCCTGGAGAGCTTTGTCGCCCTGGCGAAGACCGGCTGCGTGGAGTTCGTCAACGAGACCTACTACCATACCCTGGCCTTCCTGTTCTCCCAGCGCGAGTTCAAAGATCAGGTGATCCGGCACCGCAACAGGATCCGCAGCCTTTTCGGGCAGACCCCCAGGACTTTCCGCAACACGGAGATGATTTATAACAACGACCTCGCCCGCCTCGTCGAGGCAATGGGATACAGGATGGTGCTCACCGAGGGCGCCGATCAGATCCTGGGCTGGAGGAGCCCCAATTTTGTCTACCAGCCCGCCGGGGTCGGTCAAACTCAAGTGCCTGCTGAAGAATTATCGCCTCTCGGACGATATCGCTTTCAGGTTTTCCAATCATCAGTGGGACGAGTTCCCCCTGACCGCCGAAAAGTTCGCCGGCTGGGTCCACCATATCAGCGGCTCCGGGGAGGTGATAAACCTTTTCATGGACTATGAAACTTTCGGGGAGCACCAGTGGGCAGGAAACGGGGATCTTCGATTTCCTCAAAGCCCTTGCCGGAGAGGATCCTGAGCAGGCCCGACTTCCGCTTCCAGACACCGGCGGAAATTGAAAAGAGCTACGGCCCCGTCGCCCAGATCGACGTTCCCCAGTTCATCTCCTGGGCCGACGTGGAGCGCGACCTGACGGCATGGCTGGGCAACCACATGCAAAACGACGCCATCAGGACGCTGTTCGGCCTGGAAAAGAAAGTCAGGAAGAAAAAAGACCCGGGCCTGATTGATACCTGGAGGCGGCTCCAGACGTCCGACCATTTTTATTACATGTGCACGAAATGGTTCGCGGACGGGGACGTGCACAAGTACTTCAACCCGTATGAGTCGCCTTATGACGGATATATAAACTTCATGAACGTGCTGGCCGATTTCACCAGCCTGCTCAACGAAAAGGGCCGGAAACCTGAAAAGGCCGGGGAGCGGAAGAAGGAGAAGAAGTAGATGGAAGAGTTCCTGTTCGAGGTTAGCTGGGAAGTCTGCAACAAGGTGGGAGGGATAAACACGGTCCTGCGCACCAAGGCCCAGGAGGCTGTCCGCAATTACGGCGACAACTATATCCTTCTCGGCCCCGACCTGAAGACCAACCCGGAATTCGAGGAGACGGACGAGGAATGCTGGTCAAAGATAAGGGAGGGAATCGCGATAAAAGAGATCCCCTGCCGTTTCGGGAGATGGAAAATTCCCGGGAACCCCAAGGTGATCCTCGTCGGCACAGGAAAAAATTCAACCAGGACCAGCTCCTCTTCGAACTCTGGGAATATTACGGGGTGGACTCGATTTCGGGAGGATGGGACTATATCGAGCCGGTCATGTTCAGTTATGCGTGCGGCACGGTGATTGAAACGATTTTCAACCTGATCGTGCGCCCCCGGCGGAAAGGCCGTCAGCCCAGTTCCACGAATGGATGTGCGGGGCGGGCCTGCTCTGCGTCAAGAAGAGGGTCCCGGAAATAGGCACGGTATTTACTACTCATGCCACAATTCTCGGGCGGACCCTGGCCGGGTCAGGGATCGACATATATGCCGCCATGGAGCACATTTCGCCGCAGCGGGAGGCCGGGTCCCATAACATAGCCGCCAAGCATTCCATGGAAACCGCGAGCGCCAGGGAAGCGGACTGTTTCACGACCGTCAGCGAGATCACCGCAACCGAGGCAAGAAACTTCCTGGGCCGGGACCCTGAAGTCATCACGACGAACGGCATAGATATCGAGAACATCCCCGACCTCGCCGCGGACAGGTCTCCCGCGTTAAGGGAGAGGGGGAGGCTCCTGGAATTTGCTTCCCGGTTCCTCCGGAAGAGCTTTAACGATAATACCCGCATAATGATCATATCGGGCCGATACGAGTTCCATAACAAGGGAATAGACATTTTCCTGGAGGCGCTGGGCCGCATAAACAGGGAAAGCAGGGACCGGGACGTGATAGCATTCATCTGCGTCCTGGGCGAGCACATGGCGATAAACCCGGCGGCCCTGTCCGGCGCCGCCGTACCCGGGCCCTCCCCTGATTACCACCCACCGCCTGCAGAACGAGGCCGGCGACCCGATCCTGAATGCGTGCAGCAGCCTTAACCTGCGCAATGCGGCGGAAAACAGGGTGAACATTATCTATGTCCCCGCTTTCCTCAACGGCCATGACGGCCTCATAAACATGGACTACTACCAGACCCTGTCCGTCATGCGACCTGGGCGTGTTTCCCGTCTTATTACGAGCCCTGGGGATATACGCCCCTGGAAAGCGCGGCCCATGCCGTGCCGACAATCACAACAGACCAGGCCGGGTTCGGGCTCTGGGTAAGGCATGCTTTCGGGGAATCCAAAGGCGTCATGATCCTGAACAGGACGGGCATTCCCATTAAAGAGGTCCAGGACGGGCTTTACAATCTGCTCAAGGAGTTCCTGGCGCTTCCGGACGCCGCTTTGAACGCGCGCAGGAAGGATGCGCGCCAGGTGGCCGTCCGCGCCGACTGGAAGGATTTTTACGGCCTCTACGTGGACGCCTGCAAACGGGCCATGGCTGGCGGCGGGACACGCAGCGCCAGGATGGCCACGACGGAATTCAGGGAAAAAATGCGGTACACTTTCGCGGGCACCGCTTCGGTTCAGCCGCATTTCCGGAACCTCACCGCCGTAGTAAACCTTCCCCCCGAAATTTCCCGCCTGCGCGAGCTTGCTTATAATCTCTGGTGGACATGGAACCCGGACGCCCTTGAGCTGTTCAATTACCTGGACCCGAAACTCCTCGAAGAGACCGGCAACAACCCCGTCAAGATGCTGGAGACGATATCCGCGGAGCGCCTGGTCGAGGCGGCGCACAACGAGGGCTATGTGAACCTCTACAGGAGCATCTTCACCCGGTTCGACCATTACATGAGAGAGAAGCTCGACGGCGTCGCTGGACCCGATAAAGGCCTCCTCGCCCATCGCGTATTTTTCCCCCGAGTTCGGCCTGCACGAAAGCGTCCCGATCTATTCCGGCGGCCTGGGCGTGCTGGCGGGGGACCTGCTCAAGGCGGCGAGCGACCTCAACCTGCCCTTCGTCGGGGTGGGCCTCCTGTACAAGAACGGCTACTTCAACCAGAAGATCGATAAGAACGGCTGGCAGACGGCCGAGTACCCCGATAATGATTTCTCCGATATGCCGGTCCGCATCGTCCAGGACGACATGGGCAACGATGTCCAGATCACGCTGGAGCTCCCTGGCCGTACCCTGTTCGCGAATATCTGGGAGCTCAAGGCCGGAAGGGTTTCCCTGTACCTTCTTGATACCGACGTCTCGAGAAACACGGCGCAGGACAGAAAAATCACCTCCCGCCTGTACAATGACGACCCCCGGGTGAGGATCGAGCAGGAGCTGCTGCTCGGGATGGGCGGAGTGAAGCTCCTGCGCAAGCTCGGGATCCGCCCCAGTGTTTATCACATAAACGAAGGCCATTCCGCTTTCCTCCTTTTCGAGCTCATCAATTCGCACATCATCGATGACGGCCTGGGTTTCGATGAGGCCAGGGAGGTCGTCCGCGGCTCGACCGTATTCACCACCCATACGCCCGTAGAGGCCGGCAACGAGCGGTTCAACAGGGACGTCGTGGAATATTATTTTTCGAGCCTGGTCAAGAGGCTGGGGATAAGCTGGTCCCAGTTCTGGGAACTCGGCCGGATCAACAGCGGCAGCGACAAGCCTTTCTTCATGACAATCCTGGGGCTCAAAATCGCCAATATGTCCAACGCTGTCAGCAGGATGCACGGCTATGTCGCCAGGCGGATGTGGAGGGAAGTCTGGAAGGGGTTCCCTGATTCGGATATCCCCATCAAGCACATCACCAACGGCGTCCACATGCTCTCTTATCTTTCGCCGCGCATGCGGGAGATCCTGGACATATACCTGGGGCTCCACTGGGAAAGAGACGCCGACCCGGAGCGCTGGAAGAAGGTGAACGACATCCCCAACTCCCTGATCTGGAGGGTCCGGGGCACCCTGAAATTCAACCTCATCAATTACGTGATCCAGTGCGTTACCAGGGAATGGGCAAAATACGCAGACAACAGGTTCCTGCGGGAAGAGGTGATCGCCAAGATCAACCCCGCAGCCCTGACGATAGGTTTTGCCCGCCGCTTTGCCCCTTACAAGCGAGCGACCCTGCTGTTCTCCGACCTCGACCGGCTCGACCGGATCGTCAATAATGAAAAGCGCCCCGTCCTTTTCATTTTCGGCGGCAAGGCCCACCCGAGCGACAGGATGGGCATGGAGCTTATTAAAAAAGTCATCGAAGTCTCGCAATGACAAGCGTTTTATCGGAAAAATCATTTTTCTTGAGGACTATGACCTGAATATAGCGCGCCAGCTCGTCCGCGGGGTCGATGTCTGGCTCAACACGCCCCGCCGGGGGTTCGAGGCCTGCGGGACAAGCGGCCAGAAAGTCGTGATCAACGGCGTCCTCAATTTCAGCGTCATGGACGGCTGGTGGGCAGAAGCTTACGACGGCACCAACGGGTTCATCGTGGGCCCGGAGCTGACCGAATTCACCGGTTTCGAGGACCCGGCGGCCGCGGATGAAATCGACGGCAAGTCGCTTTACGAACAGCTCGAGGAGGTCATCATTCCCATGTTCTATGAAAGGGACACGGCGGGAGTACCGCAGGAATGGGTAAGGATGATCAAAGAGGTCCATGCTCACCCTCGCGCCCAAATTCAACGCCAGGAGGATGGCCCATCAATACCTCAATGAAATGTACCTTTCCACTGCCCGCCGCGGCTGCGAGCTGCGCCGCGATAATTGCCGGCTGGCCCGCGAGCTCGCCGACTGGAAGCTCAAGGCGCCCATGCGGTTCTCATCAATCAGGCTTATCGACGTGAGCTTTGAAGGCATCCACGGGGATACCATCAATGTGGGCGAACCCTTTACAATAAACCTCAGGATAGACCCGGGGAAACTGGACCCTGAAGAAATCCTTGCCGAGCTTGTCGTGGGCAAGATGAGCGGCGACAACTTCATGACCATGCCCGATTCGGTCCCGCTGAAGAGCGACGGGGCTTCCGGAAATGTGCTCAATTACTCGGGGACATACAATGTGAAGGAAAGCGGCCGATACTCTTACGGCATCAGGATCATCCCGTACAATAAAAACCTCGCCTCCAAGCAGGAGATGGGGTTGGCCTTGTGGGTGTGATTCTGCCCCCGGTTTCCCAATTCTTTGAGACTGCCGGAGAGAGGCTGACTGCATAAATAAAAAAAGAGCGGCCGAAGCCGCTCTCCGATATTAAACCAGTTCTTTACATACTGTAGACTTTTTCCCCCGGCAGCACGGAAAAACCGCTTTCGACCAGTACCGCAATGGCTTTGTCTATGGGCTCGAAGCGGAAAATTATTATCGCATTCTGGCCGCTCCTCTCCACGAAGGCATACATGTACTCGACATTTATGCCCTTGTCTGAAAGCGCCTGCATGATGCTGTGCAGCCCGCCCGGCCTGTCGGGCACTTCCACGGCGACCACTTCCGTGCGTTTCACGGTATAGCCCTTTTCCTTGAGGATCTTACGGGCGGTCTCGACGTCGTTGACGATGAGGCGGAGGATACCGAAATCAGATGTGTCCGCGAGGGATAGCGCGCGGATATTTATTTTGGCATCGCTTATGACCTTGGTCACCCCTTCAAGGGCTCCGGGCCTGTTTTCCAGAAATATTGAGATCTGCTCTACTTTCATTTCCCCTCCCCCTTAGATTTTGCGTTTATCAATAACCCGTTGGGCTTTGCCTTCAAACCTCTGGATCGTCTTGGGCTCGCAGAGTTTTACCCCTGCGGTGACACCCAGGTAGTCCTTTACGTCTTTCTTTATTCGCTTCTCCAGTCCCTGGAGTCCCTTGATCTCATCGGAGAAAATATCTTCGCTTACTTCCACCCTTATCTCCAGGGTGTCGAGGGTCTCTACCCTGTCAACCACCAGCTGGTAATGGGGCTCGATCCCTTCTATGCCCATCAGTACGGCTTCGATCTGGGACGGGAAGACGTTGACGCCCCTGATGATGAGCATGTCGTCGCTTCTGCCCGAAACCCTCTCCATCCTCACGTACGTGCGGCCGCAGCGGCAGGGATCGGTTATGATCCTGGAAATGTCCCGGGTCCTGTAGCGCACCAGCGGGAAGGCCTCCTTCGTGATGGTTGTGAAGACAAGCTCCCCCGTTTCCCCCGGCGGAAGGACCTCTCCCGTATCCGGATCTATTGTCTCCACTATGAAATGGTCCTCGAAGACGTGCATGCCGTTGCGGCATTCGGCGCATTCCATGGAGACACCCGGGCCCATGACCTCGGAGAGCCCGTAAATATTCAGGGCCATTATGTTGAGCTTGGACTCTATCTCCTCCCTCATCTTTTCGCTCCAGGGCTCAGCCCCGAGAATGCCGACCCTCAGCTTCAGGCAGCGCATGTCGATCCCCATTTCGGTGCCGGCTTCGGCAAGGGTCAGCGCGTACGAGGGGGTGCAGCAGATGGCCGTGGGCCCGAAATCCTGGAGTATCTGGATCTGGCGCTTGGTGTTGCCGCCGGACATGGGGATCACACTGGCGCCGAGCCTCTCCGCCCCGTAGTGGGCCCCGAGCCCGCCCGTGAACAGGCCGTAGCCGTAAGCGTTGTGGAGAATGTCATTTTTTGTGAGGCCGGCGGCGGCAAAACACCTAGCCATCAGTTCCGACCATGTCTCGATATCCCTCTTCGTGTACCCGACGACCGTAGACCTGCCCGTGGTCCCCGACGAGGCGTGGAGCCTCACGACGTTGCTCATCGGCACCGCGAACAGCCCGAACGGGTAGTTGTCCCTCAGGTCCTGCTTGTCCGTAAACGGCAGCTTCCGGAGGTCTGAAAGGCTCTTGATGTCTTCGGGCTTGACGTTGGCCTGGTCATAGCTGCTGCGGTAAAAGCCCACAGTATGATAGACCTTCTGCACTATCTGTTTGAGTCTCTTGAGCTGAAGAGATTCCAGCACTTCCCTGGGCAGAGTTTCGAATTCTTCGTTGAATATCATAAGTCCTCCTGGCTGTTCGTTGCAGCGATTTTATAAAATGCGGGGAATGTCTTGTCAATTTAAATGTTTGGCTTGACCGGTTGTTGCATGTTGGGAATTGAAAACGCTGGCCCGTGAAATTGATGAAACTTCAGTATATGTTGGGAAAAAAAATGGTTGTGTGCACTTCGGAGATGAATTCCTCGAGCCTTTTGATCTCTTCGACCCTCCGGGGGTATCTCAAGTCTGAAGAGATGCCGGGGATGAAATCCGTGTTAAAACACTCCTCCTGGAAATCCCTGTTCGCGCATATTGCCCGGTAAAAGGGGATTGTTGTCCTCGGGCCGGAGATGAGGAACAGGTCAAGCGCCCTCTGGAGCCTCTGCACGGTCTGCCGCCAGTTGTGGCCCCGGACGGTCATTTTGACGAGCAGGGAATCGTACTCTGTCGGGACTTTGTACCCCTGGTAGACGACCCCGTCGAGCCGGATGCCGGGCCCGCCGGGAGGCAGGTACTGCGTCACCGTTTTGCCCCCGTCCGGCATGAAATTGTTCTTGGGGTCTTCGGCGTTTACCCTGACCTGTATTGCCTTGCCGGGCAATTGGATGCGCCCCGGAGGTATTTCCAGGCGCCCGCCCTCGGCTATCTTGATCTGCTCGCGTATTATATCTATGTTGATCAGTTCTTCCGTGACGGTGTGCTCGACCTGAAGGCGCGTGTTCATCTCCATGAACCAGAACTCGTTCGTCCTCGAATCAACAAGGAATTCCACCGTACCCGCGTTGACATAGCCGACCTCCCTTGCCGCGCGCACGGCCGCGTCGCACATCGCTTCTGTCACTTCGGGGGGAAGCTTCGCCGGGGCTATTTCGAGCAGTTTCTGGTGCCTCCTCTGGATCGAGCAGTCCCGGGTCCCCAGGTGAATGACGTTCCCGTATTGGTCGGCAAGGATCTGCACTTCTATATGACGCGGGGCCACGATGCACTTTTCAATGAATATAGCCTCGCTCTTGAAAGCCTTGCGCACTTCTGCCCTGGCGCGGCGCAGCTGGGTCGGCAGCTCTTCCTCGGAGTCTACCCTTCTTATCCCCCTGCCTCCGCCACCCCCGGTCGATTTGATCATTATCGGATATCCGTACCTGTGGCAGAAAGCCATTGCCTCGCTCAACCCCCGGTCACCGGCCGAAATATCGTACGTACCGGGAATGAAGGGGATGTTGGCCCTGCGGATGGACTCCCGCGCTATAACCTTGTTTCCCGAGCACGTTTATGATCCGGGACGGCGGGCCTATGAAAGTTATGCCCGACCGGTCGCAGGCAGCGGCAAATTCAGGGTTTTCCGAGAGAAAGCCGTACCCGGGATGGATTGCATCCGCGCCGGTCTTGCGGGCCGCCCAGATAATCTTTTCGATGTCGAGATAGTCGATCCGGGGCCCGTCGCCGATGCAGATGGATTCATCGGCAAACCGCAGGTAGATCGCTTCCCTGTCCGGTTTTTCAAAGACAACGACCGACTCGATTCCCATCTCCCGGGCGGTCCTCACAATCCGCAGCGCTATTTCGCCACGGTTCGCGATAAGGAGCTTTTTTATTCTTCTCTTTGCGAAATTTTATCGACACCACTCTACTCCAGCCGCATCACAGCCAACTGTAAGGGAAAAATTCAGCTGCATACAGGTCCATGAAAAAGGATTCAAGCTTGACAACGCTCTTTCCGGGGTCAGGATACGTAAAAGGTTTTTTGAAAAACTTCCGGATGTATGACGTGTCGACGTCCTCGTTGCGGAAATCAGGGTCGTCGCAGATTGCCCGGTAAAACGGGATTGTTGTCTTCGGCCCCATGATCAGGAAAGAGTCGAGGGCGCTCTCGAGGCGGCTGACGGTCTGCGCCCAGTCATAGCCGCGGACCGTCATCTTGACGAGCAGCGAGTCATACTGGGTGGGGACTTTATAGCCCTGGTAAAGGATGCCGTCCATGCGGATGCCGGGCCCTCCCGGGGGAAGATAGAGTTCGATGAGCTTTCCCCCCTCCGGCAGGAAATTACCGGGTGGGGTCCTCCGCGTTTATCCTGACCTGAATGGCTTTGCCGAGAAGGTTTACTTCCTCCTGTGAAATCGCCAGGGGCATGCCTTCGGCTATACTGATCTGTTCCCGCACGAGGTCTATATTCGTCAAATCTTCCGTTACGGTATGCTCAACTTCCAGACGGCGATTGATCGAGAGGAACCAGTACTGGCCGCTATGCGGATTTACCAGGAATTCGATAGTCCCGACATTGACATAACCCATCTCCTTGACCGCCCTGATGGCATCGGCATACAGCCGGTTGAGCATGTCTTCCGGAATGTTCGCCGGGGCCGAGACAAGCAGTGTCTGGTGCCTCCGTTGGATGGACGCATCGCGGGAACCGAGGTGGATGACGTTGCCGTAGCTGTCGGCCATCACCTGGATTTCAACATGCTTTACCATTTCGATGCACTTTTCCATGAATACGCCCTGTTTCCATAACCCCCCCGGCCTTGACCATACCCGGTTCAAGTGGGCCAGAAGCTCAGTGCCGTTCTCCATTCTCCTTACGCCCCGGCCGCCTCCCCCCCGGGCTGCCTTGACTATCACCGGATACCCGTTCTGTTTTCCGAATTCCAGGGCCTGCCGCATCCCTTCCTTGCCCGGCTGCAGGAGGCCGGTCCCCGGGATAACCGGGACGCCGGCCTTGTCCATGATTTCTTTTGCGGAAACTTTGTTGAGGAGGTTTTTGAGCACGGAAGACGGAGGGCCTATGAATGTGATTCCCGCTCTCTCGCATGCCTGCCGCAAATTCCGCGCTTTCGGAAAGGAAACCGTAGCCGGGGTGGATGGCGTCCGAATCGGTCTTTCGGGCGGCCCAGATCATCTTTTCGATATCGAGATAATCCTTGATCGGGCCCTCCCCCAGCATTATCGCCTCTTCGGCAAACCTGATGAAATAGGCATCGCTGTCGGGCCTTTCATAGGCGACGACGGCTTCGAGGCCCAGCTCCTGGACCGCCCTCATTATGCGCAGGGCGACTTCGCCCCTGTTGGCTATCATGACCTTGTGGATTCTCTTTATTTTCGGCTTGGCGGCGTTCACCAGCGGCCTCCTCCCGGATCAGCTTGTAAAAAGAAAAAGCTCTATATCACGGAATGCTTATGGTTTAAAGCAATTCCGGAAAGAGCTCAAACCAGGGATAATAGACATTTCTTGTAATTTTTACCGGGTGCGCTCAGCGCTCCCCCGGGCACCCTCCCCGTGAATCAGGCCGCCTTGAGTCGGGTCTCCTCGGGCATGGGATTACTGTACAAGTTAAATCATTTATTGGAGTTCAGTTTTTGGCCATCAGCTTCTGGACGGCCTTTTCGAGGCCGTCAAGGGTCAGCTCGAACATGGGAAAGACCTTCTCTATGGCCCTGACTGTCCAGGTGTACCCCCATTCCTCTTTCTGCATGGGATTGATCCATGCTGCATGGCGGAAGGTCGCGGCGAGGAACTTCAGCCGCTCAATGCTGGGTGTGCCCTCGCGCTCGTCCAGGTAAATGGAGCCGCCTGCGTACGAGAGCTCATAAGGGGCCATGCTTGCGTCCCCGACGATTATAAGCCTGCTTTCCGGGTCCATCCGGACAAATTCGTCCAGGGGCACCTGCTTGGTCCGCCGCTGCGGGTCGCTCCAGACGCGGGTGTAAATCGTGTTGTGGAAGAAATAGATCTTCAGCTCCTTGAACTGGGAACTGGCGTAGTTAAAAAGCGTCTGGACCATTTCGATGTATGGCTCCATCGACCAGCCGCCGTTATCGATCATGAGGATCACTTTCAGCTTGTCCGTGAGCCGCTTGTCAAAAATGATCTCGATTTCACCGGCATTGCGGATGGTCTCGTAAATCGTCTTGTTCACATTGACAACGTCGCGGGGGCCGCTGGGGATCATGCGCCTCAAGCGTTTCAAAGCCTCCCCCAGCTGGAATTCAGTGAGGGGCCCCTCCTGGGAGTAATCCTTGTAGCGCCTTTCCATTGCCACCTTGATGGCCGACTTGTTCCTCGAGACGCCCCCGACGCGCATCCCTCCCGGGTGATTCCCTGAATGCCCGACAGGTGATGTCCCCCGGGTGCCGATCCACCTGTTTCCGCCATGGTGCGCCTCGGTCTGCTCCTTGAGGCGGTCGAAAAAATACTTGATCAGTTCCTCGGGGGTCATTGCCTTGAGCTTTTCCGGGTTGACGCCGAGGGCCTTCGCGATCCCCTCGGGATCCCTGAGCCATTCATCGAGCATGGCCCTGGCGAACTCCGAAATCTCGAAATCCTGGGGTTCCGCGAGGGCTACGCCCCGGAAATGATGGGCGAACAGCTGGTCGTAGAGGTCGAAATAGCGCTCGCTCTTGACCAGGATGGACCTGGCAGCCGTGTAAAAATCGTCAAGGGAAAGGACCGTCCCCATCGAGAGGGCCTTTTGCAGCCTCAGGAAGGCGGTCGGCGTCACGGGGACACCCTTGTCGCGCAATGCATAGAAGAACTGGAGGAACATAAACTTATCCCTCTAGTGGGTGCGGCTGACGTAGGCAGCGGCTGCCTTCAGGTCACCGCTCTTTTTGAACAGCACGCCCAGGTAAGGCACATTCCTCTCTATCGATGCGGCGTCGCAGTCCGGGTCGGTCAGGATCGCCCTGATCCAGTTGATCAGTTCGCGGGTGGCCGGCTTTTTCTCGACCCCGCGGATCTCACGCAGGCTGTAGAAGACGCGCACGCAGGAGTCGACGATGCCCCGGGCCAGGTCCGGGAAATGGGCTCCGAGGATGCGGCGCATCATGTCCATATCGGGGAACGCGATGTGGTGGAAATTGCACCTCCCGAGGAACGGGTCGGAGAGGTCTTTCTTGGCATTGGAGGTGATGATAATTACGGGGCGTTGCCTGGCCGTGATGACCCTGTCGATCTCTATGATGTCGAACTGCATCTGGTCAAGCACGTCCAGCATGTCGTCCTGGAAATCGGTGTCCGCCTTGTCGATCTCGTCGATGAGCAGGACCGTCCTCTTCTCGGCGACAAAGGCCTGCCCTATTTTCCCCATCTTTATATACTCCTCGATGTTGCTCACATTGCGCTTCGAGTCGCCGAAGCGGCTGTCGTTGAGGCGCGTCAGGGTATCGTACTGGTAGAGCGCATCGACCAGCTTCATGCTCGACTTGACGTTGAGGACAATAAGCGGCATTCCCGTGCTCTCGGCTATGGCATGGGCGAGCATCGTTTTGCCTGTCCCCGGCTCGCCTTTCAGCAGCAGCGGCATTTCCAGCGCCATGGACACATTGACAACCTTCGCAAGCTCATCATCGAGGACGTATCGGGAAGCCCCGGAAAACCTCGGGCTCATATTCTTCCTGTTCATGTTCACACTCCGGGATAAGAAATGTTTTTTTACCTTTAAAGATGGGAAGTATATCATAAAAATCGCGGAATTATAATTGCCTTTCAGCTGATTTTCCCCTGTCAATTACGGGAGGTAAATGATACTTTCCCAAACGATGAAAAGATACTTGCCGGCATACCTCTTTTCAATCATCCTGCTTTGCGCACCACCGTGCCATTCATCCGACCTTGCCCCCTTCCGGACATATAACCAGAACCCTATAACCCTGATCTTCGGTCTGCCGGCGGCAGGCTCCGCAAAAATTCTCGAGCCCGGCAAGAGTGAAATGGCCCTCGTCTTTGATGTAGCCAACAGTTATGCTTTCAGCACTTCCTATAATGAAACCCTGGTGCTTGACTCGGAGACGTATCTCCTTAACCTGACCGGCCGTCTCGGCGTCGGGGAGCGGTTCGAGATCGGCTTCGAGATGCCTTATATTTTTCAGAGCGGGGGGTTCCTGGATGGTTTCATCGAGGACTACCACAGCACCTTCGGTTTTCCCCAGGGCGGGCGCGATAAGGCTCCGAACGGGCGGCTCCTGCTCAGTTATGAGCGAAACGCCTCCAGCGTGTTCCTGATTGACAGGAGGTCTTCCGGGATCGGCGACATTCGCCTCAACGCGGGCTATCAGCTGTACAACGACAAGACCGGGTCCCGGAAAATTGCCCTGAGGGCAAGCCTCAAATTGCCGACGGGAGAAAGCGGTCAGCTTCGCGGGAGCGGGGGAGCCGATTTGGCTGTGTGGCTGACCGGCAGCCAGAGATTCGAAACCGGGGCCGGGATATGGGAGATTTTCGGCGCAGGGGGCATCCTGGCCATGGCTGAAGGTGATTTGATGCCGGAGCAGCAGCGCAACAGGGTTTTTTTCGGGAGCCTGGGGGCCGGGTGGAAACCGCTTTCATGGCTTGCCCTGAAGGTCCAGGTAGACGGGCAGACCGCGTTTTACACAGACAGCAGCCTGGATGAACTCAGTTCAAATTCCGCGCAGCTGATCATGGGCGGCTCATTTTTCCTGTCGCGTGAGACCTCCCTCGAAATCGCCGTCAGCGAAGACCTGGTGATCAAGACCGCCCCCGATGTCGTCTTTCATCTTGCCGTTCTCCACAGATTTTAAATTCAGCCGGCATTCCCGCAAGAACCGCGAGGGCCGGGGCAGAAGGGAAATCCCCTTGACTTTCCGTGCGCAAATCATGATAGTTCTAATCCTTCAAAATCAGGCAAATCAGCAAACATTTCCCATTGTGTGAGGATTGAGATGCAGGTTACCAAACATATTCACGCCCTGAAGATCCCCTTCAAGGTGCCGATCAGCCCTGAAAGAGCAGTCGAAAGGTTTGTCTTTTCCTATATTGTTTTCACGGATACCATAACCCTTATTGACACAGGGGTAAAAGGCGCGGAGGCAACGATTTTCGATTACATAACCAGGAATGGAGGCGACCCGCGGCAAATAAAATCCGTAATACTTTCCCACTCGCATCCGGACCATATCGGGTCCGTGAGATCCATAGTGGAGACGACCGGGTGCCGGGTCCTGGCGCACAAGGGTGAGAAAGACTGGATCGAGGATACCGAAAAGCAGTTCCGGGAAAGGCCGGTGCCGGGATTTCCAGGGCTCGTGGGAGGTCCTGTTAAAATTGATGAGTTCCTTGCAGACGGCGATATACTGAAGCTCGGAACAGATACGACATGCAGAGTCATTCACACGCCCGGTCACTCAAAAGGCTCAATCACCCTGATGTTTGATTCGGAAAAGGCGATATTCACGGGCGACTCGCTACCCGTCCCGAACGACATGCCGATTTACGATGATTTCATGGCTTCCCTGGAATCAATAAACAGGATTAAAGGGGTCAAGGAAGCCGATGTTCTGCTTCAGTCATGGGAAGAGCCGCTGCGGGGATACACGCAGATACAGAAACGCATTGACGACGGGCTTTCATATCTGCAGCGGATCCATGATAGTGTCCGGAAAACAAGCGCAAAAGGTATAAAGGACCCCATGGAAATTTGCAGGATCGTCGTGAGCGAACTGGGGCTGCCGCCCTTTGCAGCCAATCCTCTCGTGGCCGCGAGCATTGCCTCTAACCTGGCAGCCATGGTCTAAAAACCGGGAAAACCTGCCGCCAACCGCAATCACGGCACTCCCGCGGTCCTCCTGCCACCCGGGAGTAAATTCGTCTAACCGCCCAGCCCCCCAAACGGTTTTTGTCCCGGCTTCTTTTGCAGGAAACTTTTCATTCCGTTACAAAACCGTTAGAAAATCCCCTCCAAAAAGCAGAAAAGGGGTTAACCGTTTCGGCTAACCCCTTGTAATTCTTTGGTAGCGGGGGTAGGATTCGAACCTACGACCTTTGGGTTATGAGCCCAACGAGCTACCAGGCTGCTCCACCCCGCGATATTATTTGGGCAGATTAGAGAAATTTGCCTCAGTTGTCAATGGAATTCTGATCCATAAGATGGAAACCATTCATAATCCGGTATATTTCCACTGCCTTTTCCCCTTCCCTGCTGCCGGGTAATTCCATCCTGGCCGTTGCGAATTCGCCTTCGATTCTCCTTTTGGTATTGCCGCAAACCAGGATCTCGTTCTCACCGGCCAGCCCTTCCAGCCTTGAGGCAAAATTGACCGCAGACCCGAACACGGTATATTCTTTTTTCCTGTTCGACCCGAATATCCCGGCCATGACTTCCCCGGTACCTATGCCGATGCCGATTGATATGCTGATGCCGGATTCAGCCAATTGTCTGTTTATAACGGGAATATCCCGGACAATTGCCAGGGCCGCGTTCACCGCGCGCCCGGCATCATCGCCGTATGATATCGGGGCGCCGAAAACCCCCATTATGCCGTCACCTATATGCTTGTCCACCGTCCCATTGAACTCGCAAATCACATTGTCTATGAGGGTGAAATAATGACCGAGAAGATTTGACAGCCCTTCCGGAGAAAGGCTTTCCGAGATCTGGGAGAAACGCCTGATGTCTATGAAAAGCACCGTGGCTTCCCTGCTTTTCGGGGCAAGGCTTCCGCCGTTGTTTTGCATCTCCCTGAGGACCTGCTCGGAAACGAACTGCCTGAGTTTTTTCCGGAAGTGGAGTTCCCTGACCTTCTGCCTCAATTCCCTGTTGTCAAAAGGCTTGGTAAGAAAGCCGTCAATACCCGCGTTCAGGGAAATCACCGCATTGTCCATCGTCGCATAGCCGGTCAGGATTATCCGCGTGATCTCCGGGTCGGTCCTGGCTATTTCGACCAGGGTTTCGAGCCCGTCAATCCCCGGCATTTTGAGATCGCATACCACGATGTCAATGGAGGCGCTTTCGCTGCGCACAACATCCAGGGCCTCCCTGCCGTTTTCGGCAAAAAACAGGGCATAATCCTCGCCGCTCAGCGCTTTCCTCAGAGACCTCCTTACCCCTTCCTCATCATCAACAACCAACAGTCCTGTCATCACATTTCTCCTTCCGGCAACTCTATTGTTATCCTGGCGCCGCCGCCGGGATTGCTGCCGGCATAAATGTTGCCGCCATGCCGGTTCACTATCTCATGGCAGATATAAAGGCCGAGCCCCGTACCCTTCCCGACTTCCTTTGTCGTAAAAAAGGGCTTGAATATGTCTTTGACAATTTCCCGGGGAATCCCGGCCCCGTTATCCGAGCACTCTACGACAACCCTCTTATTGAGACGGGACGTCGAAATGGTAATCTCCCCTCTTTCGCGGGGGGCGGCCTCAACGGCGTTTTTTATGATGTTTATAAAAACCTGGCCCAGTGCGCCGAAATTGCCCCTGACAGCAGGGAGCGCCCCGTAATTCCTGTTTATTTTCAGGGGCGAATTTTTATACATGTTATGAAGCACCACGAGCGCGTCCTCCAGCACCGCGTTTACATCTACCTGCTCGGTCAAATTTACAGTCTGGCGAGAAAGACTCAAAAGGCTCTTGATGATATCCCTGGCCCTCTTGAGTTCCCTGAGGGTAAATTCCAGGTCGCCGATCAGTTCCTTCTCGTCGTCGCCCTTTGCGCCTTTTTGCTCCAGGTATTCCATGCTGGTCTGGACCAGGCTCGAGGCGCTGGCGAGGGGGTTATTCAATTCGTGGGCCGTGCCGGCAACGAGTTGTCCGATGGCCGCCAGGCTTTCCGATTGGATGAGCTGCCTTCGCGTCGCCTCTTTTTCTTCGATCTCCCTGAGGAGCTCCGCCGTCCTCTCCCGGACCATTTTTTCCAGCCCCCTGTTCATCTCCTCCAGCCGGCTGTAAAGGCGGGCGTTGTCGAGGGCTATAGCGCCCTGGTTGGCAATAGTCATAAGGAGCTGCAGGTCCTCGTGGACGAACAGGTCGCCGGACTTCTTTTCCCCAACGGCCACGAAGCCCTGGAGCTTATCCCCGGCCAGCAAAGGCACAAGGACTGCCGCCTTACCCGTGAAGAAAAAATCTTCCGTGCCGCCGCCCCGGGATTTGCGGATCCTGGCGAAGTTAACGATGGACTTTTCTTTCGCGAGGGCCGCGGCGACGGGGTGATGGGGGCGGAACTCGCCGGGCCCCAGGGTCCTGCTGCCATCCAAGTCCGTCAAACGCACCTCCTCCCCCTCGAAAGTATATAAAGCGACATCCGAAACCTGCAGGGCGCGGCTGATTGAGGACACGACTATTTTCCTCACCTCCCCGGGACTCAGGAGAGAGCCCAGTTCACGGCTGACATCTTTCAGGGTAGCATGGTAGTCGTATTTCCCCCGGAAAAAGAGCCTGTCTATGATTTTCTGGAGCCTGTCTTTAAAAGGCTGGAAAAAAGCGGACAGCAAAAGGGCCAGCGCAAACGGCAATATGGGCGAAGCGGAGGGAAGGACAAAATAGTGGGAAGCATAAATGGTCGCCAGGAATGAGAAAGTGAGGATAAGGCTCAGCAAAAAATAGAGTATGCCTTTCCTGATCGCGGCGTCTATGTCGAACAGGTCGTATTTCATAATACCGACGGCAAGTACCGCGGCCGGGATGAAACTGAGATTCCCGAACGGGTAGACATCCGCTCCCAGCACCGCAGCGTAATTCGACACAATAAGGGCAGCGCTCAGGCCTACACCTGAGAGGATATATTTTATCCTGTTCCTTTCATGGTTGTTTGCTGCGCAGCGGATACCCCGCGCCAGCAGGGCGAGACAGTAGAGAACGGCTGCTCCCCCCGTGACTGAAAAAACGTGAAAAGCGGGCCCGGCGACCGCTATCCGCCCGTATGGGTAGTCGCGCATCCCGGCAATAAAGAAATCTGAAGGGATCAAGGGGATCAGGGATATTGACAGGCCCAGAGCCGCGTATTCAATGATCTTCCTGCGATTCAAGGAGAGAAAGCTGTGGATGAAACGGATGTAGACCGGCGGGGTGAAGACAAAGAAAAGGTAAAAGGTTTTATCGATGAGGACAGCGGTCTGCCGGTCGCCCACGGCCGAAATCAGGGCGACGTCGAGGTTCAGCATGGCGCCGAGCAGGCACAAAAAAGCGAAATATAGTGTTTGTTTGATTTCGCCTGGATTTCAGGAAGGACAACAGGGCAAGTGAGAAGAACGCCAGGAATCCGAGCAGAGGGGGAAAGAGGTAAACAGGCGCATCATGCAAGCATGACAGGGCCCATCCGCCATCATTTCAAATCGAGATTGAGATCCGCTATATCAATATCGCAATGTTTTCTGTTTTATTATCGGCCTTCAGAAAACGAATACGGCGGCTGCCACTACCGTTGTAAAGCCCCCATTTTTGACAATTGTCGATTGGGTCACGTTCCTGGTACGGACGATTTTACCGCTGATCTTGAATATCTCTTTCTTTTCGTCCCAGCTTTCGTCGACATTGAAATCGATACCCAAAGTCGATGCCAGCATGGCCGCCGCGAGGTCTTCGGAGTAATCCCCGGCCTGCTTTTCAGTCTGGCCGAAGGCATGGTGCTCGCTGATGTACCCGTAAGCCGATTTATCGGCGGGGATGGCGCATCCCACCGATGCCGCCAGGAGCCGCTTGGGCTCGTTGCTGCAGCACCGGCTCATGACGCAGAATGTAATTGCGCCGGGGACAAGCTCTTTCAGACCCTGGGGTTTTGAGATCATTTTGCACCCGGGGGGGAAAATGCTGGACACCGTCACCAGGTTGCATTTTTCTATCCCGGCATCCCTCAAGGGCGCGCTCAAACGACTGCAGCTCGTCCTTGTGAGTGCCCTACCCCTTTGGTAAAGAAAATCTTTTTGGGAACATAGATTTTCAATATTCACGTCCTCCTTAAATCTTCTTCCAGCCTCAGTCAAGTAGCCCATCATTCTGTAAATCAGCTTCGAAGCCAGAAAATCAGGTGCAACAATACCCGGAATGGGTGAAAGTTCTACTACATCAAAACCCCTGACATTGCAATTACGGGATACCTCTCCGATAATGTCCAGCACGTCCCTCCAGAGCAGTCCGCCGGGCTCGGGCGTTCCTGTGGACGGCATGATCGAAGGATCAAATACGTCGAGGTCCAGCGTTATGTATACGTCTTTTTTCAAGTTGGCCGTTATCTTTCTGAATCGGCTTTTCCCTTTTGAACGAGTCGGCGGAGATGCTTAAAACCGGGGAGGATTTCAGGAAACGGGCCTCTTCCACGCTCATGCTGCGTATCCCCACCTGCACGAGCGGGAGGAATTCGGATATCCGCCGCCCTATGCACGCATGGCTGAAGGGCGTACCCTGGTATGACTCCCGCAAATCGGCATGGGCATCAAGATGGAGGACAGAAATATCGTGGCAGCTGGGAAACGGCCTGGACCGCGCCAAGGGAAATGCTGTGGTCACCGCCAAGCACCACGGGTATTTTCCCGTCTTTCATGACCTGGGCGACTTTCTGCCTGACAGCCTCGTTCATCCCGGCCGGACCTGACGCTATCGGCTCGATGGGGGAAAGGGTATGGATTCCGCACAGGTATGTCTCTTTCCCGAGTTCCTCGTCATACAGTTCCATATTGGCCGAAGCTTCAAGGATGGCTGCCGGGCCCCTTCTCGCCCCGCCCTGGTAACTGGCTGTGAGGTCATACGGTACGGGGATAACCACAAACAAAGAATTGTCGTATTGATTATGTTCTGATGCCAGTCCGCCGAAATTCATCGCGCCTCTCAAATAGTTTCGGTGGAGGGGTATCTAGCACATTAAACAGGCACTGTCCAAATTTTTTTAGCCGCTTGGGCAAAATTAAATGGTGGAAAATCAATCACTTCCAGAAGCAAAGACGGAATGACCCGCTTTCATACTCGAGGTAGCTGAAATGGATCAGCCAGTCGCCGAGAGTACAAAAAACCTTCGCCTTGCCGCCTGCCGCGAATTCCTTGAGAGACGGCAGGTGGCAATGCCCCAGGATAACGGCATCGTACCCGGATTCAAGCCTGGCCCTGCCGAATTCTTCCATCTTGCGCGCAAGGGCCGTGCGCTTTTCCGGGAAGTTCCTTGCTTGCATTGGAACAGGCGGCCGCCAGCATCCATCGCAATTTCGGCGGGATAAACTTTTGAAACCCGTAAAAGGCTTCGCTCCTCAGCACTTTACGAAGAAAGAGATATCCTCTGTCTTCCGTATCGACGAGGTCGCCATGCGACAAAAGGAGGAGACGGCCGTCGAGTCTGAAATCGGCCCATTCCGGAAATACCTCTATCCCCGTCCCGGCAAAATAGTCGTTCAGGAAGAAATCATGGTTTCCCTCAAACAGGCTGGACCCTGACGCCTGCAGACGTGAGTCTCTTCAGTTCGTTTATGATCGGCTGGAAATCCGGGTAAACGTGGCCCGCTGTCGCAGAACCAGAAATCAAAAAAATCACCGAGGATGAACAGGTGGTCCGGGCAGTCGAGGGATTTCAAGAACCCGAGGACCTACCATAGGCGGGGTCTGCGGCATTTTTCAGGTGTGTATCGGAAAGAAATACCGCTTTCACTTACGACCGCAGCTCTTTTCAACAAGGGATTCCGAGTTGCCGAACATGCGCTTATTTCGGCTTCCTCCATCCCGGCCCCTCTCGCCACCTTGCGGGCCATATCCATGTCTATTAGGTCGCCGGGGGCGTGGGAATCCGTATTCAGCACGAGGCCCGCGTTGTATTTGCGCGCGATTTTCAGGACGTGCCCATTTGTCAGGCTATGGCCTTTTCGCGCTGTTATTTCAAGGAGAATTCCGTTTTGGGCAGCCAGGCGGGCCTCTTCATCGCTGATCAGTCCCGGATGCGCCAGGATGTCTATCGGGGAATTCACCGCCGCCAGGTTCGTCCCCGGGGCAACCGGCTCCACAATGGTTTCGCCGTGGACTACTATGACCCTGGCCCCCAGTGCCCTGGCTTCCACCGCCAGGTCCCTGATCTGGGAGGGAATTATGTGGGTAAGCTCCACGCCGGGAATCATTTTCACCGGGAACGCCCCGCCATTTTTTCGCAGATATTGACGATTCGGGGCACGATGAAGTCCATATTTGAATGGTCCACGTGGTCCGTTATAGCTATAGCCCTGCAGCCCCTGGCTGCCGCCCTCTGGGCCAGTTCCGCCGGGATAAGTTCCCCGTCGCTGAATATTGAATGAGTATGAAGGTCGATCATTCCCGGCCCCCCTGTAAAATGTGGACATTTTTAACAGATTTACACAAATATTTACAGCCATTTCCTTCTGTGTTATTAACCGGGCTCAAAAGGAAATTATGAAGAGAATTCTCAATTCATACATAATCAAGGAAATTGCCTTTCCTTTTTTTATGTCGCTTCTGATCCTCACCTTTATTCTGCTGATCGGCAAGATCCTGCAGCTCATGGACCTGATGATCAATAAAGGCGTGGATTTTTTGTCCATAGTTAAACTGATACTTTACCTTATGCCGTCTTTCCTCACTTTTACAATCCCGATATCACTTTTGATTTCGGTCCTGATGGCGTTCGGGAGGCTTTCCGGCGACAGCGAAATCGTGGTGATGAAGGCCTCCGGGGTCAGCCTTTATCAATTGGTCCAGCCCGTGCTTTTCGTTGCCGTTACTGCGGCGCTCGTTACAAGCGTATTCAGTCTCATCAGTTGCCCCGATCAGCAATCATGCCACAAAAAACCTCCTGTTCTCGATCATTCAGCAAAAGGCAAGTGCCGGGATCAAGGAAAAGGTCTTCAACGATGATTTCAGCGGCCTTGTCATTTATGCCGAACGGATACCGGCGAGCGGGGAATCCATGAACTCGGTGCTGATTTACGATACGAGGATGACTGACGACCCGTCGACCATCGTGGCCCGGGACGGGCGGCTCTATTCAAACCCGAACGCGATGTCGGTGACGCTGAGGCTTGAAAACGGGAGTATCCATACGGTAGACCCGGCCAAGTCCAATTACAGGAAGACGGATTTCAGCACATATGACATCCAGCTTGACCTCGCTTCTATAAGCGCAAAACCCGTTGAGAAGTCCAAGACCGAGCTGAAGGTGAGGGAACTCATCAAGAAAAAATCCAAGCTCGAAGACTCGAAGGAATACAGGGAATTGACCGTGGAACTTCATAAAAAATTCACGGTGCCCCTCGCCTGCATAATTTTCGGCGTCCTGGGGGTGCCCCTCGGCATAACTTCGCGCCGGTCGGGCAAATCCAGGGGGTTCTCGCTGGGAATTGGAATTGTTCTATCTTATTACGTGCTGCAGCTGGGGGGCGACGCCCTCGGCGAAACCGGCCGGATACCGCCCGTACTTGGCGTCTGGGCCCCTAATATGATCTTCTGCGTATTGACATTGATCGCTTTCATCGTTTCCGCAAAAGAAATCCACCTGAGCATCATGGACAGGATCCGGAAGAATAAAATGACGATTCTCGACAAGTATATATCCAAAGAATTTCTCAGGATTTTTTTCCTGATGATTGTCTCGTTTATAGCCGTTTTCCTCATCGTGGAATTTTTCGGCAGGATCAGGATGTTTATCAGCAACGGTGCAACGTTTGAACAAATGGTCAAGTTTTTTTTCTATTCGCTGCCGCAGATCATATCCCAGGTAATCCCCGTGGCCGTGCTGCTTTCGTCCCTGCTCACATTCGGCATCCTGTCCCGGAACCTTGAAATCACGGCCCTGAAAGCCAATGGCGTGAGCCTGTACCGGATGGGGGTACCCGTATTCATCCTCTCGATTGTCATTTCGGGTTTCTGTTTTTTCTTCAATGAGTTCGTCGTGCCTTACTCAAACCAGATGGCCAAGCACATAAAACTTGTGGATGTCCAGAAGAGGAAACAGGGGGGGAGCTTCAAGCAGAACCAGATATGGTTCAAGAGCAGGGACGCGATCTACAATTTCAGTTTTTATGACTATGAGCGGAACATTATCAAGGGGATAACCATCAATTACTTCGACAAAGAGTTTGACGTCGAAAAACGGGTTGACGCAAAAGAGGCGAGATGGACCGGCGAGAACTGGATATTTTCCGATTTGATGGTGACAACCTTCTCATCGGGGATGCCCTCGATTGAGAAAATCCGCTCCCAGGTGGTCCCGAATCCCTGAAACCCCGGCGGATTTCACATCCGTGCAGAAGAGGGCCGATGAAATGGGTTACCTGGAGTTGAGGCAATACATCAAGAAGATCAAGTCCGAAGGATATGCCGCAAACCTTTATGAAACCGACCTCTATGGGAAAATCGCCTTCATCCTGGTAAATATGATCCTCGTCGTCCTCGGTATTTCTTTTTCCCTGCGCTCGGAAAGGAGCGGCGGGGTGGCAGTCGGCTTCGGCGCGGGCATCGTAATCGGTTTTTCCTACTGGATCGTTTTCGCCCTGGGCCTGACGCTGGGACGCTCCGGCACCCTTCACCCCTTCCTGGCCGCCTGGACCGCCAACATCCTCTTCATCGCGGCGTCGGTTTATCTGATATTCAAGGTGAGGACGTGAAAAGGACAGGCATTAGGCATTGGGCATTGTCAGGCACTGAAGGTGAAAAAAGGGCGGGTCTTAAACCCGCCCTTTCAATAGACATATAACTTTTTCTTGCCTCGAGCCTTTAGCACGCACGCCCTTCCCTATCGCCTAAAGCCCAATGCCTAATGCCTTTCTCCTACGTCCCCATCTCCCAGGAGTGCAGGTATTTCTCCTGCTCTGCCGTCAGCTTGTCTATTTTTATCCCAAGGGATTTCAGCTTGAGCCTGGCGATTTCCTTGTCGAGCGTCTTCCGGAACGCTGTATACCTGATTTTCAAGCTTGCCCGAAGTTCTTGGCCAGGTACTCGGCCGCAAGCGCCTGGTTTGCAAAGCTCATATCCATGACGCTCGAGGGATGGCCCTCGGCGGCGGCGAGATTTATGAGCCTGCCTTCTCCCAGAACGTAGATTTTCTTTCCCGTTCTTCAGGCTGTATTCTCCTCGATGAAATCCCTGATCTTTCTCACCTTCAGGGTCTCCTTTTTCAAGGCCCGGAAGGTCCAGCTCGACATTGAAATGGCCGGAATTGGCGACGATCGCCCCGTCTTTCATTTTCAGGAAATGCTCCTTCCTGATAACGTTGATGTCGCCGGTCAGGGTGCAGAAAAAGTCGCCGATTTTCGCCGCTTCGGCAATCGGCATAACACGCGAAGCCGTCCATGACCGCCTCCAGGGCCCGTAAGGGGTCCACTTCGGTCACGATGACATTTGCCCCCATTCCTGACGCCCGCATCGCAACGCCCTTGGCGCACCAGCCGTAGCCGCACACGACAAAAGCAGACCCGGCCATCAGGCGGTTCGTCGCCCGGATGATCCCGTCAATCGTGCTCTGCCCCGTTCCGTACCTGTTGTCAAACAGGTGTTTCGTCAAGGCGTCATTGACGGCGATGACCGGGAACCGCAGGACCCCTTTGTCCGCCATTGCCTTGAGGCGGATAACGCCTGTTGTGGTCTCTTCCGTCCCGCCGATAATCTTGGGAACCAGGTCTTTCCTTTCGGAATGAACGGCGCTGACAAGGTCGGCCCCATCATCCATCGTCATCACCGGCCGGCATCGAGCACGGAGTTGATGTGCCTGTAATATGTCTTCGTGTCCTCACCCTTGATGGCGAATACACGGGAATGCCGCAATGCTTCACGAGATAAGCCGCGACATTGTCCTGGGTGCTCAGGGGATTGGAGGCGCAAAGGTAAAGCTCGGCCCCGCCGGCCTTAAGTGTTTCCATGAGGCTGGCGGTTTCCGTCGTCACGTGGAGGCATGCCCCCAGCCTGACTCCCTTCAAGGGTTTCTCCTTCGTAAACCTTTCTTTATTGGTGTTGAGGACGGGCATGCTGCGGTTGGCCCATTCCACGTTGAGCTTTCCCTCATCGGCAAGTCTATGTCCTTTATATCGTAATTCACTTTTGCTGCAGGGACTCTCACAATCCTGCCTCCTTTTTGACTTCCTTGACCTTATCGGTCTTCTCCCAGGGATACTTGTCGAGGAAGAATGTCTTCGGGATTTTCCTGTAAATGTCCGGGCTCAGCATGACCGAATCCTTCAATCATGCCCCTCGGGGTCAGATCGAATACCCTTTCTATCAAATGTGGCGATTTTTATATCGGGAATTTTTCCCGTTCCGAAGGTATTGACGTAAATCGACATCGGCCTGGCGATCCCGATCGCATAAGAAAGCTGGATGGAGCACTTGCGCGCCAGCCCGGCCGCGACGATGTTCTTGGCCGCATGGCGGGCGCCGAATGCCGCGGAGCAGTCCACTTTTTCCGGGGACTTGTTCACGACCGAACCGCCGCCGACCTGGGCTCCCGGGTAGCCGCCGTAGAACTGGACGACGAGCTTCCTGCCCGTCACGCCTGAATCGGCGGCGCTGCAGGAATAAGACGGACCGCCACTCGCCTGTCGGGTTGAAGAGGAACTCCGTTTTCTTCGTCGCCCATTCGCCCATGGATTCGAACGCAATCCTTTTTGCTTCGGCTTCGATTCCTCGTTTTGCCCAATTTACCGGTGCAGCGGTAATCTATGGCATTTGACATCAGGACCTTGGCAAGCTTTTTGGGCTCGCCGGTACTATCGTCGTAATCGATCGTGACCTGGCCCTTGCCGTCCGGCGCGAAAAACGGGATGCCGCAATCTTCGAAGGCCCTCATCATCTTATTTACAAGCACGAATGTGAGGGGAAGCAGCTCCGGGGTTTCGTCGCAGGCATAACCGTACATGATCCCCTGGTCGCCGGCCCCGATCTCCTTATGGGCGCCGAGGTCCGCCCTGGTGCCTATATTGATGTCGGGGGACTGGGGGATTATGGCGTTGAGGACACCCATTGACGAGCCGTCCAGACCCAGGGCATAATCGTTGTATCCGATGCCGACGACTGTTTCGCGGACGATCTTCTCCATATCCACCCAGGCCCGGGTGGATACCTCCCCTCCCACTATACAGAAGCCCTTGCCGACAAAGACCTCCAGCCCGCAGTGGGGCATGGTGTCGATTGTCATCCCTTTCTTAAGCTCTCTCTCTATGATAGCGGCGATCATATTGGCAGCGATGCAGTCGGCTACTGTATCGGGATGGCCAATCTTGATTGATTCGGACGTGATCAGCATTTTTTATAATTCTCCTTTCCTGGATGCTTGGTTTCGTTTTCAACTTTTTGCGGAGCCACCAGCCCGCTGGATATTATGATTTTAATAGCCTCCTCGACTGCTCATGTCCATGTGGATCACTTCCGATTCCGGTACCATGATGTAGTAGCCTGATGTCGGGTTGGGCGTGGTCGGGACAAAAACATTTATGCAGCGGCTTTGCATTTTCTTTTCTGCCTCGCCCTGGGTATCCCCTGTCACAAATGCCAGGGTGTATATGCCCTTGCGGGGAAACTCCACCAGAACCACGCCCCGGAAATTTCGCGACTTGCCGCTGAACAGCGAATCTACCACCTGTTTTGTGGGCTGATAGATGTTCCTGAAAAAAGGAATTTGATTTAACAAGCCTGTCTCCCGCCTTGACCAGCTTGCCGCCGATATAGCTCTGGGTGATCAATCCCGTCATGAATATCAGCTAGGATCGTGAAAATCACTCCCAGCCCCGGAATGTGGAAACCGAGCAGGCGGTCGGGATGGATCCTCGCAGGGATTATGTTCAGAAAGTTATCAATCATCCCCAGGAGAAAGAAAAATATATAAACTGAAATTACAACGGGAATAAGCGCGACGATGCCCGTCAGGAATATTTTTTTCAGTTTATGTTCGCATTGGGTATATTCCGGGTTTTTTAGCAAATTCACGACCTTTTTCAATTTCTAATAAAAAAGAGCGAAGCCATGCTTCGCTCTTAAAAGTCTATTCTCACGATCTTTTCACTTCTTCTTGATTTTATTCCCCTTTTCAACGTAAACGCACTTCGAGGTCCATTTCCGCGCAGCCTCATCATCCATCATGACATAGCTCGCAATAATTATTATATCGCCTCTTGGAGGCCTTGCGGGCGGCCGCGCCGTTAAGGCATATGACCCCGGAATTTTTCTTTCCCTTGATGACATATGTGGAAAACCTCTCGCCATTCGAAACATTGTATATGTTGACCTTCTCAAAAGGCAGGAGGTCAGCCGCCTCCATGAGGTTTTCGTCAATCGAGATGCTTCCCTCGTAATCAAGCTCGGCACCTGTTACGGTGACCCTGTGAATTTTTGATTTTAACATGAACCGCTGCATTGAATACCTCTCGAAAAATTACTGCTGCCTGATTTCCAGGGTCTCGCCGAAAACATAATTGTCGATGAGCCTGGCTACACCGACCCGGACCGCAAGGGCCAGCACCGCTTCGCCTTTGATAGTTTCCGTATCCTTCATTGTTTCCGTATCGCAAATCTGCACATAATCTATTTTTGTATAGGGCTGGGACCCTATGATCTTTTTCACTTCGCCGATGATCGTCGCCGCGTCCCTTTCACCTTTTTCATACAGGCCTTTGGCGTGCAGCAGAGACCTGCTGAGGGTCAGGGCCGATTCCCTCTCTTCGGGTTTCAGGTAAACGTTCCTGGAACTCATGGCGAGCCCGTCCGGTTCCCTGTATGTGGTAAGGCCTATGATCTCGAGGTCCATGTTGAGGTCCTTCACCATGCGCTTGATCACCATGAGCTGCTGGAAATCCTTCTTCCCGAAGATGGAAACGTGGGGCTTGACCATGTTGAACAGCTTGGCGCAGACCGTCGCCACGCCCCGGAAATGGCCGGGCCTTGAAAGGCCGCAAAGGTTGTCGGCCACGTTCTCCACGGTCACGTAAGTCTGGTAGTTTTCCGGGTACATCTCCTCGTTCGATGGGTAGAAAATCACATCCACACCCACGCTTTCGCACAGGGCATGGTCCCGCTCGAAGTCCCGGGGGTATTTGGCCAGGTCCTCGCTGGGGCCGAACTGGGTCGGGTTTACATAAATGCTCACGACCAGGCAATCGCCCCGGCGCCTGCCGTCTTCCATCAGGCTCAGGTGTCCCTGGTGCAGGAAGCCCATCGTGGGGACGAATGAAATGGTCTTCCCCGCCACGCGGACGGATTCGGAAAAAGCCTGCATCTCTTTAACGGTGCTGATTATTTTCATCTGATGCCCCTGAAAACAAAAAAACCTGCCGTGGGGACGGCAGGCTCATAGACACCTGAGGTTAACCTTCCGTCCCAGTCCTCTTCAGGATCCAAGCGGCGACAGATTTCCTACACAATTACCGATCGATTGTCAAGAGAATATTGATTCCAATCACGCGCTGGCAAGTTCGGCAATTTTGTTGCTCAGACAACCGAATTCCTCCGGGCTCAATGATTCAGCCCTGCGCCTGCCGTCAATGCCCGATTCAGCGAGGATCTGCTCAATTTTACCCGAACTGTTCAGCCCGGAATTTTTAAGATTGTTGATAAGGGTCTTGCGGCGGCGGGCGAAAGCTGTCCGCACAAGCTCCCGGAATAGTTCGGGATTTTTCAATTCCATCAGGGGTTCATCCCTGAAAGTCATCTTTATCACGGCAGAATCGACTTTCGGCCTGGGAAAGAAGCAGCCCGGGGGCACAATGAGCTCGCGCCTCGTTACGGCATACATTGAAGCTATGACAGAAACGATCCCGTATTCCTTGGAGTTCGGGACTGCGGAGATCCTTTCAGCGACTTCCTTTTGGAACATCAGGACAGCCGACGAGATATCCTCCCTGAAATCTATCAGTCGGAAGACAATGGCCGAGGAAATATTATAGGGGGCATTCCCTATGACCTTCAGCTTTGAACCGGCCCGGGCAGCGGCCTCATGCAAATCGAATTTGAGGAAGTCCTGGTGGGCCACCTGGACATTTTTACCCGCAAGCTCCTCGTTCAAGACGTTCACGAGGCCCGGGTCTATTTCCAGCGCTGTAACCGATTTCACGTGCCCGGCTACTATTCCGGTCAGGACTCCCAGCCCCGATCCTATCTCCACGACGGAGTCGCCCGGGCCCGGGATCGAGCAACAAGGCTATTTTCCTCGTAATGTTGGGATCAATCAGAAATGACTGGCTGAGGCGCTTTTTGGGGCGGATATCATACTTCTTCAGCAGATCTTTGGCACTCGGCATTCTTGTCCCTGCCCCTTATTACACGGATGAAATGCAATGTTATGAAATAAGCCGGGAACCGCGAAAAACGGCGCGAGTATCAGCCCCCCAATCTGCAGGGGGTAGAAGATCTCCCATCCGATCTCCAGGATGTTGCCGATATCCGCGCTGTTGAAGACAATCGCAAAGCGCTCCCACCCCAGGATAAGCCTGCCCAGCTCATATTCCAGCACGTAAAATATGGGGATCGTCAGCGGGTTCATGACCCACGCGCCCAGCATGGCAGCCGTCAGGTTCTGCCTCATCGGCAGAGTGATCGCGAGAATCAGGACGGTATGGAAAGGTATGGTGGGGGTCATTCCCACGAATACCCCTATCGCCATCCCCATGGAAATCTTGCGGGGATCCCCGGACAGGCAGATGAACTTGTCGTAAAACTCTTTTGATTTTTTTTGGAAATACTTGAGCATTAATTCAAGCGCGCTGTTCTCTCAGGGTATCCAGGGGCCACCGGGAAACCGCATTCAAGTCCATGCTGTCCCGGATCCCGCTGCTAAGAAGGTGTTCGCCAACCACGGCGATCATGGCGGCGTTGTCCGTACAGAGTTTCATGGGCGGGATGAAGACCTCAATCCCATCTTTGGCGGATTCGGAAATGAACGCTTCGCGCAGCCGGCTGTTGGCGGCAACACCGCCGCAAACCACAATCCGTCGCATGTCATAGTTCAATGCCGCCCTGATCGTTTTCTGCACGAGGACATCAACTATGGCCTCCTGGAAGCTGGCCACTATGTCCGGAACATCTTCTTCCCTGATCGGGGCAGGCCTTTTCTTGATATAGTTGAGCAGGGACGTCTTGAGGCCGCTGAAGCTGAAATCCAGGCTGTCTTTCATCGACCTGGGGAAGGCAATGGCCGCGCGCTCGCCCTTTTTTGCCAGCCTGTCAATGACCACTCCCCCGGGATAGCCTATATCGAGGAGTTTGGCGGCTTTGTCAAAGGCCTCGCCGGCCGCGTCATCCCTGGTCTGCCCGATGGTGTGAAAGTGCTGGAAACCCCTCACCAGGTAAATATTCGTGTGCCCCCCCGATACCACCAGGGCGATGAAAGGGAACTCCGGCTTCTTGTCGGTGAGGAAAATTGACGCTACGTGCCCTTCCAGGTGGTTCACGCCGACAAAGGGGATCTTTCTCGCAAAGGAGATCGCCTTGGCGGCGGAAAGCCCGATCAGCAAAGACCCTATCAATCCGGGGCCCCGCGTTACGGCAATCCCCTCGATCTCGTCAAGACTCGCGCCCGCAATATTGAGCGACTCGGTTACCACGGGGGCGATCGCCTCGATGTGTTTCCGGGACGCGATCTCCGGGACCACACCTCCGAACCTGCTGTGCACGTCTATTTGGGACGCGATTACATTGGACAGCATGATGCTGCCGTCGCGCACAACCGCAGCGGATGTTTCATCACATGACGATTCTATGGCCAAGACAAGCATGGGGCTTCATATCATTTTTTCCCGAATCAAAAAAGGTTATTGTCGGGTGCTGATTTATTTAATTGTTCCGGATTTGATGAATCTCCGCAGTGACCGCACCAGGGTATTCATAGGGCTTCCGTTCCCCCTCAGGAATTCATTGATCAGGAATTTCCTGGCCGCTCTTTCCTTTGCCGGGTCGACAAGTATGATGGCAGCCGAACTGCTCTTCAAGGAACCCTTTTTGAAAATGAGGAACTGCGGTATCTGCAGGCCGTCCAGGGAATCGAGAAAAAGGTCGGACAACTCTCTTGACGTCCTTTCCAGGTCAAGGAAGTCGCGGTGGAGCTTTTCGAACCTTATTTCCCAGGTGACCACTTCGTCCCGTTCAAGCTCGATCAGCTGGCCCCAGGAAAAAGCGAAGCCCCTGGCATTAACGTCCTCGATCGGCAAATCTTCTCCGTTGCCGGCGCACTCCAGATAATGCGAAGGCGGGCATTCGAGCGATGCTGTCTCGCCTTTCAAAAACCTCTCCTCGACGGCCCTTTCCAGGGACAGCCTGCTTTTATCAGCTATCTTGCTTTTCAAAAATTGTCCTGCGTATTTGGCTCAGATGCGCGTCAGTATTGAGCCATGATACCTATCAGATAATTTATTATATGAAAACATAATTCTGGAATAGCAATTGGACAGGAAAAAGTTCTTAAGCCGCCGCCGATTAACCATTTCCGTTATTCCCCGCAGTGAGAGGTTCTCCGAGAGCGCCATGAAAGATGGAACTCAATGTGAAAGCAACTGCGGCAGCAGCCCGGCACAGTACAGCAGCTTTGAACAACTCCCATATCACGATTAAGCCTTCCTGCCGCGCTGCCTGCATGGGCGCGTTATCCGAATAACAGATTTGATGCTCTGTAGGTAATATGCCTATACAAAAGTCAGACTATTCTGAAATAATTATTGGGAATAGGATTATGGATGCGATGCCCTGAATAGGAAGCGGGAGTGCATTTGCACTCCCGCACTCGACACGGATATTTGCTGGCTTATTCCAGGATTTCTAAAATGGCACGCCTCTTCACTTTGGCAGAGGCGGCATTCAGGAGCGTCCTCATGGCTTGGGCAGTTGCTCCCTGTTTCCCGATTACCTTTCCCAGGTCCTCTTTTGAAACCCTTAATTCTATTACTGAATTCTGTTCACCTGTCGTCTCGGAAACCTTGACCTCTTCAGGATGGTCAACAAGCGCCTGCGCAATGAACTTAATCAGTTCCTTCATCTCCATAGCACCCTCCAAAAAAGAAATGGAATTCAGACATTTTTTATTACCTTACAATAAAAAAAGTTAAATTCCTACAGCAAAAAAAAGGAAAAGGAACTTTTTGAAAAATCGGGATTCCCCCGATAAAACCGATGTTTTTTGATCAAAGAAATGCAATTTTGACTTAAAAAGAGCTACACTGCAGATAATTCTTGAGGCGGCAGATTGCCCGGTCCAATTTTCTTGACGGCATATGTGCCATCAAGTATGTACAACAGGAATTCGAGGAAAACGATGAAAAACGAAACCCCCTTCTGGGACGAAAAAATCGTCACTCCTGAAAAGGTGCTGGCCCGCATAGAGCCCGGGATGAGCATATTTCTCGGGACGGGAATGGCCGAGCCGAGGACCCTTGTCAAAAGCCTGATGGCATCCAGCGAAGGCAACCTCCAGGACCTGGAACTCATCCAGCTTGTCAGTCTGGGAGAAACCATCCCTATCGACGAGAGATACAGCAGGAAGTACCGCCTGAAGACATTTTTTTCCGGCTGGATAGCCAGTTCCGCCATAACGGCGGGACAGGTCGACCTGGTCCCGAGCCGCTTTGCCCGGATTCCGGAGCTGTTCAAGTCCGGCGCACTCCGGGTTGATGTAGCTTTCGTCCAGATAACCGAGCCGCACCAGACTGGTTATGCCAGCCTTGGCATCGGAACCGATGTCGCCCGCAGCGCTATGGAATCCGCTTCGATCGTGGTCGGCGAGATCAATGCGGATGTCCCCTGGACGCTCGGCGACACCCTGGTCCACGTCAATGATTTCGATTTCCTTGTGCGGGCCGAAGACCCGCTGTTTTATATCCCCCGCTGGCCATTTGAGGATGTCCATACCAGGATAGCTGAAAACATTGCCTCGGTCATTGATGACGGCAGCTGCCTGGCGTTCTCCATCGGGCCCGTTTTCGAGGCGCTGGCAGCGGCGCTGAAAGGGAAAAAGGGCCTGGGCGTGCACACACCCTTTTTCACCGACTCCCTTATGGACCTCGTCGATTCGGGAGCCGTTTCCAACCGGAATAAGGACGTGTATCGGGGCAAGTCCCTTGCTTCTTACGCGCTCGGGACAAAAAAACTGATGAAATGGCTGGCCGGCAATCCCCTGGTTGAATTCCAGCCGCTGGACGTGGTCGCAAATCCGCAGATCATCGGCATGAACCGCAATTTTATAGCCGTGGTGCCCGCCAGGAAGGCGGACCTGACCGGGCTCATAGCCCTCCATGCCGGCAAGGGCAATCTCACGGCCGGGCCGGGAGCGGTGCAGGAACTTTTTGACGGGGCACAGTTCTCCCGCGGCGGCCGGACGATTTTCACCCTCCCCAGCCGCAACCTCCGGGGCGAACCGAATATCCTGCTGTCGGTAACCGACTTGCCCAACCAGTTTTCCAACAGGGAATCCCTGGACATGGTGGCCACCGAGTACGGGATAGCGCATCTCGCAGGGCGGACCGTCAGGGAAAGGGCCCAGGCACTGATTGATATTGCCCATCCCGATGACCGGCTGGCCCTGGTTGAATCGGCAAGGCAGGCTCGACTGATTTATGCAGACCAGATATACGTGCCCCAGGCAGGCCATTTTTACCCGGACGACCTTACGTCTGATCACAATTTCAAGGGCCTCGAGGTGTATTTCCGCGCGATAAAGCCGTCCGACGAGGACCAGATGCGCAGGCTTTTCTACAGGTTCTCCGACAAGGCTGTGTATTACAGGTATTTCAGCCCCATAAAGGCCATGCCCCACACAAAAATGCAGGAATACGTCAATGTGGATTACCGGCGCACGATGTCGATAGTAGGGCTGGTCAGGGAGTCAGGTATGGAGACCATCATAGCGGAGGCCCGTTACGTCGTGAGCAAGGAGCGACCCGTCGCCGATGTGGCCTTCATTGTTGATGAGGAATATCAGGGCCGCGGCATAGGCCATTATATGCTGAATGTCCTCATCAGGGCTGCGATGAAGAGGGGCCTTGAGGGGTTCACGGCCGATGTCCTGGCGGACAATAAAAGCATGATGAAAGTTTTTGAGAAAGGCCCCTGCCCGGCCCAGACGAAGATTGAAGACGGCAACTATTCACTTTATATTCCTTTTCGCAAAAAAAGTGACTAGCCGGCCCGCCCCATTAAACTCTCGCCTTTAGGCATCCAGTCTGATAATTTTGAATCATCAACAATGAAGGGTTTGGGACTGCGGACATGAGGAGAGCGTTTTTTTTCGGGATGGCATTTTTTATGTTATCAGGCTGCGGCGACGGTCAACAGTCCATCCTGGACATGATCACGGGACAACTTAAACAGACTGTCACGGTAAAAGAAGATTACACTATACTGAGGGGGCATACAGGTCCGGTATGGGGGCTTTCCTACAGCCCCGACGGGAAGACCTTCGCCTCGGGGGCCATGGATGACCTGGTCATACTGTGGGATGTAAAAACCCTTAAGCAGATTTTTATACTCAAGGGCCATACGGACCCCGTGCTCACCCTCAGGTTCAGTCCTGACGGGAAAACCCTGGCGTCCGCCGGCAAGGACAACTCCATAATTTTGTGGGACACCGCAAGCGGGAAAGCGATAAAAACACTCGCGGGCCATACAAGCTGGGTCGTGGGGTTGCTTTCCTGCCCGATGGGAAAAGGCTGGTGTCGGGCGGTTATGACGGAAAGATTTTCATATGGGATACAAACAAGGGGTCTGTGCAGAAGGTGATTGAAGCGCACAGTAAACCTGTTAATGCCATCGCCATGAGCCCTGACGGGCGGAGCCTGGCTTCGGCAAGCGACGACAATACAGTAGGGCTCTGGGACCTCGAAACCGGCAATCTCAGGCATTCTCTCGTGGGGCACAACAGCTGGGTGAAATCGGTTGCATTCAGCCCCGATTCCAGGACACTGGCTTCCGGGAGCCTTGACCAGAGGATTATTTTATGGGATGCGGCCAAGGGGACCATGCTTCACACCCTTACAGGACACGAGAGCTTTGCCTTTGCACTGGCTTTCAGCCCCGACGGGCGGACGCTTGCGTCGGGCAGCCCCGATTCGACAGTTTTACTCTGGGACGTGAGCACTGCTGCCGTCGCTTCCCGGATTAATTACAATTTCGGATATATCCTGTCCCTGGCAATGAGCCCCGACGGGAAGCAAATCGTTATCGGGAGCGATGATAAAAATATTTATCTTTTTAATCTCGACAAAAAATCCAGGAAAGAAAATTCGACAAAATGACCGAGGGGAAGAGGATTCTTGAGACCGGGGCGGCCCCGGGGGCCAGGCGCGTACGGACAGCCGCCGGCAGATCTCGGAAATGCGCGCCAGGCTTGTCCAGGCTTACTATTCTTTCCTCCAGCGCTACCTGAAGTACCTGCTGAATTCGGGCATTTCCGCGAATTTCATTACCGTTAGCGCCCTGCTCTTTTCCATCATTGCCGCTTATTGCCTGAGCCTCGGCAAATTCTTTGCCGGCGCGGCCTTCCTCATAGTGGCAGGGTTTCTTGATACGATGGACGGCTCTTTTGCAAGGTTAAAAGGCCAGACGAGCCTCTACGGGGCGCTGCTTGATTCCACTCTCGACCGGTACTCGGAGTTCTGCGTTTTTTTCGGCCTCCTTATCTATTTCAGGAACGACTGGATTTTCTTCTTTCTGATGCTGGCCCTGCTCGGGTCCGTCATGGTGAGCTATATCAAGGCGCGCGCCCAATCGCTGGGGAACTGGACGAATGTGGGCTTGATGCAGAGACCGGAACGCCTGGGTGTGATAGTCTTCGCCTGCCTGCTAAACCCCCTCTCCCCTGTAATCTCGGAAAACTCGCCTGACCTGATATTCAAATCGTTCATGGTCCTGCTGGCCGTCCTGACGAACCTGACAGCCATAGGCAGGCTGCGGCAGGGAAAAAAGGACCTCGCGTAAGGCAGCCGATCCGGAATATGCGGCAGGTAAGGCTATAAAAAGCCAGGGCAGGCAATATCACCTCAAAAAGGTTTAATCATCGAAATCACGAATAAAATATGTTAAATGAGCCGTGCAAGAAAAATAAATCAGGAGCATTTGAAATGCCGGAAGAAGCAAAACCTAAATTAAGGATCAACCAGAATGACCTCTACAAAGAGGAAGTTTTCACGGATATGAGAGTCGCCGCAATTCGCCAGTTGACGCCTGTAAAACCCAACGGTGAATTTGACAAGGCCCGGAAAATCCTCTTTTACGGTCAGACCCAAATTTACTCGCAGCACGGGCCGTTTCCCGTCCAGTTCCCGATTGAAGACGCCAAAAACCTTCAGCAGGCTATTGACAAGTTTCCCGATGTCCTGGAACAGTTCATGGAAAACATGGTGAAGCAGGCCGAGGAGATGAAGCGCCAGGAGCAGTCCAGGATTATCGTGCCGAACTCCGGCATGGGCCAGGGCCCGGCCCCGGGGAATATAATCCTGAAATAAAAGACTTCCTTGGGGCTGCCGTGCGGCTCAGTCGTAGCCCAGTTCGCCGAGCCTCTCTTCGTCGATGCCGAGGTAGTGGGCAATCTCGTGAATAACCGTGATTGCTATCTCTTCTTCCAGCTCATCCATATCTTCGCACATGGCCTCCAGGGGTTTCTGGAATATCAGGATCGTGTCCGGATACAGGGGCGGGTGCGTATATGACCTGTCCATGAGCGGATCGCCCCTGAAAAGCCCCAGAAGGGTATCGCCCTCGTCTTCCGCGAAGCCGGCCTCTTCAATCATTTCCCGGGAGGGATAGTCCTGCACGGATATTATGATATTTTCGAGGTGGACCCGGAATTCCTCCGGAATCCGCTCAATGGCCTTTCGAACCGCCCTGTCGAATTCTTTCCTGCTCAAATTCATGCTCATCCGATAAACTCCATCACGGCGCGGTTGAATTTCTCCGGGTCCTGCAGGTGCAGCGCATGGCCGCAGCCCTCGAAGGCCATGATCTCGGCATTGGGGATAACACTTTTCATAAAGGAATAATTTTCCGGTCCGTAATAGTTGCTGTCCACCCCGTATGTGAGAAGGCACGGAGCAGTAATCAGCGGCAGGACGGGCCTGTAGTCTTTCATGGACATTGATACCCACATGCTCATTATGACAAACGGGTCATTGAGCCTCGCCTGCTCATAGAGCCAGGGCAGTTCCTCTTTCCCCTTCACCTGGATTTCCCCTCCCGACCTCATGGCCTCGCTTGCCTGGGGCTTCATCAGGATCCTTTCCGCCACTACCCTGCTGTACGATTCCCAGTCCCGGCCCATCGCGGAGAGCACCAGGAGATTGTCCTCATGGCCGAAATCACCGGGCTGGCCGGAAAGGGCCCCGGCGAGCCCGAATTTCCAATCGGCCGTTTTAAGCAGTTTCGGGGACATATCTATGATCACGATCTTTCCTGATCCGCTCACAGGTGAAAGCCCGGACATATTCAAAAAGGACATGGGCCCCCATCGACCAGCAGACGACTGATGCTTTTTCAATCCCAAAATGGCCCATAAGGTCCTGCAAGTCCCGGGCATAAATCTCGAGGCTCAGACCCTTCCCTTTTTCGGACAGGCCGTGACCCCTCAGGTCATAGGCAATGACCCGGTACTTCGTTGACAGGACAGGGATCTGCTTTTTGAAATGGTTGAGGTTGGCGGTCAGCCCGTGAATCATGATGAGCGGCTCGCCGGAACCGGAGCTCAGGGCATTCAATAGCGCCCCGTCACTTGTTTTCACAAACTCCACCAGAAACCTCCCCAAAGGATAACTTGAGAAGATTTATCAGGATTAGCGAATAACGGCAAGAAAACATGTTTGTGCGGAAATCGTTGACAGCGGTACCATAAATCTTTACAATCTAGAAGCTTCCTATTAAGAAAATAAACGGGGGTTTTTGATGGACAAGATGCCGATAACCAGGGCGGGCTATGAAAAACTCAAGAGAGATCTTGAGCACATTAAAAGGGTCGAAGTGCCTGAAAATGTCCGGGCAATCGAGGAGGCCAGGGCCCATGGTGATATATCCGAAAATGCCGAATACGCCGCCGCGAAGGAAAGGCAATCTTTCATCCAGGGGAAGATACAGGAAATTGAGAACAACCTGGCCACTTCAAACGTGATAGACCTGAGGGACCTCAACGGGGACAAGGTCGTTTTCGGTTCAACAGTCGTGATAATGGATGTCCACAACGAGAAGGAAGAGGAATACCAGCTTGTCGGCCCCTATGAGTCGGATATAAGCCAGAATAAAATTTCAGTCACATCTCCAATCGGGAAAGCCCTTATAGGGCGCAGGATCGGGGAGCAGGCCAAGGTACAGACCCCCCGCGGTGTCCGAATACTTGAAATAGTGGATATCTCTCTTAAACCAGAAGAATAGTCTCTCCGTGCTGAAGTTGGATTGGTTCGAGTTCAATCAGCTCAATGGCTTCAAGTCTTTCATAAAGGGCAAATACATGCGCGGGGGTGCCATGGACACGGCCGGAGGCGTGGAGTTCGTATTCATGCTCAGGCGCATAGGCCTCCTTGTCCTTTGCATCAGGCCTTACCTCTTCCTGCCATTTTGAATATTCAACTGTGACTCCGTCCTGGACATCTGTTAAATTTTTTTTGATCTCGTCAGCGGTCGGCCGGGAGAAGGCCTTCAGGGCAAACTCAAAACACGCCGACACTATTTCCGCATATGAAATGATTCTAACGGGAATTTTCTGTTTCTCGGCGTTTACTGCATCCATTATTGCTGTAAATAGCCTCTGTTCGACAACCAGGTGTGATTCACTTTCTTTTAAATGCATCGCTCTCAATATTTGTCCCAGCCCGGAGCGTTTCCCGATATGCTCTTCGGAAATGATCACGGCCTCGCCCTCGAGCCCGCTTCCCTTTATAAAACCTGCCACAAAGCCCTTTATCACTTCTTCAGGGCCTTCAAGAACCAGATCGTAATATGTTTTCAAAATGGACCCCCCTCGGCTAGAAAAAGACAAATGTTACAGCGATAAAGACCGGGATCAGGACAGGAATCGTATATTTCAAAACATAGCCAAAAAAGCTCGGCATATTTACCCCTGACTCTTCCGCTATGGACTTAACCATGAAATTGGGGGCATTCCCAATATAGGTGTTGGCACCCATAAAAACGGCCCCCACGGAAATCGCTTTCAGGTAACTGACGAATACCGCATTGAATCCGGCAGACCCTGCATAAGTGGCCGCTGGTATCATCGCCTCGGTCATTTGAAGATTCCCAAGGATCTGATTGAAGAAAGTCAGGTAGGTTGGAGCATTGTCCAGGACAGACGAGAGCGCCCCTGAGAACCAGAAATACCCGGCAGGATCATTTACCATTGAAATCAGGCCCAGCGGTCCGGACCTGCCCGCCCTCAAGATTGCAATGGCAGGTATTATGGTCACAAAAATTCCGGCAAACAGCTTCGCAACTTCCTTGATAGGAGCCCAGCTGAATTCGTTCTTTTCCCGCAGAGCGCCTGGCGTGAACCTAAATGCGGCAAGCCCGATGGATATCAATAAGGCGTCACGGATCAGGTTCTGAATTTCCAGGTGCAGCCCGAAAACATCGACTGACCCGGCTTTCCAGTAGCCGCTCATGACAACAGATCCCACAACTCCTGCCAAAAAAATAAAATTATGAGAACCCTCAATCCTGAATTTTGAGGAATCTACTTCGGTCTTGCTTACCTGAAAATGCTGCTCCTTCCTGAAGTGGTAGACATCGACTCCAAAAAAGATCGAAAGCAGGACTAAGGTGGTAAATAACACATGCGGTAAAATAGCCGTCGTCACCCAAAAGAATGGCACATTATGAAGGAATCCGAGGAAAAGAGGCGGATCGCCCAGCGGCGTCAGCGCCCCGCCGACATTTGCCACCAGGATTATAAAGAAGCAGACGACATGAGATTTCCTGGCCCTGTGTGCGTTGGCCTTGAGCACCGGGCGTATCATCACCATGGCCGCCCCTGTCGTGCCTATCCATGACGCCAGCAGTGTCCCGATTCCCAGCAATACAGTATTCACAACAGGAGTGCCCCTGGGTACCGATGAAACCACTATCCCGGAAGAGATAGTGAAAAGTGCCCAAAGGAGTATGATAAAGGGAATGTAATCAATGACAAGGATATGAATTATCTCAAAAAACGCAACACCCCTGTAAACAGCAACAAAAGGCACTGCGAATAGAGCCGCCCAGAATAATGAAACTTTTCCGAAATGATCATGCCAGAAGTGGGGCGCAAAAAGGGGAAACAAAGCTATGGAAAGCAGGATTCCGCCAAAAGGCAGTATGCTCCACAAGCTCAAGGCACTGGCCCAGTTGGGGGGCAGCGGCTTCATCTTCCGGTATTCCCGCACCAACCTATGACGGGCAAAAGCAGGCAAACAGATAAAATAGATCGGGAAACGTAGAATATCTTGATTTTGAAATGTTCATGCAAATGTATATAAGAAAAAAGCCGGGAAAGTCAACCTTCCCGGCTCCTTTCAATATTAATTGTCAAAGCATTTAACTGCGTTCGGCGACTTTTATCCTTGCCTCGGCCCTTGCCAGCGCATCTTTGATTTTCTCAAAATCGGGGTCATCCTTGGTCAGCTTGGCCAGGTTCTGTTCCGCCCTTTCCTTAGCCCTTTTTGCCCTGTCCACGTCAATATCTTCCGCTTTCTCGCAAGACTCGACCAGGATAGTTACCTTCTGGCCCGTGACTTCGGTGTATCCCGTGTTCACGGCGAAATAGCTTTTCTTGTTATCTTTCGTGAAATTCAATTCCCCGAATTTTACCGCGCTCAATAGAGACTCGTGTCCCATGAGGACCCCGAATTCGCCTTCAACACCGGGGATAGTGACTTCTTCAACCCCGCCGTTGAAAACGGTTTTTTCGGGAGTTACTATTTCAAGCATCAATTCATCTGCCATCATCCACCTCCAGACTATTCAGAAAGCCTGCGCGCCTTCTCCACGGCCTCTTCAATCCCGCCGACCATATAGAAAGCCTGCTCGGGAAGATCGTCATGCTTTCCATCAAGAATTTCCTTAAACCCGCGCACCGTGTCGGCAACCGTTACGAACTTGCCTTCCGTACCGGTAAACTGCGCCGCTACGAAGAACGGCTGGGAAAGGAATCTCTGGATCTTTCTTGCGCGGCTGACCGTGACCTTGTCGATTTCGGAAAGCTCGTCCATACCCAGAATGGCGATGATGTCCTGCAGGTCTTTGTATTTCTGCAGGATCAGCTGTACGTTTCTGGAGACCTCATAATGCTCTTCGCCGATAACGTTCGGATCAAGGATCCTGGATGTGGAGTCAAGCGGGTCGACCGCGGGATAAATTCCCAGCTCGGCGATCGGCCTTGAAAGAACGACTGTTCCGTCAAGGTGCGCAAAGGTCGTAGCCGGCGCGGGGTCTGTAAGGTCGTCCGCGGGGACGTAAACGCACTGAACGGCCGTAATGGATCCCTTATCGGTAGATGTGATCCTCTCCTGGAGCTCTCCAAGGTCGGTGGCCAGCGTGGGCTGGTAACCGACGGCGGAAGGCATGCGGCCGAGGAGGGCCGAAACTTCCGAACCGGCCTGGGTGAACCGGAATATATTATCGACAAACAGCAGAACGTCCTGTCCTTCAATATCGCGGAAATATTCAGCAGCCGTCAGCCCGGTAAGGGCCACGCGGGCGCGGGCTCCGGGGGGCTCCGTCATCTGGCCGTAAATAAGGGCGGCTTTCGAGATAACGCCTGACTGCTTCATTTCGAGGTAAAGGTCGTTGCCTTCCCTTGTCCTCTCACCGACGCCGGCGAACACGGAGATGCCGCCGTGGTGCATGGCGATGTTATGGATCATTTCCATCATGACGACGGTCTTGCCGACTCCGGCGCCGCCGAACATGCCCATTTTCCCTCCGCGGGGAAACGGGACCAGCAGGTCGATAACTTTGACTCCCGTCTCAAGGACGTGCACCGATGTGTCCTGCTCCGTGAAGCTCGGGGCCGACCTGTGGATGGGCATCTTCTTGTCCTGGCTTATGGGGCCCAAGCCGTCGACAGGCCTGCCGACGACGTTCATGATCCGGCCGAGGGTGGCTTCCCCGACCGGGACCCTGATGGGCGCGCCGGTACTCTTGGCAGCCATTCCGCGGACGAGGCCGTCGGTGACGTCCATGGAAATGCATCTTACAGTGTTTCCGCCGAGATGCTGGGCGACTTCAATGATAAGATTGTCCTCTTCATCATTAATCGTGGGATTTGTTATAGTCAGGGCGTCCAGTATGTGTGGAAGATTTCCATCTTCGAAAAGAATATCAACTACCGGTCCGATGACCTGAACGATTTTTCCTGCGTTCATATTAATTCTCCTTGCGTTATATTCTAAAAAAACCTTTTATTTTCCGGTCAAGGCTTCTGCGCCGCCGACGATATCCATCAGCTCTTTCGTGATCTGCGCCTGTCTCGTCTTATTGAACATAAGTGTAAGGCTCTGGACCATTTCATCGCAGTTGCTGGTAGCGTTATCCATCGCCATCATTCTGGCGGCATTTTCTCCCGCGGAAGTTTCAACTAGGGCACGGTACAGCAGCACCCGGATGTACATGGGGAGCAGCCTGTTCAGCAGTTCTTCATCCGAAGGCTCGTATGTGTAATCCACCCTCTTGTCATCGGAAACGCTTTCCTCCTCTGCAAGTGAAGGTATGGGCAACAATCTGACGACCTTTGGCCTCTGGATCGCGACGGACCTGAACTCGCTGAATATCATATAGAGCTCATCGTATTCTTCGGAAATGAAAGAGGGTATTACGTCCTCACCGATCCGGGACGCAAGCGTCATATCAAACTTGCCGAATACATCACTGTGCGTACTGATCACTTTTATCTTGCGCCGGAAATAATCGTAGCCTTTCCGGCCAACCGTGATCAGCTGGACCTCTTTCCCCTGCTGAGTCTTCTCCCTGATGAACCTCTCCGCGGTCTTCATGACGTTAGTATTGAACCCGCCGCAAAGTCCCCTGTCCGAAGTAACGACTATTAAGCCGGATCTTGTTGGGGAAGCGGACCGCGAGCAGGGGGTGCATCCTTGAATCGACCCGCATCGCGAGGCTCATCAACACATCCATGAACTTTACGGCATAGGGCCGGAAGTTCTCCATTCTCAACTGCGACGACCGAAGTTTCGAGGCAGCCACCATGTTCATTGCCCTGGTGATCTGCTTCGTCTTCTGGACCGCAGTGATCTTTCTTTTTATATCTCTAAGTGCAGCCATTCAACTGACTCCCTTTCGAAGCAAACCTTATTAGGCGGTCACAAAAACCGTCTCAAATTCAGTCAGGGCATCTTTCATGGTTTTTTCAAGTTCCGGACTGATTACCTTCTTGTCGTCGATCTCCGCCAGGATTGCGGGATACTTGCCCCCCACAAAGGAAAGCAGTTGAGCCTCGTAATCCTTCAGCCTGCCGATATCGAGCTTATCCAGGAAACCCTTGGCTCCGGCAAACAGGACCACGACTTCCTGGCCCAGGGACATTGGCCTGTACTGGGGCTGTTTGAGGATTTCGACAAGCCGTATACCGCGTTCGAGCTGGGCCTGGGTGGCCTTGTCGAGGTCGCTGCCGAATTGCGCGAATGCAGCCATTTCCCTGTATTGTGCAAGCTCCAGCTTCAGGGTACCGGCAACCTGCTTCATGGCCTTCACCTGGGCGGCACCGCCGACGCGGGAGACTGAAAGACCGACGTTGATGGCCGGCCTGATGCCCGAGTAGAACAAGCTGGGCTCCAGGTAAACCTGGCCGTCGGTGATTGAAATAACGTTTGTGGGAATGTACGCCGAAACGTCACCTGCCTGGGTCTCAATGACCGGAAGCGCTGTAAGGGAACCGCCGCCGAGTTCCTGGCTGACGCGGGCCGCTCTTTCAAGCAGCCTTGAGTGATTGTAGAAAATGTCTCCAGGGAACGCCTCGCGTCCGGGGGGTCTCCTCAGGAGAAGTGAAATCTGGCGGTAAGCGACAGCCTGCTTGGAAAGATCGTCATAAATGATAAGGGCGTCCTGCCCGCTGTCCCTGTAATATTCGCCGATGCTGCAGCCTGCGTAAGCGGCTATGTACTGCAGGGTCGCCGGGTCGCTGGCGCATGCCGCCACAACACAGGTGAAGCTCATCGCATCATTTTTGCGGAGGGCCTCAACGACCTGCGCGACTGTTGATTTTTTCTGCCCGATAGCGACGTATATGCACTTAACGCCGGTGTCTTTCTGGCGGATGATTGCATCGATGCAGATGGCCGTCTTGCCGATCTGGCGATCGCCGATGATCAGCTCGCGCTGTCCGCGTCCGATGGGCGTCATGGCGTCAACGGCTTTGATTCCCGTGTACATTGGCTGGTTGACGGGTTGGCGGGCGATAACGCCGGGCGCCACCATCTCGATCCTGCGGAACTCCTTGGTCTCGATCGGCCCCTTGCCGTCCAGCGGGGCTCCCGTGCCGTCGACAACGCGTCCCAGGAGGGCGTCACCGACCGGGACCTGGGCGATCCTGCCGGTCCTCTTGACTATGTCGCCTTCCTTAATGTGAATATCCTCTCCAAGAATTGCCACACCGACGTTGTCCAGTTCCAGGTTGAGCACCATTCCCAGAATGCCGCCGGGGAACTCGAGGAGTTCCATGGCCATGGCGTTCTCGACGCCGTAAACCCTGGCGATACCGTCACCGACAGAGAGAACCGTCCCAGTCTCGCTGATATCCAGTTTCTTCTCATAATCCTTGATCTGCTTGGAAATGATCTGGCTTATTTCTTCTGCCTTGATTGCTTCCATCCCTTATTTCTCCTCTCCCAAGAGTTGCCTTATATTATTGAGTTGAGACTTGATGCTCCCGTCGTAAACCTTGTCGCCGATCTTGACTACCATTCCGGCGATCAAGGAGGAGTCTTCCTCAATATGCATCTCAACACTTTTTCCCGTCATTTTCTCCAGCATTGCCTTGATCTTCCCGACTATGTCGTCGTTCAAGGGAAAAGCCGTCCTCACATTGACCCTGCTCATCTTCAGGGCCGCAAACGTCAGGGCTTCATAACATTCCGATATATCTGCAAGACTTCCAATCCTGCCCTTATCGACCAGAAGCTTCAGAAAGTTCTGCATCAAAGGCGAAATAGTGGTCTTCTTCAGGACCTCGATCAGCACGGCCTTCTTTTCCGCATCCTCGAAAACGGGATTGACAAAAAACTCCTTAAGGGCCGGGGTGCCGTCGACAAGCGAATTCATTGCCTTGAGTTCGCCCTGGTATTGTATATAATCCTTCTCCTCTCCCGCCAAATCAAAGAGAGCCTGAGCATAACGTTTTGCGACTACGCTGCTTCCGATCAATTTTGCTTCACCATCCTCTCCAGGAAGTCCTTGACCATGTTTTCATGGTCCTGGGGCTTCACTGATTTCTTAAGGATATCTTCGGCCATCAACACAGACAACTCGGCCGCCTCGATACGCAGTTTTTTGGATGCTTTGTTGTATTCCTGGTCCATCCTTGCCTTGGCATCCTCTTTCATTTTTTCCGAGCTGCTTTTTGCGCTCTCGATTATCTTTTCCCTTTCGACCACTCCCTGCGCCTTGATCATATCGGCAATCCCGGCGATCTCGCCGGTAGCCTTGTCCAGCCTGTCGGAATATTCCTTGAATTTATCTTCCGCTTCGGCCTTGGCCGTTTCGGCCTGATCCATCTGGCCCTTAATGGCTTCGCGCCTTTCGACGAAAAAACCCTTCATCTTGGCCCAGAGCAATTTGTAAAGGATGGCTAACAGGATAACTGTGTTGAGCATCCTCCAGCCAAAATCCTTCCACTGGCCGGCTGCGTGGTCTCCTCCCCCAGATTCTCCCCCGGAAGAGGCAAGCGCCGCACTGGCAAGGAGCGTCAAAAATACCGGCAACAAAGTTTTTATTAATCCAATATATTTATTCTTCATCAGTGAAGACTCCTTCCCAAAACCTTTTCGGCGATATCCGAGGAGATCCCGGCCGACTGATTCTTCAGGACCACTTTTGCCTGGTTGATCTCCTGGTCGAGCTTGCCCTGGAATTCTTCCATTATCTTTGCCAACTCGGCCCGGGTCGCGTCGATTATTTCCTTGGCCTTATCGGACCCGCCCTTCTGGATCTCATTCCTCTCGTTCATTGCCTCGAGTTTGGCCTGGCGGATTTTCTCCTCGTACTCGGCCACTTTCTTCTCAATGGTCAGATTGAGGTTTTTCACTTCCTCGTCCGATTCCTTGAGCTTCTCTTCCCTGGCATCGAGAATTTTCAGAATGGGCTTGTAAAGCAGATAATTCAGAATAACGATCAAAACAATAAAATTAACGAACTGAATCAAGAAAGTATAGTCAAAAGAAATCATTGTGTTTACCCCTCACCTAAAAAAAAACCGAGTGGATATCAAATGCAATCCGCCCGGTTTCTATTAAAAAACCATGCCGCTTTTCTGAGATTATATTCAAAAGAGACAACAGACATCCTCTTGAAAACCCTTTCAAAATCATACCTCTAAAGCGGGGATTATTAACCATAACGATGTTGTATTGTCAAGTTTTTTTTGGCTATAATGGATCAGTAATAAAGGCTTGAAATCACGTATCTTTACACTCCGGAAGCACCGGATGAGCCGCCGGGAAAATGCGTTTTCAGCTCTGTAAATTGAAACGGGGGCCTGAAGCCGGCCCTCGGACAGCTTCAAGGCTGGAGTATAAAACGTCTCACACTGACGTTCATGAGCAGTCCGACACACGCCATCAGCACTACTATTGCGGACCCTCCATAGCTGAGGAAAGGCAGGGGGATCCCGACCACGGGGAACATCCCCAGGACCATCCCCAGATTTATGAAAAGCTCCCAGAAAAACAGCATCGCTATCCCGAAGGCCAGGAGAGTACCCAACAGGTCCCTGGAAGTCCTGGCAACCCTCAATGACCACAGAATAAGGGACAGGAAGAGAAAAACAAGGATGAAGGACCCCAGGAACCCCCACTCTTCGGCAAAAACCGAAAACACGAAATCCGTCTGGTGCTCGGGAAGAAACCTCAGCTGGCTCTGGGTGCCCTTCAGGAACCCCTTGCCGAAGAACCCTCCGGAGCCAATGGCTATTATGGACTGAATGATATGGTACCCCGACCCGAGGGGGTCTCTATCCGGGTCAAGAAAGGTCAGGATCCTTTCCCTCTGGTAATCTTTCAACAGGGCCCAGCAAAGGGGCGCCATCAGGACGCCCGTTGAAATGACGAAAACAATGGATTTCCAGTTTACCCCGACAAAGAGGGTCATCGAAACGAAAATGATCAGTACCATCATGGCCGTGCCCAGGTCGGGCTGTTTCATTATCAGGATGAAAGGCACAATAGTCATCAGTATTGGCAATCCAAGTCTTCGAAGGGTATAGCTCTCTTCAACCCCTCTCGAATTGTAGAATCTCGCAAGGACAAGAATTATTGTCATTTTCATAACTTCGGAGGGCTGAAAGGAAAATGCCCCGAAAGAGATCCACCTCTGGGTGCCCCGCGTCATTTCCCCCATGAAAAAAACGACAACGAGCAGAAGCACTGTAAGGCCGTAAATGTTGTATGCCTGGCTCACAATGATCCTGTAATCGACGCTGAAACAGACTGCCATAAATACTATCCCTATGAGAAGCCAGAGCGCCTGCTTCAGATAAACCGGCGTAGAGCTCGCGGATGCCAGGCTTGAACCGGCACTGTAAAGATTGACGATCGCTATTGCGCTAATCGCAAAGACCAGCGTCAGCAGGACCCAGTCAAAATTCAACAGCAGCCTGCGGTCGAATTTAAGCCTTTCCGCCCGGCTCTTCCTGGGGTGCAATCCTTCAATCGCCATCGCGCCCTCCCGAAACATTCGCCAGGCGTTCGGCCTGCCTCTTCACCGGCTCTTTCTTTTCCTGGCCAGGAGTGTCAGGACCGTTCTTCGGCTGCAGATAAAGGTCAATCATTTTTCTGGCAATCGGCGCGGCCGCGGAAGACCCATGCCCCCCGTGCTCCACGATTATGGCAATGGCAATCCGGGGATCGTTCCTGGGGGCAAAACAGACAAAAAGGGCATGGTCCCGGTATTTGTACTCCATTGCCCTCGAGCCGAGGCCTTTGGCGCTTATGACCTGCGCGGTCCCGGTTTTGCCGCAGACGTCGGCCTCTTTCCGCCTCAGGGCCCCCGCTGTCCCTCCCGGCTCGTTGCAGACCCCCCATAATGCCTGCTTGACCAGCTCCATTTTTTTCGTGTCGAGCTTGATGCTGGCCTTCTTTGTCGGGGCGAATTCCTGGACAAGCCTGCCGTCCCATGTTTCGATCCTGCTGACGATCCGCGGCACATAAATGTCCCCGCCGTTGGCAAGAGTCGCATAAGCATTGGCGAGCTGAAGCGGCGTCACCGTTCCGAAGCCCTGCCCGATTGATGCGGAGATGGTTTCACCTGCATGCCACTTGTCCTTGAACCTCTTGAGCTTCCATTCCTGGGAGGGCACGAGCCCCTCCTTCTCTCCCGGCAGGGAAACCCCCGTCAGGCTTCCCAGGCCGAAAAGCCGGGAGTACTCGGCTATCTTGTCAATCCCGAGCAGGCGGCCGACATTGTAGAAATACACGTCGCACGACTGCACAATGGCCTTGTGCAGGTTGACGGTGCCATGCCCTTTCTTCTGCCAGCACCTGAAGGTATGGTTCCCAAACGGGAAGGAGCCGCTGCATTGGAATTTTGTCTCCGGTGTTATTGTACCTTCCTCAAGCGCCGCGATGGCCATTATCATTTTGAATGTCGACCCGGGCGGATACTGGCCCGCTATGGCCTTGTTCTCGAGGGGGCGCATCGGGTCCCTGGTGAGGCTCTCCCAGACCTCCCTTGACATTTTCTTGTTGAAGAGCTCGGGGTCGTAAGCCGGCCTGCTGACCAGGGCCAGGACGGAACCGTCCCGGGGGTCGATCGCCACCACGGAACCGGTCTTTCCCTCCAGGGCTTCCCACGCGGTTTTCTGGAGCTCGGCATCTATTGTCAGGGTAAGATTGCAGCCGGCAACCGGGTCGACTTTACCGAGGACCCTGACTTTCCTCCCGGCCGCGTTTACTTCGATATGTTCCCCCCCGCTGACGCCCCTTATATACCGGTCGAACGTCCTTTCAACGCCGCTTTTGCCGACCCTGTCCCCCTGCTTGTACACCCCCGCAGTGTCGTTTTTCAGCTCTTCCGGACTGATCTCGTTCACATAGCCCAGAAGATGGGCCCCCGCCATCCCCAGCAGCTGCCTTCTGACGGGTACGACGTCCACGGCCACCCCCGGCAGGTCAATGCCATTTGTCTCAACGAGTGCAATCTCTTCCCAGCTGATGCCTTTCTCAAGCTTCATCTGGACCAGGGAGCGGGCCCTGTCAATCGTGGATTCGTCTATGTGGAAGTCGAGCCCCTCCCGCTCATAGATCTTTTCCAGCTGGGCGACTATTTCACGAACATCCTTGGTATTGCCGGGCACAATCGCCAGGTCGTACGAGGGCTGGTTGTTGGAGAGGATGTTGCCGTTGCGGTCAAAAATTATGCCCCGCAGCGACTTGACTTCATGGATCCTGATCCTGTTGCTCTCTGATTTCGCCCTGAGGTCGTCCCCTTTGATTACCTGCAGGTACCACATCCTGACGACCAGCGTCGCCAGGCAGATGGAGATCAGCCAGAGGAGGACCTCGAATTTCCTCCGGAATATGCTTGAATCATACCTGTTGAACTTACTGCGGCTCGCCGACATAGACCACTTTCTGCATTCTGTCCAAAAGAAGGAAAACAGCGGGACTTATGAAACCCGCAATAATCGATTGGATGAAGAAAATCCACAGGATTTTCAAATAGCTGTCAATACTGAAGACAAAATAATATATAAAGCCCAGGAAAACGCCTTCCGCGAGGGACGCGGCAAAGGCAAACAGCACGATGAAAAATGTCCCCTCCGAATAGACCCGGCGCGAAATGACCCGGGACACGATAAAGAGCGCCACGTAAAAGAATGTGTGAAATCCCGTTATCGACCCCGTTATGCAGTCGAAGATGAACCCCAGCACAAAGGCCAATGACCCGCCCCTCGCCATGCTCAGGTGGAACCCGGCATAAATCACAACTATAAGGGAAACCTCTATGCCGATTTTGCCGAAGAACAGCAGGTCAAGGAAGGAGACCTGGAAGATGAGCAGCAGCAAAGCAAATATCGGCATGACGATGTAATAGATCAAAATAGCTACCTGTCAATGATGATTACCGATACTTCTTCGATTTTCTGAAGAGCGACAGCCGGCAGGACATCAACTTTCTGAAACAGCCCGATACTGGTTTTTTCAACGTTCACGACCGTGCCCAGGGGGATGCCCTTGGGGAAAATGCCCCCGATGCCCGATGTGACTATCAGGTCCCCGGATTTGAGCTCTTCAGTCCTCTCGACATATTTGAGGGTGCAGCCCATTACCCCGCCTCCCTGAAGAATACCGCGGTACCTGCTGTCCTGGATTTCGGCGTCTATGTTGCTGTTGTAGTCGGTAAGGAGAAGGACCCTCGATGAGTGCCAGGAAGTCTCGGTGACCCTCCCGACGACGCCCTGGACGGCGATGACCGGCATTCCGGACCGCAGCCCGTCGGCCGACCCCTTGTTGATGAGGATGGTCTTGAAAACCGAGGAATTCTCGCGCCCTATGACCCTGGCCGCAATGGCCGGGGAATCCAGGCCTTCGTTAAGCGCAAGCAACTCTTTCAGGCGGACCGATTCGAGGTAGACCTCTCTGTTCGTGTTGATTTCGTTGGTAAGCGCGTCGACTTTCTTTCGAAGGGCCCTGTTTTCCTCCTCGAGATTGAAAAGAAAAATATACCTCTTCCAGGTGTTGGAGACCCCCTCGATCACGGAATTGACACCCCACTCGACGGGCGCCGCTATTTCCATGATCAGTTTGCGGAAAAAGCCGGTTTCCCCCGGCCTTTTCAGGTTCAGGGAAAGTATTACCAGCGATATGATGACGAGGATTGAAGCTATAGCGACTGTATAGTATTTTTTTGGAGACAGCATTTTTTTTCCGAAGGTAACGGGAATGCCACTTGGAAAAACGAAAATATTGATCGAAGCAAGTCTGGCTGCATCCGCCTTATACCTGGATTGTCACCTCTTTTAAAAGATCAAGCTCGTCCAGGGCCATCCCGGCCCCTCTGGCCACGCAGGAAAGGGGATCATTGGACACCATGATGGGAAGGCTCGTCTCCTCTTTCAGAAGGACATCGAGATTTCTCAGCAGCGCGCCCCCGCCGGTCAGGACTATCCCCCGGTCGACGATATCCGCCGCAAGTTCGGGCGGGCACTGTTCGAGGGCGTCCTTTATGTTATCCACGATGATGCTGATCGGCTCCGTTATGGCCTCCCTGACCTCTTCCGAATCTATTTCGATGATCTTGGGGATGCCGGATATGAGGTCCCGGCCTTTCACCTCGACGGTCCGGGTCTCGTTATCGGGATAGGCACAGCCGATGGTCGTCTTGATTATCTCTCCCGGTCCTTTCGCCGATCAGGAGGCTGTACTTTCTTTTCATGTGCTGGACAATGGCGTCGTCCATCTTGTCGCCGGCAACCCTCACGGAGCGCGAATAAACGATCCCGGAAAGGGATATCACGGCGACTTCGGTGGTGCCGCCCCCGATATCGACCACCATGGAGCTTATCGGCTCGGTAATCGGCAGGCCCGCCCCGATCGCGGCGGCCATGGGCTCTTCGATGAGATAGACTTCCCGCGCACCGGCCGATTCGGCGGTTTCCTTGACCGCCCTCCTTTCGACCTGGGTGATCCCGGAGGGTATGGAAATGATGATCCTGGGCCTTACCAGGGTCCTTCTGTTATGGACCCTCATTATGAAATGGCGCAGCATTGCCTCGGTTATTTCAAAATCGGCGATGACGCCTTCGCGCATCGGCCTGATGGCCACGATATTGCCGGGGGTCCTGCCAAGCATGCGCTTGGCGTCCATGCCGACTGCCAGGACCTTCTGGACTCCCCTGGAATCCCTGTGGACGGCCACAACGGAGGGCTCGCTGAGAACTATGCCTTTACCCCTGACATAGACGAGCGTATTCGCAGTGCCAAGGTCAATGGCCAGGTCATTGGAAAATTTACCTAAGATAAAATCGAATAACAAATCGCCCTCCTTAAACGGAAAAAAGAATGATTACAGCAAAACGTTGTTAAAGCAAGCTCTTATACAGTATTTAATGAGGGTAAGCAAAGACAATTTTCCGGTAAAAAAAGAGACAGCGGGCGCGGATTCCTACCTTAAATACGGTCTAAAACGTTAGAGTTCTATATCAGGAAAATGAGGGGTTTGAACAGGAAAAAGATGGCCTATAGGCGTCTTTTGGGCTGAAAACGGCGTCATAACGGTGTTTGAAAAGGATTACCAGACTTAATCGTCCTGCTTGGTTGATTTTGTTGACATTTTCTAATATGAAAGGTTCCAAATCGAAGCAATAAAATGCTAAGCAACATTGAACAGAAAATCAGGCTAACTTGCAATCGGAGGTTCTCAATTCCTTGTTGACGCTAATATCCACATTCTCTAGCGAATTATCTTGTCGCTACCAGATGCCGTTTACTCCATAATCCAAAATGTGTGAAGCAGAGAGGATAAAATACACTTTGAGTGAAGCAACTGACTGGAAACGGAATATCTTCACAGGTTTTATCCTGATTTTGCCTATACTCGCCCATAGGATGAGAATCGATAATGATATCTGGTTTATCCTCAATCATGGGAGATACGTCCTGGATTATGGCATCCCTTATTTTGAGCCGTTTACAATCCATGAGGGGATGCACTTCGTCATGCAGCAATGGCTCGCAGCTGTCATTTATTGGGCGGCCTACGACAAGCTCGGATTCTTAGGCGTTAATCTGATAGTTATCGCGGTTTACGCATCTGTTGTGTTTATCACTTATAAAACATGCAGAATGTTATCCAACGGAAATTTCATAGTAACAATTACTGTGTCCACCATGGTAAGCGTCTTTCTGAGCGTGTTCATGAATCAAAGGCCCTATATATTTTTCATCATGATTATCACGCTGGAACTGTTCATCCTTGAGAGTTTTATAGCGACGAGGAAGTTGAGATACCTCCTGTTCCTGCCGCTTTTATCTATGTTGCAGGTTAACCTTCAAGCGGCAATGTGGCCCGTGCTGTTCATTATCCTGTTCCCGTACCTTATTGACGGACTCAGTTTCAGGGTGTGGAAATTCAGGGACAGGGTTACGGTATAAAACCATTGGCCCTTGTGTTTGCATTTATGGTTCTTGCAGGCTTTATAAACCCCTATGGACTTGATGGGATGACATATCTGTTCAGGTCTTACGGCGATTCTGAAATCCTCCGTCTCGTTTTGGAAATGGTACCGCCTAATGTAAGCGATATGAGCGGAGCTTTCATTTTTGCCTCAATTTTCATCCTCATATGCACATTTATATTCCACAAGGGGGAAACAACGCTGAGGCATGTACTGCTGGTTTTGGGCACATGCTTTCATGGCGTTGGCTTCAATACGAAATTTCTTCATTTTTGTAGTGTGCAGTTATATACCCCTGTCATTCTACCTTAGAAATTTCATTTTCAAGGAAACGGAGGAAAGGAATTCAAACCTCAAAATCATGCTGGCAGCAGCCTTATCCGCGATTGTGATAGTTTTGAATTATTCTTATTACATCAACCCGGGTGAACCGAAAACAAGGCCCGAGATAATATCAAATGAAAGACGGCAGGCTGTCGATTATCTCGCCAAAAACTATGACATAAAGGGTATGATCCTTTACACGGGATACGATGACGGCAATTACGCCGAGTTCAGAGGGATAAAGGTCTACATGGACGCCAGGGCGGAGGTATTTCTCAAAGAAAACAATAAAAAACAAGACGTCTTTTCAGAGTATCTTTCTCTTCAGGCTGGGAGGAAACATTATCGTGAAGTTCTCGACAAATACAGGTTCACCCACATCCTGGCCGGTGAAAACGATATTCTTTATGTGTACCTTGAAAAGGACGCAGATTATAAAAAAGTATATGAAAATGGAAATTATAAAGTTTTTGAAAAAATATGAATAGAATACAAATTTTTTATCCGTATATAAACAAAACAATGAAAATTGCTTTAGTTAGACCTAACTATGAAACTCATTTAATTACCCCTCCTCTGGGGATTGGTTATATATCTTCATTTCTTAAGGAAGAATGGCATTGATGTCAGATTAATTGATGGATTGAATCTAAATATCTCAAATGATGAAATAGTAGATTTAGTGAAAGATTACCAAATTGTTGGAATAACATGTTTAACAGATTTCTATCTTCAAACAGTCGATCTATCGCTAAAATTGAAAGAAAAAGGTAAAATAGTTGTACTTGGGAACGTACATCCCAGCATCATGCCCTATGAAACCTTAAACGATACAGGGGCAGATTATATTGTTTGTGGTGAAGGCGAGTTAACGATGTTAGATTTAGTTAAATCGCTAAAAAATGGTACGGAAGTAAATAAGATACCGGGTTTAATTTACAGAGGGCAAATAAATTTTATTAAAAGAGATTTGATCAAAGAATTAGATGAACTCCCCATGCCAGACTGGGAACAGATGGATCCAAGGAAATATAGAAAAGCTCCACATGGTGCTTTGATCAAAAATTTTCCAGTAGCACCGGTTGTTACCACCCGCGGTTGTCCTTATAATTGTTCTTTTTGCAGCAGCCCTAATTTTTGGGGACGCAGCCTTAGATACCGTACGCCGGAACGAGTAATTGAAGAGATTGAATATTTAATACGCGATTTTGGGGTCAAAGAGATCCATTTTGAAGACGATAATCTTACAATGGATAGGGATCACATTGTTGGAATTTGCGATTTGATCTTAAAGAAAGGATTAAACTTTTCCTGGGCGACACCAAACGGAGTCAGGGCTGACCGTGTCGATGAAGAATTACTTAAATTAATGAAAAGGGCTGGATGTTATTACATTGCCTTCGGGATAGAATCAGGTAATCAGGATATACTAAATAATATTAAAAAAAGGGAAACACTGGCCGATATAGAAAAATCTGTTCGCCTTGCTAATAAAACAGGTATGATGACGCAAGGATTTTTTATATTAGGTCTACCTGGTGAGACGGAGCAAACCATTAAAAATTCAATCGCTTTCGCTAAAAGAATCCCGCTTGACCGAGCACAGTTTTTGATACTGGACCTGCTACCTGGCTCTGAGTTATGGCAGAAGCACAATAAAGAATACCATCTGAATTACAATAACAAAAGTTACCATGAACCAACATGGATACCGGGAACGATAACACGGGAAGCACTAATTAAATGGCAACCCCGTGCCTTTCGACAGTTCTTCTTCGTCCACGTCCACTATTATCAATAATAAAATATTTCCGTATTTCCCAATTAAAATATGTTTTTTACCGGCTAAGTGACTTCAAAATAATAAAACTATAGGCTAATGAAAATAGGTTGAACACATAGAAGGGTTTTTAAATTATAGATTCTGGAAATTTAGCTTTTCTAGCAGGTGATATTCCATGTTAAAGACGAAGGCCGTAATTATAGGGGCAGGACCTGCAGGACTGACTGCCGCCCTGGAACTGATCATGAGAAGTGATATTCAGCCAGTGGTACTGGAGTCCAGCAACGACCTTGGCGGGATTTCTAAGACTGTCAATTATAAGGGAAACAGGATCGATATTGGAGGCCATCGTTTTTTCTCAAAATCAAAGAGGGTCACCGACTGGTGGATAAGGTTGTTCCCGATCCAGGGCTCCCCCTCCCTGGATGAAATACTATTAAACATCGACACGAAGGGAAAATACAGGGAAACGCTCAGTGGTCCCGACCCCCAGCAAAACGACAAAGTAATGCTCCTCAGAAGCCGATTATCCAGAATTTTCTCTTCGGGAAATTTTTTGATTACCCAATATCGCTGAGCCTCAACACCATGCTGAATCTTGGGCCGGTAAAGTTAAGCAGGATTGCGGCGACATATTTCTTCATACGTCTTTTCCCATAAAGAATGAGCGGTCACTTGAAGATTTTTTTATAAACAGGTTTGGCCGGGAGTTATATGAAACGTTTTTCCAGGACTACACGGAAAAGGTCTGGGGTGTTCCCTGCAAGGAGATCAAACCGGAATGGGGTGCTCAAAGGGTCAAGGGCCTGTCCATAACGGCCGTGCTTGTCCACGCATTAAAGAAAATATTCCCTTCCTCAAATAATGGGGGACACGTGGAGACAAGTCTCATTGAACAATTTATGTACCCCAAGTACGGCCCGGGGCAACTCTGGGATGAAGTCGGCAAAAAGATTGAGCAATCGGGGGGTATTATTCTCAGAAATCATCAGGCCGTTTCTCTGAAAGTTGAAGGAAACCGAATCACAGCTGTCGAAGCGAACACTCCCGAGGGCAAAGCCGACCATCGCCGGGGATTATTTCATATCCACCATGCCCATCAAGAATTTGGTTGCAGGGTTGGAGAATGTGCCCGATGAGGTTCGGTCAGTTGCAGACGGCCTTCTTTATCGTGATTTCCTGACGGTCGGCTTGCTGCTGAAAAAAATGAAAATCAGGAATAATCTTCCCAGAAAATCACTAAATGAAAATCCGCTCGATAACTGGATTTACATCCAGGAAAAGAAAGTGAAGCTTGGCAGGCTCCAGATTTTCAACAACTGGAGCCCTTACATGGTCAGGGATGTTAATACTGTATGGGTTGGGCTGGAATACTTCTGCAGTGAGGGAGACAAACTCTGGTCCATGAAGGACAACGATCTGATCGATTTCGCCGCTAATGAATTGGCCAGTATCGATATTATTGAAAGAGAAGATGTCCTGGACGGTGTTGTTATCCGTGTGCCAAAAGCATACCCGGCTTATTTTGGGTCATATGAGCGCCTAGATTAGTTCGCCGGTATCTTGACCGGTACAGCAATCTCTTTCTTGTCGGGCGAAACGGGATGCATCGCTACAATAATACGGACCACTCCATGCTGACGGCCATGATTGCCGTGGACAGCATAATCAGCGGCACTGATCAAAGGGATTATCTCTGGTCTGTGAATACGGAAGAGGATTATCACGAAAGTTGAAAAATAAACAACCCATATCCTACTGGTTGGCTTTCTTCAAAGTGAAGTGCAAACCTGTTCTGGAAATAATCATCCACACAAGAGGCGTGAAATCAAATCTCGAAGGAGAATTAGAAATTAGCGAGCTAAATTGGTGCTAATTTATTCTCCTCTTCATGAAATATAGAATCCTAAACGAATCCTTAATACAGACGCGATCTATAATCTCAAAGTATTCATTGAAATCATTTTCGAAAACAGTGGTTGAATAATTGATAAAAATATCTTCCCTGTTAGCGAGAAGTATTTTAATTTGAGAATCTGATTTGGGAATATATTCTATTATTAACCATTTGCAAAGAGTACCGAAAAATTCAGCAATTTTTGCAAATGGTAAATTATTAGTAATTGCTAAATGATGAAGCAGGGCCATCGCTATAATAAGGTCTGCTGGTCCACGCTCGGCTAATGACATTCTTTCATTATTACTCCAACCAAGTCCAGGGCTAGGATTTGTAATATCTAATAGAAGTGGTAAAATATTCATCAAGGGGTCTTTCTTTTTGCATTCCTGATAATTTATTTCGACTGCGGCCGGATCTATATCGAATGATACGACTAATCGATCGGAACTTGATGCCAATCGGCTAAATAGTCCTGTATTAGCTCCAATGTCCCAAATAATGTTTGGTTTAATCTTGTCTATAAACTCAAGCATAAGTTGCTTCTTGTGTTCAATTCCTTCATAAGAATAATTCGTTTCCTTATAATAGTTCACCCATTCTGTTCCTTGTGGTTTCCACTCAAGTTTTCTAATTGTTGATTCAATATTGTCAAGAAAACCGAGGAATCCTCGAAGACTCATTTTCTGATTATTCTTAATCTGGATCTTATTTGAATAATATTTCTGAAATCTGGCATGCAAAAAAATGTGGATGAGTAGAGAATACTTGGCCCATAAACGAAGCGGTAAGAGCGAAGCCGCCAAATCTAAAGGAATTCCGTCAATATGGATTCTGAGTAATTGATTAAGTCTCACGTCTCTGTATGCCATCAATGAAAGTGGGGCTAAAAAGTGTTGACAAAACTGACGATATGCGACCCAAGGTGAACCTACGCGATAATTTTCAAATGATAATGTATCAATAAAAATCGGCTTTGAATGTTTGAATTGAATATTGTATGCACTACAAGTCTTTGAGAGACATCCCATAAATAAGAGATGTTTTTTGTATTTCGATGGTAAGAAGCGCGGCATCCTTCAATTGACTAAAACACCATTCATAGGGATAGGAAATAAAAGGGATTCTGTCTGGTTTAATTGTTAAATGCTCTTTGCTGACCTGCAATTCAGTGTAAATCAACTTCATCATGTTTAATTAAAACACCTGAACCAGTCAACTTGTCATACAGACCCGAATCGATAAGCTTTTTATAATTATCAAAATATAATGGATTTATAGCTCGGTATATTGAGTTATTATATTGAAACACAAGACCAGAAGGGTCACGAAATGAACTTGAGACAGGTTTTATTTCCTCGTTCATTGTTTAGAAGTACTATTAAGTTTCCTGTTTATAAACATTTTTATTTTATTCCAATATGTTTTCAAAGCAAAAATCAAGCCCATTAATGAAGCTATCAGAATTTGTAAGATATAACTTCCACTGCCTGCATCGATATACGCTGAAGCCTCTTAGCGGCAAACAAAAACAAAATGCAATAATTATAAAAATATATGTTCCATACTTGATTAAGCCATTCCTGTGTCTTTATCGATATCCATCAAATACCGATTAAACAACTGTGAATTCAATTTAGTTTTGAATATATTCAGTTATATCTGTAAATTGCTAATGGATTACTCCATTTTGCAAAATAGTGCCTATTAGGTAACATTGAATATTGTGTGTCGAAATAATGATTTAGAATGGCACGATAAAGATTGACAGGTGTTTTAATGTGCTAGCAAATCGAGGTTGTCGCCTTCAGGTGACTCGATAAGCAAAGAAATATTGGCATAGCTTCATGAAATTGGGATTTTCCTAGATCATCCTCATTTATAAGTATACGTGGTCCATGATCTGAACTTATTAGAAACAAAGTAGGTCTACCATTTATATTTAATATATAATTTATAGTTCGTTCTAATAAGTAATTAGTATATAATAGTTGTTGCGAGTAGAGTTTACGAAAATCTTCTTCGGATCGCCTGATTCTAGAAATGAGTTACAATCGTTTATTGAGAAAAAATCTTTTGGGTATATGGGATTTCCCAAAGCATTAAAAACAAAGGGCGTGTGTGGCAAAAGAATATGACAATATACATATTTTACAACGTCATTATTGTAAGCAGTTCGTTCCAAATTCATCAAATGTATTTATGTAATTGCTCTTCGCCATTTATCATAGCCTAAAATATTATCATTCTTGAGATTAAAAAATAAATTAAGAGGAGACTTGTAGAAAAGAAATTTCACTGAAAATACATTCTTATATATATTGAATGATATCAGCTTTTTGGAAAGTGGGAACGACTGAAGATATCTCAAAGTAAGAATATCCGAGTTTCTTCAATGTTTCGGCTATTCCTGCTGATTTGACGATGATTGATAAGATATTTATGAGAAAAATTCCTTGATATGGAATTAGTCTCTAAATATTGTCCCAGATAAGAGAGATGCAATTGAAGCTTCAGTATATACATAGTTGGTTAAGAAATCTTTATGGACAGTAAATCCCTTTTCTGTAAGATAATTTGTGAAACCTGAATTGTCGAAATTATAATATTTTTTCAATACATCAGAACGACCATAGCCATCCACAATTATATGATAGATGTCGGGCTTTGAATGTTTATACATCTTTAAAACTTATTTCGTCTGCCTTAAGATTAAAAACATTATAATCTGGAGTTATCGATACGTTTATTCGGATTAAGTTATAAATGGGTATAGATGATTAAAATTAGTAAGCCAATACCCAGATATAGAAGTCAAATCTTTAGAAGTAGATTTTGTCCTTTTAATTAAATACATTAAACCCAAGCTAATCGGAACAAATAAATACAAAAGAACTGATTGTATAATTTCAATATTCTTTGCATCTGAAGAGATAGCACCTATGGCATCCACCTATAAAAAAATAATACAAAATGAGAAACAATAGATAAAGTGAGCCAATGCATATCTTAATTACGTTCACGCAATAATACCCAGCATAGTAGTTGAGTGAATAATGCGAGGGTAAAAATTGCATAAAAGTGATAGAGAAAATGTTCTGTACTTAAATAAACAGGATATCTGTGAAAAGAAAGTAAGCACATGACACAAACCCAGAACATATGGGATAAATGAAACATGCAATATGTCTTCAGCGATATTCTTTTGAATATTATTCTTATATCCATATAATCATCCAACAAACAGCCCCGAAGTCGCTATTGATTCCAACTAAAAGTACTATAAAATTTTTATCAAGAGAATTGTGATCCGCTCGTGGCTTAAACTCGATATTTCCGGACAAGCGACGATATTTTTTGCAGATCCTGCACTCCTCAAGCAGCATCTTTTTTTCTCATGTCTTCAAATTGAGAATTCTTTGACTTTTCATGATTGAAAACAAATAGCTTGCTGCCCATGAAATTAATAGTTGTTCCTCCGATTATCCCAATAAATGCTGCCAGGAGGTAATGATCGTTAAAAGACACATAATTTTCGTAAAGGTAAACAGAAATAAACCAGTTAACCGTAAAGCCTAAGAATGAAACCAAAAAGAAGGACAGGTATTGTTTATGAAATTTCCCCCTTTCCGCAGTTAAGAAAGTAAATCTCCTGTTCAATAAAAAATTTGAAGTAACGGCAAAAACAAATCCGATCACACGTGCAATTCGAAATTGAACTTCTTTCGGAACCAAACCTAAATTCATGAATAACTGCATTGAAAAATAAACACAGGTGAGATCGACAACCATGCCAGAACCGCCAATAAGGCAAAATTTTATGAACTCAGCAAGAGTTTTGTATTTATATTCGAAAAGTCTTTTTATGTGTATGAGATAATATATTTGCTCCTTCAGTGAGAGCTTGCTTTCGCCGTACTGCCTCTCCCTGAAATGAATAGGAATTTCCGATATTCTTTCCGGGCCGGCTTTCACGATCATTTCCAGCCCTATTTTGAATCCAAGTGGGTTTAGTGACAAACCCGGTTTAAGCAGTTTCCTGTGGAAAGCAAAAAAACCCGCCATTGGATCAGATACGTGGGTAAAAGGCCGTGCCATCATCTTTGATACCCATGCATTCAACTTTCGATACCAATTGAAATGAGGTGCAGAACCTCCTTTAACAAACCTGCTTCCAATCATAAAATCGCATTTATCCTCCAATATCGGGGTGACGAGTTCCGGGATTTTTGAGGGCGGATGACTCAAATCGGCATCCATGACGACAATTATATCCCCTGTAACTAAAGCAAAGCCGGAGATTACTGCGGAAGACAGACCCTTTTCGTCTTTTCTGATTTTAAGCTCTATGTTGTATTTACTTTTAATCTTCTCGACAGCTTCGGTCATGCCGTCTTTTGAATCATCATCCACGACGATAATTTCATAAGTGAGTTTCGCAGATTTCATAGCCAGGTCAATCTGCTCTGATAAAGCTGTTATGTTCTTTGCTTCCTTATATGTTGGGACAATGATGGAGATTTTGACTGCACTCATAAGTCATCCTTTTAATATGCTAAATGGTCTGCACAGGTCGGATGTAACAGTAAATAGATACAAGAGACCCGGGAACAGCAAATCCGTATACAGACCACCCCAATATCGATTGAAATCCTGACCTATAAATAAGAAAATTACGACGTAGGTGCCTACAGTTAATCCTAATCTCGCCCCTAAAGGCCCCTTCCAGCCGGATAGCCCCAGAAGCACTAAAGGTAAAATTACAGCCGTGAACCAAGGGGGAAAAAGGATAAAATACGGGTGAAAACTCGAAGCCCCAAGAACGAAATTCCACCCCTTCAATGTTATCCATGCAGAATAGCTGTAAATTGCATCAGGTGGAGCTATTTCCCTGACATGAAAAGCATGAATAACCATCATAAAAAAGAACAACATTATTCCAAGTGCCCAAACCGCGGTTTCTTTATATTTCGCTTCATATACCGAAAAACAAATCATTACCATCACAAATGGTAATGCCAATTCTCTAATAAAAAGGGCTAAAATTCCTGTCAAGAAGGCCGGATAACGCCATCCTTTAACATAAAACAAAATTGAGGAGGTAATAAGTGTTCCGGCCCAAAATTCATGGCCCAGGTATGCTTCTGTTGTTAAACTGGACAGAGTCCCACCCAAAACTAAAAAACTGCCCACGAAAGCCTTGCTAAACTGTAGTTCCTTACCAAATACACTGACCCAGAGCCAAAGGGTCATCAAAGATAAGCTTATGGCCGCCGCCCTGGCTATTCTTAAATCAGGCAAATGACCTAAAGCCCAACCAAGCAGAGGGGGCCTCCAGTTAAATACACTGCCAGTTGGATATCCTCTTTTGACAAGTTCAGTTTTCGCTGATTCATAGTATCCCTCACCCGATCGAATTCTGTCAGCGATTGTGCGATAGAGATGGAAATCACTTTCTTCTGGTTTAACTCGATCGAAACGGATGTCCGATATAGGATTTACCAGGCTCCAAAATATGATTCCGATGATTATAATTAATATACATCCCGCAGTGTTGCGGGTCACATTGCGATATCTACTTTCTTCAGGGAATAACATAACTTCTCATTGTTTTTTTATGATACCTTCTATTAATGATTGTGGGTTGCTTAACTTGAGAGAAGAATATACAAGGGAATACTCATTTAGGCTGGGCTCGAGTTAAAAGAATATTCCTAAAATACAAATTTGTAGACCTATTTAAGCAGATTACCTTTTTTCCAAATTTGTGGACACACCACCAAAAATTATTTCGAGTCGATCACCTATCATGAAAACTCCTGCTGTTATTGCTATTGCAATACCTGCTGCTATAAGCGTATATTCAATCGCTGTTGTCCCACCATCATCTTTTATAAAGTGAATGATTTTTACCATTAGACCTCCTAATGTAATCATAATATAAGCATGGATAATTCTTATTCCTCTTTGTCGAAGAAAAAACAATCAAATTCAAATCATTACATCAGGAAAGATGCTATTTCGCTCCAGAACAGATAACCTAATATTCCCAAGACAAACCCGCCTATAGCCCCCCGTACTCCCTTTAGGGCAAATCCGACCACTGCCAGAGCCACTACAACAACCACGCTAAGCAGTGATTCTTCCAGGGTGTTCATCGCATAGTCTCCGAAAGCGATGAATATTGAAAACATGTTCAATCCTCCTAAAGGGATTACTTTCACGTCGTAGAGGAGCCGGCCGCATTCGGCTGCACTCTTTGGTGACCCATGGGGGTTGCTTGCCTTTGCAGAACTCTACACCCCGAAGCCGCCCGAAAACGTCGTCAATTTCCTCAAGGCAGGCAAAAACATAAAAAGAGCAGTTCACCAAAAGCAGTATAAATTATCTCACCGGAGAGGGTATGATTGTCCGGGAAGGGTATGCATCTCATTTGAAGGCATCTCGGATTCAATGGCCTCTTTGGTCACCTTCAAATTCTCGAATGCCTTCGCATAGAAATTAGGCCGTATTTCTATTGCCCGAGAGAAGGCGTCCAGCGCTTTTTCGTAATTCTTTTCCGCTACATAACAATAGCCGATATTGTTCTGGGCGGCGGCATTATCAGTGGCCATCTTGAAGGCTTCCAGAGCATCCTTATATTTCCCCTGCTTGCATAGGCTTATACCGAGGTTGTTATAGATTTTCTTGTTATCGGGCTGGAGTCTTATCGCATTCAGAAACGCCGTTGAGGAGAGTTCGTATTTTCCAGACTTGTAAAGGGACATCCCCATATTGTTGTAAATTGCGCTGGACTGGGGATTTATTTTTAGAGCGGTCTCGTATTCATTGAGGGCGGCAGGGAATTGCCTCTTCTTGTCATAAATAACGCCCAGGAGTACGTGCGCCTGCCAGAGTTTTGCATCCTCTTTAACAGCCTGCTGAAAGCTATTCTGCTGCCTTGTCCAAGTCGCCCTTGGCAAAAAAAATCCGGCCCATTCCCTCGAGGCCGGCTGCGCTGTTTTTGTCTTTTTTCAGGACCTCTTCAAATTCTTTTTGGGCCTCTGCGTATAGCCCCTTTTCCACGAAGAGGCAGCCCATTTTATAATGCAGGCCCGGCTGGTCAGGATTTCGCTCAAGCGCTTTGTTGTAATTGACGAAAGCCATAACTGCATTGCCCTGCCGGGCAAAATTATCCCCCGCCCTTTCGAGGTCGGCGGGTGTCATCTCCGGCAGTTTCATCAGCTTTTCATCAACCCTGGCGGCCCATTCTTTTTGTCTCTGCAGTTCAAGAATTTTCTTATATTCACTTGCGGCCTGGGTTTGCGGGTTGGACGAAGCACATGCCGAGATTGCAAAAATGCCTGCAACAACAGCCAGCAGCAACCGACATGTCATATCGCTTCCTTGCTGAATTTCTTCTTGGAATTCCTGAGGTCTTTTCCAAGCAGAAGCTTAACCTTTATGTCGGGCCTGTCCATCTTTTGTATTTTCCTGATCTGCTTTATGTCAGGAATTTTAGACGCTATCTGACGGGCGACTGCTTCATTGGATCCAACATAATATATGCTGGTTTGCGGATGGCTGAATTTCTTCGCATTTGTCACCCGCGTAACTTTATACCCGTCTTTCCTCAAATAGGCCCTCATATTTTTTGCCATTCCCCGGACCCCATTGCCGTTCGAAATTTCTATAGCGCCTGCTCGTTTCTGAACGACAATTTTTTCCTGTGGAACGGATTCCGGTTTCACCTGCTGAGGAACTGTTTGCTGCCTTATCTCCTCGTTTTTTGGCGCTTCCGATTTCTTTGAGATGATATCCATCCGGCTAATCGAAGCCAGGGAATCTTTTAATACAGGAACAGCAGGGGAGAAATTAGCGCTGCTTTCTATTACATTTTTCTTTGGTTCCACTGCGGGAACATCGGCTGTGGCAACCTTCTCCGGAAGACGGATTTATCATGGCATAAGCCAGTCCAAGATTGTTCTTGATCCTGATATTATCAGGTTTCATGTCGGAAGCTTTTTTCAGCAGGGTTGTTGCCAACACCGCATTTCCCTGCATCATATATGAATAGCCCATATTGTTAAGTACGGCATAGGACTCAGGATTCAGCTTCAAGGCCTTTTCATATGACTCGATTGCCCGCGAATAGTTTGTCAGCCGGTCATAACTCACGCCCATCGCATTATAGGCCCTCCAGTAGGTGGGGTCTATTTCAATGCTCTTTTCAAGCTGCTCGATAGCCTTCTTGTGCATGCCCCTGTCCTGGTAATACCGCGCAAGCGTATAGTGGGATTCAGGATTGCCTTTAACGGGGCGAATCTGGGAAGTAAATTTGGACAGCTCAGCCGGCCCTGGGGTCCGTATATATCTTGAGTCATCTTTTACCGTGGAGCAGCTCAAAAGGAACACGATGCAGATCACAAAGTATTTTATTTTTCTCATGACCCCTCCAATCCAATGCGATTCAGCTTTTTGTCCAAATGCGGAATATCTGTATCAGAGCCGGACCCAAAATAACCACAAATAACGAAGGAAATATAAAAACGATCATAGGTACGACAAGTTTAACAGGCAATTTCATTGCCATTTCCTCAGCCTTGTTAAAACGGCTTGTTCTCATAGTGTCTGAATAGACCCGGAGTGCCTGGGCAATACTCGTCCCAAACCTGTCTGTCTGTATGAGCAGAGTAACGAGGCTGTTCACTTCATCAAGGTCTGTCCTCAGGCCAAAATTCCGCAGGGCATCCCTTCGTGTTTTTCCCGCCCGGAGCTCAAGGGAAAGGAGCTTGAATTCTTCACTGAGGGCCTTGTGCCCCAGCTTCAGTTCCTCCCCTACCCTGGTGATAGCGGAGTCCAGGCTCATGCCGGCTTCAACGCATATAACCAGTAAATCGAGCGCATCCGGGAAACTGTGCAGGATCTGCTCCTTGCGGGCGTCTATCCGTGAACGAAGCCAAATGTTCGGGGCATAAAAACCGAGAACGGCAAGCGCGACGACAATGATCATGAACGGGACAATAGGTATTGGCCTGGTGATAAACATTCTTAAAATCAAAGCAATGGCGGGGAATGCTATGGCACATGCCACCTTTGCCCCATACATAATTGTAGCAAAATTCCTTCTTCGGATACCTGCCTTGAGGGCCTGTCTTGAGAAAGAGCTTAGTTCATCTTCGCTCTTCGGCGTCATGATAGCGCCCGATAACAGCCGACATTCTCAAAAGGGATTTCTTTAAATCGAACTTCTGGTCAGATTCTTCCTTCTGCTCGGAAATTCCTTCGGTCTCCTGTTCTAATCTCTGTACAACACCCTTTTCCCTGCTCCTCTGCTTAAAATAGAAGAATAGCCCTAAAATTAACAGCAGCAACGTGACAAAAATGAGCGCAGGAATCAACAGTGACATGATGAACCTCAGACCTTTATTGCTATCATTTTTTTCATAATCAGTATCCCGAGCCCTGCCATTAGAACCGCAACGGCAATAAGCACGTTCCCAATGCTGTCAGTCCTGAGAATATTCATGTACTTTGGGTTAACTATGGAAAGTGCTAAGGCGACCAATATCGGGATGCACACAAGAATTATTGCCGACAATCTTCCCTCTGCCGAAAGGGTCTGGATCTTTTCCATCAGCTTAAATCTTTCCCGGATCAAATCGCTTATTTTTTCAAGTATTTCAGCGAGGTTGCCCCCGGTTTCCCTTTGCACAATAACCGATATCGCAAAAAATTTGATGTCCGGACTGTTCACGCGCTCCGTTAAATTGGACAAGGCACTTTCCAGGCCTATTCCAAAATTGACTTCATTGACGACCTTCTGGAACTCGCCGCTTATGGGATTATCAAATTCAGTTGTAAGCATCTGCATGGCCCCGGAAAAAGCATGACCTGCCTTCATAGCCCGGGCCATAAGAGCCATGGCATCCGGAAGCTGCCTTTCAAACTTTTTGCTTCTCTTATTTTTTAGATGAATGATGTAAAGGATTGGCAAAAAGGAAGCTCCAATCCCGAAGGCTATTTTGAACAGAATATTATTGAAAACGAACGACATGACAATTACGCCAAGCATGAAGAATATGGCGCAGGTAAGGAGGACAGCACCTAACGGGTATTGAAAATCAGCCTGTACAAGAAGTTTTTCAATACGGTACAGAACAGGTATGCTTGAAAGTATCCTGTCTAATAACGGTATATCGCTCAGGTGCTTCTTCTTCTTCGAAATATCATACTCTTGGGACAGATCTTCTCTTGTAAGCAGGGTCAACTGCTTGCGAACCCGTTTGAGTTCGGGATTCGTTTGCATTCTGGCGAGAAAAAATAATCCCTTCAATAAGGAGAATAACTGAAACGAATACGCCTATGCCTATCAGTATCAGGTCCAATTTCAGCTCCTATATCTCTACAATCCTGTTTTTCCCGAACAGGTCGGGAACCGGTATACCCATTGCCCTGAATTTTTCAGTAAAGCGGGGGAGAACGCCTCCCATTTTGAAGCGGCCCTTCACTTTGCCGTCATTATCAACTCCGGTTTGCTCAAAGGAGCATATTTCCTGCATCGTTATTATATTGCCTTCCATGCCGGTCACTTCCTGGAAGCTCACCATTTTTCTGCTGCCGTCCATGAGCCTGGAGATCTGGATGATGACCTGGATAGCCGAACTTATATATTTCCTCACGGCTTCCGTGGGTATGTTAAGGCCGGCCATGGCAACAAGCGTTTCCATCCTCAGCAGGGCATCACGGGGGGAGTTGGAGTGAATGGTCGTAAGTGAGCCGTCATGCCCGGTGTTCATGGCCTGGAGCATGTCAACTATTTCACCTGCCCTGACCTCACCGACAATAATGCGGTCTGGGCGCATCCTGAGGCTGTTCCGGACAAGGTCCCTCTGGGTTATTTCCCCTTTCCCTTCTATATTGGCCGGGCGCGTTTCCAGACGGATCACGTGGTCCTGCTTGAGCTGAAGCTCGGCGGAATCCTCTATCGTGACGACCCTCTCGTTCTCGGGCATGAACCTCGAGAGGACATTGAGCATCGTGGTTTTACCCGAACCGGTCCCGCCTGAGATAATGATGTTAAGACGGGCCCTCACTATACCCGCGAGCAATTCCCCGATCTCCGTGGTCAGGCTCTTGTATGCTATAAGGTCATCCATCTCCAGCGGGTCTGTAGCAAACCGGCGGATTGAGAGGCTCGGACCGTCTATGGCCAGGGGAGGGATTATCGCGTTGACACGGGAGCCGTCGGCAAGCCTTGCATCCACCATCGGGACAGTTTCATCAATTCTCCTCCCGACCGCGGAAACTATCCTGTCTATTATCTTGCGAAGGTGATCGTCGTCCTTGAACCTTGTTTCCGTAAGATACAGTTTCCCGGCCCTTTCCACGTATACACGTTTATATGTGTTTACCAGGATATCGTTTACGGTCGGGTCATGCATGTAAGGCTCTATGGGGCCAAGCCCGAGCACCTCATCCTGGATTTCACTGCTCAGCCTTTCTCTTTCAGCCAGGTTCAGGGGAACACTGGAGCCGTTTTCGGCGATGATCCTGTCCACAACTTTCTTAATCTCGACCCTCAGCACAGCCTGATCAAGCGAACTGAGGATTGAAAGATCAATGATCTCGATAAGGCGGTTGTGCACCTTGGATTTCAATTCGTTGTATTCAGTAGACTTAAATAGTTCTGAACTTAACTTTGTCGTATCCATTTATTCTCCTTAATTGAATACTCCAAACCTCTTCAAAATCCCGCTCCTCTCTTTGGGCTTCTCTACCTTTCCAGTTATGAGCATCGCTATATTCTGAATGCTTTTAGAAATTTCAGTTCCATTGGCAACGACATTGAGAGGCTTTCCCTGGTTCAAGGAATTTATTGCCGTTCGGTAATCGTTGGGTATCATTGCCAGAGCTTTTCGCCCGAACGCCTTTTCCGCATCATTGATCGAAATGAGCGAATTTTTCTCAACCCTGTTGATTATTACTTCCGATTGAAAGATTCCCGAATTCCTTAAATAATCCAACAGTCGCCTTGTACTGGAAACGCATGGCAGATTCAAAACAGAGACAACCAGGATTTGGTCGGATTCCTTTAAAAAAGTCATGGAAATCCTGTCAAGAGATTTTCCATTGTCCACAATTATGAAATCGAAATTCCTGCGCAGGATATCCAGGAGCATCGATATCTTTTCAGTCAGACTTGCATCAGGGTCTTCGATACGCTGCAAGGGGGCGGTCATAACGTAAATTCCCGAATCATGACGGGCTATCGTGCTCATCAGGTATGTTTTATCCATCCTGGACAAATTATTCACTAGCTCGAGCCAGCTGTATTGCGGCTGGCTGATGTCAAGGAAAATCGAGGAATCTCCGAAGACCGGCAACAGGTCAAGAATTGCCACCGACTCGACTCCCTCGAGTGCGGAAAGGCTTGCGGCGAGGTTCACGGCTATTGTGCTCGTTCCTATTCCGCCCCTTGCCCCTGCAACTGTTACTATCTTGCCTTTCTTCAGAACCTCTGTTTTTTTTGTGCTGCCCAGACGCGCAGCACAGTCCTGAACGGCTCTTTTAAGTTCATCAGCCACTATAGGCTGAGGAAAGAATTCCTTTATGCCTGAACGAATTGCGCGAATAAGCAAACGAGGGTCATCAGAAGAGGACGTCAGGAAAATCTCGCTGACCTTCTCATTTTCCTTAATCCGGGTTATTTCGTTGAACTCGTTATCAGGATCAAAACCCACTTCCATTATCAGGAGGTCGGCTTTCCCAAAATCCGCGAAAGTCACATTCTCTATTGAAGAAAGGCATTTCTCTATGTCCTTCTTCGCTTCTGGCAATTTTATATTGAGGATCACCGAAATCGAATTGTTAGCCATCATTAATCCTTTATCAACCGGGGCTGCTGGCGCTGCAGACTCCTTTTACTTTATTCCACCTACCGTAATGGCATAAACAGGGGCCTTGTCCGCCGATTTTTCGAAACTCTTTATGTATTTATCCATAACTAGCTGCTCCGCCTGGGCGTTCAGGCCGGTAACAGGATTCAGATTGGATTCGGCTTTCGGGTCCAGAGTCTGATTGAAAATTGCAAGCTTGTGGGACGTGCCAAAATCCCTTTCCACACGGGTAGGGCCGGCGCAAGCTGCTATACAAATTACTGTCATGACAATAATTGTGCAGATTAGTTTTTCTTTCATTTTGATCTCCTTTAATTCAGGATATATCCGAAATCACCTTCAAGGCCCCCGCCTTTTTTCATAACCGCTTGGCCGGAAGGTTTTGTCTCCTTTTCACCGCCCTGACCTTCCATGGCTCCCAGCAGGTAGAACTCAAAATCCGTAGGCTCGATAAACTGGTCCGTCGGCAGAGTCTGCTTTTTCATATCCAATGGCTTAACGAGGTGAGGGGTGACGATGATTACCAGTTCGGTTTCACTTTTCTGGAAGGAAGTGCTCCTGAACAGTGCCCCTAAAACCGGAATATCCCCGAGGACAGGGTATTTGTCCACGACTTCCTTTACATTATGACTGAGAAGACCGGCAATTGCAAAACTCTGGCCATCTCCTAATTCTACAACAGTCGAAACGCGCCTCGTGGTTAGGCCAGGCACAGGTATTCCTGCTCCAAGCGATACTGAGTTGGCGAAATCGAGTTCCGATACTTCCGGCGCCACCTGCATGCTTATTTTACCGGAATCAAGAACCGTGGGGGTGAACCTCAGGCCGATACCATATGTTTTATACTCTATTGTCACTGTGCCATCCGCTCCCGGAACAGGGATGGGGTACTCGCCGCCGGCCAGGAAATTGGCTGTTTGACCGCTCAGGGTTATCAAATTCGGCTCTGCAAGGATTTTTGTCAACCCGTTTTCCTTCAGTGCATCAATGAACACGGTCCATGTTGCCCCGCCGCCTAAAAATCTGAATATCATGTTAACAGGGTCAGCATACGTTTGGCTATTGGACGGTAATGAGACACTCGACAAATTGCTCAACCTCGATACACCGAATGTCTTGCCGCCATCGCTGACATAGTTCCAGTTGACTCCCAGCCTCTTTAACGTGCTGCGGGACATCTCGGAGACGCGCACTTCCAGCATGACCTGTTGCACCCCGCCTACCTGAAGAAAATTCAAAACCTTTCCCTTCGGGGCATACGATTGGGCCACTGTCATTATCTGGGTAAGTGCTGCAAGGCTTGTGACAGTACCCGTCAAAATAATCCCATCGTGAGTGGCGTTGATTTTGACATTATCCTCCCGCGGAAACATTTCATGCAATTTCTCTTTGAGGAGCATTGTGTCCGGAAGCACCTCGATATCGAATATTGCAGAATAGCTTTTATTGGAATCACTCCAGATCGTAAGATTTGTCAATCCTGCGGACTTCCCGGTCAAATATATCTGCCATGGAGTCAGGACAAGTGCATCAGCAATCTCCGGCGCCGAAATTGACAAGCGTTTTACAGGCTCTTTTGTTTCTATTATGAATGATTTCCCGACCGTAAGGGTCAAACGCGTTGATTTGGCGATTTCATACCCTATTCGGGATGGACCATTGGCTGCAAAAGCCTGCATGTTTAAGAAAATAAATACGAGAACAATCGTCAAAACAAGAAATATGCGGCTCAACCTCATGGTTACTACCTCCCGTCTATTTTAGTCTCAGTAACTTTGCCGCCTTTAATTAATTCCACCCTGTAAACGGTGGTCACGGGCGCTGATTTTACGGGCGAGCTTTTTGCCTTAGCCTTTACAGCACCCTTGCTTGCAGAAGCTGCACCGGAACCGCCGTATGATGCGAGCAACATCGGCACAGTGGTTCCCTTGGTTAATACTTCTTCCGTATCAGAGAAGTTTCGTAATGCAAGTTGCAGTTTGCCTTCTGATGCGGCGAGTGCAAGCTTTTCACCTTCCTGAGGAGTGACTTCGAGCGTTATCACATCGACAGGCGCAGATTTATCCTGTTTCGCCGTGGAAACATCGGGGCCTGCCGCCAGGACAAGAATATTTTCCAGGACAATTTTTGTAGTAGTGCCACCTTCTCCTTTGGAAACCGTGACGAGAACATCAACCCTGTGTCCAGGATGGACAAAACCGGACACCCCAACAACCTTGTCCACCCTCACAGCCATGGCCCTCTTTTTGTCCGTAATCACCGCGGCTATACCTCCACCCTTCATACCTACGGGCGACAGTTTCGACTCCGTAATAGGCTCATTGGCCTTTAAGGGGTACAACAGGGTACGGCCTTCCAAGGCAGCGGGATCCACATAATATCCTGGCGGGAGAGAACTTTTGAGGTAGGGTGCTACCTTGACCATTTCTTTTGTTATAATGGTGGACCACGCCATGTCTACATTCGCAACAACAATGTCCTGGGTCTCCAGTGTTTTGAGGGCAATTGTCCTTTTCTGAAGCCAGTTATACGTGAACAACGTCACCAGTAGCGCAACCAGGATCCCTACCCCAAGCATAATCAAAGGTTTCTTGTTTTCCATTTCACAGCTCCATTGTTGTAAATATCGCGATTATAGAACCAACTGCTATTGCCGGACCGTAAGGAATTCTCTTTTTCTCTAAACCCGGGGGTAAACTTAGTCTGCGTGTATACAACAACATTCTGGCCATTTCTAAAACGTTAGCGGCGGTCGCTTTCACGGACGGCCTGACAATAATTACTCCCAGTGAAACAAGCCCTCCGGCTAACGCAGTACACAAGAACGCGACAAAAACTCCTTTGGGGCCCAGGAAAGAACCTGCAGCACCCATAAGTTTTACGTCCCCCGCCCCCATCCCGGAAAAAATATAAAAACCCAGGAGGCAAACTATACCTAGTGCAATACCTTCAATACTAAATATTAAACCCGTAAGCCCTCCGGAAAATCCATGATACGCTAACCCTGTAATCATGGCCGGAAAAGTGATCATGTTTGGTATCCTTCTTGATATAGTATCATATAAACTCGCCGCTAACATGATTAAAATAAATAATATTGATAATTTCAATTCACCATCGCTAATCAATTAGAAAAAAAGGGCTCATTTCTAAAATGCGCCCCTTCTTGTCTCTAGCTGGTCCTTGCTAAGCTGCTAGATACTCTACCAAACAGGTTCTCAAGTTGATTCCCAACCAGGAAGACAATTGCAACAATTGCTATGGCGATCCCTGCAGCAATAAGGCCATACTCGATCGCGGTTACACCATCTTCATCCTTGAAAAATCTGCTAATCCTTTCCATTTTCAATCTCCTTTCCTTGTTTTACCAGTATCAATCATTACCAAATCATACATACACCATTATAATAACCCCTTCTACCTTTTCGCATATCAACTAAACTAATAAATTGATATTGTCAAGGGAAATTAAGTAAAATAATATTAACAAATCAAAGTTAACACTATGTAACTATTAGCATTTAAAAATTGCATTTACCATCCTGTTCACAATTCCTTAAGCAATTTTTATCTCTGATCACATGTAAGTACCATTAGAGGTAACTATGATTACTATTCCCATCTCTTTACATATAGACATAGCCAATAGAGCATTGAACCTCTCGGGAGCACAAACGTTCCAGAATTAATCTATGTCCTTCCTTCAAGAATTTACAGGAATTTAAAGGTGGCATTTTTCCCCCATTTATTCTAAATAACTCACCAATTTGCTTAAAATCGTTGGAGGAAAGTCTATGCTTCAGTTTATGAGGAAACAGGCAAGGAGCTGGTTTGTCAAGATACTCCTTGGGGCAATAATCGTTGTTTTCGTCCTTTATTTCGGGTCCATGTCGGGCAGCAGGAGCTCGGAAGCCATAGCCACCGTGAGCGGAAAGGCAATTTCCTATGGAGAGTTCCAGACCGAATACAGGAACCTCATAGACATGTTCCGCCAATACTCCCAGGTGCCCTTGACCGACGAAATCATGAAACAGCTCAACCTGAAGCAGCAGGCCTTTGACAACCTCCTGAACAGGGCCGTTATCAACGAAATGGCGGGGAAATTTAAGATATCGGTTACCGACGCGGAAGTCCGCCAGGCAATAACATCCTACCCCGCTTTTCAGCGCGACGGGGCATTCAGCCAGCAGTACTACCAGACGATCCTCAAACAGAACAAGCTGAGTCCTGAAGATTTCGAGCAGATGCAGAAGAACACTATCCTGGCCGAGAAGCTTCGGAAAATCATCACGGAAGGTGCGGCGGTATCAGATCTGGAAGCACAGGAATTTTACAGGACGCAGAATGAGAAGATAGACATGGACTTCCTGAAGCTTTCCCCTGAATCTTTCCGCGGCAAGGTGAAATACGCCGATTCGGACCTGGAAACTTACCTCAAGGACAATGGCGAAAAGTTCCGTGTACCTGAAAAGATCCAGGTGCAGTACATAGTTTTCTCGGCGTCTGATTTCACCGGCAAGAGCGAATTCACGGAAGAAGAAATAAACAACTTCTATTCCCTTTACGGAAAGAAATTCGCGAAGGCCGGGAAGATCCCTCCCCTTTCTGAAGTCAGAGGCAAAATAATAGATGAACTGAAATCCCACAGGGGCATGGATTCAGCTGCCCGGGAAGCAAAAAAAGCTTACGAACAAATATACCAGGAAAACAATTTCGAGGAATACGCCAGGAAGAACAACATGCGTGTTTCCACATCGGACTCCTTTTCCAAGACTTCGATTCCATCTGAATTCAGGGGATTAAAAGACATCGAATCCCAACTCTTTACTTTGAAAAAAGATGAGATAACCCCTCCCCTCCCGACAGAGAAAGGCTTTTACCTTTTCAGGCTGGTCTCACAGAAACCGTCATATATACCGGCCATGGGAGAGATCAGGGACAGCGTTGAAAAAGCCTATGTCAATGCTGAAGCCGCAAAGCTGGCAAGAACCGAGGCAGACCGGATTTTGGGGGAACTCAGGAAAGGTGCCGATTTTAAAAAGGTTTCAGCGGATAACGGGCTCAAGATCTCTGAAACCGGGATGTTTGTCCCAGGGACAAAAATGCCCGGTTTGGGTGACTCCAGGGACATTTCCCTGTCGCTGTCCGGGCTTTCCGAAAAGAACCCCTATCCTGATAAAGTGTTCGAAATGGGCGGCTCGCAGCTGATTTTGAAGTTCAGGGACAGGCAAAAGGCGGACGAGAAAGGTTTCGACAAGGACGCCGTCAAAACGGCGCTCGCAAGGGCAAAACAAGGCGCCGTTTTCCAGACCTGGCTCGCCAAGGTCAAAGAGGACCTGGAAAAATCAGGCAAGCTTAAAATCCACAAGGAGATAAAAGACCTGTAGCAGACCTTTTATCTATTCGTGTTTGACGAAATAGTTGCCGGCAGCCGCATCGATGGCCTCAGGGGAAAGTTCCGGTTTGATTTTTATGAACCTGGCCCTGTCGATGATTTGCTGGATCAGGTCCCGCGGATGGCTGCCAACCATGGGGCGACCGGCTTTTGTGTAGTAATTTTCAATAAGATAATCCGCTGCCGAGTTATTGAAACAGACACCGTAATGTTCACACACCCGCCTTATTGTCTCCAGGAACTCTGATTCTGACTGGTAATCCACCTTGATCTTGTGGCGAATCCGCCGCAGGAAGGCATCATCCACCAGGTCGGCGGGTTTCATATTGGTGCAGAAGAACGTGATCTGGTCAAAGGGCACGGCAAACTTCCTCCCCGTATGCAGAGACAGGTAATCAACTCCCCTTTCCATCGGCACTATCCAGCGGTTAAGGAGCTGACGCGGCTGAATCACCTGACGCCCCAAATCGTCGAGGACAAAAACGCCATTTGTGGCCTTAATATGGGCCGGCGCTTCGTACATCCTCGAGATCGGGTCATAGTCAAGGTCAAGGGCGGCTAATGTAAGCTCGCCGCCAACGGTCACCACGGGGCGCCGACAGTATTTCCACCTTAAATCGTGGGTTGTCTTTACCATTATTTCGCTAATCTGGTTTTCCTCAGCTGGTCCGCTATCGATCGGTATATGAACGGAAGTGTCAAAGACACGCATGACCTGCCCGTCAATCTCAACTGCGTAAGGTATATATACGCAGGATTCAATCGCCATGGAAAGCCCTTCGGCTATGCTGGACTTCCCAAGACCCGGCGCACCATACAGGAAAATGGAACTCCCGGAATTGAAAGCAGGGCCCAGTTGACGTATGAATTGATCTTTCAATACGAGGTGGCCAAGCGCTTTCTGCACCCATTCAAAATCAATGTCAATCTGCCGCACCGTCTGACGTTGAGTCATTATGTTGAAGTGCTTCAGCGGTACGGGGACGGGGCCCACGTACCGGCACTGTTCCAACGCGTCCACGGCCCTTTGACGGCCGATAGTAGTCAATTCAAATATTTGCTGGGATAAATTGAATCCCGTTGCAGCTCGGATTATTACCAGCCCATCTTTTTTTGCTGACTGCGTCAATTCGTCTATCACATTTGTGGTGAGGCACAGGCTCTGGCTCATAGTGGGCATGGTATAAGTGCCCCCCTCGGTATGGGCGAGCTTGAGAATCATATCGGTCAGGAAACTGTTCGTGAGGCCGGTCTGTTCGGCCCTCATGGGAACAGCGGGAACAACATTGAAAAACTGCTTCAACTCAAAAGGCGATATGAATCCGAGACTGACAAGGGCTTCCCCCAGGCGCCCCCCGTGGGATTTCTGATAATCAAGGGCCTGCTGGAGCTGAGGCACCGTGACGATGCCTTCCTGAATGAGTATTTCTCCGATAGTCGCCATAATTCACTCACAGAAAAGAATAATATCTTCGGTCGTATAATCTGACAGGAAACTAAGGACGGTGGTTCGAATAAATATGAAAGAGTCTAAATATTAAATGGTGGAGCTGACGGGGATCGAACCCGTGACCTCTTGAATGCCATTCAAGCGCTCTCCCAGCTGAGCTACAGCCCCACAAACTTAATGGAGATGCGCATTTAACATGCGTAAGGAAAAATTGTCAATAACATTTTTGCCTTGACAAATCCGGGCTCCAGCAGATATTCTTTCACCTGTGCCGGAGTGGTGAAACTGGTAGACGCAGGGGACTCAAAATCCCCCGCCCCTCGGGGGCATGTCGGTTCGACTCCGACCTCCGGCACCAAATAGCCGATGAGGGATTCCGGGATTTCAGGAATCCCTTTTTCTTGGTGTTTCGTCTTATTCCAAGATATATAAGTGCAACTCGGACTGTTTCGATATGGAACCGCCAACTTAAAAACGATTTCAGAGCATCCTCATGAAAATCTTCCCTACCCAAAAATCTAGAATAACTTTGGTCTGTATTGGATTATTAATCTCAGCCTTGGCAATTGTTTATTTTATACAGCACGACAGGTACAAAATCGCTTTTTTCAATTTTCGAAACCTTATCTGTGGAAAGCAAAATGTTCTTGGTTTGTATAAGCCCATTGAGTTTCGAGTTGAATTTTTCGGAATGATTTATGAGGGACGCTCAGGAAATATTGTGGATGATGAGATACTGTATTATGGAGCCCAGGAAAAGCCCATCCTGTTCTTCTTGAGGGATTGCGCAAAATCGTTTAACAGGGATGATATTGTTTTTTTCGATATCGGAGCGAATGTGGGACAACACTCTTTATTCATGTCAAAATTTGTTAAAGATGTGCATGCATTTGAACCGTACCCCCCAGTTCTCAAAAGATTTAGAAAAAATATCAGGATCAATCAAATAAAGAATATCCATATTCACGATGTGGGACTTGGAAATGAAGGTGGAAACCTCCCTTTTTTTGAGCCTCCAGAGAGTGATCTTGGGCACGGTTCTTTTATTATGAAAGAATTCAACACAACAAACGTTAAAAGTTTATCGGTTGTTGTTGGGGACGAATGGCTGAAAAAAATAGCAGTATCTCACGTCGACATTATTAAATGCGATATTGAAGGGTTTGAAAAGAATGCTTTGTTAGGTTTAAGAAATACTTTGGAAAAAAATCGGCCTATTATTGTGATGGAACTGATTTCAGGACTGGATACTTCATTTAAAAACATAGATGACTTGTATGCGGTAGTCCCTTCCAATTATAAGATATTAAGCTTTTGTGAATGGAACGACTACTCGGGGCATTATGAATTGTGCGAGACTATTCCAAACTTCCATGAAAAAAGAATCAATATAGTTGTCTATCCAACAGAGAAGAAAAATTTAATAAAGCTGAAGAGTTATGAATAAATAATAAAACATATCAGTTTTTTTCTTGAATTTCCTGGTAATACCTTGGACAGCGTTACGCGGTATTTATTTAGAATACAATTCACCTTCCTTTACCTGCTGGCATGTATAAATCAATATTACTAAATAAGAATTTGAGGATCGGCGTACTCCTGTTAATCAATTTTGCCCTGGTTGGAATTATTTTTTTGCCGCAAGGCCCCAGGCTGATTGATCGGTTGACGGCCCGAGATTTTGTCTCCATGGATGACTTTGTGCAGTATTGGTCTGCGGGTCAACTGGCCTGAACAATAATAACCCTTTTGATCTTCGCGAACTTAATAATTTGCAGGAAAAAGCCGGACGGCTTGAAGGGTTTCCTGTTGTAATGTGGAACCCTCCCTGGACGGAGTGATTTATGTGCGCCCATCTGCAACCTGGAATACAGGCATGCCCGTTTTGCATGGCTTTTATCGAGCCTCATAATACTTTTCTTTTGTGCTGATTGGCTTTGGCGTTATTCTATGAAGGGCCTGACCGGTATCGCTGGCTGATTCCCTTATCTCTTTAGCGTTCGGCCCCAGTATTATGATGCTAAAGAAAGGCCAGATAGGGGCTTGGATTTTGCTTGGGTGCGTCCTTTTCCTTTATTTCGAAAAAAAACGAAATTCCTTTCTGGCAGGGTGTGCAGTCCTTCTGATTACAATTAAACCACATTTATGTTATTTGTTTTTTATTGCATTGTTGTTCTGGGCAATAAAAAAACAAAAATGGTCCTTTTATCGGCTCTATTTCAGCATTGTTTGCATCGAATGCAATTCTTCTCTTATTTAATCCTCAGGCATTTTGAGTCACTATTTTTATGCCGTTAAGACTTTCCTTCCGACTGATTGGGCAACACCCACCATTGGCGGCGCGCTTCGCTGGCTGATAGGAGAAAAATTATTTTTCCTCCAGTTTGTCCCGGCCATTCCTGAATTGCATGGTTTCTTTATTACTGGAAACAGCATTATAAAGCCTGGAGTTGGAGTGAACATTTGCCTCGCATATTGATGGTATCGGTATTGACGGCAGCCTGGGGTTGGCCATTTGATTACGTCGTACTGATCATTCCTGTGATTCAGGTAATAACAATGTCGCTAAAACTTAGTGAGACAAGAAAAACTTTTATTATGGCGGCAATGCTCCTGTTTGTAACTTCACTCAGCTTTATCCCAGATAATGTGTTTTGGCTGTTCTGGCTCTGCCCAGCTCTGTTTGTCTGGTATGAAAGCTCTATCTGGTCTGTAAAGAATGCAGGTAAGATCCATGATATGAGGAATCGCCCGCTGCCTGTATGAGGGCGGATTTTTCATAATTATGAAACCGGAACTTATTCTTAACCGCCTCAACTAACAGAACAGATGAAAGCGATCGGGGCCAAATCAATGCATCAAACGCATTAAATAGGAATACAGGACATTAAGGATTTCAAAAATTGCGGTAAATCCCGTACCGGGGGGCTCTCTTTTCCAGAAAAACGGGCCCTGCCAAGTCGTTCAGTCGCCTGAATGCAGTATACCAGTACAGACATTGTCAGCTTTTCACACGGTCCTAGTACCTTGCAGATCTTCGGTGTTTTTTAATGATGCAGACGCAAGCATTTGCAAGATCGTGTCCAGTTCGTATCTTCTGAAATGTTTTACATATCTGTCATCGTTGCCGTAATACATTTCTCTGTGAGGGAATGTAAGAATAAGTTTTCCTCCCTTTTGGAGAACGCGGCTTATTTCCCTTAAGGCGGCACAATCATTTTCCACGTGCTCTAAAACCTCAGAGCAGATCACGCACTGAAAAACACCCGTTTTAAAAGGTAAACTTGTAACATCCGTAACCACTGCTTTGGTTTTGGGGTTTTCGGACTTGAGCATGGCCATGGCATTCAATGACAAGTCCGATTGTACTGTATCCGTCATTATTCATCACCAATGGTGAATCCCCGCTGCCCGCCTCCAGGATAGGACCCTTGAACACGTTGTTAACATTCATATTTTTTCCACCATCTTCATTCTAATACGGTAGTTGTAAAGGAAATTCTTAAGCGAGGCGTTCCGTCGGCGACAAAGAAATCATCGAACCTGTTATTATTTTCAGTTCTCATCATGTAATTAGATTTCAAACAATGTATTCTCACAATACCTCTATGTAGCGGCACAATAACCCACTATTTTCAATATATTAGAACTTTCAACGATAAAAGGCTATTTTTCTCGCACCGAATTGCTTGCTCATTAATGTATTAGTTTCTAGCATACAAAAATCAAGCTGTTTAGCACAAATCTGTTTACAAAACTTAACAGAAAATGCCTGTTTTTATGCATTTTTTATCCTTATATTGGACCAAAGTACAATAGACGTTTAAATTTTTTTTAGTAAAATGACAACCAAAGATTGAGTAACTTGATTGTTTATTAATTGATTACCAAACCAAAAGGAGGTTAGAAATGAAAAGTATCATCAGGTTTTTCAAGGACGAAGAGGGAGTCACCGCGATTGAGTACGGCCTTATTGCCGCAGGTATTGCAATTGCAATTGTCACAATAGTCTTCCTGGTGGGAAATGAACTGAGCAATACATTTGGTACCGTTCAGAGCTCGTTGACGAGAAGTTAGGGACCCAAAAGAGGATGCATATAAAGGTTGCTTTTGTATGCATCCTCTTTTGTGTGAATACAAGCACTTTTAATACTTCATATTTAATACTTGAATCTCTTGATGCGACCCTGCTGTTGCCCGGTTTTTCATAAATTACAATCATTGTTGTTGCCAAATACTTAGTTTGAGTGGTATCCATCAAAGTAGTCTCATTTATCCAAAGGGGGTGCACAAATTGAAAAAGCTCCTCAAATCGAATTCCGGGACAGCTGCTGTCGAATTCGCTATAATAGCTCCTCTTCTTTTTGTGCTGGTTTTTGGAATTATCGAGTTCGGCGCAATGCTCTACAACCAGTCAGTTATCACCAATGCAAGCCGTGAAGCGGCGCGATTCTCGGCAACATTCTATACGAACCCGTTCAACGGTACTCCAGGGCGCCCGTCGTGCACGGATGTACAGAATTACGTCGTCCAGTATGTAAATGCATACATGATCAATTTTAAAACAGGAAGTGTTTTTAATGCCAGCAATGTTAAGTGTCCCTATTCAAATGATCCATCTCGTTACTCAGGTCTTGTGTATGCGGGTTATGTGGACACTATCCAAATTGAGTATTATATGAGTATCTGGTCTTCGGGAACCTGGTAAAAATTTTATCAGGGGGTACATGGCAGGCATCCGTGACGTTACAAGCGGAGACCACGATGAGGGATGAGAACCAGACAACGTAATCGCCATTTATAAACAGTATAAGAGAAATGCAAAATGTAAATGGTAGGTGACAACAGATGAAAAGAAAAAATTCCAGCACCATGCAAATATTAACCGGACAGCGGGGAGCGGTGGCTATCTTGACGGCGGTTTTATTTATGGTGTTCCTCGGATTTGCTGCATTCGCCATCGACTTGGGGCATTTATATCTTGTAAAAAGCGAACTTCAAAACGCTGCCGATGCCGCAGCCCTTGCGGGGGCGTCCGTTATGTATCACTGATAATCGAAATTGTTAGTAGTAGACGTCCGTATTACTGTTGCACTGGCTTAAAAACGGGAAGCTGCGTTGAAAACTTAATAGATGGAAACAGTGTAATCGCGACGGCGACTGAAGTGGCTCTCCTTAATTCAAAAACTAAATCACCTGTCCCCACACCTGTTATTGAAATCGGCCATTACGCATTTGCATCCACCTGGGGTTCCCCCGGCACCTTTACCGCAGATGCGACTTGCACAGCGGGATCCTGCACGCAGAAGACCGGTTGGGTAACCATAGATTTCACCACTTTGAACGGCAATACCAGCTTTATCAATGCAGTCAGGGCCACTGTGACCCGAAGTGATGTTCCACGTTTCTTTTCACGAATATGGAGTTCAGCCCCGCTTACAGTATCTGTTGAGGCAACGGCTTATATAGGATTCGCTGGAAACATGGAACCTGGTGCAGCAGATCAGCCGATTGCTATATGCAAGCAATCTATAACGGATAATCAGGAAATTACACGGCGTGCAATACTGGGCGGATGAATAATAGCGGGTCTAATGCCGGAACCCACAACACATCCGCATGGGCCAATTTACGACTCCATGTGAAACTGCAAATCCTCCAACCATGAAGCCTCTCATATGTGGATCTGGCAATCCAAGCCCAATTTTCTTCGGGTTCGGTATTGGTGCCACAGGTGGTACCGATACTAGCATCCTAAAGGATCTGCGTAATTGTTTCGATCCAAAGAACAGGACTTCCCCGTTACCCGCCACCTTGCCTGTGATTCATGTCCTGGCAACAACCCGAGCAATTGCTCTACGGTTGTTGGGGTAGTCCACATCGATATTGTCTGGATATCAGAAAAGGATGCTGATACTGAAGATAAATTTGCAGCTGAGGATTTCCCTCCATCAGCGATGGGGGCGGACTGTCCAAGTGGGTGTAGCACCGCGCCATCACGACGCGTTTGTTGCTGGAATAATTTCGTTTCACATTTTAAACTGAAAAATGTGGATGATATGGATGCTACATACGCCGCGAAATCCATTTACTTTCTTCCATCCTGCACTCCCCAGAACCCCACTGGAGGTACTGGTGGAACTAATTACGGTGTTTTAGCCCAGTTTCCTGTGTTGGTGAAATGATCAATACTGCTTAGGCGAGATAAAAAGGTTTATCAGCTTTTATTTTCTCACCGGTTCGCCTTCCCGCGTTCGCCGGGAACAGTTCCGAATTATGCATCCCCCATTTCGCCATTCTGAACCTCATTGCCGTCGCGAGACAGCCGAAGCCATACTTTACGCTCCTGCTGAAATTGATCGACGAAGAATCAGTCATATAGCGCGTCGGGCAGCTTACTTCGGCGATTGTGTAACCGTACCAGAGGACCTGGGCCAGCATCTGGTTGTCGAAGACGAAATCGTCCGAATTTCTTTCCAGGGGCAATTCAAGGAGCAGTTTCCTTGAAAAGGCCCTGTATCCTGTGTGGTATTCGGATAACTTGGCGCCCATGAGAATGTTTTCGGCCAGGGTCAGGAACCTGTTTGCCACATATCTCCACAGGGGCATCCCGCCCTTTGAGGGCATATCCGCCCAAAATTCGGGACCCGAGAACGCAATGGTAAAGCTCGTTCCCGATAAGGGAGGCCATGGCGGGAATCAGTTTGGGTGTGTACTGGTAATCCGGGTGCACCATTATAACTATATCAGCTCCACGGTCCAGGGCGAGTTTGTAGCAGGTCTTCTGATTTCCTCCGTATCCCCTGTTCCGGGGGTGACGGTATGCAAAAGTTCTGGGCAGGGTTGAGGCGATTTTCAGGGTTTCATCACGGCTGGCGTCATCAACCACGATGACCTCGTCAACGACTCCCTGGGACATCACTTCATCGTAAGTCATCCTGAGCGTGCTGGCCGCATTATAGGCCGGCATGACGACAACCACTTTCTTATCCTTGAACATCTCTCACCTTTTTAAATTGGGATTCGACAACCCCCTATTTCAATAAATTATAGTGTCAACAAAAAACCTATTTTTGTCTCTGATTTAAGGCAGAGGTAATGACCCGGCCATTTTCATCAGTTGCCGGGACAAATATAGACAAAGACCGGTATATTCTGAATAATCATGGAAAATCTCAGGAATGAGCGGCCTACTCCACACTTATCTCCAGCCTCCCCAACACATCCCTGATCGGTATAAAAAAATTCATCCCCGAAAACCCTTTCACAACCACCCCTTTCACGGTAATCCCGATCACCGACCCTTTAGAGTCCAGCAGCGGCCCCCCGCTGTTCCCGGGCAGGATCGTTACGTCGCTTTGCAGGAACTCGTAGTTGTTTATGGTCCGGTAGCCGCTGAGGATGCCGCGGGTCAGGGTGGCGTTGAAGGTGTGCCCGAGCGGGGAGCCGATGGCGTAAACGTCTTCGCCGATGTTCACGTCTGTCTTCCTGATGGGCAGGGGCTCGACGCCCAGGGGCTCTGTCTTGATAAGGGCCGCATCCCGGTTTTTATCGGACCTGATGACCTCCCCCACCAGTTCGCGGCCCGTCGCCGTCTTCACCTTGACGTACTTGGCGTCCTTGACCACGTGCTGGTTGGTAAGCAGGTAGCCGTCCCGGCTGATGAAGAATCCGCTGCCCGTGGACTTGTCATTCATTATCGTCGCGACTGAGAGCGGATTTTTGTGACGTCCATGTCTTTCACTTGCGGGTCCGGGATCAGCCGCCCCTTTTATAATAAGCTTCGTAAAGCCTGCTTTTGCAGGCGGGGCCCGAAGGAGGCCTTCGTGACGGTATCATAGAAACCCTGGTTTGAGAGCATGTTCCTCGTGGCCTGGGCAAAAGCCTTGTTGAAAAAGGCGGGAATGGATATTTCGCTTTCGGCAGGCTGGTGTGACCCTTCCGAAGTCGTCTCAAAGACCACCTTCTGCACTTCCGGGGAGAAGACCTGCCAGAATACCTTCAGGTAAACGCCTCCCCTTATGTCCTTGGGGTTGGTGCAGAACGACGCATTCACCTCTTTCAGAAAGATCCCTACCTGCAGGGCCGTCTGCTTCTTATCCTTCTCGGACTGGTCGTCGAAAATATTTTCTGAAACGACCGGCACGGGGTAATTCAGCTTCTCCAGCTCGGCCCGGAAAACGCCCCCGAAACTTTTGAATATCTGGGTGGAGAGCTTTTTATCCCAGACAATATAGCCCTTTTTTTTGCAATCAGGACCTTCCCTCAGTTCCCCTATCCTTGCCCCTGTCTGTGTTTTAATCTTGGTCAGCTGCGAGATCCGGCCGTACTTGCCCTTCTCAAAAGCTATCGGCCTTTTCTCGTCAACCTGCTTGATTTTTTCGGTTTGGGCCAAAACGGGGCTGCCGCACGGGGCTATGAGGGACATTAGCAAGGATATTGTAAAAATCCAGTTCGGGAAACCGGCAAGCTTTTTTCCAAACGAAAATACTGACATACAAAAACCTTTTCCTTCTTAATATTTCAGGCGCTTGACGCCTGGAAAGGGCCGATCATGCTCAAATATCGAAAAGGGGAAAAAGCCCGGCAGTCTCTTTGCTGTACTGCCTTGGCAATAGGTCAAATGCGGCGGTATGTCAAGTGTTCAGTTAAATTTTGAATCAGCCGACCCATGAAAAAGGGGAAGGGCCGACGCCCTTCCCCTCTCAAACATCCATTTACAATATCAGTTGGGTGTTACTTCTTCTCCCTGAGCCAGATGCCGTCCACTTTCTCTTCTACCTTTGCGGGTTTGGCTTCTTCTTTCGGTTTTACCTCTTTTATTTTGCCTGCATACTCAACCTTGCTCTCTTCCGGATACGAGAGGCCAAGTACCGTAAGCAGTTTGCCCATGTTTTGCAGTATTCTCAAGGAATCATACATTTTGTCATACTGGGCGTTGATGAGGTCGCTCTTTGCAGTGATTCTTTCCGCCGAGGTGTCGAGGACATCAAACAGGGTGCGCCTGCCGATCGACCACTGGGAAATGTAGGCATCGGCGGTCATGCCTGTCGAAGTCACGTACTGTTCGAGCTGGGTGATCCTTCTTTCGTCAGCCTTATACGCATCATAGGCAAGCCGCACGGCCTGCACGGTCTGCCGCTCGGTCTTCTTGGCTATCTCCTCCGCTTCATTGATCAGGTAAGCCGTTTCCTTTATCCTCGCCTGGTCATACCACCCGTTGAAAACGTTGAACCGCATCATGGCATTGACAGAGAACCAATCCTGGTAATGATAGAAATTGATGGGACCGTTAATGTCGTCACCCCAATTGTATTCCGCACTTACATCGATTACCGGATAAGTCAGCGCCTTAGCTGTCTTGTGCTGGAATTTCCTGGCGTCTATATCCGCCTTGGCCGACTTCAATTGCGGATGGTTCGACAGGGCTTCCCTTTCCGCGTCCTGAATGCTCGCGGGAATTTCCTTGTCGAAAGGCGCAGGTTTCACCAGGGTTCCCGGCATATGGCCAACCACGGCCTGGTAATCAGTCTTCGCATTCTCGACATTTGCCGCAGTGACGACGAGGTTTGATTTCGCGAGGGCCAAGCGAGCCGTGATCTGTTCGAGGTCGACCCTGCGGTCAACTCCCGCCTGGCTCCTTAACTTGATCTGGTCATAAAGGCGTTCATGAATGACCACGTTCTCTTTCGCGAGATCGTCCTGTTCCACTGCGCGCAGGTAATTCAGGTACATCCTGCAGGCGAGCAGGCCCTGGTATAGCGAGGTGGCCTGCACGGTGTATGCCTGGGAAGCGACCCGGGACTTCTGGCGGTTCGTTTCGGAAACGGTCGCACCACCCCTGAATACATTCTGGGTGGCCCTGATGGTAGCAGTCCTTGGCCTGAAGGAAGTATTGTCCGGACTGTTCTGGCTTATATATCCGGCTGACAAGGCAGTATCGAGTTTCGGGAAGAAATCCGCCATTGCCTCCCTGACTTCCTGGTCCCTGCCCAAACGGTTATAAGCTGCTGAAGTTACTTCCGGATTCGACTGGAGAACTGATTTGACCGCATCCTGGAGGGTCTCCGCCATAGCAGTACCAGTCCCAATCAAAAAAACCCCCACCGCGAAAACAAGCACAATTCTGATCACAGTCTTCATAGGCCTTCTCCTTTAAGATTAGAATAACGAGATTTCAGTAGAATACCGGTAAAAATTCCCTACAATATATCTTCCACCACAAGGCTCTGGGAAGCGATTTTCTCCCTTATCAGCTTGCGGCTCATAAGTTTTTCCTGAGCCTTCTCGGGGAATTCGGTCAGGATAACTATGTTTTTTTTCATCAGCAGGTCGATCAAATCCTCCAAAAGGCGGATGAAGCCTATATCCGTCTGGGAAAGGAGGAGTTTCAGTTTGTCATTTTCCAGATTTTGTTCGAGAAAGTCAACCACCTCCTGATCACTGAGAGATTTGACCTCGGTTGAGTTGGGGCCGGGTTCTTTTTGCAGTCCGATTATTTTTCCTTCAGCGGAGCGCTCTACATACATCCCATCAATACCCAGGCAAGTAAACTAAAAATTGTAGAAAAATGAAGGCTTAAAAAATATTTACAAATCAGGTTGACAAAAGCAAGCAAGCCAATTTGTCCTTTTTTACTTACCAGTTTTCCAAAAATATGTATACTTTTTTTTAGAAATGTGAAAAAAAGGAACAAACAAAAACTACAAAACCTCTCATTTTATTTTTGGGATTCAAGTATGCCTGATGAAAGCGCCAACCCCGTAAAAAAAGAATGGAAAGTACCCGAAACTCAGGACCGTTATGACGACCCTCTCCTCGACTGTTTGATTATCCTGGCCAGGATGTACGGTCGAAACACCTCTAAAGCGAGCTTGAGTTTCGGCTTGCCGCTGGTCCAGAACCGTCTCACGGTTGAGCTGTTCCCCCGGGCCGCAAACAGGGCGGATTTCTCCTCCCGCATAATTATAAAGAATCTCGATGAGATAGGCTCCGTCCAGCTCCCCGCCATATTGCTGCTCGAGGACCGCGAGGCATGCATCCTCGTTGAAAAGAATGACCTGAAAAAGGAATACAAGATCATCCTGCCCCAGAGCGGCGGAGGGCAGAAAATTGTGTCCAGGGAAGAACTGGACAAGCTGTACTCCGGGTACGCCATTTTCCTCCGTCCCAAATACCTGCTCAGCAAGAAATCGGTCGCCGGGGATCAGGAGCCGGGAAAGCACTGGTTCTGGGGGACGCTCATGGAGTCCTGGCGCATATACCGGGACGTGTTCATCGCCGCGTTTCTTATCAACGTCTTCGGCCTCGTCGGTATTTTCTATGTATTGAACGTTTATGACAGGGTAATCCCCAACAATGCTTTCGAGACCCTCTGGGTGCTCTCGATCGGCGTGACGGTGGTGTATATTTTCGCCGTCCTGATGCGCGCCCTCAGGAGCTATTTCATTGACGAGGCGGCGAAAAAGGCCAACCTCAAAATCTCGGCCATACTCCTTCAGAAGGTCCTCGACCTGAAGATGGAAGCCCGCCCGCAGTCCATAGGCTCTTTTACCAGGAACCTCCAGGAGTTCGAGGGTATCCGCGATTTTATCACCTCGTTCTCAATCACGGCTGTCATCGACCTGCCCTTTACCCTGCTGGGCCTGTTCGTGGTCTGGTGGATCGGCGGGTGGATGATCCTGGTGCACGTCGTTACAATTGCTGTAATGCTTGGTTACGCCTACTTCATCCAGATGCCCCTGCAGTCCGTTGTCGAAAAGACCTTCAAGGCGTCCGCCCAGAAAAACGCGATCCTGGTGGAGGGGGTGGCCGGCCTGGAGACCATTAAGATGCTGGGCGCCGAAAGCCAGATCCAGAGGGCGTGGGAGGAGGCGGTCAGCTACATCGCCAAATGGGGCAACAAGTCGCGCATGCTCTCCTCGTCAGTCAAGGACGTCTCGTATTTCGTGCAGAACCTGATGACCGTCGCCGTCGTGATAGTCGGCGTCTACATGATCTCGGCGGGCACGCTTACCCAGGGCGGCCTTATCGCCCTCGTCATCCTGTCCCGGCAGGTAATCGCCCCCATGGCCCAGGTCGTAAACCTCGCGACACGCTTCCACCGCGCCAAGGAGGCCCTGAAAACGCTGGAAGAGATCATGGACCTTCCGGTGGAAAGGCCCCCGGGCAAGACGTTTTTGCCGAGGGAGCGTTTCAAGGGCACAATCGGCCTCAAAAACCTGACCTTTTCCTATCCCGGGGCAGTACGACCAAGGTACTTAACAATATTACCCTGGAGATCGCTGCCGGGGAAAAAGTCGGCATTATCGGCCCGGTCGGCTCCGGGAAGACAACCCTTGGCAAACTGATTCTGGGTTTGTATGAGCCGATCAGCGGAATGGTCACCATGGACGGCACCGATATCCGGCAGATCGACCCCGCTGAGCTGCGCCACTTCATCGGTTACGTTCCCCAGGATATCGTACTTTTCCGGGGGACCGTCAGCGACAACATCACCATGGGAGCCCAGGATGTCGACGATGTGAACATTATGCGTGCCGCCGAGCTAGCCGGGCGTGGACGAGTTCGTGAAGAAGCACCCCTCCGGCTTCGATATGGAGGTGGAAGAGTTCGGCAGGGGCCTTTCGGGGGGACAGCGGCAGTGCGTCGCCCTGGCGCGGGCGCTTTTGCTCGATCCGCCTGTCCTTGTGCTTGACGAACCGACCAGCAACATGGATAACCGTACTGAGATGAGGCTTAAAGGATCCTTTTAAAAGTGTGCAGGAAAAGACTGTATCCTGATCACTCACCGGGCCTCGCTGCTGGAGATGGTCGACCGCCTTATCGTTATCGACAACGGCGCAATAGTCGCGGACGGCCCCAAAGGTTTGTCCTGGAGGCCTGAAACGGGGCCAGCTCAATATTCTAGGCCGGAGAAGCAACAATTGCCAGAGATCTAAAGAATAAACTGAAAAAACTTAACCAGCTGTTCTACCGGAGACTGCCGGAGGAAGAAGTGGACTTCGCCACCGACGTCCGCACCTCGATCCTTTCCCAGAACCCCCGGGGCGGCAGGCTCATATATGGTCCACCGGTCGCTCCTTCTGGTGATTTTTCTAATCTGGGCGGCCTTCTCCGACCTCGAAGAGGTAACGCGCGGAGAGGGCAAGGTCGTACCCTCGGGACATACCCAGGTAGTTCAGAACCTCGAAGGCGGAATCGTTGCCGGAGATACTGGTGAACGTGGGGCGAGTTCGTTAAAAAAGACCAGCTGCTCGTGCGGATCGACGAGACCCGGTTTTCGTCATCTTTCCAGGAGAACAGGGCCAAGTATCTTTCCAACAAGGCCAAATCGGCGCGGCTGCAAGCCGAGGCGACCGGCGCACCCTTGGTGATCCCGGACGACGTTGAGAAGGAAAGGCCCGACATAGCGGCCCGGGAGCGCCAGTTGCACAGCTCCCGCAGGGTCGAGATATCATCGAGCACCGATATCAAGCGGCAGCAGGTGCTACAAAGGCGCCAGGAGCTCCAGGAGCTCAAGGCAAAGCTCACCGAGCTCAACAGGACCTTTGCCCTTCTCCAGAAGGAAATAAACCTGATCAGGCCGCTGGTGAAGCAGGGTGCTGCTTCAGATGTCGAAATACTTCAGCTGGAGCGCCAGTCAAGCCAGATGGAAGGGGAAATCGAGCGCATCAAACAGGAGATCCCCCGTGCCCAGTCCAAGTACGATGAGGCCCAGATCGCCGTTCGCGAGCTGCAGCTGGTCTACCAGAACAAGTCGAAGCAGGACTTCAACGAAATCCTCCGGGAACTCGACGAGACCGAAAGCACGTCCATTGCCCTGAAGGACAGGCTGGACAGGACGTCTGTCCGCTCGCCGGTGAACGGCACCGTGAACCGCCTGTTTGTCAAGACCGTCGGCGGCGTCGTACAGCCCGGAATGGATCTCGTCGAAGTAGTCCCCTTCGAAGGAACCCTCATAGTAGAGGCGAGGATAAAGCCGGCCGACATAGCATTTCTGCGGCCCGGGCAGAAGGCCACTGTGAAATTCACGGCCTATGATTATACGGTATACGGCAGCCTTGACGCGAAACTTGAGCATGTCGGGGCCGACAGCATTACGGACGAAAAGGGCAACAGCTACTACCTTGTCAGGCTGAGGACGGACAAGAGCCATCTTGGTAAGGAAGGCAACCCTTTGCCCATCATGCCGGGCATGGTCGCCTCGGTTGACATCCTGACCGGGAAAAAGACGGTCCTCTCTTACATCCTGAAACCTGTACTGAAGGCGCATAGTGTCGCCATGAGAGAGCGATAGCATATAACTGAACTTCTCACTCGCATTGGAAAGTGTTTTTTATGGCGATTCTGTTGAGCAGCTACAATGATGGGGTAATTTCGAGGTGGACCGGACTTCTGGGCGGCCATTTCCAGACCGCCGAAGCCCGCTCGCTCGAAGCGCTCAGGGCCAAGTGCTCCGCGGTAAAATTCGAGATGGTCCTCCTGCACAGGCATCTTGTGGATATGGCTACCTTCGTAAAGCTCCGGGAGCTCTTCCCGGCAGCCAAGTTCTTTATCATGTCGGACAAGCCGGACGAGGAAGAGGCCCTGTCCTTTTTAAAGCTGGGGATCGTGGGATACGCCAACACGTACATATCTCCCCCACTGCTGCTCGAGGCGCTCCGGGTCGTCCTCGACGGCAGGGTATGGCTGGGACAGGCAATTATCCAGAGGCTCATCCAGGAAACTGCTGCAGCCGCAAGCGGCGATAAAGGCGGCGCTGCCCGGACGGCGCTTTCAGGATTGACAAAAGCGGAGCGCATGATCGCCGAGCGTGTGGCCCAGGGGGCATCGAACCTGGAAATAGCGGCGGAATTCAAAATAACGGAAAGGACCGTCAAGGCCCACTTGACTTCCATTTATGAGAAGACTAAAACTGGAAACAGGCTGAATCTGGCCTTGCTTATAAATATGGGTAACAAGCATTAGTGTTTTTTATGCGTTGGTTGGGTGTCTTATCGAAATAATCTGAAAGGAGAGCAATTATGAGGAAGAAAACGTTTCTTGTGTTCGGCATGTTAGTTTTTCTCTTTTTAACCCTGGTCCCACTGGCATCAGCGGCTGATCCGATTTATGCAACAAAAGAACCGATCAGCATCAGCGATAAGCCGGCGGAAGTTTACAACCCGTATTACATCGGTATTTTCGGAGGCTGGACGGTACCAGACGACCTGAAAGTCGAAAACGGAACGAGGCGCGATTTGCAGCTGGACAACAGCTGGACGCTTGGCGGCAAGTTTGGGTACATTTTCCCGGCTCAGTGGTTTGCCGCGGAACTGGAGTACAACCATATGTTCGGCCAGCACCTGGACGATCCGGGAACGGGCGACATCTCATCGAATAATTTGATGTTTAACCTCGTCCTCAGGTATCCCAAGTACTGGATTCACCCGTTCATCGGCGCCGGCGCGGGCTGGTCATACGGAAGTGTTGACGGAAGCGCCTACGGCACCAAAATCGACGACAGCACGAGCGCTTTCGGCTGGCAGGCCTTTGCAGGGCTTAACCTGTTCATAACCAAATACCTCTCGGCCGATTTTACCTACAAGTATTTCCAGGCAAAATATGGCCTTGACAATTTAGATGTAACCAACAGGAACCATATATTCCTGATCGGCTTCAACTATCACTTCGGCGCCACGGAGCCCGCGAAGCCGGCGGAGAAAAAGGTTGAACCTGCAGCACCAGCGGTAGTTGAAAAGAAGGCCCCGAAGTGCCCCGACACTCCTGCAGGCTGCGTAGTTGACGCGGACGGCTGCCCCATCGATTCGGATAAGGACGGCGTGTGCGACGGTCTGGACAAGTGCCCGAATACCCCGGCGGGCTGCCAGGTTGACAAGGACGGCTGCCCGATCGATTCCGACAAGGACGGCGTCCCTGACTGCCTCGATAAGTGCCCCGGGACACCTGAAACCGCGAAAGTTGACAAGGACGGCTGCCCCATCGCCGTCACCATCCGCCTCAATGTTGAATTCGACTTCGACAAGGCGGTCGTGAAACCCAAGTACATGTCAAATATCCAGGAAGTAGCGGATTTCATGAAGAAGCATCCAAACCTCAACGCGACTGTTGAAGGCCATACCGACAACATCGGAACGGCTAAATACAACCTGGCGCTGTCGAAAAAACGCGCTGAAGCAGTCAAGGCTGTCCTGGTCAAACAGGGCGTCGATGCGAACCGCATCACCGCAGTGGGATACGGACTTACCAAGCCCATCGCGAGCAACAAGACCGCCGATGGCCGTGCCAAGAACAGAAGGGTCCAGGCGGTCATGGAAGCCCAGGAGTTAAAGTAATTTTAAACAGACCGTAAACAAATTGTAACCAATTGGAAAGGGCGCCCGCGAGGGCGCCCTTTTTTATTATGGCTTTACAACAGGTCTATTACTATCGGTCATCCTCGGGTAACTCTACGTTCACTTTGTCATTCACGCGAATGCGTGTCCAGGAACGTATTACCAGAGCTCGATTCCGAGCAGGTCGAGGAATGACACGGTATCTGCTAAGATCAATACGCAGCACTGAGCATTGTTCGAGGGGCAGGTTCGAAATGACACGCGTATTGATTTGAGAATTCCACTCGAAAAAATGCCGCGGAAGAGAGTCTTCCGCGGCAGAATTTTTCAGTTAAATCATTTTAAGAATGATGTGTACTCGGATCAATCTGCCCTAACAGGTTATCGAGTTCGCCGCCGGGAGTTGGTATGCCTCATAAGAGATATTGGTGAAAATTGTCGTCGTAGTTCCACCAGTTTCAACCAGCACTTTGGCCATTCCGTCGCTAGTCGCCGCGGTCGTGACCTTATACGAGCTTCCCAGTGAGAAATCCAGGACAACCTTGTCGCCCTCTGAAGACTTATAATCGAGTATTTTCGCCGTCTCGCCCTGGGTGATGGTGAACGTATCGGCACCCGATCCGCCGTCATAGACATTGGTCCCGCCCAGGCCCTTGAGCACATCGGCCTCCCGACTTGCCTACCAGGAGGTCGTCTCCGGCTGTACCAGTCAGGCTGTCTACTGCACCCGGGGCTCCATCCGTTCCAATAACCTTGGTGTAGCTGCTCCAATCTGTAGTGCTTGCAGCATTGTTGACAGTGATCGTAAGAGAACCCGAAGCCGGATCACCGTCCGAGTCTGTGGCAGTGAAGTTGAAATTTAAATCAACCGATTTCGTTATATCAAAATGATACGTTTCGAACGTCAGGATGCGCACATCCGTAGCCGTGTCACCAGTCCACAAATCAATGGAATCGATGCTTTTCGATGGATCTGCCCCGAAATTGAAGGCACCATTAACCAAATCTGAAGCATGAATTGTACCCGAGGAATCTGCAATGCCGCCGTTATAGTGGACAGTATAGTTGAGGGTCTCCCCGGTGGTCATATTACCTATCCCGATATTGGCCCCGTAAATATCGCTTCCGTTGACATCAAAAATCACATGTTCGGTGCCTTGATGGTTGTCCATCCAGTTATTACTGACACCCATGCCCACGTTACTGGGGTTTACACTATCGCCAGCATCAGTGGAGATCGTCACGGCTATTCCGCCATGTCCCGGTAAACCCGCGTCAGAACTGAAGGTCCCGTCGTGGTAAATGTAGTAGGCTGGTTTCGGGCCGCCGCCGCCAACCGGGTTTGAAGTAAAGTCGGTTATCGTTTTTGTCAGATCCAGGGGCTGGAGCATCTGGAAATCATAAGAGCCGTCAGGACCGTGAGCGCTCAACACAAACACCGTATTTCCCCCTGCCATGGCCGTGATCGTGGAACCATCCGCTGATGTTACATACGTTACAGGCTGACCTAACGACGTCAAATTGGTCGGCAGCCCGTTTCCTGCGATGGCTATGGTCCCCGGATAATCCGCGCCCATGTTCACCAGGATACCCTGGTAATCGCCGGCACCATTGGGAATACTGTCAGTGACCGGGTCAACGGGCACTTTTGGTGAGTCGTCCAGCGCATTGATAGTTATCGTGTTTGTTAAAGTATTACCGTAAGCATCTGTCACCTTGTAAGTGAAGGTGTCTGCGGGTTCTGAACTGGCGCCGTCAACCACCGGGTTTATCAGGGTATACGTATAGGTGCCGTTCGCGTTAATCGCGATCTTGCCGTACGTGCCCGCATCAGAGCCAACCAGGGAGTAGGTGAGGGTACCGAAGCCTCCGCTGGTATTATCCGTCAGATTCCCCTGGACTGTCTCCGCGGTGCTGCTGGGATTGCTTCCTTTAACTGTGCCTGCCGCCAGGTCGAGACCGTCTTTTACCAGGTCAAGGGCCTCCTCGCTCACCGTTACAGAATCGGGAGTGGCCGCCAGGCCGCTGTCAGTCAGGTTTATGGTCAAGGTGGTCGTCGAGGTGTCGCCGTCGCCATCCTTGATTGTGTAAACGAACGTATCGGAGGCGTTCTGGGTGATCGCATTCGCCGTGCTCGCATACGTATATGATCCATCCACATGGAGAGTCAGGGAACCGTACTGGCCGGCGATGCTTTGACCCACGTTGCCCGCGACCGGATTAGACGTGTCGCTGCCTGCCGCAACGCCCACCAGGGTAATTCCATCGGCGCCGGCCACATCATTGACCAGCACACCCGCAGCGGCGTCAACGTTAAGGGTCATCCCTTCGTTCAGGCTGCCGGAATCTGAGTGCGCTGCAGGTACATCATCCGTGACGGTAACGGTGACCGTACTAGTCACGAAATTCCCGTTGGCATCTGCCACCTTGTAAGTGAATGTGTCGCCAGTCTCGGGATTTGTGCCATCGTCCGCCGTGGGACCAATAATTGGTTTTGTCAAGGTATATGTGTATGTTCCGTCCGCGTTAATCGCAATCTTGCCGTACGTGCCCGCATCAGAGCCCACCAGTGAGTAGGTCAGGGTACCGAAGCCTCCGCTGGCATTATCCGCCAGAGTCCCCTGGACTGTCTCAGCGGCGCTTTTGGGATCGCTTCCCTCAACTGTGCCAGCCGCCAGGTCGAGACCATCCTTTACCATGTCGAGAGCCGCCTCGTTCACTGCCACAGAATCGGTAGTGCCCGCCAGGCCGCTGTCAGTCAGGTTGATTGTCAGGGTGGTCGTCGACAGGTCGCCGTCGCCGTCCTGGATTGTGTAAACGAACGTGTCGGAGGCGTTCTGCGTAATCGAATTCGCCGAGCTCACATATGTATATGATCCATCTGCATGGAGGGTCAGCGTGCCGTACTGGCCGGCGATGGCCGTGTCCAGGTTGCCCGCGACCGGATTAGACGTGTCGCTGCCCGCCGCAACACCCACAACACCGCCGTTCGCGATAACCTTGCCGTCCGCACCAAAGAAATCGTTGGGCAGGACACCCGCAGCGGCATCAACAGTAAGGGTCGCCCCTTCATTCACGCTGCCCGTGTCTACATGCGCGATCGGCACGGCGTCCGCCACATTGATCGTCAGGGTCCCGACTGACGTATCCCCGTCGGCATCAACGACCTGGTAAGAGATATTGAAATCCATGGAGTCCGAACCAGCCGGATGGTGGGCCGCCGCGTTCTGAGCAACAGTGTAAGATCCGTTGGCATCCAACGTCAGGGTCAATACCGTTGCACCGTCTGCACCGCCATATTTAACCAGCAAATTCGACCCGTCCAGTACATATGTGTACCCTGAAGGGGCGCCTGTGGTCAGATACGAAATAGAACCAGGCACGTCCGCCCCGAAGTCATGTCCCAAATCGCCTGTAGCTATAATCTGGGTTGTACCGACGTTTGCATCGTAGAACTGAGGTGAACTATTGGCACTGACAGACGGAAAATCGTCAAAAATATTGACATTCATTGTCCCGGTTGCCGCATCGCCGGTCCCGTCGGTGACCTGGTAATGAATAGTCAGGCTCGATTCGTCTGCGCCCGCCGGATGCATTAATGCATTGTTCTGCACCACTGTGCATGCACCGGTTGACGGATCCGTCACTGTCACAGTCATGACCAGTGTCCCGTCCTGATACACGAACATCTCGGTCCCGTCCGTATTCATAGTGACGGATAAACCAAGCCCAGCAGGAACCACAGCGTCCAGTAACGTGATCGCCCCGACACCGTCGCTTCCAAAATCATGGGCGGAGCGTCCGCTTGACGGCCTCGTTCAGGGCAGTATCATAGAGATTAACCGTGACCTCACCCGCTGTCGGTAAATTAGTGGATCGTAGTCGTTTCCTCCTCGGTCGGGATCAAACCTCGTTCTCCTCGATCCCTTCCCACTTGATCCCTTTTGTTTCCGCCCCGCTCTCCGGGGTCACCGCCGACCAGTTGGGGGTTACTACCCAGACCGGTGGCCTCCGCCCGCGCTCAGCCTCACCGCCGGCCGCGGTCGCGTCAAGCTGCATCGGCTGGTCGCCCTGCAGCAGGGCCGTCTGGATCGCCTCCTGTTCGGCCGCCGCATCGGCGGCGCGCCGGGTGTCGCGTGCCCGCCATAGACGTCCTCGGTGATCTGTACTTCGCTCATCCTGCCCAGGTCGAGCTGGGTGGGGGGGACCGAGTCGAAGACGATGGAAATGCTTCCGTCGCCCCCCGTGATTATTTTGTCATCGGCATATATCAGGCTGTTTACCGTGAGGACCCGCACCACACCGTCCGGGGAAATGGCCTTCACCGTCCCGTGAAGGACCGCTACCTTCCCTTTCACTTCGTGTCCTGCTGTCGCCATGATCGTTCTCCTTTTTTATGGTTAAATATTTTTGCTTTTTGGTTTCGTTTGCTGTCTTCTTGGCTATGGATTGTAAAGATTTGCAGGAAATTGTCTATTGTACGATGGTACAATGCCTTGTAGTACTGAGTCTTACGGCATTTGGTTATGTTGGCAAAGGTGCACTGGTTTGCTCTCTTCTCTTCAACTTGTTTGTGCTATTCGCGGGGCTGAAATTGCGGGCGCGGACGTTTGTAGGATGAAGCTCTGAATACATCATCAATTGAGATTTGTATAAAGATGCTAAAATATTTTGAGTTAACCGGTGTGGGATCGGGGATAAAAAATGCCGCGAGGAAGTTTCCGTCGCGGCCTTTGCATGTTAATTTGAAAATCAGTTGCTTTACTGTTGGCGTGTGCGACGGCATGGATAAGTGCGCAGACAAACTGGCAACCAACTAGAAGGGGCGCCCGCCAGGGCGCCGCTTTTTTATTCTGGATGAAGTTATTCTGGAACTCGGAATTAAATCACTTGGCTTAAGTTGCGGGCTGTATAATCAAGTTCGTTGCGCTTGTCGAAACGACACATTTTTAGTCATTATGGCCAAAGCCTGTCCTCGTTTACAGGGGCGTGAATTCAGTTTTTTCTAATTTCACGCCTGTGAGAATACTTAATTCCCCGATTGAGACGAGAAATGACAGAAGGCGTAATCCGATTGAAAAAAGAAAAAATATGCCGCGGAAGAGGTTCCTTCCGCGGCATATACAATCATCTAAGGTTCACATCAGGAAGTATGATGGGTCCCGCTCGGATCAATCTGCCCCAATAAGTTGTCAAGCTCCGTACCGATTGTTAGCCCGTCGTAACTGATATTGGTGTCAATTGTAGCCCTCACACCAGAGCCGCCGTCGGTGACTATCAACTTGGCATTTCCACCGCTGTCTCTCTCCAGAACTATTACATCTGTAGATGCCAGAGCAAAGTCCAGAACAACACTGTCGCCTTGTGCCGAGTTATAATCCGTCATGGTGGCGTTTTCGGTCGGTGTAATGTGGAACGTATCGGCCCCGAGCCCTCCAGTCAGCTGATTTGTCCCTATACCGCCGCTGAGGGTGTCATTACCAGCCCCTCCGTCGAGAGTATCATCTCCCGACTCACCCTTGAGCAAGTCGTTTCCGTCATTGCCATACAGATGATCATTGCCTGCCCCGCCATACAGGCTGTCATTTCCGGGGCCGCCATTTAATATGTCACTGCCGTCACCGCCGCCTAGCACATCATCGCCGCCAAGGCCGTTGAGGGTGTCATCACCGCCATCGCCGAGAAGAACGTCATTGCCCGAAGTACCATCTTTAACTTCCCCGGCAAGACCTCCTGTCCAGGTAACTCCATCGGGATAGAACGATGCATTGAGGGTTCCAGTCCCGGTATCAAGGTCTCCATCTGTCCCAAGCAGGTTATAGGAGAGGTCTATAGGTGAGCCGGAACTATCTTCGCCATACGAGAAGAACCCCAGCTGAAACTCCTGCGTTCCTGTCGCGGCGTCGACTTGGATCACGTTGAATTTGGCGGCAGATGTAATTTCGTATGTCCATCCGTCCTGCAGCCCGCTGACCGCAATCGAGGTACCGAGATCGGTTATTGTCAAACCGCTGCCGGGGGTAACCGGGTCACCCGCCGTGTCATAAACCGAGATGTCGGTTGGATCAAGATCTATCGCCGTAGCCGGAGAACCGTACAAAATGCCCGTGGTCGCAACCAGGGCCGTCACTACGATATCGATTGCGTCTGACCCTGCTGACTTGTAAATTATCTGCTTGAAGGTGCCCTGCGGGTCGAAAGCCCCATCGTTCAGTATTGTCCAATTGCTTCCGATCTTATCGACCTGCAGGCCTTCCAGGAAAGTGAACCAGATACTTTCCCCTGCTGTGAAACTCGCACCTTCACTAATACCAATGGTGGTGTGAGTTGTGTTTACTGATTCGCCCGTACTGGTCGACATCATGACGTCACCCGTTGTCGAGCCGATATCGGTCAAGGCTTTCCAGGCGACATTGCCTCCGCCGACTCCGGCAAGATCAGTAGCAGATGTCGAGGTACCGTTGGAAATAATCCCGTTTGAGTGGATAGTGTACGAGTTAGTCAACGGGTTTATGTCAATATAGAAGCCGACCTCATTGGATGTCACTGTTCTGGCCTCTATGTATGTAGTGTCCGTGCCTCCGCTGCCGAAATAGAGCTTCAGGTCCTGCCCGTTAAACGTGAGCTGATGCCCAGTATTATCTAGTGCGAGCTGTCCGTTCGTGACACCCGTGAAGATAATTGATGCTATCCCGTCTGCGCCTGCGATGAAATTCAGGCTTCCCGTTATATCCGGATTGGTCGCAAGATCTTCCACCTGAGCGGAATCGGGGAATATCCCCACTGGTCCGTCATCGGTTATCTGGATGATTAACTGGGTAGGGGCGGTGCTTATCGTATTTCCCAGCGCGTCTTCAACAGTGATAGCGAAAGACTCGCCATTCAATATATCGTTTAATCCGGTCAGATTTGTTCCTGTATGCGGCGCATTGTTCGTAAGGGTATAGGTCCATGAACCATTTGTATTAACGACCAGGGTTCCATAAGTGCCTGTTACGGAAGTCCCATTCGCTGTGATATCAGTTCCATTCACTGTTATATGGTAAGGAGCTCCGATATTGGATACGATAATGTTTCCTGTCGTACTCTCAAGCGGGCTTGCCGGTTGTGTACCAATCGGGTGTCCCGGAGGCACATCATTGATTCCATCGACTGCATTCTCCCATACTATTCCAGCGTCTGCTGTAACGGAGAACATATCGTTGTCCAGGATCGTCCCGATACCCTGATTGTCGGATATCGTCGCCTGCACCGCGTTCGTCAGGTTGATGTTGAAGTTCTCGGTGAGCTCGTAGATGGAATCGTCCGTGATGTTCAAGGTGATGGTCTGGGTGGTAACGCCCGCTGCAAAGTTCAGGGTCCCCGTAAGGGCGCTCGTCCCCGCGGTGTAGTCGCCGGGGGTCACGGCCGTGTTCGGGGCAACCGAGTAATCAACCGAGGAGGCTACGGCAGTCAAACCAGTCTTGGTCACCGTGAAGGTGATCGTCCCGTCATTCTCGTCCACCGTCACATCGTTGATCGAGAAGGCCGGCTGAGCGTCGTTGTCCAGGATCGTCCCGATACCCTGGGCATCGGAGATCGTCGCCTGAACCGCGTTCGTCAGGTTGACGTTGAAGTTCTCGGTGAGCTCGTAGATCGCGTCGTTGGTGATATTGAGCGTGATGGTCTGCGTCGTGACGCCAGCGGCAAAATTCAATGTACCGGCCAACAGGCTCGTGCCCGCAGTATAATCACCAGGGGTCACTGCCGTGTTCGGCGCCACTGAGTAATCAACCGAGGATGGCTGGTTCGTCAGGCCGCTCTTCGTCACCGTGAAGGTGATTGTGGGATTCACGCCCTCCGTCACGGTCACATCGTTGATCGAGAAGGCCGGCTGAGCGTCGTTGTCCAGGATCGTCCCGATACCCTGATTGTCGGATATCGTCGCCTGCACCGCGTTCGTCAGGTTGACGTTGAAGTTCTCGGTGAGCTCGTAGATGGAATCGTCCGTGATGTTCAAGGTGATGGTCTGGGTGGTAACGCCCGCTGCAAAGTTCAGGGTCCCCGTAAGGGCGCTCGTCCCCGCAGTGTAGTCGCCCGGGGTCACCGCCGTGTTCGGGGCCACTGAGTAATCAACCGAGGAGGCTACGGCAGTCAAACCAGTCTTGGTCACCGTGAAGGTGATCGTCCCGTCATTCTCGTCCACCGTCACATCGTTGATCGAGAAGGCCGGCTGAGCGTCGTTGTCCAGGATCGTACCGACACCCTGGGCATCGGAGATCGTCGCCTGCACCGCGTTCGTCAGGTTGACGTTGAAGTTCTCGGTCAGCTCGTAGATCGCGTCGTTGGTGATATTGAGCGTGATGGTCTGCGTCGTGACGCCAGCGGCAAAATTCAATGTACCGGCCAACAGGCTCGTGCCCGCAGTATAATCACCAGGGGTCACTGCCGTGTTCGGCGCCACCGAGTAATCGACCGAGGAGGCCCCTTCCGTAAGACCCGCCTTGGTCACCGTGAAGGTGATGGTTGGATTCACACCCTCCGTTACAGTTACATCGTTGATCGTGAAGCTCGGCTGAGCGTCGTTGTCCAGGATCGTCCCGACACCCTGGGCATCGGAGATCGTAGCCTGCACCGCGTTGCTCAGGTTCACATTAAAGTTCTCGGTGAGCTCGTAGATCGTGTCGTCGGTGATGTTGAGTGTGATGGTCTGCGACGCCACTCCCGCGGCAAAGTTCAATGTGCCGCTGAGGGGGCTCGTGCCTGCCGTATAGTCGCCCGGGGTCACGGCCGTGTTCGGGGCAACCGAGTAATCAACCGAGGAGGCCACTTCCGTAAGACCCGCCTTGGTCACCGTGAAGGTGATGGTGCCCGCATCTTCATTCACCGTCATATCGTTAATCGAGAAGCTCGGCTGCGCATCGTTGTCCAGGATCGTACCGACACCCTGGGCATCGGAGATCGTCGCCTGCACCGCGTTCGTCAGGTTGACGTTAAAGTTCTCGGTCAGCTCGTAGATCGTGTCGTTGGTGATATTGAGTGTGATGGTCTGCGTCGTGACGCCCGCGGCAAAATTCAATGTACCGGCCAACAGGCTCGTGCCCGCCGTATAGTCGCCCGGGGTCACCGCCGTGTTCGGCGCCACCGAGTAATCGACCGAGGAGGCCACTTCCGTAAGACCCGCCTTGGTCACCGTGAAGGTGATGGTGCCCGCATCTTCATTCACCGTCATATCGTTAATTGAGAACGCTGGCTGAGCGTCGTTGTCCAGGATCGTACCGACACCCTGGGCATCGGAGATCGTCGCCTGAACCGCGTTCGTCAGGTTGACGTTGAAGTTCTCGGTCAGCTCGTAGATCGCGTCGTTGGTGATATTGAGCGTGATGGTCTGCGTCGTGACGCCAGCGGCAAAATTCAATGTACCGGCCAACAGGCTCGTGCCCGCAGTATAATCACCAGGGGTCACTGCCGTGTTCGGCGCCACCGAGTAATCGACCGAGGAGGCCCCTTCCGTAAGACCCGCCTTGGTCACCGTGAAGGTGATGGTTGGATCCGCACCCTCAGTTACCGTTATATCGTTGATCGTGAAGCTCGGCTGCGCATCGTTGTCCAGGATCGTCCCGACACCCTGGGCATCGGAGATCGTAGCCTGCACCGCGTTGCTCAGGTTCACATTAAAGTTCTCGGTGAGCTCGTAGATCGTGTCGTCGGTGATGTTGAGTGTGATGGTCTGCGACGCCACTCCCGCGGCAAAGTTCAATGTGCCGCTGAGTAAGCTCGTGCCTGCCGTATAGTCGCCCGGGGTCACGGCCGTGTTCGGGGCAACCGAGTAATCAACCGAGGAGGCCACTTCCGTAAGACCCGCCTTGGTCACCGTGAAGGTGATGGTACCCGCATCTTCATTCACCGTCATATCGTTAATCGAGAAGCTCGGCTGCGCATCGTTGTCCAGGATCGTACCGACACCGCTATCGTCCGTGATGGTAATGGTCGTCGTCCCGGCAGCCGCATTGCTGATCTGCACTGTAAACGCCTCGGAATTTTCAAAGACCGCGTCGTTGAGTACAGGTACCGTAATGGTCTGGGTCAGCTCCCCCGGAGCGAAGGTCAATGTACCTGCCTCGGCTGTATAGTCAGAGCCGGCCATGGCGGCTCCATCAACGGTGTGATAGTCAACCGTGACTGGAACGTCGGAGGCGCCGCTAAGGGTAACTGTAAAAGTGATGCTGTGATCAGTTCCCTCTGTCGCCGGGTTGGGCGTACCATCGGAAATCGATACATCATGTGCAATGGTCTGGGTCAGATCGGGATCAAACCTCGTCTCCTCGATCCCTCCCCAGGTTATCCCCTTCGTCTCCGCCCCGCTCTCCGGGGTCACGGCTTGCCAGTTGGGGGTTACTTCCCAGACCGGATGGCCACCGCCCGAGCTCGCCTCACCACCGGCAGCGGTTGCGTCAAGCTGGATCGGCTGGTCGCCCTGCAGCAGGGCCGTCTGGATCGCCTCCTGCTCGGCGGCTGCATCGGCTGCTGCCGTCGGAGAAACATGACCGCCGCCATAGACGTCCTCGGTAATCTGCACCTCGCTCATCCTGCCCAGGTCGAGCTGGGTGGGGGGAACTGAGTCGAAAACGATGGAAATGCTTCCATCAGGGCCCGTGATTATTTTATCATCTGCATAGATGAGGCTGTTTACTGTTAATACGCGCACAACACCGTCCGGGGACATGGCCTTGACCGTTCCGCTGAGGATTGCGACCTTCCCTTTAACTACGTGTTCTGCTTTAGCCATGAGAGTTCTCCTTTTTATTATTTAAATTATTTGTTTTTTTCGTTTTCTGTGCTTTTCATCACAAAACCTATAAATTCATCGTCATGTTGCTGTGATCTTGGTCACTGATTGTATAGATTCTTACTTGTGGGTCAATTGTACCTTGGTACAATGCCTTGTAGTGTCTAGTCTTACCATGGGTGGTTATGCATTCAGATGATAATGTTTGCTATCTCTGCTTCAACTTGTTTGATTATATACGAATGCTTGAAATTGTCGCGGCAAACGGCTGTAGGAGGGAGCAGTGAAAACATGCCATCGGGGTTTTGTATAAGGATGCTAAAGATAAATTTATGACAATAAACGGGACCGGGGATAAAAAATGCCGCGAGGAAGGTTCCCTCGCGGCATTTGCATGTTAATTTTGAAAGTCAGCTTCTTTATGTCGGGTCATGCTCCAAATCAAGCTGGCCCAATAGGGCATCGAGCTGGCCTGACGAACCAAGATCCGAGTAATTTATGTTTTCAAAAGTGATATTCGTCGTAACGCCTCCGCCATTATCAATCACAAGCTCGGCGTGACCGCTGCCGTCATCAACAACGCTGAGCTGCGTTTTCAGTACCGTACCAAAATCAATCACGTCGCCATCTGCCTGTGAGTAATCCAGGATGGTGTCGTTCGCGCCGGTTGTGATTACGAACGTATCAGCACCGGTTCCACCGGTCAGTGAGTTAGTATCCACACCGCCACTAAGAGTGTCATTACCGTCACCGCCAAACAGCGAGTCATTGCCCGCCCCGCCAGTTAGCGTATCATTACCCTTTCCACCGTATAGGAGGTCGTTACCTCCAGCACCGTCCACACTATCATCTCCATCACCAGCATATATCAGATTGTCAAACCCATCCCCCGTTATCGTATTATTGTCGGCAGTGCCTGACATCGCATGGCTGGGGTCATATGTCGTACCCTCAGGCACCAGTAATACGTCGATCGTACCGGAAGCAGTATCACCATCGCCGTCCACAAGTTCGACCGGTACCTGGAACTCGACCGGATCGCCCATATTGATTACGGATACACCAAAGTCACCGATCTGGACGTTATCCTCTCCCACGCTGTAATACTCGACGCTGTTATAGCCGTCCGCAGTATAAGTAGAGATCACTGCATCTTCTGTAACGCCATCTACAACTGCCGTCCCATCAGTCGAGTTGAACGTGATATGGAATTGGTGGTCATCGACACCAAGCGTAACCAGATAAGGACCCGTTCCAGCGATAGCGGAAGAAACCACAATCCTTTCTCCACCATAATCAATCCCTATGGCAGTTATGACATCCTTGTTCCATCCCCCACTTTATTATCAGGGTCAGGAGGAGGAGTATCGCCATCATCATAGGCGATGATTTTTATAGATGCATTACTGCACGCGGTGAAGGTCGCTGAAGCCCCATTGACCGTGTAATGACCGTCGAACTCGTGGTCATGATTCCCGGGATCATGTGTATGGATGGCCCTGGGGATTTCCCGCTCAGATCAATTACAAAATCAACTCGCATGCCCTCACTCAATTCCCCAGGAAGATCGTCTATAAACGAATTACCCACCCCTCCGGTATTGGCAGTTGTGTTTACAGTGCCACCATTAATTGGGGTTAAAAGAAGGTCTTTGCTACCCGGTATCAAGTCAGTCCCTGTTTTTCTGTCCACGGTGTTGAACCCCGCCCAAGCACCATTTCCTCCGACAAAATTGTAACCGCCGGCATTGAAGTCGATAGTAGTAGCGCCTCCATCAACGGTTCCAATCATGTGAACTGTATAAAGGTCCTCACCGGAGGCATTAGGATTAAGGGTTATCGTGAACACATTGCCCATTTCATCTGTATAACCTGTTAGAACCAATCCATTGGCAGAGACGTCGTAATGGATCTCAAATGTTCCCGATGTGAGATTGCTTGGCGTGCTCTCAAGCGATATGGGGAAACGTATTGCACCACCATCAGCACCGAGGTTGTCTTCTATCTGACCATCGGCAAAATCGAGCTTACCCGTTGTGAATGTCGCACCTGCTTTATTCAAAAGATAGGCTCCCTGGGGGCTGATGGCTGTCGGACCGTCATCGGCGATCTGGATCACCAAGTCATCCGATGCAGTGCTTATCGTAGTCCCCAACGCGTCTTCAACGGTGATTGCGAAAGATTCTCCATCTATGACATCAGCCAATCCTGTCAGATTGACTCCGGTATGAGCCAGCGAGTTGTCGTGCAGGGTATAGGTCCATGACCCATCCTTGTCAATTATCAATGTCCCCTTGTTACCCGTTATTGATGTATCATCTGCTGTAATAGCATTACCATTTACGGCAATAAAGTAATCCGTACCTATGGTCAGACCAGCTCCTATATTGGCCAGTGTAATACTCCCTCCATCGGACTCAAGCGGACTAGTCGGGTCTGTACCGATATAGTCTCCCGAAGCCACATCGCCAGAATCAAGGGCTTCCTCCCAGACAATTCCCGAATCCGCGGTGACAGATATTGTATCGTTGTCCAAAATAGTCCCGATACCCTGGTTGTCGGATATCGTCGCCTGCACCGCGTTCGTCAGGTTGACGTTGAAGTTCTCGGTGAGCTCGTAGATCGAGTCGTCGGTGATGTTCAGAGTGATGGTCTGGGTGGTCACGCCCGCGGCAAAGTTCAGGGTCCCCGTAAGGGCGCTCGTCCCCGCGGTGTAGTCGCCGGGGGTCACGGCCGTGTTCGGGGCCACCGAGTAATCAACCGAGGAGGCCACGGCCGTCAAACCAGTCTTGGTCACCGTGAAGGTGATCGTCCCGTCATTCTCGTCAACCGTCACATCGTTGATCGAGAAGGCCGGCTGAGTGTCGTTGTCCAGGATCGTCCCGATACCCTGGGCATCGGATATCGTCGCCTGCACCGCGTTCGTCAGGTTGACGTTGAAGTTCTCGGTCAGCTCGTAGATCGCGTCGTTGGTGATGTTCAGCGTGATGGTCTGCGTGGTCACGCCCGCCGCAAAGTTCAGCGTGCCGGTGAGCGCGCTCGTGCCCGCCGTGTAGTCGCCCGGGGTCACCGCCGTGTTCGGGGCCACCGAGTAATCAACCGAGGATGGCTGGTCCGTCAGGCCGCTCTTGGTCACCGTGAAGGTGATCGTGGCGATTCACGCCCTCCGTCACGGTCACATCGTTGATCGAGAAGGCCGGCTGAGCGTCGTTGTCCAGGATCGTCCCGATACCCTGGGCATCGGATATCGTCGCCTGCACCGCGTTCGTCAGGTTGACGTTGAAGTTCTCGGTCAGCTCGTAGACGGAATCGTCCGTGATGTTCAGGGTGATGGTCTGGGTGGTCACGCCCGCGGCAAAGTTCAGGGTCCCCGTAAGGGCGCTCGTCCCCGCAGTGTAGTCGCCGGGGGTCACGGCCGTGTTCGGGGCCACTGAGTAATCAACCGAGGAGGCCACGGCCGTCAAACCCGCTCTTGGTCACCGTGAAGGTGATCGTCCCGTCATTCTCGTCAACCGTCACATCGTTGATCGAGAAGGCCGGCTGCGTGTCGTTGTCCAGGATCGTCCCGATACCCTGGGCATCGGATATCGTCGCCTGCACCGCGTTCGTCAGGTTGACGTTGAAGTTCTCGGTCAGCTCGTAGACCGAATCGTCCGTGATGTTGAGAGTGATGGTCTGGGTGGTCACGCCCGCGGCAAAGTTCAGGGTCCCGTAAGGGCGCTCGTCCCCGCAGTGTAGTCGCCGGGGGTCACGGCCGTGTTCGGGGCCACCGAGTAATCAACCGAGGAGGCCACGGCCGTCAGGCCGCTCTTGGTCACCGTGAAGGTGATCGTCCCGTCATTCTCGTCACCGTCACATCGTTGATCGAGAAGGCCGGCTGAGCGTCGTTGTCCAAAATCGTCCCGATACCCTGGGCGTCGGATATCGTCGCCTGCACCGCGTTCGTCAGGTTGACGTTGAAGTTCTCCGTCAGCTCGTAGACGGAATCGTCCGTGATGTTCAGGTGATGGTCTGGGTGGTCACGCCCGCGGCAAAGTTCAGGGTCCCCGTAAGGGCGCTCGTCCCCGCAGTGTAGTCGCCGGGGGTCACGGCCGTGTTCGGGGCCACCGAGTAATCAACCGAGGAGGCCACGGCAGTCAGACCCGCTCTTGGTCACCGTGAAGGTGATCGTCCCGTCATTCTCGTCAACCGTCACATCGTTGATCGAGAAGGCCGGCTGAGCGTCGTTGTCCAAAATAGTCCCGATACCCTGGGCATCGGATATCGTCGCCTGCACCGCGTTCGTCAGGTTGACGTTGAAGTTCTCGGTCAGCTCGTAGACCGAATCGTCCGTGATGTTCAGGGTGATGGTCTGGGTGGTCACGCCCGCGGCAAAGTTCAGGGTCCCCGTAAGGGCGCTCGTCCCCGCAGTGTAGTCGCCGGGGGTCACGGCCGTGTTCGGGGCCACCGAGTAATCAACCGAGGAGGCCACGGCCGTCAAACCAGTCTTGGTCACCGTGAAGGTGATCGTCCCGTCATTCTCGTCAACCGTCACATCGTTGATCGAGAAGGCCGGCTGAGCGTCGTTGTCCAGGATCGTCCCGATACCCTGGGCGTCGGATATCGTCGCCTGCACCGCGTTCGTCAGGTTGACGTTGAAGTTCTCGGTCAGCTCGTAGACAGAATCGTCCGTGATGTTCAGAGTGATGGTCTGGGTGGTCACGCCCGCGGCAAAGTTCAGGGTCCCCGTAAGGGCGCTCGTCCCCGCTGTGTAGTCGCCGGGGGTCACGGCCGTGTTCGGGGCCACTGAGTAATCAACCGAGGAGGCCACGGCCGTCAAACCAGTCTTGGTCACCGTGAAGGTGATCGTCCCGTCATTCTCGTCAACCGTCACATCGTTGATCGAGAAGGCCGGCTGAGCGTCGTTGTCCAAGATCGTCCCGATACCCTGGGCATCGGATATCGTCGCCTGCACCGCGTTCGTCAGGTTGACGTTGAAGTTCTCGGTGAGCTCGTAGACCGATCGTCGGTGATGTTCAGCGTGATGGTCTGGGTGGTCACGCCCGCGGCAAAGTTCAGGGTCCCCGTAAGGGCGCTCGTCCCCGCTGTGTAGTCGCCGGGGGTCACGGCCGTGTTCGGGGCCACCGAGTAATCAACCGAGGAGGCCACGGCCGTCAAACCGTCTTGGTCACCGTGAAGGTGATCGTCCCGTCATTCTCGTCAACCGTCACATCGTTGATCGAGAAGGCCGGCTGAGTGTCGTTGTCCAAGATCGTCCCGATACCCTGGGCGTCGGATATCGTCGCCTGCACCGCGTTCGTCAGGTTGACGTTGAAGTTCTCGGTCAGCTCGTAGACCGAGTCGTCGGTGATGTTGAGAGTGATGGTCTGGGTGGTCACGCCCGCCGCAAAGTTCAGGGTCCCCGTAAGGGCGCTCGTCCCCGCTGTGTAGTCGCCGGGGGTCACGGCCGTGTTCGGGGCCACCGAGTAATCAACCGAGGAGGCGACGGCCGTCAGACCGCTCTTGGTCACCGTGAAGGTGATCGTCCCGTCATTCTCGTCAACCGTCACATCGTTGATCGAGAAGGCCGGCTGAGTGTCGTTGTCCAAAATAGTCCCGATACCCTGGGCGTCGGATATCGTCAGGGCAGTCACCGCTGCTCGGCGTTGTTGAAGTTCCACTGTGAATGCCCCGGGATGTTCAGAGTCCGCCGTAACGGCGCGTACAGTGTATGCCGGGGGTCACGGCCGTCTCCGGGGCAACTGAGTAATCAACCGAGGAGGCCACCGTCAAACCAGCCTTGGTCACCGTGAAGCTGATCGTCCCGGCATTCTCGTCCACCGTCACTGATCGAGAAGACGGCGGGCGTCGTTGTCCAGGATCGTCCCGATTCCCTGGTCATCCTCGATAGTTGCCGGTCCGGAAACAATACCTGTAAGGTTGACATTGTACTGCTCAGTGATCTCATAAACATTATCGCCGCTCACCGTTACTTCGATCGTTGCCGAGGTCTGGCCTGCAAGGATAGTCACGGTCCCCGATGTTGAGCCGTAATCTTGCTCTCCTACCCCTGTACCTCCCGAGATTGCCGTACCATCTGCAGTGGTAAAGCTTATCACGACATCCTGGGCCGCCGGCTCGGAGAGTGTCACGGTAAATGTCGCCACTGACGTTGTATTCTCTGCGGGCTCTGCCACTGTGACATCATCAATAGATACATTAACAATAACAGGTGGCTCTGTCAGATCGGGATCAAACCTCGTCTCCTCGATCCCTCCCCAGGTGATCCCCTTCGTTTCCGCCCCGCTCTCCGGGGTTACCGCCTGCCAGTTGGGGGTTACTACAAAGACCGGGTGGCCGCCGCCCGAGCTCAGCTCACCGCCGGCCGCGGTTGCGTCAAGCTGGATCGGCTGGTCGCCCTGCAGCAGGGCCGTCTGGATCGCCTCCTGCTCGGCTGCTGCATCGGCTGCTGCCGCCGGAGAAACATGCCCGCCGCCATAGACGTCCTCGGTAATCTGCACTTCGCTCATCCTGCCCAGGTCGAGCTGGGTGGGGGGGGCTGAGTCGAAGACGATGGAAACGCTTCCATCAGGGCCTGTAATAATTTTATCATCTGCATAGATAAGGCTGTTTACTGTAAGAACGCGCACAACACCTTCCGGGGATACGGCCTTTACTGTTCCGCTGAGGATGGCGACCTTCCCTTTAACTACGTGTTCTGCTTTAGCCATGAGAGTTCTCCTTTAAATTATTTAAACTTTTCAATTTTTTCAGTTTTTTGTGCTCTTCATCACGAAATGTATAAATTTATCGCCATATTGGTGTGATCTTGGTCACAGATTGTATAGAATCTTGCTTATGAGTCAATTGTACCTTGGTACAATGCCTTGTAGTGTCTAGTCTTACCGGGAGTGGTTATATTTGCAAACTTAACTTGTTTGCTTACTTTGCTTATACTTGTTTGTGTTATATGCAAAATAAATGAATTCGCCTGGGCAAACGGCTGTAGGAGGGAGATGCGGAATGCGCCTTTAGAGACTTGTATAAGGATGCTAAAAGCCGGATTAACATGTAAGCTCATTTGGACAGCGGACTATTAAGTGAAACCGGGGTCTCCTGACCCTATCAGGATCTGCAAAATCTGGTTTCCCCGATCAAGTCGGTTAATGACAAGTAAATTCTCAACTCTCATTTCAGAGCCTGCGGTGCATGGCGCCGCATCGAAGCGCTCGGGATGAAATACTTTCAAAGGACTGGATTCCTCGGTCAAGCCGGAGGATGAGCGGAAAAGATCAATCGCTTGACAGGAAACGCAATCTGTGACTTATAAGAAATCCGCCAAAGCAAGAAGACGATTCGTTTTTCGGTGAACTTGTGGTCAGACCCATCAAAGCAATTTTCCAAAGGGACCGGAACTTGGAACCCTCTAAAATCTCCTCGGCCCCCCGCAATCTCTCCATTGCCCTGCTCGCAGCGGTTTTTTTTCTTGGCCTGGCGGTTACCGGATCTGTGTTCACGGCCGAGAGATTCAGCCTTGAGAGCGGCGTCGTCGACAAGGCCGAGCAGAAATGCGGCAAGGAAGCCCGCAAGCGCCTGGTTGCCTGGGAGGCGCTCCTGAACAGGCGATCCGGCAGCGACAGGCAGAAACTCCGGAGAGTCAATAATTTCTTCAACAAGACGATCTTCTTCGTCAATGATATCGAACTTTACGGCGCCAAAGATTACTGGGCAACCCCCGTTGAATTCCTCTGCCACGGGGCGGGTGACTGCGAGGATTACGCGATCGCCAAGTATTTCAGCCTCAAGACGATGGGGGTGGAGGACGAAAAGCTCCGCATTGCCTACGTAAAATCACTCACTTACAACGAAATGCATATGGTCATGGCATACTACAGCACGCCGAGTGCCGAGCCTCTGATCCTCTGCAATCAGATCGACGAAATCAAGCCGGCTTCGGAAAGAAAGGACCTGGTGCCGATATTTACCTTCAATGTCACAGGGCTGTGGCTGGCCCACGAGCGCGGACAGGGCAAACTGGCCGGCAAGAGCAGCCGTCTGTCGGCATGGACTGATCTTCAGCAGAGAATGGCCTCAGAACAATATCAAATAATTCTTGCTACGAGGTGAAATATGACTCTTTACAGGCAGCTTGTTGTTTTTACCCTGGCGCTTTTCCTGGTGCTTTTCACCGGGACCTGGTTCGCCAAGCTCGAGAACACCAGGTCATTTCTCGATGGACCAGCTCGAGTCGCACGCCCAGGACACGGCTAGTTCCCTCGGCCTGGCCATCTCCCAGTATGCCGACGACATGCTCGAGCATCGAAACCATGATCAGCGCCCTGTTCGACCGGGGTTATTATGAGGAGATAAAATTCCTGCGACACGGAAGGCGAAGCCCTCGTCGAGAGGAAACTCAACGTCGTGATCGAGGATGTGCCCCAGTGGTTCATCCACTGGTCCCCCTCAAGGCGCCGGAAGCGAGCGCCTTCGTGACGAAAGGCTGGCAGCAGGCGGGAACCATATAAGTGAAGAGCCACCCGGGCTATGCCTACAACACGCTGTGGCAGGACATCCGCCGCACGACGCTGTTCTTTGTCGCCTGCGGCATTTTTGTCCTTATCATCGGCGGTGTCGGACTGCGGCTGCTCCGAGGCCCCTGGTCCTCGTCGAACGTCAGGCCGATGCCCTGTGCAGGAGGGAATACCAGTTCCAGGAGAAGATACCCCGGACGAGGGAACTGCGGAGCGTCGTCCTGGCCATGAACCGGATGACGAAAAAGTCAAGGAGATGTTCGCGGAGCAGGTCAGCCATGCCGAAGGGCTCCGGGAGCGCGCCTACTGCGACCCGCTGACCGGCCTCGGCAACCGCCGGTACCTGGAGACCCAGGTCACGGCCCGGCTTGACAGGAAAGAAAGCGAGACAAAAGGGATATTGCTGCTTGTTAAAGCGCACGGCCTGGAACAGCTCAACCAGCAGAAAGGCTTTGTGCAGGCCGACGAGTTCCTGAAAAGGGTGGCGGCGGTTATCCACGAGATCTCGGGAAAGCTTGCCGGCTCGGTCACCGCACGGCTTTCGGGCAGTGATTTCGCCGTCTTTCTCCCGGACTACCCCGCATCGGATACGGAGAGGATCGCGGCCGACGTCGCCAACTCCCTTGCCGCACTTTCCGCCGAGGGCATAACGGCCTCGGACAATGTCTGCAACGTCGGGGCCTGTTTCTATGACACGACCGTGACGCTTGGCCGGCTCCTTGCCGAAGCCGACTCGGCCCTGCAGCCGCCGACGCAGGAGGGGGCCAATACCTGGAAAGTCAAAGAGATAGCCGGGGATTCAAAGGCCCCGCTCGGGCAGATGCAGTGGAAGGAAACGCTTGAAAGAGCGCTGAGGGACAGCGTCATCGAGCTCCACGGGCAGCCGGTGGTCAAAGCCGACGACAGGAGCAAGGTACTTCACCTGGAGGTCCTCTCCAGGATAATCCTGGAGAGCGGGGAAATCCTGAGCGCCGGCGTGTTCATGCCGCTGGCCGAGCGCCTGAAGCTGGTTTCCACGCTCGACCGCCTGGTCATCAGGAAGTCGTGAAGCTCGACCGCAAACGGCTCGGCACGGACGAGGTGGCCGTGAACGTCTCGCCCGCCTCCCTGCGGGACGCAGGCTTTACAGAATGGCTGCAGGGTGCCCTCAAGGTCCATGCCGGCAGCAGCGCCCCGGATAATTTTCGAATTCACCGAGTTCGGGGCGGTGCAGAACGTGGACCTCGTCAAGGAATTCGCGGCGTCAGTCCGGGAGTCCGGCCACAAGATGGCGCTGGACCATTACGGGCAGAGCTTCGGCAATTTGGTTACCTCCAGTCGCTGCGGCCCGAATACGTGAAGATCGACCGGGCATACACGGGGGAGTTGAAGGATGAGGACAGCGACAGCCGCTTCTTCATCAGCTCGATCTGCAGCGTGGCGCACAGCATCGACGTGGTCGTATCGCGGAAGGCGTCGAGACCGAGAGCCAGGTGCAGATACTGAGGGAACTCAACGTGGACGCGATCCAGGGCTATGTCGTCGACCGGCCGAAGCCGCTGTCGAATTCCTGAGAATTTGTTTAACAAAGATCGTTTATTGATATAAGGAACGAATGTGTTTGAGTTTTAAATTTAAAGGAGGATCACAATGAAAATCTTGAGAGTCTTTGTCTTGCTGCTCTCTCGATCGTGCTTTGCTCGACGATGGCGGTCGCGGGGGATTTCGACTGGATGAAGCAGATGAATGTCGTGGCCCAGGCGGACCCGACAGGTTTCAAGGCCCAGTTCGCGACGCGCTTCAACATCGGATCAGCAAAGGTGAGCGCGATTGTCGGCAATTTTCCCAACCCGGCGGACGCTTACATGGTCATGCGCCTCGGCGAGATGTCCCACCATCCCGCCCGAGTATGTGATGGAAAGATACAAGTCCGGCAAAAAGAAAGGCTGGGGGGCTTTCGCGAAGAGCCTCGGGATTAAGCCCGGTTCGCGGAATTCCATGCCCTGAAGAGGGGGCACGACCTCGACGGCTAAGGATGGCGGCAAGGGAAAGGGAAAAGGCGAAAGGGTAAAAGGACAAGGGCAAGGAAAAGCAAACATAAAGATAACGATTGATAACTGCTTAGTAGAGGAATCCTTTTTTGGTCAATATAATTTATACACCCTGAAAGGAGAACGATGATTGAAGAAATTTTTCGCATGCACTGGTTGGTTTGGTTTTTCTGTTGAGCACCTCGATGATGGCAGTAGCCCAGACTACGGCCCCCTCACCGCTTGACACCATTAAGTCAGACACAGAGAAGGCCGCAGCAGACAAGAAGGCAGCCGCGGAAAAAAAAGCCGCAGACAAGAAAGCGGCGGCGGAAAAGAAAGCAGCGGAGAAAAAGGCGGCAGCCGAAAAAAAAGCGGCCGAAAAGAAAGAGGCCGCGGAAAAGAAGAAAGCAGCAGCAGAGAAGAAAGCAGCTGATAAGAAAGCGGCGGCTGAAAAGAAAAAAGCCGACGCGGAAAAGAAAGCTGCCGACAAGAAAGCGGCAGCTGATAAGAAGGCGGCGGACACGAAGGCCGCGACCAAGAAGGCCGTGGATGACGCAACAGCGCCCCTGACCACGCCCGCCAAATAATTTCCCCTTGGGGTCAGGTCTTGAAATATCAGTTTTTTCACATTTCAAGACCTGACCCCAGCACTCGGGGCAAGGCATGGAGGCCGGCATATGAACAGAAACGTGCTGATTGCATCAGTCCTGGTATCTTTCCTGATATTGGGCGGCTGCGCCGCGGTGAGCGTGAAACCGCCGACGGTCACGCTCGCGGATATCGGCATAATTGAAGCGGGGTTCTTGAACAGCGGTTCTCCTGCAAGCTGAGGGTCATGAACCCCAACGATGTCGAGATCCCTTTGACGGGCCTCAATTTCGAGGTTGAAGTTAATGGCCAGCCCTTTGCCAGGGGGGTCAGCAACAAGCCGGTGACAGTACCGCGCCTGGGGGAAGAAATTCTGGAAGTGACGGCGGTCAGCACCCTTGCCAATGTCCTGCGCCAGATAACGGAATGGAAGTCCGGCGAAACCCGGCCCTTACCTACAGGGTAAAGGGGAGCCTGGCGGCGGGCTCGCTGGGCTGGCTGCCGTTCGACGAAAGCGGCAAACTGGAAATGCCGAAGGTGCAGGAGAAAAACTAGATCCCCTTCAGATTGCTTTGTAGGGGCGTATTGCAATACGCCCCTACGACATCATATCGCGATATCGCGGCACGTTCAGGCAGCCCATCCCCCCATCTCCATATTTTGAAGTTGCAAAAACGGCTAAAAAGTTGTTTAAAACATCTAAACTTTTGCATATTCGTGTTTTTTGCTTCCACCCTCAAACTGGAGAGACAATGTCGAAGAATGCTATTGCGCTGATCCTGGCCTTTTCCCTCTTTTTCGCCCTGTCTGCCCCCTCGTACTCTTACCAGGAGGAGCTCAACCAGATGTCGCAGGGGATAACCAAGGACATCATCAAGAGCGGCAAAAAGCGGGTGGCGGTAGTCGACTTCACGGACCTCAAGGGCGGCACCACCGAACTGGGCCGCTTTATCGCGGAAGAGCTGTCGGTCGACCTGACGAGGAATTCGCAAAAATACGAGGTCATCGACAGGGGCCATTTGAAGAGCATCCTCACCGAACACAAGTTCGAGCTTTCCGGCCTCGTGGACGCGCAGACCGTCAAGGAACTGGGCAAGATCGCCGGCGTGGACCTGCTGGTGACGGGCATGCTGACCCCGTTCGGCGACAGCATAAGAATTTCCTGCAAGATCCTGAACACGGCCAGTGCCAAGGTAATAGGGGCCAGGAAGACGGAGATCGCCAAGACCAGGTCGATTGAAAACATGCTGTCGCATGGTATTGATTCCGGGGAAAAGCCCTCCTCGGCGCCTGCCCCGAAGCTCGAACCCAGGGAGCCGCCCCCGGCCGAGGTTGAGAAACCCCCTCAGGAGCCTCCCCCCGCCGAGGTGAAGAAGGAAGAACCCCCGAAAAAAGCCCCGCCGCCCGACGTGCCCAGGCCTGCGAAAAAGAGTTACAAGGCCATTGCCACCAAGCATGAGGACGATTACGTCTATGAACTGCTGAGCGTCACGATGTCGCAGAATGACATAACTTGCACTTTCACGATCACGAACAAGATCGGCTATTGGAGGAACCTGACTTTTTACGGTGAAAAATCAAGGTACGTGAAATCGAAGATTTTCGATTCCAGCGGCAAGGCCTATGATGTGAACCAGGTTTTCACATACGAAAACGACAAGCATACCCTTGTGAAAGACAGCGAGGGTATCAGGATAGAGGACGGGCAGCCTATTACCGTCCAGTTCGTCTTCCGGGACGTGCCGAACATGAAGACGATAAAGACGCTGAATCTCCACACGTATTCCGGGACGCGCACCGTGATGATCTGGAAGTGGCGCGAGCATGACGTGACTTTCAAGAACGTGGCCGTCTCCAGGAGGTAGTTCGCAGACTGATGATCCTTCATGAGCTCTAAGGGCTTTGATGAGATAACGGGTTTCACTTTAAACTTCAGGATCGCCCTGGGCCTTGCCCTGATCCTGGTCAGTTACATAATAGGCTGGCCCGCCGTTTTTTTCCTGGGATTCCTGTCCGTCTACCTGAATGAGCCGGCAGTGGGGCTGGTGGGAGGCCCCCTTGTTTACGGTTTCTCTCACCTCGTTTTCCTGGCCGGCGTGTTTCTCGTCGGCTCGAAAATTTACGAATTCTGCCGCGACCAGGCCAGGCAGGCTTTCAGGAAAAGGTTCCGGCAAAAAGGCGACGCCGGCAAATAGATCAATTTTTAAGGACCACATGGAACAGTTAATCGAAGAACTCAAAATCAAAATAATAGAAACCCTCGGCCTTATACAGCTGAGCCCCGATAAGCTTGACCCGGATTCCCAGCTGGTCGGGGGCGAAATGGGGATAGACTCCATCGATGTCCTCGAGCTTGTCATGATGATTGAAAGGGACTATGCGGTCCAGATCGACAGCCGGGAACTCGGCGAAAAAGTGTTTGCGACCCTGAGGTCCCTGGCGCAGTTCATCCACGAAAACCGGCCCCGATGATTGAATGCGAGTCTTCATAACCGGAACAGGAATCATCAGCCCGCTCGGCAACGGGAAAGCCCTCACTGCCGAAGCGGTCAAGTCCGGTGTTTCGGGGATCAGCCCCCTCACCCTTTTCAAGACCCCATCAGCCCCCCTGCCCGTCGGTGAAATATCGTTCAGCCACGACGATTCCGTCCCCCGGACCCATGCCCTGGCGCTCGCGGCCGCGCTGCAGGCGACAGCCGGCCTGGAAGGCCCGTCGGATGCCGTCGTCATCGGCACCACAACCGGCGGCATGGCGGTCTCCGAGGAGCTGATCCGCAGGGCCGATTTCAATCCGGCACTGTACCTGTTCCATTCGGCGGGGTCCGTTTCCGAATATGTGGCGGGCCGGCTCAACTGCCGCGGCCCTGTCATCACGGTCTGCACGGCCTGCTCGTCGGGCTCCGTGGCCGTCAAGATCGCCCTTGAACTGCTCAGGAGCGGCAAGGCCCGCACGGTCCTGGCGGGCGGGGCGGACTGCCTGTGCCGGCTCACCTATCACGGCTTCAACTCCCTGCAGCTCATTGACCCGGAAGGCGCCCGCCCCTTTGACGTAAACCGCAAGGGGATGTCTGTCGCCGAAGCGGCCGCCATGGTCGTGCTGAGCGCGGCCGACGCGCCCCCGCGCGGGGCCGCCTGCGAACTGCTGGAAGCCGGACTTTCCTGCGACGCCTACCACCCCTCGGCGCCCCACCCCGAAGGCAGGGGGGCGTTTGAGGCAATGCAGAGCGCCCTGGACGGGGCCGGGGTCTCGCCCGCAGCAGATAGACTTTGTCCACCTCCACGGGACGGGCACCATTGACAACGACCTTTCCGAGGCAAGGGCCCTTAGAAAGATTTTCCCGGCCGGGGCCCCCTCCGTGTCGTCGACCAAGGGGGCCTTCGGGCATTCCCTGGCAGCCTCGGGCGTTGCAGGGCTCATCGTCACCTCGATGGCCATGGAAGAGGGTTTCGTCCCGGCCACGAGGTATGCAGCCCCCGACCCGAAACTCGAAATCGTCCCGGAAAACCGCGTTATCCACAAAAAGGTGCGGGCGGCGCTTACCAACTCGTTCGGGTTTGGGGGGAACAACGCTTCAATACTATCCGCCGGTCTGTCCGCTGGTATTTCCGGGTTTCCGCGAGACAGAGCGCCCTGCCCGCCCATACCCCAGCACCTTCTCGGTCATTGCGGCGAGCTGTTCGACCGGGGCGGGAAACAAGGCAAAGACCATGGAGAGCATCTATGCGGGAAAACCCTGTGCCGGGACCAGGGACATTGCCGAGATGTCCGCAGGCATACCCCCGCCGGCCGCGAGGCGGCTGAAGCGCCTGGCCCGCATGACCCTGGGCCTCGCGATTGACGCTGTCAACGATGCCTTGCGGGGCGAGCGGCCCGGTTCCGTTTATTTCGGGACCGCCTGGGGCGCGATGTCCGAGACTTACGGGTTCCTCTCGGGGCTGTTCAAGTCGCAGGAGAGGTTTGCGAGCCCGACGGATTTCATCGGCTCGGTCCACAACGCGCCCGCGGGGCACGTGGCGTCATGGTTCCAGGCGACAGGGCCCAATATCACCGTCAGCGGGGGGGACTGCTCGTTCGAGCAGGCCCTGTACACGGCAGGCCTCATAGCGGGGGACGGGGATACCCTGCTCGTCATCGGCGCCGACGAGCACCATGAGCCGCTTTCCGGCGCCTTCGACCGTTCGGTCGGGCCCTGGCCCGCCGACGGCGGCGGCGCATTGCTGCTGAGGAAGTCCGGGACCGTGCCGGCATGCCCGCAGATCAGGGTCCCCTTCCTCAGGTTTTGCCCGGAAAATGCCAAAGGCGATATACCCGGCCTCATCGCAGCGCTTGGGGGCCCCGACATGATCAGGGAATCATTCGGGGCAGTCCTGGCAAGCGTACCGGCATGCTCCAGGGAGACGGGCCGCGGGCTGGTTTCGGCATTTATGGGTGCCTCCGGGCTCGCCGTTCCCGTTATCGACCTGAGGGAGATATTCGGCCAGTTCGCGACGGCCTGTGCCCCCGCCGTCGCGGCGGCAGTGGAATTCGTCGCGAGAGGCGAACTGCCCCCCATGGGCGGTGACGGGCTGAAACGGCTGCACGGCAAGGGGCATCCTCGTGATCGGCACCGGCAATTACCTGTCCGCCGTGGAAATCCTCCCTCCCGGAGGGGCATGAAATGAAAGTTTTGCTGGTATCGGCCAACACCTTGAACGTGCCCTACCCTGTCTACCCCATCGGGCTTGATTACGTGAAAGGGGCCCTCTGCGGCGCCCACCTTGTCCGGGTATTCGATATGAACGTGGACCCGGAGGGTCTCACCGGGTTCATATCCGGATTCCAACCGGATGTTGTGGGCCTCTCCGTAAGGAATATCGATAACCTGGACGTCTCTGATTCGAAAAGTTTCGTGGAAAATTACCGCAGGATTGCGGGCGAGATCAGGGCCGCCACAGATGCCCCCCTTGTTCTCGGGGGGAGCGGTTTTACGATCTTCCCGCGGGAAATCATGAGGGAGTGCGGGGCCGATTTCGGGATAATAGGCCCCGGCGAACATTTCGCGGCCCTGCTGGATGCACTCGAAAATAAACGGCCTTTAAAGGACATCCCGGGGGTCGTGGAAAGGGATTCCAAGTCGTATAGAAAATCCGGCCAATGGGGAGGGCCTTTCAAAAGGGATTTTGACGCCCGGGCAGACCATGTCCCCTATTATATCGAAAAAGGCGGCATCCTGAATCTGCAGACAAAGAGGGGCTGCGCGTATAAATGCGTTTACTGCACTTACTCGGAAATAGAAGGGTCAAGCCTGAGTCTTTTCCCGCCTGACGAGGTGGCCGCGACGGCCCTGGAACTGCAGGAGGCAGGGGCCAAATACCTTTACATTGTGGATTCGGCCTTCAACTGCGATTGGGAACACAGCCTCGAAGTCGCGCAAAGCTTCAGAAAGTACGGTTTGGTTATCCCCTGGGGAGGCCTTTTCACCCCCCTTGCCCCGCCTCGCGGCTATTTCCGCCGGCTGAGGGACGCCGGTCTCAAGCATGTTGAATTCGGGACCGATTCCCTCTCGGACCCTGTCCTGGCTTCCTATGCCAAGCCTTTCCGGAAGGCCGACGTCTTGCGGGCCCACGAGGGCGCCCTGGAAGCGGGACTGCACATTGCCCATTTTTTCCTCCCCGGCGGCCCCGGGGAAAGCAGGCAGACGCTGGAGGAGACGCTGGCAAGCGCCGAGGGGCTGAGGAGGTCGGTGCTCTTTTTCTTCTGCGGCATCCGGATCTACCCCCTGACCCGCCTCTACGAGATTGCCGTTGCAGAGGGCTTAATAGATAGATCGAGCGATATTTCCCGTCCCGTTTTCTATGAATCCCGGCCGCTTGAGGGCCTGGACCCGGAAACCATTGTAAAAAATCACTCCCGGGGGCGGCTCAACTGGGTCATAGGCGCCGGGGGGGAAACGACCTCGGCCATAGTGGACAGGATGCATGCGCGGGGCTTGAGCGGCCCGCTTTGGGAGTACCTGATCAGATGAGAAAGACGGGGCCCCTGATATTCCCCCTGAGCGCGGCCCACATCACGGGAGTGCTGGCGCTGCAGGCCGCGGCCGCACTGGCCTTTATCAGCCCGGCCCTCGCCGCCCTGCCGCTCGCGGGATTCTGCGCAATTTGCCTCGCCGCGCCTTTCTTCCCGGGCTTCTCTTTTTACCTGCCGGTGATCTCGCGGGGCAAAGGGGCCGGCAATTCGGTTGCCCTCACTTTCGACGACGGGCCCGACCCGGCCGTCACCCCTCTTCTGCTGGACCTGCTTGCCAGGGAAAATGCCAGGGCGGCTTTTTTCATAACCGGGGAGAACGCGCTCAGGCACCCCGAAATGGTGAAGATGATCATTGCCGAACGGGCACGAGATCGGCAACCATTCCCTCGACCACGACCCCTTGCTGATGCTGCGCAGGGCGCGAAGGCTCGGGAAGAACATCAGGGATGCCCGGGAGATATTCAAGTCGGAGTTCGGCATAGTCACCCTGGCCTTCCGCCCCCCGGTCGGCATCACCAACCCGCTTCTCTGGGGAGAGCTCCTGAGGCTGGGGATGCTGTGCGTGACTTTCAGCCGCCGCGCCTATGACGGTATAGCGGGACGGACGGACGGCATGGCGGGCAAAATCCTCGGCCGCCTCTCGCCCGGGGATATCATCGTCCTGCACGACAGGAGGCCCGAGGGGGAAAAAGGACCCGGGCCCCTGGCTCGCTGAAGTCGGGAAGATCATCCGGGGCATCAGGGAAAAGGGGCTCGAACCAGCCCCGCTGTCCGTGCTCCTGGGCCGGGATATAATGAGGCCATACTGCCCCGGGGACCCGGAACCGGGCCCGGCTGAACTTTTCTACGACTCGCTCGCACCAGATTACGACCGCGAGCAGCTCCATTCCGGCGTTTCCCTGGCCCGCCGCAGGGAGATGGAAATCGTCCTGCCCCGGATGCGGGAAATCTTTACCGGCACCGGCAGGGTGCTCGAGGTCGGGGCCGGCACCGGCCTTTATTCCCTGCCTCTTGCCGGGCTCTGCCGGGAACTGGTGGCCGTCGATGTTTCCGGGCACATGCTTGCAAAGCTCCGGGAAAAGGCCGAATCTTCAGGGATAGACGAACATCAGGGCGGTCAGGGGCGACATCGAGTGCATGCCCCTCGAGGGGAAATTCGACTCTGTATGCAGCTTTTCCAGCTTCGAATACGTGGGCGACCTGCCCGGGCTCTTCCGGAAGCTTCACGCCTGCATGAATGAGGGCGCCGTTATTTATTTCACCACGGCGCGCCGGGGTTTTTTCAGGCTGTTCACCCAGCTCGGGAACGCCTGCAGGCAGGGCATCTGGCTGAGGGCGAGGACCGAGCGGGAGATCAGGGAATCACTCACGGCGGCGGGGTTCGCCGTTACGGGCATATCGTCCCACGTCCTCAAGTCGGCATTCACCGGGGGGATGCTCCTGGAGGTCACGGCGCGAAAGAAATCGGCCGATTACGACAGGGAAAATAAAGATTGAAAAACTGTTCGTAAGTGGGATATCACTCCCGAAATATTGATAAAAATTGCGAGAGGCAGGCCCGGGCGCTTACAGTCTGGTTTATGGCTTGGTTTACGGCTTGTCAGAGGGTTTTTTCAGAACAGCATGGAACAGCAGGAGATTTTCGCACTTGTCAAAAAATGCCTCGTCGAGGAATTCGAGATACCGGCAGAAAAAATACAGCCCGAATCGGACCTTTTTGAAACCCTGGGACTGGACAGCATAGACGCACTCGACATGATTGCGCTCCTGGAATCACGGATGAACATTGAGATCAATGAGCAGGAACTGAAGAAGATGCGCACTGTCCAGCATATAGTCGATTACCTCAAGGCACACCTGCCTCACCCGGCTCTATGAGCGGGCAGTGGGACCTGGTGCGGCACGCCGGCTGTGAAGGCGGCGGGTTCTCGGCTTCGGCGAGGGCAGACGGCGAATCCCCCTGGTTTGCGGGGCATTTCCCCGGGGAGCCTATCCTGCCGGGCATCGCGCTGCTCGCGATTGCTGCCGATACCGTCAGGCAATGCGAACTTAAATCCGGCAGGCCCGTGGTTGTGTCCGGGTTCAGGAAGGTAAGGTTCAAGAAAGTGGTCCTGCCCGGCGAGGAGATGATCGTCAATGTGAAAAAGATTGATGATCGGTCCTATTATTTCGAGATCGCGACCACCGCAAAAGAAACGGCCTGCACGGGGATCATCTCCGGAGAAAGCGCCGGCTAATATCTTATTGGAGTTGAACGGATGTCGAACGGCCCGAATAAAATAGATAAAATAATACTCAACGTCGCACGGATAATAATCGACGAGCTGAAGTTAGAAAACGTTACCCCCGGGACCTTCGACCCCGAACTCGATCTCGTGGACGAGCTCGGAGTTGACAGCATGGATATAGCCACGATAGCCCTGGTGATCCAGGATGAATACGGCATCGTTATCGAAGAGGAAGACTATCCGGGTCTGAAGAACATCCGGCTGATTGCGGAATACATTTTGTCCAGGGGCGGCGCCTGATCCCGCCTGAGTGCCCTATGCTTGAATCTCAAAAGAATGCCCTTTCCAGGTGGAAGTTTTCCGATCTCCTTGCCGAAGACATCGTCCGGGAACGCTGGGAGAAGGTCCGCAGATATTTCTTTCTGCGCGAATCGACTTACGACATGGCAAACCGCTGCAACCTGCGCTGCGAGGGATGTTATTACTACGAGGGCGACAAGCAATTCGCTCAGGAGAACCGGGACCCCGAGGCCTGGCGCAGCCTCATGCGGCAGGAGAAAGAGCGGGGGATCACGTATGTCGTCCTGGCCGGGGCCGAACCTTCGCTGGTCCCCGGGCTGCTGGAGGTCTGCTACGGCGAAATACCCCTGGGGTGCATAGCCACCAACGGGGTGAAGCGCATACCGGAGTCGGTGGGCTACAAGATACATATCTCCGTCTGGGGCAATGATGAAACGAGCCTGAGGGTCAGGAGGCACAGTGACCTCCTCGAAAGGCAGCTCGAGAATTACCGCGGCGACCCGCGGGCGGTCTTCGTTTACACCTTCACCAGGGAAAACATCGCAGAAGCGGATGGCGTCCTGGAGCGGCTTTCGCGGAGCGGCTGCAAGGTGACATTCAACGTGTTTTCGCCCCCCGTCGGCTACAAGGGCCCCCTGTCGCACACCCAGAAGTCCCTCGCCAGGGTCCGCAGTTCGATAATCAGGGCGATGTCGCAGTACCCTGAGAGTGTCCTCTTTTCCTGGTACAACACGGTGGCGCACACCCACAGGCGCGGGCTCCACGAACTGTATTCATGCCCGTACCCGCGGATGAACCCCTCGACCGCGCTGGGGCTGGGGCGGAGTTTCCGGCAGTACCGCACCGACCTCACCTGGGACCGGGACGCGGCCTGCTGCGTGCCCGACACCGACTGCCGCCAGTGCCGCCATTACGCCGCGGGGAGCGCCATCGTCACGGCCCGCCTCTACCGGCACGCGACCGACCCCGACACGTTCAAGTCCTGGCTCGATTACGTCGACACGTACCTGTCCGTGTGGGTCATGGGATATGAAAAGGGCAGGAACCTGTGCAGCATCCCGGTTTCGCCCCCGGGGTTCTGAGCAATATTTTAACTGGAACCGGGCTGGTCTTAGACCAACCCCTACATAGGGGAACGTAAAGAATTTGTATTTTTCAGTAGGGGCGGGTCTCAGACCCGCCCGCATGCTATAGGATTTGGAAGGCTCCATTGATGAACACCGTCAGTTCGCTCCTCGACCCGGAATGGCACGAGCGCTACAAGCGCATCTCGCGCCTGAACATCAGGAGCTCCATTTACGACGTGACCAACAAGTGCAACCTGAAGTGCAAGGGGTGCTTCTTTTTCTCTTCCGGGGAGCACACCATAGCGCCGGAAGAGACCGACATTTCCCGGTGGGGCGAATTCGTCCAGAAGGAGAAGGACCGCGGGGTTAACCTGGCTATCCTGATCGGGGGCGAGCCGACCCTTTTCCCGGACAGGGTTGAGCAGTTTTACAAGCGCCTCCCGACTTACTGCGCCACCAACGGCCAGGTGAAAATTTCGCGGGAGAGGTTCCCCAACATGATGGTCGGGATCTCGCTCTGGGGCGACGAAGAGGACGAAAAAGTCCTCAGGGGCAAGGACACCTTTGCCGTTTCCAGCAGGAACTACGAGGGCGACCCCAACACCTACTATCTTTACACCATAACCCCCCGGCAGATCGGGCGGACGGAAAAGGTCATCCGGAAGATCGCCGGCATCGGCCTCAAGGTCCACATGCAGCTGCTTTCCAACGATGAGGGTGTGGACGGGTTTTCCTGGAGCCCCGAGAACTTGAGAGATATCCGCGCGGAGATGGACGAGATGCTGGACAGCTATCCCCGGACAGTCATCTCCTGCAAATACTACCACGAGGTCCTGACGACGGGCAGAATGCTGGGCCGGCCGTTCGGCTGGAATGAATGCCCCTCGGTGACGGAGCAGATGGACGACCGCGACCCGCGGCCCAAAAGGCTCATCCATTTCACCCGCTGGGCGGCGGACCTCCGCAGCACGCACCGGTGCTGCACCTCGGCGACCCGGGAGTGCTCGACGTGCAAGGACGGCGCCGCGCACATGAGCTGGGTAATGGTCAACAAGCGCGGCCACCTGCGCTCGGCGAAGGACCTCCAGAACTGGATAGAAGTGTACGAGATGTTTGCCAAGCTTTACCGTTTCATCCCCTGGTAGGAAGATGAGCGCCACCCGATCAGCAAAGAACCCCGTCCCGTTGTCCTCGGTTACGATATGGTGACCCCGCTGGGGACGGAGGAAGACGCGCAGTGGGCCAGGGCAATAGCGGGCGAAAGCGGGATAGCCGAACTGACGCGCTTTCCCCTGCGCAGCGGCTTCCCGGTGAGGTCCTGCGGCCAGGTCCCGGATTTCGACGCAATCGCCCTACCCTTTCCTGTCCCCGCGGAAAATGGCGGGCTGGTCTTCGCCGATATTCAAGTACTCCCTGCTGGTCGCGCACCGCGCCCTGGTCAAGAGCGGGGTCGAGATAGACCCGGTGATTGCCCCGCGAACAGCCGTCACCTTCAGCTCGGCGGTGGGCGGGATCGACGCGGTGCTCCGGGCAGACCGCCTGATGGTCTCGGAAAACAAAAACCCGCACCCTTTCACGAACCCGAATTCCTGCATCAACATGGTCGGGGGGAAGATCTCCATGCTGACGGGGGCGACCGGCCCCATCTGCTCCACCGTTACGGCCTGCGCGACCGGGTGCACCTCGATGATAATGGGAGCCATGCTGCTCGAGCAGAACATGGCCGACGTGGCGATCTGCGGCGCCGCCGACTTCTGCATTGTCGAACCTATCGCTGCGGGGTTTGCGACCATGAACGCGGCTTACCGGCCCCGGGAGGGTCAACTCCCCGAACCGGCGTCTAGCCTGAGCCGGCCTTTTTCCATCGACAGGAGGGGCTTCATAATTGCGGAGGGCGCGGGATGCATCATCCTGGCCACGCCGGAATTTGCGGCGGCGCACGGGCTCTCGCCGAAAATCGAACTGGCCGGATGGGCCATGACCTCCGACGCGAGCCATTTCGTGGCCCCGAACCTCGCCACGGTGACCCGCTGCATCAGCGAGAGCATTGCCCACTGCGGCATCGAGGCGAGCGACATCGATGCCGTCAATGCCCATGCCGCATCCACCAAGGTCGGGGACAAGGTCGAGGCCGACGCCCTCAAGGCAGTATTCGGCCGGAAGGTCCCCCCGGTATCGGCGAACAAGTCGCAGACGGGCCATGCCATGGGCGCCTCGAGCGCCATTGAATCCATATTCGCGATGAAGGGAATGCTGGAAGGGGTGCTCCTGCCCACAATCAATTATAAAGCCGACCCCGAGATAGAGCTGGACTGCGTGCCGGAAGGCGCCCGCAGGCTGGAGCAGGAATTCGTGCTGAAAAATTCCTTCGGGTTCGGGGGCTGCAACTCGTGCCTGGTTTTCCGCAGGACAGGGTGATCTATGAGGGCGCCTGAAAACAGGAGGGTTTTTGTAGTCGGCTACGGGGCGGCAACCCCGCTGGGGAAGACCTTCGCCGACACGTGGGCGCGGGCGGTAAAGGGCGAAGCCGGTTTCGGGCCGATCACCCGGTGCAAGGTCAATACGCTCTGCAGCGTCGTCGGCGAGATCCCCGGCTGGGACCCGGTTCACCCTGACTTCGGCAGCGCGAAAGAGGCCTATAACTGGAACGCCGCATTCGTCCTGCTGACCGTGGCCGTCTGCAGGGAGGCGCTCGAAAATTCCGGGCTCGTCATGGACAAGGAAACGGGACCGAGGACCGCGTGCCTCATCGGCTCGGCCCTGAACGGGACCGACGCGTTCCGCACGGCCATGCTGAACCTCGCGGAAAAAGGGCCGCTGAAGGTCAGCCCCTTCCTGCTGCCCAACCTCTGCGCAAACCTGCCTTCGGGAAAGGCCGGGATGCTGCTGGGATTCACGGGACCGGTATTTTCCCCCCAGGGCGCCTGCGCCTCGGGCAACCATGCGGTCGGGATCGGGGCAAGGATGATCCGCGACGGCGACTGTGATTTTGTCCTCGCCGGGGGCGTGGACATGCCGATCATCCCGGAGCTCGTTCACGGATTCGAAAACATGAACGCGACCATCAAGATCACGCCGAAGGACCGGGCCTATAAAAACCCCTCGCTGGCCTCGCGCCCCTTCAGCCGGGACCGGAAGGGTTTTGTGCTGTCGGAAGGAGCCGGCGTCCTCGTGCTCGCGGCCCAGGACATGGTCCGCGCCCACGGCCTGCAGGCGAAGGCCGAAGTGCTCGGGATCGGCTGGACTTCGGACGCCTACCATTTCACCAACCCCAACCCGGACACCATTATCCGGGCGATATCGGGCGCCATCGAGGATGCGGCGCATTTCCCCCGGCGACATCGGCTACGTCAATGCCCACGGGCCTTCCACGCAGCGGGGCGACCTCGTGGAGATCGACTGCCTGAGGCTGGTGTTCGGCAGGGGGCTCGAAAAGGTGCCGGTGTCGTCAAACAAGTCCCAGATCGGCCACTCACTGGGCGCCGCCGCCGCGATTGAAAATTCCCTGACCATCGAGGGGATGCGGCAGGGGCTGGTACTGCCGACGATCAACCACCTGCCGGACCCCGTGTTCGACGGGGTTGACGTCGTCCCGAACGAGACCCGCCGCCTCAACTGCGAGTTTGCCCTGTGCAACGCCTTCGGGTTCGGCGGCACAAACTGCTGCGTTGTTTTCAAAGGAGCCTAGGATGCAGCCCAAACCTTTCAAGCCCGTCCCTGCCGGAATCGAGGGACCGTTTTACAGGGACTCCGTTTCGGGACTGTCTGGCACATGTGCGAAACGAGGACCCTGTATGCCGACACGGACAGGTCCAATGTAGTCTACCATTCGAATTACCTGCGCTATTTCGAGATAGGCCGCGCGTCGCTCATGCGGGACACGGGCTATCCGTACAAGGAGGTGGAGGAGAGCGGGTATGTCTATCCCGTCATCGACCTGGGAATGCAGTTCTTCCAGCCGCTGCGCTACGATGACCAAATCAAGATATTCACGAGGCCGGCGGAACTCGAGAGGGTGCGCGTCCGTTTCGATTACGTCATCACCCTCGCGGAAAACGGGAAGACCGTATGCAAGGGTTATACAAAGCACTGCGCGCTCAACCCGGCGGGGAGGCCCGTCGCCGTCGATACAAAAACCGTCCACATGTGGAAGGCATTTCCGGGTTGAAATGAAAACGGCATTGGAAATCGAAGTTCGCCCCTGGTGGAGAGAGCACCGCGTCGCCGGACGGGCGGTGCTGCCGGCAGTAGAGGCAATGGCGCTCCTTTCCGCTGCGGCCCGGCCGCCCGCCGGTCCGGCGGCGATGGCCGACATTTCCTTTCCCGGCTTTCTCGAAATCGCCGACGGCAAGGCCGCCCTCGAAGTCATAGTCGAGACGGGCCCGCAGGCAAACGGCAGCGTCCCGGCGCGCCTGCTCACCAGGAAAGTTTCAAAGGGCGGGATCTCCCGGGAGCGGGAGCATTGCCGGGTAACTTTTGTGGACCGGTATGAAAACGCCGACCTTCCGTTCGACCTGGCCGCGGCGCCGGAGGGGATCTGCAGCCGCATAAGCCCGGAAAGGCTTTATTCGGATTACGTCCCCATGGGGAGCGCTTACCGCAACGCTCAAGACGTCCACATTTCGCCGGACGGGGCCGTCGCTGTGGTCAGGGCCCCGGCCGTCCCGGAAGGCCCGGAAGGCCGCGGCGGGCTGGGGTCTCCCTTCCCCCTGGACGCGGCCATGCATTGCGCCTGCGCTGGGGACAGATGTTTGCCGGGATCATCGCCTACCCCGCTGCCTTTGAGAAACGCTTCGTCTACACGCCCACGGAGCCCGGGCAGGACTACTTCTGCCGGGTCTCCCCGCTCGGCAAAAGACAGGGCGGGATTTCTTTCGACATAAGGATCTACGACGCGCCGGGAAATCTTTGCGAGGCGCTCCTCGGGGTGCTTATGAAGCCCATAGCCGGGGCGCCGGGGCCTGCCTGTACGGCCGGCACTCCCGGGCCAGTCCTGTTCGACACTATAAAAGCGAACTGCTTCGCTTTTTCCATTATCGAACTGGGGGCGGTCCTGCCGTTCTGCCTCAAGGCCCTGACTGCGGGCGAGATGGGCCGAATCAGAAGGTTCGGGCCTGAACGCCTCCGGTCATTCATGGCGGGGAGGCTTGCTTATAAAAGGTCATGGAGGCGGGCCGCAAAGGATTACCAAACGGCCGCCGACGCAATCCCGGATTTCATGTATGGAGGCCTTGCCGGAGACGGCGGGGATTTTTCTTATTCCATCTCGCATGATGAGCGTTTCGCTTTCGCTGTTGCCGGAAAAAATAAAATCGGGGCCGACGTGGAAAAATTTTCCGGGAAAGCCGCAAGGAACCGGAGGATCTTTTTAAACGAGGGCGATAACGCGGCCATGGAGGGCCTGTCGGATTTGGACCAGCCGCAAAAACTCTTAAGAATCTGGTCGGCCAAGGAGGCCCTGTCCAAGGCGATGGGAAACCACGTCGCCGAACTCTGGAAAAGGATGTCCGCCATTGAAACAGGGAATAATCTGACCGTGCTCAGGTATGACGACCGCAACTATGCGGTTGTCCACGACCAGGCAGAAGGCCACCTTTTCAGCATGACGGCCATGGATGAATAATTAAGACGAAAAACGGAGGAGGACTGGAAGATGGGGGCAACGGTTAAACTGGGTCTTCATTGTGATATTGGTATTTATTGTGGCCGCGCTGTCGGGGTGCCCGCCAACCGGTCCGGTAGTCAAACTGGATTATAATAAATATGATCCGTCCGTTTCCCAGAACCAGGTATTCAAGGGAAAGAAGGTGGCTTTGCTTGCTTTCACCAACCGGGCGGGCGAAACATCCATGTTTTATTATTTCAGGCCCGGGGGACGACCTGGCCTATGACACCAACGAACTGGTTGAATCATATGTATGGTACTGTTTCAGGAATGCCTTCCGCAAAGCGGGGATGCAAGTCCTGGAAGACGTGCAGCAGAAATCCGTACCCGATTTTCACCTCACCATCACCCGTCTTGACGAGAGCAATTTTGAGTTCGTTGTGAATTTTACGAAGGATAATTTCTCCCTGATGAAGAAAAAGTACGCCGTGCAAACCGACCCGGCCAGGGGAGGGGCAGACGACCCTGCCGCGCTGGAAAAGAACGCATACCTCTTGATCAATAAGGCGATATCTGCCGTGCTCGAAGACCCGGAATTTCAAAACAACCTGTAGAAATATAAATTTAATTTTGGACAAAGGAGAACAAAATGCGCAGACAAAATAAAATCATCTTTTTTATTTTAGTGCTGTTGATTCTTTTGCCCGGGTGTCAACTACAGAAGAAGGTCTCAATAGACCACAACAGGTATATTCCCGAGTTTTCAGTCCCGGACCCGGCCTATAAAGGCAAAATGCTTAACCTCCTCAGCCTTGCCGATAAGGCCAAAGATATCAGCCTGGGCTATTACTACAGCTCTGACAAGGAAATCACTTACGAGAACCAGTACGGCTCAATAATGTCCTATTTGTGGTACTGCTTCCGGGACGGGCTGCAGCACGCAGGCCTCGGGGTGCTCCAGGATGCGAAACCAGACGGGAATATACCTGATTTGCTCATTACGATTAATTCCATAACTGACAGGCATTTCGAATTCCAGATCAGACTGGCCAAAGGTGGGGTCACCCTGCTTGAGAAAAAAATGGCAGTAGATTCAGGCCCGGCCGCGGACAACTCCAACGCCGCCCTGGAAAGGAACGCCTACGCGATGATGGATAAGGCGGTGCAGGCTATCCTCAAGGACGAGGAATTCAAGAAGGCGTTTTTATCAAAATAGAAGAAATCCATGTTACTGGCCGCGCTGTGTTTTCTTTCGTATATCGCCGGGTCGGTCAATTTTGCGATCCTGCTATTCCGGTCCATGGGGCTGGGCGACCCCCGGGAGGCGTTCAGCGGCAACCCGGGCGTGACGAACGTCTACAGGCAGGCCGGGATATTCCGGGCCTGCCTGGTCCTCGTGCTGGACATCGCCAGGGCGATGGCCGTCGCCTTTGCCGCCCTTTATTATCTTGAGACGGACCAGGCCCCCCTGATCGCGTTTTTCCTGGTGGCGGGGAACCGGTTCCCCTGCTTTCACGGTTTCCGGGGCGGGAAGGGCGTTGCCAATTACTTTGGTTTCACAACGGTAGTTTCGCCGCTCGCCGCGGCGTTTTCCGCGGCCGCCTGGCTCATAGTCTATGCAATCTCGCGAAAGCCTTTCATTGCCTCATTTTTCATGGTTGTGGTCCTTGCGGCGGGCATGATCGCCTGCTGCGGGCACAGCCTGCCGTCTCTCCTCGGGACGGCGGGAACGGCGGCCCTCATCGTGCACGGCCACCTGGCAAACATGAAGAGTCTCATGGCGGGAGGCACAGGACAGGCCGGGTCATGATAAGGTATCAGCCGCGGAACATCTTTTCCAGGTGTCCCCGGTCAATTTTCCCCGTAGGCAGGGACGGCAGCCTCCGCACCGCCTTTACATGGCGGGGAATGCAGTGGGGCTCGAGCACCCGGGAAATCGCCGCCCTGAGCTCCGGTTCGCCCAGACCCGTGACCACGATAGCGGCGATTTCGTTCTGGCGCCCGCTTTCCGACTTTGTCGAGAAGACCTTCGCGTCTGTAACCCCGTCCAGGGATTTTATCTTCTCCTGGACCTCCGCCAGGTCCACCCTCTTCCCGGCGACCTTTATTATATCGTCGGCGCGGCCCAGCAGGACAAACCCGCCGCCTTCCCGGCGGGCCCGGTCTAACGTGGTGAAATAGCCGTCGGCGTCCTTCGGCAGGTCCGGCGAGACGAACTCCGACTTGACCTTCAGCAGTTCCTTCTCAATCCTGAACTTCAGGTTGTCAAACGGCATCAGGACCGTTTCGTTCAATGCCGAGCGCCGGGAGGCAACGCCGCCTGTTTCGGTGGAGCCGTAAATTTCATTCACGGCGACCCCGGTCTTTTCATAAAAAGAATCCGCATCGGCCTTGTCGAGCGCCCCCGCGGATGAAAAGGCCAGCCGCAGCGAACCCCTCCTGAGGTTTGCCGACCTTAGAACTCTATAATGAATGGGCACGCTCACCAGGACAGTCGCTCCATGCCGCTCGATCGCGGAAGTGATCTCGGCGGGAAAGACGGCTGTCTCCGCGATTATGGGCGCCTTAGAGACAAAGGGCGCCAGGACGGTGAACAGCAGGCCGTAGATGTGCCGGGGCGGGACCGTCGACAGGAACAGGTCCGTTTCCGAAATCCCGAAGCGTTGAGTTATGTAGAGCGCTTCCCCGAAAAGGTTGCGCGCGGTCTTGCGCCACGCCTTCGGCGCCCCGGTCGACCCGCCGGTGAACAGGGTCAGCATCGGCTCGTCCGGGCCGCGCGAGAAGTCCGGCAGCTGCGCCAGACTGCGGCCGCCTTCCGGCACAAACGCTTCTGGGCAAAAGGGACATTCATCCCGCGAGCCGGCAATGACCGGGCAGTCCTCCAATGCTTGTATTTCCTTGATTGCCTGCTCCGAGAGGGAGTGGGGGATTATGATCTCCGGACCGCCGGAAAGCGAGGAGAGGATCGCAGCCATTATGATATCTTTCCGGTCCGTGCAGACCAGGGCCTTGCGGGCTGAACCCGGGAAGGCCTCCCTGATTTCTTCAGCATAGCGGAACACGCCGGCACGGCTGCAGCCGCTGTAGAGAAATTCCCTTTCCATGTCCCGGGTCAGGGGCATGAAAGGTTCATAAAACCCGTTGCTTTTGCAATCCATTGATCTTCCTGGCATTTTGTCGCGGTGAAAAGTAGCCCAGCCCGGGCGTAATGTCAATACGGGGGCTATGGCGGGAACGCCCGGACGACATCGAACTTGTGAAAATCCCGAATATTCTATATATATTCCGCGCTTGGTAAATCGGGGTCCATATGAAAGCAAAACCGGTCAGGAATCTGCACAACATTGAATACGTGGCGGGCGGCGGCGATAAGGAATGCGGCATAGAAGCCATTTACGCCGTGGCCAAAGGCGCGAAAGTCATCATCAGCGCGGACCCGGAATTCCGGGGAAAGATGGAAGCCTCCCGCAAGATGCTGGCAAAGGCGCTGAAAAACGGCACGCCCGTTTACGGGGTGACGACCGGGTTCGGCAAGTCCTGCGCCAAGCGCCTGGCCGTCAATGATGCGGTTGAAAACGGCGAACACCTGCTGCGCTTTCACGGGTGCGGCACCGGCGAACCGTTCAGCATCGAGGAAACCCGCGCGGCCATGTTCTGCCGCCTGCTGTGCCTGGCCCGGGGATATTCCGGGGTCACGCTTGGACTCCTGGAGCAACTGGCGGCCCTGCTCAATGCCGGGATAACACCGGTGGTGCCCTGCGAGGGTTCGGTCGGGGCTTCCGGTGACCTCACGCCCATGTCGTACATAGCAGCGTGCCTCCAGGGGGAACGGGAGGTTTTTTTCAGGGGCAAGCGCATGCCCGCCTCTTCCGCCCTCAAGGAGGCCGGGATAAAGCCTTACAAGTTCAGGCCCAAAGAGCCCATTTCCATGCTCAACGGGACATCGATGATGACGGGTGTCGCCACGCTGGCGGCGGTGCGGGCGCGGCGGATAGCCGACGCGGCAATCTGTGCCTCCGCCCTCAGCATCCACGCCCTGAAGGGAAAGGCGCAGCATTTCCACCCCACTATTTTCACTGCCAAGCCCTACCCCGGACAGGCCGTGGTCGCTGCGAAACTCCGGTCCCTGCTGGAAACAACGGCCGGCAGATGCGGCTCGAGGCGGACAGCCCCGATACCCTGCAGGACCCGTATTCGATCAGGTGCGCCCCCCACATGCTCGGCGTCCTGATTGACGCGCTGGGCTGGATAAACGAATGGATAAAGATCGAGGCAAACAGCGCCAACGACAACCCGCTGTTCGATCCTCAAACCGGGGAGGTGCTCAGCACGGGCAATTTTTACGGCGGCCACATGGCATTCGCGATGGACGCCCTGAAAATGGCCCTGGCATCCGCGGCGGACATGTCGGACAGGCAGGTGGCCATCCTTGTGAATCCAACTGTCAGCCGGGGACTCCCGGCCGACCTTGTCCTGCTCAAGGATGACCGCAGGCTGTACAACCACGCGTTTCAAGGCGCTTTCCATATCGGCTTCAGCCCTGACAGCCGAGGCCCTGAAATTGACCATGCCGGCGGGCTCGTTCTCGCGTTCGACGGAATCCCACAACCAGGACAAGGTCAGCATGGGCACGATTGCGGCGAGGGACGCCGCCCGGATATGTGAACTGGTTGAGAGGACGACCGCCATCCACCTGCTCGCGGCGGCCCAGGGCTGCGAGGCGAGGAAGCGCCTCGAAGCGCGGCCGCGCCTGCAGGAGATTTTCAAAAAGATCCGCTCGCTTTCCGCTGCCGTCGTCGAGGACAGGCCGCTGGACGCAGACATCAATAAAATAGCCGATGCGATCGCCAACACCGATCTCTTCTGCCTGGAAGAAAAATGACCCGAAAACAACGACAAGAGTTTTGAACTGGAAATGACAGTCCCGTTTTACGACGTCGACTCGCTGCAGATTGTCTGGCACGGCCATTACCTGAAATACATGGACGATGCCCGGTCGGCCCTGTTCGACAGCCTCGGCGCGGACCTCCCGGGCTACTATGAAAAAACCGGGTACATCTTCCCGGTCACAAAAACCTCGGTTAAACACATCCACCCGCTCCGCTACAAGGACCGGGTCATCTGCAGGGCCACGCTGGTCGAGGCCAGGTTCAAGATCATGGTGGATTTCGAGATCCGCCTCCGGGAGGGTGCGAAGATCTGCGCCCGCGGCAGGACCGAGCAGGTCGCGGTGAAGGCGCCGGAAATGGAAATGCAGTTGAAGATCCCGGACGAGATCCGGAACATACTTGAAGGCCAGGGGATATGAACATGGAGAAGCAAAAGGTCTGCCATAGTGACAGGGGCCAGCCGCGGTATCGGGCGGGCCATCGCCCTGGAACTGGCGGCGGCGGGATATTTCATTGTCCTGAATTTCAGGGCCAACGCGGCCGCGGCCGAAGATACGCTCGCGGCGATCAGGGCCGGGGGCCGGACGGCGAGCTGTTCCAGTTCGACGTGCGGGACTTCCAAGCAGACCGCGGAAAGCATGGAGCGGATCATTTCGAAATACGGCGAAATAGACGTCCTCGTCAACAACGCCGGCGTGGTCGCGGACAACCTCTTCATCATGATGCCGGAGAAAGACTGGGACCTCGTGATCGACACTTCGCTCAAAGGCTTCTACAATGTGACCAAGCCGGTCATCAAAAAGATGATCCGGAAGAAGCGCGGCTCGGTAGTCTCAATATCGTCTGTCGCGGCCCTCGTCGGCAACCGCGGCCAGGTCAACTACTCCGCGGCCAAGGCGGGGCTCATCGCCGCGAGCCGGTCCCTGGCGTCCGAAGTGGCGAGGCTCGGCGTGAGGGTGAACGTCGTGGCGCCCGGGACTGATCGAGGCCGAGATGATAAAGGATGCCCCGATCGAAAGAATCAAGGAGCTGATCCCCATGGCCAGGATCGGCCGCCCGGAGGAAGTCGCCAAAGTGGTCCGCTTCCTCTGCTCCGAAGACGCTTCGTATGTAACGGGCCAGGTGATCGGCGTGAACGGCGGAATGTTTTAATGGCCCTGGCCTTCCGCAGTCTTTCATTTGCCGCAATCATGGCGGCGCTTTGCCTGTGCCTGGCCGGCTGGGCCGACACCCTTGACGGCGTGAAGCGGGACCTCGCGGACATAAAATCCCTGAGCTGCGATTTCCGGCAGAAGAAGATCACGCCCCTGCTGGCAAAACCGCTCGTTTCCGAGGGCCGGATGTACTTCCAGGCCCCGTCGTCGATAAAATGGGAATACACCAAACCCTTCCGGGACGTCCTTGTCGTCGACAAGGGGAAATCCCTCCATTACAGCATCGACGAGGGCGGCACGAAGAAAGTGATCGAGGACGGCTCCCCCGCCCGGACAGTCATCTTCGAGGAGATCGCGGGCTGGCTGCAGGGTAATTTCGAGAGCAGGCATTTCAAGGCAATATTGAAGCAGGGAAAACCGAGGCTGATCGTCCTCACCCCGAAGGCAAAGGG
>CAWASK010000014.1:0-88834 GCA_963784735.1 uncultured delta proteobacterium | reverse complement strand
TCTTGTCCAGAGTCACATTGCTCTTTAAAAGTTACCCTCATCGTCGTAGAGGTCATTGTGTCTTTTTGTTTCATCTGAATTCCTCCAAATATCCATTTAACACGATACAATACTGTCAGTGAGCGATAGTTCAGACTATGTGAGAACGTTGTAATCAATGAAAGTCGCTATTGCACGTCCCCTAAATGGGACATGAAATAATACCCAATTTCGCCATATAAGTGTTCCTATTCCTTACAGGAACTTATTTTTATATTATACAAAAAATAATAAATCAAAATGAAGGAATGTTCAAATATATCATATAAATTACATTTCAATGTTTTACGCAGTATTACTAAAGAATAAAAAAGTAACACAAATTGCTATGCCGATTATATATTTTTTTGATTTTTTTGTGCGCTCCATATAAAAAATGTATGGGTGAAGGGTCATCCGGAACAGGATTGAACCCTTTCATCCTCTTACCATTTGCAGTGCGTTCTTGCTGGAAACAAAGATCAGATCTTTTTATAGAGATTTCCGTAGATGACCTGTCCCTTTCTTTCTTATGACGCTCTCCGGTATCACCGATATAATGCGCAAATTTTGCCTTGATACCGTCTACTTCGAGCTCCTGTTCACCTGCTGGTTTGAAACCGGGCATCATGACGTCAATCGTGCCAAGACAAAGATGTCGCCACCGACCATCTGTCCGCCAATCTTAGTCTTGGCGTTTCCTTTGATATGACTTTTCCTCCTTCTGCATGGGTACAGACGTGCACATCCACATTTCCATTGATGATCATTTCACCACCGGTCATGTACATGCCAATATCCGAGCCGGGCATTCCCCTTCACGAGGATTTTGCCGCCGGACATTCCGCGCCAGTCGCCACGATATGCAGCACCGATGTAGTTGTTTGCATTGCCTTCAATGGTGAGTTCACCACCGTTCATGGCGATACCGGCAAATGCATCAACATTCCCTTTGACCACCATCTTGCCGCCTTTCATCCAGGCACCAGCATACATATCGGTACTGCTTTCCATGTCAATTTCTCCGGCAGTCATCTTCATACCGATGTACTTGACTCTCTTCATATCCCCGACAATAATCTTTGTGTCAGCGGCGGTTGCTCCTGCATTGCCATTATGTCGAAATACTTGCCAAGAGTTGATGTTATATTTCCTTTGTGAACATGGAGTCTCGATTTGTGCTGCAGTCTTTCCTGCAAATACATCGGGCTGATACATTGTGCTCAAGATACAGGGCAGGCGGGTTTTTCATGGTGATAGTTACAGTTTCCATGTTTTCTCCTGCACTTATGTTGCATCTACCTCAATGACATACGGGTTTGGGACATAGTGGTTCAGAAACTTCGTAGTTGGTCTGGGTCATACTGTAGTACTTCAGGAACTTCTCTTGACATCACGGTCGACCTGTGTGTTCTCCGGGACTTTTGCATCGACCCAGAGGGTTCGCTTGTTACCGTTGCTGACGATCTCTCCGTTGTAACAACCTCGACACCGCTCTTGAAGACATTGCTCTGCGTGAGAATGCCTTTTCGATCTCTTCCGGGTTTCCATGACTTGTCCGTTCAAGTTATACACCGCAACATCTGCATCCATGCCGGCTTCAGACCACCAAACATGTTGCCAAGACCGAGGGATTTTGCAGGACCGGCCGGGTCATCTGGCGAGTCGTACAGCGATATCTCGCGGTCCAGTGATGCGATGCTGGTTTGTGCAAGAACCTTGTCAGAGTTCTTAAAGCCCTTGAGCTTTGCCTCACGGGCTTTGTTCGACATGAGCCACTTGATGATCCGCGGATACCGGGTGAACGGGCCTGCATTCGGGTGGTCGGTGGTGACAAAGCTTCTCATCGGATCCTTTCAAGGGCAAGTTCAAGACCAATGCCCACTGGATGGCACAGACCTTGATGTTCGGACCGTATATATATGGGACGATACCGGATCTGGTCTCGAGTTCCACATCCACGTTTGCCCACTTCAGGTGGTTGAGGGCGGTCAGGTGGTGCTCGAACGGACCATCGGCGGTCATGGTGGTGGTCTCATCAAGGGTTACACAACCAAGGTCAATGGTCATGTTCTTGTTTGCATTGACATAGTCCGTAATCTCCTTTGCCTTTGATTCAAAGTTTCCCCAGTTGGTTCCGCCATAGGAGTGGAACTGGAATGGGTGCGGTGCAGCACCTGTTCACGGCCGAACTTGTTGTTTGGCTTTGACTCCTTCGGCAAGTTTCAAGGTGTCAAGGGTGGTCTCATAGTTTCCAGGGTTTCCGAGATTGTTGGGGTGGATGTGGATTGAGTGCGGGAGACCCATGTTTTCGTTGGCGTCATCAGCCCTTTGACGATCTCTGCCGGGGTGATATCAAAGTACGGGACCGGGTCGTTGACGGAGAGACAGTTCAGTCCCCATCCCCATGCTTCTGATCCACCGGGGTTGACGATCTTGACTGCATATCCTTTGGTTGTCTTCATGAGCCAGGAGATGTATGCCATGTTGTCCATCTCGTTGTTTTTGAGGTACTCAAAGACGAACCAGTTGTTTCCAAAGACCGGGAATGCTGCTTCATCAATAATCGGGGTGTCCTTGATCTCTTCATGGACGTGACGGGCTAAATCGGAGGCATTGCTGCTTCCATGACGGTGGTGTATCCCATCTTGGCATACTCGTATCCGGTCTTGAAGGTTGTCGGGATAGAGAATCCACCTGCCATCCGGGCTGCCCTTTGTTGGAGTGTAGGTGAAGAGTTTGTCTTCAGGACGATAATTCCTGCCCTTGTTGACTTTTGGACCGGCAACGTGTGCATGGACCTCGACTGCACCGGCCATGACGGTCTTGCCCTTTGCATCAATTACCTTTGCCCGGAACGACCTTATCTACAATCTTGCCGTCCTTGATGAGACATCTCCTTGTCGCCCTTTATTCCGGTCCGGGTCATAGACGTTTCCGTTTTTGATGATATATTCGCACATGATTATGCTCCCCCTTGAGTTCTCTCTACCCGTTTGAGGACCTGATGAGGAACTGCTGATCGGTCATCATGCCTTCTGGTGGTTCTACAACTTTGCGGCACTCAATCGGGACGTTGTCCATACGATAGCAGTTGCCACCGACTTCAACACCAACGAAGGCTACCGGGACATGGAGTTTACAGATACCGGTAGTCGGGGTGATGTGGGGATCGATACAGACTGAGGGGAGGCGTGCTAATCTCCTTGACGCATTGATGGGGAAGTGTGCACCGGGATCACTACCAATGATGAACATCGCATCTGCTTCCCCGCGTTTCAGAATCTCGATGGTGCCGGTCTCACCGGGTTATATCGTGCAAATCCACGGGTAAGGTCTACCGGATACGGGAATCCGAACTGCCAGCCGAGGACCTGACCTGAACCGGTGACGTTGTAGTGTCCCCGCATGGCATGATCGAGAACTTGGTGTAGTCGTTGAGATCCTTGGTCAGCGATTGCTTCATCGATGTTGTGGTCTTTTCCAAGTGACTGGGTGACACCCATACCGAAGAATATGACTCCGAATCGCCCTGTCTTGAGCATCTCTGCTGCCTCGTAGACCTTCTCCTTCGGGAATTCCTGCGATGATATCCCGACCCATTCTCCCATGAAGGCTACCCGGAATGCCTGGAGTAAGTTCATAGTCATATCCCTGTTCAACCTGAAGGTGTACATCGGCAAGGCTTGCGGTATCGGTGCCGGGGGTCGACGACGATGATCTTCCTGCTTCTGACCCTTTCCGGTGAAGTATCCACGGGGGAAAATTGAGTACCGGGACATGTGACGGGGGTGGGCGTGTGCCGGGTTGCATCCCCAGAATATTACACGGTCGGCACGGTTCTTGACTTCTCCAAGAGTGCATGTCGGGAGACCTACGTTCTGGACTGCGATCAGGGTGTTCCGTGGCAGACTGCAGCGGTATTGTCACAGCATGCACAGATTCAGCTATCTCGTGCCCGACACTCTGTGCTTCACAGTTGGTGGAGACCAGCCGTACATGAGGGGCTTTTTGGCGTTTGCCAGCATCTGTGCGGTATACTCGGCAGCCTCATCGTAGCTGATCTTTCCATGAAGCGTCAGGCTGACGCATGCTTGGCCGGGTAACACGGTCCTTCGACTGGGAATGCAGGAACTTTTCGGTTCCTATCACGCATGCATTGTAGACTTCGAGGAGTTGTTTCCCATCATCCGAAACAACAACTTCAAGGTCATCACAGAGCGTTCCGCAGAAAGGACAAATGACATCAGGTATTGTCTTGGTCATTTCATTTCACCCCGCATTGTTTCTGCACGAGTTCTATTCCGAGTAGAACCGGTTCGTTGATCGCGACCTCTACCTTCACAGGAACACCTTTGAATGTCGGCATACCCGTTGAATACGTATTGGGGTTGATTATGGAATTCGCCCAGGGTCCCATGGGAATAAATCCAAGACCCGGGTGAGGCCCCTGCGTGGTCTCTATTGCTTTTACGATTACGCTGCCGTATTCGCTTGTCACTCTGACGTTAGTATTTTTCCACGTCCCGAGTTTTTTCAAATCTGACGGATCGAGTTCGATGATCCGGCAGCAGTGCGATAGGCGGGTTTCTCCTTCCCGCCTTCAATCGCAACACCCTGCTGGATGCTCCGACCTGATATCAGGTTCACGTTTATCGTTGCCACTGACTATTCCTCCCTACTTGTTGAATTCAGTAATAGGGCTTGGTCCGAGTTCGTTGATGGTTTTCACTACATCAGTGATGACTGCACCCCATTTTGCACCTTCGGATGCTGATACAAACGTCATCCTGAAGCGGCGGTCATCGAGACCGATGCTCTTCATCAGCCGCTTGACCATGAACATCCGTTTTGCGGCCTTGAAATTTCCTTCAAGATAGTGGCAGTCACCGAAGTGGCATCCGGAGACAAGCACGCCATCCGCACCGTCAGCAAATGCCTTAAGGACAAACAATGCATCAATACGGCCGGTACACATGACACGGACGACCCGGACATCCGGTGGATATTGTATACGTCCACCGCCGGAAGGTCAGCGCCTGCATACGAGCACCAGTTGCAGAGAATTCCTATAATTTTTGGCTGCCACTGCCCGGGCTCACGGTTGGGAATGGGAAATTCCGGTGGTGCAGACATTACTGCTCACCCCCGAGCAGGAAAGCATCGATCTGCGCCACGATTTGCGGGGTAGCAAATTGGTTCATCCAGATTGCTCCACCAGGGCAGAAACCACCGCAGGTTCCGCACCCTTTGCACTTGGCTTCAGTGACCTGCATAACCTGTCGTCCTTCCTTTTCCACAAGTGCCAGGGCACTGTATGGGCAGAGGTTTACGCACATACCGCAACCTGCGCACTTCTCCTCGATGCACATGGCGAAATACGGTTCGAGTTCTACCTCTCCCTTGTGATCGGGATACTCGCCGCGGAACCCTTCCAGATGCAACAGTATCCGGATATCCTTTGGTCCCTGGCACACCGGCAAGGAATACACCAGCGGTCGTCGTTCCACAGGGGTTCAGTTTCGGGTGGGCTTCGAGGAGCCATCCATCCATCGAACAGGATACACCGAAAAGCTTGCGAGTCCTGTTTGTGTCCTCCATTGGCTGTACTGCGGCTGCGAGCACGACAAGGTCGACATCCATGTCAACCGGGCGGTCTAGCAATGTGTCATCAGCGTGGACGTGGAGGTTCTTGTGACCGGGTCTTCAAGAATATTGGCAACCCTGCGACGGATGAACTTCGCCCCTTCATCCTGGATGCGGTAATAGAACTCTTCGTACATTTTACCGAATGAGCGGATATCCATATAGAATATATACGGAATGCATCCCGGGATCTTTCAATTATCTGGTGTGCATGCTTCAGGGAATACATACAACAGAACCGGGAACAATAGGGCTTGCCGTTTCCGGTATTGTCACGTGAGGCTGCACAGAGCACGAATGCGACTCTTTTGGGAGTTTCCCCGTCGCTTTGACCGACGAGGTGACCCCCGGTTGGACCTGATGCACAGATGAGCCGTTCGAACTCGAGACTCGTGATGACATTTTCATACTTCTTGTATCCCCATTCTGCCTTCTTCTCGACCGGGAAAATGTCAAAACCTGTTGCGAGGATGGCGGTCCCGACCTTGACCTTGACAAACTCGTCCTTCTGTTCGAGATCAATTGCTTTCTTTTCGGGACCACAGGCAGTAACACACAGCCCGCACTTGATGCATGAGTTCCAGTCGATCGTATAGATAAGGTACTACCTGCGGGTGGTTGATATAAATCGCTCTGCGGGGTTTCATGCCGACTTCAAATTCGTTGGGCTTGATTACCGGACATACCACCTCGCAGTCACCGCAGCCGTTACAGCCGCCGCCGACAATACCACGAGTCTCTGCTTCAATGGCGTATAACACCGCGCGCCTTCTTCCGGATAGTTACATCAAAGTTGCCGATATAACCCTCGACTGCATCGACTTCTGACCAGGTTAATAGCTCGATATTTGGCGCTCTGCCAACGTCCACCATTTTTGGTGTTAAGATACACTGGGAGCAGTCAAGGGTCGGGAATGTCTTGTCCAGCTGGGACATGCGCCCGCCAATGCTGGGGGATGACTCAATAAGGTAGGTCTTGATCCCGGCATTTGCGAAGAATGAGTCCCCGCTTGCATACCGGCAACTGCCGGCCCGACCACCATCGCTGCTTTCTCAACAGGGACCGCCTTCGGGAACAGGTCCTGCAGGAGTGATGCCTTTGCAACAGCAATGCGGATCGCGTCCTTTGCCTTGTCTGTAAAAGGATAACGGCAGCCCTGGTCTTCATAGGTCATCCTCCCTATACTGAAATGAAATCTTACGAAATTGCCGAGAGGTTGTGATCTGGATTGAAATAAAACGCGCCAAAGCTTTTTGAAGATGTGCAATTTATATAACTGAACGCCGGTCGTATTGTCAATGGATCATCATTTCGACCTCGTCATGGGGACGAACCTCACGGGGATTATGGCGGATTCCGTTATTTTGCCCCTGGTCTTGCGCACCAGTTTCAGCTCCTGCCAGAACGTCCCCACGGGGATGACCAGCCTGCCGCCCTCGGCCAGCTGCTCCAGCAGGGGAGGGGGGACCTTGTCCGGGGCGCAGGTGACTATTATCGCGTCATAGGGGGCAAATTCCGGCCAGCCCAGGAAACCGTCGCCTGTCTTAACCCTGATATTCCTGTAATTGAGCTCCTGCAGGAGCTTTGCCGACCTTTTCGCGAGGGGCTCCACGATCTCTATCGTGTAGACCTGTTTCGCCAGTTCCCCCAAGACCGCGGCCTGGTATCCCGAACCGGTACCTATCTCCAGGACCCTTTCGGTGCCCTTGAGCTCCAGGAGCTCTGTCATCAGGGCCACGACGGCCGGCTGCGAAATGGTCTGCCCCTCGCCGATCGGCAGGGGCCTGTCGTCGTAAGCCGCATAACGGAGCCCGGGAGGTACAAACAAGTGGCGCTTTACCTTGAGCATCGCAGCGAGGACCCGCTGGTCCTTGATGCCCCGCGGTTTTAGCTGGTCTTCCACCATCTGCCTGCGCCGCAGGTCGAACGAGTCTTCCAGCGGATCGGCTGCTGCCGCCAGGGGAGTGAGACAGAGGCAAAAAATAACGGTTATGCCGAGGATAGTTTTAGTAATCATTTCTCGCCGGAATTGTTGATAATGGTGATCTGGTCGTTGAGCGTCCAGTAATCGTAGATATACCCGATGCCGAAGATGCCCGCGGTGCATAAATAGATTATGCCGGTGACCCATTTCCCCAGATAGAAGCGGTGGATGCCCAGGAGCCCCAGGAAGGTGAGCAGGACCCAGGCGATATTGTAGTCTATCCGGCCCTCGGCAAACCTCAGGTCAGCGTTGCGCGCCAGGGAGGGTATGAGGAAGAGGTCAATGAGCCAGCCTATTCCCAGCAGTCCCAGTGTGAAAAAGTAAACGGTGCCGGAAATCGGCTTGCCGAAATAGAACCGGTGCGATCCAGTGAACCCGAAGATCCACAGGATATAGCCGATCAGCTTGCTGTGCGTTTGCCGGGTGTTTCTCATAAGGCCCTCTTGTTACTTGATGGCCCCGCCGATCAATACCAGTTTTTCTCCGCGGGAAAGTTTCTTGATGGCGGCTTCACGCTTTAAGACGTCCGAAATACTATCACATTTTTCGCAATAGACCAATTTTACCGGCTGCCTTGAACGGGTGTATTTCGCCCCGTTTGCGCCGTTGTGCTCCCGGAGGCGCTTCTCTATATCGGCTGTCCAGCCTGTGTACAGCGTTTTGTCGGAACATTCCACGATGTAAACATAATAGCTTCGCATTTGTTAGTCTCTTGTAATACCCGCGCCGAACATGTTAAATCTAGCTTCTCGAGATAGCCTTTTTAGTGTAGACCTTATCATAAGGAGGAATTAAATGCGCTGGATGAGACGCAATATTTGCCTCGTTTCTATCCCCGTCTTTTTGTTTTGTATGCTGGCAACACCTCACTTCTTCGACCTGGGACAGGCCGCCACCACCGCCGCCGGCCTCGAACGGCATCAGAAAGCTGGCGTCAATTGCCAGGGCTGCCATGCGGAGAGCCCCCCGAAGGACATGGTGCCGGGCTCAAAATGCATGGCCTGCCATGGCGACCTGGCCAAACTTCTGGCGAAGAGCAGCAAGGCCGTCCCCAACCCCCACGCATCGCCCCACCTGAACCCGGGCGACGTGCCGAAGTGCGAGGAATGCCACCACATCCACAAACCCTCGGAGGTTTCGTGCCTGAAGTGCCACGAGGATTTCAAGTACATTATTAAATAGGATCCGATTCGGACGGGTTCCCTGTCCGAACAACATGATGCAAAACCCGCAAGGAAAGGAGGCAGTATGGTGAAAGAAAAATTAGGTTCTGTAAACAGGAGACAGTTTATCCAGGGTCTGGGCCTGGGTGCCGGCATGCTGACCATCGGCAATTTCGATGTCGCCAATGCGGCCCTGCTGCCCAAGCCTAAAAGGAGTGAAAAATTCGATGTCGTGATAATCGGGACAGGCTTGAGCGGGATGTGTGCCGCAGTTGAGGCCGCCAATGCCGGGGCCAGGGTGGCCGTCCTGGAAAAGGCGGCGGAGCCGGGAGGCAACTCGAAGCTCGCCGGGGGGCTGATCGCCATCCCCTCTGAAAACACCGGGCCGAAGAAAGATGAGTATTTCGAGGACTTCATGAAGAAAAGCTCCGGAAAGGGCAATGCCACGCTCTCCAGGGTCATCGCCGACCAGTCTTTTGACGGGGTTGAGTGGCTCAAGAAGCAGGGCGCGCGAACTGACCGATCCCGTCACAGTCGCCGGCTACCGGGTGAAAAGCGTCATTTTCAAGCCTTCCGCCTACAAGGGCATGCCGAAGGGCCTCGAAACGCTGCGCGACGTCCTGGGCAAAAAAGGCGGCAAGATCTTCTACCAGGCCAAGGCCAAACAGCTGGTCATGGATGACAAAGGCGCCGTGGTGGGGGTGCGCGTTCAGGATGCCTCCGGGCTGAAGGATTTCCTGGCCAAAGCGGTCGTGATTGCCACGGGCGGTTACGGCGGCAACAAGCAGATGCTGGAGACCTTTGTCGACCCCAATGCCGATGAAATGATGCTGCGCGGCGACAGGAACGCCACGGGCGACGGCCTCGAAATGGCACGCGAGGCAGGGGCAACGTGGGTCGATATGGGCGGAATGGCTTCCGTGCACGTGGCCGCGGTATCCCCGAAGAACACGGCATCCGGCAACCCCTTCATGGCGGTTGCCTACTGCCTGGGCATCAACAAGGAAGGAAAAAGGTACGTGGACGAGTCCCTCGGCTACGTGGCCCACGGGAAGGCCGCCATGAAGCAGCCCGGGCAGGTCGTGGCCCTGGTCTTCGACGAGGAGACCAAAAAGCAGCCGGGCGTCGCGGCGGCATACAAAATGTTTGAAGGGCTCGGGATCCCCATAGTGCAGGCGGACAGCCTGGCTGACCTGGCGGCGAAGATAGGCGCGCCGGCAGCGGCCCTGGAAAAGACCGTTGCGGACTTCAACGCGGGCGTGGCCGACGGCAAGGCGCCCAATGCCCAGCCGCCCAAGAACGCCTTTGCGTTCAAGGTCCAGGCGCCCAAATTTTACGCTTTCTATCCCCTGTCCCCGGGGATCACGCTGACCTTCGGCGGGATCAAAATCAACGAAAAGGCCCAGGCCCAGCAGGCGGACGGCGCCGTGATACCCGGTCTTTACGCGGCGGGTGAAGGCGCGGGAGGCATTTATTACGATGACTATATCGGGGGCGCGTCCCTTGCCAACTGTCTCGTGATGGGGAGAATTGCGGGACAGCAGGCCGCGGCGGGGAAAGCGGCGCCTGCCGGCAAACCCAAAAAACGTTAAATTCCGGTTTTTGATTTTCAGATTGGGGCCCGGGGGCATGCTGGTCAGCCCCGGGCCCTCTCTTCCTGAAGAAGCTTTTCTATAAACGGGCTCCCCTCAGTGGAGGGCTGAAGGGAATCCGCCCCGTTTCTTTCGATCAGGTTGCGTTTGCCATGATGCTTTCTATCTGCCGGTCTTTTTCCTGCCACAACTGGCGCACCCATTCGTGCATGGCCTCGCGGAATTCCGGGTCGCCTTCGTAATCGCCGTGCATCAGCTGTTTCGGCACCTCTATGGTCTTCATGTGGACAATGATCCTTTCAACTCCGCCGCTGAGGAATTTCCAGAAAGACGGGACCCCGTCCGGGTACACAATGGTGATGTCCAGCAGGGAATTGAACTTCTCGCCCAGCACATTCATGGCCAGGGCCAGCCCCCCGGATTTCGGCTTCAGGAGGAATTTGTATTCGCTCTTCTGCCTGTCGTGCTTTTCCCTGGTAAAGCGCGTCCCCTCGATGAAGTTCATCACGCTCGTGGAAATTGAGGCAAATTTCTCGCAGGCCCGGCGGGTCGCTTCGAAATCCTTTCCCTTCTGCTCGGGGTGCTTTTTCAGGTATTCGGAGCTGTGGCGGTAGAGGAAGGGGTAATCGAGCGCCCACCAGGCAAACCCCATCAAGGGGACCTTGATCAGCTCCCGCTTTATAAAAAATTTCAGCATGGGAATGCGGCGGTTCAATAGGTGCTGCAACACGAATATATCGACCCAGGACTGATGGTTGCTGACGACCAGGTACCAGCCTTTATAATTCAGCCCCTCGCGGCCCTTCACAATCCACTTCGTCTTCTGGGTAAGGCGCATCCACAAGCTGTTGCAGGATATCCAGTTTTCCCCTATCCAGTGGAGTATCCTGTTTAACCCCTTGCGCAATCCGGGTATCGGCAAAAGAAACTTCGGCAGGGCGAGCACAAGCAAAATGGGAACCCAGAACAGGACGTTTACGACCAGGGAAAGGCTTGCGATTGCTCCCAATATGTATGACGGCAAAAAACTAAGCATGGCTGACATCCCTTAAAAACATGGCTTTCTATCACACGCGGAATGATAAATCCACGGTATTAAGTTGAGCCGACATGTTCAGCGGACATTCGCCGAGACGGCTTCGCATTTCTGCCACATCTGCGCGAAGCGTTCCACCGACTGCATTAGGCTGCCGTAAACGTCCGGTCCGCTGCCCTGGGAAATTTTCACGTCGTGCATGAATTCGGGCAGGAGCCCGTAATGGGGCACGCCGCCGTCGAGCACATAGTCCCAGGTGCGGCTGCCGGTCGTCTGCCTGGTTTTTATTGTCGAAGCGCTGAAGAAGCTGCTGTAGAAGGCCTGGCTGTTGGCAGGGACAGCCGCCCGGGCGCTTTTCGGCAGCGGCTCCATGCCGTTAACGTCGGTGCCGATGCCGGCGAAGGCATTGCTCCCCATGGTATTCAATACACGCCTGTAATCCGCGATGAACTCCGCGGCGGTCTGACTGGCGGTGCCGACGCCCATCATGCCGCCGAGCTGGGCGACCCTCCGGGCGAGCCCGGCCGGGGCGTCACGCTCGCTGCCGTCTTCATTCTTCGGGTTGTTCTTTTTCGCAATGCGGATCTTGTTGTGGCCCATGACGACCGGGTAGCCGCCGGGAATGCCTTCGGCAATCTGGACGGTGCGGGTCATCGAACGCTCCGACATGTGGTCGATATCTATTATCATGCCCAGTTTCATCATCTCGTTGACGGCAGCTTCTCCCAGTGCTGTAAGGCCCATGACGTTGACGTGCCCCGGGGGGACCTGGTGAAAGTTATTGAGGTCCGGCGTCGGCCGGATCGCGTTGAGCGTTGTTTGGAAACTGCCGCAGCACGATACCCTCCCGGGGGGCGGCGAGCATTTGATGATATCGTTGAAGCACGGCGCGGGCAGGTTGCCGAGGCCCGCGATCGCGTTGTAAAGAGCAGTTATCCCCACCTTCTCGTAGCCCTTTAAGAAGGCCGCATTGTAGGTGATGTCCGGGTCCGCGCTGTGGCCGATCATGAAATGCGCGCCGTTCGCTCGTTTGTTTGCGAAGCTGAACATCATGTTGTAGACGGCAGTCCCGCCGAAGCTGTTGTTGATGAGGTGGATGGGGAAGACATACCTGATCCCCCTCTGGTGAAGCCGCCGGATTTCCGCGCGCACCGCGGCGGCGTTCGTCTGGACGCCCGGCTTACCGAAGTTCCCGAGTTTGTCGACCTCCATGCCGAGGACCACGGCGAGCTTGTTCTGCCCGACTATGCGCCGCAGGTCGGCGGCCGAGTAGGCGATTTCCATGAAATTGCGGTGGTTGTTTACAAAACGGACGGTTTCGGTGATCTGGACGTCGGCGACCGTCTTGTCGTCGTAGGGCTGATCGCCGTTGGTGATCTCCGCCAGGAGCTCATTGTTCACCGTGAGGGCGACTATGACGCGCAGCCCGCCCTGGTAGGCGCGGTACAGCCACTCCCACCACATCTTCTGGTGGAGCTTCGACGACTGGCTCGGCCAGAAGGGGAAGCCGGGGTAGCCCCTGTGCTCGTGGTCGCCGTGGATGTTCCCCGACTTGCCGATGTCATGCCCCTCGATGCCGTAGTTGAGGATGGCGGCTCTCAGGTAGTCTCCGCAGGTATTGTCGACACCCCAGCCGCCGTGGGTCGAGTTGCAGTGGCCGAGCGCGTCCTCTCTCGAACGCCGCGCGCAGCTCCGAGGAGTTGCAGTTCTTTGTGCCTTTCGGGATAATGGCGCCGATATCAGGGGCCCCGTGGACCAGTTTGCGCCCGAAGGCCAGGTGCCCCATGGGGTGCGTGTGCAGGTCTACGTAGCCGGCCAGCGTGGAAGGTATTTTCACCAGGATTTCCTTCTGCGCTGAAAGGGCGCCCGATGCGCCTCTCACCGTGAACGTGAACTGGCCCGCGGCGGCGGAGGCGTCAGCCGAAATTGTAATTGTCCCGCTCGTGCCGGCCACGGCCTGGGAGGCCGGGCTTGCCGTGACACCATGGGGCAGGCTTAGAAAAGAGATGTTCACCGGCCCCGTGAAACCGCTTTGCCTCGTCACAGCCACGTTCAGCTTCAGGGTCCCGCCCCTTGCGAGGCTGGCCGGGTCGGGAGTGACGGCCAGCGAAATAGAGGGGGTGACTTTCTTCCCGTACGTCCGGAAGATGAAATCGTTGTCGTGGAAAGGGGCCCCGTTGAAGTAAGCCCCGCCGGCGGGATAGGGGCTGCCGTCCAGGTATTTCCACCAGAAGACGTTTTTGCCCGTGTCCTGGAGCATTATTGTCAGCGGCCGGCCGGGCGTGACGGCAATCCCGCCGCCGGGGAGATTGAACCGGCAGAAGCCGTCGAACCCTTCCTTTACATCGGCTGAAGCGGAACCCAGCAGCCGGCCCTCGTCCAGGATTGTCATTGTCAGCTTGTCCCCGCCGCGTCCGCGGTTGCCTGTCTTGAGCGCTGCTTCGACCCCGGTGAGCCACGGCAGGGCCGGGACAAAGACCTGGCTCGCCTTATTTGCGGGGAGGATGTTGACGGCCCCGCCTTTCCAGGCCGGGTTGTTCTGCTGGTCGACATAGTCCTGACCGAAACAAACCGAGGCGAAAAGCACGATGATGATGACCGCTGCTGCGCAACGAGAGCCGCTGAAGAGTCTGGTAGCCATAGGTTCTCCTTCGAGGTGGATTTTGGTGGGGACGGGGGATGATACGTTAACTTCAGCAATGAAAGCAAACACAAACGACAATAAATTGTCTTGACTCGCCGCCGCCCTTCTCCTTACATTTCAGATCGAGGGAGGTGAAAAATGGAATCTTGCTTCAGAAATGTATTGTGCCGGTCTCTGGTGTTCATCCTTGCGGCCCTCCTTGCGGCGGGAACAGCCCCGGCGGCGGCGGGCGACAGGGAAGCGCTGGTCGAGGGGAATAACGCATTTGCAGTCGACCTTTACGGGCAGCTGAAAAAAGGCGGGCAGGGGAAGAGCATATTCTTCTCGCCGGTAAGCATATCCTCCGCGCTGGCCATGACTTACGCGGGGGCAAAAGGGGAGACGGCTTCCCAGATGGCCGCGGCCCTCCATTTTGCCCTCGCCCCGGGGAGGCTCCATCCCGCCTTTGCCGAATTGCTCGGCGGGCTCAAGGGCGGGAAGGATTTTGACCTGGCCGTTGCCAACGCTGTCTGGGCCCAGCGGGGCTTTGCCTTTCATAAATCATTCCTGGGCATCGCCGGCAAATATTACCAGGGGGCCTTGAGGAAGGTTGATTTTTTAAGGGACCCCGGGCGGAGCCTCGCGGAAATCAACCGCTGGGCGGAAGAAAAAACGAACGGCAAAATCACGGGCCTGCTGAATCCAGGTAATATAACCCGGGACACGAGGCTTGTCCTGACGAGTGCAGTGTATTTCAAGGGCAGCTGGGAAAGCCGGTTTGATCCGAAAGAGACCCGCATGGAGCCGTTCACCCTGGAAAGCGGCAAAACGGTCCAGGTACAGATGATGAGTCAAAAGGGGGAATTCGGGCTCTCCAGGGATGAAAACTCGGTAATCCTGAAAATGCCCTACGCGGGGGAAAGCTCTCGATGGTCATCATGATGCCTCTCACGGGAAGGCTCGAGGGGCTTGAAAACAGCTTCCTGGCAGGGGGACTCAGGGCGCGCCTGTCCAGCCTGCCAAGGGAGAGTATGCACCTCCAGGTACCGAAATTCCAGATGACTGACTCCTTTAATCTCAACGAGCCTCTCATCTCGCTCGGCATGCGAAATGCCTTTGACGAGAAGGCGGATTTCTCGGGCATGACCCGGAGCGAAAAACTCTTTATTTCCGCTGTCCGGCACAAGGCATTTGTGGATGTGAACGAGGAAGGAACGGAAGCCGCGGCTGCGACCGCCGTGTCATCGAAAGGTTGTCGGTAAGAGAGATGTTCGTCCAGATCAACCGGCCTTTCATTTTCATGATCAGGGACGAACAGTCCGGCAGCATACTGTTCCTGGGCAGGATGATGGACCCGTCTGAAAAATCATGAAACCAGGCAAAAGGAAATGAAAAGGGCGGCTGATGTCCTCAACCGCCCGCTTTGCCCAGGATACCCTTCGCCAGCAGGCTCAATACCCCCTGGCCTTTTTTATAGGGTGCGCCGTTCAGAAGAAGTTTTTCGACCCTGAGGCTTAAAAGCTCGCCCGGTTTCATGGCCAGCGGGTTCCTGTTGAGGACGGCCATATCGGCCATCTTGCCGGCCTCCAGGCTGCCCCGGTCCTTTTCGTCAAAGGTAGTCCAGGCGCAGTTGCAGGTGAACAATTTGAGCGCCTCCTGGATTGTCAGGGACTGCCCGGGGACATAGTGGTTGCACGCGCAATACATGCCGATATCGGGTCCGGCAGGGTGCAGGGGGCATCGGAGCCGCCGCTCAAGACGATTCCCATGTCAGTCATCTTGCGGAGCGGAGAGATCCTGTCGACGCGGTCGCCCAGGATGCCTTTGAGGTAATCATAGGGCTCCAGGTCCCAGTCCAGGAAAGCGGGCTGAAGGGGGATATGGATGCCGAGCTCGGCGCATTTTTCCAGCCCCCTCTCGGTCGGCAGGCACGCGTGGATTATCCCGTGGCGGTGGTCCTTCCGGGGAAAGTCCTCCAGGGCGGCCTCCAGGGCCCGGAGCGCCTGGTCGAAGGCCGCGTCGCCGATGGCGTGCAGCTCTATTTGCAGCCCCTCGCGGTTGGCCCTCTTGCAGAATTCGGTCACGGCCTCGTCGCTGTAAAAAAGGACACCCCTGTTTTCGGGATCATTGCTGTAAGGTTCGTTCAGGGCCGCGTCCACGCTGCCGAAACAGCCGTCCAGGGCTGTCGCGAAGCACCCCCCGATGCGGGGGAGCTTTCTCCTCTTCACCTTTTCGACGTCCATGGTCTGAAAAAACACCCTGCTCTGAAACCCCGTATCGAGGCCCCGGCCGAACAGCGTTTCCATTGTGACATCAATGTCCAGGAGGTATCCCAGGCCCGACACGGTGTGCATCATGCCGATACCCTTTTCGGCCAGGTTGTCGATGGCGCGGACCATGTTCCTGAATGTCCTGGGGATTGAGACCTTTTTGGTGATGAAATCCAGCGTCGCGAAAAAGGCTTCCTGGTTCATCTCGCCGGTGTCGGCGTGGTAGCCCCTCAATGACCTCACCTTCGCAGGCAGTGCTTCGATCATCCTGCTGTTCAGGATGCAGGCGTGTCCGTCGTATTTCACCGATGAACACCGCCCGGTCAGGACAGGCCCTGTCAAGCTCTTCCCTCGTGACAAGCCTTTTTTCCTCGACGGAATGCGCCGAAGCCGAGCCCCCGACGATGAACCTGTCCTTGCCGGCCGCCGCGTAAGTCGCTGACCCGGCGGCAGATGTCCGCAATGCTGCGGGCCGGCCTCACGTCGAGGTCGATAATGGCGGCATAAGATAAAAAATGGATGTGGGTATCCCCGAAGGCCGGGACCAGCGACCCGTCTGCGAGGCTCTCGACGGGAGCCCCTTTGTACTCCCCCGGAAGCTCGTTCCCGGTGAAAACAATCCGGCCCCTGTCCTCAACGAGGTACCTGTAAACGTTATCCTGCCTGTCGCAGGTTACAATTGCGCCCTCATAAACTTTCATCGGGTAAGCCCTGGGTTGGAAATATTTGTTAAGCACAGATATTGTGAAGAGATAAATAAGGTAATCTGCTATGGAAAATCAAGCTATTGTATTATAAGGTTTTTAAAGAATCTGATTATTCCCACCCCGGAGAGGCAGCCCTTGAAGAAATCCCGGCAGGTAAATTCCAGTAAACCGGGTGTCGCATCAGGATACGGCAGAGAGTACCCTGCCGAAAAGGAAGCCCCTGACCGGCCCTATATTGCGCAGCTTGAGGCGGCGCTGAGGAAATACCAGGATATTGTTGAGAATATTGAAGACATGGTCTTCGAGTGCGATGCCGAGGGGAGGCTCACCTATGTCAGCCCGAATATAGAGGGCATTCTTGGGTACAAGCCGGAAGAAGTCCTTGGGCAGGGCCCGGTTGATTTCATGCTGCCGGAGGAAAGAGAAGAAAAATTCGAAAAAGGGTTTCGCGTTGCCTCGGCCGCGAAGGAAAAAATCAAGGCGGTGGAGATCGTTTATCTCCACAAGGACGGTAGCCGCATCGTTCTTGAAGTGAATGCCACACCGTTCCTCGCCGCCGACGGGACGCTCCTCGGCTTCCGGGGGGTCTACAGGGATATCACCTCGCGCAAATCGATGGAAGCGGGACTGAGAGAGGCCGAACAACGGTTCCGGAATTACTTCGAGACAGATCATGCAGGCAAGGCCATATCTTCCATTGATAAAGAGTTTGCCGATGTGAATGACAAGTTGTGCTCGATGCTTGGTTACTCGCGCGAGGAGCTCCTGGGCAGGACATGGTCGGAGCTGACTGTACCCCGACGACCTGGCCCCGGATGTTGAACAATTCAACCGGCTGCTTGCCGGCGAGATCGACACGTATTCACTCGATAAGCGCTTTATCCGCAAGGACGGCGAAATAGTCTGGACCAACCTCTCCGTAGGGTGCCTGCGAAATCCTGACGGCGCGGTAAAACAGGTTTCCGGATCGCTGCTGGACATAACCGAACGCAAGAAAATGGAAGAATTGCTCCGCCGCAGGGACCGTGAGCTTCGCGATGCACAGCGGATCGGGAAAATAGGCAACTGGAGCATGGACCTGGAGACCAGTCTTGACATAGGCGACTCGGAAGAGTTCCGCCGCATTTTTGGTGTCGACCCGTCCGGCCCCATGCCTCCATGGCTTGAAACGGGCGGCCTTTTTTTTGAACCGAAAGACTGGGAGCGCGCCAATAATGCCATGCAGAATGCGCTGCAGACCGGCGAGGGCTTCGAGATTGATGTGCCGGCGAAACGCCTCGACGGCACGCCGATCTGGGTCAACATAAGTTCGGAGGCGGTGCGGGACTCCCTCGGCAATGTCACTGTCCTGCACGGCACCGTCCAGGACATCACCGAGCGCAAGCGCCTGGAAAATTTCCTGATGGTGGCCAATTACAAACTCGAGCAGAGGGATGCCTCGAGGACGGTCGAACTCGAGCGGGCCAACAAATCCCTGCGGGCGAAAATCGAGGAGCGCAAACAGGCCGAGGTGAAACTTCTTGCCGCCCAGAAGGGCCTCCGGGCCATGGCATCGGAAACAGCCCTTGCCGAGGAAAGGTCGCGCCGGCAATTTGCCGCCGACCTCCACGACACTGTCATACAGACGCTGAGCGCCGCAAAGGCGCGGGCCGAACTGATCGAGGACCTGGTCCCGGATGAGGGACGGGCCGCGTTTTCCGATCTGCAGGCGCTCCTCTCGGAATCTATCCTCCAGGCAAGGTCTGTCATGACCGAGATGAGCCCCCCGGCCCTGAATGAACTCGGCATTGCATCCGCGCTGGAGTGGCTCACACAGCAGATCGGGCACCGGTATGGGATGGCAATGGATTTCAGGGGCGGGAGAAGCGGGAAAACCCTGGCGCTGTCCCGCGACATCGAATTGCTCCTGTTCCACGCCGCCCGCGAGCTGCTCATGAATGTCGCGAAGCACTCCAGCGCAGACCAGGTAAAAGTCAGGTTCTCGAGCCAGGGCCGGAGGGTCAGGGTCGAGGTGACCGACAACGGTTCGGGCTTCGACATTAAAAAGACGCTGCAGCCCGACTTGAGAGGCGGTTTCGGCCTTTACAGCATCCGGGAAAGGCTGCGGCACGTAGGCGGGCAGCTTACCATAAAATCCAAACCGGGGCAGGGCACGACAGTCCTTATCTCGGCCCCGCGGGAAATCGAAAAATAACTACCCCATGGAAAAAGACTTCCACTATCACCTGACGTATGCGGCGGCGAAAATGACAAGGCTTGACTACCCTGAAGTTGTCGCTTACGCCTGCCAGTTTGTCGACGACAACAACGAAGGGCAGTTCTCGATCGACGGCGGCGAGGTGGTGTTTCCCGACAAGCTCAGGTCCGGGGGCGGCCATTACTTCCCCGTGATGACGCAGTCGCTCTCCCCCAAATCCCTCAACGCGTTCATCCAGCGTTATGTTTACATACCCTTCCACTTTCTCCCCGGCGACAACACCGTGGAATTGAACGGGCAGAGGAACTCCCTGTGCACAACACCCAATTCGGCCAATTCCAGGGCCATCCTGAAAAAAGCGCTCCGGAGCCGGGACCCTTATCAGATCGGGATAGCGCTCCACACATTCGGCGATACATGGTCGCACCAGAACTTCACGGGGGTCTGCGAGGAATGGAACGCCGTCTACCCGTGGTACAAAGTATTCAAGTCCCTGGCGCCGAACATCGGCCACGCGGAGGCCGGACACCTGCCGGATATCATAAGCGAGAGGTGGACGGACCACCGGTTGAAGGGTGAGGGGAAAAACGTCGACAACCGGCAGCGCGCCCTCGAGGCAATTAAAGCCGTTTACGAAACGCTGCGGAAGGAAACCGGGCAAGGTCCCTCATGGGGCGAAGTGAAAAGAGAATTCAGGACGATCATCGAGATTGATTGTTACGACGACCGAATCAGGGAGACAAGCAGCCTTGTCGGCGGGACCCCTTTTTATTCAAAAAACGATTGGATGGAAAAGGCTTTGATCCAGCAGGGAACGGAGATGGCGCTGAGCCCGGGCTTTGAGAAAACCGACTGGTACCGTTTCCACCAGGCCGCAAAGGTGCACCTCGCCCGGGTTGCCGACCTGATCAAGGAACTGTGATGAATTGTTTATGTCGCCGTCCCGGCTTTTAGAGGGTTTCCCGTAGGGGCGTATTGCATACGCCCCTCGTCTCTATTTTTTTGCCAGCGAAACGGCTGTCTGTTTCGCGCGGGTGAAAGCGGGGGTGTTTACAACGGCGTCTTTCACCACGGGGCTGCCTGCCGCCATTTCCTGCATCTGCCGGACCCGCTCTTCGCTCGGCGGATGGGTGCTCAAGGCGTCCGCGAAACTTTTCAGCGCACTGCTGTTGTTGCCCGCCTTTTTCTCCATCTGGAGCAGCTTCTCGTAAAATTTCCCTACCTGGTCCTTGTCGTATCCGGCACCGACCGCCAGTTTAAAACCGAGCCGGTCGGCTTCCAACTCGTCTTCCCGGGAATTTGCGAGGAATGAGTATTTCTGCACGAGGAGCCCTCCGCCGGCGCCAATGGCGCCCCCGATGAGCGCCGCCCGGGCAAGGCAGCTCGAGTTGCCGTCCCGGCACAGTATCAGGCCCAGCCCGAGGCCGGCGGCCGCCCCGATGACACCGCCTCCCGCCGCATACAGCCACGTCTTGTTTTGGGCCTGCTCCATGGCATACATCCTCTCGGCGGCGTGCCTGGCCACAACGTGGCCGATTTCATGGCTGACGACCCCGGCCAGCTCCGCCTCGTTCGAGGCCATGGCGATGAGCGGGACCGTTACGAACACCTTCCCCGCCGGCATAGCGAACGCGTTGACATTTTTCACGTCGACCACCGTGAACTCATAGTGGTAAGGGTTTCCCTCCAGCTTGTTCGCGGTCACGATTTTCATCCCGAGCTGGGAAATATACTTCTGCAGTTCGGCGCTGTTTGAGGGAGGGTAGTCCTTCTGCATTTTCGGCAAGGCCTCCTGCGTGAGGCGCTCCTCATCGGCGACGGTGAGGTTCGTCTGCTGGCCCCTGTTGTCCCCCTCGCGATACCGTGAACTGGTCGCGGGGGCGCAGGATATGGTGAACGCCCAAACCAGGGCAACAAAAGCGGCAATTATTTTTTTCATCTCGGTCCCTGCTTTCACTGGGGTTTTAAACGTTTAGGAATCAGCCTGGAGAACCATTTGCTCCTGAATTGTTAATTAATGAAGGTTCACTGGTATGTCAAGGAAAATGCCCCGCGGGGAAGGAAGGGCTAAAAAAGCGCCCCTGGCTCGTGAGGGCCAGGGGCGCGGGGAGTGGAGTTTCGGGGAGCTCTTGTTCTGTTATTAACCCACCACGTTCTTGATCAGGTCGACGACCGGGGCCGTGAACAGGGAGACCATTATCGTGTAGAGAGCAAATGATCCGACCGCCTCGCCCAGATAAATCTTGTCGTATTTCTGCTTGAGGCTGATGATTATCAGGCCGCCCACCACAAGGGCCCCGAGCTGGAAGAACGGAAAGTTGCTGGCGCCCGCCGCGGCGTATTCCGCGAAGCCGAAGGTTGCGGTGGTCAGGACCACGAATACCGAGAGACCCAGGCTGGCTAATGTCTTTTTCATTTCTTGTTTCCTCCTTGGAATATTTTTATTTTTTATTTATTGCTGGTTTGTTTCCTCTTTGGCTTTATCTATATGAAAAAGTCGTGCCAGAGTTGGAGTGATTGATTCTTGCAGTGTAATTTATTGTAAATACTTGGGGAATTTACAGACGCGACTATTTCGTGCCTGCCGTTTTGTGGGGCTCGGAGGCGGTTTTCTTTAATGAAGCGTTAAAGGCGTTGAAAGAGATATTAAAGTCCATTCCGTTCGGGAAAAGAAAAAGAGGGCCGGCGTAATACCCGGCCCTCTTATCATTGTCACCCGGCCAGTTTCAGGCCGTTTGTCAATTTTTTATCTCGGATGTGCAGAAGGCGCAACGGGTAGCTCCGATTGCTATTGTCGACAGGCAATGGGGACATTCCTTTGTTGTCGGAGCTGCCGGTGCCGGCGCCTCCTCCTTCTTAAGGGCGTTCATCTGCTTGATCAGCAGGAATACCGCAAAAGCCACAATAAGAAAACTGATGATCGTGTTCATAAAAATGCCGTAATTCATGGTTACCGCCCCGGCAGCCTTGGCGTCGGCAAGGCTTGCGTAGGGCGCCGCCACTTTTCCCGGCCTTGAGGACGAGGAAGAGGTTTGAGAAATCCACGTTCCCCAGGAGCAGCCCTATCGGGGGCATGATCACATCGTCGACCAGCGATTTTACAATCGTGCCGAATGCGGCGCCGATGATAATACCGACAGCCATGTCAACGACATTGCCGCGCATTGCAAATTCTTTGAATTCCTTAAACATGCGACTCCTCCCCTCATTCTTTATTTAAGGCGCCGGCTGGCTTGTGCCGGCGCCCCATCTAACGATTACTCATACTTTGTAACTATCGTTTCAATAACGGCATCAACCCTGCGGTTTTGCTGCCTCCCTTTTGCCGTTGCATTGCTCGCGACCGGTTTGTCGAACCCGTAACCGACCGTGGAGAGACGCGATTTGTCAATTCCGAAATTCTTTACAAGATAATCCGCCACCGCATCAGCGCGCTTTTTGGAAAGCTTCTTGTTGTATGCTGCGGATCCCTTATTGTCCGTGTTGCCTTCTATGGTTGCCTTTGTGTCGGGGTACTCCTTCATGAAATCCGCAACTTTCTTGATCTCATCTTTATACTTGGGCTTAACAACCGCCTTGTCCGTATCAAACTGGACGTTGAGGGAAATCGTTACCTTCTCCTTGAGCTCTTTCTTCGGGGCCGCCTGGGGCTCCACCTTCTTCTCGGCTACAGGCGGAGGGGCCACCGGCTTCGGAGGCGCCGCCGCCAGGAAAATCCTCTCGACGAACGCGGTCATCGAGGCGTCGTCGGCCACCTTGTCGCCGTTCACCGCAAACCCGCATTCGCTGGCCCTGGCAACCTTGTCGAGGACCTTGGCGCCGTTCTCGTCGTTGCCTATCTGGACCGTGTAGATGCAGAGCCGGTCGCCGTACTGTTTTTTCACCGCTGCGGCGGCTTTCACCGGGGCATCCTTCATGTCCACGCCGTCGGAGAAGACCACGATGGCGCTTTTCCCTGCCGAGCCGGCCAGGTCTTTGCCCGCGGCCAATAACGCCTCATCCAGCGGGCTGTTCCCGAACGGCCTTTCGAGCTTGGCTACGACCTTGCCGAGAGCATCCCTGTTGTAAGCGGTTACGCCGTAATCGAGCTGTGTGACAGCGAAGTTCCAATTATTTTCGCCGAATTCCCTCAGGCCCGCGGAGAGCCTGGCATCAGGAACAGTCGCATTGAAAAGGCCGACCAGTTTTTTCTCATAGCAGACTTTTCGCTGGCCTGCATACCAGTCTCCCATGGAGCCGGACTTGTCGAAAATCACCATGAAATTGTCGGCATTCAGAATGAAGTCGCCCGAGTTGAGCTTGGCCGTGATTTCCTGGCTTCCAGCCAAGGCAAGCTGGCCTGCCAGCAATACAGCAAAGGCCAAAATTAAACAAACACCCAATTTCCCTGAACTTCTCATTGTTTCCTCCTTTTGTGATTTAATAGTCCCAGAAGCAGTTCCTCTATCAATAACGTTTAAGCTTTCAATATTTTGTCCCCTTTGTCAACCGTATACTGAAAAAAATTGCTAAAGAAACATCATGGCCGGTGTTTAATCTCTTTTCGCAGCAGGTCAAGGAAAGTCTTCAGCAGCAAGGATTCGTTGTCTTTGCGCCAGGCTATGAACCAGTCTATTATTATCTTCTCCTTGAGGGGACGGAAAACGACATTGGGCATGGCGTATTCCCGGTATATGTCGGGGACGACGGAAACGCCGAAACCGGCGGCAACGAGCCTGAGGAGGTTCTGTGACTGGTCCGTTTGCTGGACAACGTTGGGCGTGACACCGGAGGACTTCAGGGTGTTGATGAGCCAGTCATAACCCAGGGGGTTTGCGGACCTTTCGACGAAAATGAAATTTTCATCTGCAAGCTCTCCGGTATTAAGGACGCGTTTCCGCGCGAGCGCGTGGCCGGAGGGAAGGACGGCAAGCATTTCCATCTTGGCGATGCTCTCAAAACACAGGATGTCCTGCAGTTCGTAAGGGCGCAGGCCGACATATCCGAGGTCGATCTGGTTGTCGAGCAGGGCGACTATCTGGCCCTGCAGGGTCATTTCCCTGATCACGATTTCCATCGAGGGGAATATCTCGCGGCACTTTAGCATCACGCCCGTCGGGAACAGGCCCGTTACCGGGCCCCGGTACGCGATGACAAGGGTCCCGGTTTCGCCGCGGTTCACCGCCTGGGTAAGCTGCTTGGCGCGCCTGGAGCGCTGCAGTATCTCCCTGGCTTCCTTGAGGAAAAACTCCCCGGCCTGGGTCAGCCGGAGTTTCCTGTTGCTGCGGTCGAGGAGCTTTGCCCCGATTTCGGCCTCGAGGTCGCCTATCTGGCGGCTCAGAGGGGGCTGCGAGATATTGAGCTTGTCCGCCGCCCGCCTCATGTTGAGCAATTCAGCGACGGCGACAAAATACCGTAGATGTCTCAGTTCCATGTCCGGATGATACCTTATAGATATCATAATGCAACCTACATGGTATTGGCAAGAAATGTTTATGTTGGTTATACAAACAACTAAATTTTCCGGGGTGGCGCTGCAGGGCAATTGTTTGTGATACATTGCCCCTTTGAAATCGGTCCGGATGCTCGCCCTGAATCGAACCGCCATGTAAAAAAAACAGCAGGAATATTTAAAACAAAGGTCCCGAGAACTTTAGCGAAATTCCAGAAGAAAGGGGGGATGCGCGGAACTGCACTGAATCTATCGGGTTTGTTTTTATTCGAGGCGTTTTAATTTTTGTTTTTTTAAAAAAGGGAGGTTTTTATCATGGCGCATGAACACTCGTTTGCCACTCCGGCCCCGGCGGGACTGGCGGCACTGGCAGTTGCATGTTTTGGATTTGCGGCAGTATTTCTTGGCAAGGTAGTCCCCGAGGGTCTGCCCCTGTTGGCCGCCTGGCTCATCGGCGGCGGAATCGTGCAGTACACCACCGCTGTTGTCGAACTTAAAGACCATAATATTACCGGCGGTAACGTTTTCTTATTTTTCTCGGCTTTCTTCATGTTCGCGGCCGCGCTGAGCGTCTTCGGCAAATTCATGATGATCAAATTCGGGATGAAACCGGCTGTTTACGTCGAAGGATGGTGCTGGATGGCCGGCGCCGCGTTCCTTACGATTGTGACTCCCGCGTACCTCAAGGGCAACAAGATAATATTCTTCCTCGTTGTCTTTGTTGATATCGTCCTGTGGCTCATCGTCATGCTGGACATGGGCATTGCGGCGGACCCGGTCCTGTTCAAACAGCTCGTGGCCTGGCTGCTCATTGCTTCCGGCTGGATGGGTATCTACATTTCCGGCGCCGTCCTGTGCAACACGGTATACGGAAAACCGATATTCCCGCTGCCGGCACCATTTGTGAAATAATCATTCATTCGTCCGAGAGGCGGGGTTTTGCCCCGCCTCTTTTTTTAGGCCGCCTTGCAGCTGGAGCGGGGAACCCGGCAGGCCCTGAAATTTAATACTCAGTCGATGGTCAGCATGCGGCCGTTTTCCCTGAGCCATTTTTGCCAAACGCGATAGTCCGGCATTATGGAAGCCACCTTGTCCCAGAAAGAGGCCGAGTGGTTCGGGACCTCCAGGTGGGCCATCTCGTGGACGACGAGGTAATCGATCACCTCCGGCGGCGCCATCATCAGGCGCCAGCTGAAATTGAGATTGCCTTCGGGGCTGCACGAGCCCCATCTTTTTTCCGCGTTGCTGATCCGCACCAGTTTCGGGGCGCGGCCGATTAATCGCGCATAGTATGCGCAGCGCCCGCTTATATGCTTTGCGGCATTTTCCCTGTACCATTCCTTGAGGGCCCGCCGCGCCTCCGGGAGCGCCAGGCTTGAGATGTAAAGCCGGTCGCCCAGTTCCACCGGCCTTGCCATGCGCCGCGAAATCTCCAGTTCGTAAGCCTTGCCGAGAAACAGGAAACGCTCCCCGTCCCGGAATTCCCTGGGCGGTAGCGCGGGGCGGGAGCCCGCTTCGCGGATCTTCCGGCGGATCCACTGCTGTTTTTTATCGATCACGCCATGAATCAAGTGCAGGGGCGTCCGCAGGGGGGCCCTGACGACGAGGCGCGCGTCTTCGGTTATGGTGAGTTCGATCGTCCTGCGCCTCGAGCGGACCAGCTTCGCAATTGTTATTTTATCGGGTCCCGTTTCCATGCGGGCGTCAGGTAACCAGCTTGGCGTGCTTTTGTCAAGGGCCTCAACCCAAAGGGTGCCAAAACTCCGCAATTGTGATAAGAAAATTCAATTTTAAAAAAGGGGTGAGCGATGGAGCGCAGCGGGCCCGGTCTATACGTCTGGTTTGATACCGAATTTACTTCCCTTGACCTGGAAAAGGCATGGCTGCTGCAGGTGGCCGCCCTGATCACGGACAGCGGTTTGAAACGCGTCCTGCCCCCTGAAAAAGATCTGTCGCTGAATATAAGACTCGCGCCCGGAATGGAGGTGAGCGAGTGGGTCGAGGAGAACCTGCCCGACCTGCTGAAGAAATGCCGTTCGCCGCAAGCCGTGGAGATTTCCGAGGCTGACCGCCTCCTGGCCGCCTACGTGGACGAAGCGGCGGGCCCCCCAGCCGAAGCGGAGAACTCGAGGCCCGTCCTCGCCGGGAACAGCGTCCATATGGACTGGATGATTGCCAGGCGTTTTCTCCCGCTTTTTTCCGAAAGGCTTCATTACCGCCACCTCGATGTGACGTCTTTCAAACTCGAATGGCAGAGGCTCCATCCCGGCACCGACCTGGAAAAAGATGAAAAGAAATTCATCCTGCGCCATTTCCCGGGAGCGGTCCTGCCGGCAGAGGAAGCCCGGCACAGCGCCTACTTCGATATCCAGGCGTCGATCGCCGAGCTTTCCTTTTACCGCAAAAACCTGTTGAGGAAATAATTTCCATTGTAACACGGGCTTTTTTTGCTTAATTTTAAAAAGTTGATTATTCACAACAAACCAATGATCGGATAACCGGTCAAGGAGGAAACCATGGGTGAAGCAAAAAAGATAAACAGGCGCGATTTTGTGAAAGCAACGGCCCTCGGCGTGGGTGCCGCGGCACTTTTTTCCGGTATTGACCCGTCAAAAGTAATGGCCGGGGTGCCCAAAAAATGGGACCAGGAAACTGACATACTCGTGATAGGTGCGGGGGGTGCCGGACTGGCCGCGGCTGCGACGGCCGCTCCGGCCGGCGCGAAAGTCCTTGTGCTGGAGAAAATGCCCGTCATGGGCGGCAGCAGCCTCATCTGCGGCGGCGCCCTGGCGTTTGCCGGGACCGACATGCAGGCTAAGGAAAATGTCAAGGACTCCAGCGAGCTGTTCTACAACGACTTGATGAAAGTGGGGGAAAACGTCAACGTGCCCTCCCTGGTGAAGTCTTACGTCAGATAACCAGCTGGAAACATACAACTGGCTCAAGCAGATCGGCGTGAAGTTCTCCAAGATCGGCATCGCCAGCGGCATGAGCGTGCCGCGAAGCCATTATGTGTCCCCGCCCCAGGTGATCAAGGCCCTGAGCGACACCGCGACGGCCAAGGGGGCCAAGATAATGATGGAGACCGGCGCCACCAAGCTGATCGCCGACGAGAAAGGCAATATCAGGGGGGCGATGGTCGAGAGGAAGGGCAAGAAGATGAACATCGGCGCGCGCCGGGGCGTGATCCTCGCTTCCGGGGGGTTCTCGCTGAACAAGGACCTGCTCGCGAAATTCGTGCCGCCCATGGCCAAGGCCCAGGCGCTGGTGGGGCCGGGATGCACGGGAGACGGACTGAAGATGGCGTGGGCCTATGGGGCGGACATCAAGGACATGCCCTATATCAAGGCCACCTTCGGGTTTGCCCCGAACGCCGAGTCCATCAAGAACGATTTTGCGCTCGTCTTCTACAAGGGGGCGCTCATCGTCAACAAGGAAGGCAACAGGTTCGTCGACGAGTCCAAGTCCTATAAGCTGGTGGGCGACGCGGCGCTGCTCCAGACGGACGCGATGGGCTTCCAGATCTACGATGAGGCCATCAAGACCGAAGCCTTGAAGGATCCCCTCAATGCCATCAACTCCCTGGAGAAGAAAGGCTCCCTCCAGAGCGCGCAGACCCTGGGCGAGCTGGCCCAGAAGCTCAAGATCCCTGCGAAGGCCCTGGAAGACACGGTCCGCCAGTACAATGCCAACGTGGAAAAGGGCGAGGACCCGCAGTTCGGGAGAAAGACCCTCGTGGCAAGCTTCGGAAAGCCGGTCAAGATCGAAAAGCCGCCTTATTACGGCTTCCCGTCCACGGCGGTCATCCTCGGCACCTACGGCGGGATACTCACCAATGAGAATGCCCAGGTGGTTACCATATTCGGCGAGCCCGTCCCCAGGCTGTACGCCGCGGGCGAGATCGTGGGCGGGGTCCACGGCGCCGCCTACATGACCGGGACGGCGTTCGGCAAGGCGCTGGTCTTCGGGAGAATGGCGGGCAAAAGGCTCAGCAAGAAGTAAACAGGCAGTTAACTGAACAGCAGCGGAGGCCCCGCAAAAGGGCCTCCGTTCTTTTTAAAAGGACCATCCCGGCCGGTCGGCCATCCAGCCGCCCAGCGTTTCCCGCAGCCATGCCTCCAGCCCCTGCACCATGTAGAACCTGGGCATGAGGAGGTCGTCGCCGGGCGGGACGATGCCGTCTTCAACGGCGGTCCTGGCCAGGGCCGTTTCCGGGTAAATCCTGATCCCCACGGTGATTTTGAGGAAATCCAGGTCCAGCCCGTCCGCGAACGCCAGGCTCTCCATGACGGTCTCCCTCGTCTCCCCGGGGCCGCCGAGCATAAGAAACCCGGCGCGGCGGATCCCCGCGGAGCGGAGCATCCCGGAAACCGCGGCCACATCCCGCGGCCGGAAGTTCTTGTTCATCCTCGCCAGGATGGCTTCACTGCCGCTCTCAAAACCGACCGCGGCCTCGACGCAGTTTGCCCTGGCCAGAAGATCGGCAAGTTCCTCGTCCATATGGCTGGGATGAATTATGCACCGCCATTCCATTTTCAGGCCGCTCTCTATTATGGCGCGGCACAGTTCCCTGGAGTAGCCGAGAGGCAGGTTGAAAGTGTTGTCGACAAACCAGAATTTCCTGAAACCCGCGTCAATATGGTCCGCCAGTGATTTGATCACGGCTTCGAGACGCCTCTTTCTCAGCCGGCAGCCTTCGATGAACGGGGTGGAGCAGTAGCTGCAGCGCAGGGGGCAGCCGCGGCGGGTCTGAAAGGGCATCCAGATTTCACCCGCCTCAGGCGTGCACAGGGCGGCAATCCGGGGGTCCGGGAGGGGCAGTTCATTGATGTCAGATATTGATTCCGCCTTCCCGGAAAATTTCTTCCCGCGTATGTAAACCCCGGGCAGGCCGTAAACATCCGCCGACTTTTGTATACAATCAAGGAGCGCGATGAATGCAGCCTCGCCTTCACCCCTGATACCCATGCCCGCGCCGAGGTAGTCAAGGGAGCTCTGCGGGAATATGCTGTAGCCGGCGCCTCCCAGGATGACAGGCGCGTCTGAATTCCTGCGGCATTCGGATACTACATCCCTGACTGTTTCGAGGAAAAACACGGGATTGGCGATGTCCTGGTTGTCAATGTTGCGCACCGAAATGCCGATGGCCTGCGGATTGAAATCCCCGATGCATTGCAGGACACTGGCCGCCGGGTTTTCGCCCTGCACCGCCATTAGGTCCAGGAATTTAACCTCGTGTCCGGCGCTGCGGGCGGCGGTGGCGACGCAGACAAGCCCGAGAGGCAGCGGGAGCATATTTACCCGCTCGGTATTTGCGGAAACAAGGAGGACTCTCATAAGTGTCTGTATTTATAATATATTTGGGGATAAATCAACCTATCCCTTTATTTTCCGCGAAGGCTTGAGGTAAGATAGATCAACTTGCGCCTGTCACTGCGAAAAAAAGGAGGTTTGGAATATGAGTGACCTTTTAAATGGTATCGAAGAAGTCCTGCTCATGGGCCCCGGCCCTTCCTGCGTTCCTCCCCGTGTCTACACGGCCATAAGCCGGCCGACCCTGGGGCACCTCGACCCCTATTTCCTCAGGATAATGGACGAGACCCGGGACTTGCTCCGCAATATCATGAACACCCGCAACAACCTGACCATACCGGTTTCCGGGACCGGTTCGGCCGGGATGGAGGCGTGCTTTGTCAACCTGGTCGAGCCGGGCGACAGGGTGCTGGTGCTCATCAACGGCGTCTTCGGGATGAGGATGCAGGACGTGGCCCAGAGGCTCGGTGCAGCGGTCGATACCCTTGAATTCACCTGGGGAGAGCCGGTGGATGTCGAAGCAGTCCGGGAAAAGATCAAGGGCGGCAGCTTACAGGATCGTCGCCGTTGTGCACGCGGAGACATCGACCGGGGTAAGGAACCCGGTAAAGGAAATCGGCGAGCTCCTGAAGGGGAGCGACACCATTTACCTGGTCGATACGGTAACCAGCCTGGGCGGCATCGAGGTGCGGATGGACGACTGGGGGATAGACGCCCTTTACAGCGGCACGCAGAAGTGCCTCTCCTGCCCGCCGGGGCTCGCGCCGCTCTCGTTTTCCGAGAAGGCGATGGCCAAGCTCAACGGCCGCAAGGCCAAAGTGCCGAACTGGTACCTGGACCTCACGATGATTGCCAAGTACTGGGGCACCGACCGGGTCTACCACCACACCGCCCCGGTCAACATGATCTACGCCCTTTACGAAGCGCTGCAGCTGTTCTTCGAAGAGGGCCCGCAGAGCGTTTTCAGCAGGCACCTCGAAAGCCATGCCGAGCTCGTGAAGGAGCTGGGGACTTTGGGGCTGAATCTCCTGGTGAAGGAGAAATTCCGGCTCCCCATGCTCAACGCCGTCCGCGTCCCCGAGGAGGTTGACGAGCTCGCGGTGCGGCAAGCACCTGCGCGGCGATTTCCAGATCGAGATCGGCGCCGGCCTGGGCCCCCTGAAGGGCAAGATCTGGCGCGTAGGCCTGATGGGTCACACCGCCAGGCCGGAGAACGTGGCCAGGCTGATTTCGGCCCTGAAACAGCTCATATTGTAATTATGATCCCAGAGAGGAGGCGTTTCCGGCCGAAAGTGCTCTATCCCTATCATTACGGAGACACCGATGTGAAAAAGCTCGAGGGGCTGCTGAAAAAGGAAAAAGGGATCGAGGTGAGGGTGCGCAATTTGAAGTAGCCAGTATTATCTTATGTGTTTCAGGCTTACTCGAGGGGTGGGACTTTTTAAGCTTTACCGAGCCCCCGGAGCGGGCGGGCTTCATTCCTGCGGTCTGTGTCTGCTTCACGTCAGCGCCGTGCATGATGACATAAGGGTCGAAATGTGAAGCCGCCAATCAGCCCTCCGGAATAAATCCCGCCCGCTCCTCACGCCGCAGTTTTAATATTTTTTATTTTTTCAGCGTTTAGGCAGGCGGGAGGGGGAGGGAATTTCCCGCAGGCGAATCGGGAATTTTGCCGAAGGCAAAAGACCTTGAGCCGAAGGGAAGTTCCCTCACACTCCCGCAAAACGTGCCCTTGAATTTTTGGTCCTCTCATCCCTTCAATCCGGGGCAGATCTCCCAGTCCGTCCCGTGAAACGCCATCCTGTCCCTGATCCGGACCGTGATACCGCTCAGGGCTATGAGGGGCTCTTCCAAACTCATCTTCTGATCTTCATTCAACCGGGCAGGCAGCCGCTTCCTGCTGACAGTTCTTTTCTTTTGTCTTCTCCGCGAGCCGGGTCTTTCTCCGGGCCATGGCCTCCCTGTTCCGGCGCTTTTCTTCATCCGTTTCGAGGATGAGGGGCGGCAGCTCCACAGATTTCCCGTTCTTGTCCAGGGCGACAAAGGTCATGTAGGCCGAGACGGTGTGGCGTTTCTCTCCGGTGAAAAGGTTCTCCGAAACGACACGGATGCCGATTTCCATCGAAGTCCTGCTGACCATGTTGAGGCTTGCCTGGAATGTCACGTAGTCCCCGATAAATACGGGGTTGTGGAAATCCAGCCTGTCTATGGATGCCGTGACCGCGTTGCCGCGCGAATGCCGCATCGCGACAGCCCCGGCCGCGGTATCTATCAATTTCATGATCATCCCCCCATGGACATTCCCGGCCGGATTGGCGTCCTGCGGGTTCATTATCTGAGCCAGCACGATTCTGCTCTCGCTCACCTTCTTTCCTTCCTTCATTTTTCGCATCTCCTAAAAATCGAATTCGACAGGATCACAATAAATTATTTTTATAGCATATCCTTCCTGAATTCGAATATACAATCTCCAGCAAGATAAGGGAAGACCGGATGGGGGCGCGGGCATGGAAATTTCCGGCAACATCGTCGACGTTATCAATTCCAGGGTTTACGCCGGGACGATCCTGGTCCGGGACGGCAGGATAGCGGAAATAAGGGAGGACGGCGAAAGTCACAAGACATGGATCATCCCCGGGTTCGTTGATTCCCATGTGCACATTGAAAGCTCAATGCTCATCCCATCCGAATTCGCGCGGCTCGCGGCCGTCCACGGGACGGTGGCCGCGGTCTGCGACCCTCATGAGATTGCCAATGTCCTCGGCGTTGAAGGCGTGGAATTCATGCTGGCAAACGCCCGGTCGTCGCCTTTCGGATTCTGTTTCGGCGCGCCGTCGTGTGTGCCCGCTACCCCCTTTGAGACCGCCGGCGGTTCGCTGGGCCCGGCCGAAATCGAATATCTGGTTCAAAAAAACGAAATAAAATTCCTCGCGGAGATGATGAATTTCCCCGGGGTGATTAATCACGACCCCGCCGTGATGGAAAGGATCCAGATTGCGAAGAGGTACGGCAAGCCCGTCGACGGGCATGCCCCCGGCCTCCGGGGGGAAACCCTTAAGCGTTACATCGACGCGGGAATTACCACCGACCATGAGACGTTCACGCTCGAAGAGGGCCGGGAGAAGCTCTCCCTCGGGATGAAGCTCCTCATCCGCAGCGGGTCGGCGGCGCAGGACTTTGATGCCCTGAGCCCCCTCATTTCGCTTTATCCCGGCCAGTGCATGTTCTGCACGGACGACCTGCACCCGGACCACCTGGTTAAGGGACATATTAATGAGATAATAAAAAAAGGCCTGAGGCAGGGGATCGACATATTCACGCTACTCAGGTGCGCGAGCCTGAACCCGGCCGCTCATTACGGCCTCGATGTCGGCCTGTTGCGCAGGGGCGATTACGCCGACTTCCTGGAAGTGGACGGCCTGGAATCGCTCAATGTCCTGCAGACATTTATCAAGGGGCAGTGCCTTGCCAGAGACGGCAGGCCCCTGGCAGCCAACGTCCCGCTTCCGCCGGGAGGCTGTCCGAACAGGTTCGGCATCGGCGAGAAAAGGCCCGGGGATTTCTCCCTGAAGGCAGGGGCGGGCAGGGTCAATGTTATTGAAGCCCTGGACGGCATGATCGTTACGGGCTGGGCCGTAGAGGAGCCGAAAATCGCCGGCGGCAATGTGGTCCCGGACGCCGAGAGGGACATCCTGAAAATAGCCGTTGTCAACCGCTACAGCGAGGCGCCGCCCGCGCTGGGGCTCATCAGGGGCTTCGGGTTGAAGCAGGGCGCCATGGCGTCCTCGGTCGCGCACGATTCCCACAATATAGTGGCGGTGGGGGTTGGGGACGCGGAGCTTTGCGATGCCGTGAACCTTGTGATTGAGAACCGGGGCGGGCTTTCGGCCGTGGCCCCCGGTTTCAGCGAGGTGCTGCCGCTGCCCGTGGCCGGGATCATGTCCGACGAGGACGGCTATCTGGTCGCAGAGAAGTACAGCCGCATGGACGCCGCAGCCAAGCGCCTGGGCTCAAAACTGCGGGCGCCCTTCATGACCCTTTCCTTCATGGCCCTGCCCGTGATCCCGAAACTTAAAATGACCGACAGGGGCCTGTTCGATGCGGAGCGCTTCCGGTTTGTGGACCTGCATGCCCGCTAATGGGGCATTTCCCCCGCCATTTCCCCGATCAGCTTTTTCGCGATGTCGGGCAGGTCCGGCTTGATCAGCATGTATGATTCGGCGATGTGGTGGCCGGCCTTCCACATGATCCGGCCCGTCGATGACTCAACCATCTTTATCCCGAGCCCGACCTTGCCCACCTTGTCGCCGTCCTCCCTGGTGTAATTCCAGAAGTTGACATTTATCACGAAGAAGGCCTCGGATTTGGTAACTTCCCCGATCTTCCTGCTCATTGCGGGGTCCGATATGTTGATCGTCTTCAATTTGACGAGATAATCGAGGACGGCTTTCCTGAGTTCGTCATCGACCTGGATCTGGCTGTTTACCTTCCCGGCGTCGATTATTTCCTTGAAATATTTCTTATCCGCCAGGACCCTGGTGAAGATCTGCTCCACGGTGCCCCGCGACTCCTCGTAAATTCCGACATCCGCGGGCAGCACGGCGACCCTCTGGGGGTGGAAGTCCTTGGCCTCCGGAACCACTTGGGAGAACCTCAGGCTGCCGCAGGCCGAAATTGTCAAAAGAGTGAAGATGATCAGGCACAATCTCATGGTCTTTTTCATTGTCGCGCCCCTTTTCGTTCGAAATGCCGTTTTATTGCATGAACTTTCCGGAAAATCAAATTTGATCTTGTGGCGGGGCACTTAATCTCTTCTGTCAAACGTGCTGTGAGTTATGGAGATTTTTTACCATTTACCGAGCCCCCGGAGCGGTCGTGCTTCATTCCTCGGGCCGTGTCTGCTTCACGTCACCGCCGTGCATGATGACATAAGTGGTCGAAATGTGAACCAGCCAATCTGCCCTCCGGAATAAATCCCGCCCGCTCCTCACGCTGTAGTTTTCTTTATATTTCGTCATTGAAGGAGCCCTTCGGCAGGCTCAGGATAAACTCCGCGACTGAAGAATCTATTTACTGCCGAAGAGATCCTTCGCTTCGCTCACGATGACGTCAAAAAAGACGTAAGAGATCGAATTATTTTTAAGTGTTAGGCAGGCGGGAGGGGGAGGGAATTTCCCGCAGGCGAATTCGCGGCCCGGGATTTTGCCGGAGGCAAAAGACCTTGAGCCGAAGGGAAGTTCCCTCACGCTCCCGCAAAACGTGCTTTGATTCATGGACTTTTTTTACGCTTTACCGAGCCCCCGGAGCGGGCGGGCTTTATTCCTCGGGCCGTGTCTGCTTCACGTCACCGACGTGCATAATGATATAAGTGGTCGAAATGTGAAGCAGCCAATCTGCCCTCCGGAATAAATCCCGCCCGCTCCTCACGCGGTTTTGTTTACGGGACATCGGTGACAAGTTTCAGGAAAGTCATGAAGGTGGACAAAAATGTTGACATCCGGGCCTATTCGTAATATTAGAGGCCCGCAATTCAAGGCCGCCATTTAGTCATGGTGGCTTTTTCTTTTGTTCGGAGGACTGGAAAAAATGAAAATCGGGCTGATAGGCCTGCCCAATTCGGGCAAGACGACAATATTCAACGCCTTGACCAGATCGAAGGCCGAGGTTACCTCATATGCCACTACGAAAAGCGAGCCCAACCTCGCCATCATCGATGTTATCGACGAGCACGTTACGAACCTCTCGGAGATGTACAGGCCGAAGAAGACTACCTACGCGACGATTGAACTGATCGATTTCGTGGGCCTCTCGGAGGGCTCCGCGAGGGGTGAGGCCTTTTCCGGTTCGGCAATGGGGATGATCAAGCGCGTCGACGCGATCGCGATGGTTATCCGGAATTTCGAGGATGACCTCATGGGCGAACCGTCGCCCCTGGAAGACCTGGAACAGCTCGAAATGGAGATGCTCCTGTCCGACCTCGTCATAGCCGAGAAAAGGCTCGAGCGAATCGCCTGGAGCTATCAGCGGGGCCAGAAGTCGGACGCGCTGCAGGCCGAGGAAAAAGTGCTGCAGAAAATTACCGCCTTCCTGAATGAAAACCGCCCCGTTAGGCAGCTGGAACTCAGCTGCGAAGAGGAGAAACTGATCCGCGGCTTCCAGTTCCTGACCAAGAAGCCGCTCATGGTAATTATCAATTCGCACGAGGACAATTTCGGGAAAAATGCGGAACTGCTGAAAGAGGCAGGCCGCGGCCGCGAGGCGATCGAATTCGCCGGCAATTTCGAGATGGAGCTCTCCCGCCTCGAAGACGAGGACGAGATCCGCATGTTCATGGACGATATCGGCATAGATGAATCCGCGCGCGACCGCCTCACTCAGTTGGCGTACGCCCTGCTGGGATACATAAGCTTTTTCACCGTGGGCTCCGACGAGGTCCGCGCCTGGACGATCCACAGGGGCGACACGGCCCTGGAGGCCGCGGGCGCCATCCATTCGGACCTGTCCAGGGGCTTTATCAGGGCTGAATGCTTTTCCTATGGTGACCTCATCGAGTGCGGGTCGGAAAAAGGCATCAAGGAGAAGGGCCGTTTCCGGCTGGAAGGCAAGAATTACATCGTCCAGGACCGGGACATCCTCAGCATCCGCTTCAGCGTGTAAAAACAGGTCCCGGCTCGACTCAGTCTAACAGGTTTTAACCGGATTCCCTTGTATCTGGAATACTCCGGTTTCCTCCAGCTTTGGGGGTCCGCTTGCGCCTGCTTAAGCCTGCAAATCAATGACCTCATGATAAATTCCGTTCAGGGTATCCCATTCCACTGATTCCATTTATGCTTTAGGGAAAAATTGATAATGAATTTATGCCATTATTTCATTATATATTGACATGTTGTTTGTAACAATGTGGCTGGCCCTCAAAATGTTCAAAAGGTATTACCGGCTCAGTGGTTGCCTGCAACCATAAAATGTGATTACATCCCACAGAAGAATTTCAAGAGCTACCTTGTTAATTTCGCAAGTGAAGTTGATGCTGACACGAGTTGCTTGAGTAATTGTGCAACATCATTTGTCTGGTCTGTCAGGCAGTATTAACTACATTGACGGAGCAGCATAAGTACTGAAAGGGAAAAAATGAAAGAAGCTGGTACCAGACTTTTACGGCTTGCGATCTTTTTCGGCATGGTTTTTATGGCTGCAGTCCAGCTTGCTGCCTGTTCGGGCAATCCGGGTGACTTCAGGTCGAGCCTTTTTGTTTCCGGACTTGAATCCAACGGGTTTATTGTCACCGAGGGCTCTGCGGATCCCATTTATCCGCTGGACATGGTCAACAAATATTTTATGGATTCGGCTGCCGGCAACAACGCCGGACAACCTTATAAAAAACTTAAGATCCCTGTCCTGCCTTCTGTCCAGGAGGAAGACCCGCTTAGAGGGAAATAGGAATTTTCCAGCTGCGCCCATATGAGGCCTAAATTCACCTGGGGCCGACTCCGCCAATGGGCGATTATTTCAGCTTCACTCCGTTTCTGTGGGTGCGGCATGTCGGGCACGTTATACCCAAGGGTGATTGGGTGTTTGCCGCTCTGGGAGACCCCCTGAACCATACACAGATCAAGACCGAGGGCGGCGGCAGCCCTTTCCAGAAGAATACAATGGTGATCTTCACGGCCGACCGGGGCGTATACGAGCGCGTCAAGGCGCAGGCAATAGCTGCCGGATATCCCGAATCGATGATCAATGCCTATGTCTTTCCCTCGGCGCTGCTGAATATGGGCGTCAACCTCGGCTCCTATGAGGATGATTCGTTTATTATTTTAGTTCGGTCCGCCAACTATTCGATCCCAATCAGGAGAACGCGTATATGGCTAACGATTATTATGCCCGGATCTTTCCGCGTAACTCCGGATCCCGCCCCGCAGACCCTTGATCCTTTCCCCACACCCGTACCGCGGGTCCGCAAGTGGCAAAGGGAGGTCGACCTTTATCCCGACCTGCTGGCCGGCTTGGAACGGCTCAGGAATGCCATCCTCGCGCAGACCCCCAACCTTCAGTCCAAGGAATTCCAGTCAATCAGATGGTGGCCGGATTCCCGGGACGTGCTCGAGGCTGATTCCGGCTCGTCTATCTATCACAAATTCGTCGCCGGGGAGGCTTCCGATACTCCCTACCGCCGGACATCGCAGGGCGGCGTGGAAGCCAACTTCGTTTTAGGAGATGACGACATGGTCATAGCATATGGCGTGAACCATGCCGCCACGGGCCTGGCCATCTATTCCAATTTCAGCGTATACAGCGAACGCGTTTTGAACCCGTGCAACTCGGTCAATATCCTGAATTACATTTACGGGTGCGGTGACCCGTTATGGAATGGGGTGGTCGGGATGAAGAATAAGGAATTTGCCGGCAGCGCCGTAAAATACCTGGGAGCTGATGATCCCATGGCGCCGTATCTGTATGCAGTTAAAGTCATGCGCAATGCGCCGGCAGATGCCAACGATAAGTTCTTTGTAGTGGTGCCGGTTCCGGATGCGAGCGGGCCGGCAAGCGGGATTGAAAAAAGCGACCCGGTAATTCTCGGTTACCGGGCCTATGTAAACCCGTCGACAGGTTCCGGTCCCGACTACGACGATATTATCCCGGATCGGGCAATCTGGTTCAAGGTGAGGTAGATAGAATTTCGGCTTTTATTTGTTATTTGGCAGAAGCCCTTCGGACTCTTCCTTCTGTTCTGCACGCCTCCGGCCCGACAATCAATATATTGACATGTTGAACGCAATATTTTATATGCCTTCTCAAACTTAGATCAGGCTTTGACAGGCTGAGACCAACTGATCTGCCATGAATAGATAAGTGTCTGGAAATCAGTTCCATCCATTTATTGTTCGACCGCACTCAAGTCACCTTTCCAGCCATAAATATTCCCACTATCAATAAAGCTGCGCTTCCGTATTCCGGGAATCCTCCGTCATTTGCCTGATTGCGCCAGTATCGCCCTGATGCAGGGAATCAGCATCTGCGTTCGGAAATTTAAAAAGGATAAGGAGGTTTGCGCCTTGTCGAATGATGAAAGCAGGAAGCCATCCGGGCCGGGAAAAGATGATCAGCCGGCCGGTGCGGAGGCAGGATCGGTGGAGAAGAGCGCCGCAAAGGAAAACTCGTTCGACCCCCGACCGGGGAAAATGCGAAGGCCGGGACCTCTTGAGGGAGTGCCAGGCAAGCGGCAATTTCCCCTCAAGGATGAAATCAGGCTGGAAGTCGATAAAAAAGCCCCCTTGGCACAGCTGTATGAGGCCGGGGTCAAAGCGCTTATCGACGACATACGCCGCAAGGGGACCGCGTCAAAGCGGATTCAGCTTGAGAACGGTGTACGGGTCGAGTTGGACGGCAATAGAAACGGCTACGAGTTTCCTTACAACGAGGATGCGGACCTGTTCGAAGGCGCTGCCGTCAAGGCCACAGTCGGGGATAGAAATTCAGACGGGCAGCTGGCGGCCGTTTCCGGAGGCCGGATCGTGGTCTCGCTGCAGCATGACTTTGGTGAGCGAATCCCCGCCTGCAGCCTGAAAATCGATAATATCACTATCCTGGAGGCGCTGCGCAGCCGTTTGGAAAAAATCAAAAATGGTGATGCGCGGCCGTTTAATATCAAACTCGCCGAGGCGGTTGTCTTTAATATTGGCGACGAGGCGCAGCCTGCTCATATCCCGGAAATTTATCTCCAGGGCCTGAATAACGATCAAAAGGAAGCCGTGACGAAAATTCTTGCCAATGAGGTATTCTATTTGTGGGGGCCACCCGGGACCGGCAAGACGGCAACACTTAGCGCCTTGTGCCTGGCGCTTGTTGACCAGGCGAAACGCTTTCTCCTTTGCTCGAATACGAACCAGGCAGTTGACCAGGTGCTCCTGAAACTTTGCGAGCGGCTGGGCGGGGAACATCCGGCAATAGCGGATGGCCGTATTGTTCGAGTCGGCCAGATCACCCATTCAAAACTTAAGGGGAACTGGTCGGAGGATATAACCGTCGACGGCATTGCTGAAAGGAAATCGCGTTCGCTGCTCACCCGTAAAGGGGAGTTGGAGCTGCAACTGGAAAGGCTCCAGGATTCCATCAATCGGGCAGCGGAGTATATGAAGCTCTTCTCTGTCCTGGACGGCCTTGTTGCCGATCACGGCCATGCTGCGGCCGCCTGTGAAAAAGCCGGGATTCATTGCGAGGCGGTTATCAGGCGCAAATGGACCCTGGAGCAGCGGCTGGAAAGCCTGGCTTCAAAAAGGCAGAGAGTTCAAACGTCAGGTTTCATAGTGCGCCTTTTCCTGCGTTCACTGGAGAGCATCGAGAAGGACATTGAGGTCACAGGCGCTGAACTTTCTTCGGTGGGAGAGCAGGCCGAATCAGCGGCACAGGAGCTGTGCCGGTTGAAGGAGCGAGCGGCGGAAATCGAGTCAGCCGTGCGTGAAGCAGGCCTGGCCGTGGCAGATCTCGACCGGAAACAAATCGAAGGAGGGCTCAGGCGGGCAGAGGAAGAGAAAGGTACCCTGATAAAGGAGATAACCGGCATCGGCACACAGCTGGAGGACATCAGGAGATCAGTCATCGGGCAGGCCCTGGTCGTTGGCGCCACTGTTACCAGGACATTCCTGAGCCCGCAGCAGCTCGGCTCGTTCGATGTGGTGATTGTCGACGAGGCCTCCATGGTGATGCTGCCGGCCCTTTTCACCGCCGCAGGCCTCGCGGAAAACAAGGTCGTCATATCGGGCGATTTCAGACAGCTCGCCCCTATCATACAGACAGATCAAAAGGCTATTCTGGAAGCGATTGGCGGGGATGTATTCCGGTCCAGTGGGGTAGCGTACATGGAGAAAGGCCGTCAGAAAAGGCTCGTGATGCTGAAAGAGCAGTACAGGATGGACGACCGGATATGCCGCCTCATATCTTCGCGCATGTACAACGGCCAGTTGCGGACGGCTGCGGGCAGGAAGCCGGCCGGCGCGCCTCCCCCGCAGCCCTTCGACGGAGCGCTTACGATTGTCGATACGTCCCCGCTTGGGCCGTTCGTCAACCGTGACCCTTATAATTCCCGCTACAATCTCATAAATGCCCTCGCGGTAAGAAATCTGTGCCGCTTTTTTGAAGCCCGCGATTACCTTGCGGCAGGGGACAACGGAAATACGGAGCACCGGGTAGGCATCTGCACGCCGTATGCGGCACAGTGCAAGGTGCTGCAGCGCATTCTCGAGGGGTCCGGGCTGACGGACAGGATCGAGACAGGCACCGTGCACCGTTACCAGGGTGATGAAAAGCAAGTTATAATCCTGGACATTCCCGATAGCTGCGCTGAGCCCAGGGTTGGCATGTTTCTCGAGGCCGACGCCCCCGGCGACCCCGGGGCGCTGCTTTTCAATGTAGCCGTGAGCCGGGCAAAAGATCATCTCATCGTCTTTGCCAATCTTGAATACCTTGACCGGAAGCTGCCGGCTTACGCTATACTGCGCCACATTCTCCACGAGATGGAAAACCGGGGCAGGGTGATTGATGTCCGCGACGTGCTGGCATTGCATCCGGCCGCCAATGAGCAGCGCGGCCTTGGAAGGCAGTTTGATTTGTCGCCCGAAACTGCCAGGACCGGCCTGTTCAGGCAAAAGGATTTTGAGCAGGTGTGCTTTGCGGACATGGAACAGGCGGGGAAAAGCATAGCTGTTTTTTCGGGTTTTGTAACCCAGCAGCGGGCTGCCTCCTATGCCCCTGTTTTCCGGTGCAAAAAGGCCCAGGGAGTAGCTGTGCGCTGTGTTACCCGCCCGCCCGGCGACAACGGCGGGATACCCTTTGAACAGGGAAAGGCTGCCCTGGACGGGCTGGAGCAATCGGGCTGCATCGTCGATACGCGGGGCGAAATCCACGAAAAGGCCGTCATCATCGACAACCGCATAGTCTGGTTCGGTTCGCTGAACCCCCTGTCCCACACCTCCCGCACGGATGAGATAATGGCCCGGGTCGAGGGGAAGGCGTTTGCCCTGCAGGTTGCCGGTTTCCTCGCGCTTGACGGCAGGGCCAGGAGCCATCCCGGGCAGGGCGTACCGGCAGGCGCGGAAAATCCCCGGTGCCCCGTCTGCGGCTCGCGGACGGCCTACTATAAGGGCCCGCCCCGCTGTTGGGAATGCGAACAGGGCGACTGGAAAGAGAACATCGGCCGGCCCCGCGGCCGGAAAAAAGATCCGGGCAGCAGGCGGGCAACGCTCCTCCCTGCAGCAAATGCGGCTCACCCATGCTGCTGCGCAACGGCAAACATGGTGAATTCTACGGGTGCGCCGCCTACCCGGCATGCAGTAATACAGCTGGTGTCAATAATATCGGGGATTCAGCACGTGACTCTGGACGTGCCCTGGAATAGTTTCAGGCAGGCAGTCCCTGATTACCTGATTATTTTTGTATTTTCGCCGTGAGGCAAAAAAAATCACGGCAGGAAACCCCTGCCGTGATTCAAAGGAGATATGGACAGGACGTCCATCCTACAGCTTCTTTTAGGCTTACCTGTCAAACGGGGTGCACATGGGGTCAACCCATTTGCCGGTCTTTTTGAGTGCCTTGGGTTTTTCTTTCAGTGTCTTTTTCATTTTCTTTCTCCTTTCACCTGGGTATTGGTCCTTTTCCTTTTTAATTACCTGTCAAACGGGGTGCACATGGGATCAACCCACTTGCCGGTCTTTTTGAGTCCCTTGGGTTTTTCTTTCTGGATCTTTTTCATGGCTGTTCTCCTTTTCGTTTCTTTATTTTATTTTTGAGAGGGCCGCAAGGCCTGCTCTTCATCAACGGTACTCGACTATCCTCTTTATGTAATGGGGCCGTGACGTCCGGTCTCCCGTGAGCTTTTCCGTCCTGCCTCTTCCGATCAACTCTTTCATCTTTATTGCGTCCTTCCTTCGTTTCTTTCGCGGCTAATATGATCATTTTTCATTGGGCTTACAATCGGAGTGAGTCTGAATTTCAACAAAGAAAGGTCGGGCGAATCATTTCAGAATGTTTGTTCAGGCCGGATAGGAGTTTGTCCGATGTCCAGGCGCAGGCTGTCTGGCAGCCGTTGGAGAAAAAGATTGTATGTAGGAGAAATTGTCGTCGATATTCGAAGGCCTCCCGAATGCCGCGGCGTCTGTCATTTCCGGGACATTACAACGTCCATCAGCCTCTTATTGCCTTGCGGCGTCAGCCCGAAGCTGCCCAGTTCGGACTTCAGCCTCGCCAGGTTTCCGCACCCGGCGGCGTAGCCGTTCACCCTGGCGGCCGCTGTTGAGTTGATGAATTCGCGCGTGTCCGGGTACATCCGGCTGAAGTCGCTCATCAGTTCGGGGTAATGCCGCATGTAATATTTCTGGTGGTAGTCCTCGGCCAGGTAGAAAACGGGGTAGGGGACGATTTCCGTGTAGACCCTCTTTTTCAGCCTCGCCTCCTCGCGCGATTTCGATTCCAGGGCCGCCTCCCTTTGCTCTTCGCCGTGGAAGAAGATGAACGACGCGTACTGGCGCGACCAGCTCCGGTACTCCGGGCTGTGGCTTTCCCAGAAGGCCTCCAGGAGGTCCCCGTAGGAAAGGCGCTCCGGGTCGAAGTCCATCTGGAGCGTTTCGCTGTGGTCGCCCAGGCTCCTGTAGGTCGGATTTTCCCTGGTCCCGCCGCAGTAGCCGACCCTGGTCCTGACTATTCCTCTCATGATCCCGTACAGGGCATCAGGGCCCCAGAATCACCCGAGGGCGAAGGTGGCCGTTTCAATCCTGGCAGGCACGGCGGCATCCAGCGGGGGCGCCGGCAGCGGCGCCGAATCCTCTTTTTTAACAAACAGCATGGGAAGCCTCCCTGGCAGTTTTTCCCAATCATAGCATGGTCTTCAGGAAAGGCAAGACGCTCTGCGGAAGTAATTTGGGGGCGATAGCGATTTTCATGGATTTTTTCTTCAGCTTTTGGTTTCAATGGACCAATCACAATCCTGGAGCTTTTCTTCTATAAGGAGATCATCGATGGGCGAGATTATATGGCTGTGCAGTGTTGATATTGTGCTTTTTGATTTCGGGGGGGTGCTGGCCGAGGAAGGATTCGCCAACGGGCTCAGGGAAATAGGAAAGCTCAACGGGTTCGACCCGGGTGAATTTTTCGAGACAGGCCGCAGGCTGGTGCACGAGACCGGTTACGTTACGGGGTCGGGCGGGGAAGCCGCATACTGGGATGCGCTGCGCCGGAAAACGGGCATAAAACAGGATGACGAATTTCTGCGCAATGAAATACTGTCGCGCTTTGTCCCGCGCCCCTGGATGCTGGAAATGGCCCGGAGGATAAAAAAAGCGGGGATAAAGATCGGGATATTGAGCGACCAGACAAACTGGCTCGATGAACTGAATGCCCGGTATGATTTCTTCCGGGAATTCGATATCGTGTTCAACAGCTACCACACGGGACGGAGCAAAAAGGACCCGGCGTGGTTCATCGATGTGGCCTCGATTCTCAAATTTGAGCCGGGCCGGATCCTGTTCATTGATGACAACGCCGGAAACTGCGCAAGGGCGAGGCAGTCCGGGATGAAAACAATCCATTACACGGAGCGCTCGTCGTTTTCAGACCAGATTGCCTTTTACTGCCCGCTCATACCGCCAGGGAAATCGTAGAGGGGCGGGTCTGAAACCCGCCCCCATAGGTATACACTATTGCTGCTTTTCCCAGTATTCGCAATCCCGCGTCGTGTCGTTGATCGCGTGGTCCACGAAGCGCGCGAACCGCATGCAGTTCCCCCGGGGGTTGCCCGATTCAAAAAAGTAGATGCAGCTTTCGCAATTTTTTTCCATATTCCTATAAAACCCGTCTTGAACAGCGGTCATAATCAAAAGGCTCAATGAACTGCCTGGGCCGCTATTGCTACTTGCCCGTAAACGCCGCCTTCCTCTTTTCAAAGAATGCCTTGATGCCCTCGGGATAATCGTCGGAGCGCGAAGCGTTGATCATGCCCGTGCGCTCCAGTTCGATCTGGCTCTCGAGCATCACCAGGACCGACCTGTTTATGTTCTCCTTGGCCAGGGCATACGCGTAAGTAGGCCCCTTCGCCAGGTTGGAGGCTATTTCCATGGAAACTTTTTCGAGTTCCGCATCATCGACAACCTTCGTGACCAGTCCCCATTCCAGCGCTTCCTGCGCGCCGAACATCGGGTCGAGAAGTGTCAGTTCCATCGCTTTTCCCATGCCGACGAGCAGGGGAACGAAAAGCGACCAGCCGCCGTCGCCGGCCAGGGCAATGCTGGTGTATGCCTGCCGGAACCTGACGGAGGCGCCGCAGATCCTCAAATCGCACGACGCCGCAAGGCTCACCCCGGCTCCCCCGGCCGCCCCGTTGATCATGGCGATGACCGGCTTGGGCATGCGGCGGATCAGCATGACCGCGATGTTCAGGTTCTTGATGACCTGCCGGAAGGGCTCCGAGCGGTCCGTGTTCATGTAGCTTGTGAAGTAGTTGAGGTCCCCGCCCGTGCAGAAAAATTTCCCCGAGCCGGTCAGGATCACGGCCCTCACGTTCTGGTCGTCGTTGGCAGACTCCAGCGCCAGGACCAGGTCGCGGCCGAGGTCAAGGTTGATTGAATTGAACGATTTGGGCCTGTTCAGGGTTATGGTGGCAACGCCGTCCGATTTTGCATAGGTAACGGTTTCCAGTTCCATCTAGCTCATCCTCCCTTTTTTATTTAACTGAACGGAATATCCAGTTGACTGTCAAATAAAGCGGCTGAAAATCAGCGTCTCACGCTCAACAGCTCGCCGACCACCCTCTCGAGATGGGTCAGCGTGTTGCATTCCTTCAATACATGGCAATACGGGGTATAGGTCTTCATCTCCGAATCGCCGGTGCCCCAGAACGACCGGGTCTCGGGATTGAGCCAGATCAGGCGCTTGCAGCGCTCGCTGATCATCTTGAGGATTTCGGCGCGGGAATTGTAGTAATTGTTGCGGGCATCGCCCAGGATAATGACTGTCGTATTGCGGCTCACGAGCGCCAGGTAATGCTCCTTGAACTCCATGAGCGAACGGTCGTAGTCCGTCCTGCCCCTCAGGATGGGGATGTTGGGGTCTTCCTGCATCCGCAAAAGGGCCTCCTCGATGGGGTACCTGTCAAATATGTGGGTGACGTCGGCGAGATTGGAGCAGAAGGCGAGGATGCGGATCCTGCCGATCCTCTTCTGCATGCTGTAGAGGAACATGAGGAAGAACCGGACGACCCTGGATACGGACCGGCTGATGTCGCAGATTGCGATCACGTCGGGACGGTCCACTTTTTTCTTTTTCCAGTAAGCCTCGAACATGAGGCCGCCGTAGCGGACTCCCTTCCGAAGGGTCTTCTTGTAGTCCAGCTTTCCCCTTTTGGCGGCCTTGAGCCGCCGCGAATAGCGGTCTTCGAGCTGTTTGACGAGCTTCTGGATGATCTCCTGCATCTTGCTGAAGTAGCGCTGCTCGATATTGGTCAGGGTGGCCGACCTGAGGTATGCCTCCGCCATGTCTTCGGCAGTTATTGCATGGAGCTGGTACTCGCGTTCGACGTAATTCCGCACGGCGTCGAGTATCTGCTGCCTGCCGTCCTCAAGCTGCGCCGCGGCGGCCTGCGCGGCGCCGGAGCCCTGCATGCTCTTCAACTGGTTCAGCGTGCTGTCGAGCTTCGGCATCCCCATCTGCTCCAGCATGCGGACAGTGAAGATGTTTTTCTGCATGTAGTAGCGGATTGAGGAAAGATCGGTCGCCTCGGCCGCGTCTCTGATCAGGGTCGCTATCCCGGAGGGATCGCCGGATATGATCATCGACGCTATGTCGCTGTCGATCATGGACCTGATTTCGGGATCGACAGGCTTCCGGGCGTCCCCGTGGGGAGTGAAGAAATCAAACGAAAAGAACATCTCGAAGCAGGCGTCGAACTTCTCCTTTTCCGGGAGGGATTTGGCGAGGGCCGAGGAGAGGGCGTTGCGGAGGTCCTCCCTCCGGCGGTAGCCCACCAGGCCGGTCGCCCGCACGGCATCAAGGCTTTCGGAAATGGAAATCCTCACGCCGGTCGTGCGCAGGGCGGATATGAAGCTGCCGATTACCTGTTCCATTCAGTAAATACCCCTCGTTGACAACTCGGTAAATTATCCTCCCGCCCGGACAGAAGCAAGGATAAAGTCGTTTATTTTTTCCTCAACGATCTTTATGTCCTCTTCGTGCTTGAGAAAGACATTCAGGGTGTCCTTGACGATGTCGTTGGTGAGGGCGGTCGAATGGAGCAGCAGCAGCACCCTCGCCCAGTCTATGGTCTCGCTTATGGACGGCACCTTCTTGATGTCCAGCTTGCGCACCGCCTGGATGAAATCGACGAGCTGGGCCCTGAGCCTCTCGCTGATCCCCGGCACGCGCGTTTTGATGATTTCCCGCTCCAGGGCGGCGTCGGGGAAAGGTATATAGAGGTGGAGGCAGCGCCTCTTCAGGGCCTCGCTCAGCTCGCGCGTGCTGTTGCTTGTCAGGAACACGAAAGGCTTGTTGACGGCAATCACGGTCCCTATCTCCGGGACCGTGACCTGGAAGTCGGAGAGCACTTCCAGCAGGAAGGCCTCGAATTCCTCGTCGGCCTTGTCGATTTCGTCTATGAGGAGCACGGCTCCCCCCTCCTGCTGGAGGGCTTTCAGCAGCGGCCGCGGCTCCAGAAAATGGCTGGAAAAGAAAATGTCGTCGTAGTCGTGGAGCTTCTGGATCGAATCGGCGAGCTTGTCTTTCCGGTCCAGGATGGTGTCGAGCTTGTCTTTCAGCAGCTGCGTGTAAAGGAGCTGCTTGCCGTACTTCCATTCGTAAAGCGCCTTTGACTCGTCGAGCCCTTCATAGCACTGGATCCTGATGAGCGGAAGTCCCAGGTATTCGGCTGTCACCTTGGCGAGTTCGGTCTTGCCCACGCCGGCCGGGCCTTCGACGAGGACCGGCTTTTCGAGGTTATGTGCCAGGTACACCGTGGTCGCGATCTGCCGGCTGCAGATGTACATGGCGGATTTCAGGCCTTCCTGCACCTGTTTTATTTCCCTGAACTTTTCTGTTTTGACCATTATTTAAGCCCTTCTTTGATGAGGAGTCCCCCGGTTTTTGCCTGCCTCAGGAAAGAGACGTTCTTCCCGAGGTCGACAAGCTTCATTATGTCCCTGCCAAAATCGTATTCGCCGTTGCCCGGAAGGGACGCCGCGATGGAAATGAATTCGCGCGCCATTTCCCGGTACCAGAAACACAGCCCCTCCAGCTCGCGGTTGATCCCGCTCAGTTCGAGCACGACCGCCGCCTGCCTGGAAACGGCGCCCAAAGCAGTCAGGATGCTGTACATCCTCCCGATTTTCTCTTTCAAATTTTCAGCCGCGGCTGTTCCCGGCGTGCCGAGCGTCTTCAGGTGTGCGGCGAAAATCCTTTCCAGGCCGCCCGTTATCAGGCCTGTCCCGACCGCGTCCTCGAGCGGGCGGAACGGCATGACGATATCCCGGTACGCAGTCCCCTGTGTCCCGAGAATCGCCGAGGCCGGGACGCGGCAGTTTTCCAGCCGCAGGCCGCAATGCGGGGATGATTTTAGCCAGCCCACATCGAGCGGGGTAAGGGTGAGGCCCGGAAGATTGCGGTCGGTCAGGAACGCCGTGAATTGCTTCTTGTCCCCGTCCCGGGCCGTGATTGCGATGAGTATGTAAAAATCGACAACGGGGCCGTTGCTCAGGTAGCTCTTTTCGCCCTCCAGGACGAAATCCCCGTTTATGCGGGCGGCGGTCGCCTTTATATGCTTGGGGTGGGCGCCGACACCCGGCTCCGAAACGGCAAAGCACACCGTTTTCCGGCCGGCAGCCAGGTCCGGCAGGAGCGCCTCTTTCTGTTCCCCGCTCCCAAAGCCGCTGATCATGAAGCGGGAAACCACGAGGTGGTACATGAGCGAGAAGGCGATGCCCGCGTCGCCGCCGTGCCTGGTAAGTTCTCTTGCGAAGGCCGTTATTTCAGGATAGCCCCCTCCCGAGCCGCCGTATTCGACGGGTAAACCGATGCCGCAAAGTCCGGCGGCGGCAGCTTTCCTGAAGATAGCCGGGAAATCAGGATTCACGGCCGGAGCTATCTCGACTGCCGCAAACTGTTTTGCAATTTCAATTTTATCGTTCATTCAAGCCTCATCCCCTCTTCCTTGCCGCCTGGGCCCCTTTGCACAGCAGGAACTCCTGGAACGCCTTGTCGTGCTCGACCGTGAAGGACTCTTCAAAGCCCCTGCCGTGGTCGAGCGCGTACTGTTTTATGAACTGCAGGGCCGGCTGCGGCGCCAGGAGGACCTCCGCGCTGAACTGCAGTGCCCTGGCCATCAGTTTGTCGCCTGCCACGACCTCGTTGGCCAGGCCGATCCGGTAAGCTTCCGCCGCGTTGATGCGCCTGCCCGTCATGCAGATCTCGCGCGCTATGCCCTCGCCGACGATCCACCGCAGGGGAGTCATGAGCGGCGGTACGCCGAACTTGATCTCCGGGTGCCCGAAAGAGGCGCCCTCCGAGCAGATCCTGATATCGCAGAGTTTGGCAAGGTCGAAAGCACCGGCCAGGGCCGGCCCGTTCACGGCCGCGATAACGGGTTTGGGAAAATACCAGATGTCGCGATGGTACTGCGCCGAAGTGTTGAACAGGCTGTCATAGACCCCGGGGTTGCGGAACTCCTCGAGGTCAAACCCGGCGCTGAATATATTCCCTTCGCCCGTGAAGATCACGAGCCTCACGTTATCGGAGGTCTTCCAGAGCGCGAGGCACTCCATGATCTCCTGCCGCATGCGGATGGAAATGGCGTTCTTCTTCGCCGGATTGCTCAAGGTTATTACCCCGATCCCATCCGGCTCGACCCTGGTTTTCAGATTCTGGAATTCCATTGCGCCCTCCTGTCCGGAATATTTGACGGAACCTCTACTGTTCCGGTGTACCCTGGTTCTTTTTCGCGGTTTCGAATTTATGGAAGAAGCTGCTCAGGACTCTTTTATAGGCCTCGATCTCTTCGGTCGAAAAGCCCTCTTTGACCTTCGAGTTCACGCGGTGAAACACGGCCCTCGCCTTGTCCACCTCGGCAATGCCCTCGGGAGTCACATTGAGGTATGACGACCTGCGGTCAAGCGGGTTGGAATTGCGGGTCAGGAACCCGGCCTTCTCCAGCCGGTCGGCAAGGCCCGTGACGGTGGAGTTGTCCAGGTTAAGGAGCTGCCCTATCTCCGACATGGTGCGGTTTTCCCGTCCCTTGAGCAGAAACAGGATGCCCGCCTGCGGCACCGTTATCCTGACATTGTCCTCCTGGAGGGACTGGTTGAGGTAGTTGCGCAGCTTCTGCTGGGCCGTGAAAAGCAGGAACATCAGCCTGTCGTCGGGTTTCGTCATTTCGACTCCTTATGTACTTTTTACGCGGGCCGGTTTGAAACCGCCCCCTGCCTGACATATCCATCGTAGGGGCGGCTTTAAAAGCCGCCCGTGATGCGAAAGTTCACCGTCTGCTTCCGTTGCCTAACGGGCAAACGGCAATGCAGTTGAAGCAGTTATACTGGAACCCTATGAACGAGGCCTGGTAGAGGCTCAAAAACACCGGGTCCCGCAGGAGCTGCTTCTGCTCATCCGGAGACGCCCCGATAAATTTTCTGATATACCCGATCAAGGGGCCGATGCCGTATGGCTGGGATACCTGCAGGCATTTCATTTCATCGGTGATAGCCGAGCTTCTCGAGGGCCCGGCCGGGGCAATTGTCCACGCACAGGCCGCAGTCCGTGCAGGCGCGTTCCTTTACAGGGGGGTCCGATTTGAGGTGAAGTTCCGTGAGGATCGCCGTGAACGCGACGCGGCTGCCGAAGCGCGGGTGCACCACGAGGTTGTGCAAGCCGAAGGTGCCCAGGCCGGCGGCAACTGCCGCATGCCGGATAGATACATCGCCGATGACCCCGGCTTTGGGATTTTCCAGGTTGAGGGGGTACGAAAACAGGACCCCCGCCGCCTTCACCCGGAAGCGGTTTTCAATGAACCTGCACATCTCGTACATCTGGCCCTTGGAATAATCGATTATCCCGATCCGGTTCGCCATGGCGACCCGCATGTTATCGGTGTCAAGGCCCCCGTCGGTCTGCCGGTAGGCGAGGACCACGATCGACTTGACGCCGGGCATGATCTTCTTCGGGTCGGGCGACCGCGGGGACTTATAATCGTCGATCGAGGCAAATCCCACATCGTCAGCGCCCATCTCGAAAGCCTTCTTCCTGATTTCCTCCTTGGCCTCCATGATTCCTCCAGAACTTGGGATGTCAATATTTGGCATACAAAATACTTGCTTGTCAAGGATTATCTGCGCTCCCTCATGTCCCCCAACATCTTGAATTAAATCCCGCGCCGAATTTTCCTCCCTTACTTAAAAATCTTGACTCCCTTCCCGCACTCTAATAGAAATATCGGACACCAAAATTGAGGAGATAATCTATTGATACCCCGCTATTCCCGGAAAGTGATGGCCGACCTCTGGGGCCCGGAAAAAAGGTTCCAGACCTGGCTTGATATCGAGGTGCTGGCGTGCGAGGCGATGGCTCAGAAAGGCCTCATACCCGCCGAGTCGCTTGCCAATATAAAGGCAAAGGCCAGGTTTGACGCGGCCAGGATTGACGAGATCGAAAGGGAAACGAAGCACGACGTGATCGCTTTCCTGACCTCGGTGGCGGAGTTCGTGGGGCCGGATTCCCGTTTCATCCACATGGGGCTCACGTCGTCCGACATCCTGGACACCTCGCTCGCGGTCCTGCTGAGGCAGGCGGCGGAGATCCTGATCGCTGATATCGACGAGCTGCTGCCCGTCCTCAGGGACAAGGCCTACAAATACAAGATGACGCCGATGATCGGCAGGTCCCACGGCATCCATGCCGAGCCGATCACTTTCGGCCTCAAGATGGCGCTCTGGCACGAGGAGATGGTGAGGAACCGCGAAAGGATGGTGCGCGCCCGCGACGTCGTGAGCTACGGCAAACTCGCCGGGGCGGTCGGGACTTTCGCCTTTGTCGACCCGTCCATCGAGGAGTACGTCTGCAGCAGGCTGGGGCTGAAGCCCGCACCTGTCTCCACGCAGATAGTCCAGCGGGACAGGCACGCCGAGTATTTTTGCGCGATGGCGATCGTGGCTTCCTCCATTGAAAAATTCTCGACGGAGATCCGCCACCTGCAGCGGACCGAGGTCCGCGAGGCGGAAGAGTATTTTTCCCCGGGACAGAAGGGGTCGAGTGCGATGCCTCACAAGAGGAACCCCATCCTCACGGAAAACCTTTCGGGTCTCTCGCGGCTCATGCGCTCCTATGCCTCGGCGGCGCTGGAAGACATCGCCCTGTGGCACGAGCGCGATATCAGCCACTCCTCGGTCGAACGCGTCATTGGGCCTGACGCCACGATACTGCTGGATTTCATGCTCGCCCGCTTCAAGGGCGTGATCGAAAACCTGCTCGTCTACCCCGAAAGGATGCTGGCGAACCTGCGCATGACAAGGGGCCTCATCTACTCGCAGTTTGTGCTCCTGAAGCTCATCGAAAAAGGGTTCTCGCGGGAGCGGGCGTACGCGGTGGTGCAGCGCAATGCCATGAAGTCATGGCAGGAGGGGCTTGATTTCATGGGCCTGCTCCTTGGCGATGAAGAGGTGATGTCGCAGCTCACCAGGGAAGACCTGGACGCGGTGTTCAGGGAGGAAAATTTCCTCAAACACGTTGACCGCATTTTTGCGAGGGTGTTTGCCTGAAAAACGGCACGAAGATCAAACGTGTTTTTACGGGCGTTCCGGCGGCAGTCACACTGGCGTGGGACAAATAATAAAGATCTCTAATTGAAATGGGCTAAAGGTTACTGCCATGGGTTTCAGATGCGGCATCATCGGCCTGCCCAACGTGGGCAAGTCGACAATTTTCAATGCCCTCACCGCCGCCGGGGCGGAAGTCGCCAATTACCCCTTCTGCACGATTGACCCCAACGTCGGGATCGTGAAGGTCCCGGATGTGCGGCTCGAAAAAATAGCATCCATCATAAAGCCGCCCCAAGGTTACCTTTACCACCATGGAGTTCCTCGACATTGCCGGCCTCGTCAAGGGCGCGAGCCGCGGTGAGGGCCTCGGCAACAAGTTCCTCGGCCACATCCGGGAGGTCGAGGCCGTTGTGCACGTAGTGCGGTGCTTTGAGAACCCCGACGTGGTGCATGTGACGGGTGCGGTCGACCCGGTGCGGGACGTGGAGATCGTCAATACCGAACTCGTCCTGGCCGACCTCGAAACGCTCGACAAGAGGCTCGCCCGGGACGAGAAGCTCCTGCGGACCGGCGACAAGACCCTTGTAAAAACGGTCGAATTCCTGAAGAAAATGAGGGAATCCATGGACCGCGGGACCCCGGCGCGTCAGCTTGCCGCGGATGAGGAAACAAGGAAACTCATTGAAGACCTTCATCTCATCTCGGCAAAAAAGGTCCTTTATGTGGCCAACGTGGACGAGAAGGGGCTCAAGGGGGGGAGCGTCCACCTTGCCGCCCTGGAGAATTACGCGGCAAAGGAGGGGTCGCGCGTCATAGTCATCTGCGGAGACCTGGAGGCGGAGATCGCGCAGCTGCCGGAACCCGAAAAGAAGGAGTTCATGGACGACCTCGGGCTTGAGGAGTCCGGCCTCGAAAAGCTGATGAGGGCGGGGTACGAGCTGCTCGGGTATATCACCTTCTACACGACCGTTGGCCCCGAACTGCGGGCCTGGACGATTGTGAAAGGGACAAAGGCGCCCGAGGCGGCCGGCAGGATCCATTCCGACATGGAACGGGGGTTCATCCGCGCGGAAGTCCTGCATTTCGATGTTTTCCTGAAACTCGGGGGCCTGGCAGCGGCGAAAGAAAAAGGCCTGATACGATCGGAGGGGAAGGAGTATGTTATTCACGACGGGGACATTGTACTTTTCAGGTTTAATGTTTAAAAGACAGGCCTTAGGCATTGGGCGTTAGGCGTAAGGCGAAAGAAAAAAACTAAAGAAAGGCGGGGGAGGGGAACATGGGGAAAAACAAAGGGCTGACGATGTTTGGTGTGATACTTTTTTTTGGCCTTTTGCCTTTTGCCTTGGGCCTTGCGCCTGTCCTTGAGAAAGAAGGGAAAATGGCTGATTCTCAATTGAAAGCGACAATCAAGACTAACAAGGGGGACATAAGGCTCAATCTGTTCCCCGACGAGGCGCCTCTCACGGTGCTTAATTTTGTGAACCTGGCGAAAAGGGGATATTACGACGGGCGCACTTTTCACAGGGTTATCCCGGATTTCATGATCCAGGGCGGCTGCCCCATCGGGACCGGCACGGGGGGCCCAGGCTACCAGTTCAAGGATGAATTCTCCCGCAAGCTGAGGCACAGCAAGCCCGGCATACTTTCCATGGCGAACGCGGGGCCCGGCACGAACGGGAGCCAGTTCTTCATCACCCATGTGCCGACCCCCTGGCTTGACGACAGGCACACCGTATTTGGGGAAGTCCTGGGCGAAGAGGACCAGAAGGTCGTCAACAGCATCGTCAGTGGCGACACGATCAAGTCGATCGTCGTGGAAGGCGACTACTCGAAACTGGCCGAAACCCACAAGGACCAGCTTGAGAAGTGGAACAAGGTCCTGGACACGAAGAGGTAGGCGGTTGGTGCGCTACAGCCTGGCGGTGCGTTACGGCCGGGCGGCCTAACGCACCCTACAGCCCTGTACGCTGTTGCGTTCGCTTGCATCCGTAGGGTGCGTTAGCGAAGCGTAACGCACCGTTTTTTTTCAAGGAATGTCAATGGGAAAAATAACCTTCGGCACGAGGGGAGGGCGCATTCGCTCCTCGTCCAGGCCGGACAGGGCCAAATCCGAGAGGCCGCCGGAAGATGTGGTCCGGGACCTGAAGAGCGAGTCGCGCAAGACGGAGGACTACAGGGAAAGGTCCCTGGCGATTCACGGGCTCATCTGCGCCAGGTGCGCGCGGGAGTTTGAGCCTGCAAACAGGCATCTCCTTACCGTTCATCATAAGGACGGCAATCATTTCAACAACCCGCCGGACGGGTCAAATTGGGAAAACCTTTGCGTTTACTGCCATGATGATGTCCACAGCCGCGAGCTCCTGGGCGACTACGTTGCCGGCGGCGGCCAGAAAGAGAGCTCCGTGGTCTTCGGCGAGGGGGGAGGTTCAGGGATGGGGAACCTTGCGGACAAGCTCAGGAAGGCCATGGATTCCAACCAGGGAAAACCTCAAAAAAAATCCAAAACTTAAGTAGTTTGGGCTGTTTTCTGTTGAATGTGCCGAGGTGGTATGTTATAGCTCCGCAATTGGAAGACTAGAGAGAACCTGACTCTTCAACAGTGATGACAGACTGGTTCCGATAGTACTGAAATAAACACAAGGAGGTAAGGTCCGGTGAACGTACTTGCAGAAGGAATTGGCAAAGTATTTACTAATCCAGATGCGGACAAAGCGAGAGAATTCTTCCGAACAAAGAGCCGCAGGTTGGAAAGCAAAGTAATGACCGTCAAAGAGGCGGTGGAGAAATTTACCAAAGACGGCGATTACCTGGTCGTCGGCGGATTCGGCGCCAACAGGATCCCGGCGGCTGTCTGCCACGAACTGCTCAGGCAGGGCAGGAAAAACATGGGTTTCGCGGGTCACACGGCGACGCACGATTTCCAGATACTGTGCGCCGGTGAGGTTTTCAACAAGCTCGATGTCGCCTACATCGTGGGACTCGAGGCCAGAGGGCTCTCCTCAAACGCCAGGAGATACATGGAGAGCGGCAAAGTAGATGTTTCCGAGTGGACGAACTACTCTCTTTCAGTCCGTTTGAAAGCGGCTGCGGCTGGCGTTTCTTTCTATCCCGCGCGCAACATAATGGGAACAGACACATTCAAATACAGCGGCGCCAAAGTAATTGAGTGCCCCTTCACGGGGACCAAGTATGCGGCGATGCCCGCCATTTACCCCGACGTAGCGGCAATCCACGTGCATGAGGCCGACATTTACGGCAACTGCCGTGTCAGGGGTATCACGGTATCCGACTTTGATACAGCCAGGGCGGCAAAAAGATTGATCATCACTACCGAAAGACTGATCTCCAATGAAGAGATCCGCAGGGACCCCAGCTACACGTTCATCCCCTACTGGTGCGTGGACGCAGTGTGCGAAGTGCCGTTCGGAAGCTACCCCGGCAACATGTACGGCGAATACTTCTCCGATGAAGATCACATCAGGGAATGGCTCAAGGTGGAAGAGAACCCCGAGGAATTCAAGAAATTCCTGGACAAGAACATCTACAGCTGCAAGGACCACTTTGAGTACATTGACAAGAACGGCGGAATGCGCAAAATGCAGATGCTGAGGCAAAAAGAATTCATGTTCATAGGCGCGAGGGCTTAGAAAGGAGGATATACAACGATGGCTGATTACAATACCATGGAATTAATGATTTGCACGGCAGCCAGAGAGCTGGAAGACGGCGCGTCTGTCGGCGTCGGAACCGGAGCACCCTGTGCGGCCGCAATGCTGGCCCAGAAGACCGGGTCCCCCAATCTCGTTATATTATTTGAGGCGGGCGGAGCTGCCCCCCTTATTCCCGAAATGCCCATTTCCGTCGGCGACTCCAGGACAACCTATAAGGCCGTTATGGCCAGCGGTATGTGCGAAATCATGGAAACCGCCTGCAGGGGCATGCTTGACTACACGTTCCTCGGCGGCGCCCAGATTGATATGTACGGTAACCTGAACTCCACCCGTATCGGTCCTGACCACCAGAAACCCAAGGTACGCTTCCCCGGCAGCGGCGGCGCCAATGATTTCGGCTCCTTCTGCTGGAGGATGATGGTCATGACCCCGCAGGACCCCAAGAGATTTGCGGAAAAGGCCAGCTACTGTTACGACCCCCGGTTGGCTGCAGGGCGGCGATTCGCGAGCGAAATCCGGTCTTCCCCTGGGAGCCGGCCCGTACAAGATAATCACCAACATGGCAGTTATGGACTTTGAATCCGAGTCAAAGAGGATGAGGATCATCGCGGTCAACCCCGGCTACGGTGAGAAAGATGTCCAGGACAACTGCGGCTTCGAGCTTCTCAAAGCGAAGAAGATAATCGAGAATCCTCCGCCAACAGCGGAAGAACTGCACATCCTCAGGGAAGTCATTGACCCCTACAGGTACGTTATCGGAAGGTAATTCCCTTAACAGTCAAGTAATTGAAGAGCCATGGCCTCGGCCATGGCTCTTTTTTTGGATGCCGTTCGCTCCCATTACAAATGAACAATATATTACAAATTGAAAAATGCGGGTTTTTTCGCTATTAATTACTGCTTCAAACAGCTTGTCGGCATAGGTGAATCATAAATGAACAAGGAAATAGTAAGGGCAAATCTGGTCGTTTTCATCGCAAGTTTCTGCACCCTGGTCATCGAGCTCGTGGCGGGGAGGATCATGGCCCCGTACGTCGGCGTTTCGCTTTACACGTGGACCAGCATTATAGGTGTGGTTCTGGCCGGGATCAGCATCGGGGCATGGGTCGGCGGGATGCTTGCCGACCGTTATCCCAGCGCTTCAACCCTGGGCTGGCTGCTTTTTTTATCGGGCCTGGGCGCGTTCAGCATATCCCCCCTGACAAATCTCATCGGCGCCGCCCATTTCAACACCACCCTCATGATGAGGATCATGATCATCACCACGGCGATCTTCTTCATCCCCTCAACGCTGCTCGGGATGATCTCGCCGGTGGTCGTGAAACTGACCCTGAGCAATCTCGACAAGACGGGGAATATCGTGGGCAAGATTTACGCCTTCTCGACCCTGGGTTCCATAATCGGGACATTCGCGACCGGCTTCTTCCTCATATCCTGGATGGGCACCAGGTACCTGCTGCTCACCGTGGGCGTTGTCCTCGTCATTTCCGCGGTTGTGTTCGGCGGGGCCTTCATGAAGAAAAAATGGATCGGCCTTTTCCTGGCGGTCTCCATCCCGCTCACCTGGGCCTTCCACGGGTACGCCTTCCTCGCTCCCCTTGATGAAAAGACATACTATTTCAAGGAGAGCGACTACTTTACCATCAAGGTTAAAAAGCACGTGCGCAACGACCAGGACAGGGAGGTCGAGGCGCTCGTCCTTGACCACCTGATCCATTCGATAAACGACGTCAACGATCCCTCGTATCTTGATTACGAATATATAAGGATCTACGAGGAAGTGGTCCGCTGGCACTCGGGACTGCAGGGCAAGCCTTTCAGGTCCCTGTTCATCGGCGGGGGGGATACACGTTTCCCCGTTTCCTCGAAGCCACATACCCGGCAGCCTCCATGGATGTGGTGGAGATCGACCCGGAGGTGACGAAAGCCGCATACCGGTTCCTCGGGGTCCCCAGGGACACGAAGATCCGATCATTCAATGAAGACGGGCGCTGGTTCGTGATGAACAGCCGCGACAAGGGCAGCTACGATTTCATCTTCGGGGATGCCTTCAACGATATTTCCGTCCCCTATCACCTCACCACGCTGGAGTTTAACAGGATGTGCGCTCAGCTGCTCAAGCCGGACGGCATCCTCATGGTCAACCTCATCGACAGCTTTGAAAAGGGGCTGTTCATGCCGGCCTATATCAAGACGCTCGAGGAGGTGTTCGGCAAAGGCAGGGTCCACCTGCTCACGATCAGGCCCGAGTGCAGGGGTATAAGCACCTGCGTGGTCGTGGCGAGCAAAAAGGACCTCAACCTCGACGATTTTGTCCGGACCATAAGCGACAATGGGAAGAAATTGATGACGGCCCACGTAATGGCAGCCGCCGACCTGCAGAAATATTTGCAGGAGCGCCCGTCATTCGTGCTCACCGATGATTATGTCCCGGTGGACAACCTGACCGCCCCGATATTTGAGGAGCGCTTCGGCTACCGGCACGGGGGCAGATAAAAGCCCGGGCCTGTTCAAACGGCAACTACACATGGATTCCGCTCGATGAAAGAAAAAAGACAGAAGCCGATTGCCTCCTGCGTCTTCCTTATCCTCCTTTGTTCGGTGCTGGCCTGCTCTCAGAAAGAGGCAAAACTCTCTCAGCTTTCCCCTGGTGCCGTTGTCCTCGCTTTCGGGGACAGTCTTACCTTCGGGACAGGGGCCCCGGCGGGGCAGTCGTACCCGGACGTCCTGGAAAAACTGATCAAGATTAAAGTCATAAATGCCGGTGTCCCCGGGGAAACTTCCGAACAGGGGATGGCGAGGCTTCCGCAGTCCCTTGCCGGGAGCCGCCCCAACCTCGTCATCTTGTGCCACGGCGGCAACGACATCCTCAGGAAACTCGACCCGGAAAAAACAGCCGCCAACCTGGCGGAGATGATCAGGGCCGCCAGGAAGCAGCGCGCCGAAGTTGTCCTGATCGGTGTACCCAAGCCGGGGCTGTTCCCGGAAACTGCCGGCTTCTACAGGACTGTTGCCAGGAAAATGGACGTGCCTCTTGATGAAGAGGCGGTACTGGGAATTCTCAAGGACGGGGCCCTGAAGTCAGACCATATCCATCCCAATGCCGCGGGATACGCCAGGATGGCCTCCGCGGTGGAAAAGCTCTTGAAAAAAAGCGGCGCTGTTCAATGATGTAATCTGAAAGCTTTTGCGGCATGAGACGAGGGGGCGTATTGACATGCGCCCCCGGCATTCTGAAAACGAAACCGGATTGAGAGGGAGGACGGCGGTTGATGATGAAGAGGAGTTTTCAAAGAGCTGGCTGGAGGGGTGCTATGTCTGTAGCGGTTGTCCTGTTTACGGCCTCGATAGCTGTTGCGGGAATGACTATCCTGCTCAAAGACGGCAAGGTCTTGAATGTGCCGGTGAACAAGGAAGACGTGGTCAGCATCACTTTTGAGGAAAAGGCAGCGCCTGCAGCCCCTGCGGCAGCTGCGGCGCCTTCAGCACCTGCAGTTCCCGCAGCGAAGTCCGCTAATATCACATGGGATTTCGAGACCGGCGACCTGCGCGGCTGGCATGCAACGGGGACTGCCTTCAATAATCAGCCCACTTATGGAGACAACCCCACGGCGCGCTATCGCGGTCAGCCCTCAAGGCACCAGGGCAATTACTGGATAGGCGGATATGAAAACCGCCATACCAAGTCTGACCCGGCCGGGCGGATCCAGGGGGAGGCCCCCCAGGGGACCCTGACCTCGGAACCATTCACCATCACGAGCAAGTTGGTCAGTTTTTTAATCGGCGGCGGCTGTGACATCAAGACCGAGAGGGTCGAACTTGTCGTGGACGGCCACGTTGTCCACAGGGCCACGGGAAAGTGCACCGAGACGATGGAAAGGGTGAAATGGGACCTTCGCGAATTCCGCAACCGCACTGCCCAATTAAGGCTCGTCGATTCCTCCAGCGGGGGCTGGGGGCACATCAATTTCGACGACGTCAGGTTTGAGTAGAAATTCGTAGGGGCGTATTGCAATACGCCCCTACACCCACATTTCAAAAATACGTTACGCCTTGATCGCGTCCGCCATTGCCATGCCGAGCTTTTCGCAGGCCTCCAGGTCGGCCGGTTTCGGCTGCCACTTAGCCCGGACTCCCGGACAGGGGCACGGGATCTTGCATTTCTTCAGGTGCTCCTCGATTATGGCAAGCGACTCCCCGCTCCAGCCATAGGTCCCGAAAGCCGCCCCGATCTTGTTCTGGAACCTTAACCCCCGCAGGTCCTCGAGGATCGGCATTATGGTGGGGAGCAGGCCGTTGTTGAGGGTGGGGGAGCCGACGATCACCGCTTTGGCCTTGAATATCTCGGCGATCACGTCGTTGCGGTCCGAGGTGGCCATGTTGAACAACTTGCTGTCTACGCCTTTCCTGGCAAGCCCGTCTCCGATTGCCTCGGCCATTTTCCGCGTGCCCTGCCACATCGTGTCATAAATGATAACGGCGCTCTTTTTCGGGACCTGGGCGGCCCACTCGCTGTACTTGTTCACGATCTGCAGGGGCTCTGACCTCCAGATCACGCCATGGCTCGGCGCGATAATGTCAACGGGCACATTGAGGGCCACCACCTCGTTGATTTTCTTTGTCACCAGGGCGCTGAAAGGGGTGAGGATATTGGCATAGTACTTAAGCGCCTCTTCATAAAGCTCCTCGTTGTCCACCTGGTCGTTGAACCGGAATGCGGTTGCATAATGCTGGCCGAAGGCGTCATTGGACATGAGGATGTTATGGCCGGTAAGGTAGGTGAACATGCTGTCGGGCCAGTGAAGCATGGTGGCCTCAATAAATACCAGGTTGTTTTTCCCGATATTTATCGTGTCTCCCGTCTTCACCTGGCGGAAATTCCAGGGCTGGTGATAGTGCCCTTCTATGCTTTCTTCACCCCTTTTCGAGACGATAAGAGTTGCGTTTGGGCAGTGGCGCAAGACGGCGCCGAGCCCCCCGGAATGGTCCGTTTCGGCATGGTTTGCAACTACTATATCGATCTTCGCTGGATCTATTATCTGCCTGATATTTTGGATCAGCTCATCTTGGAACGGCCCCCAGACGGTATCCACCAGGACGATCTTCTCGTCGATTATCAAGTATGAATTGTACGTCGAGCCCCGGTGTGTGGAAAGCTCGTGCCCGTGGAAATGCCTCAGCCCCCAGTCTACAACTCCTACCCAGTAGACGCCTTTTTTCAATTCAGTGATCATATGATATCTCCTCTGTCAGTTTTCGTTTCGCGATAAAGCGGGCATATATGTGAAGAGCCCGGCTGGAACTCCCGGCAGATGCCCGGACGCGTTTCATATATGGCGCAAGTGTGTTTTTCTCCCTCCCAGGTGAGGAAAGGGCAGCAGCGCAGGTGCCTCCCGTCCCTGGCGGATATGAGCCTGTCCCCTTCCCAGACAGGGCTTTCATTCCGGATCAGCCGGAGGATGTCCTCCCTGCCTTGCTCCTTCCACCGCGCAAGGTCTTCCGGCCTGGTGTATGCGAAAAAATCGCAGCGGCAGCATTTGCCGCACTGCATGCAGTCAGTCATAATTCCCCCGTGCAAGGGAATTCAGGCCTCTTTGGAAAGGAACAGGTATTCGTATTTGTAAATGTCTTCCAGGAAATGGCGGGCCGCCTCGTCGTCGCCCGCGGCGCTTCTGATTTCCATGGCCGTATCGACCTCGAGGTAATCCGCCATTGGCCCCCTGCGGACACTGTAGCCGTGGCAGGCCGCAATCCTTTCCAGAAAGCTGAATTTTACCGTGTATTCGTCATGTCCCTTGAGTCTTATTCTCTCCGGAAATGCCCCCGGAGCCCTCGCGTGAGCTCCCGCCTCACAGCTGTGTTCGCTTAAAAATATCCGCGCGGCCCCCGACGAGCATAGTATTTCAACAGCCTGCAGCGCCCCGGCGTTCAAGTTGAAAGGGCAGCTCTCCGGGATGTCGAGGTTGTACTTTAAAAAGAGTTCCCGGGCCGCCGCGAGGTTCCCGTCCAGGTCTTTCCATGGCGAATAAAAGAATTTGCGCTTTATCCCGGCGAGGGTCGGGAAATCCCCAAGGTTCTCATTCATTATCACGAGGTCGAACGAGGCCAGGAAACCCGGGTCGACCTGCAGAAAATCCTGTTCAAAAAACCGTACGCGCCCCTCTCTCAGCGCCTCTGCAAGGGTATCGCGCTGCCTGTCGAGGAGAAACGGCGAAATGTCGAGCATTGCGGCCTGGATGCGGGGATTGGCGCCAAGGAAATCACGCATGAGATAGCCGTACCCCCCGCCAACCTCCAGAATTTTCTCTATCTCGTCGAATCCCGTTATCTCCTCAAGAAAGCTGTACAGCAGCTTCCCATATGTGTCCTTCCGCGCAAGGAGCCGACGGCAGGGGCTGTCCGGCGGGTCAAGGCAATTGCACATGGTGAGCTCCCACCCGAGCGAATCGAGCTTGTTGCGGTGGTAATCGGCGGTCGTGTTCAAGACGTATTCCAAGCGCTCCCTTTCCTTCCGGCTAAGGGCCAAGGGCAAAAGGCTAAAGGAAATTTAATCCAGCCTTTTGCCCTTGGCCCTTAGCCTTTAGCCTCTCATATTTTGAGTACCCGAAAAACCGCCGCCGGACAAGCGAAATCTCATGGCGGCCGCGTCAAAGTGCTTTGAAGAATTGATCTTTTGTGATACTTAACCCCAATAATTTCATGAAATTTTGACTTTTCCAGCCCGCTTTGGCGAGGCGAATAAAATCGGGAGAATCGTGCATGTACACTGCCAGTGACTTGAGAAAGGGTTTACGGCTTAAGCTGGACGGAGACCCTTACCAGATCGTGGAATTCAATTTTGTGAAGCCGGGCAAGGGGCAGTCCCTATACAAGTGCAAACTGCGCAACATGATCACCGGGGCCCAGTTTGAGAGGACCTTCCGGGACGTGGACACATTCGAGCAGGCCGATCTTCGAGAAAGGAAAATGCAGTACCTCTACAAGGAGGGCGAACAGTACTGCTTCATGGACATCGAAAACTATGAACAGGTCTTCCTGACGGATGAGCAGGTCGGCGACGTCAAGAACTTCCTCATCGAAAATATGGAAGTGGCGATCCTCTTCTTCGAAGACAGGCCGATCGGGGTCACCCCGCCGAACTCGGTGGACCTCCTTGTCGTCCAGTCGGAGCCCTGGGCGAAGGGCGACAGCGTCTCCGGCAATTACAAGCCCGTGATACTTGAGACCGGATACAAGATCCTGGTCCCGCCTTTTGTCAACGAGGGCGAAAAGATCAAGGTCGATACCCGCAGCGGCGAGTATCTCACCAGGGTCAAAGACTAAAGCATATGTCTGAAGATTGTCTGGGGAGGAAGAGGGAGGCGCTTTGGCTCCGGTCCCGGATAATCCAGTCAATAAGGCGTTTCTTCCAGGGGAATGATTTCCTCGAGGTGGAAACGCCCTGCCGCATACCCGCCCCCGCCCCCGAATCCCATATCGACGCCGTCGCCTCAGGCGAGTGGTTCCTGCAGACTTCACCCGAACTGTGCATGAAGCGCCTGCTCGCCGCCGGCTACCCGCGGATCTTCCAGATCTGTCCCTGCTTCCGGGAAAAGGAAAGGGGAGGGCGCCACCTCCCCGAATTTGCGATGCTGGAGTGGTACCGCGCGGGCGCCGATTACAATGACCTCATGAGGGATTGCGAGGAAATCGTGAGGTTGGTTTGCCGGGAATTATCGGGCCTGGATTCCTTCCTCTACCAGGGACGGGATATCGAGCCTGGAAGGGTCATGGCCGCGGATTTCGGTCCGGGATGCCTTCCTTCAATATGCCGGGGCGCCAATGAGCGAAGCCTTGATTAAAGGCCAGTTCAACGAGTTGATGGCCTTTTCAATCGAGCCGAGGCTGGGGATCGGCCGGCCCGTTTTCCTTTATGATTACCCCGTCGAACTGGGTGCCCTTGCCAGGGCAAATGGGTCCGACCCGTCAGTCGCGGAGCGGTTCGAGCTTTATATTGAAGGGATAGAGCTTGTGAATGCCTTCTCGGAACTGGTCGACCCGGCGGAGCAGCGCTCCAGGTTTGAAAAGGAAATGGCCTGCCGTGCCGCCGCCGGCAAAGCCGTGTACCCCTTCCCGCAAAAGTTCATCGATGCGCTTCCCGCAATGCCCCCAAGCGCCGGGGCAGCACTGGGGCTCGACCGCCTGGTTATGCTCTTCGCCGACAAGACAGAAATAGACGACGTGGTGGCGTTTACGCCCGAAGAGTTGTAAAAAGGGGGAGTGAGCCTAAGGCTCTACCCCCCCCCGTTGCAGCTAATCCATTTTTACCTTTGCCAGGGCTTGTCCGTGCCTTATCCCCTGGGTTACGGATACCGCAAAAATGTAGGTCCCCGCCTTCCATGTATTATGTGCCGATTGGCACAGTTTGCAGAATGTAAAAACCGGGCAGTCTGCCAGGAGTCACACTGGTGATATTGACCAAAGAACCTCCCGGGCCGACAATCATCGCATCAATCTTGAAATTGGCCATGGCAAGTCCGGTCACTGGCGTGCCGTCAACGGCTGTCACCGACACGACGGTGTAGTTGGGCAGACGGTTGCCCGGTCCGGCTATGGTGTCCTCCGAAACGGCACTGACGATGAGCCGTTCAGCGGCCGAGGCTGCGCATACTGTACCCATCAGCATGGCGGTAATCAACGCAAAGACCAGATAAAATCGTGAAACAGTTTTCATAGCTTATTCCTCCTTCCGATGTTTTTTGGGGTACAAAACTGCGAGTCGCATATCAATATCTATTTGCCTATTGTGGGCAGGGGCCGAGGCGCTTGCCGGTCATTTTTTGATTCATCTCCATTTTGCCGGTTTCCCTGCCGGTCATGGTGGATTTCATGGTCCCGTCGAACCTGTCGCCCTTATAGGTGATCTTGCCCGTGCTCGTCATCTCCGTTCCGTCCTTGTCATTGCAGACCATCTCCCAGGACACGGTGTTGCCCACGATTTTCTGGTCCTTGACCTTGCAGTCCCTGTTTTTCTCCCGCGGCTGGGGCACGGCATCCTTCTGGGTAATGCATTGCTTATAGGTGACCGGGCGCATGGCGGGCATTCCCTTCATCTGCGGCATCCCCTTGACCTGCGTCGTCATGGTGATTTCCCACTCGCCGTCCTTAAGGTTCGGGGCGGCCAGGACGGCAGAAGGCAGAAACGAAAACAGCGCGACCAGGGTTGCGGCCACGATAACTTTTTTCAGCATGATCGTCCTCCATGTTTGATGATGCCCTATAAAGCATTTTTTCCATTGTTTGGCAAAGCGAATTTCTGCATGGGCAGCTCAACTGAGAAAAAGAAGCGAGAGCGGGGGGGACTTATTCCGGAGGTCTGAGTGGCTGGTTCATAATTCGATCACTTATGTCATTATGCACCGCTGTTGTAGGGGCGTATGGCCATACGCCCCTATGGGAGGGAATGAAGCCCCACGCTCTGAAGTCTCGGCAAGGCTTAAAAAATTCCATAAATCAAAGCACGTTTGGCGGGAGGGGGAGGGAACTTCCCTTCGGCTCAAGGTCTTTTGCCTTCGGCAAAATCCCCGATTCGCCTCCGGGAAATTCCCTCCCCCTCCCGCCTGACCCCAACACTGAAAAAAATTCGTTCTCTCACTTCTTGTTGTGGACGTCATCCTGAGCACTTCGACAGGCTCAGTATAAATTCCGCGAAGGATCTCTTTCGCTGTAAAGAGATTCTTCGTCGCAAGCTCCTCAGAATGACAAGATAAGGAGAAACTGCAGGCGTGAGGAGCGGGCGGGATTTATTCCGGAGGGCAGATTGGCTGGTTCAAATTTCGACCACTTATGTCATTATGCACGGCGGTGACGTGAAGCAGACACTGCCCGAGGAATGAAGCCCGACCGCTCCGGGGGCTCGGTAAATCATACAATAATCCCATGAACCACAACATGATTGGCGGCAGGAACTTAGAATTCCAGAGCCTGCGGGCCCCTTGAACTGGATCGCCAGGATGGTAATGTCGTCCGACTGGGGCGTATCACCCGAAAAATCCTGCACCGAATTAAGAATATGGGCACTTAGCTCTTCCGGCCGCTTTGCTGCTGCGTTTTCAGCTGCTGCGAGCAGGCGTTCCGGAGAGTAAAGCTCTTCGAGGCTGTTCTCCGCCTCGGTTACCCCGTCCGTGTACAGCAGCAGGGTATCGCCGGGAGACATCACGGCTTTTCTTGTTTCGAAAACGGTATTCACATCAATACCTATGATCATCCCGGGCGGAAGTTTCAGCCATTGGGCTTTCCCCTCGGCCCTGACAAGCACCGGCTCATTGTGTCCCGCATTGGAGTACAGGCATTCCCCTGTCCTCAGGTCCAGCATCCCGCAGATCATCGTGCAGAACATCATCTCGTCGTTGTCGCGGCACAGCTCCCGGTTGACCCTTGCCAGGACCTCGTCCGGGGCCATGCCGGCCACGGTGACCGCCTTCAGGAGCCTTTTGGTCACGGCCATGAGAAGCGCCGCGGGCACGCCTTTCCCCGAGACGTCTCCTATTGCAAAGAAGAGGGTATCGCGGTCGACAAGGAAAAAATCGTAGAGGTCGCCGCCGACTTCCCTGGCGGGCTCGAGCCTGGCATAGAGGTCGAACTCTCTGCGGTCCGGGAAGGCCGGGAACACCTGGGGCAGGAAACTCATCTGGATGGTCCGGGCTATCTTGAGCTCGCTTTCCATCCTCTCCTTTATCGCGGTTGTTTCCTTGAGGTTGGAGATATATTCCTTGAGGGATTGCCTCATGTTTTCGAAAGAGCCTATCAGCCGGGAAACTTCGTCGCCGGATACTGCTGCCGGCAGGGGCGTGTCGAGGCTGCCTTTCGAAATTTCCGTTGTCGCTGCCGCCAGGAGGCGCAACGGCCTGGTAATCGAGTTGGCCAGGTAAACAGTGACGAGCGAAAGGAAGGCAATCCCCGCCAAACCAATTGTGAGCACGGCCATGTTCAGGGAATGCAGGCTGCCGAAGAGCTCGTCTTCAGGTATTACCACTCCTATGGACCATTTTACCGAACGCAGGGGCGCATAGTATAACCACGCCTTGACCCCGGTATAGAAACCGCTGAGGCGGACAAAGCCGCTGCCTCCGCTGATCATGTCATTGCAAGCCTTGCGCAACTCGGGATCGCCCACCTTTTCCGCAAGGCTGAATATGCTTTGCGTCATAATAACATCGCGTTTGGGAGCGCTGATGAAAGTGCCCTTTTCAGAAACCAGGAAGGCGTAGCCGTTCCTGTAAATGGAGATTGAGGATATAACGTCTTGGAGCCAGTCCAGTGACATGTCGGCCGTCACGACCCCGGCAAATTTCTTGCCGTCTTTTGTCTCTTTATAAAAAGGCGAGGAAAAAGTGCACATGACAATGTTGCCGCCCCCCTCGTCAAAATAGGGCTCACTCCACGAGGCCCGGCCCAGTTCCTTCGGGATTTTGTACCAGTCCATCTGGAGATAATCATATCCATTCTCCCCCAGCCAGGTGAGCTTGAGCTTATCCTTCTCCTTGTTGTAATAGGGGGCGAAAAGCCTTTTGCGGGAATCGCGGCCGTACGGCTCGAATGCCGCGGTGGAGCCGAAAATCTCCGGCGTCCCCTCCACGAGGTTTTCAATGAGCTTCAGGACCTCGGCCTCCGAGTGGTCCCTGCTTTCCAGCGTTTTTGACAATAATCTTGCAGGCCTGTCTATGCCCGCGAGGACGGTTTCGATCCTGTTGATCGCGACCCTGGAAAGGGTCCTGCTTTCCTCGAGGGCGTTGTCGATAATCAGATTGCGGGAATGGTAATAATTGTATCCGAAAGCCGCGATAAATATCAGGGATGAACTTGTCAATATCAGCAGTGATAAGCGGAAGGCGATCCCGCGCCCTCTAAGCATAAGATTCATTTCCAAATCCCCGACCTTCGCTGTTTCTGCCCGGGCCCTATGGACAATTGATTTGGCTTACGGCCCGGCAGGAGATTCGTGTGGTTTCCCGATTTCAGCGACCCCGGGGAGCATCATTTCTATGACCAGGCCGCCTCCCGGGCAATTTTCCGCCTTTATGCTGCCGTTGTGAAGGCGGATCGCCGCTTCGGAAATAGAAAGGCCAAGGCCGACTCCGCCCGTTTTCCTGCTCCTGCCCAGGTCCACCCTGTAGAAGGGATTAAAAAGCTGGGCTAAAGCTTCCTCCGGTACCCCGTCCCCGTGGTCTCGCACCGAAATGAGAACGTTGGAGTTTTCTCTATTGAGAGATACTTCAACGGAGGTCCCTTCGGCGGTATAAGTCACAGCGTTGCGGACCACATTTTCGATAGCCCGGCGCAGCATTTCCCTGTCGGCTTCGATGACGCAGGTCTCCGGGTTGGCAACAACGCTCCTCTTCCTGCCCTTTGCCTCATAATCGGCATCGGAGACGATTTCCCGGATCAGCAGCCCCAGGTCAAGCTTTTCCATTTTCGGTCCCGAGGCTGACTCCAATTTATTGTAGGTGAGGATCTGGTCGATCATCGTGTTGAGCCTTTCAGCCTCATTTGAAATCCGGTCAAGGTACTTTTCCAGCTCCGGCCCTTTGCCCGTCCGGCAAAGTTCCAGCGCGACGTTCATGCGCGCCAGCGGGGACCGCAGCTCATGTGAGACATCCCTCATCAGGTTGCGCTGCGAGATGACCAGTGTCTCTATTTGTTCGGCCATGTTGTCGAAGTCTTGGGCAAGCCGGGAAATCTCGTCCCTGCGTCCGCCGAGCCTGGGGCCGACACGGATGGCCAGGTTCCCCTCGGCGAACTGCCGGACGGCTGTTCCAAGCTTGAGGATCGGGGAGGTCATGTCGCGGGCGAACAGGTAACAGATGAGCCCCGATATTATCAGCACCAGGAACATCCGGATAAACAGGTTGAGCGGGGTATCGGAAAGCGGGCGCTGAAAAATCAGTATATGGGAGAGCATGTCAATGCTTGCCATCGACATGCCTGTAATAATGATGGTCAGCACGAAACAGGCGTAGATTTTGACGAAAATGTTATATTTAACCATTTGTTCTCACCCATTCCAATAAGATATACGGAGAGCCTCTCCGCGAACGCAGGATCAGATGTATCTGCGATTAGATATATAACCGCTGTCTTAAAAAAACACCCCAATTTTTTTAGTTTTTTTAAGAAACTGACCCCGGATCGGCCCCGTGAGGCGCCCGGCCGATCTTGTTTGGGTTTCATTGCTGAAGTAACATTTCTTTACAAAGCACTCCCGGGCGGATATGGTATATACGCAAACAATTTTACGTGATGGTGTTTGCCTTGGAGTCCACCGAACCCATTCTGATCATTGATGATGACACCGAGCTTTGCGCCCTGCTGGCTGATTTTTTGCGTCCGGAGGGATTCGAGGTCGAAGCGGCTTACGACGGAGAGTCGGGAATCAAAATGGCCGCGGCCGGGCAATACTGCCTCCTCGTGCTTGACGTTATGCTGCCGGGAAAGCTCGACGGCTTTGATGTCCTGAAGGACCTCCGCCAGATAAACGTCAACATGCCTGTTTTGATGCTCTCGGCCAGGGGGGATGACGTTGACAGGATACAGGGACTGGAGGCCGGCGCCGACGATTACCTGCCCAAACCTTTCAACCCCAGGGAACTCGTGGCCCGCATCAGGACAATTCTGAGGCGCGCGAAAACGGAACCCCAGGATTCAGCCTTCCCGACAGCCGGCATGACGTTCACCGTAGGGGACCTGGAGCTCAACTACGGCGACAGGTCGGTGCTGCGCGGCAATGAGCCGGTCGAATTGACCGCCATGGAGTTTGACATCCTCAATTTCCTGGCCAGAAACGCGGGAAACGTGGTCACGCGCGACGACCTGGCAAAAAAAGTCCTGGCCCGCCCTCTCTCTCCCTATGACAGGAGCATCGATGTCCATATAAGCAGGCTCAGGAAAAAGCTGGGCGGCGACGATGGGGAGAACTGCAGGATAAAGTCGGTCCGGGGGGCGGGATACATCTATTCTTTTTCCGGCGCCCGTCATTAAGGGCCGCGCCGGGGGAAAGCGGCCTTAAAGGGCGGCAAGGACGGCGGCGCCGATGGCGCCGTTTTCCTGGGGATATGTGATATCTCCAGCGGGATGCCGATTTTGTTCTTCCAGCGCCTTCACCACACCCTGATTTTTCGCCACTCCGCCGGTCATCACCACGGGCGGGATTATTCCAATGCGGCCGGCCATCGCCCAGACCCGGGATGCTATCGATTCATGGATCCCGGCGATGATGTCCTCGCGCCTCTCGCCCCTGGAGATCAGGGAGATCACCTCGGACTCGGCGAAGACGGTGCAGAGGCTGCTGATCTGGAAGGCTTTTGCGACTGAGCGCGGCCAGTCTGCCGAACTGGTCCAGGTCCGCTTCCAGCGCCCTCGCCATCACTTCCAGGAAGCGCCCGGTGCCGGCCGCGCACTTGTCGTTCATGACGAAATCCTTCACCTTCCCGCCGCGTCCAGGAGGATGACCTTGCTGTCCTGGCCGCCGATGTCGATCACCGTCATGGCGCGCGGGTTCAGGAAGCGCGCCCCCGCGCCGTGGCAGGTGATCTCGGTCAGGGACTTGTGGGCGAACTTCACGCTGTTGCGGCCGTAGCCGGTGGAGACGATCCGGTCGACGCCGGAGATATCGATCCCCAGTTCCCGCAGCAGTTCGCGGAGGATGCTGCCGCCGGCGAGTTCCGAATTGTAGCCGGTAAAGCCCACCCTCGTCCCCAGCAGGGCGTCCGTCCCGCAGGACGGCGGCCTTGGTCGTGATGGAGCCGATGTCGACGCCTGCCGTGATCATCGTCATTTCCCGGCCTTCACAATTTCCATGAAGGCGTCGATGCGGTTCTCCACCTGGCTCTCCGAAAACATCCTGTTCGTCCACCATGTCGGCCTCGATGATCAGGGACGGGATGCCCCGCTCCCTTTCCACGATCCGGGCTATCTCGTACTGGCCGAACGAATAGGGCTTGCAGCTCCGGTTCGAGTGCATGACGATGCCGTCCGCCTGGTACTTGTCCACCATTTCGATGACCTTGCGGGCCATTTCGTCGACCCCGATATTCAGGTAGATCCGGGTGTACGCCTCCGCCATGGAGTCGAGGAAGTTGTTCTCGTCGATGTACTGCATGGTGCCGCACCAGGCCGAAGTGTAAGTGTCGGCGACGAGGCATGCCTGGTGGGACGCAAACTTGTTGAAAAGCCACCTCGTGCGCGGCCAGATGGGGATGTTGTCCCACAGCAGGCGGTACTTCTCGCCCTGGACGGCGCCTATCCCCCGCGCCACCCGGTCCTTCATCTTGGCGAGGAGCTGTTTGTAATACTCTATGACTTCCTCCGTGCCCCGCAGTGTGACGATCAGGGCAAGGTGATAAAAGGCATCGAAGGCGCTCATGGGGGCGGGCCGGTTGGCCGTCGTGTCCAGGACGGCCTGCCAGAGCCTCTGCCCCTCGAGGGAGAGCCTGCCGACGTCGGCAAGCCGTTCGTAGTCGAATTTTTTGCCGCAGGCCTGTTCGAGGAATGCTATGTACTCGTCCAACTGCCTCCGCACGTAAGCCCTGGTCTCACCGGCAAACTCTGTGTGGCAGAAGGGCGTGTCCAGGATGAAGAGCGGCACGTTGAAATACCGGGCCTGGACCTCGTACCATTTCAGGACCGTCCCGCAGATGTTGTTGCAGCACACGAGCATGTCGGGCCGGGGCAGCCCCCCGATGGGCCCGCCGTTCACCGTCGCGCAGGCGATGTCCGCGCGCGCGTACGAGCAAAGGTCGCTCGAATAGCCCATCGCTTCCGAGCGCTCGCACAGGTTCGTCCCCATCTTGCTCGCCCCGATCATCGCGCCGTGGTTTTCCGGGTAGACCGGGATGACGTCCATGGCGATCAGCGGCTCCACGGGGCCGCCGCTTGTTATCCAGGCCACCTTTCTGCCGCCTACCCGCGCCGACTTGGCCTCCATGTAGTAAACGGTCATGATCTCCTTCATCTGCTTGCGCTTCTTGAGGGACAGGACCAGTTTCTTGAATTTGGCTATGGCGTAGACGAGGACCTGTTTCCCAAGGCCGGCCTCTCTTCTTTTTTTGTGCTGTCCGTTGTTTCGCATTTCAAATCATCTCGACAAAGGTTTCCAGCCGCGTCCTGAGCCTCTCTTCGCCGGCAGCGGCTGACTGGTCTTCAATCTCGATCAGCAGGCTGGGTATTCCGGCCCTGTCGAGCATGTCTTTTATGTACGGGTAATCGAACGCGTGCGGGTCGCAGAACTTGAGCAGGAGGAAGACGACGCCGTCCGCTTTCCGCCCGGCCGCGGCCTCGATCAGCTTTGTGCCGCGTTCCCGCAGGCCGCGGTGCTTTGCGGGGCAGACGGCCCGCTCAAAGTATCGCCTGACCAATGCCGTTAACGGGTCGGCGGCTTCTCCCGGCTCGTCCGCCTGGTCAAAATAGCGGGCCCCCGTGCACAGGTCGTCCCAGACTACGGCGGCGCCGGCGCCCTCGATGAGGCTGTAAATATCCGGCTGGCTGCAGGCCCCGCCGGTCAGGATCAGCCGTTTGCCCCTGAATTCATCGGCCCCCGGTTTTTCGAGATCTTCCACCAAAGTTCCCAGCGCCTCCAGGAAATCGTTTCTCTCCATGACCATGGCGGCCTTGAATACGCTGTGGAAATCCGAACCGCCGAGGACGGCGGGGTTCGCCGACCGCAGTTCGTAGAGCCTCCTGAGGCCGCGCCGGATTTCGCCGTACACGGCGATTGCCTCCCTCAGTTTTTCGTCCGGGATGGACGCCCCGAGCTTCTCTCCCAGCTCCCGCCGGAATTTAGCCATGACCTGGGCCATGTACTGCCGGGCACTCTCCGTGTCGAGCTTGACCGGGAGCACGGCATCGATATGGAAGCAGCCGGGGACATTGAGCCGCCAGATGTCGGAAAGGCGCTGAATGGAGTCGCAGGTGTGGGGGAACACAACCCCGTCGAGGAAACCGGTCCTCCCGGAGAGGGCGTTGTCGAGCGAGCCCCGGACGAGAGAGCAGCAGTAGCTTTGCAGATGGGCGTCGGCGAGCGTTATGGGGCCGTTGGCGCCGAAGAGCCTCAACGGGGATGCCCCCGCCGCGAAGATGATTTCTTCCGGCGTATAGGAGCACAGGTACCCGACGATCTTCTTCCCCGTGGCCTTCTTCAAATCTCTCGCATATGATAAGGGGTCTTCCGCAGCCGCGCGGAACTTGCTCATGTCCGGCATTTGTGTTTTCTCCATTTTACCCGGCGTATTTGCCCTGTGACCTCAGCTTCTCGATCTCCTCTTTTTCCAGGACGCTGAAGGCCACCTTGCCGACCAGGGTCTTGGGCAGGGACTCGCGGAACTCGATCTCCCGGGGGCAGCTCCAGCGGATCAGGCTCGCACGGCAATGTTCTATCAGGGCCTGCTCAAGTTCGGGGCAGGCCCGCGCCGGGTCCTTCAGGACGACGAAGGCCTTGACGCGCTGCACCTGGGATTCGTCCGGGACCCCGATAACGCAAGCCTCCAGGACGTCAGGGTGGCGGTACAGGACGTCCTCCACCTGGACCGGGTAGACGTTCATCCCGGAGGACTTGATCATCCTTTTGAGCCGCAGCTTGAAGTAAAAGAAGCCGTCCTCGTCCATGACGGCAATATCGCCGGTGTGGAGCCATGTCCTTCCATCTTCATGGGCCCGGAGGACCTGGGCCGTCTCCTCCGGCTGGTCGAGGTACCCCAGCATGACGGCGGGGCCGCTGATGCAGAGTTCGCCTTCCTCCCCCGGCGGGGCCGTCTCAATGGTCCCGGTGCGGACAATTTTCGCGAGGATGTCGGGGAAGGGGATGCCGATGCTGCCCTCGCGGTATTCCGTCGGGGGCATGGCCATGATCGCCGTCACCGCCTCGGTGAGCCCGTATCCTTCCAGGAGTTTCACATTCCCCCCGCAATTTTTCACGACGGACTCGAACCTTTCCTTGACCGGTTTCGGCAGCGAATCGGCGCCCGCAAAAGTCGCGCGCAGGCAACTCAGGTCGGCTTTCTGGAAAACGGGGCTCCGCGAGAGCGCGTCGAACAGGGTCGGCACCCCGACGACATGGGAAGGACGCTTGGATTTAACGAGCGCGGCGACTGTCTCCGGCGTGAACTGCGGGACAAGGATGCTCTTGCCGCCCCCCATGAAGCAGGCGTTGATGCAGACCCCCAGGCCGAAGCCGTGGAAAATGGGGAGGATGGCCAGCATGCTGTTGCCGGGTCCCCAGGTCCCCCCAGGCCGCAACCTGCATGCCCTCGCTGATGAAGTTCATGTTGGAAAGCATTATGCCCTTGGGCCTTCCCGTCGTCCCGCCGCTGAACATGATCACGGCAAGCTCGTCGGGGCCCATCCGGCTGCCGGCTGCCCGGGGGTGGGCGTCCCGCATCATATCGCCCCACCAGCGGACCATCGGATCGCGGGGGACCGGGGGTATCTTGCGGCCCTTGGTCAAAATGAAACCGAGCTTTTTCAGGCCCGGGAGATAATCGGGGATCCGGCAGAGGATCAGCGTCTCGAGCCCCGAGGAATCCTTGATTTTGCGGAATTTTCCATAAAAGGCATCGAGGGTCAGCGCGAACCTGCTCCCGGCGGTCTTCAGGTAGAACTCGATTTCGCCCTCTGTCGAAAGCGGGTGGATCATGCTCGAGACCGCCCCGAGCTTGTTGGCGGCATAAAAGCAGACGACCCCCTGGGGGATGGTCGGCAGGGCGATCGTCAGCCGGTCGCCTTTTTTGAGGCCGATAGCTTCAAGGGCGTCGGCGCAGCGGTCAATCTCGTCCGCCATTTGCCGGTAGGTGGAGGTGTGTCCGAAGAAGTCATAGGCGATCGCGTCGGGGCAGCGCTCGACGGTCCCCATGAGCACTTCGTAGAGGGAAACCCCCGGGTAGTCAAGGCAATGCGGAATGTCGCCGTAATACTTGAGCCAGGGTTTCTGCTCCATTCGCGCTACCCTCCCGGATTTTCGGTTTCAGCGGCCAGGCGGTTCAGGGCCGTTTCGACGAGAACGATAAAGTAGTCGTAATTGTCCCGGGCCGCCCGGAACTGCCTTTCAGTGACGATGTCTTTGTTTTCAGAGTAAAAGCGGTCCACCAGCGCCTGGAATTTTCCATAGGCAGCCATCACTTTCTCAGGATCAGTGCCGACAAGCTGCTCCTGGATAAAAAGCGCTTCGTATTTTATGTCTTCGAGGGAAGTTGATTTGCTCATAGGGGTATCGAAAAATTCCCGATCCTTTTAGCAATAATGGGCCGATAATGCAAATTAAAGCTGTTTCCGGGGCATCAGCTAATCATTTGACTGGACTCCCCTAATAATATAAAGTCCTCTTTTTCTTAAGGAACTTATAAGACGGGAGCGGTGCATCACCCTTGTTTTACGACAGGCAATCCATAATAAGGCTCGCCATACTCATACTGCTGATTTCTATTGGCACATACTTTTTCATCCATTTCGACCTTTATATATATTTCATCAGCCGCAAGAGGGCGATAGCCCTCATCAATTCCTATTCGCCCTACGATATTTTTGTCTTTATCGGCCTTCAGATCCTCCAGGTGGTTTTCGCCCCTTTCCCGGGCGAGGCCACGGGCCTTATAGGGGGCTTCCTGTATGGTCCCATACTGGGTACGATATATTCAACCATCGGCCTGACCGCGGGGTCATGGGCGGCCTTCAGCCTTGCCCGTTTTTTCGGCCTTCCCTTTGTGGAAAAGACCGTCAAACCGGAAATGATCCAGAAATACGATTACCTGCTCGAGCACAAGGGCGCGGTGATTTCCTTTGTCCTGTTCCTGATCCCGGGCTTCCCCAAGGACTACCTGTGCTACATAATGGGCCTGAGCCATATGCAGATCTGGCACTTCCTCGTGATTTCGACGGTGGGAAGGCTGTTCGGGACCATCCTGCTGTCCGTTTGCGGCAGCTATGCGCGCAATAACCAGTATGCCGCCCTGTTCATCGCGTTCGGGGTCACGGGTTTCATCCTTCTCATAGCTTACCTTTACAGGGACAAGTTGCTCGACGCCCTCAAGAGGAAGCACCTGATCCATCGCGGGGAAGAAAAAAAATCCGAAGATTTGAATATTTAGCGGGGATAGAGAGTAAATGAGTTCGTCAATCGTGCAAATCGCAATAATAATTGTCTATGTCCCGTGAGCCTCTTCACCGAAGCGCCGTCCGCGCGAGCTTGTGGAAAGGGCTTTCCATGACCCGCAGGAAAATACCGGGACTTTTGACGAAAAAGAATATAAGAAAGCCGCTCACGGTTAGACTGGAGAAGGTTCAACAATGTGTGAAAAGAAGGATCTGGCAATAGGCGGACAGGCGATCATCGAGGGGGTGATGATGCGCAACGAGGGTTTCATCGCCACGGCGATCAGGAACCCCAAGGGCGAAATCATCATCGAGAAAAAGCCTTACGTATCGCTCGTCAAACGTTACAAGGCATTGAATGTCATCATAATCCGGGGTTTCATCAACCTGCTGGAGATGCTCTATTTCGGCATGAAGATAATGCTCCACTCCGCGGACGTGGCGCTCGGGGCGGAAACGGATACAAAGCTCAACAAGTGGGAGATGTTCTCCTCGGCGGCGATCGGCATCGGCTTTTCCATCCTGCTCTTCGTGGTGCTGCCCGCGTTCGCCTTCGTCCAGCTCAAGACGTACATCGCCAACACCTTTCTGCTCAACGTGGTCGAGGGGCTGATCAGGATTTCCATCTTCCTGGGCTTCCTGCTGTTTACCCTCTCAATGAAAGACATGAGGCGGGTGTACGAGTACCACGGCGCCGAACACAAATCGATCCACGCCTACGAGGCGGGGCTGCCCCTCGAGGTCGAACACGTCAAGGCCCAGACCACGCTGCACCCCCGCTGCGGCACGAGCTTTGTCCTGATCGTGCTGCTCATCAGCATTGTCGTCTTCACTTTTCTGGGCAGGCCCGATTTCCTGCACAGGGTGGCTTACAAGCTTGCGCTCCTGCCCCTGATTTCGGGTGTGGCTTATGAGATAGTGAAGCTCACCAGGAAATACAAGTCCGGGTTGATGCTGGTGCTTGTCTACCCGGGCCTGATGATGCAGAAGATAACCACGCGGGAGCCGGACGACGGACCAGATCGAAGTGGCGATCGCGGCCTTGAAGGAAGTCGTTTAGCCCTGGGAAGCTTGCACTGGGACATCGTCGTCCAGGAACAAAGGTTTTTTCACGCCAAAAGCATCATTTTGTGCTATATTTGCACTCGATCTTCCCATAATACGGGGAAATACCTAGTATATTCCAGCTAATTTTTCAGTATTGCCATTTGCCATAATAGGTGTTCCTATTTCACCCTGATTCAAAGCTGAAATTTCATTTCCCTTTCGGTTCAGATTTGTGATGCCTGTTTACCATGTTGTTTTCCGTTTTGGTTTGGTCAAAAAATTATCAATTCAGGAGGTGATGGAAGAATTGAAAAAGTATGACACGGACGAAATAATTGCAGTTAATGCGGGAAAGCTGAGCCGGAATTACAAAGCCTATAAAGGAACTTTTGCCGGTCTCGTCTATAACTGCATAGAGAAGAAGGCCCTGCCGGGTTTCTACTACGAGGAAAATCTGGTTGCGGGAGCCGAAAGCAAGGACTCCTCTGTTTTGTCTGTGACTCTCACCGGGAGGCGAACAGGAAAAAAGCTGATGGAAATAATGGGCCTTGCCCTGGAAAATTCCAGCGCCTTTCCGGTTGAAGGCGGAAAGCCCCAGTATTCCATAAGTGTAAAAGGGGGAGGGAAATCGTAAAAGCCGGTCCCGTCAACGCGGAACCGCCAGAATAAAAATAAAAAAGGAGGAAAGTATGGCTTTAAAGACTCAGAAGCAATATCTGGAAAGCATCGAAAAGATGGTCCCCCGCGTTTATATCGGCGGGAAGTGGGTGAAAAACCTTCTGGAGCACCCGGTGACGCGCTCCATGGTCATGGCCAATTCCATGATATATGCCCTGGCCGAAGATCCCAAAAACCAGGAAGTCATGGTGGCCAAATCCCATCTGACCGGCGAGCCTATTAACAGGAATCTTAATGTCGCTCGCAACATCCACGATTTGGACATGCGGCAGGAAATGGCCCTGCTCACCAGCCAGACAGTCGGCACCTGCAATTACCGCTGCGTCGGCTGCGACGCCCTCAACAGCCTTGCCTCGACCACCTGGGAAATGGACAAGACCCTCGGCACGAAATACAATGAAAGATTCAACAAATGGCTGGCCTATGCCCAGGCAAACGACCTGGCCGTATCCGGCGCCATCACGGACGCCAAGGGCGACCGGAAGAAAAGGCCCGACGAGCAGGATGAGCCGGATACCTTCCTGCGCCTCGTTGAAAAACGCGATGACGGCATCGTCGTCAGGGGCATCAAGGTCAGCCAGAGCGGCGCCATCGGGTCCCATGAAACCCTCGTACTCCCGGGCGGCGGATTGAAAGAGGGGGCAAGAGGCTTTCGCCCTTGCTTTTGCGGTGCAGAACAGCGCCCCGGGCCTCACCTATATCTGCCAGTACAATGCCTATTCGGCGGAACGGGAAATGTACCGCGAGGAAGAGCTGGGCAACCCGATTTTTGGGCAGAGGGAAACCTCGACCATGTATTTCGATAACGTCTTTATCCCCTGGGAAAGGGTTTTCCACTGCGGGGAAACCAAGTTCAGCGGCAAGATAGTCACCAGGTTCGCCAAGGCGCACCGCATGAACTGCGGCGGCGCCTGCAAGGTCGGGTTTGCCGACCTGATCATCGGCGGCACTATGATGGCGGCGGAGACATCGGCGTGGAGAAAGTCCCCCACATCCAGGAAAAAATCATCGATATGGTGCGCTTCAGTGAGACCTCCCATGCATGCGCCATCGCGGCCGCAATGAGAGGCAGGGAAGAACCGAAGGGCTCGGGTGTCTTCCTGCCGGATGACCTCTTCGGCAATGCCGCGAAGCTGAACATTGCCCACGGGTTCTGGGAGATAATGAAGAACGCAGGCGATATCGGCGGCGGTCTCATTGTCACCATGCCCCAGGCTGCAAGACCTTGAAGGACCCGGAGGTCGGCCCCATTCTGAAAAAAGCCTTCGGGCGGCGGCACCTGCGGAGAAGCGCATGAAAATTGCCAAGTTCCTGCAGCACTGGACGGCGGGCCTCCATGGTCCGGGCACCTGGCACGGGGCCGGGGCGCCGCAGACCCAGAGGTTCATGTTCACGGTCCTGACGGACTTCGAGGCCAAGAAGAAGATGGCCAAGAAGACTCATGGGAATGAAAGAGGATGAATAAGATTTGAATCAGGAAAGAGCCCTCATGCGGACCGTATGGGGGCTTTTTTTCTGAAATTAAATAGAAGGGAGTATTTGAATGTTTCATAAGGATAAATGCGATTTCTGCGGCGAGTGCCTTGCCAGGTGCAAGTACCTGGAGTTCGACAAGGAGAGCGGGTCTGTTGCTTTCAAAAAACTGGTGGAGGGTGAAAAAGCCGAATGGCTGAAAGACTGCGTCACCTGCATTGCCTGCAACGAGTTCTGTCCCACGGGCGCGAGGCCTTTCGACCTGATCCTGCAAAAAATGGAAGAGGCGGGCGATTTCACCGATCCGGCCCTGCGGGCCCAGATGGCGGACCGCTTCAAGGCTGAGGGCGAACCGAAGCCGGTCGCCAAGGCCAAGAGGGCAATGTCGCTGTGCGTCATGGAAGGCTCCATGCCCTGGGCAATCCATGGGAAGCTCTTCGAAGGATTGCCGCTGCTCAAGGGGCGCCATTATTTCTGCAACGTGCTGTTCGCCCACATGGGGGACGAGTCGATAATGAGGGACCGGCTCCAGGGCATGGTCGACAACCTGGCGAAATCCGGAGCGGAAGAGATCGTGTTTGTCCATGACGACTGCTACGCGGTGCTCAAGGGCGTTGCCCCGGAATACGGGATCAAGCTGCCCTTCAAGCCGCTTTCAGTTTTCGAGCACCTGAGGGACTACCTCAAGGCCAACCAGGGAAATATCAAGAAGCTGGGGATAAAGGCGGCATACCAGCGCCCCTGTGCTTCACGGTACACGCCGGAAAAGGACCCTATCGTAAATGAAATTTTCGACCTGATCGGCGTGACCCGGGTTAAGCGGCAATACGAAGGAATCGATGCCCTGTGCTGCGGCGTGGAACTGGCCGGGCCGAACCTCAAGCTCTTCCCCCGGGGGAAGAACTTCGAGCCGTTCCGCCAGAAGAACATCCAGGACGCGAAAGACCACGGGGCCGAAGCGATGGTTTACCTGTGCCCCATGTGCTTCAGGACCCTGGGAAAGAAGACAAAAGAGGCGGGATGGCCAATTACATGATCAGCGATATCTGCCGGCTCGCCATAGGCGAGAGCCTTGCGGAGGACAAGCCGTTCTGAGCCGTTGAATTTAGTCCAGGGCGGATGTATAGATAATCACACTAAAAAAGGGAGGGCCTTTGAAGTGACAAAAGAGGAAAAAATAGAGGAAATCAGGCAAAGGGCGAGGAAGAATTTCAGTCTCGGCTATAACTGCGCCGAATGCGTCACGGAAGCCGTTCTGAGCTGTGTGGACACGGGGCTGCCGCCCGAGACGAAAAAGGTGGCGACCGGCTTCGGCGGCGGGATAGGGCTGTTCGGGGACACCTGCGGGGCCGTGGTCGGGGCCGTCCTGGCCGTCAGCGCCGTCCACGGCAGGAGCGAGCTTCCCGAAGGCGCCGACCCCAAGGAAAAGGCCATGAAGTCCAAGACCCAGCTGTACGGCAAGCCGGGGCTTTACCGGCTTTTCAACCAGGTGCCGAACAAGTTCAAGGACAAGTACGGCAAGACCCTGTGCCGTGAACTGACCACGGCGTGGCAGACGCAGTGGCTCTGCAAGGAGCACGCGCTCTACTGCCGCGAGATCATCACCGACGCGGCCGGGATCGCGGCGGAAGCGATACTGTCGGACAAGGAAGAGCTGGCATCGAAACCGTTTCGGGAGAATGTTGAAAATTTGAAAGATTGATTTAATTGGATTAGTCATTCGAGGTTTAGCTTGGCAATCATAGTCAATACCGGCGAAAGTCGGATTCCTTCAGAATCATTTTAACCTGTCATTCTGGGCAAAGCGAAGAATCTGCTTTTTTAAGGCAGATTCGCGTCGCTTGCTCCTAGATTGGCACTGGAAAAAGAGCTCGGGGCTCTTTGTATTTGCCAATCGGGAGGATATATGATGGGAAAGAAGGTAGTTATAGTCGGCGGTGTTGCAGGCGGGGCCAGTGCGGCGGCGAGGCTGAGGCGTTTGAGTGAGGATTTTGAAATTGTCCTGTTTGAAAGGGGAGCGGATGTTTCTTTCGCGAACTGCGGGCTGCCCTACTACATCGGGGGCGTGATCGACGCGCGCAAGAAACTGCTCGTGCAGACCCCTGTGTCCCTTTTCAAACGGTTCAATATCAATGTCCGGACCTTGAGTGAAGTGACCCGCATCAACCCGCAGAAAAAAGAAGTCGAGGTGAAGAACCTGAAGACTTCGGAAGTGTATAACGAAAGCTATGACTACCTGGTCCTGTCCCCCGGGGCAAAGCCGATCATCCCTGATATCCCCGGCATAATCCTCCCCAACGTTTTCAGCGTCCGCAACCTGGTCGACACGGACAGGCTCAAACAGTTCATCGAGACCTGCAAGCCGGCGCGGGCCCTGATCATAGGCGGGGGGTATGTCGGGCTCGAGATCGCCGAGAATATGAAGGAAAAAGGGGTTGAAATTTCTATCGTCGAGCTGATGGACCAGATCATGGCGCCGCTGGATTTCGAAATGGCCTCCATCGTTCATGATCATCTGAGGAAAAACGGGGTCAACCTGCTGCTGAAGCAGAGCGTGACCGCCCTGGAAGGCGACACCCAGGTGAGGAAGGCCCGCCTGTCCAGCGGCAAGGAACTGGAAGTGGACATGGTGGTGCTCGGCATCGGCGTCACACCCGAATCCGGTCTGGCCAAGGATGCGGGACTGGCGATCGGTCCAACCGGCGGCATCCTGGTTGATGAATACCTGAGGACCTCGGACCCGAATATCTATGCGGTCGGCGATGCCATCCAGGTCAAGCATTTTGTTACCGGCCATGATGTCCTGATCCCCCTGGCGGCCCCCGCCAACAAGCAGGGAAGGATAGCCGCGGACAATATCGCCGGCCGGCCCGCAAAGTATAAAGGCACGCAGGGTACGGCGATTGTCGGGACGATGGGAATCGTCGCGGCCACGACAGGGGTCAACGAGAAGACACTCAAGAAACTGGGAAAACGAATTACTGTGTTTGCCATATGCATCCCGACGACCATGCGAGATATTACCCTGGTTTTTCGGAGATGTCGTTGAAGCTCGTATTTCAAGGGATGACGGCAAGGTGCTGGGCGCGCAGATTGTCGGAAGACAGGGTGTCGACAAGAGGATCGATGTCCTTGCCACCGCCATCCGGGCCGGCATGACCGTTTACGACCTGCAGGAACTGGAACTGGCTTACGCCCCGCCGTTCTCGTCCGCCAAGGACCCGGTCAACATGGCGGGTTATGTCGCGGCCAATATCCTCAAGGGTGATTATGCGCCCTGCTACTGGGACAACTGGGCCGAAATTTTGGCCGAAGACCCGCTGCTCCTCGACGTCAGGATGGACAAGGAAGCGGAAAAGTTTGGGACCATTCCCGGTTCCGTCCTCATTCCGCTAAATGACCTGCGGGAGAAACTGGCTGAAATCCCCAAGGACAAGCCCATCATGATTTTCTGCCAGGTGGGGCTTCGGGGATACATTGCGGAACGCATGCTGAAACAGCACGGCTTCACGAAAGTCAAAAACCTGTGCGGAGGTTACAAGACCTATAAGCCGCTCGCCAAATTATTGAAAACGGCGAAGGCGGCGGAACCGGTTTCAAAATAAATACAGTTGTAGGTTGGGTTGAGTGAAACGAAACCCAACAGATCTCGATCCTTTTGTTGGGTTTCACTGCGTTCAACCCAACCTACATTTCTTAAGTATACAATTCAGTAGGGGCGTATTGCAATACGCCCCTACATCTCGTTTTCGCAAATACTGGATTCCCGCTTTCGCGGGAATGACCTTTCTGGTAAATTGTTGCAAACATCAAAGTGTTTGGAGGAATCAGATGGGCAGGAATCTAATTATCGTGGGCGGAGGCGCCGGCGGGCCTTCGACGGCAGCCGAGGCGAAGAGGAGAGATCCCGGCCCTCAATATCACTATCATAGAGCGCGGTGAGTTTGTCTCCTTTGCCTCCTGACCGATGCCCTATTACATCGGCGATGTAATCAAGGACAAGCAAAAGCTGATAGCCCGCACGCCCGGAGGAATTCAGGAAAACCGGAATTGAAGTGATGCTCCGGACTTCGGTGGAAAGCATTGATTCAGCAAAAAGCACTGTCAGCCTTTCGACGGGAAAGGCCCTGCCCTATGATATCCTGGTGATGGCTACGGGCGCAGATGCCGTCCGGCCGGGTATTCCGGGGGAGGACCTCGAGGGCGTTTTCCCTCTGCGGCACCTGGCAGACGGGCTCAAGGTGAAAGACTACCTCGATGGCGCCAGGTGCAAAAAAGCGGTGATAATCGGCGGCGGCTTCATCGCGATGGAAATGGCCGAGGCCTTCCGCAACCTGCACATGGATGTGAAGATCATGGACATCCTGCCCGCCCCTGTCGCCCGCTGGAGCGGGGAACTCAGCCAGTACATCCTTGAAGAGCTTCAGAAAAACAGGTCCAGTTTCTCCCGGAAACGAGGCCGCTATCAATCGAGACAGGTTCCGACTGCCGCCTTAAGGTCAAAACCAGCAGGGGCGACCTTGATGCCGATATCGTGCTTGTGGCCATAGGAATTAAGCGCAATATCGCCCTTGCGGAATCGCTCGGGTTGAAAATGGGGGAGTCCGGCGCCATCCAGGTCAACTTCAGCCAGAGGACTTCCGATGAAAATTCTTTGCGGTGGGGGACTGCTGCGAAGTCTTTAACAGGGTGAGCCGCAGGTGGACATATGCACCGCTGGGAGACCTGGCAAACAAGCAGGGGCGCATCGCCGGGCAGAATATCGGCGGCGTTCCGGGAATATTCCCTGGAATTGTCGGCGCTCAATCTTTCAAACTGTTCGGGCTCGAGGTCGCTGCGGCGGGGCTCACCGAAGCAGAGGCGATAAGGAGTGGGTTTGCCCCGGTCAGCCTTTTCATATGGGGGCGCCTGGGCGTTCGCTATCCAAAGGCGAAAAGATCGGGCTCAATATGACCGCCGACAAATCGACGGGAAGGCTCCTGGGGGCTCAGTGTGTTGGAGTCGAAGGAGCTGTAAAGCGTATCAATACTCTGTCAGTCGCTCTATGGAACGATATGGGCCTCGAAGAAATCGGGTACCTGGACCTTGGCTATTCTCCACTTTTCGGAGGGGCGTGGGACCCCATACATATTGCCGCCCAGAACCTGGCCAGAAAACTGTAGCGTGAGGAAAATTAAAAAGGCAACTGCAGCAAAAAAATCCCCGTTAAAACCAGGACCGGCCGAAAAAGAATACCTCAGGCTTTTTGAACAGCTCAGAAAATCCGAGAAGGAGAAATCCGTCATCCTGGACGCCATGACCGAGCTCGTGCTTTACCTGGACAAGGACATGAACGTCCTCTGGGCCAACAAGGCGATGTATGCGGCCTTCAACCTGACACCGGGCGAACTCAACGGCAAGCACTGCTTCAATGCGCTTCACGGCCGGAAAAGGGTCTGCCGGGTCTGTCCCGCCGAAAAGACCCTGGAGACCGGCGTTCCCCACGAGGTCATCGATTTTTCTCTTATAGGAAAAACTGGGTCCTGCGCAGCTACCCCGTCCGGGATGAAAACGGCGAGCTGATCGGGATAGTCGAGATTGTCACCGATGTGACCGAGCGGCGCCATGCCGAGGAGGCCATGAGGCAGTCGGAGCAGAAGTACCGGGAGCTTTTCGAGAACGCCAGCGACATAATTTTCGTCCTGGACTTTGACGGCAGGATCCTTTCCTGCAACGCGGCCGCTTCCAAGACATTCGGATACGAGCCGGACCAGATGATGGGGTTAATATAAAGGACCTGCTCGACAAGAATTACCTGCCGGTAGCGCGCGACATGCTTAAGGAAAAACTCGACGGGTCGAGTATCCGAACCCCCGGGAATTCCTGACCTATACGAAAGAAGGCGAAGCGGTGTGGGTGGAGATAAACGCCCGGACGTCAAGGTAAACGGCAAGCAGGTCTCCATCCATGGGATAGCCCGCAACATCACGGATCGCAAGATGATGGAGGAGGACCTGCGCAAGCGCGAGCGGGAACTGGAGGAAAAGTCCCGCAACCTGGAGGAGGCCAACATGGCCCTGAAGGTCCTGCTCAAGCACCGCGAGGAAGACAGGGTCGAGCTGGAGGAGAAAGTCCTCTACAATATGAGGGAGCTGATCATCCCCTATATCGAAAACATGAAAATGACCAATGTCGACAGCCGCCAGCTCAACCAGCTGAAAATAATCGAGGACAATATAAACAATATTATTTCGCCCTTCCTGCGCAATCTTCGACCCAATACCCGAACCTGACGCCCACGGAAATCCAGGTGATTAATTTCATCAAGGAAGGCCGCACGACCAAGGAGATAGCCGGGCTGCTGAAGGCCTCCTCGCGGACGATAGAGTTCCACCGCGACAACATCAGGAAAAAGCTCAAGCTCAAAAACAGGAAAACGAACCTCCGGTCACACCTGCTGACGCTGCAGTAGCTTAAAGTAAAAAAGGGCAACCCCGCCTCTTCTTTTAAATCGTCTTCCCGATTCAGTAGTTCTCCGCCAGGACCTCGTAATAAGCCTGGGGATGGAGGCATGCCGGGCACATTTTGGGGGGCCGAAGTCCCCTCGTGGACGTAGCCGCAGTTGCGGCAGTGCCATTTGAAACACCGTCTTTCTTGAAGACCTTTTTCTTCTCGAGGTTCGCATCAGCTTCCTGTAGCGGGCCTCATGGAACTTTTCCACCTTGCGATCTCTTCGAAGGATTTGGCGATCTTCGGGAAACCCTCCTTCTTTGCGGTCCGGGCAAAGTCGGCATAAATCGTTGTCCATTCCATATTTTCCCCGTCAGCAGCCTCCGTCAGGTTCGCCTTGGTATCCGCTATAACGCCCGCCGGGATAGCTCGCGTTGACATCGGCCTCTCCGCCTTCGAGGTATTTGAAGAAGACCTTGGCGTGCTCTTTCTCATTCTCGGCGGTCTCCAGGAATATTTCCGCGACCTGCTCGTAGCCGGCCTTCGCGCGGCGCTGGCGAAATAAGTGTACCGGTTGCGTGCCTGCGACTCGCCCGCGAAAGCGGTCAGCAGGTTCTTCTCCGTCTGGGTTCCTTTCAGGCTTTTAGGCATGCTTCACTTCGCATTCAGTTCTTTTTATTTGAAAACCCCCATTACCAGAAAGGGACGATCTATTCAAGCATGAGGAGCTTTATAAAGAATTTTTACGCTTTACATTGGATGACACTTTCTGCTAAAAGGCAAAACAAATTGAATATGGTTTTATGCTTTTCAACAAAACTAAGACGTCAGTCCTTCTCTTAATTGTTCTCTACCCTCCCCCTTCTGGACACTATCGTCGATATCGCATGTGGAGAAAACGATCCTTTCCAGGGTCCTTCGGACATTAAATATATAATCATCAGCCTGGATGCAGATACGCATGAAAGTTCCGTATCTTATTGCAGGTTTTTCTTTGAGACTTTAAAAAAGTTACCAACACGCACCCATCCCATTCATGGGGACAGGGCACCGCGTGTACTATAAATAGCCCCCCAAATATTATTAAGCGCTGACTCAAATCGGGGTAGATCCCGCTCTCGAGTAATGCAGATTGAAAAGAAGGGAAGAGTGGGCTATGCTGGGCATTGGGATGCCTGAATTACTGGTGATTATGGTTATTGCGCTCTTGATCTTCGGGCCGGGGGAAATACCGGAAATGGGAGGCGCCGTCGGCAAAGCCCTGAAGGATTTCAAGCGGGCTATGAGCACTGATGAGGAAGGGCATGAGGGAAAGGGACCGCCGGCTTCAAAAATCGATGAGAGGAAATGAGATATAAAAGAAAAGAAGACCGGCAAAATTCGGAGTCGGCGCCTTTTCGAGAACGGTTTTTTGAATAGACCTGGGCCGGTCATTCTGATAATAAGTTATGCCATTTATGGCACAAGTTTCCAATTAAATCTTGATAGCGGCCTGAGTACCGGCTTACTCGAATTTCAAGAAGGTAAGGGCGGTTGGTAATAAAGAGCAGGAGAATGCCATTAAAGTAAATACTTTTAACTAATGGAACCAGTGGAGGAGTTTTATGAGCATGATAGAGGATTCTGGATACAGGAGGAAAGTCGGCAGGCAGTACCGGGAACTGATGGAACACTGCCAGGCCAATCTGGACAAGGCCCAGGCCGAACTGCCGCCGCGCGCGAGGATTTTTATGCCTCTTTGAAAGAGAAGGGCGTAAGCAGGCGAAGTTTTATCAAGTGGACCTCATTCATGACGGCGGCGCTCGTGCTTCCGCCGGTCTTTCGCCCGATGGTGGCGAGGGCCGCGAAACATTCAGCCGCGTGCCGGTGGTGTGGCTCCATTTTGCCGAATGCACCGGGTGCAGCGAAGCGTTCCTGCGTTCGTCATACCCCAATGTGGATGATATTCTGCTCGATACCATTTCCCTCGAGTATCACGAGACATTGATGGCAGCCGCCGGGCACCAGGCCGAAGAGAACCTGGAAAAGGCGATGCACGACTTCAAGGGAAAATACATCTGCGTAATTGAAGGCGCGATACCCAAGGGACTCAACGGCTTATACTGCACGCTCGGCCCCAAGGGCAAGACGAGCGTGGAAGTCGCCAAGGAAGTCACCCGCCATGCGGCGGCCACGATCTGCATCGGCAGCTGCTCGGCTTACGGCAATATACCTGCGGCGAAACCCAATCCGACGGACTGCATGGGTGTCAGCCAGGCGATCGGAATCAGGACAGTCAACATTGCGGGCTGCCCCCCCAATGCCCTGAATTTCACCGGGACGGTACTGCATTATCTCATGTTCGGCAGCATTCCGGCCCTGGATTCCCTCGGTCGCCCCGTCTGGGCTTACGGCAAGAGGATCCACGATTTCTGCGAGGCGCCCCCATTACGACGCGGCGAAGTCGTCGACGAGTGGGGCGACGCGGCCGCGCAGAAAGGCTGGTGCCTTTACAACATGGGCTGCAAGGGGCCCTATACGTATGCGAACTGCAGCAAGGTAAGGTTCAATGACGGGATCTCCTGGCCGGTCATGGCGGGCCATGGCTGCATCGGGTGCACGGAACCCGCCTTCTGGGACACCATGGCTCCCCTGGAGAAACCGATTAGCGAGGCCAACGTCGGCGGCG
>CAWASK010000013.1:0-134798 GCA_963784735.1 uncultured delta proteobacterium | reverse complement strand
CCGGGCCGCTGCCCGCCCAGGACAACTACTGTGACGGATGCAAGCTGTGCATGGCGTCATGCGCGTCGGGGTACATGTCGAGGGAGTTACTTATACAAGTCAAGATAGGGGGTCGTGAATTCAGCTACTCTGCCCGCCAGAACCATAACCGCTGTGATTACGTCTGCGGAGGCTTTACCGGCCTGCACCCATCGGGGAAATGGTCGACCTGGTCGCCGGGCCGGTTCCCCATTCCGGAAAAAGATGCCGACTTCATGCCGGCCTTGATAAGGGCCGCAGCCGGGTACAAGAAAAGGCCTCCTGTGAAAGGCGGCTTCTTCCATTTCCTGATGCCGGGAAACAGGATCTTTTTCACCTGCGGCAACTGCTCGCTTGTTTGCCACCCCAACAAGGAGACCCGCAAAAAGAGATACAAGATGTTGACGGCTGGGGGAGTGGTGGTCCAAAACCCCGACGGGTCCCTGGAGGCGGTTTCTCACGAAGAGGCGAAGTGCCGCCTGGATGTCCTGCCCGGCGAGCTGCGATCCATCTATGAATTGCAAAGGGGCAAGGCAAAAATTTGAATCGGGGCCTTAATAATGAGCACACAATTGAACCCGGGCATTAAGGCCGGCATGGATGCGGTCAAAGACGACCGGCTCCTCAGGACCCTTACGGAGAAATCACTTGCAGGCATATACGTTGTTCAGGACGGCGAATTCCGCTTCCTGAACGCAAATGCGGCCTCCTACGCTGGCTATGAGGTAAGCGAGCTCATCGGCCGGGAAGCGGGCAGTTTTGTCCATCCCGAGGACCGGGAGATGGTCAAGGCAAATGCCCGGGCCATGCTCCGGGGCGAGAGGAATTTCCCCTATGTTTTCAGGATTCTCACCAAGCATGGCGACACCAGGTGGATAATGGAGACGGTTACCCCGCTGCTTTTCGAAGGCCGGCCCGCCCTGCTCGGAAATTCCATGAATATAACCGACCGCATGGAGGCGGAAGAGAGGCTTCGAGAATCCGAGGACCGCTACCGCAGCATTTTCGAGACGACCGGGACGGCCACTATCATAGTGGATGAGGATACGACCGTCACCCTGGTGAACACGGAGTTCGAAAAACTCTCGGGGGCGCCCAAGGAATACTGGGAAGGCAAGCGCAGGTGGACGGAATTCGTTCACGGCAAAGACCGGGGTAGGATGCTGCGCTATCACCAGCTCAGGAGGAGAGACCCTGACGCGGCACCCCGCAATTACGAGTTCAGCCTCGTCACCATGAACGGGGAGGTACGGGACCTGATCATCACGATCTCCATGATCCCGGGCACAAAGCGCAGCGTCGCCTCCTTCGTGGACATCACGGAGCGCAAGCAGGCAGAAGAGAGAATGCGGGAATCCGAGGACCGCTACCGGAGCATTTTCGAGACAACCGGAACGGCCACTGTCATAGTCGATGAGGACACGACGGTCACCCTTGTGAACACGGAATTCGAGAAGCTCTCGGGCGCGCCCAAGGAATACTGGGAAGGCAAGCGCAAATGGACAGAGTTCGTCCACGAAAAGGACCGGGAGCGGATGCTGCGCTACCACTGCCTGCGCCGGACCGACCCCGACGCGGCGCCGCGCAACTACGAGTTCAGCCTCGTCAACAGGAAAGGCGAGGTGCGGGACCTCATCATCACGATCTCCATGATACCCGGGACGAAGCGCAGCGTTGCCTCATTCATGGATATAACGGAGCGCAAGCAGGCGGAGGAGGCCCTGAAAAAGAACGAGCGGGACCTCCTGGGCAAGACCCACGAGCTTGAGGAGCTCAATGCGGCATTGCGCGTCCTGCTCAAACGCAGGGAGGAAGACAAGCTCGAGCTCGAGAACAACGTGATCTCCAACATTAAAAAGCTCGTCATGCCCTATATCGAGAGGCTCAAAAACGGGCGGCTCGAAGGCAACGACCTGGTCAGCCTCAATGTAATTGAATCCAACCTGAAAGATATCGCCTCTCCCTTCGTCAGCAAGCTTTCTTCGGAATACCTGAGCCTTACCCCCAGGGAGCTCCAGGTGGCCAATCTCGTCAGGGAGGGCAGGACAACCAAGGAAATTGCCGAATTGATGGGCGCCTCACCGGCAACCATTGAGATACACCGCTATCACATACGGGAAAAGCTGGGGTTGTCCCGCAAAAAAACCAACCTGAGGACCTACCTTTCCTCCCTGAAATAACCCTTAGAAAAACTACAGGTTTTATACCCGTTATTTCAATATTGCCTTTTACCTCGCAGCCTTCTTAAAAGATTTACGATTTTAAGCACCGTGCTCCAGGCGGGGCAGGAACAACTTGGGAGGGAACAAGCGATGTCTAAGTACGCAGAAAAATTGGCAACGGCGGAACAGGTGGCTGCTTTGGTTAAAGACGGCATGTGGGTCGATTTCGGGGGGGTCCAGATGCCCCGGGCTTTCGACAGGGCCCTGGCCCAGAGGGCAGGCGAGCTGAAAAACGTCAAGGTGCGGATGATCGGCCACCTCACCCCGCTGGAGATCATGAAGGCGGACCCCGAGGGAAAGAGCTTCTGGACGGGCAACTGGCATATCCTCGGGCACACCAGGACTTATATCGCGCAGAACCGGGGTACCCATATCCCCTATAATTTCGGTGAGACCGCGCGCTATTACGAGGACAGCCTCGACGTCGACATAGCCGTGCAGATCGTCACCCCGATGGACAAGCACGGGTATTTCAATTTCGGCCCCCTGTGCAACTTCAAAAAGGCCGTGTTTCACAAGGCGAAGACCAGTCGTCGTGGAGGTCGTGGAGGATATGCCCTGGTGCTACGGCGGCTATGACGAATGCATCCACATCTCCGACGTGGACTATGTCATCGAAAACAAGACGGACAAGCTGATCACGATCCCCTCGCCCCCGGCAACAACACGGACAAGAAGATCGCGGGCTACATCGCCGATATGATCCCCAAGGACGGCCCCTGCCTCCAGATCGGCATCGGCGGGCTCCCCGACACGGTCCTGCGCCTTCTGGCCGACAGCGGGGCGCATGACATCGGCATCCACACGGAAATGGTCACCGAAGCCATCATGGAGCTTCATGAAGCGGGATTGATCACGGGAAAGAAGAAGACCCTGCTGCCGGAAAAGGTCGTCTGGGCGTTCTCCATCGGCAGCCGGAAGCTTTATGACTGGATCGACCACAATCCCGCGCTGGCCATGTACCCCGTCGAGTTCACCAACGACCCATACATGATCGCCATGAACAAGGACCTGATCTCCGTCAACGCCTGTCTCGGCGTGGACCTCCAGGGGCAGGTGAGCTCCGAATCGATCGGCCCGGCCCAGTACTCGGGGACCGGCGGCCAGCTTGCGTTCGTGCGCGGCGCCTACTACCGCACCACCGGACCAGCCCCCGCTGGGCTATGCGAACAACAAGTCTATCCTGGCCTTTTACTCTACCTACACCGACAGCAGCGGCAAGCTGCACACCAGGGTCAAACCGACGCTCCCGCCCGGCGAAATTGTCACGGTCCCAAGGGTGGACGTTTCATACCTGGTCACTGAATACGGGGTCGCCTATCTGAAGGGGCTCTCAATCCCGGAGCGCGTTCTCGCCATCGTCAACCTGGCGCATCCGGATTTCCGCGACGAGCTCCTGGAGGAAGCCAGGAAGATGCACTGGCTCAACAAGCAGTGGTTCCAGGGGGGGATATAAGAGGCGGACCGGGAAATTTTCCCCGGCACAGGACATTAAGGAATATGAAAAAGGCGGTATATCCGCCTTTTTCCGTCCTGGCCCCGGCCCGGTGCGCAATAACCGGTCCCGGGTGAAGATATTATCACAACAAGCCGGGAGCCTGGATGGCTGCGACGCACTGATCGGGTATGGTGACATGAGTGAATGATGAACTTGACGCCGGCGTACAGTGACCATATACTCCTGCCCGCAGGTTCATTATCCTCTCAAAAACAGCCCAAAGGAGGAAGTAAATGATCTCGTTCGCTGCCCGTCTTCGGAACATCGTTTTTTCCATGGCCCTGTTATTATCTTTTTCAGGTATGGCCTTCGCCGGCATTACCATTGAGGAAAAACCCGTGTCGCTTCTCGGCCTGAAGGTCGTTATGGAACGCGGCCAGCCCTGCATTGCGCTGTCCGACCTTGCCCGCGCCCTCGGCGGCACCCTCGCCGTAAACCAAAAGGCCCGCACAGTGGCAATCAATCCCGGACCCGGCGGCACCCTCAAGTTGAACACCAGTGCCCTTTCGGCAATGGCAGCCCAGAAGCGGTTATCGTCGAATGGCAGTCCGTTGAATTCCCCCAATCTCTCAAAGGGGCAGCAGGAAGGACGGAATTCCGTTCAGCTGAAAATTGGCGGAGTCACGGTGAGCGTTCGGCGGGAAGAAGAGGAAGAGCATCTTCTGCTGAGGCCCAATCCCATGATGCCGCTTTCGACCCTCGCCGAGATGCTTGGCGGAAAGGCGCGCTTTGATGCAGGCAGCAAGCAGTGGTTTCTGCCGGTGGGAAATGAGACGACAGCCCTCTCGTTAAGAAAGACGGCAGGCGCGTTGGGTGGAGGCGGCGGGCCTAAGATTCCCCCGATCGGCGGTCCCGCGGCCCCGGTGGACGAAATGTCAGCAGATAAGTAATAAACAGGAAGGACGGCGCGCCGCAATTCAAGGCGCGAGTTTTCTAACGCACAGGGGAAGGTCCCGGGGACCCTCCCCTTGTTTTTTTAGAGCGCTTTTGTATCCTTTGATCTCCTCTCCCCAGCGGTTTGATTCAGCCCGCCTTTATTTTTGTTCCAGCCGCACTCTGCCAAAGTAGTTGATCCAGGCAAAATTGAGCATGTCCTCGTTCAATTCGGGCTTTTGACCGTTATATTCGCAGAGGTCCAGCACATGGCGAAGGAGGTCCCTGGGTTCACAGCACCTCAACGGGCGTTTTTCCTCTTTATAGCGACGCAGGAGAAACTTGAGCAGGCTCGGATCATAGCTCAGCCCGTATTCCTTGGCGGTATTTTGGAAAATGGTGGCGTAATGTTCCAGGGTGGGCGGGGCCACATAGACCCTGTACCCCATCCTTCGCAAAAATGCCTCATCCACCAGGCCGTTGAGGTCCAGGTTGGTGGCGAAGATCAACAGGGGCTCAAATGGGACCTCGATTTTTTTCCCCGTGTGAAGGGTCAGGTAATCCACGCCCCGCTCCAGGGGTATTATCCAGCGATTGAGCAGATGCGTGGGGTCGACGCGCTGACGGCCGAAATCGTCGATGAGCAGGGTGCCCCCGTTGGCCTTCAGCTGGAAGGGGGCTTCGTAGTGCCTCACGGTATGGCTGTAGACGAGGTCCATGCTCTGAATAGTCATTTCGCCGCCGACCACTACCATGGGGCGCCTGACCTTTATCCAGCGCTTGTCATGCGGGCATTTGGCCGCAACCTCGGTGTGATTGTGTTTGTCGTAGACTTTTATTATCTGGCCGTCCACCTCGATTGCGTAAGGTATCCATATTTCTCCGGGTTGGGCGTTGTGGAGGGCCATGCCTATCGAGGTTTTCCCGTTTCCGGGCTCGCCGAACAGGAAGAGGCTGCGCCGGGACTGGGCAACAAGTCCCAGAGTCTGCATGGTGATATCGGGCAACACAAGATTTGCAAGGGCATTCTTCACATTTTCGGGCGATACGGGCTGCCTCTGCCGGTCCTGCTGCAAAACCATCTCCGTATATGCCTTTAGCGATACGGGGGCAGGCCCGACATAGCCGTTGAGGTCTAAAAGCCGGTTTACCCGCTCCCATCCCCTGTCGAGCATGGCATAGCGGGTCACAATCCCTCTCTGGCTGCGAATTTCGATAAGCTTCTCTTTATAAAGGTGCTGGAGGAGCATTTCGGCCAACTGGATAGGCAGGCATAATTTCTCGGATATTCTGACTGTTGTGGTGTTCGCATCCGCAAAAACTGCCTTCAGGGCCAGGTCCGCAAGGAAATTGAAGTCCAGCTGTGTTTCCTCAAGCGTCGAAGGGGGAACAGGGGTCAAAGTCATCATCTTCTATTTTGATATTTGCAAGTTCCATTTATACCTCTATTACATCACAAATTGACTTTGATTCAGTTCGGGTATTATTTACACATTCCCAATTTGATAATAAATCATCCAATTCCTGAATTTTCTGTAGCGCTAAGGTGTACTTTTATCCACAGCGGGCCAAAAATAAAAAAAGCGGTATAACCGCCTTTTTTTGAAAATATTATTTGGCGTCCCCACGGGGAGTCGAACCCCGGTCGTCGGCGTGAAAGGCCGATGTCCTAGGCCTCTAGACGATGGGGACGCGCTGTTCAGGAAGCCTATTTAAAGGAAAAAGGGCTTATATCCCGTAGTGACCCGAAAAGTCAAGCTTCAAATCAGTCAAAAACGACCGGTTCCCTGAGGATGGTTTCCCTCGCTTTCTGGGCAAGGGCCGCTGTTTCCGGGTAGGTATCCCTGAGGGAATAGAGCTGCCTGAGATGGTCGGCCGTCCTGGAAATCAGCATTACAAGGTCGCCCTCGGCGATGCCGCTGCGCTCCATCAGTTCGCCCCACTCGCACCCGCGGGCCCATTCGTAAACCACCTTGGACGTCCACAGCGGCAGAGGGTTTATCGGGAACCCCGCCGCATGCATACGGTCGGCAAGAGGCTCGATTTCGGTGATCATGCGCTTGTACGCCTGGTAAAGATCGGGGGGCAGGTCCTTCTTGTTGACGTAGATATCGTCATTGCGGTCTGTTACGAACGGCGCGATCAGGGCGGCGAGCAGCGCTTCGTCCTGTGTCGGGAATACCCCTTTGCGCAGCCCCTCGGCGATCAGCAGCGGCTGGTCGAGGCGCAGGTTCGAGGCCCATTTCCCGTCTTCCGTGAGGCGGTTGTCGCTGTCGACAAAGCCCTCCATTTTCAGAAAAGCGACGTGCCTCTTGAAGTCCCTCCACAGGGCGGGGCCGCCGATCCTCCTGTCCGAGTCCGTCTTCCTCACCGATTTCTGGTAAGCTGCGAGCGACCGCTCGAAGATGTCCCTGACGTCCTCGGGCCTGTACGCGAGCAGGAGGTTGAGCACCATCGAGAAGTCGTTGCGGATCCGGCTCGTGATCTCTTCGGGGTTCATGTGAAGCAGCCGGCGGACATAGTTGAGGTCCATGTTCCTGCCGGGGATGTTCAGGAGGAACCCGATCTTGTCCTTGCCGCGCCTTCCGGACCTCCCCGTCATCTGGTGAAAGCCCGTCGCGTTCAGGGGCAGGAACTCGTGCCCGTTGAACTGGTCGGAATTGAAGAGCACGATCGTGCGTGCGGGGAAGTTGACCCCCGCCGCCACCGTTGAAGTCGCGAAGATGGCGTCGAGGTGGCCTTTCTTCATCATTTCCTCGACGAGGAACTTCCAGGCGGGGAGCTGTCCGCCGTGGTGGGCCGCAACCCGCCAATGCCTCAATGCGGGCAATTGCCTGTGCTCCTCCAGGAACGGCGCTTTTTCGAGCAGCTCGTGAAGGTCCCTGTCGAATTCCTCGTCCGGCTCGAATTCCCCGGAGCGGCACTCCCTTACGGCCAGGTTGCATTCGGAGCGGGACTTCAGGAAGAATATGGCAGGCAGGAGATTGAATTCCCTGAGCGCGTCTATGATCTCGCCGAAAGAGGGGGTCTTCAGCGCTTTTGAACGCCTGCCCGGCTTGTTGCTGTTCTTCTCGATGAAGGCTTCCACCTTTCCGTAAAGCCTCTGCCTGTTCAGCAGGGGCATTATTTTCCCTGTGGGGTGAAGGAAAAGCGGGTAGAGCGGGACGGGCCTCTTCGTCTCCTCGATGACGACGCACTGCTTGTCCCGGATGGAGCTGAGCCATGAGGCTATTTCGTACCCGTTGCCGATTGTAGCGGACAGCATCAGGAGGTTGACGCGGGACGGGAGGTAGATCATTATCTCCTCCCAGACGACGCCCCTCTCCAGGTCACCCAGGAAATGGGCCTCGTCGAGGACAACGAGGTCACAGTCGAGGTTCTCCCCGACATGCATGGAGTCGTAAAGCTGGTTGCGGAGGATTTCCGTAGTGCCGACGATTATGGGCGCATCGGGGTTTTCCTTCGTGTCCCCTGTGAGGATCCCCACCATCTCCGGCCCGAATATGCCGCTGAATTCAACCCATTTCGAATTGGAAAGCGCCTTCAGGGGGGATGCGTACCAGGCACGCCCCCCTTTTTCGATCACCGAGGCTATGGCCTTTTCCGCGATCCAGGTCTTGCCCGAGCCGGTCGGGGCCATGACAAGGCAGTCGGCCTTCTGGATGGCCTTCAGGGCATTTACCTGGAAATCGTCTGGCACGAACTGCGATTCTTCCGGTTTCCCTATCCGCGAGAATACCCCGTTGAGCATCGGCTCTGCGGCGGACCTGAATTCGAAGAGCTTCTTCTTGCGGCTCCTTAACCGATGGCGTGAACGTCTCCGGCGGGAATGCCCCGTTTTTTCCGGCTTATTGTAAATGTTGGCTGTTTCTGTCATTCGCTGCCTTATAATAAATTCGGGCCTTGGAAGGCCCGAAGGGAGTTCTTTTTTGATGGGAATTATACCACAGCCGCATCTGTCCGTAAAGCAATCCACCGATTTTATTTAAATTTCTTCTTTTCTTCTCCGCCTGTACACCAGGAGCGCCGACGCTGCGAGGACAGCGACGCCGAGTAGCCATGCCGGGTGCAGGATGAGGTACGCGGCCGCGGCGAGGGGGAGCAATGCTATCCTTGCCGCCGACCTGAGCAGTACGCTCTCACGGATAAAATCCGCCGCCGGTGGAGAATATTTGTAATATTGTCCTATGATCCATCGCCCCAGTTCGAAGCGCGCCAGGACCTGGTCACGGAAATTCCTGAACTCGACGACTTCGGGGGCCAGGTCCGAGCCGAACGATGCAGTTGCTATGAAGCAGCCCCCACCACCCCCGCCTCCGCAGCTGGCATTGATATCGCGCTGATTATCCCTGGCATCCGGTCTGCAGATTGAGATTTCTGTCCGAGCCAGAAAAAACTTCGCGCTCACTTCTCAATGCTGAAGACCAGGCCTGTTTCCGCAGCCTTGAATCTATCTGACCAGACGTTCAGGGCCCGCCCAGGAGCTTTTTCTTCGCCCTCTGGAAAATTTCCTGCCTGTAAGCGGGAAATGCGGGCAACGTTTGGTTCAAATATTTGCTAAGATATTGTGTGTCGAAGAGGACCATGCGCTCGAACTCGGCAGCCTTGCCGATTTTTTCCATCTGGTCCCGGATCTCTTCATAATAATATTCTTCAAGCTTTACAGAGAGTTCACGGGCCATTTTTTCGAGCTCCTCAGGGCTCTTGTCCACAAGCTTTCCTTCATTCTGCAACTCGTTTACCCAATTTCGCGTTGTTTCAAGAAACATAAGGATCCTTTCGAAGAAAGTGAATAACTAGCAATTTCTTTATATGCTATTTTTGTGGAAATATCTATATATTATTTACAACAATGAATCAAAACAATTTTATATTTACCAAGCAATACGTGTTGGTATTATGTAGGATATGAACTCACAAACAGAATAGACATGTTTCGGGTTGATAAACTAACGAGATCTGGATCTTGGGTAGGCACAAGACAGACTTATAGTTGACGAAGCGCCGCTTGGTCACGGTGTAATGCCTCGGTGCCTCGGTTCAACCTGTCCAGGGCCGGCAGACCCGGACTAATCTTTCGGGTTTTCAAAGAGCACCCCATTATAAGTAAAAGCCCGAAAGTCCTGCATCGATTAACAAGCACTGACTTTATATGCTAAACGACACAAGTTAAGCGCCGCTATGCGGATGGGCTTTCCCCGTTTCCGGACGGCAGGGTGCGCCGCTGCCCGCACTTTTTTTAAAACCCCAATATCTTCAATAATATCATAATGTTTTTCGATGACGGCCTGTCGTGATAATGGGGAGCGGGCATTTCTCGAAGATGATGTAGTTATTTTATGCAAGAAATAACGGGATAAAATATTACAATAATTGTTTGATAAAGAGCTTGCATTATAGGAAATTTATCGATATAAAATTACCAAAAGGCTGACTAGAAAACGGCCAATAAAGAACCGGTACGGAATAAGCCGCGGAACACCAATTCTTGATTGGGGAGGAAAAGCCCATGCTGAAACAGAAAATTTTGATGGTCGATGATGAACAGGACTTCTGCTATTTCGTCAAACTGAACCTGGAGAAGTCGGGAAAGTACCAGGTCATGACCGCATTCAACGGCGAAGAGGGATTGAGGCTGGCGGAAGAGAACAAGCCTGACCTGATCCTCCTTGATATTGTCATGCAGGGAATGGACGGCGGCGAAGTGGCCTGGAAGCTCATCAATAACGAGGCCACGAAAGATATCCCTGTCATATTCATAACCGCGCTGATCCAGCCGGGCGAGGGGGACAAGGTCATAGGGAAACGCAATTTCCTCGCCAAACCGGTGACACCTGAAAAATTGATGAAAAAAATAGATTCAACTCTCGTTGCGCGGGAAATGAGATAGGGGATAATAGAAGAGATTATGTCCCGTCAAAAAACTCGCAAAAGTTGAACGGACTTTGATATTATAATTTTCAGGCCTGTGCTGATTGAGCTAAAGCCGTGCAGCAGAGATAGAGATTTGTTCTGCGCCCAAGGAGTTGTGAATGGAAAAGATAACCATTGTCATGATTGACGACGAGGAAGACTTCTGTCATTTCGTAAAACTCAACCTGGAGAAGACCGGAAAATATAAAATGTACACCGCGACCAGGGGCGACGAGGGGATAAACATTGTGAAAAAGGTGAAGCCGGACCTCATCCTGCTCGATATTGTCATGCAGGACATGGACGGGGGCGAAGTCGCTTACAATCTCAAGAATAACCCCGAAACCAAGGGCATCCCCATACTTTTCATAACAGCCATCCTGCAGCCCGCGGAGGAAGACAAACTCAAAGGCAAGCTCCATTTCCTTTCCAAACCCATCACCCCCGAAAAATTAATCAAGAAGATAGATGCCATTTTAAAATCGCCCAAATGAAAACACGGGGCAGTTCCAACGGCCTGTTTTCTTTTGAAATCCGCTTAAAATATTCTGGTTCAGGGACACGATAACGGCCACCGTTACAGTCGAGGAAAAAATGTCTGAAAAGGGCAGGCTGCGCCTGCGCACGGCCTGCACCAATCAGGATGGAGCGGTTGTCCTCGACGGCGAGGCGGTTGTCAGCCCCCCGAGAAAAAAATAACCGCCCCCGGCCGCTCTTTCAGTTCCCCGGGCTCGGGCGCAGCAGCCTCCCCCTGACGCTTATGACTTCTTTCTTCAGGGGGACCTGCTTCCCCGCCATCTCCATGCCCTTCTTCACAATTGCGGGCAGGGATTGGCAGCAGGGGACCTCCATTACCAGCACCGTCACGCTCTTGATGTCGCCGTGACTGAAAATCCCGGCAAATTTCTGCACGTATTCGGCGACATCGTCGAACTTGGGGCACCCGATCAACAGGACTTTACCCTTGAGAAATTCCTCGTGGAAGCGGGGATACGCCGCCGGCGTGCAGTCCGCAGCCACGAGAAGGTCCGCGCCTTTCAGAAACGGGGCATGCGGCGGGACAAGCTTTATCTGGACAGGCCAGTGCGTTAGCGCTGATTCGGCCTCAGGGGCCGGGACAGGCGTCGGGGCCGGGCAGACGGTGGCGAATATTGAATCCCGCGCGGGTGAAAAATCCCTGACCAGGGCCGAGGGGCATCCGCAGGCCATGACGGGCTCTTTTGTCGAGACCTGTTCCTTGAGATGCTCATGGACGGCCTTCTCGTCATATTCGTCGACTTCTCTCTCAATTATCCTGAGGGCATCGCTCGGGCACTCGCCAAGGCACGCCCCCAGGCCGTCGCAGTATTTCTCCGCGACAAGCCTGGCCTTGCCGTCCGTAATTGTGATTGCGCCCTCCGCGCAGGAGGGGACACACAGCCCGCAGCCATCGCACTTCGACTCGTCTATTTCGATTATCTTCCTTCTTGTCTTCATATCAGCCCTCCGATCGTCTTTGACCGCAATCTAGGGCTTTTTTGTAAAATACGCTTTGACATAAGTCAAAGATGGGATATTTTTTATAAAAATCAGGAGGAGCTTGTAGAATGGACATTGCCGCCCGGATAGCGGGCATATCGCTGTTTGAAGGTCTGCCGCCCCGGCAGCTGCAGGAAGTGGCCTCAATCGCAAGAGAGCGCCGTTACGAAAAGGGCGAAGTTGTCTTCCTGGAAGGCGATGAGGGGACCGGGTTTTATGTCGTGGTCAAAGGGCGCGTGAGGGTTTATAAAATCTCACCGGACGGCAAGGAACAGATCCTGCACCTCTTCGAGGCGGGAGAGTGCTTCGGCGAGGTTTCGGTTTTTACGGGAAAGGACTACCCCGCCAATGCGTCAGCCGATTTGCCGGCTACCCTCTTTTTCTTCCCCCGGAACGAATTTGTGGGCCTTATAAGAAAAGAGCCCTCGCTTGCCTTGAACATGCTGGCCGTCCTGTCCATGCGCCTGCGCCGGTTTGCGGCATTGATTGAAAGCCTTTCGCTCAAAGAGGTCCCCGGCAGGCTTGCCGCCTACATAATTTACCTGAGCGAAAGGGACAAGGGCTCCGGCACAGTAAAGCTCGATATCAGCAAGGGCCAGCTGGCGGCCCTCCTGGGCACCATACCTGAAACCCTTTCCCGCATCCTGAACAAAATGAACAGGCTCAATATGATCAGATCGGACGGATCGAAGATAGCCATCCTGGACCGCCCCGGTCTTGAAGAGCTCGCCAAGGGCGGGAAAATGCCTTAGAAACGGTAGGGGTCGTATTGCAATACGCCCCTTGACATTGCCGCATGCTCCGGGTGCCTGGCAAAGCGTTAAAACCGAAGGTCATAAAGGAGATGTTATGAATTACCATAGTCCCGAGAAGGTTTTGAAGCTGGCCCGCGATTTCATGGAGTGCCGGATACTGCTCACCGGGGCGGAATTGGACCTGTTCACTTTACTGGGGCGCGAACGGCTTGATCTGAAAGGGGTGGCGGACAGGACGGGCACCCGGACACGAGGCCTTGCGGTCCTGCTCGATGCCCTCGCGGCCATGGGCCTGCTGAACAAAGAGGGAGGATTATACGGCTGTCCGGATGACGTCCGCAGAGTGCTCTCCGCGGACTCGCCTGTTTCCGTCCTGCCCATGGTCCTGCATTGCGTGAGCCTCTGGGAAAGGTGGTCCTGCCTCACGGAAATCGTGCGGGGCGCCGAATGCGAGTTTTCCCCGCCCTTTCAGAAGATAGACGAATTAAGGGCTTTTATCGGGGCCATGCACGTGGTCGCTTCCCCCCTGGCGCCGGGCATAGTCAACGCAGTCAACCCCGGCGGCTCCACGATGCTCCTTGATGTCGGGGGCGCGTCGGGCACGTATACGATTGCCTTCCTCGAGGCTGCGGCCGGAATGAAAGCCACCCTTTTCGACAGGCCGCCCGTCGTCGCGATGGCACGCGAACGCCTGGAGAAGGCCGGCCTGCTCGACAGGGTCAAACTTGTGGCCGGCGATTTCTACAGGGACGAATTTCCCCCCGGGCATGACCTGGCGTTTATCTCGGCAATTATTCATCAGAACAGCCGGGAACAGAACAGGGACCTTTTTGGCAAGGTATTCCGCGCGCTCGTGAAAGGGGGCCGGGTTGTCATCCGCGACCACGTCATGGACGAGGACCGTGTCCGTCCGGAAGCGGGGGCGATTTTCGCGGTCAACATGCTTGTGGCAACCGCGGGCGGCGGCACTTACACCTTCGCCGAAATAGCGGAGGACCTTTCCCAAAGCGGCTTCTCGAATATCAGGCTCCTCAAAGCGGGCGGGCAACATGGACTCCCTGGTCGAGGCGTTTAAGGATTAGGAAGGCGGTGACAAACGTATCAGGGCTTCATCTCGAGCTTCTGTTCGGCCTTCGGGACATACCACTTGATGAAATTGTGCCCGATCCCGATGGGCGCCGGGTCAATGCCCCTGATCCGGGCATCGAAGATCGGCAGGGCATCCGGCACGTAAAGGAAGACATAGGGCTGATCCTCGGCCAGGATCTCCTGGATCCGGTAATAGGCCTTTTTCCTCTCCTCAATATTGAAGGTGCCCCGGCCCTTCTCCAGGAGCTCATCCACTTCGGCATTGTTATACGAAATAAAATTAAGCTCCTCCGGCCCTGTCTTGCCGGAGTGCCAGACATCGTATAAATCCGGGTCCATGGGGATGGTCCAGCCCGAGGATAGTCGCCTCAAATTTTCGCTTGTTGATAAACTCTTTAACGAAGGCGGCCCATTCCACTATCCTGATTTTCATCTGGATGCCCTGTTCGGCCAGGCGCTTCTGCATGATCTCGGCTGTTTTCCGGCGGATCTCGTTCCCCTGGTTCGTCACGAGCTCAAAGGCGAAAGGGGTCCCATCCCTGTCCAGGACGCCGTCGCCGTTCGTGTCTTTCCATCCGGCTTCGGCCAGCAGTTCGGCCGCTTTCTTCGGGTCGTAAGGATACTGCCTGACATTCGGGTTATAGGCCCATGTGCCCGGCTTCAAGGGGCCGGTAGCGGGCTTCCCGAACCCGAGCATCACTCCCTTGATTATCTCATCCTTGTTTATGGCGTACGCTATAGCCTGGCGCACCCTCTTGTCGCTGAACAGCGGGCTGCGCAGGTTGAAGCCGATATAAGTGTAGGCGAAAGCGGTGTACCGGTATTTATTGAAATTCGCCTTGAAGAACTTGCTTTCCGTCTGCCTTGTGTACTGCAGGGGGGTAAGGTCCATCCGGTCAAGCCCCCTGGCCCGCAGCTCCAGGAACATCGTGGCGGTGTCCGGGATGATCCTCATTATGTAACCGTCTATATACGGCCGGCCTTCGATAGTAATCGTGGTTGGAAACGAGGACTATCTTTGTGCCCGTCACCCATTCCTTGAATTTGTAGGGCCCGGTCCCGATGGGGTGGCGGGTCAGGGGCGATTTCGTTATGTCCTTTCCTTCCAGGAGATGTTTCGGCAATATCGCGGCGCCCCAGCTCATCAGGGCGGGCGCGAAGGGCTTGTCGTAGGTGACCCGGAAAGTATAGGGGTCAAGCACCTCGGCCTTTTTGACCTTGAGGAAATCGCCGGAATAAGCAGTCGGCGTCTTCGGGTCTATCGTGACCTTGTATGTGTAGAGCACGTCCTCAGCGGTGAACGGGTGCCCGTCATGCCACCGGACATTTTTCCTCAGGTGGAAAGTGATCACCAGGCCGTCTTTGGAGATGTCCCACGATTCGGCCAGGTCCCCGACGACCTTGATGTTCCTGTCGTACTTGACAAGCCCGTTGAAGATCATCCCGGATATGCTGTGCGAGGCGTTATCGGCGGCAAGCAGGGGTATCAGGTTGCTCGCGTCCCCGATCGACCCCTCGACCATTATGTCCCCGTAAGCGGGCCCTGTGTCGGTGCGGGAGCCCGGGCCGGAACCATCCCCCCCCGAGCAGCCCCAAAAGAGGGCCGCCAGTATCATGTATATAAGGATTGTTTTTGTCAGCTTCATGTCTCTGCCGGAAATTTGCCGGGTTATAAACTATTTCCCGGCAAAATGAAATGGAAATCCGGGAACTTAGGAAGTCCGAAGCAGGCCGGAAATGAACGCGGCCATTTCGGCAAGCACTTTTTGCCTTGCCTCGTATGTGGGGGATGTGCCCGCAATCCGGAATAATCAGGCCCCTGGACGGCCCTCCCGATTGAGAGGTGATCGCCTCCACCTGGGCGGGAGTCCCGTAGGGGTCGTCCCGGCCCTGGATGGCCAGGACCGGCGCGCTTATGCACGGCAGGTACTCTTCCAGGTTCCAGTTGCGGAATTCCGGGGAGAGCCAGGTATCAGACCATCCCCGAAAGGCGCCCTCAGTATTCCCGCCGTGGTACCTCGCCAGCTTTTCCTTGAGCCCCCCTTTTTCGTAGGCCCGCACCGCCTCCCTGATCCCGGCAATTGTGACGTCCTCGACAAAGACATGGGCGGCTTCGGTTATGATTCCTGCCGTCATCTCGGGATGGACGGCCGCGAAGAGCAGCGCAATCGAACCCCCGTCACTGTGGCCCACCAGGAAGGCCTTCCTTATCACCGCACCTTTGCAGGACTTCCGGCAGGCTGTTGAATGCCTCCTCGTGCAGGTACTCGATTCTCCTCTTTTCCGGCAGCGGGTCGGAACCGCCGTAGCCAAGCCGGTCATAAACCAGCCCCGGCAGGCCCACTGCCCGGCACAGCGCCTCCGGGAAATCGCGCCACTGGCCGATGCTTCCCAGCCCCTCATGGAGGAAGACAAGGGCTGTCCCGGCGGCAAGGTCCCCAATCATCCGGGCCTGAAGCCGGTGCCCCGAGGCTTCCAGAAAAAAATCGTGCGTCAACGGGCCTCGTTTCCATACATCATTTTTTTCCAGATTAAAGGAAGCGCGTCAAGGCAAAAAATGGAATTTGACCGGGCACTTACCCCATGCTAACGTCAATTTCGCGAAAGGAGATGAGATGAAGATATTCAAGATCGCCACTTACAATGTGAATTCTGTCAGGTCGCGTCTGCATGTAATCATCCCCTGGCTCAGGGAGAACAGGCCCGACGTCCTGTGCATGCAGGAAACCAAGGTTGAGGACAGCAAGTTCCCGCGGGCGGAATTTGAGCAATCGGGTTATCACATCTGCTATAGCGGCGGCAAAAAGGGCAACGGGGTGGCGATCGCCTCTCTCGAGGCGCCGGATTCCCTGTCCTGCGGTTTCGGGGGGGACGAGCCGGACACCGACAGGCTGATAAGGGCGAAATTTTCGGGAGTTTCAATAATAAACACTTATGTGCCGCAAGGGTTCAAAATGGACAGCCCCCGCTTCGAGTACAAGCTGAAATGGATGGCCAGGTTCAAGGAGTTCCTGGGGGAGAACTATTCGCTCGTCCGAGCCGCTCATCTGGTGCGGGGACCTCAATGTTGCCCCGGAGGACATCGATGTGCACAACCCGAAGAGGCTGCTGGGCCATGTCGATTTCAACCCCCTGGTCTGGGAGGCGTTTGAGGCTATCAAGGGGTGGGGCCTGGTGGACGTTTTCCGCCAGCACCATCCGGGAGAGCCAGGCCAGTTCACTTTTTTTGACTACCGGGCCCCGGGGACCGTCGAAAGGAACCTGGGATGGCGGGTGGACCATATCCTGGCGACCCCCGTCCTTGCCAAAAAAGCGTCAGCTCCTGGATAGATATGAAACCCCGGCTGATGGAAAAGTCTTCCGACCACACGGTGCTGGTCGCCGAATTCAAAATATAAGGCTGCTCAAAAAATTCAGGCGAGGAATTTCGGCGGGAGGTCGGGGTTCCTGTCCAGGGGCATGCCGGGGACCACGATAATGGTGGAAGTGCCGTGGGCGATAAGTTTGCCTCTCTGGTCAAATACGGAGGCCTCCGCGTACCCGAGCTTTCCCCCGAGCTTTATCATCCTGCCCTTCGCAAGGAGCTTGCCGGCCTGGCAGGCCGCGAGGTAAGTGACATTTATATCGACAGACGTGATACCGTGGCCCTCCCGCAGGTCGCAGTAAACCGACCAGAAAGCGGCCGTGTCCATGAGGGAGGCGATGGCCCCGCCGTGCACATACCCGAACGCCTGCAGGTGGAACCTGTCCAGGTCCATTTCCACCTCGGCAATGCCCGTATCAAGCCTGACGATGTGCATTGCGAGATGGTTGAAATAAGGGCAGCCGTTGGCAACCCTGATAACGTGATCTATATGCGAGGGGTTGAGTTTATTCATGGGTGTGCTTTATTCTTTTTTCCCCTGAATTTCCAGTTTAAAAAGCGGTCCGGGTCTTAGGATCGACATTGTTTTGAATCCATTTAATTCTTTTATTCCGGGGCTGTTTCTGTTAATCCTTTCAGCGAATAATGGATTCGGGCGCATTATGGTAGACCTGAAATACCTTGACAGGATCAAATTGAGCGGCAGGCCCCTTAGCCAGAGAATAATCGCGGCTATCTGGCTTACCCCCAATTACAAGGTTTTCTCCCGCGTCGAGATAGACATCGAGGGGATGGAGAATATTCCCAGGGATGAGACCGTGATTTTCGCCATGAACCACACTGACCGCTTCAATTACTGGCCCTTTCAGTACAGTCTCTGCAAAAAGAAGTATTTGTTTACCACTGTATGGGTCAAGGGGAAATATTACAAGAATGCCCTGCTTGCCCGGGCGCTGGACAGCTGCAACCTGATCCCCGTACCCTCGATGAAATACCTCATAGAGGAATTCTACAAGCTGAGGTTCAGGAAGAAAATAAGCGACAGCGACTACAGGGCGCTCAAGGATCTCATTGACGGGAAAATCAAATCCGGGGCGGACCTGGCAGCAGAGACAAAAACCCTGATCAAGGAAAATTTTGCGGAATTCATCCAGAATTATCACGAGCAGGTCATGGAAAAAGTCACCAGCCTGAGCATGAAGGCCCTCTTTGAACAGAAACTCAATCTCATAATTTTTCCGGAGGGCACGCGGTCTCTGCAGCTTGCGGACGGGAGGACGGGCCTGGCCCAGCTCGCGCTTCTCACGGGCAAAAAAGTGGTCCCCGTGGGCTGCAATAACTGCGAAAATGTATATTCGGGCTCCTGCCATTTGCCAAAACCGGAAAAATCATATATAGGGTCGGCGAGCCGATTTCCGTTTGTGACCGGCTTGGGGCCGTTCCGGATCGAAGGAAAAGTTCAAACCCTTCTGCCGGGAGTCGCAGATAAAGGTTCAAAGAGCAGTTTGAAGGGGCAACCCAGGATAATGATGGAATGCATTGGAAAAATGGTGGATGAAAAATATAAGAAATCTTTCTCCTGAACCTCTCTGCCCGCATCTCCTGTATATTCAATATTTTGAATGTCCATGTTGGGGAATAAATCACTTTTAAGAGGATTATTTTAATGAGCGAAGCTTAGCGGTAACGTCGATCCGACCTGGGGGGGCATTTTCAGGGCGACCTGATAAACATGATCCTGGCAGCGGGATGGATGGTCCAGTTCGTCCTTGTCCTGCTGCTGTTTTTTTCCGTTTTTTCCTGGGCGATAATTTTCAACAAGTACAGGATGATCAAGAAGATAGACGACGAGAACGGCCAGTTCCTGGAACTTTACATGAGGAGCAACAGGCTTTCCGAAATCTACACGGAGGCCAGGAAATTCAAGAACTCCAGCATTGCCGAAATCTTCCGGGCCGGTTACACGGAGCTGAACAAGTCTTCAAAACCAAGCAGAGGGCGGATCGCTCAGGCCGATTTCCCCGCGGAGTTCAGGGCTATCGACAATCTGGAAAGGGCCCTGAACAGGGCAGTGAGCACGGAGAGCACGAGGATCGAAAGCACCCTGGGGTTCCTGGCAACCACCGGAAGCGCATCGCCTTTCATCGGGCTGTTCGGCACCGTGTGGGGCATCATGCACGCCTTCCGGGGAATAGGCGCGCGCGGCTCGGCAAGCCTGGCGGTGGTCGCACCGGGCATTTCCGAGGCGCTGATCGCGACCGCGGCGGGCCTGGCTGCGGCCATACCCGCGGTCATTTTCTACAACTACTACCAGAACCGGCTGAAAAAAATGACAATGGAGATGGAAAATTTCTCCTCGGAGTTTCTTAATATCGTTGAAAGATACCAGGCCAAAGCGGGATTGCAATGAAAAGCAGGAGACGGACAAAACGGGGAGAACAGGCTTGTTTCCGAGATAAATGTCACCCCCCTGGTGGATGTGTCCTGGTCCTGCTGATCATCTTCATGGTGACTGCGCCCATGCTGCAGATGGGTATCGATATCAATCTGCCCCAGGTCAAGGCGAAGACCATAGACGTCAGCGAGGAAAAAATTGTCCTGACCGTCAACGGGAACAAGGATATATTCATAAATAATTACAAGACGACCCTGCCGGAACTCGGAGTCAAGCTGGAGAGTATTTTCAAGAGCCGGATAGAGCGGGAGGTATACATGAGGGCCGACAAGAGACGTGCCCTATGGTTATGTCGTCCAGGTCATGGCGGAAGTCAGGAAGGCCGGGGTCGACAAGCTCGGGATGATTACCGAACCTCCCAGGGAGCAGCTGAGCATGCCGTTCGGTTTTGGCAAACCGAGCCGGCAAAACTCCGGCATGAACAGGATGTTGTGATTTCCCTGCTGGTCCATACCCTGTTCATCTCGGCGCTGCTGTTTTCCTCGCACTGCCTTCTAAAAAGATCACTTTCGGCCCGGTTTATGACGTCAACCTTGTGAGCAGCCCCTGCGTCCGTAAGCACGAAATCTCGGCCCCGATATCCAACGAGATCAACTCGACGCCGAAGTCCCAGCCCATAACGCTGAAAAAACAGGAAACGTCGGGACCCCCGTCCGCAAGGATGACGGCCGCAAATCCAGCGGGCCATAGATGATGTGCGAAAAAAGGTCAATGCAAATCCCGCCCAGGCCAAAGCGCCGCCGTCCCAGTCGGCAGCTCAGCGGTGAGTTCATCCCAGATGGACGCATATTATGCCCTGATCTGGTCAAGGATCAAGTCCCAGTGGGCGCTGCCGCGCGGGATCGTGCAGAGAGATAACCTGGAAGCGTGATCGAAGTGAAAATCACTGCGCGACGGCACTGTGAGCAGACTCGACATTGAAAAATCCTCCGGGAACCGGTATTTCGATCATTCGGCGATAAAAGCCGTCAGGAAAGCCAGCCCTTTCCCGGCTTTACCCGCCTGGATCCAGGAGACAAGCGCAGAATTCGGAATCAAATTCCATTCTTCGGAAGGACATTAAGAGGATCAAAATAATGAAGAGATTTTTAAGAATTTTTCTGGTGCCGCTCATTTTTATTATTTTCCTGTATTTCCCCGGGGGCGCCGATGCGCAGAAGGTCTATATAGATATTGATTCGCCGACCATGTACAAATTCCCGATCGCCATTGCTGATTTCCAGAACCTCGGCGGCGGGTCAAAGGAGAATTATTCCACTCTTTTTTCCAGTGAGTTGCCAGGGTCCTGAAGATCACGGGTTATTTCAATATCCTGGATAAGAAAGCCTTTCTCGAAGACCCCGCGAAGGCGGGAATCACCGCGGACAAGATAAAATTTGCCGACTGGACGACCATCGGGGCGGAATCTGCTCGTCAAAGGCGGTTATATGAGCACGGCGACGGATTTGAAATCCCAGTTCCGGCTTTTTGACTGCGTTTGCGGGAAACTCCTTGTGGGGAAGGAATACACGGGCAAGCCGCAGGACAGGAAGGACATGGTCCATAAGTTCGCCGGGGAGGTGGTCCTGGCCATGACCGGCGAAAAAGGCGTGTTTGATACAAAAATCGCCTTTTCCGGGCGCAGGGGCAAGGCCACGGAGATATACACGATTAATTTCGATGGGTCTGGGTTTGAAAGAATAACCAGGGCAAATTCACTGACGATCAGGCCCCAGTGGGGAAACAACGGCAGCGAGATCTGCTATACCTCTTACAAGGACCAGAATCCCGGACCTCTACGGGACGAATATGACAACGAGAAAAGAGCGCAGGATATCCCGTTATGTAGGGCTTAATGTCGCCGGCCCGTGGTCTCCGGATTACAGGTACATGCTCCTGACCCTCAGCAAAGACGGGAACCCGGAGATTTACAAGCTCGACACCAAGACATCGACGCTCAAAAGGCTGACATTTCGATTCCGCTGCCGATGTTTCGCCCTGCTGGTCCCCTGACGGGAGCAGGATTGCTTTCGTATCCGACCGCGCCGGCATCGCCCCAGATCTATGTGATGGACGCGGATGGCGGGGATGTCGAAGAGAATAAGCTACTCGGGAAATTACAACACCTCTCCTGCCTGGTCGCCCAAGGGGAACAAGATAGCATTCGAAAGCCGCAAGGGCGGATCGTTTCACATTTGCACAATGAATGAATCCGGAGGCAATGTGAAGCAGGTCACCACAAACGGCTGGAACGAGTCTCCCAGCTGGTCCCCGGACGGCCGGTACCTTGTCTTTTCCGGCAAGTCCGGGGGAAGGACGCGCCTGTATGTCATGAACGCAAACGGTTCCAACCTGAGGGTTTTACATGAGGGCCTGGACGGATACAATTACACGTCATGGTCTCCAAGCCTAAATTTGTATTGAACTTTTCAGGTCTTAGAGTTATGGTTTTTGCATTGCTATCAAAGGCATAGTTATTTAACTTTAAGAAAGGAGAGTAGTGATGAGGAATTACCGTGTGATTACAGTATTTTTGGTATTTCTAATTTCGGTGAGCCTTGCTTTTTCGGTTGGGTGTGCGAAGAAGGGCACGGTAGCTGTTGACGAAAAACCGGCAGTAGCGGAACAGAAACCGGTTGCCCCGCCTCCGCCCAAAGCCGAGGTTAAAGAGAAGCAGCAGCTTGCCCAGGCCGACCGGGCCGCGATCAAAGAGGCGGCGGAAGGTGTTTCTCCGATAGCGGGCTTTGACTATATTTATTATGATTATGACAAATACACAGTGAAGCCGGAGTACAGGGACACCCTGAATAAACTGGCTGACTGGCTGAAGGCAAAACCCGGCATACAGCCTCAGAATCGAAGGCAATTGCGACGAAAGAGGCACCGCCGAATACAACCTGGCACTCGGAGAGAAAAGGGCCAACAGCGCCAAGGATTACCTGGTGAAGCTCGGATTGAGCGCAGACAAGATAAACACCATCAGCTACGGGAAAGAGAAACCGGTTGATCCGGGCCATAACGAGCAGGCCTGGGCCAAAAACCGCAACGCCCATTTTGTTGTTTACAAATAAATGCTTTCGGCATTCGGAGTTTTGAATTGAAAAGATTCTCAGCAATTTATATTTGCCTCTTTTTCCTGCTTTCCTTTATCGGGTGCGCGACACCGGGAGATTTAAGGAAATCCGAGCAGGCATATGGACCGGAAAATCGCCTCTTTAAAAGAAGAAAACGAAAGGCTCAGAAAGAGCTGGAAGATTCGAAAAAGAGTGCGGGCGCCCTGCAGAAAAATCAGGCCGACTCCGGCGCTGATATCACTGGAACTCAGGGACAATGTCCAGAAACTCAGGGGAGCCCTGGATGAACTCAGGAAAGACACCTCCGGCCTGAGGACGGAACGCAAGGAAAAAGATGCAAAGATAAACGAGCTTTCTTTCCGTATCCAGTTTTTGGAAAATTATATCGGGATCGGGAAAAAGGGCGATTTTTCAGAATCGTTTCGATAAGCCGGCAGCCTCCGGCAAGGAGACGGGCAAAGACGCCATCTATTCGGCCGCGCAAAGGGCTTTTAAGGAAGGAAAATACGATGATTCGCGGCGGGAATTTCAGAAATACCTGGACCTCTATCCCAAGGCTGAATATGCGGATAACGCCCAATTCTGGATCAGCGAATCATATTATGTTGATGGAAAGTATGAAAAGGCCATCCTGGAATATGAAAAGCTTTTAAAGGCATACCCGAGCAGTGACAAGGTACCCGCGGCCATGATGAAGCAGGCGTTTTCGTTCCTGAAGATTGGGGATAAATCCAGCGCCAAGCTGCTCCTGCAGCAGGTTATAAAGGATTACCCCGACACCAACCAGGCAAGAATGGCCAGGACAAGGCTTCAGGAAATAAAATAGAAGACAAATACTGACTGTTAAAAATGGCTGGACGGCATTGTTTGGGCAGCCTGTTTTATTTGTCCGGTAATTGATGGCTCCATTCCGGCAGGAATCTCCAGGTCAAAGGCATCTTTCCCGGGGCCCGCGCTCAGGCTTATTTGCTGAACCTGATCTGGACAGTTCTTCCATCCGGGGATTTTATTTCTATAAAACCCGGGAACTGCGACCCTTCGACTTCTTTGAAGTTGTCAAAATCTACGGTGTATCTGTCATTATGAGTGCCGGGGATTTCCATTCTCGTTAGCCGCCCGGAAGGTGAATCCACCCATAGTGAACGGGTTACCCCCTGGCCGGAATAACAAATCGAACCTATATTTCCCGTTTTCCCGGAAACCCTTTACGGAAATTTCCGGTGAAAGAGCCTATTTCGGGATACTCCCCTTCAGCAGTGAGACGACTTCAGCGGGATTCAGCCCTATCGGTGCAAATAGGGATATGCCTTTTTCTGCCGGGCCGATGTAAAATTTCCCCTGCCTGATGAAGAAGGCTTTCATGTTCTTGCTCGTTGATCGTGAGGAGGAAATCGGGCGTGCCGAACACGGGAATGGTTTCCAGGCGCAGTAAACCCGGTTCGCGCGCTATGAGGGCGGCTTTGGTGGAATAAGTCCCTTCCGGCGATTCGATCCGGACTGAGGCAATTGCCCCAAAAGTCTTATCCGGCTGTGACTGCCGCCAGATCTTTTCAAGCATGCTCTTCGGATCTGATATCTGGGCCGGCGGCAGAGCCCTGGCGGCGCATCCTGAAAGCACAGCGAGGGTTATCAGGACCATGGCGGCTGCATTTGCTGTCTTCCTGCTCTTGCCCATGGTTCATTACTTGCTGATCAGGTCTTCTATTTTTTTCTGCAGGCCCTTATTGTCGGGATTCAGCTGGAGGGCCCTTTCGTAAGCGTCAATGGCATCCTTGTTCTGCCCTGATTTGGCCGTTGCGTCGCCAAGGTGCTCAAAGACCGTGGGGTCGTCGGGAAGGAGGCTCGCGGCCTCCCTAAGGTACTTTATGGCAAGGTCAATCTTGTCCTGGCGGAAATAGAGCCAACCCAGGCTGTCGATGATATACCCGCTTTTCGGCTTCAGCTTATGGGCCCTGTTGATAACTCCTCGGCCTTGTCGAGGTTAATGCCGCGCTCGGCATAGCTGTAGCCGATAAAATTCAGGGCATCGGCGTTGTTGGGGTCGAGTTTCAGGACCTCCTCCATCTCCTTTATGCTTTCGGCAAACCTGTTCGTGCCTTCATAAATTGCGCCCATCCGATAATGGAGGTCGGGGCTGTCCGGGAACAGCTCCAGTCCTTTTTTCGTGATTTCCTCCGCCTCCTTGAATTCGTTTGTCTTCCTGGTAGAGGGACCCAAGGTAAGAGTAAAGCTCCGGTTCATTTCCGTTCTCGAGTGCCCTCCGTGATGAGGGCAATCGCCTGTTCCGGCTTTCCCTGTTCTCTTCAGGATCGTCGCTATATGGATCAGCGAGTCACCATAGAGTTCGGATGTCTTCGGGTATTTTCTGGAATTCCTCTATGGCCTTGGGATAGAGTTTTTTCTCTTCATAGGAAGAGGCGAGAAAATAGCGCGCCCTTTCATCCTGGGGGTCCTCGTCGAGAAGGGAAGAGAACTCGGCTATTGCCATGTCGATGTTCTCATTTTTAAAGAAATACGAGAGCCCCAGCGTGAACCGCACCTCCTTATTGGAGCTGTCCAAACGGTGAGCCTCTTCCAGGATCCAGGAAGCCTCGGCGTATTCTGGGCTTTCAGGTAAGCTTTCGCAAGGCGCAGTTTGATGTCCAGCCTGGAAGGGTTTGCTTCCGGAATATTTCCTGTAAATGTTCGATCGCCTGATCGGTTTTGTTTTGCAGTCTCGTAAAGACCTCCGAGGTCCAGCCATGCCGATTCAAATGAGGGCTTGATGGCAATGGTTTTATTCAGCCATTTTTCCGCTTTATCATACTTTTTCATCTCAACGTATATTTTTGAGATATAATATGAAGCCACGACGTTATCCGGACTCAGCCTTGAGTATTTGCTTGAGAGACTTGAGGGCCTCATTATATCGTTTGCCCTCGAGGTAAATAATCGCCATGTAAAGATAAGATTCGGTATTGGACGGGTCCAGTTTTATTGCCGTCTGGAACTCCTTTTCGGCTTCAGTCCGGTTCTTTTTCTCCAGGTAGAGCCCGCCGAGAAGCAGGTGCAGCTCCGTCATATCCGGGTTGAGGGCAATGGCTTTCCGACAAAGCTCTATGGCCTTCTCATGCTGCCCCGTTTTTATGTAAATAGATGGCCAGTTCGGTGGCGAGGAGGCCTGACCTGGGATCATAATGTGCGGGCTGTTTCATATTCCTTGATGGCATTGCCGATATTTCCTGAAAGCAGAGAATGCACTGCCAGGGAATAGTGATAATTGGCTTCAGCCGAGCTGCCATCCTCAGAGCGAATATCGGCCTGCCAGGTATGTATGAAGAAGGAGCGCACGACAGCACCAGGCAAATCAGAATTAAAGGACCAGCTCTGCATTTGGACCTGTTAAACCTGTTCAGCATTTATGCGCTCCCCGATATTTATGCCAGTCTATACCCGTATCATTTTCACAATTGCCCCTGATTTTTTTGTGAGCCAGTGAGAAAAAAAAAGGAAACCCTGTCACTCCCCAAGTTTCCCCTTCCCTCCATTCACTTTCCGTATATGCTACTTCTGAAGCTTGCTGAAGATTTCCCAACTTTTGAGAAGATCAACTGCGCTCTTCAACTGATTGTCCTTGGTAATATCCTCAAAACTTCTTTTTGTGATGGATCGCGTCTTTACTTCTTTTGTTTCTGTCTGCCCTTTCTCGTTTTCTCCCCTGATATGCCCTTTCAGATCGCGCTCGCGGATAATGACTTCAGTCTCTTTCTCTTCGGGCGGTTTTATATATTCCACAGTTATATCGGGCGTGATCCCCTCGGCCTGGATTGATTTTCCTTTAGGGGTGTAATATCTTGCCGTGGTCAACTTGAGTGCCGAACCGTCTTCAAAGGGAATTACCGTCTGAACGGACCCTTTACCGAATGATTGGGTGCCCAGGACAATCGCTTTGCCGTTATCCTGAAGCGCACCGGCAAGTATCTCGGCGGCGCTTGCGCTGCCCTCATTAACGAGGACCACTATCGGACAGGCCGGTTCGAGCCCCGTCGTCCTTGGCGACAAACTTGCTCTCCAGGCTTTTCGATCTGCCCATTATTGAGACAATTGTGCCTGATTTCAAGAAGACGTCCGAGACCTTGACTGCCTGGTCCAGGAGTCCGCCGGGATTGTTTCTCACGTCTATTACCAGCCCGTCAATCGGTCCCTTTTTCATCAGGTCGGCCAGAGCCTTTTTCACATCATCTGCAGTCCTTTCCTGGAAGGATGAAACCCTAATGTATCCGATGTTCCCTTCATAGCTGCGGTTTTTTACGCTCCTTATGTTGATAACCGCCCTGTTTATAACGTAATCCTGCGGCTGGGTCAGGCCTTTCCTCATAACGCTGATCTTGACCTTGCTGTTTTCAGGCCCTCGGAGCTTTTTCACGGCATCCATGATGGAGATGCCTTTAGTTGATTTGTCATCTATCCTGACAATCTGGTCTCCTGCCTTGAATCCCGGCATTAAATGCGGGAGTGTCTTCAATAGGTGAAACAACTGTCAGGATATCGTTTTGCATTGTGATCTCAATTCCGATCCCGCCGAAGCTTCCCCGGGTGTCAGACTGGAGCTCTTTGTACATTTCGGCATTGAGATACGAGCTGTGCGGGTCGAGTGACTTCATCATCCCATTAATAGCTTCCTCTATGAGATTTTTGGGCTCGACCTTTTCGACATAATTTTTCTCAATCATGTCGAGGGCTTCGTTGAACACTTTCAAATTCTTGTAGATCGCCGGATCGACTGCATCCACTTTACTGTCGTATTGAGGTCCGAATATGAAAAAAAGGTCAGGATTATGGCCAATGTGACGGCAGAAGGTCGCTTTCCCCTTGTGAAAAAATTTCATTAATAAAACCTCCTTGGTACAAGCCTGCTATAATGGGTTAAAGTACCACTATTTATTGACAATTTTCCAGAATTTTTATTTGCGGCCCTCCCATTCCCTGCAGCGCTTGATCAGCAGTTTGCAGCAGGTCTCTATATTTTCCCGGGTGTACATCTTCAGCTCGTCACGGTAATAATTCTCGAATATTTCTTCAATCAGGGCATTATCCCCCCTTTTTTCGGCGAGGATCGCGTCCCTCATCCTTATGGCGGCGCGGCGGGCCTGTGAGAAGGCGTTCCTCGCTTCGCCGCCAGTGAGCACTCCCTGGTGGGCGAGGCCCAGGATTTCGGGTTTTAACTCCTCAAGTCTGTCCAAGGTGGACATGTAATCGCCAAACCCGGTAAAGAAAATCGGGAAGAAGTCCGACAGCCCCGGGAAACGGAAGCCCAGGCTGTCGGAAGCGATAATTGCCTTCAATTCGGGTATATGGATTGCCAAACCGCCTATGGCGTGTCCAGGTGCGGAAAGGAAACTCAGCGTAAGGCCGCCCAGATCGATGGAGTCCCCTTCCGATTTCACTATGCTCCCCTCAAGAGAGGGGGCATCCTGGAGAGGAGGGCGGCCGACCGGGAACCCCTTGCCGCGGAGAAATTCGGACATGAAACAGTCTTCGGCGACAAGCGCCTGCGCTGTCTTCGGATGGGCGACAAACTCCGCCGCCCCCGGCCCCGCAACGACCAGGGCCCCGGGATAAATAGAGCGCAGCCCCGGCAGTCCGTCTATGTGATCTGGATGCGGGTGCAGGACTATGAAGTAATCCGGGGTCACTTTGAGCCTGTCGAGCTGGCTGGCGGTCTCATCGACAGTAGCCGATACCCCGTGTTCGATCAGGGCCGATTTTTCTCGTCCCCGCACAAGGTAGAGATTGAAATAAGAATTGCCGAGCACCCAGAGCCCCTCGGCGATTTTCTGCGGGAAATCTTTTTTCCTGGTTTCCATTTTGCCCTTCCCATGCGAAAGTGAATCTTAATAGCACGCAAGTATTGAAATCTCAACGGGATCGTCCCCAGTTTTCTGTTTACATATTTTTTCCCTCGCATGCTATTAAACCAGGAAAATAATGGGGGCCTATATGGAAACTGCACCTGTCCAGGAGAAGAATCTCCCCTGATTTGCTTGCTTGGCATGATAGGCCTCACCCCTGCCGACAACGCCGCGGGCCTGAAAACGGCGGTGCCGTGGAAAAGCAAAATCGTCGGCCAGCAGATCCTGTCAATATTTCATTACGAATCATTGTTGAATTCAATTGCGTCCCAGCCGAGCTTTTTCGGACCGTTTGCCTTTGCCGCAAAAGCCCAGGCCCAGCTGCTGGACACCTGGGTGACGGGGCCCATTAAAGCGAGCGCCAGGATAGCCACCCGCACCGGGAGGAACCCGGACGTGTTCGGGGAAATCAACGGGTGGATCTACCAGACTTACGCGAAACTCATGTACGACCTTTGCGCCCTCGTCATGACCGACGGCAAGTTTGATTCCCAAAAGGCCCTGGACCTGTCATCCACGCCTGAGGGCATAAGCATCCTCAAGGATTATATGATGGAGTTCGCAACCCTCGAGATGAGCTACAACTCCATGGGGCTGACCCGTCTCAAGGCGATGAAAGACCTGATGAAATGCCTGCTCATGCTGATAACCGGGCAGCGCATTACCGGGGATGTCCCCTTCATGAAGACAAACAGCGACGGGACGGACGCGATAAGCCTGGGGGACTACCTGGAACAGAACCGGTTGAGGTTCGAGGCCCTCTACAAATACGGGGCCTTCGATGTCAAGGAATTCTCCCAGAGGTGCACCCAGGGGAAAATCGGCTTCAGCCCCTATTCAATCGTCAAGGACTCGGAAATCCATGGCGTCAGCCCTTCGCTATTACCATTTGCCCAAAGGGGTCAAGCCCATCGGCAAGGTCCTGTACCTTGCGTCGCCGCTGATAAACAAGCCGGAATTGTTCGACCTGGCGAAGGGAAAGTCCGTGGTCGAAGCGATGATAAGCCAGGGATACCATATTTACCTCGTGGACCACGGGGACGCCGGGCCCCAGGAATCGGATCTCGGCCTGGATTTTTACGGGAAGACTGTTCCGGACCTGTATATGGACCTTATAAAGAAGCGGCATCCATCGGAAGATATTTACATGATGGGCTACTGCATGGGCGGCACGCTGCTTCTGCCTTACCTGGCGCGCAGGGCTCAGGAGCGGATGGCGAGGGGTGAGGAAATGGACGTCACAAAGGTTGCGCTCATGGCGACCCCCGTGAAGTTCGATGACGGGGAGAGCGGCCACAAGGCCATGAGAGACGTGATAAGAAAGAGCCTGGACTTCGATCTTATGGCCGAGCTCTTCGGGGAAAGCAATGTGGCACCCCAGATCATCGAGTCGGGGATGAACGAGATCCAGCCGGGGGTGCAGTACACCGTGTACCTGGGCTTCTATGCCCGCGCCCATGTGCCGAATGCCATAGAGGATTCAATCCCCTTCCTGTACTGGCTGACGCACGGCAGCAAATTCCCCGCGAAGGCCCACCGCGAGTGGATACAGCACTTTTTCCTGGGGAACGAGCTTGTGGAGAACAAGTACGTGCTCTCGTCTACTGTCCCGGAACTGGACGGGAAACCCGTGAACATGGGCGCCCTGCGGGATGCCGGGGTGAGCATATTCTGCTACCGCGGGACCCGCGACCCCATAGCCCCTCCGGGTTCCTGCGTCTCGAGCGAATTGTGGGGCCAGGTGGACGGCAACCTGAGCGTGCAGAGGGGCGGCCTGAACAGGATGATCGAAAAGAATGTGGGGCACATTTTCGTCGTCAGCAGCCAGCTGCTTGCCGAGTACATCGATTATGTATCCAAATTTCTGAACGAATGATTTTACCGGGCAGATTTTTCTACATATCGAGGCGCGTGACGACTCCCTGAAGTTTGCTCGCGGGCAGCTTGTAGAACTGCACGAAATTGGGGGTCGTCTTTTTCAGGAGCGAGAAAACATGCCAGACGGGATTGTTGGTCACAATGTCCTCGATCCCGTAAAAAATCACCTTTTCTGAGATCCCGTTAGCCTTTAGCAGTTCCTCTATATCGAGGATTTCCATGTAGCCGGCCCGGACCTCGAAAGCGTCCAGGCCCGTTCCGATATCCTTGTGGAGGTTTGTCTCGACTCCGTAAGGCTGGTCCGTCCTGTTTATGGAAATCATCACGTTGTGCTCATAGATGATGTTGCTGCGGATTATGCAGTGGGTCACGTAGGGCGGCACGATGCTCATCTGCCGGGTGAAGAACAGTGCCGTGCCGGATATGTTTTTCCCCTTGGCATATATCTGCTCATAGCTGATCAGGAAGGTGTCGAAATTCAGCGGCCTGAGGGCCCTGAACAGGTTTCGCTGTCCGTACGTCCAGATCAGGATAACGCCGAACGGCACCATGGCCAGAACTATAGACCAGTAGGCGCCGTGGGGGAACTTGTTGAAAGTCGAAAAAAGGTAGAGAAAATTGATGATGACGAGGGCTGCCGCAAAGGGGAACTTCCAGTATGATTTCCTGGTAAACACCATTGCCAGCATTATGCTCGTAATTGTCATGGACCCGGTGACGGCCAGGCCGTAGGCGGCCGCCAGGTTTTCCGAGCTGCGGAATATCAGCATTATAAAGATGACCGCGGCCATCAGGAACCAGTTTACAGCCCCGATGTAAATCTGCGAGTGCAGGACACTGGAGGTGTATTTAACCCTCAGCAAGGGCAGGATGCGTGTCGTTATACCCTGGTAGACTATGGAGAAGACCCCGCTGATGATTGCCTGGGAAGCTATTATGGTAGCCATTATGGTCAGTACCAGGAACGGGATATAGAATAAAGGCGCCTGGTGAAGGACCATGCTGAACAGGATGTTTTTTGCCCCCGGGTTTTGAATGGCATAGACCCCCTGGCCCATGTAGTTGATGACGAGGGCCACGAAGACCAGGTACCAGGCGCGGATTATCGGTTTGCGGCCGAGCTGCCCCATATCCGCGTACAGTGCTTCTCCCCCCGTGGCGCACAGGATCACTTCCGACAATATGAAATAACCTGAGAACCCGTGACGGCTGAAGAAGTCTATGGCGTTTGCAGGGTTAGCGGCCCAGAGGATATCCGGCATATTAAGCATCGAGGCGAGGCCCGTGGCAGTTATGGCAATGAACCAGATCACCATTATGGGGCCGAAAGTGCCGGCCACCTTTTCTGTGCCGCGGGGCTGAAATATAAAGAGGAGAATAGCTATGATGGCGGCTATCTGGACGAGCTGTTTCTGCTCGATTCCGCCGAGGCCGGGGATAAGGACCAGGCCTTCCACTGCCGACAGGATGCTTATTGCCGGGGTTATGACACCGTCTCCCAGCAGCAGCGAAACCCCTATGAAGCTGAGAATGCCGGCCACCGACACGGCCCTGCTGGACTTGAGGAGCCTGAAAAGGATCTCGCGCAGGGCAATCTCGCCTCCCTGCCCGCGGTGGGCGAGGCTCATGGCCAGCCATACGTACTGGAGCGTGACCAGAACCGTAAGGGTCCAGAAAACCAGCGAAATGATCCCGAACACATTCTCTCTGGTGGGGGGGGTAAACGCGAAAATAACCGAAAGTGTGTAAATAGGGCTGGTCCCGATATCTCCGAAAACAACGCCCATCGATTTCAGGATACCGCCCCAGAAATTATCTTTATCCCCTGAATCCATGAGCGGAGTTTATATCATTAACAGGTACTTTCAACAACTCTCATCGTACTGAGGCCAGATCCGGAAAGGCGGTATTCCTTTACCGTTTGGAGCCCTTCACCTCGGCTTAATTGCTGTATCCGCGCTTTTGCCTGCAGCCGGCGCAAGGTTGTCAATCAGTCCTGCCCCCGTAACCACCTGACCGCTGGTGCCCGTACTTTGAATGGCAGATGCGCTATCCTGGTTTAGATGGCGGGATTTTAATGCAAAATCCCGCTCGAGGTGCAGGCCCTTGAATCCCGGCCTTGAATCGAGTACTGTTTAAGCATGGAATCATGATAATACCGGAGACTTCCAGGGAGGGAAAAATGAAAGCCAAAGACATCATGACCAGGGATGTAATTTCCGTCACTTCCGAAACAAAGATCGGCGATGCCGCGAAACTGCTGCTGGAAAAGCACCTGAACGGACTGCCGGTCATAGATGGCGGAAAACTAGTCGGGATCATCTGCCAGAGCGACCTTATCTTCCAACAGAAGAAAATACCCGTGCCGACAGTTTTCACTTTTCTGGACGGGCTTTTCCCCCTCACTTCCTATAAAGACCTGGAAAAAGAGGTTCACAAAATCGCGGCGGCGAAGGTGAGCGAGGCAATGGTAAGTTCCCCGATAACAGTGGGGCCGGAGGCGACTCTGGAAGATGTTGCGACGATCATGGTCAGGCACAATATCCACACAATCCCCGTCGTAGAGGATGACAAGGTGGTGGGGATTATAGGCAAAGAGGATGTCCTGCGCACGATAATGCCGGAGCCGCAATAGTTTTCAGGTTTTTATGCAATTCGACCCGGCCCGGGCAAGGTACGGATTAGACATTCGTTTTAATCGGCATCGTCCACCACTGCCGCAACGGCTAAAGAGGGCGGTTCTTCCCCGAACACCCCCTGAAGCCTTCCGGCATGTTTACCACCTGTTGATTGCCTGCAGGAAGGAATTATTCTGATTTTGCGGTATCGCGCCCAGGTCAAAAAACATAAAAAGCCTTGACACCGCTGGAAGATTCATTATAAAAACGCCGCATCCCCATGCCTCAGCAGTTGCGAGGGTTGGGGGCTTTAAAGTTGGAATTGTCATTTTAGAACTGCATAGGTAGTCCGCTTGAGTCCGGCTGTCCTCGGTTCCATCAGGTGGCCATCCGACTTTGAGGTATTTATTTAAAGGGAGGATGGCACATGGCGGAAGGCACAGTAAAATGGTTTAATGAGCAGAAAGGTTTCGGCTTCATCGAGAAGGATGAAGGCGGTGATGTTTTTGTTCATTATACCGCGATCACGGGGTCTGGTTTCCGCACCCTGCAGGAAGGCCAGCGCGTAAGCTTTGAGATTCAGCAGGGCCAGAAAGGCCCGGCGGCCGCGAACGTAAAGCTTCTGTAAACGGTTTATTTTTTACTTCTAATTAAAAAGGGAAATCTTTTTAGCGAAAGAGAGGTTCCAGGGAATGGGCGCCTCCATCCCTGGAACCTTTCTTGCTTCTTCCAAACCGCAAGCCCGGAGTTGTATTCTTTTTTTCTGCTTTCCTTGATTGCTGCCTGGAACAACTGGTTTAGAGGGAAAATGGACGGTACTGGTCATCTGCTATTTTTCGCGATCCTGGTGAATTTTATGATTTTCGCGGGGTCGATTATATCGATGAGCCTTCTGGTCGATTATTTGTCAACGGGCAGATACTGGTGGCTGCCTGTCCCTTTAATAGGGGCCGCGATCCTGCTGCTGGCAGTCAAGCCGGATCTGACCGTTTCAGCTCTTCAATCTTTTTCGTCAGGCATTTCCGTGAAGGGCACGGCAGCCATCTTAGCAGGCGGCTTGGCTGCAGGCGGATTGTTGTCGGGAGTCTGATTGGGAATCAGGTTGCTGGAGGCAATCCTGGTCAAAATATTTGGCGGGAAAAGGGGCGCCTAGGGTCCGTCGCTATCAACATATCTTTCGTTGACAAATGATTATTTTAATCTATAATATTGCATTTAAATGGTAATTGATCAGGGGAAAAAGTGACCATCAAAGAGAAAATAGACAAGGACATGGTTGCCGCGGCGAAGGCGAAGGACAAAATATGGCTTGGCTCACTGCGGCTTATGAAAACGGCTATCCACAACAGGGAAATAGATGCTCACCGCGAACTGAATGAGACGGAACTGCTGCAGGTATTTTCCTCCCTGGTGAAACAGAGGCAGGATTCCATTGATCAGTTCAAAAAAGGCAACAGGCAGGACCTCGTAGAAAAGGAAGAGGCGGAACTGAAGGTAATCAAGGGCTTCATGCCTGAACAGATGTCCGGCGAGGAAATCGAGGCGGAGATCTCCAGGGCAATCAGCGAAACCGGAGCAACCGGGATCAAGGACATGGGCAAAGTAATGAAGGCCCTCGTGCCCAGGACAACCGGCAAGGCCGACGGGAAACTTGTAAGCGAACTGGTGAAAAAACGCCTTTCCGCCTGAATCATATCGGTATTGGTAAAAGGGACTCTTTCCTCTCCTCATCTGGTGTCCCGAATGGTCTAACCCTTATACCTGCTTATGATAGGCTCGTCTGTAGTTTCACGAAATTTCATCCGCTGTCAACCGGCAAAAAAGGAATTTCTATTTTGGAAGGGCAGACCCGTTCGGACCTGGACGAAATAAGGCACAGGTCAAATATCGTCGAGGTTGTCTCCGAATATGTGACACTGAAAAAAGCAGGGAGGAATTATCTCGGCCTTTGCCCGTTTCACCGGGAGAAGACGCCGTCTTTCAGCGTTAACCCCGACAGGCAGATTTTTTACTGTTTCGGCTGCGGAGAAGGCGGGGACATATTCTCTTTTTTGATGAAGATCAACAATATTGCCTTTCCGGAAGCATTGAAAATGCTTGCGGAAAAGCTTGGGATTGCCCTTCCGCAGTTCAAAAGGCAAAGTGAAAAGGGGACAAGCCGCAAAGAACAGCTTATCAAGGTAAATACCTTTGCCGCCGAGTATTTTTCGGTGTGCCTCACGGGAGGCATCGGGGCGAATGCCCGGGATTATTTGAAGAAAAGGGGCATCGGAAGTGAAACAATAAAGGAATTCCGCCTGGGGCTGGCCCCTGACGGGTGGAGGAACCTGAAGGCGGCGCTGGAAAAAAAACGGGTTCCGCTCAAATTGGCCGAGGAGGCAGGCCTCCTCGTGGCGAAAAAAAAGGGAGATGGGGAAAACGCGCCGGTCACCGACTATTATGACAGATTTCGCGCCCGGCTCATGTTTCCCGTGGAAAATTTGAGCGGCCAGGTAATCGCCTTCGGGGGCAGGGTCATGGGAAGCGGCGAACCCAAATACCTGAATTCCCCCGAATCCCTGCTTTACGTTAAAGGACGCAACCTGTACGGCCTGAGCCGCTGCCGGGAAGATATCCGCAGGCAGGGCCATGTGATCATAGTTGAAGGCTACTTTGATGCCTTGTCGCTGTGGGCCGCGGGTATCAGGAACGTTGTGGCCACGCTGGGGACGGCCCTGACCAAGGACCACCTGGATTTGCTGAGAAGGTACACGGACCAGGTGGTGCTTGTTTTTGACCCGGACGAAGCCGGCCGGCATGCAGTGGAACGCTCTTTGAAGCTTTTTTTGGCTGAAAAGATCAGCGCAAAAATAGTTATCCTCCCCGAGAATTGCGATCCTGATGACTATGTGAGGAAGTTCGGCAGGGAGGCCATGCTGGACCAGGTTCTAGGCTCGCAGTCCCTGATCGATTTTTATATAGACAATAATGTAGTTACCGGGAAGGGCCCGGAAAAAAAGATGGCCAGCCTGCGGGAGGCGCTGCTCTTTTTGACGGGGATCGAGGATGTCCTCCAGAGAAACCTGTTCATGAAGAGGGTGTCGGAAAGGCTGGGAATAGACGAACAACTGCTCAAGGCCGAGGTCAATAAAATAAGCCCCGCCAGAAAACGGTCTGAAAGCACTGTCAAAAAAGAAAAAAGGCGGGAGATTGACCCGATAGAGCTCGGCCTGATCCAGATGCTCCTGCAAAACCCGGCAATGGTCAGGCAGGCGGCGGGAAAGCAGATTTTTTCCTATTTTCTTTCTTCAGAGTTACAGAAGGTTGGCGAAATTATCGAAAAGGAGCGGGATGCAGTTGTCCCTTCGGAGCTGATCGCCTCACTGGAAGACGGCGAGCTGAAGAAACGCCTGTGGCAGTTCATGGCGTCCGATTCCCCCTTCGAAGAGGCGTCATTTGAACGGCTTTTTACCGATACTGTAAGGAAAATACAGGTAAAATGGTACAGGCAGAGGCATCAAGCCCTGAAACGGGAACTTCTGAGGGCCCAGGAAATGGGTGACCAGGATGCCTGCAGGAGCATTTTGCTGGAAAAAGAGAAACTTATCAAAGAAGAAAAAGCATTATAACGAGCATTAAAAGGAGAAAAAAATGGCAAAGCCGGCACATTCAGATGAAGTAAAAAAACTTCTCTCCCTGGGAGAGGAGAAAGGCTTTCTGACTTATGACGATGTGAATGACATGCTGCCATCAGATATTATCTCCTCAGAGCAGATTGACGACATCATCATGCTCTTTGGAGAGAAGAACATTGATATTATAGACACCGACAAGGGAGACAAGATCGTCCTGAAGAAGGCGACTGATGAAGCCCTCGAAATGAAGGAGGACGAAGAGGACCTCTCGGCGCTTCTGACAACGGCAGGGAAGACCGGTGACCCGGTGAAAATGTACCTGCGGGAAATGGGCCTCGTGAATCTCCTGAACAGGGAGGGCGAAATTGAGATCGCCAAGAAGATCGAGGAAGGCGAGAGGGAAACGATGGAAGCCGTTTTCGGCGTCGAGATATCCGTGAAGGATGTTGTCGAAATCGGCAAAAAGCTCAAGACGGACGAACTCAGAATCAAGAACATCGTCGACAATCTCGAGGATGAAGACGGTTTTGTCGAGGAAGACCTGCACCGGGACAGGGTCCTCGGGCTCATTGAAAAGATAATCAGGATCGACAGGAAGAACGACAACCTGCGCCGCAAACTGCAGGACAAAGACACCGACGCCGAAAAGGCCCGGGTCATCAACCTGGAGATGAACAAGAACACCAAGAAGATTGTCGAGTTGAGCCGCGAAATACGTTTCAGCAAGAAACAGATAGGCAAAATGGTTTCCCGGCTTAAAGACTCGCTCGTTGAGGTGGAGAAGGCTGAACGGGACCTGCAAAAGTGCAAGGATATGACCGGCTTGCCCCTCAAGGAACTGGACAAGGTCTTTGCCCAGGTCAGAAAAAACCCTGACCAGGTGCGCAAAATAGCCAAGCAGTTCAAATTGACCGGCCCGAAACTCCTCGATTGTGAGGCGAAAGTCAAGCATGCCAGGGAGGTAACCAGGAGAGTAACATCTGAGCTGAAGATCTCGACCAATACTTTGAGGAAAGTGGTCCGTCCATCGAGGCGGTGAAATTAAAGCCAACAGGGCCAAAAGGAAGCTTATCGAGGCCAATCTGAGGCTGGTGGTGAGCATTGCCAAGAAATACACGAACAGGGGCCTGCAGTTCCTGGACCTGATCCAGGAGGGCAATATCGGGCTGATGAAAGCCGTCGACAAGTTCGAATACCAGCGCGGGTACAAGTTCTCAACTTACGCCACATGGTGGATAAGGCAGGCGATTACAAGGGCGATTGCCGACCAGGCCAGGACAATCAGGATACCCGTCCACATGATCGAGACCATAAACAAACTGATCAGGACCTCCAGGTACCTTGTCCAGGAACTCGGGCGCGAGCCGAATCCCGAAGAGATCGCAGAGAAAATGGAGTTCCCGCTGGAAAAGGTCAGAAAGGTGCTGCGCATTGCCAAAGAGCCCATCTCCCTTGAAACTCCGATCGGAGAGGAAGAGGACAGCCATCTCGGAGACTTTATAGAAGACAAGAAGATCATGTCGCCGTCCGACGCGGCAATCAGCATGGACCTCGCAAAACAGACGAGGAAAATCCTTTCGACGTTGACTCCCAGGGAGGAAAAGGTCCTGAGCATGCGCTTCGGGATCGGCGAGAGGTCTGACTACAACGAGAGCCTGGACAACTTGGGCATGACCGTGGAAAGGACGAAGCAGATCGAGGCCAACGCGCTTAAAAGGCTCAGAAACCCTTCGAGGCGGCGTGAATTGAAGGCAGCCAACAAAACATCTTGACAAAAAGGTGGTTTGTTATTAACTTCCCCACTTCACTAAATGAAAGGGCCCATAGCTCAATTGGAAGAGCCACCGGCTCATAACCGGTAGGTCCCTGGTTCGAACCCAGGTGGGCCCACCATTTTATGGGGTTGTCATGAGCACTGCAAAAATCAAAATAATAGCACGAATCCTCTCAGGAGGAATTCTCTAAAAAAATGCACCGTAAATGGTGCATTTTTTTTTGGCCGGAAAAAGGAGACGAAAAGTGCGGGAACAGCTGCATAGTTTAATAGAATTGCAAAAGATCGATACTGAAATAAGCCTCATTCATCAAAAGAAGAAGGAGCTTCCCCGCAAGATCGCGGAGCTTGACGCCCAGTTCGGCGAACGGACACTGAAACTGCAGGAAAGCCGTGCCAAGCTGGACAGTGCCAACAAAGCTCACAAGGAGAGGGAAGACGGCCTGAAAAAAGGCGCTGAACTGCTGAAAAAAACCAAAGAGCGCCTCTCTGAAGTCAAGACGAACAAGGAATATCAGGCCATGCTGAAGGAAATCGATAATATCCAGGAGAAAAACTCCAGAATTGAAGACGAAATAATCATTCTCCTTGACGAGATCGACAGGGCTAAAGAGGAATTCAATGCTGAAGAAAAGAAATTTGAATCGGTCAGTCAGGTCTATGAGAAGGAAAAATCCCTGATCCAGGAACAGATCGGCAGGATCGACGGCGAACTCTCCGAGCTTACCCTCAGGACCTCCTCCGTCAAAGAAAATATCAGCCGCGAACTCATGAAAAAATATGAAACGATAAAGTCGAGGACCGACGGCAGGGCAGTTGTCCGCGTCTGGAAAGGGGTCTGCGAGGGATGTCACATGAATATCCCGCCCCAGATGTACAATGAGCTGCAGAGAACCGAGGAGCGGGGTGCCGAAGAGCTGATAACATGTCCCCACTGCTACAGGATAATATACTGGGATTCGGAAAAGAATTCCGATGCTGCTGAACACCTTGAAGCGAAGGCCCAATGAGCGTCAGCGGCTTCAAGCTGTTCACGGATGGGGCCAGCAGGGGCAATCCGGGCATTTCCGGCGCCGGTATTGTCCTGATGAATGATGACGGCGAGACAATCTGCTGTTTAAAAAAATATCTTGGCATCGGGACCAATAACGAAGCCGAGTACAAGGCGCTGAACCTGGGGCTGGAAGAGGCCCTCAAAAGGAAGTGCCGCAATCTGAACATCTACATGGATTCTGAGCTGATTGTCAGGCAACTGTCGGGAATCTATAAAATAAAGAACGCGAGGCTCTCCGAGTTGTCCGGGGAATCCAGGCGCCTCCTTTCATTTCTGGACAAGCTACACGATCACCCACGTTCCCAGAAACGAAAACAAAATAGCGGACAGGCTGGCCAACGAAGCCATAGACGAACACCTTTCTTCCCGTAATTGATCTTGTCCTACTCCGGCAAAAACTGTTATTATAAACAAGCAGAGTAGACCGGATGGCCGCTGGCCTTTTCAGGCTGGAGGAAAGTCCGAGCTCCGCAGGGCAGGATGGTCGCTAACGGCGACTGGGGGCGACCCTAAGGAAAGTGCCACAGAAAATATACCGCCGGGCAGCTTTTGCCCGGTAAGGGTGAAAAGGCGAGGTAAGAGCTCACCAGTTTCCCGGGTGACCGGGAAAGCTTGGTAAACCCCATCCGGAGCAAGACCAAATAGGAGAACGCTTGAGGGCGGCCCGTCCAAGGTTCTCGGGTAGTGTCGCTTGAGGCTTGAGGCAACTCAAGTCCCAGATGAATGGCCATCACCTTTGAAAAAAGGGACAGAACTCGGCTTATGGTCTGCTCTGTATTTTTTTATCTTGTTTGGATCCTATAAACTGAATCTGACCTGAATCTGGTAAAATGAATTTTCGATCCGCGTTTTTTGCCTTCAGCATTGCCGTCGTCATTTTATTGCTGTTCTGTCCCCGAATTTCCCTCGCAGTGGATGCAGACCGCATCCGCTCCGAAGCCGAAGCATGCCTGAAGGACGGCCGGACACGGGAAGCTCTGAACCTTTATAAGCAAATTGCCGTGTTGTCGCCTGACCCTGACAGTTGCGCACTGGCATGGCTTCGGATCGGGGACATCTACGGCACCTACTGGAAAATGCCTGAACCTGCCCTTTTTGCCTATTCTGTAGTCATCTCGAAATACGGCACAAGCCGGTATGCGGCAGATGCCCTCTTCAATACCGGCATGATTTCCTATGAGCAGGGAAACTGCCCCGAGGCGATAAGACATTTCCGGTCGTTCTCAGAGAGGTATTCACAAAGCGAGCGGGTTATTCCGGCAAGGCTGATAATCGACAACTGCCTCAAGGATAAACGAGCGAAAGCGGATCCGGACGTCGTTCCCGGGGGGGAGCAGATACGGGTCCTTATTCTGAAGAGTTTCAAGGAGGTTACGCTCAGTTCCCAAGGGGAGATGGAAACGGTGATTTCCGGATCCAGGAATTCCAGGTCTGTCTTTCCCCCGGGGAAAAAGGTCCGGGTATCCCCCGCGGATTCATATTTCAAGGTGGACGGAGCGGCCGTGAAGTCCTCTGAGGTTATGTTCACATCGAAAAACAGCATTATCACCGTCAACGGAGTCAAGTACCGGGGCAAAATGCTGGTCATGGGGGGCGGTCCTAAATGTGTTGATATAATAAATGTGCTCGACGTGGAAGCCTATCTCCAGGGTGTTGTGCCCCGGGAAATGAACGGCAAATGGGAAGTCGAGGCACTGAAGGCCCAGGCGGTGGTCGCCAGGACATATGCCCTGTTCCAGATCGAACAAAAAAAGAATGAGAAGTTCGATGTATGTTCCACTACATATTCCCAGGTCTATGGCGGCATGAGCGCCGAGGCGGAAAATTCCAACCGTGCAGTGCAGGAAACTAGAGGCATGGTGCTTCTGGATAACAAACGCCCGGCCCTGGTCTATTACCACGGAAACAGCGCCGGCATGACGGAGGATTCAATAAATGTCTGGAACTCCGATTCCCCTCACCTGCGGGGAAAGGTTGATTCGTTCAGCCTCAAGAACGCAGCCCCGGAATGGTCCTGCTCAATGAGCCTGGGTGCAATAAGGAAGGTGCTTGCAGCAAAAAATATAAAAATGGGCACTATCTCGGACATACAGATAGTCGATACCAGTCAATCGGGACGGGTGAAAAATATCGTTATCAGGCACGGCAGGGGCGAAAAGATGCTCCTGAGTGGAAACAAGTTCAGGACTCTTATTGACCCGACTGTAATTAAAAGCGCGATGTTCACCCTGAAAAGAACAGGTCAGACCATCGTCTTCGAGGGCAAAGGATCCGGCCACGGGGTGGGAATGAGCCAGTGGGGTGCGTACATGATGGCGCTTGACGGTTTTTCCTTTTTTGACATCCTGAAATTTTATTACCCCGGCCTGGAAATAAAGAAATAAAAAAGGGGAGCCGCCGGGCTCCCCTTTCCTGTTCCAAATCCCCGTTACCTTTTTATGCCAAGGCTCTTTTCCGTGTTAAGGACTTCGAGAGTGGTCTTGATCACCGTGTCCGAGTTAAGGGACATGCTGTCAATTCCGCACTCAACGAGGAACTTCGCGAATTCAGGGTAATCGCTCGGGGCCTGGCCGCAAATACCGATCTTCTTTCCCATCTTGTTGGCCTTTGTGATGGCCTGTTTCACCAGGCACAGGACGGCTGCGTTGCGCTCGTCGAAAATATGGGCAACCTGGGCCGAATCCCTGTCAAGGCCGAGCGTGAGCTGCGTAAGGTCGTTCGAGCCGATTGAGAACCCGTCGAATACCTTGCCGAACTCCTCAATCAGCACAACATTGCTGGGGATCTCGACCATCATGTAAAGCTCGAGACCCTCATCGCCCTGAACAATCCCGTTCGCCTTCATGACCTCAACGACCCGTTTGCCTTCATCAACGGTACGGCAGAACGGGATCATGAGCTTCACGTTGGTCAGGCCCATTTCCTTTCGGACCTTGTTCATGGCCTTGCATTCGAGGGCAAACCCGTCCTTGTACTTGACATCGTAATACCGGGAAGCGCCCCGCCAGCCGATCATCGGGTTCTCCTCCTCGGGCTCGAAGAAAGAGCCGCCGACCAGGTTGGCGTACTCGTTGCTCTTGAAATCACTCATCCTGACAATCACGTCATTGGGGTAGAAGCTCGCTGCGATCTTCGCCACGCCCTGGGCCAGCTTGTCCACGAAGAAATCGCTTTTTGTCTCGTAGCCGTACGTAAGCGTTTCGATTTCCTTCCTGACAGCATCATCCTTGACTTTGTCAAACTGGATCAGGGCCATCGGATGGATCCGGATATTATTGATGATGAACTCAAGCCTGGCAAGCCCGACTCCGTCATTGGGGATCGAGGCTATATTGAAGGCTATGTCGGGGTTCCCGACATTCATCATGATTTTGGTTTTCGGTCTTTGCATTTCCTGCAGATTGATGCGCTGCACCTCGTATTTCAGGATGCCCTCATAGACGTTACCTATTTCACCCTCGGAGCACGACACGGTGGCCTCTTTAACACCCTTGATCTTCCTGGTGCCGTCCCCGGTGCCCACAATACAGGGCACCCCGAGCTCCCGGCTGACGATGGCTGCGTGGCATGTCCTGCCGCCCTTGTTGGTAACGATTGCGGCGGCTATTTTCATGATCGGCTCCCAGTCGGGGTCCGTCATATCTGTGACAAGGACCTCGCCTTTTTTGAAGTCCTTGATGTCGGACACGGTTTCGATAATGTGGACGGTCCCGGACCCTATCTTCGAGCCGACTGCGGTCCCGCTGACGACAGGCGTTTTTGATTCCAGCAGGACGTATGTTTCAAGGACATTGGCATCTTTCTGGGACTGGACCGTTTCCGGCCTTGCCTGCAGGATGAAGAGTTCGCCCGTTCGCCCATCCTTGCCCCACTCGATATCCATCGGTTTGAAATAGTTGGCCTTTTCCGAGTAATGGTCCTCTATGATCATCGTCCATTTGGCCAGCGTGATGATCTCGTCGTTGGATATGCAGAATTGCCTTCTGTCCTCCAGCGGTACTGGGACCTTCTGGGTTGATTCCCCCCCTTCGGAGGCATAGATCATTTTTATTTCCTTGGTGCCGAGCCTGCGCTGGATTATCGGCTTGAAGCCTTTTCTCAGGGTCGGCTTGAACACAAAAAATTCGTCCGGGTTGACAGTACCCTGGACGACCATTTCCCCGAGGCCGTAGGAACCGGTGATCAGGATAGCATCTTTGAACCCCGACTCCGTATCGATTGAAAAAATGACGCCCGAGGAGGCAAGGTCCGAACGGACCATTTTCTGGACGCCGATGGAGAGCGCGATGGCCATGTGGTCGAACCCTTTATCGACCCGGTAAGATATGGCCCTGTCCGTGAACAGCGATGCGAAACACCTTTTGCAGGCGTCTATCAGTGCCTTCTCGCCCCTCACATTGAGGAAGGTTTCCTGCTGGCCCGCGAAGCTGGCGTCGGGAAGGTCTTCCGCCGTGGCGGAACTCCTGACCGCAACATCGGTCTCCTCACCGTACTCCTCGCAGAGCTTCTTGTAGGCCGCCAGTATTTCGGCTTCCAGGTCCTGGGGCAGTTTTGCATTATAAATGAGGTCCCTGATCTTCTTGCCGCGCTCACTCAGGTTTTTCATGTCGTGGGTGTCCAGGTCTGAAAGGATCTTCTGGATCTGCGAAGTGATTCCTGCCGACTCGAGCAGATACCTGTAAGCAGCAGCCGTGACCGCGTAACCGTCCGGGATCCGCACGCCCTTCGAGGTAATCTCCCTGATCATCTCGCCAAGCGACGCGTTTTTACCGCCTACCTGTGCGAGATCTTTCAACTCTATTTCATTAAACCACAAGATTAATTTATCTTGCATTGTAACCTCCTGAATTTTTTAATGATTTTACGAATGCAATGTGTATTCTCTGAAAAAACTAACACTTAAACAGTGCTTCAGTCAATGAGAATCTGACAGGGCCGGCTGCGTCAGGGAATAAAAAAAGGGCCGGAATCCCGGCCCTTTTTGATTGAGGTTATTTAAATGCTACTTGTCTTCCTCGTCTTCATAATAATCAACAACTTCCTGCGAGCCTTCCGGGACTTCCTGGGCAATCGAACGGGAGATACCCCGCGCCAGGAGAGCTGAAATTACGAACAGCAGGAGAATTGAAACTATGAGTATGAGGATTATGGTCGTCGTCCAGGCTTTGGCTTCCTTCTCGATGTTTTTGGAAGTCGCCATCGCCACTTCAGTGAATTTCTCCACATCCACACCCATTGCTATCAAGCCGAATCCTGCCGGTTTGGGCATGTCACTTGTGTAGAACTTAATCGGAGCGTAGGCGACGAACTTGGTGTGTCCTCCGAACTTGTATTCCTTCATTCCGGAATTGCCGGCCTGAGCATCTTTGACTATCTCCGGCAATGCCGGGTCCATGAAGCCGAGCAGTTTCAGATTAAGGACTTCCTGGCCTTTCTTTATCTGCTCATCGGAGTTTTCCTTGGTCAGCGGGGGTACCGGTGTACCGTCACTGAAATGGCCCTCTATATGGAAATCATTTGGATGCGAGACGATGAATCCTCTCGAATCGCACTATGTAGGCATAATTTCCGGTTGAGGCGTCCGCTTCGTACACATAGCCTCTGCTGGGTCGGGATGATATGATCCGTGAATCCCGCCAGGTGCCTGTAATCAAGAGCAAGGGTCAAAACCCCCGAAACCCCTCCTGGGAGAAGACGGGAGCTGCAAGCCTCACTATGCCGGCAAACCTCTTTCCTTTCTCGAAACTCAGGCCGGCTTACATACCATCCTGTTACCGGAGAGACATAAACTTCGCCTTTGGAGAGGCCCTTGGCCTTTGCGAAATATTCCTCTGATTTATAACCGGTGTTCTTGGAATTGCTTACATTTGTTAATTTCGCTTTCGGAACCGCGTTGCCATTCGAAATCTTTATGACCTCGTTGCCTGCTTTGTCAATCAAGGCCATTTCGGTGTAAAGAGGAACTGAGGCCTGGGCAATCTTTTCATTTTCCTTGACCCAGATATTCCTCTTGTTTTCACTTAGAAACTGTTTGTAAGCGGACTCGGTTCGCAGGCAGGATAGTTGCGACAAAAAGGTCTTTCCTTCTTTCCGTAAGGAAATTGGCAACCTCATCCGCCACGTTCATGGCACGAATTTTTATTTCTTCCTGTGATTTTTGATCAAGAACAGTAACAGCCCGTTCCTTTGCTGTAATCCCTAACTTAAAGATGCCATTGGCGATAAGAATAGCCATGAGTGATAAGGGGAGTACTATAAGCAGGAAGAAAACCCTTGCGACAGTAAATATCTGCTTATCTTTTTTGACTTCTGTCATTCCTTTTCCCCCCTAACGGTGTTAGATTTTTTGAAGTTAACTTAACCGCGATTAACCCAAAAAGAAACGCATGTAGGGGTTAGCATACAGAAGGATAAGAGCTACGACCAGGGCGTAAATACAAACCGATTCGGCCATGGCCATACCGACGAGCATGACTGTCATGATCTTGCCCTGAACTCCGGGGTTCCTTCCAACCGCCTGACAGGCACCATTACACGCGCTACCGATACCGGCGCCGGCACCGATCGCCCCGAGACCAATCGCGAATCCTGCGCCAACCATGGCGCCCACTGTGAAGATGACTTTTACAGTCGACTCACCGGTGGGAAGGGCCTCTGCCGCTATTGCCAATGGAGAAGACAGCAGAACAGCAGCTATTGCTGACAGGGACGTTAACAGTTTCTTTCCTAATTTCTTGAACATCTTTTACTCTCCTTTCATACGAAATAGAATTTCTCTGTTTCTTTTTCGCACCGTCTATCACATTTCCTGAACAAAGGAAAGGATCGAACGTCAAAAACTGCAAGAACATCTGCAACGAACATGCCATTTTGGGACGGCAAAAACATATTGGTTATAAAGTCAACGAAGTCGCAGGTTAATAGATTTTTTCCGTTTCACGGACGCGAGTTTCGCCCGGACCGGCTCTTTAATATTTCATTAAATTTTCAATCCCGAGTTTAACGATGTATTAAACGGCTCGATAACAGCCCCCCTTCGGGAATGGCACAGGCAATCTTCGAAAAACGCAAAAAATGATGATTATGCTTGAAATTATTGAGCTTTCTTCTGTAATATCAGCCGGATTTCAATGATGGACTTACAAAGAGGGGATCAATGCAGGAAATATTAACCGCAGTAACCTATTTAGTTGTCTGGCTTGGCTGTGAAAAAGTCTTCAATATAGAAAGCGGCCTCTGGAAGCTCGTTATCTCCCTGAGCGCAGCCGTCGGGGTTTACGTCCTTATCGCCATAAAAGATAAACGGAAGAAATCGGCTGACGGGGACGAATGAATGGGGTCGGTTCTGAAAAACATCAGGTCCCCGGTCTGGCTGACCACTGCCATAGTTGTGTGCATGATCCTCCTTTTTTCCCTCCTGATATACCACGCCCGGGAAAAAGAAATGGGCGAGCAATTCAATATCCAGCAAGCGGCATTGGCAAAAAATCTGGCTTCCCGTGTAGAGGATCTTTTTGCAGCTGTGGAGCGGAGCATAAAGACTCAATCGGCTTTCAAAGACCTGTCTTCCCGAAGGACCATGCAGCTTGTTTATGAGGACCTCGGAGGCAGGATAGATTTTCTGGCCGCGGAACATGCCTCCGGCATCTGGAAGATCTATCCCGATGCAGGTAAATACGGCCTTTCACTCGATGAGCTCAAAGGAGTCGTCGAAAAATCGAAATCCGCCCGCGATACAGTTGCGCAAGGATTAGTTGCGTCAACCAGTGAGGGGAAAAAATTCCTGGTGGTTATTGCGGTCCCCCAATTCGAGTCACGGGAAGGGCCGGTTATCGTGGCGGTTCTCTCAATCTCCTCCCTGATAGAGCGTAATATCGGCCCATTGAGTCAGAGTTTCGGCTCAAATGCCTGGATCATTGATTCGGCCGGGCAGCTCCTTTACCATACCAGGCCGGAACTGATCGGGACCACGCTGGAGATGTTGAGTGGGCAGCAGGGCGGTGACCTGAAAGGCTCAATACTGGGGCCAAATGAGACAAAAGGCGAAATTTTCATAACGAAAAGAGCGCGGCCAGGCAGTCAGGACAATAGCTGCCCACGCCCCGGTCCGCATAGCCGGCGGGAATTATGGCTTGGGATCGGCACCCACTACTCATCCGCCCTGCTGCACATGAAAGAGACTGTTTTTATAGTCTTGCTCGAGTCATTTGTGCTCATCATAGCCGTGGTCATCGGCAGCGCCGTGATGATCTTTTCCGGGCGCAGGAGGGTCCTCCTTGAAGAGGAAATCAAACACCTGCGGGAGCGTGAACAGTGGCAGGAAGACCTGGCCCGGGAAAAAAGGAAAGTCGAGGGGATCATCGAAGGTTCGCCCATTGCGAGTTTCATCATCGACAGGAATCACAAGATCATATTCTGGAACAAGGCATGTACGGAACTGCTGGGGCTCAGGGGCGAGGAGATGATCGGCACCGATAACCAGTGGATGCCGTTTTACCCCGAAAAAAGGCCGGTTATTGCCGATATCATAGTAGACCAGGACCTCGATGAGGGGTTGAAGCCGCTTCTATGGAGAGAAGGAAGTCCAGCCCCATGCGATCATAGAGGGCGCCTTACGAGGCCAGTGATTATTATGAGAACCTGGGGGGAATGCAGCCGCCACCTGTATTTCCTCGCGGCCCCTATTTACGATGAGAACGGTGAAATCATAGCGGCCATAGAGACCCTCCAGGATGTGACGCGCGAAAAGGAGATGGAACTTGACCTCAAGAACTACGCAGATACACTCAAAGACGAGCTGAACAAGAATATCACCCTGAAGCGCACGATAGAAGGCATAATAGAGGGGTCCCCCATTCCCACTTTTGTCATAGACAAGGACCACAAGATCATCCTGTGGAACAAGGCATGCACCGAACTGACCGGCTATGAGGGAAAAGACATGATAGGCACGAGCCGCCAGTATGAGCCCTTTTACAAGGAGAAGCGGTCCGTTATCGCCGATGTTATTGTCGATAATGATATGGAAGGTCTCAAAAAGTTTTACGGGAAAAGGCAGATGCAGCCCTCCGCGGTAGTTAAGGGCGCGTACGAGGCAATGGACTTTTACGAGAACCTGGGCGGAAAGCGCCGCCACCTTTATTTCCTTGCCGCCCCGATCTACGATGAAAAGGGCAACATTATCGCGGCGGTTGAGACATTGCAGGACGTAACCCGCGAAAAGGAAATGGAGCTGAACCTCAAGGAGTATGCCGAGACGCTGAAGGACGAACTCGACGAAAATATAACGCTCCGAAAAGAAATTGAGCAGATAAACAATTACCTCCAGACAATCCTGGAAAGCTCGCCCGACAGGATATTCGATCTCGACACGAGCGGCGTTATCCAGTATGCGAGCAAAGAGATTGCTACCCGGGGCACAGGATTCCAAGCACCTGAGGGGCAGGAATATTGCCGAGTTCCTGGACGAGGAGCAAAAAAATCAACTTCTGGAGAGATGGAGAGCCGTGACATCGGGGGACTATACACCTTTTGAGGTTACCGCCACGGCGCGCGACGGGACAAAACGGGACCTTCTGATCAGCGCCCGGCCGATAAAGAACACCGAAAGGTTCATCCTTGTGCAGCGTGATATAACCGAATTCAAGAACCTGGAGCAGAAGTTCTATCAGAGCCAGAAACTGGCCGCTGTCGGCCAGCTTTCCGCCGGCATTGCCCACGAGGTAAGGAATCCCCTTTCGTCAATAAAGATGAGCCTTCACATCCTTGAGAAAAGGCTGAACCCGACGGGAAACGACCAGAAGAGGTTCAAAATAGCCCAGAAAGAAGTTGAGCATTTGGAAAAGCTCGTCAGCGACATACTTATATTCGCCCGGCCGGCGGACCCCGACAGGAAACCTGTAAGGATCAATCCTTTCCTGGAACAATCGCTGAGCATGGCAGAAAAGCAGATCATTGAAAAAAATGTCAGGATTGAGACCCGCTTCGCGGACGATTTGCCGGAAGTGGAAATTGACCAGGCCATGATGAGCCAGGTGCTTCTAAACCTCTATCTCAATGCTATTGATGCAATGGAGCCGGGGGGCAGCCTTGCCCTCAGCACATCCGTGTCAAGGGAAAGCGATAATATGGTAAGCGTGACAATCGAGGACAACGGCTGCGGCATATCTCCCGAGGACCTGGCCCATATTTTCAATCCTTTCTTTACAAAAAAGAAGTATGGAACCGGCCTGGGCCTGACGCAGGTGAAGAAAATCATCGACCAGCACAAAGGCACTATAGAGGTTAAAAGCCAGGCGGGGAAAGGCACAACGGTTATAGTGAGTCTTCCCATCTCGGAGAAGGGGGAAGCGGGCGAAATTTCAAAGGGGCGGCAAAGTGTCTAAGATTCTTGTAATTGATGACGAAAAATCAATCTGTGAAACCCTGGAACTCTACCTGACCGAAGAGGGATATGAGGTTTACACTGCCAACACGGGGACCGAAGGCCTCAACAAGGCCGTCCAGATCTCCCCCGATCTCATCATCCTTGATATCCGGCTTCCCGATATAGACGGGTTTACGGTGCTTGAAGACCTTAAGGAAGAGCACGACAACACCGCCAAGGTCATAATGATTACCGCCCATCACGACATGGAGACGACAATCAGGGCGATGAAAGAAGGCGCTTTCGATTACATCCACAAGCCCATCAACATTGACGAACTGGATATCGCCATTCAGAAGGCCCTGAAAAGTTCCGAAATGGAAAAAAAGATAAACGGGCTTCTGATGGAACCCTCGCGCAGTTTCAAGGTCGGCGACATAATCGGCGCCGGAAAGGCGATGAGGGAGATTTTCAAGGTCATCGGCGTCGTCTCCCAGAGCAGGACAACGGTATTGATCCAGGGCGAAAGCGGAACCGGGAAAGAGATGATAGCAAAAGTAATCCACACCAACACTTCGGCAAACGAGCCGTATATCGCCGTGAACTGTTCGGCCATAGTGGACACCCTGCTGGAATCGGAACTGTTCGGCCATGAAAAGGGTTCTTTCACCGGCGCCATAAACAAGAAGCTGGGGAAATTTGAACTGGCAAGGTACGGCACGGTCTTTCTCGACGAGATCAGCGAGATGTCCCTTAACCTTCAGGCTAAACTCCTGAGGGTGCTCCAGGAAATGGAATTCGAGAGGGTAGGCGGGAAGGACAGGGTAAAGGTAAACGCCAGGATAATAGCGGCCACGAACAAAGACCTGAAGACAATGGTCAGCGAGGGCAAGTTCAGGGATGACCTCTATTACCGCCTCAATATCGTGACAATCAACCTTCCCCCCTTGCGAGAGAGGAGGGAAGACTTGCCCCTGCTTATTGAGTACCTCATAAAAAAGATCAATCGCGACCTGCACAAGAAGATGGCAGGCCTGTCCCCGGAGATGGTGGATATGTTCAACAAATATGAATGGCCGGGAAACGTGCGCGAGCTTGAAAATCTTCTCGTGAGGGCGGCAGTGGTCGCAAAGGGGAACGTCCTCGGCACGGAGGATTTCCCCAACCTGCTGGGGTACGGCGAATCAGAGTGCAAGCCCGGCCAGGAGGCCCCGCCGGGAGAAAAGAAAATACTGACGCTTGATGAAATAGAGGAAAAACACATTAGGAGAGTTATCGAACAAATTGGCAGGAACAAGGGCGAGATATGCGAAGCGCTAGGGATCTCCCGCCCGACCCTGGAGAGAAAGCTTGAAAAGTACGGGATTGCGTTTGAATGAGTCAGATCCGGGGAAAACTTGCAAATGAAAATAACATCAGCAGAATTTATAAAAAGCGCGACGGCCCCTTCTCACTTCCCGCCGCCGTCTTTTCCTGAAATCGCCTTTGCCGGCCGGTCAAACGTGGGCAAATCAACCCTGATCAACACCCTGACAAACAGGAAGAAACTGGCCGCGACAAGTTCGACTCCCGGAAAGACGCGCCTCATCAATTTTTTTATCCTGAACAGGAAATTGTACCTCGTGGACCTTCCGGGATACGGCTTCGCCAGGGTATCCCTGGGGGTCAGAAAAGAATGGGGCCCCATGGTTGAGACATACCTCAGCAACAGACCCAATCTTCGCCTGGTAATTGTCCTGCTCGACAGCCGCAGGACCCCGTCGGAAGGCGATTTGCAGTTAATAAAGTGGCTCAAGGCTACCGGGAACGATTATGTCACAGTCGTGACAAAATCAGACAAGTTGTCCCGAAACGAATTGCAGAAGCAGGCCTCGGTAATAAGGAAAACTCTCGGAGCGGAGGGGCGGGAACTTATATTTTTTTCGGCTAAAACGGGAGAGGGAAAAGATGCGCTCTGGAGGGAAATTCAGAAGAGGATCGGGGAGGATCCCCGGGAGCCTCTAGCAAGTTCTTAGCAATCCCCACCGTTTGATTACTGATTTCCGGCACTTCCCAACGATAAATCTTGACAATATTGAGGGCTTAGGGCATAATCGCCAAGATTGTCCGCCTTAGGTTGATAACTTGTTAATATTATTACGTAATTCGACAATTAAGACCTTCTCCGTTAGCATTTCAAGAGGAAATCAGCCGACAGCCGGGATTGTTTTCGGAATTCAGCAAAAACGCTGAAGATCGACGTATTTACGTCTAACAGGAGCTTTAGAATGTCAGAAACCGTAGCGCCATTTTTGGAAGTATCGCAGGCCATTGCCGAGGCCGGCGGCGAGGCCCTGAAAAAATGTTACCAATGCGGCACATGTTCGGGGACCTGCCCCTGGAAACCCATCTCGGAATTCAATATCCGCAAGCTCATCCGCCTCGGGCAATTCGGGTTTGAGGGGATTGAGGACCTGATGTGGGGCTGCTCCACGTGCAAGTTCTGCGTTGACCGCTGCCCCCGGGGGGTAGAGATAATCAACGTCGTAATGGCAATGCGCAGTGTGTACGCCTCGGGCGGCATGCTCCCCGGAAGCCTCAGGTCTTTTGTGGGAAGCCTCTCAGCCAGGGGAAACCCCTGGACGGGAGAGCCCTCCAAGAGAAACGACTGGGCCCAGGGTAAATACCCCATGTACGAGGAAGGCATGGAGTACCTTTATTTTACCTGCTGCACGGTTTCCTATGACCCCCGCAATGTCCAGGTGGCAAAGGCGACAGCCGAAATACTCAACAGGGCGGGTTTAAGCTGGGGACTGGCAAGCACCGAGGTGAAGTGCTGCGGCGAGAGCCTGAAAAAAGTCGGAGATTACGATCTCTACGAAAAATTGAAGGAAAATAATAAACAGCTGTTCAAAGCGGCTGGAGTGAAGAAAGTCATCGTCATTTCCCCCCATTGTTTTGAGACTTTTACCAAAGAATACGGCAATGGATTTGAAGTGATCCATTTTTCCGAGCTGCTTGCCGACCTGATCAAGACCGGCAAATTAAGCCCGAAGAAGGACTTCGGCGGCGCAAAGGTGACATATCATGACCCCTGCTACCTGGGGAGGCACAATGGCATATACGATGCGCCCCGCGAGGTCATCAGGTCCATCCCCGGCCTCGAGCTGGTGGAAATGGACCGGATCAGGGAGCAGAGCATGTGCTGCGGCGGCGGCGGCGGAGGCCTCTGGGTCGAGAGGGCAAAGGGCGAGCGACTGAGCGATTTCCGGCTTGAGGAGGCTATGGGGACAGGCGCTTCCGTTATCGCAACATCCTGTCCGTACTGCATTGCCATGCTGGAAGACAGCACCAGGACGGCAAATGCGGATGACAAAATCAAAGTTAAGGATCTCTCCGAGCTGGTTCTGGAGAGCATAGAATAGAGTAAAGGGAGCTTTTATGAGCAGGATCGGAGTTTTCGTCTGCGACTGTGGTTTGAATATAGCTAAGACTGTGCGGGTCCCCGAAGTGGTAGAATTTGCCCGCACCCTGCCGGATGTAGTCGTAGCCGAGGAGTACAAGTTCATGTGCTCCACGCCCGGCCAGGAGCTTATTCAAAACAACATCAAGAAAAACAATCTCAACAGGGTGATCGTAGCGGCCTGTTCCCCCCTCATGCACGAGAAGACGTTCCGCAAGGTAATCGAGGCGGCCGGCCTCAATCAATACCTGCTCACGATCGTTAACATCCGGGAGCACGTCTCCTGGGTAACCGAGGACGAGGACATCGCCACCGAGAAGGCCAAGGCGATGATAAACGGCGCCGTTTACAGGGCCCGCCTGCTCGCGCCGCTCACATCGCGGTTCATTGACGTCAACCCCAACGTGATGGTCGTAGGGGGCGGGATTGCCGGCATCCAGGCCTCACTGGAACTGGCGGAGACCGGGAAGAAAGTCTACCTCGTCGAGCGGACACCGTCGATCGGGGGCCATATGTCCCAGTTCGACAAGACCTTCCCGACCCTCGACTGCTCCGCCTGCATCCTCACGCCGAAAATGGATGCTGTGCTGCAGAGTAAGAATATCGAGCTCCTGACCTATTGCGAAGTCGATGAAATAAAAGGTTTCGTCGGAAATTTCGATGTGAAAATCAGGCAGAAAGCCCGCTACATCGACCACGACAAGTGCAATGCCTGCCTGGCCTGCACCGAGAAATGTCCCGGAAAAGCGGTCTCGGAATTCGACGAGGGCCTCGTAAAGAGGAAAGCCATTTACATACCATTCCCCCAGGCCGTCCCCCAGAAGCCGGTTATTGACGCCAAGTCCTGTGTTTTCCTGATCAAGGGCAAGGGCTGCAAGCTCTGCCAGAAGGTCTGCGAGCAGGGGGCCATCGATTACGAGCAGAAGGACACATTCAAGGAAATAAAAGTCGGTGCCATCATTATGGCGACCGGCTATGACCTCATGGACACGGCGCCCCTCGTGCAGTACGGGTACGGCAAATACTCCCGGGTCTACCATGCCCTCGAGGTAGAAAGGCTCTTCAACGCCGCTGGCCCCACAAGCGGCAAAGTCATCATGAGGGACGGAAAACAGCCCGCGAGCGTGGCGATCCTGCACTGTATCGGGAGCCGCGACAAGAACAACTATGAATACTGCAGCCGCGTGTGCTGCATGTACTCTCTGAAATTTGCCCATCTCATGAAAGAGAAGACCGGGGCCGAAGTCTACCAGCTCTACATCGACATGAGGACGCCCGGGAAAGGATACGAAGAATTCTACGACAGGCTGCTGGAAGAGGACGTCAAATTCGTCCGGGGCAAGGCGGCCCGCGTGACTGACAAGACTAACGAAACGGAAGAGCCGGGGAAACTCGTCGTGGAAGTTGAAGACACCCTGAGCCAGAAATTCATGCGCATCCCGGTCGACATGGTAGTCCTGTCGCCGGCCATGAAGCCGCGCGCCGACGCCAAGGACATGGCGAGGCTCTTCAACCTGAGCACCGATAAATACGGCTTCTTCATGGAGAGGCATCCGAAACTGGCGCCCGCTCTCCACGATGACCGACGGCGTGTTCATAGCCGGGGCCTGCCAGGGCCCGAAGGACATTCCGGACACGGTATCCCAGGCTACCGGTGCGGCCGCCGAGGCGCTCACGATAGTCGTTAAGGACAAGCTCGAACTGGAGGCCGCGACTGCCATGGTCAACCAGGCGGTCTGCTGCGGCTGCCAGAACTGCGTGAAAGTCTGTCCCTATGGCGCCCCGTTCTATAAGCCGGACAAGGGCGTATCGGAAATCAACGAAGCGCTTTGTAAGGGCTGCGGTTCCTGCGCCGCAGGCTGCCCGACAGGTGCGATTATGGCCCGCCATTTCGTCAATGACCAGATCATGGCCGAGATGGAAGGCCTGATGGAATTTTAAATCAAGGAGAAGAAAATGGGATTCGAACCCAAGATACAGGGAATAGCATGCAACTGGTGCACGTACACAGGCGCCGACCTTGCCGGAACGACAAGGCTCAAGTACCCCCAGAATTTAAGGCTGGTCAGGGTCATGTGCTCGAGCCGGATAAACCCCTCATTTATCTTCAGGGCTTTTCAGCTGGGCGCCGACGGCGTACTGGTTGGCGGCTGCCATCCCGGCGACTGCCATTACGGGACCGGGAACATGTATGCCCGCCGCAGGCTGGCCATTACGAAAAAGATCCTGGACTTTGCGGGAATGGAGCCCGAGAGGTTCAGGGTCGAGTGGATATCCGCCTCGGAAGGCAAGCGCTTCGCCGAAGTGGTCGAGGAGTTGACAAACACGATAAAGGAACTGGGCCCGCAGACCAAATTCAAGATTGAGAAATAAGGCGGATTGAAGAAAATGACCGATGCAAAGACAATAGAAACAAGGCTGAAAGAGGAAGCTAAAAAACTCCTGGAGAGCGGGGCTGTTTCCGTGGTGCTCGGGTTATGGCCGGGCTACGACGAAAAACACCCGATGCCGTTTGCCGCATCTACCCCTGAAGAGGTCGATGAACCTGGTCTTCAACGAATATCTGCACGGCGAACATGGCCCGTTATATCGGGCGCTATCCCGCAGGCACAAAGCTCGCGCGTGGCCGTGAAAGGCGCCGACAGCCGGGCCGTAATAGTCCTGATCCAGGAAGGCAAGGTCAAGAGAGAGGACCTGGTCCTGCTCGGCATTCCCTTCAACGGCCTGAAAGACCAGGCGACCGGAAAGGAAATCGACGAAAAGACCACAGGGGCACATACAACCCGGTCATTTACGACGTCCTGCTGGGAGAGGAAATCAAGGGAAGCAGCATCCGTTCGCCCTACGCCGTCCTGGCGGAACTCGCAGTCCATGGGCCGCGACGAGCGCTGGGCGTTCTGGGAAAAGGAACTCGCGCAGGTGCATCCGCTGTTATGCATGCCGCAAGGCCTGCCCGATGTGCTATTGCGATCCGTGCTTCGTGGACCAGACGAGGCCGCAGTGGGCGGACAAGTCGCCCGAACATCCAGACGGCAACCTCATGTACCACCTGACGAGGTTCTATCACCTGGCCGGCCGCTGCGTGGATTGCGGGGAATGCAGCAGGGCCTGCCCCGTGAACATCCCCCTGTACCTTTTCCACAAGGAAGTGGCCAGGGAATGCGAGGAGATGTTCAAGCAGAAGTCCGGCATGGATGTCAACGATAAGCCGGTCATGGTTGACTTCAAGGTTGAGGATTCCAACGATATCCTCGATTGAGTATGGCCCGCAAGGCGTTCACTTTATTAGACTCCAGGAGCAGCAAGCATAAAAGGAGCTAACAGTGGTGAAGAAAATAACCCCCGAAAAATTTCCGGCGATTTTGTTTCCGCCCTGATGGGCAAGGGACCGCTGTTTGCTCCCGTTGCGGACGGCGAAACGTCAATTTCAAGCCGATCAAGCGATGCCGGGCCAGGTCACGCTTGATTTCTACAATACCGACCTCAGCCCCAAGGGCGTGTTCTTTCCCCAGAGCGAGGAGATGATCAAGTATAGCTGGGCAAAGAGAGGATCGAATCCGAAACGGTTCCCGTCCGATGTCAAGCCGCAGGTCGTTGCTGGGAGTCAGGCCCTGCGACGTCAAGAGCTTCGAGATCATGGACGCCATTTTCGAAGCGGCGGGATCACCGACCCGTACTGGAAGACAGAGAAGGGAAAATACGACCATTATCGGCTTTGCCTTTGATTCGGTCGACCCTGCCGACTTCTACAATGCCTTCGGGATCCATGCGGCGGACGAGAGGGGGAGCGATCTCTTCCTCGTGAAGCAAAGGCCCGGATTTCCTGATCAAGGGCTGACCGAAAAAAGGCGAGGAACTGCTCTCCGACCCTTGGCCTGGATGACGCTTCGGCGGATGATGAGAAATATTATGACGAGAAGATCGCCAAGGGGCCGGAGCTGAAGACGCGGACAATAAACCTGGACGGCGCCCCGGACAAGAACTGGCCAGAGCTTTTGACAGCCCTACTGGCAGAAGGCCGCCATGGCCTGCCTGAGTTGCGGGACGTGCACTTTCGTGTGCCCCACCTGCCACTGCTTTGATATCAACGACGAGACCCTGTTCCGGAAAGGCAGCGCCGCCGGAGCTGTGGGACGCCTGCATGTTCACGAATTTCACCCTGGAAGCGAGCGGCCACAATCCGCGGACCGAGGATTTCCCAGAGACTGCGCCAGCAGCGTGAACCATAAATTCTCCTATTACGTTAAGAACTTCGGAATCACATCGTGCGTCGGCTGCGGACGCTGCACGCGTTCGTGCCCCGTCAACATTGACATCCTGTCGGTTGCCGAAGGGGCCATCAAGGAAAGCGAGAAACAATGAAGATCTGAAGGAGCTGCTGTAATGCAAAACCCCTATATACCCATGCCGGTCAAAATCGTGAAGATCGTCAACGGAAGTTGACACCAACGACATCAAGACATTCCGGCTCGTTTTCCTCAACAAGGAAGACGAGGAAAGTTTCAAATACCTGCCCGGCCAGTTTGCGGAGCTTTCCATTTACGGGAAAGGCGAGAGCCCGATCGGGATTGCCTCTTCCCCGACCCAGCCCGGATACCTCGAATTCACGGTTCAGAAAGCGGGGCTCGTGACCAGCACCCTGCACGACATGGAGGAAGGCGCTGAAATGGGCATCCGCGGGCCGCTCGGCCATCCCTGGCCGATCGAGTTCCTGGAGGGAAAGAATATCGTTGTTGTTGGCGGCGGTTTTGCATTCACGACCCTGCGGTCGCTGATCAATTACATGCTCTTACGAGGAGAACAGGAAGCGCTTCGGGAAGATCACGGTGATCTACGGGGCGCGCGACCCCCGGCCTGCTGCTGCTACAAAGAAGAGCTCCAGGACTGGGAAAAAAGAAGCGACATAGAGATGATGATCACGGTTGATAAAGGTGACGCGACCTGGAAAGGCAGGGAAGGATTTGTCCCCACGGTCTGCAAGGAGGTCGGCGCCCGAGCCCGGATAATGCGGTGACGGTGATCTGCGGCCCTCCGATCATGATCCGGTTTACCCTGCCGGTGTTTTTCGATCTCGGATTTTCAAAAGGAAAATATCCTTACATCTCTCGAAATGAGGATGAAATGCGGCATCGGCAAATGCGGCCGCTGCAACGTGGGGCACAAGTATGTATGCAAAGACGGCCCGGTGTTCTCGCTGGCGGAACTCGACACCCTGCCGAGAGAATATTAATCTGAATGTGACAAATAACGAAGGAGCTCGGAAATTGAACAAGATCCTGGAAAAAACATATTTGCACGAAAGCGTGGTGAAGATGGTCTTCGAGGCCCCGGAAATTGCGAAGAAGCGCAAGGCGGGGCAGTTTATCGTGCTCATGATCGACGATAAGGGCGAGAGGATCCCCCTGACCATCGTCGATTCTGATGCGGAAAAAGGCACCCTGACCATCATCTTCCAGGTTGTCGGCAAAACAACGGCCGACTGGCACTTGCTCAATGCGGGCGATAGCCTCGCCCATGTCCTCGGCCCCCTCGGGCACCCGACCGAGATTGAAAATTTCGGCACGGCGATTTGCGTGGGCGGCGGCGTCGGGGTCGGGGTTATCTATCCGATTGCGGCGGCGCTGAAGAAAGCCGGCAATAAGGTAATCTCGATCATCGGCTCCAGGACCAAGGACCTGCTGATCCTGGAAAAGAGAGAATGGGCGGTCAGCGATGAGCTCATCGTCTGCGACCGACGACGGGAGCTACGGTTTCCATGGGTTTGTCAGCGCGGTCCTTCAGAACCTGATCGACAAGGGGACGAAGATCGACCGCGTCTTCGCGATCGGCCCCGTGCCGATGATGCGGGTCATCTGCAATGTCACCAAGCCCTATGGCACTGAAGACCATCGTGAGCCTCAACCCGATCATGGTGGACGCCACGGGGATGTGCGGCGCCTGCCGGGTGTCGGTTGCACGGGAAGACGAAGTTCGGCTGTGTTGACGGACCGGAATTTGATGGCCATCGATGTCGACTTCAACTTATTAATGAGCTCGCCTGAGGATGTATTGCGATCAGGAAAAACAGGCGATGGAATGCAGGTGCGCGAACTATGGAAAATAAAGAAAAGAAAAAAGAAAAAAAGGAAAGAGTGCCCAGGCATCGGCATGCCGGAGCAGGACCCGAAGGTCAGGGTAAAGAACTTCCATGGAAGTGCCGACCGGGTACACGGAAGAAACGGCAATAGCCGAAGCCAAGCGCTGCATCATGTGCAAGAAGCCGGGCTGTGTCCCTGGATGCCCCGTGGACGTCGACATTCCCGGGTTCATAAAGCTCATCGCCGACGGAGACTTCATTGGCGCGGCCAAGAAGCTCAAAGAGACCAACTGCCTTCCCGCGGTGTGCGGCAGGGTTTGTCCCCAGGAAGACCAGTGCGAGAAGGTCTGCATCCTCGGGAAGAAATTCGAACCGGTCGCCATCGGCAGGCTCGAGAGGTTTGCAGCCGATTATGAGAGGGCTTCCGGGAAAATCGATATTCCCGCACCCGCCCCTGCCACGGGAAAGAAAGTGGCGATAGTCGGGGCCGGTCCGGCCGGTCTCACGATTGCCGGCGACCTGGTCAAACTGGGGCACGATGTCACCATATTTGAGGCCCTGCATAAAGCGGGCGGTGTTCTCGTCTACGGCATTCCCGAGTTTCGTCTCCCGAAGGCCATAGTTGATGCCGAAGTCGATTACCTGCAGAAGCTCGGGGTCAAGCTCGTGACGGACGCGGTGATCGGCAGGCTCAAAACGATCGACGACCTCTTTGCAGAGGGCTTCCAGGCCGTGTTCCTCGGTGTTGGGGCAGGCGCTCCGGTGTTCATGAACATCCCCGGCGAGAACCTGAGCGGGATCTACTCGGCCAACGAGTACCTGACGCGCTCGAACCTGATGAAAGCTTACGATTTCCCGAACGTGGACACACCGATTGTCAAGGGGAAGAATGTCGCCGTGATCGGCGGCGGGAACGTCGCGATGGACTCGGTCAGGACGGCTCTGAGGCTCGGGGCGGATAACGCGTACATTATCTACCGCCGGACGGAAGTCGAGATGCCGGCCAGGATCGAGGAAGTGCACCATGCCAAGGAAGAGGGCGTGCAGTTCAAGCTCCTTCACAACCCGGTCGAATACATCGGCGACGAGAATGGCTGGGTAAAACAGATCCGCTGCATCCGCATGGAACTCGGCGAACCGGATGCCTCCGGCAGGAGAAGCCCCGTTCCGATCAAGGGCTCGGAGTTTGAGATCGACGTTGACACGGTGGTTGTGGCAATAGGCACAATGGCCAACCCGGTTATCCCCAACACGACACCAGGTTTGGAAACGAATAAGTGGGGATATATCGTGACCAAGGACGAGTCGGGGATAACAAGCCGCAAGGGCGTCTACGCAGGCGGCGATATCGTGACCGGCTCGGCGACGGTTATCCTGGCGATGGGTGCGGGAAGAAAGTCGGCGAAAGCTATCCACGAGTATATTTCAAGTCTGTAAAAAAGGCGCTAAGGCTAAAGGCAAAAGGATTATAAGATAAAGGCCGGAACTTGAGTCCCGGCCTTTATTATTTTAGGCTAGGCTCAGGCAAAAGGGTTTATATAAAGGCAAGGGTTATTCGACGCCTCAGCTTCATCGAGACGCTGGATAAAAAAAGGGCACGCCCATGTGGGCCTGCCCTTTTTAATATAATCCTTTAGTCCTTTAGCCTATCGCCTGTCTTTTAGTGCGCCTCTTCCATAGCTCCGGCGATATACATCATCGACAGGAGCATGAAGACCAGCGTCTGGATGACGGAGATAAGGATCTTCAGAACGATGATCGGCAGCGGCACGAGAAGCGGAACAAGGATGAAGAGGACCGCCAGGACGATATGCCCTCCCTGGATGTTTCCGAACAGACGCATGGTCAGGGAAACCGGCCGGGAAAGATGGCTGACGAGCTCGATGGGGAGCATCAGCGGGGTGAGCCACCATACCGGCCCCATGAACTGTTTCAGGTACTTGACCCCGTGGATCTTTACACCGACAATGTGGGTCAGGACGAAAACCGTCAGGGCCATGGCCGCATTCGTGTTCAGGTTAGCCGTCGGCGAGTCGAACGCCGGAATCAGGCCGATGAGGTTGGATGTCAGGATGAACAGGCACAGGGTCGCAATGAGCGGGAAGAAAATCATCCCATGCGGGCCCATCGTATCTAACAGAAGGCCTTTAACACCGCTGATGATGACCTCCATGATATTCTGCACCTTGTTGGGATAAATCTGCATCCCTTTTACCGCCGCTATCGATAAAACCGCAAGGATTCCCATGACGAGCCATGTGTACGTCACGTGAGGCGGCAAATGTATGAAACCTAGCAACAAAAGAGGGTGTTCCATTTTCTTCTAATTAACCTCCTTCTCCATCATCATGAAGTTTTTTTTTGAAAGATCATATATTGTTGAAACAACAATGTTTATGACGACTATGGACAAACCGATCAAAAGCCCGAAGATGCTTATTTCAGTCCTGGTGAGGAGAAAATAGATGACAATTCCAGTCAGGACGAACCTCATGTAGTACCTGATCAAGAGAAAGGACTTGGTACGGGCTGACACGTTCGCGAAGCCTTTCCTCAGGCTGCGGGACATACCGTAGAAATTGGCAATGCTGATAATGCCGCCCGCCAGGACCCCCAGGGTGAAATTCAGGGACCCGAGGACATAACTTACAGCGGCGGCAACCCCCAGGAAAATCCAGTTATGGACCTCAATTTTTGACTGGAGGGGGTCTTTTGGGATGCGGATCATTTTTTAACGCCCGTAGAGCTTCGTTTTCGTTCGGAAAATTCTTCCTTATAAAATTATAAATGCTGAATAAGGCGGCACCCACCCCGCACACCAGGAAAACAATAGTGAGGATATTTCCGGTCTCGAATTTCCTGTCGAGGTAATTGCCTATATAAAGACTTCCAAAGATAGTCAGGATCATGGCGAAACCTACGCTGCTCGCGTAGGTCAGCTGAACCATATACTTCTGGGTGTCCTTATTCATTAACCGCCGCCTTCTATCATAGGGGAAGGAGTTAAGTCAACAGAAACCGCCTGAAAATGAGCCGTCCGTTGGAGGGTTTCAGCTCCTCTTAACGGGGACTCCTCAGGCCGGGCATCGTCTTGCTGAAGGCCTCCAAAGTCCTTTCGAAATCCTCGTCTGTATGGGCCAGGGAAACAAAACAGGCCTCGAATTGGGAGGGAGGCAGGCTTATCCCGTTTTGCAGCATGGCATTGAAATAAGTGCCGAAACGTCTGGTGTCGCTTAGCTTTGCCGAGTCGTAGTCGATGACTGCCGCGGGCTGGAAAAACAACGTAAACATGGAGCCGGACCTGTTTATTGCCGCATCGATTCCGTTTTCTCCGGCAATTCGCTGCATTGCCGCACAAAGTTCCGACGTGTTCTTCTCCAGGCGGCCATACCCGTTTTCCCTTTTCAATATCTTCAGGGTCGTCACCCCGGCTGCCATGGCCAAAGGATTGCCGGAAAGCGTTCCGGCCTGGTAGACAGGGCCGCTGGGAGCAAGCATCTCCATTATATCCCGGCGCCCCCCGAACGCCCCCACCGGCAGCCCGCCGCCGATTATCTTGCCAAGGCACGTCAAATCAGGCCTGATACCGGCCAGGTCCTGGTAGCCCCCGTAGTGCAGGCGAAAGCCCGTGATTACCTCGTCGAATATCAGCAGGATTTTGCGTTCTTCGGTAAGCCGTCTCAACTCTGAAAGGAAACGTTCACCGGGCAGGACCACCCCCATGTTGCCGGCAATGGCCTCGATTACGATGCATGCGATAGTCTGTCCGTGATCATCCAGTGCCTTTCTCACGGCATCCAGGTTGTTATAAGGGACAGTGATTGTGAGCCCGGCAACTTCCGGCGGCACCCCGGGGCTCGCCGGGATGCCAAAGGTTGCAAGCCCTGAACCGGCACCGGACAGGAATGGGTCGGCATGGCCGTGATAGCATCCCTCAAATTTCAAAACGGCACTCCTGCCTGTGAAGGCGCGGGCCAGCCTGACCGCGCTCATTACTGCCTCGGTCCCTGAACTGACCATGCGGACCATTTCCACCGAGGGAATTGCCTCCGAGATCATCCGGGCCATCTCTATCTCGATTTCGGTCGGGGCGCCGTAGCTTGTGCCTTTTTCCGCGGCCCGGCATATGGCCTCGACCACCTCGGGGTGGGCATGGCCCAGGATCATCGGGCCCCATGACCCGACGTAGTCGACGTATTCGTTCCCGTCCACATCCCGGATGCGCGAACCGCAAGCGCCTCTTACGAAGAAAGGCCTTGATCCTACGGACCTGAATGCCCGGACCGGGCTGTTCACGCCTCCGGGGATGTATCTCATGGCATCTTCAAAAAGCCTTTTGGAAAAAGCGTCTCGGTCCATTTAAAAAAGCTCCATGCTGATTTTTTTGAATTCCTGCAGGCTCCGCAGCACCAGGAAATCCGTTATGCCCGCCTTTTGCACGATGGCCTTTATCCTGCCGTCAATTTCCCCGGCAGCGAGTGCACCATTGCGAACAGACCGAACTTTTCCAGGAACTTCGGTTCCCTCTGGTAACAGTGGCTTATTTCCTTAAAGGAAGCAAGTATCCTGCCGACGGATTCGGCCTGCCCCGGGGACCGTTTCATTTACAGCGGCAAGCAGTATTGCATTTTCCGTGAACCCGGCTTTCTGATGGCGCAGCACGGCCCCGACCTTGCGGATGTATTTTTTATCCATCATGGCCCGGACTGTTTCAATGACTTCAGTCTCATCCAGGCCGATAGCCGTGCCGATTTCCAGGAAGGGACGGGAAACGGTGGGTAAATCCCCCTGGACCCTCCCGGCGACTTTCAATTCCCGTTCCGATATGCCGGGCTTTGCAGCTTGTTTGCGTGTGTTCATCATCTCCAATTCCGTGTCAGATGAATTTCTAACATATCCAAATTAGACTTGACAATTTTTTTTCAGAAATGTAGATATTCCGCGATTAATGATTTAAGAGGGGGGGTGGTTACCGGCTCTAAGCTCATTAAACATTTAAGCGGTCCGGAGTTAAAGTTCTTTAACAGAAAATTTGAGAAAGGAGTAATGATGAAAAGATTTACTACAGTTATCCTGGGAATCCTTTTAGTACTCGTACTTGCCCCGTTAGCAATGGCCGCCGAGCAGGCAGCAACGGGCGGAACTGATTATTCCAAGGCAATAGTCGTCGGCAGCAGCGTGCTGGCAGCAGGACTGGTCCTCGGAATCGGAGCATGCGGAACCGGATTGGGAATGGGACAGGCCACGAGCGGGAGCTCCAATGCAGTCGGCCGCAACCCGGAAGCCCAGGGTAAGATCATGTTAACCATGATGGTCGGTATGGCCATGACAGAATCCATCGCCATTTACGCGCTGGTTATCTCACTGATCATTCTTTACGCTAACCCACTGTTCAAGGTCATGGGTTATTAATTTCTCAGCTATCATCAAGAGGGGCGGGAAGGCACACTAAACAGAGACTTTCCCGCCCCTCTTCTTTTAAATTCATTCTTATTCTTATTCGGGTGAGGGAACTTTTGACCGGAGGGATTTCTTTTCGGATTGCCTGTGCTTTGCCTGAAGCATTTTCTCCTTGGCCCTTTTTGACCTCTTGCGCTTCTGGCGTTTCAGTTTCTCGATGCGGCTGAGCTCCTCTTCAACGACGCCGGTCATCGCTTTTTCGATTTTATCGAGCAGCAGCCTCCTTGCGTAAAACCGGTTTAACGCCTGCGACCTGGTGCGGCCGCACTTGACGGAAAGCCCGGTGGGGACATGGATGACGTAAACGCAGGTCGAGGTCTTGTTGACATGCTGTCCCCCGGGACCGGAAGACCGCACAAAGCTCTCCTGGATGTCCTCCTTCCTGATCCCGAGCTTCTCCATTCTCTCGAGAAGCCCCTTTTCCTTGTCGGATGAAACAGGCATAAATCCACCGGCAGTCAGCGTGTTAATATATTGAGCACAATTTTATCCGGAATGGGAGGAAAAGAATGGAGGGGCACTCGAAAACACTCCCGGCCTAGAGTGAGTAGACCTTGTCCCCCACGAAATTGACCCAGTGACGCCTCAGGATCGCTTCGGCCATGTCAATATCGTCTACGCCGATGATCAGGATCGTCTCTTTCCCGAGCCGCTCGATCGTAGTGTAAATGTAATGGATGTTGATTTCGGCTTCGCTCAGAGGCTTCACGATTGCGTTCATGCCGCCCGGGTGGCAGGGTACCTCGACAACGAGGACCGGGTCGAGCTGGAACCTGAAATTGAAACTCTCCAGGACGGTTGCGGCCTTTTGCGGGTCATTGACGATCAGGCGCACGGTGCTGTCCTCGGCAACGCTTGCCGCGGCTATAGCCTTCGGAGTGATATCCTCCTTGTTAAGGAGCGCCACCAGCTTTGCCAGTTGCCCGGGCCTGTTGTCCAAAATTACCGATACCTGCTGAACCGCCATAGTGCTCCCGTCTATAACAGGTCGTGCCCTGCCATGAATGCCTTTTTGTTTATTTCCATCACGGATTTCCGCTTCTCACCCATTATCTGTTTCAGGCTCTTGAGGTAAGCGTCCGCCGGGATCAATCCCGTCTTTTTGAGATACGCCCCCAGCATGATGACATTTACAGCCCGGGGCTCGCCGAGCTTTTCCGCTATCTCACCGGCGGGGATCATGAAACACTCCACATCTTTTCTTGAAGGATGCGCGTCCACAATCGATGAATTTATAAAAATCCCGCCGCCCGGGACCAACTTGTTCTGAAAAGTGAAGAGCGAGGGCGCATTGAGGGTCACGAGATAATCCGGCGCCGAAGCCACCGGCGAGGCAATTTCCTCGTCAGAGATGGCCACCGTGCAATTGGCTGTTCCGCCTCTCATCTCTGCCCCGTAGGAGGGAAGGTACGTGACCTGGTATCCATGGAGCATGGCCGCGTTCGCCAGGGAATAGCCCATCATCAGGACTCCCTGTCCGCCAAAGCCGGCCAATATTGTTTTAACCATCATCTCAGACTTCACCCCTGCAGGTCCTTGATTACGCCAAGCGGAAATTCCTTTGTCATTACCTCTTCCACCCATTTGCAGGACTCGGGCGGGGTCATTTTCCAGTTGGTAGGGCAGTTCGACAGTACCTCGATCATGCTGAAGCCTTTTCCGTCTATCTGGTACTGGAAGGCCTTTTTTAATCGCCCTCTTGGCCTGGATGATCTTGGCAGGCGAAGTGACGGCGCATCTCTCGATGTATGTTGTTCCGCCGAGGTTTGCGAGGATTTCACTCATTTTGATCGGGTGTCCGTCGAGCGCCGCGGTCCTCCCCGGTCCGGAAGTGGTCGTCTTCTGGCCAAGTATGGTGGTCGGGGCCATCTGCCCGCCCGTCATGCCGTAAACGGCGTTATTGATAAAAATTACCGTGATATTCTCGCCCCGGTTGGCGGCATGTAATGTTTCAGCCGTTCCGATCGCGGCGAGATCGCCGTCCCCCTGGTAAGAGAAGACAATCCTGTCCGGCAAAACTCTCTTTACCCCTGTCGCAACGGCGCAGCCGCGGCCGTGAGGGGCTTCGAGCATGTCAATATCGAAGTAATTGTAAGCCAGCACCGCGCAGCCCGCGGGCGGCACTCCTATCGTAGTCCCCCTGATGCCAAGCTCGTCGATGATCTCGGCGACAAGCCTGTGGACGATGCTGTGGCCGCACCCGGGGCAATAGTGAAAGACGGCTTCCTTCAATGATTTCGGCCTGGAAAAGACCTTTTTCATATTTTTCCTATACTGGTTCCGGTTCGATATTATTGTCTTTGAACTGCTGGGCTATTATTTTGGCGAATTCAGCGGGGGTTGGGACGACTCCTCCCGGCCTGCCGTAAAAGTTTATTTTCCGGGAACCTTCAAGGGCAAGCTTCACGTCTTCCAGCATCTGGCCGGTGCTCATTTCAAAAACAAGGAAGTTTTCGACTTTCCTGGAAGCCTCTTTCAGGATCTCGTATGGAAAAGGCCAGAGAGTTATCGGCCGGATCAGGCCGACTTTGTGGCCCTGTTCGCGCGACCTCTTTATGGCGCCCTTGGCGACCCGGGCCGCGGTGCCGTAAGCCACCACGACCAGGTCGGCATCTTCGGTCATGTATGATTCGCAGCGGACCTCTTTCCGGATGATGAGCTGATATTTCCGGTAAAGCTTCCAGTTGTGCTCTTCCATTTCCAGCGCGTCCAGGATAAGCCCCCTGATCAGGCGGCATCTGCCGGTGCCGGCCCCGTTGAGTTTGTAGCATTCATTGTATTTCCGGGGCTTCGGTTCCTTGAAAACGACCGGCTCCATCATCTGGCCGATCATCCCGTCGGCCAGGATCATCACCGGGTTGCGGTACTTGTCGGCGAGATCAAAGCCGTCCATCGTGAGGTCGGCAAGCTCCTGCACCGAAGCGGGCGCCAGCACGATCACCTTGTAGTCGCCATGGCCTCCGCCTTTGGTCGCCTGGAAATAATCCCCCTGGGAGGGAAGGATATTGCCAAGCCCGGGCCCCCCGCGCATAATGTTCACAATGAGGGCCGGAAGTTCGTCCGCCGCCAGCGCCGATATGCCCTCCTGTTTCAGGGAAATCCCGGGGCTGGAAGATGAGGTCATGGCCCTCGCCCCGGCGGCGGCGGCCCCGAGGACCATATTGATAGATGCGATCTCGCTCTCGCCCTGGATGAATGTCCCGCCTTCCACCTTGCGAAGGTTCTCGGACATGTATTCCGTTAATTCATTTTGGGGGGTGATGGGATATCCCGCGTAAAAACGGCAGCCGGCCCTGATTGCCGCTTCCCCGATGACCCTGTTCCCCTGGATGAGGACCTTATTCACGGTAGACCTCAATGGCCACTTCAGGGCACATAATGGCGCACAGCGTGCAGCCGGTGCATTCCCCTGTATTCCCGAAGCAAACGGGGTGATAGCCTTTTGAATTGTATTCCTTGGATGTGGAGATCAGAGATTTCTTGCAGACGCCGACGCAAAGAAGGCACTCTTTGCAAAGCTCCCTGTTGATTTCAATGTATGCTTTCAAAATACCCAACTTAGAGAAAAATTGTGTTTCGACTTAGCTAAAACGGACGGCAATGTCAACCACTTTCTGCAGACAAAGTGGAAATCATAAGGGTTTTTAAAATCAGATTGAAAATTTCCCTCCCGGGATTTAGTTTTAAATCACCAATCAACCAGTGGGGAAAGAAGGTCGGAGATGATCAGCGCAGCCCTGGTGAATGACCCTTTCGGCGACCCGGGGGCCTATGTGGAATTCCTCTACCGCGGGGAGGCGATCCTCTTCGACCTCGGCGACATCCACGGGCTGCCGCCCCGCAAGCTGCTCAAGATCAATTCGGCTTTCGTCTCCCACACCCACATGGACCATTTTATCGGGTTCGACCATCTGCTGAGGGTCTTCCTGGGAAGGGAGAAGGACATTGACTTCTTCGGCCCCCCGGGATTCAGCGAGAATGTAAACGGGAAGATAGGCTCCTATACGTGGAACCTGATCGAGAACTACACGAACAATCTGAACCTGTATATCAACGAAGTTCATGAAAATAAAATTGCAGCATACAGGCACAGCCTGCAACAGGGCTTCCGGCGGGAATTCATCGGGGAGCATGAATTTCGGGACGGGACGCTGATTGAAAGGGAATTTTACCGGGTAAAGGCAATCCACCTGGACCACAAGATCCCCTGCTTCGCCTTCAAACTGGAGGAGAAAGACCGGGTGAACATAAAAAAAACGGGGCTCATGGAAATGGGTCTGCCGGCCGGGAAATGGCTCCTCGAATTCAAGCGGCAGGTATTGCGGCAGGAGCCGGACGATCAGCTTTTCCGCGTTTATTCCCGGCACGGGGGAACGGAAATTGAAAAGGAGCTGCCCATGGGCGAATTGAAAGAGAAACTGGTAATAATCAGCCCGGGCGAAAAGATTTCCTATGTAACGGACGTCCTTTACAGCGAGGAGAACTGCCGGCGGATAGTCGATTTTGTCAAGGGGTCGGAAATCCTGTTCATTGAAGCGACCTTTTCCGACAGCGACTCGCAGAGGGCCCGGGAGAAGTACCACCTGACGGCGCGGCAGGCGGGGGAACTGGCGAGGCTTGCCGGCGTGAAAAGGATCAACATCTTCCATTTTTCCCCAAAATACCAGAACGACAGGGAAATGCTGGAGAGGGAAGCGCTCGAGGCCTTCAGGGGAGGCACGGCCTGATTCAGATCTTTTCGAGTTTGAAACCCTCGATCTGGATGGCGACCGAACGCTGCAGAAGGTCTATGGAGACGACAAAAACCTCTTTTTTCAAATCCGTGCTGAGGACTTTCCCCTCGATGCCCTTGAACGGGCCGTCAGTGATCCGGGCGTATTCGCCGACATCCGGGTATGTTATCCTCTGCATCTCAATTTTGGATTCAACAAGGCGCCGGATGGCGTCAACCTGTTCCGGGGGGATCGGGATTGGCTGGCCTCCCGGGGATTTGCCCAGCATCCTCACCACGCCGGGCGTCGTCAGGACATTCAGCCTGGACTGGTTGTCCGCAGACGGGATGTCCACAAAGAGATAGCCCGTGAACATGGGCACCCGGATTTTTTTCTTCCTGTCCTTGCGCCTGCTCCAGACCTCAAGCTTGGGGAGGAAGGCAGCAATCGATTTCTGCTCCAGGCCCCTGTAAACAATGTCTTCGTGCCTGCTCTTGGTGTGTACGGCAAACCAGGGCATATTCCTCTTGTCTCTCCTTATGACCGGATGGTAATACATGCGCGGAAAATAATTTTCAATCGAAACTTTCCCGGAGAGTGAGATGCTGGAGATATCGGGGATAGAGCTGTCCCTGCAAGAATCGGAAGACTCTTTAAGGCTGAAAATCGCCGCCGGGCTCGATATCGGGCCCGGAGAGATATCTTCGTTCAGGATCATCCGCAAATCTCTCGATGCCCGGCGCAGCAGGCCGCCCAAGTGGATTTACACTGTCGAAATATCATTTCCCCGGGAAGACCAGTTGAAAGGCGAGGCCCTGCAGCGGTGCGGATGGAAAATCAGATCGGCTCCCGGGCAGGACACGATCAAGGCGCCCCCTGCATTCGCCAGGCCGCCCCTGGCCCCTGTTGTGGTCGGATCGGGGCCCGCCGGTCTTTTTGCCGCCCTGAGCCTTGCGAGGGCAGGGCTCCCGTGCCTTTTGCTGGAGCGGGGGAAGCAGGTCCGGGAACGCCTCAGGGATGTCGGGGAATTTCGCGCGGGCGGAAAATTCAACCCGGAGAGCAACATCCACTTTGGCGAGGGCGGGGCCGGCACTTTTTCCGACGGGAAACTTACGACCCGGATAAAAAATCCGCGGGTCGGCTTTGTCAAGGAAGTGCTTGTGGATATGGGTGCCCCTGGCGAGATAGTTACAGAGGCAAAGCCGCACATCGGCACCGATAAGCTGCGGGTGGTGGTCGAGAATTTTCGCCGCGAGCTGCAGAGGCTCGGCTGTGAGGTAAGGTTCGGGGCAAAAGTGACCGGCATTGTCGTCCATGGCGGCTCCCTCGAGGGTGTTATAGTTAACGGTGACAGTGAAATCAGGACCCGCCACTTGATCCTGGCAATCGGCCTGGGGGCGCCGGATACTTACACAATGCTCCATGAGGCCGGGGTAAGCCTTGCCCCCAAGGCTTTCGCCATCGGCGCCCGGGTCGAGCATCCCCAGGAGTTGATTGATCAGGTTCAGTATGGAAAGTGGTGGCAGGACCCCGCCCTGCCTCCCGCCGAGTATACGCTGGCAGTCAAAATCCCGGAAACGGGGAGATCCGCTTACACATTCTGCATGTGTCCCGGAGGGGAAGTCGTCTGCTGCAGTTCCAATGAGGGCGAAACGGTGACAAACGGCATGAGCTCTTATAAACGCAGCGGCAGGTATGCGAACAGTGCGGTCGTGGTCAATGTCGGGGTCGAGGACCTGGCCGGGACATCCCCGTTGCGAGGCCTTCATTTCCGCAGTTTCTGGGAAAAAAAGGCATTTTCCCTGGGCGGGAACAACTTTTTTGCCCCGGCCCAGAAACTCCAGGATTTTCTCGGGGACAAGGGCGCAGGGGGCGGGCTTTTCAGCACCTATCGGCCGGGAATCACCCCGGCCCGGCTCGAGGAAGCGCTCCCGGGTTATATCACCAAGACGCTGAGGAGGGGTTTTCTCGAATTCGACAGGAGGATGCCGGGCTACGTTTCCGGCGAGGCCCTCATGATCGGCGTCGAGACAAGGACATCTTCGCCCGTGCGCATCCTGAGAGGCGATGACCTGCGGAGCATAAGCCTGAAAGGGTTGTACCCGTGCGGGGAGGGTGCGGGGTACGCCGGCGGCATCATGAGTTCCGCTGTTGACGGGATGAGGGCGGCCGAGGCTCTCCTGGATTCACTTGCCCTCTGACTTCATTACCCTGGCGTCAACCACTATATCGGGCCCTCGCCGCATCAGCTTCCGTATTTCCAGCATCCGCGAATTTTCGATTTTCAGGGTGCCCAGCTCACCGAATGCCTCAATGCCTTTACCTATTATTTTCGGTGCGACAAAGGCCAATACCCGGTCGGCCAGGTTTGCCCTGAGGAACGCAGTGTAGAGCCCGGCTCCACCTTCAACGAGGACGGATGAGATATTTCTTGCCGCGAGGACCCTGAGCAGCTTGACGGGATCGACGGTTTCGTTTCCCGACACGATAACCTCGACACCCATGGCCCGGAGTTTGGCGAACTTGACCTTGTCGTACCTCCTCGAACAGGCTACGAGCGTTTTTGCCGCACTTTGGTCCAGCAGCCTGGCACCGAGCGGTACCCGAAGCCCTGAATCGAGGACTACCCTGAGGGGGTTGCGGCCCCTTACAAGCCTTACCGTGAGCTCCGGGTCATCCTGAATTACCGTCCCGATCCCCACCATCACCGCATCGTGAAGGCCCCTTTCCCTGTGGGCCATTTTCCGGGAATCCGGCGAGCTGATCCAGCGGGAATCGCCCGTCGAGGCGGCTATCCTCCCGTCAAGGCTCTGCGCAATTTTCAGCGTCACGAAAGGCATGCCGGAGCGCATATATTTGAAGAATTTTTCATTGAGTTCCTCACACTCGCGCTCCAGTACCCCGACACTGGTCCTTACGCCGCTTTTTTCCAATGCCTTGATGCCCCTGCCCGAGACGAGGGGATTGGGGTCGCCGGCCCCTATCACCACTTTCGCGAGGCCCTCCTTGATAATGCGCTCCACGCATGGAGGGGTCTTCCCATGGTGGGAACATGGTTCCAGGGTAACGTAAAGCGTTGCGCCCTTCACCGGCCCCGAGGCATTTTCAATGGCGTTTATTTCGGCGTGGTTTGCCCCGAACTTCTTATGCCAGCCTTCGCCGATTATCTTCCCCGACCTGACAATCACGCACCCCACCATGGGGTTGGGGCTGACCAGGCCGGCGCCTCTCCTTGCCAGGGATATGGCCCTCTTCATGAATGTTTCATCATTGTTTTTCACTGGATACCCGCGATGATTTCGATGTGAGACCGCTATACTACATGGGTGCCGTCTTCTCAAGGATTAGATTGTGCTGCCCGATTTCAATATGCTATAAATGCTCACTTTTTAGCGCGGACAGGCAAGATAAAATCATCATCCCGAAGGCGGTGGCACTTATGATAAAGGGTGTTCTGGTCAAAAAACTGCGGGTGATCCCCGATGAGCGCGGCAGGCTGATGGAAATCCTGAGGAGCGACGACGAGATGTTCAGCCGGTTCGGCCAGGTCTACATGACAACGGCATACCCCGGCGTGGTCAAGGGCTGGCATTACCACAAGAAACAGTCGGACAATATGGCTGTCGTCAAGGGGATGATGAAGATAGTCCTGTACGACTCCCGCGATGACTCGCCGACGAAGGGAGAGGTGAACGAGCTCTTCGCCGGGGAGCACAACCCGATATTGGTGCACATACCGCCCCTGGTGTTCCATGGCTTTAAATGTGTTTCCGCTGAAGAGGCGATTGTGATCAACACCACCACCGAAAAATACGATTACCAGGAGCCTGACGAGTTCCGGGTCGACCCCCACACGAGCGATATCCCGTACAACTGGGACAGGAGGGACGGCTGATCAGTTGGAGAACATCTTTTTAACGATTGCCGCAGGCGTTTTAGGCGCATGCATAGGAAGTTTTCTCAATGTCGTGATCTACAGGGTCCCCGCGGAAGAGTCCATCGTGAGCCCTCTCTCCCGGTGCCCGCATTGCAAGACCCCGATCCGGCCTTACGACAACATCCCCATTGTGAGCTATTTCATCCTGAAGGGTAAGTGCCGGGACTGCGGGGTGAAGTTTTCGCCGCGCTACGCCCTTGTGGAGGCCCTCACCGCGGCGATATCCAGTCATCTTGTTCCTTAAATTCGGCCCGACGATGAAATTTGTCTGTTCATTCGCATTCGCGGCGGCCCTCATTGCGATAACATTTATCGATCTGGACCACCAGATCATCCCGGATGTAATCAGCCTTCCCGGGATACCGCTGTTCATGCTCGCCGCGGTTTTTTTCATGGGGCTTACCTGGAAGGACTCCCTGATAGGGATCCTGGTTGGCGGAGGTACGCTTTTCCTGATTGCTTTTTCATATGAGTTTATCACCGGCAGGGAGGGGATGGGCGGAGGCGATATAAAGCTCCTGGCTATGATGGGCGCGTTTTTAGGATGGGAATCGCTGCTTTTTATTCTGCTCGTGAGCTCCTTCCTCGGGGCCCTCGTCGGGATCGTCTTCATGGCGTTCAAAGGCGCGGACTGGAAATTCGCCATCCCGTTCGGGCCCTTTCTTTCCATAGCAGCCTTTGCCTACATTTTTTACGGGCATATTTTGACCAATTTTCTCTTCTGGTGACGGGCATTTCCGTCAATCTGCCTGAACCTGAATTATCTTGACAAAATAGGGAGATAAAGCTAGTTTACCCGTCCGAAAACCCCGAGTTAAGTAACTCACCGATAGTCATTTTAGAGAGTTGGCCTGTTCAGACCGTGGACCAACTTTTTTTATTTATTCAAGCTGGAAGAAAAAATCATGAGAAACAGGATTCTGAAAATCATCGGCGGCGCGATTCAGGCCGGAATTGACAAAGGGCAGTTTGCGCTGGACAAAACCCCGGAGCTGGAACTTGAAATGACGAAAGACCCCTCGTTTGGGGATTATGCGTCAAATGCGGCCATGATGCTTGCCTCCCGGCTGAAAACGAAGCCGCGCAAGATAGCCGAAGACATCGCGGCAAATATTCAGGACCCCGAGGGGATGATTGAAAAGATCGAAATCGCCGGCCCCGGGTTCATCAATTTCTTCGTCAAGCCGGAATTCTGGGCGCGCTCCCTCCAGGCCATCGACCAGGCTGGGGAAGATTACGGGAAATCGGCAATGGGCCGGAAGAAAAAGGTCCAGGTCGAGTTTGTCAGCGCCAACCCGACCGGCCCCCTGCACATCGGCCATGCCAGGGGTGCGGTGATCGGCGACGTGGTAGCAGGCATTTTGCGGGCATGCGGGCTATTCGGTGTTCCGTGAGTATTACGTCAACAACGTGGGAAACCAGATGAATACCCTTGGCAAATCCGTTTTGCTGCGCTGCCGGGAGCTGCTGGGTGAGGAAATCGAATTTCCCGCCGAGTATTACAGGGGCGACTACATCAGGGACCTTGCCCGGGAATTGCTGGCTATTCAAGGCAAAGGCCTGGTCGACAACCCGGATGCCGTCAAGGTCTGCACGGAGTTTGCGGCGGGCTCGATAATGGAAGGCATCAAGGATGACCTCGGCGCCCTCGGCGTTTCTTTCGACGATTATTTCCCGGAGAGCGAACTGTACGTGAATGACGGTCTTCAGAAAGTCCTCGGGGAATTGCAGGAGAAAGATTTCATCTACAGCGACGGAAAAACCTTGTGGTTCCGGACGACGAAATACGGCGACGAAAAGGACAGGGTGGTCGTGAGGGAAAACGGCGAGCCCACGTATTTCGCCTCGGACCTTGCCTATCACAAGAAAAAATACGAGAGGGGATTCGAGGAAATCATAGATGTATGGGGGGCGGACCACCACGGGTACATCCCGAGGATGCACGCGGGTGTCCAGGCCTTCGGGTACAGCAAGGAGTCACTCAAGATTATCCTTGTCCAGCTTGTGAACCTGTTAAGAGAGGGCACGCCGGTGGCAATGTCGACCCGGTCGGGCGAGTTTGTCACCTTGAGGGAGGTCGTCGACGAAGTCGGCAGGGACGCGGCGCGATACAATTTCCTGATGCGCAGGTCGGACAGCCACCTGGATTTCGACCTTGAACTGGCGAAAAAGCAGTCCAACGAAAACCCGGTTTATTATGTCCAGTATGCTCACGCCCGTATCTGCAGCATAATGCGGAACGCGGCGGAAAAGGAATTTGCCGTCCCGGCATTTGCCGATGTGGACCTCAAAAGGCTGAGCCTTCCGGAAGAGGTTGCGCTCATCAAGCATCTGAGCCGGTACCCTGACATTGTCGAGGGCAGCGCCAGGAGCCTCGAGCCGCACCGGTTTACTTTTTACCTTAATGAGCTTGCCTCGGTATTTCACAGTTATTATAATAAGCACCGTGTCATCTCCGAGGACGCGGAATTGAGCCGCGCCCGGCTCTTCCTGGCAAAAACCATTGGCATAGTGTTAAAAAACGCTCTGGGCCTTTTAGGCGTGTCCGCCCCTGAAAAAATGTAGGTGCCGTGCTGCCCCGCAAAGTAAAAGATTTTGAGTTGAGGCTTGGAAAACTCGGGCTGACAGTTTTCATCGTCGGCATGTCTCTCGCTTTGCTGGTTGTTTTCGCCTTCGGCGTGAAAGTGGGCAAGGACATCGATACCTATCCCGGCAAGATAGTCGGGATCATACCGGGGCTGAAAGGGAAAATATTGAGCAGGCCCCCGGAACCCCTCGCAAAAAAGGGGGAAATGGCCGAATCCAAAGACGGTTTCAAACTCGGTTTTTATGAGTCCCTGAAAAAGCCGGAGGGCCAGGAAGATCTGGTGGAGGTGAAAAACCGGCCCGCTCCGGAAGCTGTCCAGAACCCCCAGCCCGGCGCTAAAACGGCCCAGGCCACGCCGCAGCCTTCTCCGAAGCCTCAGACCGCGCCTCCCAGCGCGGCGCCTGCAAAAACGGAACCCCCGGCAAAAAAGGTTGAGGAGCCAAAGCCTCCCCAGGCCCAGGCCAGGCAGGAGGCTGCACCCAGATATTTTATCCAGGTGGCGGCCTTGAAGGACGAGGCGAAAGCCAGGGCTTTGAAGGCAAAACTTGTCAAGCTCGGTTATTCGCCGCAATTTGAAGCCATCAAGAATGACAAGGGGAAACTCTACAGGCTCCGGCTGGCCGGATTTGCCAGCCAGGAGGAGGCCTCGAAGGTATTGGGCAAACTGGAAAAGCAGGTGTCCGGGACAAAGTGTTTGATACACAAGGAATCGAAATAAAAGGCTTTTTTAAATGTTTGAATCACTAACGGGAAAACTCGACAGCATATTCAAGAAGCTCAAGGGAAGGGGGCGGCTTGACGAGGAGAGCATATCCGCGGCCATGAAGGACATCCGGATGGCCCTTCTCGAGGCGGACGTGAATTTCAAGGTCGTCAAGAGTTTCACCGAGGACATTAAAAGCCGGGCGGTCGGGCACGGAGATACTGGAAAGTATCACTCCCGGCCAGCAGGTTGTGAAAATTGTCCATGACCGCCTTGTCGAGCTCATGGGCGGCGACAGCAGTTTTCTCAAACTTGGCAGCAGGTTCCCCGCCCCGGTAATGCTTGTCGGGCTCCAGGGCAGCGGAAAGACGACGACCGCCGCGAAACTGGCCCGTTACCTCATGGGAATCAACAGGAGGGTGTGCCTTGTTTCCGCGGACGTCTACAGGCCTGCCGCTATCGAACAGCTCAAGGTGCTGGCGGGCGAGATCGGGGCAGGCTTCTATGATCCGGGCGATTCCAGAGACGCCGTGAAAATTTGCGTCGAATCGCTCAAAGATGCGACTTCCCGGGGATTTGATACGGTCCTGCTGGACACGGCGGGCCGTCTCCATATTGACGAACAGATGATGGGTGAACTCAAAAGGATAAAAGACGCCGTCAACCCTTCGGAGATCCTGTTTGTGGCCGATGCCATGACGGGCCAGGAAGCGGTTTCGGTAGCCCAGAAATTCAATGACCTGCTGGGGATCGATGGCGTGATCCTGACAAAAATGGACGGCGATGCCAGGGGCGGGGCCGCCCTGTCCCTCAAGGCCGTGATCGGGAAACCCATCAAGTTTGTCGGGATCGGGGAGAAAGCGGACGCGCTGGAGGTATTCCACCCCGAAAGGATGGCTTCGAGGATCCTGGGGATGGGAGATATCCTGACGCTTGTTGAAAAGGCCCAGAGCGTAATAGACGAAAAGGCCGCCCGGGAGCTGGAGAAAAAGATCAGGAAGGATACCTTTACCCTTGAGGACTTCCGCGATCAGATGAAACAGATCAAAAAAATGGGGCCTCTCAAGGATGTCCTGGGCATGATACCGGGACTGGGCAAGATAAAGGCCCTCAAGGACGTGGACCCGGACGAAAAAGAGCTGGTCAAGGCGGCTGCAATAATCGATTCGATGACTGTCGAGGAAAGGCGCAATCACCTGATAATTGACGGCCAGAGGAGAAAGAGGATAGCCAGGGGAAGCGGGACCACGGTTCAGGATGTGAACAAGCTTTTGAACGACTATTCGGAGATGCGCAAAATGATGAAGCGCATGACCAAGGCCGGAGAAATCCAAGAGGAGGGGAAAATTCCCCTTTTAATGGGAAAGAACTTGTGTTAGTTTTCGGCTAAAGAATGGGAAAGTTGGACCGCAGACGGCAATCTCAATGATTTTTCAGGTCTTTTTGGGATTGCTTTTTTATTCAATACTTAATTTATCAATTTCAGGAGGCTAAGGGAAAAGAAGCATGGCATTGAAAATCAGACTGGCCCGGATGGGCGCCAAGAAGAAACCGTTTTACAGGATTGTTGTAGCGAATTCGGAATCGCCCAGGGACGGGCGGTTCATTGAAATAGTCGGCAATTATGATCCCAAGACCGATCCGGCTTCGATAGTTTTCAAGGAGGACCGGGTCCGCGAATGGCTGTCCAAAGGCGCCAAACCGACTCTTACCGTTTCGCACCTGCTCGAGAAAAAAGGAATCTCGGCAAAGTCGAATCCAAACCCAGCCTGATTGATTCTTTACGCGCCTTACAACTAAGCACTGCGGAGGTTGTGAGTATGAAAGAATTGATCAAGTTTATTGCTCAGGCGTTGGTGGATCACCCTGATCAGATTGATGTGGCCGAAGTCCAGGGAGAGCAGACTTCCGTCATAGAGTTCAGGGTTGCCAAGGAAGATCTGGGAAAGTCATTGGCAAGCAGGGCAAAACCGCGAAGGCCATGAGAACAATTCTGAGCGCCGCCTCAGCTAAAGTTCAAAAAAGGATGGTTTTGGAGATAATTGAGTGACCTTGTTGAAATCGGCAGAATCGTCAAGACGCACGGTTTGCAGGGAAGGGTCAAGGCGGTTTCTTACCTTGAATCCGAAGACCTCCTCGAGGGATTGGGTGAGGTCATCATCCGGAAGGACAGGCGCGCAGACAGGAAGTTCCGTATAAACAGGGTCCAGCCGGCCCGCAAGAGCTTTTTCCTTGAACTTGAAGGCATTAATGACCCGGATTCGGCCGGAGAACTGGTCGGGTCCGGTATTTTTATTCCCGCCGTCCTTCTCGGGGAGCTTCCCGAAGGCGAATACTACTGGCACCAGATAATCGGATTAAAAGTTGTAACTGAAGCAGGCGAGTTCCTGGGAAATGTTTCCGCGATCCTGCCGGCTGGAGGAGCCGAAGTCTATGTCTGTTCGGGCGGGGAGAGGGAAATCCTGCTGCCCGCAATTGAAGGCGTCATAAAAAAGATTGACCTTGAAAAAGGCGAAATCACCGCAAATGTGCCCGAGGGCCTCTGATCATGTGCGGGAAAACCCTTCGTTTTGATATCCTCACGCTTTTCCCGGAAATGTTCGATTCGCCTTTCAACTCCAGCCTGTTGAAAAAAGCCCGGGAAAAAAACCTTATCGACATCAGGATTACCAATATCAGGGATTATGCCCTGGACAGGCACAAGATGGCGGACGACTACCCTTATGGGGGCGGAAGCGGCATGGTAATGAAGGTTGAGCCGATTGCCGGGGCCCTGGACGCCCTGGGCCCTCTCGGGGACGCCCTGGTCTGCCTGATGACGCCCCAGGGGGAAGTGTTCAATCAGCAGATGGCAAGGGATATGGCCGGTAAGTCCCGGATAGTCATTGTCTGCGGCCATTACGAGGGCATTGACGAGCGCGTCCGGCAAAATCTCGTTCAAAAGGAGATCTCAATAGGGGATTTCGTCCTGACCGGCGGGGAACTGCCGGCCATGATCGTGGTTGATGCCGTCTCACGGCTTCTCTCGGGGGTCCTGGGCAACGAGTCTTCGGCGCCGGGCGACTCGTTCTCTTCGGAAAGGGGGCTGTTGGAGTATCCGCAATACACCAGGCCCGCGGAATTCCGCGGCTGGAAGGTGCCGGAGATATTGCTCTCGGGCCACCATGCCCAGATCGAATCCTGGAGGCGCCGGGAAGCCCTGAAAAGGACATGGCTGAGGCGCCCGGACATGCTCGAAAAGGCCGAGTTGAGCGATGAAGACAGAGATTTCCTGGGTAAGTTGAAGGGGCAGGAAGGACGGCAATGAGCCTCTATATCGCCGTTTTGCACCACCCTGTATACAACCGGCACGGCGATATCGTGACCACCGCTATTGCGAATATGGACATTCATGATATAGCCAGGGCCGCGGCCACGTACGGTGTAAAATTCTTTTACATAGTCAACCCCATGCCGGAGCAGAAAGAGCTGGCTGCAGAACTAATCAGGCATTGGACGCAAGGGTACGGGGCATCAAGCAACCCTGCCAGGAGAGAGGCATTTAAGACTGTAAGGCTTGCGGATTCGCTGGCGGAGGTCGTTGCCGAAGTGGAAAAAGATGCCGGGGACAGGCCTGAAATCGCGGTAACGGGGGCATCAATCGATTCCGGCCTCACACCATGGGGGGCATTCAGGGAGCGGCTGGGATGCGGTAAGGTGCCCTTCCTCGTCCTGTTCGGGACCGGGTGGGGCATCGCCAAAGAAATAGTCGAGCGCGCCGATTACCGCCTTGAGCCCCTTGCCGGCCCTTCGCAATACAATCATTTGTCTGTCCGGTCGGCGGTTTCGATAACGCTGGACAGGCTGATGGGAATAAATCGCCCCGGATAGCCTGAATTTTCTTGACAGGGAATCCACCAGCCTTTATATTCCCAATTTCCGTCTTGGGAATTGGCCAAGGCTTTCTTTCTTGCCCGGAATAAAGATTACGGAGCAAGTCTGTTTTCATGGAGGAAGAGAAATGAACGTTTTGGATATGCTCGAAAAAGAACAGATGAGAGGGGATATACCCGGCTTCAAATCGGGGGATTCCATAAAGGTCTATGTCAAAATTGTAGAGGGGCAGAAGGAAAGGATCCAGCTCTTTGAGGGAGTTGTGATCAGGAAACGCAAGGGAAACAGCAGGACAACCTTCACGGTAAGGAAAATTTCCTACGGGATAGGCGTTGAGAGGACTTTCCCCCTTCACTCGCCGAGCATTGACAGGATCGAAGTAGCATCCCGCGGCAAGGTAAGGCGCTCCAAGCTTTACTACCTCAGGAGCAGGAAAGGCAAGAAGGCGAAAATCAAAGACGCAACACGCAGGTAATGTCAATGGAATCAGCCGCCCTGTGCGGCTGAATATATTCTCCTTTAATCCAGGTCCCGGAAAGCCCTCCGCATGGATGAATATGAGCAGAATGCGTACGGGCGCGGTTATAAAGCAATCGCCGGTTTGGATGAAGTCGGCCGAGGGCCTCTTGCCGGACCGGTTGTTGCAGCTGCTGTGATCCTCCCCAGGGATTACAGGAACGGCGATATCAAGGATTCCAAACAGCTTTCCCCCAAAAAAAGAGAAAAATTATTCAAGGAGATCAAGGCCGAAGCCATATCGGTTGGCCTGGGGGTGGTCGAGCCGTCCATAATCGACAGGATCAATATCCATAACGCCTCCCTGCTGGCCATGAAAGAGGCTGTCGACAACCTTACGTTTCCCCCCGACTACCTGATCATAGACGGGAATTTCAAAATAGCCGTGGACCTTGACCAGGAGGCGCTCGTCGGGGGAGACTCCCTGAGCATATCTGTCGCATCGGCATCCATAATAGCCAAGGTTTCCCGCGACCGCATCATGGATATATACCACCGGCAATTTCCCCAGTATAAATTCTGCGACAACAAGGGTTATGCTACGGCCGACCACCGCAAGGCAATTCTCGAATTCGGCTGCTGCAAGATCCACAGGCGCTCTTTCCGGCCTGTGAGAGCAGCGACGGAAGGCCTGCCCCTGTTCCTTGCAGAGGGCCTGGCGGAGGAAAATCCTGGATAACTCAAAAAGCAGAACGGCATGGGGGAAAATCGGCGAGGACATTGCCGCCGATTACCTCCGGCAGAAAAAATACAGGATCCTCGAAAGGAATTACAGGTGCCCTCTGGGAGAAATCGATATTGTCGCGCTGGACGGGCAGACGATTGTCTTTGTCGAGGTAAAAAGTAAACTTACGGACAGGTTCGGCAGGCCCGAGGAGGCTGTGAACTGGAAAAAGAGGTGGAAGCTCTCCAGGGTAGCCCTGAGTTACCTGGTGAGCAAACACAGCCTGGACAAGCCCGCCCGGTTTGATGTGGTTGCGGTTGGAATCAATGCCAACGGGCCCGCGGACATCGTGCTCTTCAAGAACGCTTTTGAGCTTGCCGCATCATGATTAAGAAAGAACATCCCGGAGCGCTTTTCATAGTGGCGACACCGATCGGCAACCTTGAGGATATAACCTTAAGGGCCCTCAGGGTGCTCCGGGAGGCGGACCTCATAGCCGCTGAAGACACCAGGAAAACGAGGAAGCTGCTGAGCGCCTACGACATACACAGGCCGCTTGTCAGCCTCTACGACCAGGTGGAAAGGCAAAAGAGCTCGCTCCTCATATCCCGCCTGCTGGAAGGAAAAAATGTTGCTTATGTTTCCGAGGCGGGCACCCCGGGGATCTCGGACCCGGGCTATGTGCTCATCAATTCCGCCATTGAGAAAGGTATAGATGTGGTCCCCATCCCCGGTCCTTCGGCAGTGGTGGCTGCCCTGAGCGCATCCGGACTGCCGATGAATGCCTTCGTTTTTTTGGGCTTCCCCCCCTCCCAGGTATCCAAACGCCGGAAGTATTTTGAATCCTTGCGGCACGAAACCAGGACGGCCGTCATTTACGAATCACCCAGGAGGGTCATTGCTTTACTATCCGAGATGTTTGAAATCATTGGAAATAGAAAGATTGTGGTCGGCCGTGAGCTGACCAAGGTCCACGAAGAGATGTTAAGAGGGGACCTGAAGGGGGTCCTGGAACGGCTCAAGGCTTTCGGGGAGATCAAAGGCGAGGTGACCGTCATCCTGGGAGGGGCGGAAGAAGACGAGCCGGAATATTCAGAAAGCGATATATTGAGTTTATACTACGAGTTGGCAAAAAACAGCTCGATGTCCACCCGCGATATAGTCATTTCCATAGCAGAAAAAACAGGAATGCCCAAAAAGAGGGTTTACAGCCTGATAACATCCCTGGAATAGCAATTTGCCGTACGGGAGCTTAAAGGGCGAAAATTCTTGAACTATGTTCTTCAGGTATGGTAGTCAATTTTCACTTTTTCATCCCGGAGGTTTTTTGGATGCCCTTTCAAAAAGAGCCGGAATCAGCTTCTTACAGGAAGACCTATTCCGAATCGGAGGTTAGGATTGACGGCAGGATTATAAAAAAGGGCGATCCCGTTTTCGAACTTCTGTGCGAAATAAGAAGAAGATACGCAGGTTTCCCGGGGACGAAATCCGGAAAATAATGGCCGAAACCGCAGATCGGGTGGCGAGGGAACTGGTGCCTGAAATTGCGGAAAGGGTGATAAGGGAGGAAATTGAAAAACTTAAGAAAAGCTAAGGAGATCCGCCTTTTGATGGGTTCAAAAAAACAGTTGTATTTACTTTGTTTTTCCTGTTTGCGCTTCTTGCGGCGGGGGGCTGTTCCAAGAAAGTCCAACCCGCTGCTGCTCCGCCGGGGCCCGAAAAGGCGGGTGTCAGGACCATCGCGGTGATGCCGGTGGAAAATAAGACCGATGACAAGGTGGTTGCTTCTTATTTCCGCGAAGCCGTCGCCAACGAACTTTATATGAAGGGCTACCCCAAAGTCCCCTTTACCTTTATCGACAATAAGATGCCCCCGGGAAAGCAGGCTAAAGAATTGTCTCCCAAGACCGCCGGCGAATCTATTGGTGTTGACGCGGTTTTGTACCCCGTTTTGGAAGAGGTGAAAACATCTTACCGGATGGTCCGGGCTTCCACAACCGTGTCGGCTGCCCTGATCCTTGTTAACGCCAGGACCGGCGAAACCCTGCTGAAAAAAGGGCATAAGGTGTCCATAGCCAATTACGATTTCACCAAGAAAGGCTGCAGATGAAGTCCTGCCAGGAGTTGGAGCCGGCCCTTCAGGAGATTGCCCAAGCCGTTTTGAAGACTTTGCCGGACGGCCCCGAATTCATAGGGAAGCGCCTGAGAAACATACATCTGGGAATGGTTCTAGGAACTGAATGAAAAAGTCATCTTCATCCGCGTTTGCATTTCTGTTCCTTTTCTGCGGAATAGCCGAGGCAAAGCGGATTGTCCCAGTTAATATGGGAAAGGGCGAATGCAAGATTACCGACGCTCAAAGGCACGGCCAAGTGGTCAGACCAAGGGCGGCACTTGGGCAAATTTGAAGTCCGGGCAGATGCTTAAAGGAGGCGACCAGGTGGAAACCGGACCAAACACCAAGATGGAAATAACATTGCCGGACGGCTCCATCCTGAGATTTGCGGAAAACACCACGGTTTCAAAATCATTGCCATCGACATGGATGAAAGGTCCGCGGGCACCAGGAATGCCAAAATAAATGTTGCCCTGGGAAAGACATGGGCTAATGTGAATAAGGGCCTGAAGATCAATCCCAATATTGATGTTACCAGTTCGATAACGCCGTCGCCGGTGTCAGGGGCACTGTCTACAGGATGAATGTCGACCAGGACCAGTCCGTCCTGGTCAGGGTCTATGATGGCGAAGTAAAGGTCGAGGGAGGCAAAGGAAAGCAGCAACAAGATGCCAGGAGACGAAAACCCCTGTGCTGGGACAGCCTCAGAAAGTCATCGGTCCCAACCCGGTCCAGGGACCCATAAAGTCATCCATGGACCAATGGGTATATATAATCAAATCGATGCAGCAGATTCGGGTCAGTAGCACCGGTTTTCCCTCAAAACCAGAATCCTTCACAGCGACGGAAGACAGGGATGAATGGGTAGACTGGAATCAAGAGCGTGACCGGGAGGCCGAGAACTCGCCGAAAAAGCCCAGAAAAGAGCTGGCTTGATCGTCTTCAAGTAAACAGCGTGCTTGATTATAAATGAACACAATGCCCAATGTTCCGAACACTGTAACGGTTCTCAGAATTATCCTTGTGCCCATCATAATTATTTGCCTGATTCAGGGGCAGCATTTCAATGCGCCTTTTGCTGTTTATGATAGCTGGGATAACTGATGGTTTGGACGGTTTTTTTGCCCGGATTTTGAAGCAAAAATCCGTGCTGGGGTCATATCTTGACCCGCTTGCGGATAAGACCCTGATTTCCAGTTCTTTTATAACCCTTCGGTGATGGGAAGCATTCCGGCCTGGCTTACGGTTATAGTGATCAGTCGTGATTTCATTATCCTTCTGGGAATTTCGGTCCTGACGCTTCTTTCCATTCCCTTTGAAGTGCGCCCGACCCTGGTAAGTAAAATAACAACGGCTTTTCAGCTGCTTGCCATTTTCCTGGTCCTGTTCTTTCCCATTTCCACTTCATGTTGACGGGGATATCGGAGTTCAGCTGTCTTTTGGCTGACAGCGCCTGTTGACAATTGTCTCCGGTCTGGGTTATTTGTTCAGGGGTATCAGGTATATAAACAGTGACTCCAGCCGGGCCTGATGTTCATTTTCGCTTGACATTGCGGGGTTTATTTGATACCTTTCCTCGCTCTTGAAGAGATTATGTAGGCACGTAGCTCAGGGGGAGAGCGCCATCCTGACGCGGTGGATGTCCAGGGTTCAAATCCCTGCGTGCCTACCATTTAATTAGCAGGAACGGAGAGGGCATCTTCCATTGATGCCCTTTCTTTAATCGGGACGCCTGATTCGCGAAGGTTTAAAACATGGGTGAAATCAGAATAAGCATGCCGGATGGGTCCGTTCTGGTGCGCGCATCGGGTACGGAAATAGAGGACATTATCGCCTCCTGGAAAAAGGACCTGCTCCCGACGACGGTGCGGCCAGGGTCAACGGCGATCTGCTTGATTTGAGCCGGTCTGTTGACAGCGACGCATGCTCTTGAATTGATTGATATCCGCTCCAGAGAGGGGCTGTCCATCCTGCGGCACAGCATCTCGCATGTCATGGCCCAGGCCGTTCAGGATGACGTTTGAAAATGTCAAAGTAAGCATCGGCCCTTCCATTGAGGACGGTTTCTACTATGATTTTGATTATGACAAGACTTTCACCCCCGAAGACCTGGGAAGAATAGAAACACAGGATGAAAGAAATTGTTGCCGGGGATCTCCCCTTCGTGCGCGAAGAAGTCTCCCGGGAAAAGGCCATCTCCGTCTTCAGGGACAAGGGGGAATCTTATAAAGTCGAACTTATCGAGGACCTGCCGGAAGATGTCAAGACTGTCAGCCTCTACACCCAGGGAGAATACGTGGATCTGTGCCGCGGGCCCCATATCCCCTCGACCGGCATGATAAAGGCATTCAAGCTGACCAGCGTTGCCGGCGCGTACTGGCGCGGTGATGAGAAAAACAGGATGCTCCAGCGCATCTACGGCACCGGTTTCGCCACCCAGAAGGAGCTGGACGATTACCTGACGTTGATCGAAGAGGCAAAGAGGCGCGACCACAGGCGCCTCGGGAAAGAGCTTGACCTCTTCCAGGTGAATGACGAAGTAGGCCCGGGCCTGATCATCTTTCATCCCAAAGGGGCAATGCTCCGCACAATTATCGAGGACTGGGAAAGAAAAGAGCACCTGAAGCGCGGTTACGATATCGTGCAGGGCCCTCAAATCCTGAGGGGTGACCTGTGGAAGAAGTCGGGGCATTTCGACAATTACCGGGACATGATGTACTTCACCGAGGTGGAAGACCAGGTTTACGGCATCAAACCGATGAACTGCCTCTCCCACATGATGATCTACAAGTCAAAAATCCGCAGTTACCGGGACCTGCCGCTGAGGTATTTTGAGCTCGGGACCGTCCACCGGCACGAAAAGACCGGCGTTCTTCACGGGCTGCTGCGCGCCCGGCAGTTTACCCAGGATGACGCCCATATACTTTGCACCCCCGAGCAGCTCAATTCGGAGATCAGGGCCATTGCCGATTTCGTCGCTTACGCGATGAAGATATTCGGATTTGAATACGAGGTGGAATTGAGCACCCGGCCCGCCAAATCCATCGGGTCCGATGAAGACTGGGAGAGGGCCACTTTTGCCCTGGAGCAGTCACTGAAAGACAACAAGATGATTTATGACATCAACGAGGGCGACGGCGCGTTTTACGGACCGAAAATCGATTTCAAGCTCAAGGACGCGCTGAAAAGGAAATGGCAATGCGCCACGATCCAGTGCGATTTCACGCTGCCGGAAAGGTTTGACCTTACTTACATCGGTGCGGACGGCGAGAAGCACCGTCCCGTTATGCTCCACAGGGTCATCCTGGGTGCGATTGAAAGGTTCATGGGCGTGCTTATTGAGCATCACGCGGGGGCATTCCCGGTGTGGCTCTCTCCGGTCCAGGCCACGGTGTTGACAGTTACCGAGAACCACATCGAGTATGGGGAGAAGGTTTACAGGAAGCTGCTCGATGCGGGAATAAGGGTGGAAAAAGATTTCCGTAACGAAAAGCTGGGATACAAAATAAGGGAAGCCCAGAATCAGAAAATCCCGTATATGCTCGTCATCGGCGACAAAGAAGTGGAAACCGGCAGTGTTTCTCCCCGCCAGAGAGACGGCCAAAATCTTGGAATGATGGACCCTGATCAATTCATTGGTCTGATCAACGGAAAAGACCAGGCTTTACGAATAGCTGTTCAGGAACAACGAACAACTGAAACCCATGGGAGGTGGGTAATCGAGAAAAATCTGAGAATCAATAATGAGATCCAGGTCCGCAACCGTCAGGGTCATCGACGCGGAAGGAAAACAGCTGGGAGTTCTGAACGTGCAGGATGCCGTCAAAGAGGCTCTGAAAGCCGGGCTCGACCTGGTCGAAGTGGCGCCGAATTCCAGTCCCCCCGTCTGCCGGATTATGGATTACGGGAAATTCCGCTATCAGCAGAGCAAAAAAATGCAGGTGGCGAAAAAACACCCGGTTTCAGTCCAGTTGAAGGAAATCAGGCTAAGGCCAAGGACGGAAGAGCACGATCTGCAGACCAAGATCAAGCATATAAAAAAATTTCTCGAGCAGAACAATAAAGTTAAAGTTACGATGATGTTCAGGGGCAGGGAAATCGTCTACACGGATCTTGGCAGGGCCGTGATGGAGGAAATAAAAAAAGAGCTTGAGCCGGTAAGCAGTGTCGACCAGCAGCCCCGCGTAGAAGGCAGCAACATGGTCATGATCTTGACGCCCAAGAAATAGATTTGAATGCACGATATTATTAATATAAACAAGCGAGGAGAAAATGATATGCCGAAATTAAAAACTCACAGGGGAGCCGCAAAGAGGTTTTCCCTTACCGGAAAAGGAAGGGTAAAAAGGAAAAAGGCCTATACGAGTCATATCCTGACCAGCAAATCAGCCAAGACAAAAAGAAAGCTGCATGAGCCGGCTTACGTGGACAAAGCGACGAAGCTCGAATCAAAAGGCTCATTCCCTATCTATAATGAGAGATACCTGAAAATTTTAAGGAGAACATGAAATGCGGGTGAAGAGAGGCGTTAACGCCAGGAAAAAAAGAAGAAAGATCCTGAAACTTGCCAAAGGATATTACAGTGCGAGAAGCAGGCTCTACCGGGTGGCGACCGAGGCCGTGGAAAGGGCCATGAAATTCGCCTTCCGCGACCGCAGGGCCAGAAAAAGGGAATTCCGCAGCATCTGGATAGCCAGGATAAGCGCGGCTGCAAGGCAGAACAATATTTCCTACAGCAGGCTCATTAACGGAATGAAAAAGACGGGTATGGAGCTGGACAGGAAGACCCTTTCCGAAATAGCTATTTATGACCCCCAGGCTTTTTCAAAGATCGTCAGTGAGGCCACAAGTCAATCTGCATGAAGGCTGCAGCTCGATAATTTAAAAAGGAATGCCGAGTCAGAGCTTGAAACTGCAAAAAGCAGAGAAGAGCTCATCGGCGATCCGGACAAAATATCTGGGAAGGAAAGGCCTGCTGACGTCGGTTCTCAGGGACCTGGGCAAAGTCCCTGTCGAAGAGAGGCCGGGAATCGGCAAGCTCTCCAATGAAATAAAGAATACCTCTCCGCCAAACTCGATCAAGCGCATCTGAAGCAATCGATTCCGAACTCAAGGGCGATGCCCTGAAAAGGGACAGGATCGATGTGACCCTGCCGGGAAGAAGAATAAGCCCGGGCAGGACTCCATCCGATCACCCAGATATCGGACGAGATAAGCCAGATTTTTGTCGGGCTCGGCTTTTCAGTGGTTGAAGGCCCTGAAATCGAATTCGATTATTATAATTTTGAAGCGCTCAATATGCCGAAGGACCATCCTGCAAGGGACATGCAGGATACGTTTTATGTGAATGACAATATTGTCCTGCGCACCCATACTTCCCCGGTCCAGATCAGGATCATGGAGAAGCAGAAGCCTCCGGTGAGGATCATCTGCCCGGGCAAGGTTTACAGGTGCGACTCAGATACCTCCCATTCCCCGATGTTCCACCAGATCGAAGGCCTCCTGGTCGACAAGGGGATAACCTTCGGCGACCTCAAAGGGCGTGCTGACGTCCTTTGCCAGGCAGGTATTCGGCAAGAATGCCATCCTGAGGTTCCGCCCCAGCTTTTTCCCCTTCACGGAACCAAGCGCGGAAGTCGATATCCGCTGCGTCATGTGCGAGGGCGCGGGTTGCCGTGTATGCGGACAGAGCGGCTGGCTGGAAATACTGGGTTCGGGGATGGTCGATCCCGAAGTCTTCAAAGTGGTCGGATACGATCCCGAAGAGGTGAGCGGGTTTGCATTCGGCATGGGGCTGGAGAGAATAGCCATGCTGAAATACGGTATTTCGGATATCAGGCTCTTTTTTGAAAATGACATCCGCTTCCTGAATCAATTCTAACCAAGAAGAAAATCTATGCTGGTAAGTCTAAAATGGCTCAGAGATTATGTCGATATAGAACTGCCCGTGCAGGAGCTTGCCGACAAACTCACAATGGCGGGCCTGGAAGTCGATTCGATTAAGGAAATAAGGCCGGAATTTTCCGGGGTGATTGTCGGCAAAATAATTTCTCTCCTGCCGCATCCCGACGCGGACAAACTGCACCTTGTGCGAAGTTTCAACCGGCAGCGAGGTTCTCCCCATAGTCTGCGGGGCGCCCAATGTGGCTGCAGGCCAGAAAGTCCCCCTTGCCCGGGTCGGGGCGGTCCTGCCCGGCGGGTACAGGATAAAAAGCTCGAAAATCAGGGGCGTCCAGTCAGAGGGCATGCTTTGTTCGGAAGAGGAACTGGGGATCGGGAGCGACAATACGGGGATAATGGTCCTTCCCGAGGAATTCAACCGGGTGAAGACCTCTCCCTTTCCGAGCAGTTCAAGGACGTGGTCCTCGAAGTGGGAGTGACCCCGAACCGGTCCGACTGCCTCAGCATAATCGGGATAGCCAGGGAGATTGCGGCATTGACCGGCAAGGACCTTCGCTATCCGGAAATCACCTTTACCGAAACAGATGAAGACATAGATGACTGACATCGGTCAAGATCCTCGACCCTGACCTCTGCCCCCGTTACACCGCGCGCCTTTAAAGAATATAAAAATCGGCCCCTCGCCGCTATGGATGAGGCAGCGGCTGGAAGCCCTGGGCCTGAGATCGATCAACAATGCCGTGGACGTGACCAATTTTGTCATGATGGAATTCGGCCAGCCCCTGCATGCCTTCGATTTCCGCTATCTGGAAGAGGGCAGGATCGTGGTCCGCAAATCGGGAGAAGGAGAAGAATTCATCTCCCTTGACGGCAAGCCCAGGACCCTCTCCGCGAACAACTCATGATTTGCGACGGCAGAAAGCCGGTCGCGGTTGCCGGTATTATGGGCGGATTGAATTCCGAGGTACAGGACGATACGGAAACGGTGCTGCTGGAAAGCGCCTATTTTGACCCTTCCTCCATCCGCCGGTCTTCGAAGCAGCTGGGCATGTCAACGGACGCCGCCTTTCGCTTCGAGAGAGGCATAGACCCTGACGGCGTCGTCCGCGCCCTTGACAGGGCCGCCCAGCTCCTGGCCGAGACGGCTCAGGGGAAAGTCTGCAAAGGCCACATAGACGAATATCCACGGAAGCTCCTGACGCCCGTGAATATCCCCCTCAGGTCCGCGAGGATCGAGGAGATACTTGGCATAAAGATAAGCCTGTTCGAAACAAAAACCATCCTCGAAAAACTCGAGATGATGTCAAGGATGGTGAAAAAGTCAGCCCTGCTCGTGAACCCGCCGTCCTTTAGGACAGACATATACAGGGAAATCGATCTCATTGAAGAGGTCGCGAGGATTCACGGCTACGGAAATATCCCGGAGACGCAGCCGTATATTTCGGAAAAGCCGGAAACCCGGGATTTGAGAGATGATTGTTGGAGAGAAGACGAGGACGGTCTTCCTGGGGAACGGATATACTGAAGTTATCAATTACAGCTTCGTTTCACCCGAATCCGCAGATCTTTTAAACCTCGAGCCGGACGGTGAGGGCAGGAGATTTGTCAAGATAATAAATCCCCTCACTGAAGACCAGTCCGTGATGAGGACGAACCTTATTTTCGGGCTCCTGGGAACCATGAAAAGGAATGTCTTCTCCGGTTCGGAAAACCTGAAGATCTTTGAACAGGGCAAAATCTTTATAGGCAGGGGACAGGACGAACTCCCCTTGAAAAACAGCGCCTTGCGGCCCTGGTTTCGGGGGCAAGGTACTCGGATTTCTGGAGGGCCTCTGAATCCCTGGACTTTTATGATCTCAAGGGACTGCTCGAAAGCCTCTTCGAAAATCTGAAGATCAGGGAAGCGGCATTTATCGCTTCCGGATCGAATACCTTTCCTCCATCCGGGGCGGGCTGCGGAAATCTTTGTAAACGGCCATGCGGCGGGATTCATAGGAGACATTCACCCCGACGTGATCGAAAAAATGGACCTGAAGAGAAAGGCGGCCGTTTTCGAACTGGACGCCGGCCTCATTGCCTCCGCTTTTTCCGAGGAAATAAAATTTAAAGGCATCCCCCGCTTCCCGGCAGTGACCAGGGACGTCGCGTTTATTTTAAAAAGCGATATTGAAGCGGCAAGGGCCATTGAGGCCGCAAATGTCCAACATCAAGATTTACTTGATAAAATAGAAGTCTTTGATATATATACAGGCAAAAATATTCCGGAAGGCGCCAAGAGTCTGGCCCTCAGATTCACCTACCGTTCCGCCGAAAGAACTCTCACCGATGACGAGGTGAACAAGGTTCATGGGGCCATCGTGAAAGCTGTTTTGGAAGCCACGTCAGCAAAAATCAGAGGGGAATAATATCAGGTCCTTTAACGGGAGGGATTCATGACGAAAATTGATATAATTCAGAATGTCTATGACAAATTGGGTTTATCGAAGAAAGATTCCGCGAAGATAGTTGAGTCTGTATTTGATATCATTAAGGAAAATCTGGCCCAGGGGGAGAAAATCAAGATTTCCGGCTTTGGGAATTTTGCCGTAAAGGAAAAAAAATCCAGGCGGGGAAGAAATCCCCAAACGGGTGACGAGATTGAGATTTGCCAGCGCAAGGTTCTGACCTTCAAATCGAGCCAGGTTCTCAGGAGAGCCCTTAACAAATAAGCTTTTCATAATTAATTGGCTGATTTATGCCGGGAAGGTCGAATTATGAATGTGACGATTCCCGAAAAGGCGTACTTTCGAATAGGTGAGGTCAGCAGGATTCTGGGCGTTGAACCTTACGTGGTTCGATACTGGGAAACCGAATTCAAATCGATCAGGCCGGAGAGGTCCAGCTCTTCGCAGCGCCTTTACAGGAGAAAGGACCTTGAACAGCTCCTTCTCATAAAGGATCTGCTTTACAATAAGAAATTCACCATCAGCGGCGCCCGCCAGAAGCTTCTCGACATGAAAAAATCAGGAATGACCGCAGCGCCGCGAGAAGATTCCGACATACTCCTGGAAATAAAAAAGGGGCTTCTGGAAATAAGGAAGATGATTGACTGAAAACAAAAAAAGCCGGCCGGGTAAATCCTGCCGGCTTTCTGGTTTTTAGCCTTTTTTGGACCTTTTCGAAGCTTTCAGCGGATTTACCTTCTGAACGACTTCTTCTTTGCCTTTCTTGACGTGGGACGCGGTCGGGCAGCCGCCAATAGACCACTTGGCGTTGGGATCGGGATACACACGGCAATATTTGGCTGATGTGTATTCGATTATCTTATTGCATCCTTCGCACTTTTCGACGATGGTTTTGCAGATCCCGCCAGTATAGCCGCAACCGTTCTTGCTCATGAAAGCACATTCCATCCCTGCCTTCACTGTCTGACAAACCATTGGAAACACCCCCTGTTTTTTTGCTGCAAAAGAAAACCGGATCAAGACCAAACGATCCGGCAACCTGCAGATTTAAATCGTATCTGCATACCAGCCTAACATATATTTGTCAAGGGAATATTGCAAAAAAAGTCCATAATTATTGACCGGATAAGTTAAAAATGCTAAGAACACAAAATTGCACTGGGCTCCGGTCGAATTCAGAATTGGAGAGGTCGTGTCCGCGGAAAAAAACAGAAGTCTCTGGGGTGTTTTAATCCGGTCTCTTTCCATCCAGTCTTCCCGGAATTTCTGGAGAATGCACAACCTGGGTTTCGCATTTTCAATCGCCCCCGTGTTGAAGAAGTCAGCCGGAAGCAAAGATGAGGCAGCCAGGATGCTGCAGAGACATCTTCAACTGTTCAGCACCAATCCTTATATGTCGGGTCCCATAATCGGGTCCGTGATTAAAGTAGAAGAGGAATTATCGGCCGGCGGCAATTGCCCGGAATCAGATGCCCTGAAAAGTACACTTATGGCGCCGTATGCGGCAATGGGGGATTCCCTTTTCTGGGGCTCATTGAAGCCGTTTGCGGCATCTATAGGGGTATTGGCGGCACTGAAAGGGTTTATCAGCGCCCCCCTGATCCTGCTTTTTATTTACAACCCGGTCCCGGTTTGGGTTCGGGTGAAGGGGTTCTTTGAAGGTTACAGGAAGGGCAAAAACGGCATCGAGTTTATCCGGAATTTAAACCTGCCCTTAATGTCCAGGAGGATCCGCTGGATGTCGGCCGTCCTGCTGGGGATGCTGGCGTTCAGTGTCTCCGGAGTCGGAATAGCATCGCCGGAATTCGGGGCGGCTGAAAAAATCCTGGTGCTGGGGGTAATTCTCCTTTGCTGCTTCATTATTCGTCAGGGGATTTCATCTTTGAAGATACTGTACGGCGCTTTTGTTTTATTCCTCCTTCTGGCAAGCGTTATATGAATGCAAAGACATTCACAGTTACAAATAAACTGGGCCTCCACGCGAGAGCGGCGGCTTTGCTCGTCCAGATTTCCAATAAATTCAAGTCGAGGATCTTTCTGGAAAGGGAAGGAAAGCAGGTCAATGGAAAGAGCATCCTGGGCATTTTGACGCTGGCCTGCCCCAAGGGCAGTTCGCTGACAGTCCGGGCTGAAGGCGCAGACGAAGAAAAAGCGCTGGAAGAAATCGGCAGATTGATCGAAAATAAGTTTGGAGAGGATTGATGGAAACAAAGAGGACCATAGTGCTGAAAGGAATAGCCGTTTCGCCCGGAATAGCTTTCGGCAAGGTCCATGTGCTGGACCGCTCCGAGGTCCAGTCACCTCTTTTCAATCTCAAGCAGCATTCCGAAATAGTCTCTGAGATCAAGAGATTCCGCTACGCCATAAAGAAATCCAAGGAGCAGCTCCTGGAGATAAAAAAGAGCCTCAGCGAACACGAGATCGAGCCTTTTTTTATTCTCAATGTCCATATCCTCATCCTCAGGGACAAAACTCTCCTGAAAACGACAATCGACAATATCCGGGAGAAAAAGGTGAATGCCGAATGGGCCCTCAAAATGACCCTGGATAAATACCGGAGCATGTTCAGCAGGATTGAGGACAGTTACCTGAAGGAACGGATAAGTGATGTTGAATATGTGGGGCAGCGTATCCTGCGCAACCTGATCGGAAATAAAATCACCAAGATATCGGAAATTGAAGATAAGGTCGTGATAGTTTCCAGGGACCTTTCGCCTGCGGATACTGTCCAGATGAGCATCGACAACATTCTTGGCTTTGCGACAGACATGGGGGGTAAAACTTCGCACACCGCCATCGTGGCCCGCTCCCTGGGAATACCTGCGGTCATAGGACTCGAAAGGATAACCCGTGACGTGCGGGACAGCGACGAAATAATAATCGACGGCTGTGACGGCTTCGTGATCATCAACCCGGACCCTGACGTGCTCAGGAGGTATGAGGATAAGAAAAGACACTATGAAATCCTCGAAGAAGACCTGCTGCGCGAAGCTCACCTTCCCGCTGTGACCCTTGATAAACATGATATTGCCATAGGGGCCAATATCGAGTTCGTCGAGGAGATCCCCACGGCAGTCGCTCATGGTGCAGAAGGGATCGGGCTGTACCGAACGGAATTCATATATATAAACAAGGAGCACCTGCCCACCGAAGAAGAGCACCTTGCCAATTACAGGAAAGTCATCGAAAGCAAGGGCCTCAAGTGGTCGACAATCCGCACGTTTGACCTCGGGGGCGACAAGTTCATATCCGACCCCAAGGTGGCCGAAGAGCTTAACCCCGTCATGGGTTTGAGGGCCATACGTTTCTGTCTGCAGGAAATCGAGCTTTTCAAGGTGCAGTTAAGGGCCATCCTGCGGGCGAGCTCTTACGGGAAGACCCGGATACTCTTCCCGATGATTTCCGGACTCGAGGAAATCCAGAAAGTGAAAAGCTATCCTGGAAGAAGTCAGGGTCCAGCTCATAGCGGAAAAGATCCCGGTTGGAAAAGATATCGAGATCGGGATCATGATCGAAGTCCCGTCCGCCGTTATCGTTTCGGACAGCCTTGCCCGTGAGGTCGATTTTTTCAGCATTGGGACGAACGACCTGATCCAGTACACGCTTGCGATAGACCGCGTCAATGAAAGGGTAAGCTATCTCTACGATCCGCTCCACCCGGCCATCTTGAGGCTCATCAGGATGATAGTGGAATCCGCCCACAACGCGGGAATAAAGGTGGCGATCTGCGGGGAAATGGCGGGAGAGCCTGCATTCACCCTTGTCCTGCTCGGCCTCGGCCTCGATGAACTCAGCATGAATCCCCTTGCCATACCCAGGGTGAAAAAGATAATCAGGCATTCGACAATCGAGGAGTCGAAAGCGCTCCTTGAAGAGTCCATGAAATTTCACACGGCCGCCGAAATCGAACGTTTTGTCAGGGGCTACATGTCAAAACGCTTTCCCGACGAGTTTTACTCTGAGAAGTAGCCCCGATTGAAAGCATAAGGAATAATGTCCATTCAGCCAGAAAAACATAAGCCGGGCTCCCAGGACTATAATATGGGCGTGATCAATCGGGAGGGACTGTCCTTTGGGGGCATATTTGCAAGGGAAGTCCGCTGCAGGGTGGAGCTGCGCGACAGCTATCTCGAAGAGCTCAAAAAATTCTCCGGCCAGGGCGTGATCATCTATGCCCTGAAAAACAGGCACCAGCTGAGCACACTGATCCTGACCGATGTGCTTTCCAGGATAGATATCCAGCAGCCCTCCTACTGCCACGACATGAATATGGCCCTGTGGCAGCCCATTTCCAGGGTCCTCAAGAGTTTATTTTCCCGGCTCGGAGGCTCGCGGAAAAAATCGAATTACCTCGTGGACAACACCCTCCAGGGCAGGAGCTCCATAATCTATTTCCGGGAATCGGAGCTGAAGGCCGGCGATGTGAAAGACAGCCTCAAAAACCTGGTAGGGGCCCAATTTGAACAGGTCCCCGTCATGATTGTGCCTGTCCTTGTCACTTACGGGCGCAGGAGGGAAAAGACGCAGAAGAGCCTGGGCGAGATTTTCCTGGGGGGGAGGGAGAACCCGGGACTGTTCCTTAGGCTCATGACCTATATCCGGCACTCCCGGAAGGCATCGGTGATCTTTGCTCGCCCGATGCGGCTGGATGAATTCCTCCGGAAAACCGAAGGCAAGTCGCCGGAAACAGCTTCATTCCAGCTGCGCAAGGAACTTATCGACCGCGTTGACGAGGAGAAAAGGGCCATTTTCGGCCCCGTTCTCAAGTCCCGCGACGAGCTCATGCGCCCTGACGCTGAAAGACCCTTACCTGGTCAAGTACATGGAAGAGGAGGCCACGAGCGACCGCAAGGATACAAAGGTCCTCACCAGGGAGGCCGAGAAATACCTCAAGGAAATCGCCGCCGACTACAACGACTTTTTCATCGAGATCTGGGACAGGCTCCTCACCTGGCTCTGGAACAACATCTATGACGGGGTGGTCGTTGATAAGGAAGGCTTTGCCCGGATCAGGGAGATATCGAAAAGCATGCCTTTTGTGGTCATCCCCTGTCACCGCAGCCACATTGATTATCTCTTATTGTCGTATGTTTTTGAAAAAAACAATATCCCGCTGCCTTTTGTAGCCGCGGGGACAAACCTGATGTTCTGGCCGCTCGGGTATATTTTCCGCAAATCGGGCGCTTTCTTCATCCGCAGGAGTTTCAAGGGTGATGACCTCTACGGGATTGTCTTTTCCAAGTACCTGAAAATGCTGCTCAAGGAAGGGCTCCCGGTCGAGTTTTTCATCGAGGGCGGCAGGAGCCGGACCGGCAAGATGGTCATGCCCCGCTACGGGCTGCTTTCAATGGTGATCCAGGCCTACCAGGAGGGGATAAGCAGCGACCTCGCCATTCTGCCCGTCTTCATCGGCTATGACCGCGTAATAGAGGAAAAATCATACCTGAGGGAACTCGGCGGGGCGCCAAAGAAGAAAGAGAACGCCGGGACGGTGATCCGCAACAGCAGCATCCTGAGGAAAAGATATGGCCGGGTGTATGTGAACGCCGGCGAACCGATCCTGCTGAAGTCCTACCTTTCATCACTGGAGAAGCATTTCGAACAGATGTCGATAGATGAAAGGCGCAGTTTCTACAGGAAGCTGGGCTATGAAATAGTGGCCGAGATAAACAAGGTTTCCGTCGTCACCCCGTTTTCCCTGATCGCGGCCTGCCTGCTGTGCCGTTTCCAGAGGGGCATCTCCCATGATGACCTGACACTGATTTTAAACCTGTTCTATGATTTCCTCCAGTTCCGTAACGTCCCGCTGGCGTCGACCTTCGCCCACAAGGAAAAGGCAATCTCCGATGCCCTGCTGATATTCGAGTCCGAGGGCCTGATCTCAAAGATGGGTATAGAAGAGGAGGACAAGGCCGAAGAGGTCGCGGAGATCATTTATTCGGTTGAGGAAGGCAAGAGGCTCAACCTGGAATATTACAAGAACAACGTCCTGCATTTCTTTATCCCCCTTTCCTTCATCGCCACATCCATCCTGGCCCAGAAAGAGGATTCGGTGGCCCTTTACAGGATAATAGAAGATTACAAATTCCTGAAAAGGCTCTTCCGCAACGAATTCATCTTTGAGGATAAGAAGGACGACCTCGAAGAAGTGAATTCCATGCTCACCTACATGCTTGAGCAGAAGATGATCAAGGACATCGACCTCGAAGGCGAAACCTGCATCGAGATAAGGGGCAGGGGCCGCACCAGATTGAGGCCGTTTGCCGGGCTGATCCACAATTACATGGAATCATACTGGGTGGTGATCCGCGGCTGCTCTTACCTGAAAAAGGAACCCAAGACCGAAAGGGAGTTCCTCAGGAAAATCCAGCAGCTCGGCACGAGGATGTACAAGAAAGGGGAGGTCTCCCGGGCGGAGTCGCTGTCCAGCTCCAACTACACCAACGCCCTCAAATTCCTGGCCGATTCGGATATCCTGGTCCTGTCCCTCACCCGCGACAAGAAAGAAAGGGAGATCCGGACCTACTACCTGGCGGAGGACAAAAGGGCACTGGACTCGTTAGGCAGAGGGTATTCAGGTTTCTGTAAGGCAGGCATTAGGCATTAGGCGTTAGGACAGGTATGAGGCACTAGGCATTGGGAAACTACTAATTAATAGAGATGGCGGGATATATCCCGCCATTTTTTCCTAACGCCTTTCGCCTAATGCCTGACGCCTGTCCTTAATCTTGATATCGGTTTCTTATTGCCTGGATTGAATCGACGCAGCAGAAGAAAATGTCGATTAGCTCCGGGTCGAATTGCTTGCCCGCTTCCTCCCGCAAAATCCCGAAGGCTTTGCTGTTATCCAAGCAATCCTTGTAGCACCTGCACGATACCAAGGCATCATACACGTCGGCGACCGCCACAATCCTGCCGAACAGAGGGATCTCTTCTCCTTTTTTGGGGATCCGGACCTCCCCCGTCCCTTCGGATCCCGGATATCCTTTGCCGTCCCAGCGCTCGTGATGGTTAAGGGCCACATCATAAGCCGCCTCGGAAAATTCCGAGTTCTGCTCCAGGAAGAGCCGGGCGCCCATGACCGTGTGCTGTTTCATGACAGAATATTCCTCATCGGTCAGCTTGCCGGGCTTTTTTAAAATCACGTCGGAGATGGCGACTTTGCCGACATCGTGCAGCATGGCCGCCATGCGGAGAATATCGCGCTTCATGTCAGTCTCGCGCGGATCCATTTTCCTTCTGCGGGCCCATTCCTGGAAGATCTCAACGGCGTAGCTTGCAACCCTGTTGGCATGCGCCCCTGTTTCCTTGGGGTCCCTCATTTCCGCCATGCGGATCATCTGCAGGAGTATGCCCCTCGTGAGCTGCGCCCTCTCGAGTGCCATTGAGGCTATCCCGGCAAAATGCTTCATTCCCATCTCGTCGAGCTGCGTGAACGGCACTATCCGGAGCTTCTCGTCCTGGGCGTTTATAATCTGCAGGACGCCAATGATCTCATTCCTGATAGTCTTGAGGGGAATTGTCAGGATCGACGTGGTCCTGTAGCCGCTCTTCTCGTCGAAGCTGCGGCTGAACCTGTACGGGACGGAACTGTCCAGTTCGTAGGCATCGGCTATATTGAGCGATTCGCCGGTGGCGGCCGTGAAGCCCGCGATGCTGTCCGTGTTTATCGGTATGCTGAATGTAGAATAGATGAGCCTGGCGTTTTCGGGAAGCTGCTTCTGCAGCGTTGCGTTCTGCGTGTAGGTAAATTCAAGGGAGTCCTTGTCGCGGATGTAAATCGATCCCGCGTCCGCGTTGACAAATCTCCTGGCCTCGCTCAGGAGCCTCTCCATGAGGATGTCGAGGTCCTTGATCTGGTTCAGTTCGATGCCGATATTGAGAAGGGATTCCAGCTTCCGGTCATCAGCCATAGCGCCCATCCGGTAGTGAGGTCGACGTTGAGCCTTAATAGAATAAAAAATTGTCAAAGTAAATCATTAATCCGAAGAGGCCGTCACCTGTCGCTTTTAATGCCGTATTTTTTCAGCTTGTAACGGAGCATGCGTTCGCTGATTCCCAGTATGTCCGCCGCCTTGGACTGGTTGCTCCCGGAATCCTGCATGGCCTTCCTGATCATCTGCAGCTCGAGCGCCTCGATGGAATCTTTCATCTTGCCCTCGAATCTGCGCTCATCAGCGGGGGTGTCCCGAAATGGGAGGTCCTCGACCGAGATAATCCCGTCGCGGGATATGACGGTCGCCCTTTCCAGGATATTTTCGAGCTCCCGCACATTGCCGGGGTAGTCGTACTTCATCAGCATGTCCCTTGCCTCGCGGCTGATCGATTTCAGGCCGCCGTTTTCGGACGAAAACTTGGCCAGGAAATAATCCACCAGGGGAGGTATGTCATCCTTCCTCTCCCGCAGGGGCGGGATCGACATCGTTACCACGTTAAGCCGGTAAAAAAGGTCTTCCCGGAAAGCGCCTTCCCGGACCCTTGCCTCGAGGTCGCGGTTTGTCGCGCTGATGATCCGCACGTCCGTCCGGATGACCTCATTCCCGCCGAGCCGCTGGAACTCCCTCTCCTGCAGGAACCTCAAGAGCTTCACCTGGAGGGGAAGGGTCAATTCACCGATCTCGTCCAGGAAGAGGCTCCCCCCGTCGGCCTCTTCGAAGTAGCCGATCCGCCGGCGCACGGCGCCCGTGAACGCCCCTTTCTCATGGCCGAACAGTTCGCTCTCCAGCAGGTTCTCATGAATGGCGCCGCAGTTGACGACGATAATGGGCCTGTCCGAGCGCGGGCTCAAGTTATGGACGAGCCTCGCCAGGAGCTCCTTCCCGGTCCCGCTTTCCCCCTGGATCAGCACGGTCGAGCGGCTCGCGGCGACGCGGCCCGCCATGTTCACAAGGTCTTCCATGGCCCGGCTGCGAAAGATTATCCTGTCTGTCGTTATCCCTTTTTCCTTCAGCTGACTGCGCAGGACCTCGTTTTCCCTGATGAGCGTGCGCCGCTCTGAAATGCGTCTCAGGTGGATCAGCAGGTCCTCCAGGTCTATGGGCTTGGTGATGTAATCCGCGGCCCCGGACTTCATCGCACCGACGGCCGTTTCGATAGTGCCGAAAGCCGTCATCATGATAACGTCTATTTCAGGGTTGATCCCCTTGACGGCTTCGAGCACCTCTATACCGTTCATCCCGGGCATTTTGTAGTCGAGCAGGATCAGGTCGAAATGGTCCTTTCTGACCATTTCCAAACCGGTTTCCCCCGACCCCGCCACAGCTGCGCTATGGCCTTCTCCCTCCAGGAAGTCCTTCAGCATTTCCCTTTGCGACTGGCCGTCTTCAATTATGAGGATGCTAAGCGGTTTCATTTCGCAGCTTCAAAAACCTTTCCGGACGGGGGAGCTGTCGAAGGCAGCGTTATGGTAAAGGTGGTGCCCGCCCCTATCCTGCTTTCCACCTTGATATTTCCGTTGTGGCCCCTGATGATCTCATGCGCTATGGGCAAGCCCAGCCCCAGCCCCTTCTCTTTCGTCGTGTATTCGGGATTGAAGATTTTCTCAATCTCGTCCTGGCTCAAGCCTGTGCCCGTGTCGCTTATTTTGAGGGTTATTTCATTCGTCCTTTTCTCCAGGACAACGGAAATTTCACCTTCCCCGGGAATCGATTCCATGGCGTTTTTCAGGATGTTAAGCAGGGCCTGCTGAAGCTTGTCCACATCCATCGGGATGATTGCCGAACTGCCGTCGAGGTTCGACAGCATTTTGATGCCCCGGGAGTTCGCCTCCTCCTCGATGAGGCTGATGAGCTTCCGCAGGATTTCTTCGATGGGGTAGTCCTTCAGTTCGAATCTCTGTGTCCTCGAAAATGCCAGGAACTCCTCGATGATCCCGTTGAGCCTCCTGACTTCATCCCGTATGACCCCGGTTATCTTCCGGAATTTTTCCGTTCTGTCCGCCTCGGCAGGGGAAAATTCACGCTGCAGCCTCTGGGTCGCCATGCTGATCGCGTTGAGGGGGTTCCGTATCTCGTGGGCGACTCCCGCGGCAAGCTGCCCCAGGGACGACAGGCGCTCCGTCTGCTGCAGCCTTTTGCGGAGCTCTTCGAGCCTCGCCAGGTGACGGCTCTGGTTCTGGTAGATGAAGAGGATGGATATGACCCCGGTGAGCACTATCAGGACCATGGAGATAATGACATGAAGACGGTTCTTCGTGATAATCTGGTCGGTCTTGTCCCTGTCGAGGCCGATCTGCCCTATCCCCTCCAGGTTTTCCAGGAGGTAAAACGGCACCAGCACCTCCTGGTAATCGCGGTCCCTGAAAGTGATTTTCCGGCTCTTTGCCTGCGAATTGCCCCAATCGGGAAGAACCCCCGATACGGCGACGGGCGGGGACTCTCCGGCGCTCCCGAAAATTTTCCCGTCGGAACTCAGGATGCTTATAAATGCTATATCCCCGATAGCGGCATTGTTGACGGCTGTCTGGACCGCGACCCGCTTGCCCCAGTATTCAAATCCCTCCTGCTCGAGCGCGACGATTACAGTGCCTTCGGAATTAGACCTTCTCAAGGCAACGAAGCCGGCCTGGTTCTTCTTTTTTGACGGATTAAAAAGGTCGATCAGGATTTCCCTCTCGCCGACGATGACGGGATTCGCCCTGAAGATCACATCTGGGGGGATGTCCCTGTTCTTGAAGACAACACGTCCCGATCCGTCCAGGATGGCGAAAAAAGGTATTCCGTTTTTTGAGAGGAGCGCTTCCATGGCCGCGGGATTGTTCTCAAGGGAAGGGTCTTTTTCGAACCTCCGGACCGCCGCGACGAAATTGTTTATAAAGGTCTCCTGGATGAGAAAAGGTTCAACCCCGGGCAGCGAGAGCGTACCCTCATGTTCCATCGTGTACAGCCGCAGGAAGCTTGAATAATTATCCTGCGCCTCTTTCTGGACGAACGCCATTATCTCGATGCCCCTGTTTTCCATGGAGCTGACCAGGGTACGGTCGAGCCTTCCCAGATCCATCAGCCCCGTGACGAGGATCAGGGAAATGAAAAGGACACAGATCAGCGTGAGGGCAAGCGGCTGCATAAAGGGCTTGGAAAGGCCGCTCCTGATCTCGCGCGCCAGATTTTCTTTTTGAAACATTAACTGCCCCATCTTGAATCAGAAGGGCCGCATTCAGGCAGGCTCGTCACTGGTGCTTTACATTCCGCTTGTCAACAGTCTGCTCCTGGCACCATCTGCGCAGCTGCTCAGGTGTCAGGATACGCCTTATTTCAACCTCGTAGTTGATCATGTCGCGGATGATCTGATTATTCACCGATTCGATTTCCCTGCCCTTGGCCCTGATCGATTCCTCGCTTGAGTTCGGGTCCCCTATGAGCTGTTTGAATTCGATCTGTTTGCCCGCCAGTTCCGTCTTCCTTTGGACCATCCTGTTCACATAGGCTTTTTTTACCTTGCGAATCGAGTTCATCTGGTCCTCGTTCAGGTTGAGGTCGTTCAGGGTGCCCTCCCGGGCGCCAATGGCCGGATTCTCGAATTTTACGCTCCCCCGCGTAGACTGCGCCAGGGACCAGTCGGAATAAGCAAATGCTGCAAGCAATACGATTGCAAACAGGGATTTTTTCATTAATTCCTTTCCTTTAAGCTTCCGGCCCAACGAACCGAAAAGGTGAATATCATAGTTCGACAATTTTGTCGAACTATAAACATTTTCCGAAAACCTTTGAAGTATTTAAAACCATGGAGCTTTTTGACAATTGGCATCACAAGCTCGACAAATCTTTCCTCCCCACAGCCCGGGAAGCGTTCCTGGTATTTATAAAAAAATTAATAATAACAAGAACATATAATTATTTTCTTCAATGGCATAAGACATGCACGTATGTTATGCAAAAACCATGATAGGAAAGGCATAAACGGGAAGAATGAAGAAATCGGGTCTTGCTCTCATCATCGCAATTTTATTTCTCATGGCTGGTACGGCTTTTGCCGGTGAGAAAGAAAAGAGCGGGTGGATGGGCCCCTTCAGTCCCGACACTCTTTCCAAATTAAAGCTCTCTGCAGACCAGAGTTCACAGATTCAGGCGCTTCGCGGCACCGTGATTCAGACAGTGGCTCCCTTGCGGAACTCATTGAGCGAGATAAAAGGGGAACTGACGGCCCTCTGGTACGCGAACGAGCCCGATAAGGACAGGATAAAGGAAAAGCAAAAAGAAGTCCGGTCCCTGAGGGAACAGATTAAAGATAAAATAGCGAATTACAGTCTGGAGTTGAAGAAGCTCCTCACGCCCGAGCAGAATATACAGCTTGCCGCCCTGTGGCTCGAATGGGGCAAGGGCATGGGGAAAGGAAAATCGAGCACAAAAGACCCTTCAACGGGTCAGTAAAATAAAGGGAGCTGCATTCTCCCTTAAATGATCCACCTTCGTGTTTTCCCCCTAGGGGAGGTCCGCAGGGACCTCCCCCTCCTCCAAGAAAAAGCCGTTCCCCAAACTGTTTGACACCCTCAAAGGGCGGGTGCTATTGAGGTCAAGGCCTTATAAAGGCGCTGCTCCACGTTCACCCCCTGTTTTTCTTGTAAAATTTCAACTCATAGAATATTAAAAAGACATGGATTTTCTCGACAGCTCATTTTACGGGAACACTTACCATAGTATTCTTGTGGCCCTGGCCATCGCGCTCGCGGTTTTGGGCGCCCTGGAACTGGCCAAGAAGCTGGCAGCCAGGCATGTATCAGCCATGGCGGAGGGCAGGGGAGGCGGCGTTTATGCGCTCGTCGTCGAGCTTCTGCAGAAGACTCGGTTTTCCGTCCTCGTCGTGCTTTCGCTCTTTGCCGGTACCCTGAACCTGTCCTTCCCCCGAAAGACAGAATTCCTCCTCAATGCGGCGGCCCTGATCACATTCCTGGTGCAGGCCGCGGTCTGGGGGAACGCTGCGATAACCTTCTGGCTGGAGAATTACAGGACCAGGAAATTAAAAGAGGACGCGATAAGCGTGACCATGGTTGCCGCCATGGCCTTCTTTGTCCGGGTCCTGTTATGGGCCCTCATAGTCCTCATAGTGCTCGACTACTTCGGCATCAATATAACCGCCCTGGTCGCGGGACTCGGCGTGGGCGGAATAGCGGTGGCCCTGGCGGTCCAGAATATCCTCAAGGACCTTTTCTCCTCGCTTTCAATTGTCCTGGACAAGCCTTTCGTTATCGGGGACGTCATCGCCGTCGACAATTTCACGGGGACCATCGAAGACATCGGGATGAAGACGACGCGCGTCAGGAGCATCTCGGGGGAAAAGCTGATCTTTCCCAATTCCAGTCTCCTCGAGAGCCGGATCAGGAATTACCGGGACCAGCGGGAACGCAGGGTTGTGTTCTCTATCGGCGTTGTGTACCGGACCCCGCCGGAGAAGGTGAGGGCGATACCCGGCATTATAAAGGAGATAATAGAGAAGCGGGAAAACACCAGGTTTGAGAGGTCCCATTTCAACTCTTTCGGGGACTCCTCGCTTGGTTTCGAAACGGTCTATTGGGTCACTGTCCCCGACTTCACTATCCACATGGACATCCAGCAGGAAATCTACCTGGCGCTTCTGGACAGGTTTGAGCAGGAAGGCATCGAATTCGCCTACCCCACCCGGACTCTGGTGTTTCAGAAAGACACGCAGTGGGGATGCGAAAGTCAAGATCTCCCGCCCGCCAAGTCTTGAGCCTTGTCCTCCTGACAAATTCAGGCCGGTGTCAGGCTTTTATCCGGCAGACTGCAGGGAGGCGGCCGGGCTGAAACAGTTCAGATCACAAGGATTCTGCCCCGCGGCTCGGCCACGACCTCGCCGACTATGGCGGCGTCTTTTACCCCCTTCGCGTGCAGCCGTTTGAGAAAGGCGTCAGCTTCAGAGGGGTCAATCGCTATCAGCAGCCCCCCGGAAGTCTGGGGGTCGAAAAGGAAGTCGGCGCTCATGTCGGGGCACGACCTTTCGAACTCGAGCATGTGCATCCTGTATTCCTTGTTGCGGTACAGGCCGCCCGGCACATAGCCTTCCCGGACCAGTTCCTGGACGCCCTTGAATACCGGCACCGCGGTTATATTGATGAGCATCCCCGTCTCGGAACCCTCGATCATTTCGCAGGCGTGACCGAGGAAACCAAAGCCGGTTATGTCCGTGCAGGCGTGGACGCCCGGGGTCTCGGCCATTATCTCCGAAGCGACTCTGTTGAGCGTTGTCATGGATTCGACCGACCTCGCCACCAGCTCCGGAGGGGCATCCCCGGCTTTGAGTGCCGTACTGACGATGCCGGTCCCGAGGGCCTTTGTGAGGACGAGCTTGTCGCCCGGCCTCGCCCCGCGGTTATGAATCACCTTGTCCGGATGTATGACACCGGAAACCGAAAGGCCGTACTTGATTTCGTCGTCCTCCACGCTGTGCCCGCCGATAAGCGTGACCTCGGCTTCCCTTAAAATTTCCATGCCCCCCAGCAGGACGTCGTGCAGCACGGAGATATCCATTTTTTTCACGGGGAAACAGATCACGTTCATCGCGGTGAGGGGCTTCCCGCCCATGGCGTAAACATCCGACAGGGCGTTGGCGGCCGCTACTCTCCCGAAGGTGAAAGGGTCGTCCACTATGGGGGTGAAGAAGTCTATAGTCTGGATAATCGCCAGGTCGTCGCGCAGGCGGTATACGCCCGCGTCCTCGAAGTGCTCGATACCGGCGATCACGTTGGGGTCTTCAATTTTCGGAAGGTCTTTCAAAGCTTTTTCAAGGTCCCCCGGACCTATCTTGCAGGCTCAGCCGGCGCTGCGGACTGTCTCGGTCAGGCGGATGACGTTCTTCTTTTCCATTGTCGTCTCCTGGCGATTGAGATTGTTTAGCGTATCACTTTCCCGGAGGGGTGAGCAAGAGATGAAACTCGCCCGCATCCGCGTTTTCGGATTCAACCCTGTAATTGCGGCTTTCCGCCAGGCGTGTCACATTTTCCCTTGCCACGGCACTCTCCAGCAGGATGCTGATAGGTTCCCCCGGCTTCTCGTCCATGGCTTTTTTCGTCTTTACAACTGGTATGGGGCATCCAAAGCCCCTGAGGTCCAGTTCCAGCATTTTTCCACCCTCCCGCCGTCAATCCTGAGTGATTGCCAGCATAAACCCGCGAACGATCTGGTCCGTGGGTCCCTGATTCGCTCTGCTGATCCCGAATGACGACACTATTTTATAACGGCCCCCAACACCTTGGGGATGGCTTCCACGACCTGCCTGATCCTGGTGGCGGGAGTTGCATTGATGCAGCTGCCTGCCATGCGGTTGACCCATGCCGCGGTGAAAGCGGCATCCCTGAACGTCATCCCCGAGTGCAGAAGCGCCGCGAGTATTCCGGTTATCGTGTCGCCCGTCCCCCCGATGGCTTCCAGACCGGGCACATCGGGGCTGGTCACTTGCCCGATGATTTCGCCCTGCATCCACTATGTAGTCGGTTGCCCCCTTCACCAGCAGGGACCTCGCGCAGTTTCCCTTTTTATAGGCAGCGCGGACCAGCTCCGGGGCGCTCGCAGATTTCGCACCCGAACAGGTGTTTGCCAACGTAAGCCGGATGGCTTGCCTCGGGGTCGGCCAGGAACGCCAGTTCGCTCAAGTCCGGGGTGAACACATCGAACTGGGGCGCGAGCCCGGCCGCCTTGGCGGCATACATGGCCGCGGCGTCCGCTACCAGGACGGGCCTGCGGCGGCATTTGTCCGCGGCCGCACAGATTTTCCTCATCAGGCCCATGACTGGCAGCATGTAATGCAGGACAAGGTGGTCCACGTCCAGACGGGGCAGGTTCCCGGCGACGTACTCGTATATCTGCCGGCTCCCCCTGCCGTTGCCGTTGTCCCCGACAATCAGGGCGTGCGGCGCGCGCGAGCCGGCCTCGGCCGCCGTGGCGCATGCCGCGCTGATAAGGGCGGCGGTGCCCTGGGTGCACGGCACTTTCCTGTCATTTACGACTATGTGCTCGCCGTTGAATGAAACCTCGCCCGCAGTCAGGGGCAGGTCATCCATCGGCACTGTTCCGCATATAAGGAGCATGGAATCTTGCCTCACTTCAGATTTTCTTTTTTCCAGATCTCCAGCGATTCCACGAACGCCCGGTCCAGCATGAGGGCGCACAGGGTGCGGCCGACGTCCCTGGGCCGGGGGAGCTCCGTGAGCAGCCTGTCCGCCATTTTTGCGTGCAGGTAGGGGATATCCGGGCAGCCGCCGCCGGAGATGTTCAGGACGCTGCCGGAAGCCTTGTCGAAAGTGAGTTTCATATTGCCTGCCTTCACCATGACCGCATCTGCCGAAATCGGTCACCTTCACTATTTCCAGGAGGTCGCCGCCGCCTTTCAGGGGATGGACTTCCATGAACTGTGCGCCCCTGTCCCGCAGGGCCCGTTCAATGCCCGCCAACTCCACCAGGTTGATTTCGAGCGCCAGGTCGCAGCCCTTGCGGAGGGCCGGCGGCGGGGCCACCAGCTTCGTTTCGAAGTTCTCTTTCTTGAGCGCCTTCTCGGCCCGGAGGGCGTCTTCGACATTGTCGAAGAGGATGATGCCCCCGCCCTCGAACCCGTTGTTTTTTGATTTGAACAGCATTTATTAACGCTCCATCATCGCTAAACCAAGTATTACGCAAAAGGCGAGTCCCGCCAGCACCGCGAAGGGGCCGAACATCCCCGCTCCCTTTACCGAGCTTGCCAGCAGGAAATTGTGGGAAAATGCCGCGCCCACCGCCATGCCGAGAAACGTGACCCCCGCATCGGCGTCGCCTTCGCTGGCCAGTATTGTCTGCCGCAGGGGACAGCCCCCCAGCATAGTCGCGCTCAGGCCTGTCAGGGACAGCCCCAGGAAATTCCAGAGGTGGTCAGTGTGCGCCACCGGCTGGTTCTCGAAGCCCCAATGGTAAAGCCCGGAAAAATTCCCGAGGATATAATTCGTGGCGAGCGCGCCGGCGAAGAATGCGGCAATCCCGCTGAACAGGTGGAAATCACGCACCAGCATGATGTCGCGCCACCCCCCGGCAAAGCACATCCTCGTCTTCTGGGCGATGAACCCGATCAGGAGGCCGGCGCCAAGCGACAAAAGGACGGCCGCATGCTGAGCCCCCGGACCCTTCTTGCTGAACAGAATGAATGGGGGCTCGAAAACCAGGAACAGCAGAAGGGCAACTGCCACCAGAGGTATCATAAAGGCCCCGGCCGATGAGCCCTTCCCGGCGCGCCCCAGGTGAAATCCCTTTTTCAGGAATACGATTCCCGCAAAAATCCCGGCTATCAGGCCCGCCAGGCCTGTAAGGGCGTTCAAGTCCCCGCCCGCCAGCCGCAGCGGCGCCCTGACCGTGCACCCCAGGAAGACAAGCGCGCCGATCATCATGAACGCCCCGAGGAAAAAGCGCACCAGGGGGGAAGAACCGCCCCGCGGCCGGAATTCCCTGAACAGCAGCGAGGAGGCGAGCGCCCCGAAGATGAGTCCGATGATCTCCGGGCGAAGGTACTGGACGACATCGGCCCTGTGCAGGCCGACGCCCCCCGCCACGTCGCGAAGGAAGCACGCCGTGCAGAACCCCATGTTGGGGGGATTGCCAAACGAGGTCAGTAGGACCGCCGTGATCCCGAATATAAGCCCGCCTGCGATCATGAGAATACGGGGAAGAGAATGCTGCATTTTCGTCTCCTTAAGGGTTGAAAAGATTTTTTATGAAAAAATAAGTAATATGTCAAATTAATAAAAGTTATAGATCGGGTTGAATTATTCCCTGGATTTATGCTATGGGAAGACATGGTCCAGAACAGATTCAGAAACATCACCATTCAGCAGCTCGACGCCCTCGTGAGGCTCATCGAAATGCGGAGCTTCAGCAAGGCCGCGAAGAGCATGCACTTGACGCAGCCGGCCCTGACCAAGCACATCAAGAACCTGGAGGATGCGGTCGGCTACAGGGTGGCCGAGAGGGGTTATGCGGGGATCTCCCTGACCAGGGAGGGAAGGCTCCTCTACGATTACGCCCGGAGGATCCTCAAGCTGCGCGACGAGGCCTGCGAGAAGATCGTCAACAGCAGGTTGCACGATACCGGCAATATCTATATAACAGCGAGCACCATCCCGGCCACGTACATCCTCCCGTCCGTCCTCGGCGGTTTTCGCGGCGAGCACCCGGGCATCAGGGCGTACGTGCGCACCTGCGACAGCGAGGAGGCGATTGACAATATCCTCGGGGGCAGGGCGGAAATCGGCTTCATCGGCAAGGGCCCCGCATCGGGAAAACTCATCTCGGAGCCGCTCTGGAAGGACACCATGGCCCTGATCGTGCCCAGGGGGCACAGGTGGTTTGAAAGGAAGTCCGTGAGCCTGGAAGAGCTTGAGGCCGAACCCTTCATCATCAGGGAGAAGGGGTCGGGCACCCGGGACACCCTGGAAAGATGCCTCAGGGAAAACCTGGAAACGGGGATTTCCCGGTTCAATATTGTCTGCGAGCTCGGCAGTTCCGAGGCCCTCCGGGAGGGGATCCTCTGCGGGCTGGGTGTTTCCATCCTTTCCACCCATGCGGTCCGCCGCGAGCTTGAACAGGGGCTGGTCAGGCCCCTTGAAGTGGACAAATGCAGCATTGAAAGGCATTTCCATTTGATTTATAAGAAGCAATTCGACCTGATGCCTTACCATAAATTGTTTCTGGAGTATGTGAGGGAAAACGCCCGCGCGGCAAACGGCTGAAGGTCAAAAACGGGAGGACAGACGCGTGATACGATTCTACAGCACGAACAGGGGGCTCGACGGGGTGCCCGGGATAACTCCTTTCAAGGCGACCGTGACGTTCGGGGAGGCCCTTCTGCAGGGGCAGGCGCCTGACGAGGGCCTCTTCATGCCGGACCGGGTGCCGAAGATATCCATTGATGAAATATGTCAGGCTGAAAAATGCGCCCTACAGCGAAGCTGCCTTACTCGTGGCATCCGCTTTCCTCGGGGAGGAAGCCGCGCGCATCGGCCTGAAAGATATAGTGGAAGACTCCTACAATTTCGAAGTCCCGCTGGAAAAGGTCGAGGACGGGAAGTTCATCATGAGGCTCGACCGGGGGCCGACCGCGTCTTTCAAGGACTTCGCGGCCCGCATGATGGCGAGGCTCATGAGCCGCTACCGCAACCGGGGGAAGCGCCTCAACGTCCTCGTCGCCACCTCGGGCGACACCGGCAGCGCCGTGGGGGAGGCCTTCAAGGGCGTCGAGGGGATAGATGTTTACATCCTCTACCCCCGCGACGAGGTGAGCGACATACAGAAAAAACAGCTGGACACAATCGGCGGAAATGTCCGGGCGCTTTCCGTGACCGGCAAATTCGACGACTGCCAGAACCTCGTCAAGCAGGCCTTCTCGGACCCGGACCTGGTCAAATTCAACCTGACATCGGCAAATTCGATAAACTTCGGACGCATCATGCCGCAGATCGTCTACTATGTTTACGCCTTCGCAAGACTGGCCCAGCCCGGGCAGGGGATCGTTTTCTCCGTGCCCTCCGGGAATTTCGGCAACGCCCTGGGCTGCGAGTACGCCCGCCGCATGGGGCTGCCCGTGGACATGCTCCTCATGCCCACCAACGAGAACGACGAATTTCCCCGGTTCCTGGAGACCGGCATCTATGAAAAGATTTCGCCCTCCCGGGCATGCCTCTCCAACGCGATGAATGTCGGCAACCCGAGCAACCTCGCCAGGTTTTTCGACCTTTATGGCGGGACCGTTGACCGTTCCGGGAAAGTCCACAAGACCCCGGATATAGCCGCCATGAAAAAGGGCATCTTTTCAGTGAGCGTTTCCGACACGCAGACCAAGGAGACGATCAAGAGTGTTTACGAAAAGTTCGGGACGGTCCTCGAGCCCCACGGGGCAGTCGCCTGGAAGGGGCTGGAAGAATACCTGGACAGGTACCCCGGCAGCACGGGTCGTCTGCGTTTCCCTGGAGACCGCGCACCCGGCGAAGTTCCCGGAGCAGATCATAGAGCTCCTGGGATTTTCCCCGGACCCCCCGCCGAGCATGGTTGGCCTGGAAAAGAGGACAGGCAAGGCCCATCCCATGGCTGGACGATTACGGGGAGTTCAAAAAATTCCTGGCGGCCAGGCCTGCGGGAAGCGGACTGAATTTAGGGCAAAGCTTTCCGCGGAAAGTCCGCCCTGCTCAGGATATTCAAATATTTGCGAAGATATGCTATACACGCGCTGCAGTCCGGTTTGAGTTGCAGAGAATCCGATCCTTTTCTTCAGCAAATCCCTCCCGGAACTCTTTAAAAAATCCTTAAAGCATAAGGGTTTGCGGCTTTTAAAAAAATAATAAACGCCGGGATGAATACCCCGGCCTTACGGGGCACACATCCCCGAAGCAGACAACAGGAGGTTTTATGACAGACGAAAAAAAAGAGCCCTGGCTGAATTATCTGGCCCTGACGACCGTAATCCTGGCGGTTTGCGCCACACTGGCGACATTCAAGGGAGGCGGGTCTTCAACCCGCTCCGTGCTGAACCAGTCTCACGCTGCAAATCAGTGGGCGTATTACCAGTCCAAGAGCATAAAAGGCTATATTCACGAGGCCCAGAAGGACAACCTGGAGTTCGGGCTGAAATCTTCCGTTAACCTATCGAAGCGGGAAAGAAATGAATACCTGAAGAAAATCGAAGAGTATAAACAGGAGATGAAAAGGTACGACGAGGAAAAAGCCCAGATACAGAAAGACGCAAGAAAATATGAGGCCCTGCAGCTCGATTCCCAGAAGCACGCCCAGGTATTCGGGATAGCGGTGATTTTCCTCCAGATCGCCATCCTTCTTTCATCAATTGCCGCCCTGCTGAAGAAGAAGCCGGTCTGGGTCTTGGGGCTGATTTTGGGAGGCTTCGGCCTCGTATATTTTGCGAGCGGCTTCCTTATGTTCCTGCCCGATTCCCTGCTGCTGTTTTAAGCTCGAAGTGAAGACGGCTCAGGTTTCGTCAGGCAGGCTGTCGGAAGGGATATGGTAAAGCCTTTTCAGGACCTCGTCGAAATAGTCCGGGAGATAGCGGTTCCAGAGCTTTATCGGCAGTTCCGGGAGCTCCCGCTCGGCGGACTGGGAAAAAGCAAAGAGGTACTCCATCAGGTATTCAATATTCCTGGCCAGGTGCCCCCGGTATTCCTTTGTTGCGCGCTGCCGGACAATCCTTTCTTCATGCATGCAACGGCCGATCTCGCTTTCGAGGGTCTCCTGGTAATTCGAGACAATGATTTCCACCGAGACCGTGTCTTCCCCGGTGCGCACAAATTCTGCAAATGCCTGCTGGGTGCGCTCGGCGGGCATGCCCCGTTTTTCCATAAGTGAAACAATACCCCTGCCGATCGGTTCCGACAGTATACCTTCCCGGTCGGGACGATAGCTGACGATCAGGTTTGTGGCATTGTACAGGCCAGCGTGAATTTCCTTTTCCGTGATGCGGCAGCCCGGCAGCCGGTCGAGCACCCTTAACAGGCTCTCCATCCGGTCGTTTTCCAGGATGACCTTGATCCCCGCGACGTCGTTGATCGTTATTCCCCCGGCCGCCTCGACAGGCCGTCCCAGGCGCAGGTCCTCAACGAGACGGGCCTCGGCATTGACGAACTCGGCCTGCATTTCCTCCGGCGGCGTTACCAGCAGCTCCCTTGGGATGCCGAGTTGGCGTGCCCGGTCGTCAGCCAGGGCCTCGGCACGGGCCTTTATGCTCTCAAAAATCCGGTCAATGATCCGATGGGCGGCTTTTTCCGCCAGCCTGCGGACGCGCTTGACCCTGCAGGACCCTATCAGAGACATCGGCCCTTTCCCCCCTGAAAAACAGCATCCCCTGAAAAGGAGTGTCGCTGTAATAGTGTTCCGGGTGCTTCCGGTAATTGGAAATCAGTTCGTCTATACGCGCATTGCGAAAGGGCGGGTTGGCGACGAGGGCTTCCTTGAGGTCCCGCTTGACCGAGACCCGCCGGCCAAAGTGCCCTTCGGGGTAGAGCCCCCCGAAAACGCTTCCGCAGAACCGGCGCAGGTACCGCGAGACGTACGTGTGATTGAAGTTGACCAGCCTTGCCACCAGCTCGGCATCCGCTGGGCGGACGTTGTGGTACATCCAGCGCTGAATGAGGTCGCTCAAAACGTCCCTGTGCAGATAATTGTTGATCAGGATCATGCTTGCCGTTTGAATGTGTCTGTCGTCTTTCTTTCTTGGGAAGACTTCTTCAAACACTTGGAAGAAATTTGCTTTTTAGTTTTGGGCATTTGTTTGAATGTGTGCAGACTTTAGCAGTGTATACTTTGGGCTTTTCATGAGTCAAGCGAATTTGGGGAAAGGTCGACGCAGCAGGCCTTCCGGGAATTTTTCGCATTGACAGGGGATGGGCCCCGAAGTAGGTTACGAAAAATTGTCTTGCTCTTTCGCCTTTCGCGGAAGCCGCCCCGGCCTTGGTTTTTTTCAATGGAACTTTTCATCAGAGGTTTGTTGTCACGGAAAGGAGCAATGGGATGAATTTTCTGTCTCTTGTGCATTTGGTCATCGGGATCACGGTCATTCTCCTGATCAGGAAAAAGTACCCCAGGATCACCAACAAAGAGCTGGCTGCCATAATTGCGCTGTATGTCGTCCTCATCCTGCTCTTTACCGATCCCGTAATAGAAACCCTTAAACGCTATTTCGGCGGATGACCCCGGTTTCAACGCTGCCGGGCTGCCCGGTCGGCTTCGCTTTAATTAAACTTCACGAGGTGCTGGAAAAAATCTCCGCGAACATTATCAAGGGCGTGCCGGGCGTGGTGAGCGTGACGTACAACATCGCCACCAAGCCGCCCTCAACCATAGAGGCGGTATAAAAGCGGGAGTTTGAAACAGGCCCCTTCCGGTCCCGGAAGGGGCTTTTCGTTGGTGCTTGAGAAGCCCGGCGTTTCAGGCAAGGAACAGGTCCCTGGTCGAGAAGTTGGGCTCGCTGGTGAGGTTGACGCTGAGGCGCCTCAGCCCGGCCTCGTCTCCCGGGGTCGGTATGTGGGTGATGTGGACCTCGCAGCCCCTGAGCTCCTTCAGCTTTTCTATCGCCAGCTGCGCGGCCGGGTTCGTCGTTGCGCTGATGCTCAGGGCGATAAGCGTTTCCTCCAGGTCCAGGCTGACGGACTTCTCGTTGAGGATATCCGTCTTCATGTTCCTCACGGAGTCCGTGATATAGGCGGGAAGCAGCTTGATCTTGTCGGGTATGTCGGCGAGCTTCTTGATGGCATGGAGGACCAGGCTTGACGCGGCGTGCATCAGCGGCGAGTTGTTGCCCGTGACGATTGTGCCGTCCTTCAGCTCGATTGCCGCCCCGCAGTAAATCCCCTCGTTGCCCTTTTTCTGCTCCTGGGCCTCGCGGGCCGCCTGCCATGCAGGTTTGACCACGCTGCGCTCCTCGGGGCGGAGGTTGAAGTCCTCGAGGAAGAGCTCGACCCGCTGGACCGTTTCCTTGTCGGTGAACCCCATGACATACTCGCAGCGGTAACGGAAATACCTCCTGATCACCTCCTGCTTGGCCGCTTCCCGCGTGACCTCGTCGTTGACGATCGCAAACCCGGCCATGTTCACCCCCATGTCGGTCGGTGAATTGTAGAACGAATCCCCCCCCGTGATCTTTTCCAGGATCCGCTTCACGACGGGGAATACCTCCACGTCGCGGTTGTAGTTGACGGCTTTTTCCTTGTACGCCTCCAGGTGGAAGGGGTCGATCAGGTTGAAATCGCGGATGTCCGCGGTGGCGGCCTCGTAGGCGACGTTCACGGGGTGTTTCAGGGGGATGCTCCAGATCGGGAACGTCTCGAACTTGGCGTACCCGGCGCGCACGCCGCGCCGGTACTCGTGGTAGAGCTGGGAGAGGCACGTGGCGAGCTTGCCGCTCCCGGGGCCCGGGCCCGGTGACGATCACCAGGGGCTTTTCGGTCTCAATGTAAGTGTTCGCCCCGTATCCCTCGTCGCTCACGATGGCCTCGACATCGGTGGGGTACCCTTTCGTGAAGCGGTGAGTGAAGACCTTGATGTTTCTCCTCTCGAGCTTGTTCTTGAAGAGCTGGGCCGATGGCTGGTTGTCGAACCGCGTGATCACGACCCCGAGGACATTGATGCCCCAGTTCCTCAGGTCGTCGATGAGCTTCAGGGCGTCGGAGTCGTAGGTTATCCCGAAATCGGCCCGGATTTTCTTTCTCTCGATGTCGCCGGCATAGATGCAAAGCAGGATGTCGGCCTTGTCCTTGAGCTCCTGGATGAGCCGCATCTTGACGTTGGGGTCGTAGCCGGGCAGGACGCGGGCCGCATGGTAGTCGTAAAGCAGCTTGCCGCCGAACTCGAGGTAGAGCTTGTTGTCAAAGCGCTTTACCCTCTCAAGGATCTTGGCCGTCTGCTCGCTGATGTATTTCTCGTTGTCGAAGCCGATCTTGTCGTCCATGTGTTTAGGCAGCCCCCTTCCTGAAATGGCGAGAAATATAGATCAAGCGGTTTCCTAAGTCAAAACAAGAAGATGCCTGCCATTAACGACAATTTCGTAAACGCTTTTGTCCCCTGGATAATTCGATCGTTTGTCTGCTAAAAAAAGGAAAAAATCCCGGGAGGCTCAAAATGTCTGTGGACCCGAATTACCTTGCACCCTGCGGGCTGTATTGCGGAGTGTGCGCTATCATGTACGCCGCGCGCAACAATGACGAAAAATTCAAGGAGAGGCTGGTTGGGGTTTACAAGGGAAAGCTGCCGGGGTCCGCGGACCTCTCGGCGAAAGACATCTATTGCGAGGGCTGCCTCTCGGATGTCAAATTCAGGTATTGCGAAAAATGTGAGATCCGCGACTGCACGAATAAGAAGGGCTACACCGGCTGCCACCAGTGCGCCGACTTCCCCTGCGGGATGATCGATGCTTTCCCGGTGCCGGTCGGCAAAAAGGTGATCCTCCGGGGCATCCCTCACTGGCGCCTGGTCGGCACAGAGCAGTGGGTTGCCGACGAGGAGGCGCGCTACATGTGCCCTTCCTGCAATAACAAGCTTTTCCGCGGGGCGAAGAGATGCAACAAATGCAAGACCGAGGTGGACCTCGACTGAGCCGGGAACCGCGATCCCTCTAACCGCTTTTATTTAGCTTGCGGGGGATCCTCGATTCACAGGGCACCCCGGTCTGGCACAGCCCGCAGGCATAGCCTTCGAATCCGTAGCGGGATTTTATGAATTCGTTTGACTTCTCGATCGAGTGCTCTCGGCATTTCATCTTGTCTGTCCCCTCATCGGTTATCGCGCCCACGGGGCAGCGTTTTGCGCATTCCCTGCAGCTGCCGTCCACATAGAAAAGGCACCACTGCCTGTGATCGGTGTACTGCCTGGGGGTGGGGGCAACCGGGATTTCCGCGACCACGGAGCCGACCCGCATGGCTTTCCCTTTCGGCGTGATGAGCCCCCGGCAAAGGCCGAAGGTCCCCAGGCCGGAAGCATAAGCGGCATGGCGCTCCGACCAGTTGGAAGCGAAGGTAAAGCGCTCCGACGGGCGGATCGCCCATTCGGGAGCCAGGCATGGAGCAACGGCTCTGAACCCCTTTTCCGCCAGGGCTGCCACGATATGCCGCCGCAGTCCGTTATTGGTATTTTCCCCGAACATCCTCGAGCGCGCCCAGCGCTCCGCGGGGAAGACCTTTTCCCTCGCATTGTCTTTTTTCGCCTCGGCAGTCTGGGGCAGGACCCAGGAAATTACCGTGAGCCGCTCGGGCGCCGACCTCCGGACCGGGAAAGGCCAGGGAGAAAATCTCCCGGGGCGTCCAGTGGAAGGGGCCGACGTACTCTTTGAATTCGTCATAAAGCGGGTCGCCGCCGCTGGAGAAGCCGACCAGGGGCTCGTCCCAGGCCTTCTCGCGGGCCTCATTCTGAAGCGAATTCTCCGGCGAGTTGATGAATTCGCGGATGATTCCTTCCAGCCATTTTGCGTTTTCCGCTCGGTCCATGGTCACACCTTTCCTTTATATTGATTTCAACCTTTGGCGAAAACTCCTGATTTTCTCCCTGTTGCCGCAGATCGACATGGAGCACCACCTCCGGCGGTTTGCGGGGGAGTTGTCCAGGAAGAGCATCTGGCAACTGCCGTTACTGCACATTTTGAAACGCTTCCGGTCGACGTGGACCACCATCATGGCCGCGTCTGTCGCGATTTCGGCGAGACAGGCCCTGACGGGTGCGTGCTCTTCCAGCGGACTGCAAAGTCAGCGTCAAGCTGCGGCACAGGCAGGGAATACCCCGCAGCCCGGTTGATCAGGTCTATGTCTGTGCCGCAGGGCTTCTCCTTGAGGACAAACGCGCGCACAGTCCTGTAAATAGCTTCGCGAAGATGTATGGCCAGCTCATGGTCCTTTACAGACGGGTCCGGGGCCGGGTTGCTGCACCCGGCGAGCCGGAACCACTCGGCCAGCTTATCCGGCGCGGACAGCAGGTCCCGGGGCTTTGAAGTCCCCCGGTGCCTCACCGTGGCAACGAAATTGAGAGAGAGGCTGCCGGCATCGAACCGGAATTTGCTGTACTTGGGGTGAGGCTGCCTTGTCATGTAACCACAATATATGGTTACAATGATTTTGTCAAGCGCCTGTTACAAGATTTTTCTTCTCTTTATCTCGTGTCTCGCGTCGTAGGGTTGGCGTACCGGCAGCCGTTCGTGAGAGTATTTCCCGCTGCGTTTTCGTGCACCTGTTTTTCATGAAAACGTTTGCCGCGAGCGGGACCGTGCTCAGCGCTCCTATAAGGAACAATGTCCACCCCACGGCTTTTCTCTCATCGGGGCTGAGCCTTTCGGAAAGAAGCAATCCCGCGCCCGCCCCACATATGAGGCGCGTCGCCGCTATCATGCCAAGTTCCGGAAACGTAAGTTCAACTGTTTTCATTTTGAATTCCTCCTTTCTCTTAAGTTTAAAACGGCAATAAATAGAGTCAATAGTTGTTTTTTGATGAAAGTTGATACTAGAATCCATGAAATGGATACGGGAGTTGTCTTTATGCTATTGCCGAAGAATACCCTGCCTGTGATAATCATCCCGGCTCTTCTTGCCTCGCTTTTATTTTTTACCCCGAACCTGATTGTCGCCGATGCGGGTGAGAAACTCTCCAGCCTGGAACAGGAAATCCTCATGGAGGTTAACCTCGCCCGGACCGACCCGCAGAAATATAAATCGTACCTCAGGGAATTCAGAAACAGATACAGGGGGTTCAATTTATATATAAAAAAGCGGACGGTCATCAAGACCAGGGAGGGCGTGTCCGCCGTGGACGAGGCACTGAAATTCATGGACTTGCAGCACCCGCTCGGCGCATTGAAATTTTCCGGGGGTATGACGCTCGGCGCAAGGGACCACGTGAGAGAGCAGGGCGCGACCGGCGGGACCGGCCATATATCGGCCAATGGTACATCTCCGGGGGACAGGGTGGACAGGCACGGCAAATGGCAGGAAACGGTGGGCGAGAACATTTACTACGGCTCCGGGATGGGCGCCAGGCAAATGGTAATGGGGTTCATAATCGACGACGGCGTGCCGGACCGGGGGCACAGGGAGACGATCTTCAACCCGAAATTCAGAGTGGCCGGTGTGGCCTGCGGCCCGCACAAGGTCTACAGGACGATGTGCGTTGTCACTTTCGCAGCGGGCTACAGGGAAAAAATGCCCCTTAATGGAATCCGGGGCTGAAGACGCATAAGACGCGCGGCGCGGCCTCATATTAAATGTTTCCTTCAGTCAAAGATCTTTTTGTACTCTCCGTAACCTTCTTTCTCCAAATCTTCCTTCGGGATGAACCTCAAGGCCGCGGAATTCATGCAGTACCTCAGGCCGGTCGGTTTCGGGCCGTCGGGAAAGACGTGACCGAGGTGGGAATCGCCATGCCTGCTCCTGATTTCCGTGCGCGCCATGAAATGGCTGCGGTCGATCTTTTCGGCTATGTTCGCTTTTTCCAGCGGCTTGGTGAAGCTGGGCCAGCCTGAGCCGGAATCGAACTTGTCTTTCGAACTGAAGAGAGGCTCGCCCGAAACAACATCCACATAAATCCCTTCCCTCTTGTTATCCCAGAACTCGTTCTGGAAAGGGGGCTCTGTCCCTTGCTCCTGCGTCACATTGTACTGCAGGGGAGTCAGCTTTTTTTTGAGTTCCTCCCTGTCCGGGGCGGAATGCTTTTTGTCTTTTCCTGGCATTGGGAAACCCTCCCGTTTTTCACCTCTAAAACTTTTCTATCTGTCTCCCCTGATTACAAAAACAGCGCTCGCCTCCGTCCAGTCCGCAGGGTCGATCTGGTTGAGCCTCCTGACCAGGTCGTTGATCAGGCTTGACGAGCGCCCTGATCTTCATCCGGGAAGTGTTCCTGTCTTTCTCAAGCATTATCATGAAAGCACGATATAAAAATAAGAAAAATCACGACGCCGCAGCTGGTTTTTTATTCAGATGCCTGTTGATGCCGGAGACCGCCAGGATCAGGGTAATAATAAACAGCAGCAAGTATCCCCCAAGCATAAACCCGCTCGCGCCATCGACCCAGGCGCCATAAATGAGCCCTGAGGCGGCACTGAACAGGGCTACCCAGATCACGTAAGCAAATGTCCTGGCGCGGCCGATAATTGAAGACGTTATCAGAATGCTCTGCAGGCTCAACTCGGGGTCCGACATCAGGTAGGCGATAAGCGGCCCCTTGTGCATGCCAAGCGAAAGGAACATGTTGGCGATAGGGACTTCGACGAGGGTGGGAAAGTACATAAAAACCCCGAATACGACTGCGACCAGGTTTCCGACGATGGAATTTGTCCCGGCGACGGCCTGGACCCATTCCGGGCGGATCAACTGACGGATAACGCCGACTGCAAAGACACCAACAATGAGCAGGGGGAAGATCATTTTCACGAAGCGCCATGTCTCCCAGAGCCACTGCTGAATCTCGTATTGATCGAAGAACCTGCGGGCCATGTAAAATATGACCCCCATGGCAATAATTATCCCGAACATCTTTCCGGGAAGTTCCACGCCCAGTCCGCTTGAAGTCGCCTCCATCCGCATGGCAGCGATAATAAGTGTGAAGGCGGTAAGTCCGAGCGATACCCAGGTCCATCGATTGTAACCTTCATCGACCCGGCCGAGTCCCCTGAACGCGGTCGCTCCGATGAGGATCAGAAAACCGATAAGAATCAGACCCTGGATGGTTATCCCCTCTTCGCCCTTGGACGCATCGAAAGGGACAACACGGTTTAAAAACGCCTGGAAATGGTCCGCGTCCGGCAGGGGGATGGTGAACCTGGCAAAAGCATCAAGCAGCAGAGATACTTTCAGGGTCCCGAAGATAAGCAGGGCAACCATGATCAAAAGAAAGAAAACGGTGGTGAAACGGAGCCCCTCCTCACCGACAAAACTAGCATCGGTCGCCTCGGCATGGGCCTGGTCTGATTTGCTGAAGATCAAGCTCATGATCATGCCGATGCCGATGCCGAACACAAGCGACAATATCAGCCGGGCCACCGTGAATTCGGCGCCCAGGACAGCGCCAGTGTAAGCAAGGGCGAGAATATTGCCTGCCGGGGCAAAAAACAGGAAAGTGATAGCAGGCCCCAACCCGGCGCCTTTCATGTAAATTCCGGCGAACAGGGGGACAATTGTGCAGGAACAGACGGCAAGGGTGCTGCCCGCGAGGGCGGCTGTGGGGTAAGCCACGTATTTTGGCGCATTGCGTCCCAGAAATTTAGTTACCGCCTCCTTGGGCACCAGGGCCGAGATTCCTCCGGCAATAAAGAAGGCGGGGAGCAGGCACAGGAGCACGTGCGCCGCTAGGTATGCCGCCAGGCTGCCCAATCCGCTTTGCAGTAGATGCAGCACGTACTGCGATATATCCATAATTACCCCTAATTACCCCTGAATCGAATACTTAGAATTAAACATCAGCTTTTTATGAAACAGTTCACCTTAAAAATCTCCTGTATCCTATGCCATAAATTTACGTTAAACACAAGATTTTAAGAATTTCCATATTCCTATTTAGGAATATATGTATAATTTGTCATGCTATATTATTTCATTTGACAGGAACAATCTCATTCTTTATGATTCTTCAGCATTGCCGTATAGGAATATAAAGGAGGACTGCGGTTTTGAAAGAATTCATTCTGTGGCCAAGGCGCTTTCCGACCCGAACAGGGTAAAAATCCTGAAAATGCTTCAGGACCGGCCGATGTGCGTTTGTGAGATACAGGACGCCCTGAAAATCGCCCAGCCCACGGTCTCCAAGCATTTAAAACAGCTGGAGGAAGCCGGCCTGGTCGCTTCGGCAAAGGAAGGATTGTGGGTGAATTACAGGCTTGAACAGGGTAACAACCCTTATGCCGCGGCCATCCTGGGCAATCTGAGGTATTGGATGGAAAATGACCCTTCCATATTGGAAGTGGTGGAGCGGGCAAACGGCGCCGACAGGGAATTGCTTAAAGCAAAATGAAATAGGATTAATTACGAAGGTAGCTCAGGATGTCTCCTCTTCTTCTGCTATTATTGCGACTGGCCTCTTTATACTTGCCATGGCTTCGGGAATGCTTGGACTGGGCGTGGCTTTCGCGGCCGTCCCGTTCCTGGGGTTATTTCTGCCGGACCTTGTCCACCAGGTGCAGCCCTTGAGCCTGATCCTGAACGGGATCACAGGGCTCTTCGCAACGTTTGGGCTTTGCCCGCAGCGGTTATGTTGAATGGCGCAGGGCCTTTATCCTTGCCGCAGTGACCACAGTATCCGCGCCGATTGGGGCATGGCTGGCCCAGGTAATACCCCAGTTTACGATCTGGTTATTGTACCTTGCTTCTGTTCTGTATCTGTCATACAGGCTTTTCCGGCCGGTTAAGGAACGGCCCGGGAAAGAGGGCTTTTCGACGGCCCTGATCCTTGCCGTGCCGATTTCAATCCTTTCAGGCCTGTTAGGCGTGGGGCCCGGGTTTTCTGCTCATGCCGACCCTCATCATTGTGGGGTTTGAGCAAAGAAAGCGGCAGGGATGAATGCCCTTGCCATAACGCCGCCTTCCTTTTCCGCGCTGCTCCCTCACGTGGGAACGGCCCAGCTTGAAATGGAGTTAATGATACCCCTCATAATTGCGGGGGCCCTCGGATCATTCCTGGGCGCGAGAATAACAAGCCTTTATGTCCCGGGCAGGCGTATACGGCAGCTTTTTGGCATTTTGATTGTACTAATGACTGCATACAAGATTTTCACCCTGGTGCCCTGAGCGGGCATATCCGCGATTTGCGCCGGAGTTAAGGATTATTATGAAGAAAATAGTGATATTCGCCGCTTTATTTCTTTTGTTTGCACAGGTCATGAATTCGCAGGCTTCGAAAGGGCAGTCAACAACACTCCCGGCGAAGGGCATGGTCACCATGGTGGACCTTGGCGCCAAGAAATGCATCCCGTGCAAAATGATGGCCCCTATCCTGGTTAAGCTGGAAAAGGATTATAAAGGGAAAGCGGCAATATATTCATGGACGTGTGGGAAGATTCCGCACCGCCAAACGCTTCGGCATCCGCGCGATCCCCACACAAATATTTTTTGATAAGAAAGGAGAGGAGGTCCGCCGGCATGAGGGCTTCATGAGCGAAAAAGACATAATCAAACAGCTTTCCGAAATGGGAGTCAAATAGCCGGTAATTGGAAAGGACTAATGCTTGAAGAAATATTTTTAACAGTCAATGAATGGATGACTGGCGCCGCCTATGTGCCGCCCTGGGATGTTTTTTATGGGGAATTGTCAGTGTCCTGTTCAGTCCCTGTCACCTGGCGTCCATACCTTTGATCATTGCTTATGTGGGGGGGCAGGAAACCGTTGTCAAACCTAAACAGGCGGTAGGCTATTCCGTCTTGTTCAGCCTGGGGCTTTTCATCACCATATCTGTGCTCGGCATCATCTGCGCCCTGCTGGGCCGCATGCTGGGCGATATCGGGAATTACTGGCAGATATTGGTCGGGCTGGTGCTTATCTGGGTCGCTCTGGGCATGCTGGGCGTTGAAAAATGCTCTTTTTACGGCGGCTCCCTGCAGAAACTGAATTTCAAGGGATTCTTTGGCGCTTTTGCAATCGGGTTGAGTTTTGGGGTGCTTTCAGGCTCCTGCACTTTCGGTTTCATTGCGCCCATTCTTGCGGTTATAACAATTCAACAGCAAGTGATGCTCGGAATATTGTTCATTGTTCTGTTTGCCCTTGGCCATTGCCTGCCCATCGTCGTTGCGGGAAGTTCCACGGCGGCTGTCCGCAACCTCATGGAAAACAGCGTATGGCAGGGCGCCGGGGCATGGTTCCGGCGGGGCGCAGGTGCTGTTATAGGCTGCCTGGGAATTTATTTTATAATCAATCCGTTCGTATAGCGGGTTGAAAAAAATTATAAAAAGAAGGGGCAAAAATGAAGAAGAAAGCTCCAGATCCTGGGGCCGGGATGCCCGAAATGCGCGAAACTGATGGAAGACGCCGAAAAAGCGGCAAAGGAACTCGGAATCGACTATGAAATCGAAAAAATCAAGGACATCAGGGAAATGGTCAAGTTCGGGGTTATGGCGACGCCCTTGCTTGCCGTGGATGGCAAAGCAAAGTCGGTGGGCAGGGTCCTGAATATCGAACAGATTAAAAAAATCCTCTCGGAAGATAATTAATGAATGATCAAGAAAAATAATTATTTTCGGCACCTCTGGTGACCACACTGCACCAAGGCTCGGGAAGCCTATGGCGACAAGGCGGTGTTTATCGATATAGATGCCGATGTTAAAAATTTTTCTGAATATGCTTTCGTATTCGGGAAAGCAATACAGTGTTCCCGTAATTGTGGAAGGAGAAAAGGTGACTATCGGTTTCGGAGAGGCCTCCGCGGCCGGAAATACCTGACCGGCCCGCTGGCCCCTTGTGCAGGGGCCTTTGGGGAAAAAATGAAATCATTTTCCAAAATATTGGTCTTTTGAATTTGAACATTTTGAAATTGAGATGAAGGACGGAGTGCATGAAGGAAACGAAGAAACGCCTTAACTTATTCGAACGCTATCTCACGGTATGGGTATTCATATGCATGGTGGTGGGTGTGGCATTGGGCAAATTCCTGCCCGGCTTCACAGCCGCTTTGAGCGCAATGGAATTCGGCGAGGGCTCGCAGGTCAACGTGCCCATTGCCATCCTTATCTGGCTCATGATTTTCCCGATGATGCTGAAGATTGACTTCGGTTCCCTGAGCGGCATAGCGCGCAAACCCAAGGGCCTGCTGGTCACGCTTTTCGTCAACTGGCTGGTGAAGCCTTTCAGCATGGCCTTCCTGGCCTGGGTATTTATTCAGCATCTTTTTTCACCCTGGATCGACCCGGAGACGGCCAAGAACTACACGGCCGGGCTTATTATCCTCGCGGCAGCGCCGTGCACGGCCATGGTGTTTGTCTGGTCCTATCTTACTGACGGCGACCCGGCTTACACCCTGGTGCAGGTGGCCGTGAACGATCTCATTATGCTCGTCTTATTCGCTCCCATAGTCATGTTCCTCCTCGGAGTAGCCGATGTTATCGTGCCCTCCAAAGTGCTGATCACCTCTGTTGTGGTCTTTATTGTAATACCTCTGGGGGCTGGTTTTTTCACCCGCACAGCGTTGCTGAAAGCATACGGCAGTGAATGGTTCGAGAACAGTTTTCTTCCCAAGTTCCAGCCGGTGACGGTGGCAGCGCTTGCTCCTGACGCTTCTGCTCATTTTCGCGTTCCAGGCCGAGAACCTCACCACCAAATGGTTTGCCGTCATCCTCATAGCCATTCCCATCCTGATCCAGGTATATTTCAATTCCGGCCTTACATACATGCTCATGCGGCTCTTCAAAGTGCAGCATAATGTCGCTTCGCCGGGCGCCCTCATCGGCGCGAGCAATTTTTTTGAGTTGGCCGTTGCAGTTGCCATTACGCTATTCGGACCGAGTTCCGGGGCGGCTCTTGCCTGTGTTGTCGGTGTTTTGGTGGAAGTGCCGGTCATGCTTTCGGTATGCAATGTCTGCAACCGCTCGCGGGAGTGGTACTGTGAAATTTTGCCGGAAACAAAGGCGATAAGAGATAATTAATACAAGTCCCGACATGTATAGAGTTAGATCTGTCAGTGAAAGCTTGAAATTCATGACCAGTACGGGTGTATTCAGAATCTGACAAAAAGAAAGGGGGAAAAGATCATGATAAACAAGTTTATAATCACGACTGACTTATCACCTGCATCTTTCGCTATAATGAATTGCATCGGGGTCTTAAAGGCTTTCGGCGCGAGCGAGTGTCTCCTTTTGCAATGCCTCAGCCATCAGGAAATGACCTCCATAGCGCTCTCTTATACGACCGCCCCTCTTGAAGAGCATGCTGAATGTGCAAAAACAGATCCTGGAAAAGCAGGGTTTCGCCGTGACAACAAGGATTGTGTCCAGCAATGCGAAGCAGGAGGTCAATCGGATTGCCGAAAAGGAAGATTACTCCCTGATCGTGGTCGGCCATAGCCATTCAAAAGTGCGGGATACATTTCTGGGAGGCATTGCTTATAATGTAATTTACTGTGCCCGCAAGCCCGCTCTTGTCGTGCCCGTCCAGAAAAAAGATGATGAGTATGTTTGCATCCGGTCTGCTGGCTTTGGAGAACACATATTATACCCGACGGATTTTTCTGAAAATGCCGATCTGGCCTTCAGTTATGTCGAGGATTTTGTCAGTCAGGGCGCAAAACATGTAACACTGCTCCATGTCCAGGACAAGGCGCGTATTGAGCCATATCTCAGGGACCGCCTTGAGGAGTTCAATAGAATTGACCGTTCACGGCTGGAATCAATGAAGGAGTCTTTAAGTAAGAAAGGCAATCCGGTTATCGATATCGAGTTGGCTTATGGTGCACCCTATACCGAAATCATGCGAATGATCCGGGAACAGGATATAAGTCTTGTGGTGATGGGGAGCCAGGGGCGAGGTTTCATTCAGGAACTCTTTCTGGGAAGTGTCAGCCACAACGTTGTGCGAGAATTCAGAAGCATCTGTCATGCTGATACCGGCAAAGAGATGACTTGCGATTCTGTTTGAACGGAATGCTTCTCCGGGCAGCCTGAAAGGAAAGGAGATGAGCCTTATGAAAATTCAAGTTTGCGGACCGGGATGCCCGCGATGTGTTGCCTGCGAGAGAAATGTCATCGAGGCCTGTGCGGAGCTCGATCTAGAGCTGAAGTGAACCATGTGTACGATATCAAAAAATTCGCAATGTTAGGAGTAAAGATGACGCCCGCAGTGATCGTTGACGGCAAAATCGTAATCTCCGGCAAAATACCCAGTATTGCGGACTGAAAAAGATCCTCGGTGAAAATAAGTGACATTTGAAAAAACGAAACCCTTGATCCTCCCCTGCGCAGGAGCTGCCAATGTCGGGCAGCTGTCGAATCAGGCCGCCCTGGAACTGGTGGAGGAGGGTTATTGCAGGCCCTTTTGCCTGGCGGCTATCGGCGCACATAAGAAGGGGTATGTGAGGGCTGCCAGGGAAGCTCAGATGAGGATCGTAATTGACGGCTGCAGCGTGGGGTGTGCCAAAGGCATATTGGAGCAGGAGAACATCGCTCCCGACCTTTACATTATTGTCGCCGACCTGGGCATCGAAAAGGCCATGGTTCCAATTAAGGCCGAAGATGTGGAGTCTGTAAAACAGGCCGTAAAGTCCCGGTCGGATATGAAGCCGTCCATTGTCGTGCGTGCCTCCGACTGCTGCCTGGACTCGGAGAAAAAATGAAAAGCAAAGCTGAACTGGCCTGAGCGTTGTGGATTTACTTGGAAAAGTTGCCTGATCTCAGCTTTCCCGGCTGCCGTATCTGTTCATGACCGTAATTTTCTGGTCTTCCGGAAGCGACCGGAAATAGGCTTTCCATCCCGGACACCACGAAAGTATGCCATTTCCAGACCCTGCCGAGAATCGAATCGGGTTTCCGGTCATAATAGGCCCTCATTGAGCAGTTTTCGCATCGTTTCCCGTTCATGATTGAACCTCCATGGTGTTTGAGTGGGCGCGCAAGGGCCTCAAAGAAGGAATCAGCATCGGCACATCGCGCTGGTAATCAAGGTATTTATTCCCGAATTCTCTTATGAGATCTTTCTCCTCCAGCAGTGTCCCGGCAACGATCCATATGGTCCAGAGGACATTGAAAACCAGCCTGTCGGCGGTCAAGTCAGGATAAGCCCAGATTGCCGCCAGGTTCAGAAAGTACAGGGGGTGGCGCACTATTCTGTACGCCCCTGCCACGACAAAGGGCATTTCCCGGGGTTGCCTTTTTTTCAGGCCGCTCTTTATCCGGGCAACACCAAAAGCGTCGAAATACTTCAACGTGCGGACAGCCAGATAAAATCCCATCATGGACAGGAAAAAGACCACCCGGAGCGACAATTCGGAATGTCCCTTCGGCGGATGCGATCATGGTCTCTGAACCCTGCCACAGGACAATAACCGCCGCCAGGACCGCTCCCGAAGAAATGGAGTAAAGGGCGCTGCCGTAAGCCTCCGGGATGAAGCGCTCTGCAAAGCGGCGGAACGATTGTCTTATCATGATGCTGTGCTGGGCAAAGAACAGGAGCGAGATCCCCGCATCGAAGAGAAGAACCTGATGCCCCTCAAGTCCCAGGTCAATGAGGTTGAGGGGCCCGGCATAAAGAAATACCATGAACCCGAGCAGGGAGCCGCCCCCGAGCGCCAAAGACAGGATAGCCGTCACGTATGCCGTTGTTTTTCTCATATACCCTCAATCAATGATGGTGCACCCGATAGCAGCCACCTTTGCAGATTCCCGACTCCAACATGTTAAAAAGTGAGGAAGGAGCAGGTGAATTGGATAAACCAGTTTATTTACAGGTTGATGACATCTTCTCCATCATATTCCCGCAACATGATTTCATCCCTTCGAATCATTTTGCCCTTGTCTTCCTCAGTCATTGCACTCATGTTCATGCATGGGCACATTGCAGCCATTTTGTCAAAACATGACTTCATGTCCTGTCCGTCTTTATCCGAAATGTTTTTGAAGAACTCCTGCATCATTGATCCGAACATTTTCTCCATTTTAAATCTCCTTTTCTTCTTTTTGTCTATTTAGACGAGAGAGAAGGACGAAAAGATACACATGCGGCTTAAATCAGAAAATTTAATCGATAACCGTCTTTGAAGAAGGGTGTTGAAACGCCAATAGTGTCACACGGAATAACAGGACACACCTGGACAGGGCTTCCCGGCCTGTTCCAGACCTGTTTTTTTAGTCCCTGCGGGTCACCCTTTTAATTTGCCGTACAAAGCGGTGAGCTTTGACCTGTAAATATCCCGAATGCCCTGCTCCGCTTCGCCTATTGGTTTTACGGGGACGAGGTCCGCCACTTCGCCGGGCTGCAGGCCCGAATCAAAGAGCGTCTTCAAGGCGCCCTTGGTCATCTTGGAAATCGCCTTGGCCGCCTCTTTTTCCGAAAGCCCGAAAGATTTTGCCAGTTCGTTCAACTCGGAAAGCTGGAACCACAGATAGGTCGGCCCCATGGCGGTGATGATCGCGTACGCTTCGAGCTTGCCTTCCTCGACCTCCGGGAAATCGCCGAGGGGCTTCATAATTTTCAGGAACTCCTTTGCCTCGGTCTTGGGAAAACCCGGGGAAAATGCCACCGGGTTATAGCCTTCTCCCACAATGGAGGGTGCGTTGGGGATCATGCGGACTATTTTGGACAGCCCCGTTAATCCGGAAAGCGCCTGGATGGAAACCCTTGGCGCCAGGGAAACCAGGACCGTATCATTCGAAAAAAAGGACTTGACGCTTTCGAGCGCTTCCCTGATGACCGGCGGGTGGAGTGCGACAAAGACTATCTCCGCCCCTGCGGCCCGGGAGTTATCGCCGGCGCTGGTCTTAATTTCGTGGTATTCACTCTTGAGTTTTCCCAGGAGTTCCCCGTTCGCATCGCTGACAGTGATGTTATCGAGTGACTGCTCGTCCTTCCTCCACCCTTCGAGGAAAATGCGAGTAATCCTTCCTCCGCCTATAAAGCCGATTCTTTTTTTCATTATGGGACTCCTTTTTCTATTCCAATTCCTTTTTGAACTCCCGGAAAGATTCCTTCAGGTCGCAGGCGAATTCGTTGTCGTCGCCCCTGTAGAACATACAGAACTTCTCCAGTTCCGTCCGCAGCCTGGCGCGGGCGCGATGAAGGCGGACCTTCACATTCTGAATGCTGATGCCGAGGATGTCGGCAATTTCACTGTCCGTGAACCCTTCAATGTCGCTGAGCACGATGACCGTGCTGTAATCCTCGGACAATTGTCTTATGACTCCCCGGATGCACGAGTTCATCTCGCGCTTTATTGCCGACTTCTCGGTGGAAGGGGAGGGGGACTCAATAGAGTCCATCTCCTGGACATCGAGGGAAATTGTCTTGAACGGGTTTGAGCGTATCCTGTCGAGGGCCGTGTTGGTCGCAATCCTGTAAACCCATGTTGAAAGGCTGGACTCGCCCCGGAAGGAATAAAGGGAGCGGCTGATCTTTTGGAAGACTTCCTGCGCGGCGTCTTCCGCCTCGCTTTCTGGAAGGAGCCCGCGCAGGTAGCCAAGGACCTTCGACCGGAACTCATCGTGAACAGCCCGGAAATCATACCCCGTCATCGGCAGCATCCCCCGCTTGAGATTGCCCAAGCCTACCAGAGAAGGGTTTATATTTCCAGAAGCCTCTGTGTTCATCCGGTCCTCCATTAAATTTTTGCAGAGTTATTTACGTTATTTACTAGATGCTTCCGCTCCTGTCGCGGAAACATCTAGCGTGAAATTATTATTTGTTTTCATTTCTCTGCCCTTTTGCCGGCGGGGCGCTTTTCATAAAGCGGCCCATCATTGCCATGCACGGGCAGCCGGCCATGTCCATGCCGGTCCCGGTCTGTCCCGCGTTATGGGCTGCCGGACATCATGTGTCTCATTTTCCCCATGCAGCTCCTCATCATGAACACCATCATGAATATACACAGCACGATCATGACGAGCGGCAGTATCCACCACCAATCCCAGAAGTTCATAAAATTATCTCCTTTCTTGTAATTTTATCCGCATGAGCAAGCGCTCTGGGATTCCGGAGAAGCGGGACAGCACGACTCTGCCCTGCCGGAATCCGAAAAGCCGGCCTGCTCTGAAATTTCCCGGTCGGAATACGAAATTGCGTTTTTCCGTGACCATTTTGCCCAGGCCGATGCATATTTGTATCTGTTCGGGGGTAATCCCGTGTTCCCGGGCGTTCCTTATTTCCTTAATTACGTCCGGTGCGGAATTCGCCGCGGTAAAAGAAGCGATCCGCACGAAAAATGAAAATTTCTTGTCCAGCCCGGCATGCCCGGCCTTTTATCCGGGGCGCCGATGAGGGATGAGACTTTCTCTCTCATTGTGTCAGCCGCTTCAGATTTGGCCTCGAGGCCCGCCTTAAAGGCTTCAGCATTTCGGTTTCAGGAATGCCGAGGGCGCGCGCGATTTCGTACAGCTTCTCCGCGCATGTCCGGCATCCCCCGGCCATGGCGGCGCCCATGGCGGCGAGGGTCTTTTCCGTGTCCGACATGCGGTTTTCCAGAAAATTGTTCATTGCTGGCCTCCTAAATTATCTCTTTTGCCTCTTTAGACGGAAATGAAGGGGGAAAAGATACACATGGAAAAAATTTATTCGAGTTGGAGATATTTGAAAAGGGCGGGTATGGGGATCTTGTAAAGATATATTTATATTCGTTAAAAAACTCAGCCAAGCATACGGAACTAACCGGGTTTTTGATTCATAATTTCCCCGCAAAAACAGTGCAGCAATCCTTTTCTGTTTGCTTTGTGAAAATTGAGGGTCCCTCTTTTGCATCAGGGCGCTGATGCCCTCCTTCCAGTCTTCCCTGCCCCAGACGGACTCGAAGCACATACTCTCATCCCCTCCCCGCATTACCCACATCCCTGCCGTTGGTAATACCCCTCCAGAACTTGAGGTCGCCGCCGGAGCAGAAGATCCCGTCAAGGCCGCTCTCTATGGGGCAATACCCGGCTTTTCGGATCGGTTTTCGCAAATTCGACCGCTTCCGATAACTCGCTCAATGTCTCCATGTCCAGTGAGTTAATCGAGGGGCGCTGCAGGGTGACTATGCTTACACGGCCCTCCCGTCTCAGGGAAACCTTACTCACGGTCATTCCCCTTTATTCATGGTCTCTGGACCACAGGAGCAATCTGACATGCAGCATGTGCCGGAATCTCCACCCGTCATAGAATTTATTATCCCGGCCGCGCAGCCCACGCCGGACTGGACGGAAACGGCGCCGAAAGGGCAGTTGCGGCTGCAGGCGCCGCATTCCATGCAGGCGTCGCGGTTGCGGATATGCACGCCGGTCGGAATTCATAACGAAGACTTCATGGGGACAGACTTCAAGGCAAGCGCCGCAGCCGGTGCATTTGCCCTCGTCCAGCTTGAGGGTCGTTACATCTTTGAGATAAAGCAGTTCCTTCATTCATCATCTCCTATGAAATAAAGCGCGATGTGATCCATCCCGCGAGCCCGCAGGTCACCATCGCAATCTGCAGCGGCAGCGCCCAGCGCATTTCTTTTTTTACCCCGGACAGGGATGTATATGTCGAACAGCCGGTAAAATTCATGGCGAGGTAGGCGGATAGCGCGGTGATTATCATGAGCCATGAAAAAGCCTCGATCAGTCCGGGCAGAACGTACAGGCTGTTCCCCCTCAGGAAGAGCACGCCGGCCGCAATTGCCGCGCCGACAACAATCCCCTTCGTGGTAAATGCCCGGCCCGGCAGGTAAGGCAGCAGGACCGGTGTGAGGACAACCCCGCCGATGACAGCGCTCAAATAGGCGAGCACTGCAAAGACGCCGAAATTCGAGGCATTTTCCCAGAACCCCCCGGGGCCGCCCAGGCCGCCGAGTAAGGAAGAGGACAGGAATTATGAAGAGCGCAGGCTTGAATGCGTGCACCAGTTCCACCGGGATCAGGGCGATCCTTTCCCCGAGGTCAAAACTCTTTCTCCTCATGGCGGCGGTTGCCTTGAATCCCGCATCCAGGTAAGCAGGGATGTCTTCGGCCTTTATCGGGCCGAAGCGGACCCTGAAGCCGGACCTCAGCTTGACCTGGTATCCGGAAACTCCGGGACCGCCAAGCTGGGGAACTATGATTTCCCGGTGGTCGACGATTTTTTTCAGCCCGGTTGCTTCAATCCTCCGGACAACTTCATCGGTCCCGAATGTCCCTTCCCCGGCGGCGCACCAAACGTTGATTCCTTCCGTGTCAAGGACAAGGATCCACGCATCCCTGCCGGGGAGGGAGCTTCGCAGCGCATCGAAGCTCATCTTGTAATTGGCCGATACCAGAACGGGCGATTTGGAATCCGGGTGCCCCAGTGCGTAGAGGCCGGGATCGACGGCATAGTCCATCCTGCCCATGTCCCACCTCGCCTTGAAAGATCCCCAGTGGTCGCGAAAATGCAATATGGAATCTATCCGGGGCACATCGCCCGCGGGAGTTGCAACGGAGCCCCTGACGAAATCCTGGTCCATACGGGGAGGTTTGGCCGGCGAGGGCGGTACGCTCCCGGCATCGATAATCTTGAACATGCTGTCATGTTTGAGTTTATTTCCCATTACGCACCTTTCCAGTTTTGCTGCTGCAGCAGCCCCTTCCGTCCAGCACGGACCTGATGGCGGCTGTAAAAACTTGTACGGACGAGAGGACTTCACTCCTTCTCGGCGAGGGGATGTTCTTTAAAATCCCGTCGAAAAATTCAGACAGGCATGACCAGACCATTTCATGGATCTCCCGGCCTTTCTCGGTGAGGGCGAGTCTTGCAGCCCTTGAATCGTGAGGGGCTGTTTCCCTTTTCAGGAACCCTTCCCGGAGCAATGGGCCCATGAGTCGAGTTGTCGTGCTCTTGTCAACCGACAGGTAGGAATGGAGGTCGGACAAGTTGACCTCCTTCTTCATAGAGACCAGGTCGAGGATAACAAACTGCTGAAACGTTACCCCGGCGCAAAAGGCCTCCTCCCGGCCGCAGCAGCGGATCTCCCTGCCCAACCCCTTCAGGAGTTCGAATAATTGCCTGTGATCGTCTTTTTTCATTGGTTGTATTGTACAACTAAAAATTCGTTTGTCAAGAGGGACTGTTATTTTAAAAGGTCAGGTATTGAAAATATAAAATACGGCGTGAGGAGCGGGCGGGAATTATTCCGTGAGGCAGATTGGCTGGTTCACAAACTGAACCGCTTCTATCATTGTGCACGGCTGCGACGTGAAGGGGCGTATTGCAATACGCCCCTACAGGGAATGATTCCCGCCCGCTCCGGGATATGGGAAAGCGTAAGAAAATGCAGAGAACAAAGTGAAAATATCTCTATAATACGGACGAGATAAGTTCGAGATCGAAT
>CAWASK010000012.1:125000-130818 GCA_963784735.1 uncultured delta proteobacterium | reverse complement strand
AGGACAGGGACGCGACGGATGAAGAGAAAAAAATAAAAGAGATAAACACCGGGATTTATTGCGTCGATTCCGCCTTCCTGTTTGCCGCGCTGAACGAAATAAGGCCGGAAAACGCGCAAAAGGAATATTATCTCACCGATATAGTTGAGATTGCCGTGAAAAAGGGGCTCCACGCACAGGCTTTCCCCGTCTACGATTCAAGGGAAGTCATGGGGATAAACACCCAGGAGGAGCTTGACAGGGCCGAGGAGATAATGAAGGAAAGAGCCAGGCATTAGGCCAGAGGGGCCTTTTCTTTTTGAATCATAACAGTCCGGTTTGGCGAGGAAACTCAGAACGAACCACAACGGGAAATCACAGGGTCAGGTTCAGGACAGGAGAAGAAGCCAGTTTCAACACTCAAGAGATAACCAAGAGCAGATTCCGCAACAGCAGCCGCTCCGGGTCTGGAGTCGAAGAATGATCTTAGGGAATCGGCCCCTCTGATTAATATCTTTAAAGAGCCCTTCGGCTCGAATGCCTCAGTTAAGTTACGTCGTACAATATAGACCGGTGAAAAATTAAAAAATAGGTGAATCCACTTTTTTTGGGTAAGATATTGCTTGAAAAATACGTCGTTGAATCATGCCGGGCCCTGCCGCCTTAATCCTACAATGGCGGCCGCGCCGGGAAAACTGTTCAGTTGACCAGCCTGTTCTGAATTGCGTAGTGGATCAGGTCGGCATTGCTCTTCATTTTCATCTTTTCCAGGATGCGGGCCCGGTAAGTGCTGATCGTCTTCACGCTCAGGGACAGGTTCTCCGCAATGTCCTTTACCTTCTTGCCCGAGGCTATCATGCATAATACCTGGTATTCCCTGTCGGAAAGGCCCTCGTGGGGCTGCTTCTGGGCGTCCCTCTCGAGGTGAAGGGCAAGTTTTTCCGCGAGGGTATTGCTGATGTACTTGCCGCCCTGGTGGACCTTCTTGATCGCCTTGAGCAGGTCGTCAGGCGCGCTCTCTTTGGTGAGGTATCCGGCGGCGCCCGCCTTCAAGGCCCTGACCGCGTACTGGTCTTCCGGATGGATGCTGAGAATCAGGACGGGAATTTTAGGCTTTTCGCCTTTTATTTCCTTGAGGGTGTCAAGGCCGCCCCTGCCCGGCATGGTTATGTCGAGTATTATGACATCCCAGCCGTTCTTCCGGACCTGGTCCATGACCTCCTGAGAATTTTTTGCTTCCCCCAGTTCACCTATCTCACTGTCTTCGGCAAGGATCTGCTTTATTCCCTGGCGAACAACCGGGTGATCGTCAGCGATAAGTACATTTATCATGACCTTGTTCCCATCTCCTTCAGTTGATTCCAGTTTGACGGAGGATTTTTTTGTTCTCATAGGATTCCTCGAGTGAGCGGTCAGTTTCAGTATACCGGATTGCAAGTTGACAACCAGTCTCAGGCCGTATCCCCAGCCTATTCCATGTGACCTTTGCATTAGCGCACCTTTTCCATTTTTGTCAAGCATTTTAGCACCGTAAACGTAATGAAAATTGCCGGTTTTTTAAGGATAAACCTTACAAGATTTGCATAGCGGCGCGGCCTGCGAACGCCGCGGGGCAGAAATATTGCTTTTGAGAGGGAACTTCTAATACCATGGCGCGGATTTAATCAACTTGTGCGGGACGGGTCGGAAAAGTGAGGATAAGGGATTTAAATTTTGAACACGGGATATGTCTTGCCCCAATGGCCGGGGTGACGGATTCCGCGTTCCGGGTCATAGCCAGGAAAAAGGGCTGCGAGCTGGTCTTTACGGAAATGGTGAGCTCGGAAGGCCTCGTCCGCAACGCCCGGAGGACCCGAAAGTACATGGAACTTCACGGGGAGGAGAGGCCGGCCGGGGTCCAGATTTTCGGGGCAAATCCCGATGTGCTCGGCGCAGCCGCCAGGATGGCTCAGGACAGCGGCGCGGACCTGGTGGACATCAACATGGGATGCCCCGTGCGAAAAGTTCTCAAGTCCGGGGCCGGTTCCGCGCTCATGAAAGACCCCCGGAGAGTTGCCTCAATCATCAGGGCGGTAAGAAATTCCATCTCCCTGCCCCTGACCGTTAAATTGCGGGCGGGATGGAAAGGCGCCGTCAATTGCGTGGAACTGGGGAGGATTGCCGAAGCGGAGGGGGCTGATGCCGTCGTCCTGCACCCGAGGACGGTCGAGCAGCTTTTCGGCGGCCGCTCCGACTGGTCCCTGATCGCCCGGATGAAATCCTGCCTGCACATACCTGTCATAGGAAACGGGGACATCCGCACCGCCGAAGACGCCTGCCGGATGGTCCGGGAGACAAAATGCGACGGGGTCATGGTCGGGAGGGGCGCGATGGGGAACCCATGGCTGTTCGGCAGCATAAGGCAGAAGCTCGAATATCCGGATCAGAAGTCCTTCCCCCTGCCCCGGTTGAAAAAAGGGAAACCGCGCTGATGCACTTGAGGTACGCGGTTGAAATTTTTGGAGAGCAGATGGGCGTCAGGCAGTTCCGCAATCACCTCTCGTGGTATGCCCGGGGGGTCAGGGGCTCAGCGGCGTTCCGCAGCGCGATCTCGTCAATAAGCGAAATGTCTGAAATGGAAGAGATGATCAGACGCCTTTTTCCTCGAACAGGAAAAAGGGCCGGTCATTCCCGCGGAAGCAGGCAGTCTTTAGGCAAATCTCTAAATTGTCTTGACATTTAGAAGTGGATTTGCATAATTTGAACGACACTTTTGGTGGCTTTTTAATGATATAGAAGGGCGTTTTTCTATGGAATTGGAAAAATTTGAAAAACTTGAGGAGAAGGTAAGGAGTTTAATCGAGGACCATTCAGAGTTAAAGAAAAGGAACCAAGATCTAGACGCTTTATTAAAAAGAAAAGATACTGAATTAGAGGGGGCTAACAGCGAAATAAGGAGATTGCACGCAGAAAGGGATGCAATACGAACAAAGGTGGATACACTGCTCGATCAGTTGAAAGATGTCGGCGTGTCCCGCTGAATTTGAAGGTAGTGCATTTTGAAAAAACGTTTTAACATAAAGATATTGGGGCAGGAATTTACGATATTAAGCGATGCGGAAGACAATGAGGTTGCAGGTGTTGTGGAATATATCAACGAAAAGGCCAGGGAGATTTCCAGGCCTTTAAACAATCCCACAACCCTCAATGTTGCGATCCTTGTTGCCCTGAACATCGCAGACGAGTTTTTCAGGTTGAAGCGGGAGAAGGAAAAGATATATAATCAACTTGAAAGCAAATCTGAGAAATTGATCGATTATATAGATAACAGTTTTAAAGCTATCCCCTGCGATGTTCGTGATTAATTTTATTCTTTGAGCCAACACAAAAAAGCAGGGGGCCTTACCTTATCGGCGGTGTGCCTCTGTGCACGGAAGGCCTGAAGCGATAACAAGGCGCCCACCTTTTGACCAGGTTCAAAAGGGTTTTTTAACACGGCATATGCGGGGGACACTTGTGTGTCCCCAATCCTGTTAAAACACATCCCCTTCATCTTTCAGAGAATCCCCCGAAACGTGCTTTTTGGCCAATTCAATTTTTAATCCGCTCGACCCCGGTCAAGCGGGGAGGTGACATAATTTGACATTAATTCAGATAATAATATCGGCGGTTGCAGTGATTGCTGCTGCTTGCCTGGGGTTTTTCCTCAATATGACCCTGTCGCGCCGCAAGCTTCAGTCGTCTGAAAACCTTTCTGCCAGGATCCTGGACGAAGCCAGGAAAGAGGCGGAAAACATCAAGAAAGAGGCCATTCTCCAGGCCAAGGATTACCTCCTGAAATCGAAGACCGAGTTCGAGAAGGAGTCAAGGGACAAGAGGGCCGACCTCGACGGGCTCGAAAGGCGCATTAGGTCGAAAGAGGAAAACCTTGACAAGAGGATGGATAACCTCGCCCAGAAAGAGTCCGGGCTGGAAACCCGTGAAAAGGGGCTTACCTTGAAAGAGTCCCAGGTCAGTGAAAAGCATGCGAAACTCGACACCATGATCGAGGAGCAGAGGAAGAACCTGGAAAAACTGGCGGGGATAACTTCCGAGGAAGCGAAGGGCCTCCTTGTCCAGTCCATGGAAGCGGACGCCAGGAGGGACGCAGCGATAATCCTCAGGAAAATCGAGGAGGACACGAGGCGCAATGCCGAGAAGCTCTCGCGGGAAGTAATCGCCTACGCGGTCCAGCGCTATGCCGGCGATTTCGTGACGGAAAACACGGTGTCTGTCGTCAACCTCCCGAATGATGAAATGAAGGGCAGGATCATCGGCCGCGAGGGTCGCAACATCCGGGCCATAGAGGCGGCAACAGGGATCGACCTCATTATCGACGACACCCCCGAGGCCGTCGTGCTGTCGAGCTTTGACCCTGTCCGGCGGGAGGTGGCCAAGATCTCCCTGGAAAGGCTGATAAGCGACGGCAGGATACACCCGGGACGGATCGAAGATATTGTAAAGAAGGTGAAGGCAGAGGTGGAAACCGTGATCCGGGAAACGGGTGAAAGGGCGTCGTTTGATGTCGGGGTCCATGACATCCACCCGGAGATCATCAACCTGCTGGGGAAGCTCAAATACCGCACCAGCTTCTCCCAAAACGTGCTCCAGCATTCAATAGAAGTCGCTCACCTGACGGGGATAATGGCTTCCGAGCTGGGCATGAACGTCAGGGAGGCAAAAAGGGCGGGGCTGCTTCACGATATAGGGAAAGCCCTTGACCACAAGATTGAAGGCCCCCATGCCGAGATAGGGGCGACTTATGCCAAGCGCTACGGGGAGTCTGAAAGGATAATCCAGGCCATAGCCACGCACCACGATGACGGCCGCAGCAATACGCTCCTCGGGGTCCTCGTGCAGGCGGCCGACACCCTGTCAGCGGCGAGGCCCGGGGCCAGGCGGGAAATGCTTGAAACATACGTCAAGAGGCTTGAGGAACTGGAGGGCATTGCCAATTCCTTTGACGGGGTCGACAAGAGCTACGCCATCCAGGCCGGCCGGGAGATCCGCATCCTCGTCGAGAATGAAAAAATATCGGACAACGATGCGGTCGTGCTCTGCAGGGACATAATCAAGAAAATCGAGTCGGACCTGAGTTACCCCGGGCAGATCAAGGTTACGGTGATCCGCGAGACGCGGATATCGGACTTTGCCAAATAAGGCGCCCAAAAGGAATTTTGAATGAAGATTTTATTCTTGGGCGACATCATGGGAAAGCCGGGCAGGCGCGCTGTCCGGGAGCTGCTTCCCGGGCTGCTGGAATCCATGGAAATTGAGCTCGTTATTGCCAACTGCGAGAATGCGGCGGCGGGTTTCGGGGTCACCAGGGACATAGTGGAGGAGCTCTTCAACTGCCAGATTGACGTGCTGACGTCCGGGAACCACATCTGGGACAAAAAAGAAATAGACGGCTTCATCGAAGATTACCGCAACCTGATAAGGCCCGCCAATTACCCCAGCGGTGTCAGGGGCTTCGGGAGCACAATAGCCACGGGGAAATCCGGTGTGGCGGTGGGCGTCCTGAACCTGATCGGGCGTGTGTTCATGAAAGAGCTCGACTGCCCTTTCCGGACGGCCCAGCGGGAAATCGCCCTCCTGAAAGAAAAGACGAACATCATCATCGTCGATATCCATGCCGAGGCCACGTCGGAAAAACAGGCCATCGGCTGGTTTTTGGACGGCCAGGTAAGCGCAGTCCTGGGGACCCACACCCACGTGCAGACCGCGGATGAAAGGGTCCTCTCCAAAGGGACCGCGTTCATTACCGATGCGGGCATGACGGGCCCTTTCGATTCAATTATCGGCAACGAGAAGGGCAACG
>CAWASK010000012.1:0-120000 GCA_963784735.1 uncultured delta proteobacterium | reverse complement strand
TAAGTTCCGTAGTCGAAAGGGAAACAGCCCAGATCGCCAGCTAAGGTCCCTAATACATGCTAAGTGGAAAAGGATGTGGGAACGTCCAGACAACCAGGAGGTTGGCTTAGAAGCAGCCATCCTTTAAAGAAAGCGTAATAGCTCACTGGTCGAATGGGCCTGCGCCGAAAATTCAACGGGGCTCAAGCATGTAACCGAAGCTGCGGGTCTCGCGCAAGCGGGGCGGTAGGGGAGCATTCCATCCTAGGTTGAAGCCAGATCGTAAGGACTGGTGGACGAAATGGAAGAGATTATGCTGACATAAGTAGCGACAAAGCATGTGAGAAACATGCTCGCCGAAAACCTAAGGTTTCCTGAGTAAAGTTAATCTTCTCAGGGTTAGTCGATCTCTAAGCCGAGGCCGAAAGGCGTAGGTGATGGGAAACAGGTTAATATTCCTGTACCACTGAAGTAACGTTTGAGCAATGGAGTGACGTAGAAGGGTAGGCCATCCAGGTGTTGGACGTCCTGGTTCAAGCCGGTAGGGGGAGATTCCAGGCAAATCCGGAATCTTATTCAACCCCGAGAAGTGACGAGGAGAGACTCTGTCTCATAAACTGGCTGATCCCATGCTACCAAGAAAAGCTTCTAGCGAGTTATTTCGGTGATCGTACCGTAAACCGACACAGGTAGGTGGGGAGAATATCCTAAGGCGCTTGAGTGAAATTCTGTTAAGGAACTCGGCAAATTAGCACCGTAACTTCGGAAGAAGGTGTGCCCCGTTAACGTGAAGCGATTCGCACGTGGAGCGTGAGGGGGTTGCAGTGAAATGGCCCAAGCGACTGTTTAGCAAAAACACAGGTCTCTGCTAAGTCGTAAGACGATGTATAGGGACTGACGCCTGCCCGGTGCTGGAAGGTTAAGGGGATTTGTTAGCCGCAAGGCGAAGCTTTGAACCGAAGCCCCAGTAAACGGCGGCCGTAACTATAACGGTCCTAAGGTAGCGAAATTCCTTGTCGGGTAAGTTCCGACCTGCACGAATGGCGTAACGATTTGGGCGCTGTCTTAACAGGAAGCTCAGCGAATTTGATTAACCGGTGAAGATGCCGGTTACCCGCAACTAGACGGAAAGACCCCGTGCACCTTTACTACAGCTTGACAATGAACTTCGGGCTGGTTTGTGTAGGATAGGTGGGAGGCTTTGAAGTGAGGACGCTAGTTCTCATGGAGCCAACCTTGAAATACCACCCTGATTATTCTGGAGTTCTAACCTAAGCCCGTGATCCGGGTTGGGGACATTGTCTGGTGGGTAGTTTGACTGGGGCGGTCGCCTCCAAAAGAGTAACGGAGGCGCGCGAAGGTTCCCTCAGGCTGATTGGAAACCAGCCGTAGAGTGTAAAGGCATAAGGGAGCTTGACTGTGAGACCTACAAGTCGAGCAGGTGCGAAAGCAGGTCTTAGTGATCCGGTGGTTCCGAATGGAAGGGCCATCGCTCAACGGATAAAAGGTACGCCGGGGATAACAGGCTTATCCCGCCCAAGAGTTCACATCGACGGCGGGGTTTGGCACCTCGATGTCGGCTCATCGCATCCTGGGGCTGGATAAGGTCCCAAGGGTTTGTCTGTTCGCCAATTAAAGCGGTACGTGAGCTGGGTTCAGAACGTCGTGAGACAGTTCGGTCCCTATCTGTTGTGGGCGCAGGATATTTGAGAGGAGCTGTCCCTAGTACGAGAGGACCGGGATGGACGAACCTATGGTGTTCCAGTTGTCGTGCCAACGGCATAGCTGGGTAGCCAAGTTCGGAAGGGATAACCGCTGAAAGCATCTAAGCGGGAAGCCCCCCTTGAGATAAGATATCCCTCTTAATGGAGACATTAAGACTGAAGACCCCTCGAAGACTACGAGGTTGATAGGTCAGATGTGTACGCACAGTAATGTGTTTAGCTTACTGATACTAATCGGTCGTGCGGCTTGACCATAATTTTATATATTGTTCATTTTGCGACATCGCTGATTATTCAATTGTGGAATAAGTACATAGAGTTTTTCGGTGACTTTAGCGGAGAGGACCCACCCGTTCCCATCTCGAACACGGAAGTTAAGCTCTCCAGCGCCGATGGTACTGCATGGGTGACTGTGTGGGAGAGTAGGGCGTCGCCGGAAATAAAACATTGAGCCCTCGAGCTGAATAAGCCGGGGGCTCTTTTTTTGAGACGGAAGTTGCACTGGGGAGTTCCCGTATCTTCTGCCGCCGGAAATTCATTGATCCTGAAACTTTCGGACCGGCCACAGGTTTTTTTGTTTTGCATGGGATATTTCACTATGGTAAGAAACGGCTCTGATTAAACCAAATATCTGAAAGTAATAACTTGAATTCATTTTGGAATTTACTTTCGGTTATCTCATCACGCCAGACCAGGAGAAAATATGTCAGGTCATTCAAAATGGAGCACAATTAAAAGGAAAAAAGGCGCAATCGACGCCAAGAAGGGCAAGATCTTTACCAAGATCATAAAAGAGATATCTCTTGCCGCGAGGCTGGGCGGTGCGGACCCGGAGGGCAATTCCCGCCTGAGGGCGGCGATCATGGCGGCCAAGACAGAAAACATGCCTAAAGACAATATCGACCGGGCAATAAAGAAAGGCTCCGGCGAACTGGGCGGCGCTTCCGCCTATCGAGGAGCTGACCTATGAGGGGTACGGTCCCGGAGGGGTTGCCGTCCTGGTCGATGTAATGACAGACAACAAGAAGAGGACCGTTTCCGAGATACGGCACATCTTTTCCAAGTACGGGGGCAACCTCGCGGAGAACGGTTCCGTGTCCTGGATTTTTGAGAAGAAGGGCAGCATCCTTGTCAGTAAAGAGAACATTGGCGAGGATGAATTGATGGAAATTGCCCTGGAGGCCGGGGCGGAGGATGTTCGCGACGAGGACCATGAATTTGAGGTGATTACCGACCCTGCTTCATTTGAAAAGGTTAAAAAGGCCCTTGATGAGCGAGAGCTTACCTATGAGTCCGCCAGCGTGACGTTCGTGCCGAAGAACACGGTTAAACTGGGTGAGGACAAGGCGGACCAGATGCTCAAGCTGATGGAAAAAATGGAGGACAATGACGACGTCCAGAACGTCTACGCGAACTTCGACATTCCTGACGACATCATGGAAAAGCTGAGCTGAGAAACGGGGCGCATGAAGGTACTGGGGATAGATCCCGGATCGAACATTACCGGATACGGCATCATTGAAAAGAGCCGCAGCGGTTTGAAATGGACGGCCCACGGGGAAATCAGGGCCCCCCGGAACGGGTCATTGTCCGCCCGCCTTTTAAAATTGCACTCGGAGATAGCACGCCTGATTGCATCCACAAATCCCGACGCAATTGCCATCGAGGAAATTTTTTGCGGCAAAAACGTCCAGAGCCTGATAAAACAGGGCCACGCCCGGGGGGTGGCCATCCTGGCCTCGGCCCAGAGCGGAGTGCCGATTTTTGAATACTCGCCGAACGAGATAAAGACAGGCTGTCGTGGGGTACGGTCATGCGGAGAAAGGCCAGATCCAGAGCATGGTCAAAGTGATACTGGGGATCTCGGGGACCCTGTCCCTGGACGCATCCGACGCACTGGCCATAGCTATTTGCCATTCAAATTTTCTCAAGAAAGAGTCGTCCTGATGTTTGCCCTGATCACTGGAAAGCTGGCGGCGAAATCGGCTAACGAGGTGATCGTCGATGTGGGGGGCTTGGGCTACCAGGTTTTCATACCGCTGAGCACTTTTTACGAGCTGCCGGAAAAAGGGGACAGCGTCACGTTTCATATCCATACGCATGTCAAAGAGGATGCGATACAGCTCTTCGGGTTCCAGACGCCCGAAGAAAAGGCAATTTTCCAGCTTATGATCCAGGTATCCGGGATAGGCCCGAAGCTGGCCATAAATGTCCTGTCCGGGATATCGGCCCCGGAACTGGTCAGGGCTGTTTCAGGCGGAGACCTTGCCCGCCTGGTGGCCGTCCCGGGGATAGGCAAAAAAACCGCGGAAAGGGTCATACTCGAACTCAGGGACAAGTTCACGAAACTGGCCCAGGGAACAAGGCCCCGAGCCCGCGCGGGCCGTTGCCACGGATGACATGGTAATGCATGACGCCCTTTCGGCGCTTGTCAATCTGGGATATAAAGAGCCGTTGCAAAGAAAGCCCTCGACATGGTCAGGGAGTCCCTTGACGGGGAGCCCAGCATTGAGGAACTGCTGAAAAGGGCCTTGAAGCTTCTCTCCAAATAGGGACAGACTTATGCGCAATACCATCATTAACCCGGCCCAGTCCGAAGAGGACGGTTCAGACCTTTCCCTGCGCCCCCAGTACCTGCGGGAATACATCGGGCAGGACAAGATCAAGGACAATCTTTCCATCTACATCCAGGCGGCAAAAAGCCGCAAAGAGGCGCTTGACCATGTCCTTCTGTACGGCCCGCCGGGCCTGGGCAAAACGACCCTGGCGCATATAGTTTCCAGGGAAATGGGGGTCGATATAAGGGTGACCTCGGGTCCCGTAGTAGAGAGGCCGGGGGACCTGGCGGCAATTCTCACCAACCTCCAGGAGCACGATATCCTTTTCATCGACGAGATCCACCGCCTGTCCCACGTGGTGGAAGAGATCCTCTACCCGGCGATGGAAGACTATTACATAGACATAATCATCGGCCAGGGGCCGTCGGCCCGGACCATGAAACTCCAGATACCGAAGTTCACGCTGATAGGGGCCACCACCCGGGCCGGCCTGCTTACGTCGCCTCTCAGGGACAGGTTCGGGATGAGCTTCCGGCTCGATTACTACTCGCCGGCCGAGCTGATGATCATCCTCAAGAGGTCGGCGGACATCCTCTCGGTCCGGCTGGAAAACGACGGTGCCGAGGAGATCGCCTCTCGCTCCCGGGGGACGCCGAGGATCGCGAACCGGATCCTCAGGAGGGTCCGGGACTATGCCGAAGTGAAGGGAAACGGCAGAATCGACAGGAAAACGGCATTGGAGGCTCTGGAAATGCTGGAGGTCGATCAGAGGGGTTTTGACCAGATGGACCGCAAGATCCTCCTCACCCTGATAGATAAATTCAACGGCGGGCCCGTAGGGATTGAAAGCCTCTCGTCCTCAATAGGCGAGGACAAGGGGACGATCGAGGACGTGTACGAGCCGTACCTTATCCAGGAAGGTTTCATGCACCGGACTGTTCGCGGCAGGGTGGCGACCATGCTCGCGTATGAGCATTTCGGGCGAAAGCCCCTGCGGGATATGAACGAGCTTTTTTGATCGGGTTTATTCAATCAATAGTCTTTTTAATTCTGGAACTTGCCTGTTTCGTTCGCATTTGCCGCCTTTCCATGCTGATTTTTAATCAGGTCGGAATATGAGAGTACTTTTGCATATATGCTGTGCCCCCTGCACGATTTTTCCCTTGACGGCCTTGAGGGGGGAAGGCCACGAGGTGGGGGGTTTTTTTTACAACCCGAATATCCACCCCTATTCGGAATATGAAAAGAGGCTCGACACGCTCAGGGGCTACGCCGCGGAGACGGCCCTGGACGTGATCATTTCCGAAGGCTACCCCATCGAGCTTTTTTTCAGGGACGTCTCTTTTCGGGAGGAAGAGCGGTGCGGCCCCTGTTACCGACTCCGGCTTGAGCAGACGGCTGCCAGGGCCAGGGAAAGAGGGTTTGACGCCTTTTCAACAACCCTGCTATACAGCAAATATCAAAAACATGATTTGATCAGGGAAGTGGCGGAAGAGGTTTCATTGAAAACTGGCGTCCCTTTTCTCTACCGTGATTTCCGGCAGGGGTGGCAGAAGGGCGTGGACATTTCCAGAGAAATGAATATGTACAGGCAAAAGTATTGCGGCTGTATTTACAGCGAGAGGGAGAGATTTCTAAAGAAAAGGAAGGCCCGGTAGTTGCAATTTTCGGTCTTAAACGGGCCCAGTGTGTCCTTTAAGCAACAAGCAAAAATCAAAAGAGGACCCCGGCATTCAGGACCAGGTGAAAAAATTCAATAATTTTAGAAAATTATGGTTTCAACTATTTTCTTTTATAAATCAGCTTAAGTGGTATACTTATTGCTAAATTAGTACCCATGACTTACATGTATCTACAAAAGACAATCCAAGCGGAAATCAAATTAAAGAGCATCGGCCTGCACTCCGGCCGGAAGGTCAATATGACCATAAAACCGGCGGGGATCGATGAGGGGATTACCTTTGTCCGCAGCGATATTTCCGGCAACAACAGGATAAAAGCCGATTTTGTGAATGTTTCCGACACGACCCTGGCAACGACAATCGGCCTTAACGGCGTCAGGGTGGCCACGGTCGAGCACCTGCTTTCGGCATTGCGCGGGGTAGGAATCGATAACGCCGTGATCGAGGTGGATTCTCCCGAAGTCCCTATTATGGACGGCAGCGCCCTTCCCTTTGTGAATATCCTGAAAGCGACAGGCACGAAGGTACAAAACAAGGGGCGAAAATTTCTCATTGTGACTAAAGAAGTTTCGGTGTCCGACTCTGAAGGCGAGGCCCGGCTGGTCCCTTCCGAGGATTTCCAGATCACCTATACTATCGATTATCCCCACCCCCTGATTGGGAACCAGACATTTCACATGGTCTTTTCCCCGGAGGTGTACGAGAGGGAAATCTGTGCCGCGAGGACATTCGGGTTCCTGAAAGATGTCGAATACCTGCAGGCGAAAGGCCTGGCCCTCGGGGGGTCGCTCAATAACGCCATCGTTCTTGACGACAATCGCATCATCAACAAGGAAGGGCTCAGGTGCCCCAATGAACTGGTCAAACACAAAGTGCTCGATGCCATAGGCGACCTGTTCCTGCTCGGCATGCCGATAATCGGCCATTTGATAGCGCGCAAATCGGGTCACCGGCTCAACAATATGCTGGTCAGGAAGCTTATTTCGGAAAAAGATGCCTGGAAAATAAGCCATTTCGAGAAAAACAAGAAAATCAGCGACATTAACAAGGTGGAGCTTTTCGGCAGGCTGTCTGCAGTCCAGGCCTGAATTTATTAAGCTTTTTCCCTCCCCGTTGCCTCCCTTTCCCAAAAAATCTTGCTTTTGCAGCCAAGTTCCCTATATATCCTGTCTGGCTATGAATACCTATTTGATCCGCTGGTCGCGAAATACTTCTAATGAATACGCCTATTTCCCAAGAACAAGTAAACGGATGAAAAATATAACCGCCCTTAAAAAATATTCAGCGCTGATTTTGATCTTTCTCGGCTTGCTGCTTGTGGTCGTCCCTCTGACTTCCCAGGGCATGAAGGCAAAAATAGTCGACTTTCTGCTCAGCAGCAATCAACACAACCTCCTCGTTTATTTCAAGATAACGGACTGCTTCACGAAAAAAATGGATGAGGCCATAATGGCGGGCATACCGGCCGATTTTTCTTTCAATCTCGAACTTTCCGAAAAGCGCCCTTTCTGGTTCAACAAGACGATATCAGGGTGGATGTGAGGCACTCCCTTAAATACGATTCCGTAAAGAACATCTACTTCGTCAAGTACAGCGAAGACCAGAAAGACCCCCTGGAGTTTCATGATTTTGAAAGCGCCAAGCGGGCCATGGAGGACTTGAGCGGGATCAAGGTGGCGCCTCTTGAGACCCTGAAGGACGGCACGACGTATTTTCTGAGGGTTAAAGGCAAACTCGACAGGATACGGCTCCCCCTGAACCTGGAGCATGTGCTGTTTTTTGTCTCCCTCTGGGATTTTGAAACCGACAATTACATCCACAGCTTTCTCCATAAGAAAGCCCCTCCCGAGGGGCGGTAAGCGCTGCTGATGCCCCGGGTACCATTGGACAAGGAACAGAAAAGGCGCCGCCGGGAGTGGCTCATCATTCTGGTAACGATCCTGTTTATCATTGTCCTGACAATGATTGAGAACCGGATCGCCCATTTTGAAAGCATCGTCCCGATTTCAAACGACATAATTATCTTCGGTCTCATTAACGTAAACATCATCCTCATCATCCTGCTCATTTTCCTTATCGTCAGGAATATCGTCAAACTCATCTATGAACGAAAGCACGGGATCCTCGGTTCAAAGCTCCGGACCAAGCTCGTCGCTGCATTTGTGAGCCTCTCTCTCATCCCCACGATCGTGCTGTTTGTCGTTGCGATCAATTTCCTCGCCTACAGTATCGACAACTGGTTCAGCATCAAAGTCGGGGGCGCCCTGGGCCTTTCCCTCGACGTGGCCCGGTCTTTCTACAGCCAGTCGACAGATAACGCCAAGTATCATGCCAGGCAGATCAGTGAAAGCATCACCGAAAACAGGCTTTACGAACAGACGAGGGCGCAGTACCTGAAGACGCTGCTCGAACAGAGGCTCAAAAATATTAAACTGGAACTGATAGAGGTCAAATTCAAGCAGCGCGAAACCATTTCCTGCTTTGACGAGTCGCGGCCGAGGATCGAGCCGCCCAGCCCCTCGCCCAAAGACCTGGAAGAAATTTTTTCCGGCAAGGAGGTTTCGACAGTCCATACAACCAGCTCCGGCGACATAATCAGCGCCCTGATGCCGATCCTCCACCCGCTGGCCAGGGACGATGTGCTTGGCTATGTTTCGGTATCATACTTTATCCCCGGCGATATGGTTGCCAAGATGTCCATCATATCCAAGACATCCGAGGAGTACCAGCAGTTCCGGATGCTGAAAAAGCCCATCAAGCTGAGCTACATAATAATCCTGTCCGTTGTCACGCTGCTCATCATTTTTTCAGCCACCTGGTTCGGGCTTTTCCTGGCCAAAGGCATAACCGTCCCATCCAGGACCTGGCCGAGGCAACACAGAAAATCGCCCAGGGCAGACCTGGACCACCAGATCAACATCAAGTCTTCGGATGAGATCGGCGTGCTGGTCAATTCTTTCAACCAGATGACCAAGGACCTGAAAATAAGCAAATGCAACCTGGAGCATGCCAACTTCGACCTGGAGCGGCGGCGCAAATACATGGAAACCGTTTTGAGCAATGTTTCCGCCGGGGTCATTTCAATCAGGGCCGGACGGGAGATAAGCACTGTCAACAGGGCGGCGGAAAAAATCCTGAAGATAGACTCCAGGGCGATATTGAACAAAAAATATGAGGAAGTGCTGAACCCCGAGCATCTCGAGCTGCTGAACGACGTCCTTAACGAAATCAATGACAGCGGGAAAGCTTCGATTGAGAAGCAGCTCAGCCTTAAGATCGACGATAAAATCTTGACGATATGGGTCACCGCCGACTATTTTAGAGGATGATGAAAACAATCGGATGGGCATGGTGTTTGTTTTCGAGGATTTGACCCAGCTGCAGAAAGCTGAAAGAATGGCGGCATGGAGGGAAGTGGCCAGGCGGATTGCCCACGAGATCAAGAACCCGCTCACCCCCGTGCAGCTCTCTGCCCAGAGGCTGAGAAAAAAATACGGGGACAAACTGACAGACGACAACGCCGTATTCGAGGAGTGCACCAGGACCATTATCGACCAGGTTGATGTCCTAAAAAATCTTGTCGATGAATTTTCGCGCTTTGCCAGGATGCCGGTTACCAACCCGGCCCCTAATAATTTAAACGACGTCGTGCAGGGCTCACTGAGCCTGTTCCAGGATGCCCACAAGGATATATCATTCAAGTTTGAAAAAGCAGACGACCTTCCGCTCGTCAACCTGGACCCCGAACAGATCAGGCGGGTCATGATAAATTTGCTTGATAATGCTTGCGCGGCAGTCGACAATAAGGAGCGGCGTCGATCGAGATCAGGACTATTATACGAGCCCGGACAGCGCAATGGTGAAAGTGGAGGTAGCGGACAACGGCTGCGGAATACCGGCCTGGAACAGGACCAGGATGTTCGAGCCGTATTTTTCCACGAAAAAATCAGGGCACCGGCCTTGGCCTGGCTATAGTGAATTCCATAATTTCCGACCATAACGGAAATATCAGCGTGAGGGACAACACCCCCCGGGGAACGATCATCTCTTTTGAGTTACCTGTGAAGGAAGCGGCTTAATGGGCAAGACCATTTTGATAGTTGATGATGAGGAGAGCATCTGCACATCTCTGAGCGGTATTCTCAGTGATGAGGGATACAGGGCGATAACGGCCGGTTCGGCGAGGATGCGCTCAGGATTATCGACGAGGAAATGCCCGACCTTGTCCTCCTTGATATCTGGCTTCCCGGCATGGACGGCATTGAAGCTAAACCTGATTAAAACCGAGCACCCTCAGCTGCAGGTCATCATGATGTCGGGCCACGGCAATATTGAAACAGCTGTAAAAGCAACAAAGCTGGGGGCATTCGACTTTATCGAAAAACCGCTCTCTCTCGATAAGACCGTGCTGATAGTGAACCACGCGCTTGACCTGGTCCGCCTCGAAGAGGAAAACAAGCTGCTGCGCCAGAAATTTCCCCAGGATTATGAACTGACCGGCAGAGCAATTCATACCGATCTGAAAGAAATGATCTCCATAATAGCGCCCACTAATGCCTGGATCCTGATCATGGGGGAAAACGGCACCGGCAAAGAACTCGTGGCGCGGTCCATACATAAGCAGAGCAAGCGGGCCAAGAAACCGTTTATAGAGGTCAATTGCGCGGCCATTCCGGAGGAGCTGATCGAAAGCGAGCTCTTCGGCCATGAAAAGGGCGCTTTTACGGGCGCCACCACCATGAAAAAGGGGAAATTCGACCTCGCCACATGAAGGCACAATTTTCCTGGACGAGGTGGCCGATATGAGCCTGAAGGCCCAGGCCAAAATCCTGCGCATCCTGCAGGAGAAAGAAATTCGAGCGGGTCGGGGGCGCCAAGATCATCGAAACCGATGTGCGGGTGCTTGCCGCCACCAACAAGGACCTGGAAAAGGAAATGGAAACCGAAAGGTTCCGGCAGGACCTGTTTTACCGGCTCAATGTTATCCCGCTCTTTATCCCTCCCCTGAGGGAGCGCAAGGACGATATCCCAGTCCTGGTCCAGCGTTTTCTCAAGAGAGTTTTCGCATAAAGAAGGCCTGCCGGAAAAAGAGATTTCACCCGGAGCGATGGAAATCCTTTTGGAACATAACTGGCCGGGAAACGTCCGGGAACTCAAAAACCTTATAGAGAGGATGGTGATCCTGACGCAGTCCGATGTAATAAAGCCGGTCCGATATACCGCCTTTTATCCTTAACCATAAGGGTTCGGGAGATGGAGTTCTTTCTTCTCGTCAATTCATACAGGGCGGCAAAGACAGAATTCGAAAAACGCTTTATCGAAAAAAAACTCCAGGAAAATGAAGGCAATGTTTCCAGGACGGCGGAAATTATAGGCCTGGAGAGGAGCAACCTTCACAGGAAAATAAAGGCCTATGACCTGGAAGCAAGAAAAGAGGAAGGCGAAAAAGAAAATTCCAACTGAGCCGGCAGACGGGGGAAATTGACAGTTTTGCCGCGGCTGCAATCGGGCGGCGTTTTCAGTTGACAAAACCGCCTGGAGCTATTATAGAAAGGCACAAATATTCAGGGAACGGAAGCAAATGGGCTTAAACATTATCACCATTATTATAGGCATAATTATACGGGAGGGACATACCCGGCCTGATAATGGTATAATGTGACATAAGAATACAAAAGGCCGTTATCAGGAGTATAACGGCTTTTTTATTTCAGAAGGAGTTATTATATGGAACAAGAACGGAACGTCATCTTATATGACACTACCCTGCGGGACGGGACCCAGGGAGAGCAGGTCAATTTCTCGGCGGAAGAGAAGCTGCGGGTCGCCAGAAAGCTTGATGAACTGGGGTTTCATTATATTGAGGGCGGATGGCCCGGGTCAAATCCCGAAGGACATGCGATTCTTCGAGCTTGCCCGGAAAGTGCAATTTTAAAAATGCCCGGCTCGCGGCTTTCGGCAGCACCAGGAAATGTTATACCCGGCCGGATGAATGCGCGAATATCGCCGCCCTGATAAATGCCGGGACCCCGACAGTGACCATCTTCGGGAAAACCTGGGACCTGCATGTGACGGACAGTCCTCGGCATCCCACTGGAAGAAAACCTCTGCATGATCCGCGACAGCATTGAATACCTTAAATCGAAAGGAAAGGAAGTCATATACGACGCGGAGCATTTCTTTGACGGCTATAAAAATAACCGCTCTTACGCGCGCGAGACAATAAAACCGCCGTCTGATGCCGGGGCCGCGATGATTGTCCTTTGCGATACCAACGGCGGGACCCTCCCCGATGAGATCAAGGCAGATTACCCTGGATGTGTCCGACATTGTGCCTTTTGAAATATGGGCATCCATGCCCATAATGACGGCGGACTGGCCGTGGCCAATTCCGCTGGCGGCCTGCACGGTCGGCGCCAGCATGGTCCAGGGCACCATTAACGGATATGGGGAGAGGTGCGGAAATGCAGACCTGATCCCCATAATAGCCAACCTCCAGCTGAAGATGGGGAGGAACTGCCTGGCGAGCGGAATCGATCCGCCAGCTCACCAACCTTTCGCTTTTCGTCAGCGACATCGCCAATATCCCCCCGCTCAATTCCCGGCCCTTCGTGGGCAAGAGCGCTTTCGCCCATAAAGGCGGCGTGCATGTCAATGCCGTGCTGAAAAGACGGAGGCTTACGAGCACCTCGAACCTGAGCTGGTCGGCAACCAGCGGCGCGTGCTTGTTTCCGACCTGGCCGGCAAGAGCAACATAGAGTACAAGGCGCAGGAAATGGGCCTCTCGCTTGGAAATGATGAGAAGCAAAGTTCGAAAATCGTCCAGGAGATAAAGAGGATGGAGGACAACGGCTTACACTTTCGATGCAGCCGACGGCTCTCTCTCCCTCCTCATAAAAAAAGCCACGGGAGAATTTATCGAGCCTTTCAACCTGGAGAGTTTCCGCGTAATGATAGAGAAGACGAAAGACGGGACGCCATGTCCCAGGCCACAATCAAGATCTCGGCTGGGGGACGAGGAGGAGATAACGGCCGCAGAGGGCAACGGCCCGATAAACGCCCTTGATAACGCCCTTAGAAAGGCGTTGACAACTTTCTACCCGCAGATTAAAGAGGTGCACCTTATCGACTTCAAAGTCGGCATAGTGGACGGCAGCGACGGCACGGCCGCGAAAGTCCGGGTCTGGATCGAGTCGCGGGACCAGGACGAGGTCTGGAGCACCATAGGCGTCTCGGGCAACATGATCGAGGCAAGCTGGCAGGCGCTGGTGGACAGCATCAATTACAAGCTGAGCAAGGACAAATTGAACAAAAACGGCAACGGGAAGCACTGAAAAAAATCCTTTTTTTGCAGGGGCGTATTGCAATACGCCCCTACTGTTTAAATAATACAGGTGAATTGATTTATGCCAATGACAATAACGGAAAAAATCCTGGCCGACCACGCCGGGTTAAAGAAGTCGCGCCGGGCGATCTGATTGAGGCAAAGGTTGACCTTGCCTTTGCCCATGATGTTACGGCGCCGATCGCCATTGAAGTTTTCAGGAAAATCGGTGCGGAACATGTCTTCGATTCCGAAAAGATAGCCCTTGTCGCGGATCACTTTGTCCCCAACAAGGACATAGCCTCCGCCCAGCAGGCCAAGATCATGCGCGAATTCGCGAAAGAGCAGAGGATAAAAAACTATTTTGAAGTGGGCCAGTCGGGCATCGGGCACGTGCTGCTTCCCGAAAAGGGGCTGGTCGGCGCCGGGCGACCTGGTCATCGGGGCGGACAGCCACACCTGCACATACGGGGCGCTGGGGGCTTTCTCCACCGGGGTGGGGAGCACCGACCTCGCGGCGGTCATGGCCACCGGCGACATGTGGCTGAAGGTCCCGCCGACCATAAAAATAGAATATAGCGGGAAACCCGGCCCTGGGTCGGCGGAAAGGACCTCGTGCTTTACACGATCGGCCTCATTGGCGTGGAAGGGGCTCTTTACAGCGCCATGGAGTTCACCGGCGAGGCGGTCAGCGCGCTCCCCATGAACCACCGCTTCACCATGGCCAACATGGCCATCGAGGCGGGTGCGAAGAACGGCATCTTTGAGCCCGACGAGGAGACTTTCAAGGTTCCTGAACGGCAGGGCACGGCTGCGAACGAGGATTTTCAGGAGCGACCCGGACGCCCGCTACTCGAGAAATCGAAATATGATGCCGCCGCGCTGGAGCCGCAGGTAGCGTTCCCCAGCTCGCCGGCGAATGTCCGGCCCCTGTCCCAGGCGGGCGGCATAGCGCTCGACCAGGTCTTCATCGGGTCCTGCACGAACGGCTGGCTCGAAGACCTGCGGGATGCCGCCTCAATCCTGAAGGGCAGCAGAGCATTGCACCGGGACTGCGGCTGATCATGATCCCGTCCACGCCGGACATTTACAGGCGGGCCCTGCAGGAAGGAATAATCGAAACATTCCTTGATGCCGGCGCGGTTATCGGGCCGCCCTGCTGCGGGCCGTGCCTCGGCGGGCACATGGGGATCCTGGCGGAAGGCGAAAGGCGCTGGCGACGACAAACAGGAATTTCGTCGGGCAGCATGGGGCACCCCAAAAGCGAGGTGTATCTTGCCAACCCGCATGTTGCGGCGGCGTCGGCGATCCTCGGCAGGATTGCGGGGCCGGACCGAAAGATAGGCAGATCATAAGGGAGAGGTCAAGGAAAAGGATTCAGATGATTATAAAAGGCAGAGTCTGGAAATTCGGCGATGACATTGACACCGACCTCATCATCCCGGCCAGGTATATAAACGTCTCTTCGGGGCCGGAACTGGCAAAGACGTGCTTTATTGATGTCCGGCCCGAATTCGCCAAAAATGTATCGGCGGGCGATATCATTGTGGCGGGCAGGAATTTCGGCTGCGGCTCCTCGCGGGAGCACGCCCCCCTGGCAATAAAGTCTTCCGGCGTCAGCGCCGTCATCGCCGTCGAGTTTCGCCCGGATATTTTACCGGAACTCCTTCAATATCGGGCTGCCGCTGCTTGAATCGGCAGATGCATCGGAGAGGATCAAGCGACGGAGAGCGTCTCCAGGTCGACCTCGCGACGGGATCCATAAAGAGCCTCGACAATGGGAGATTCCTTCCAGGCCCGCCCCATCCCGGAATTCATGCAGAAGCTCGTCGAGTCAGGCGGCCTGGTTGAATACATCAAAAAGAACAACAATAAATAAACATAGAAGAGGAACTGATGAAGAAATACGATATCGCGGTTATCCCGGGAGACGGAACAGGGCCGGAGGTTACGGCGGAGGCCTTGAAGGTATTGAAGGCCGCGGCACAGGTCGAAGGCCTCGATTTTAACTTTGTGCATTATGACCTGGGCGGCGAGCGCTATCTGAAGAAAGGCGAACTTGTGCCCGATTCGGTTTTATCCGAACTGCGGCAGATGAACGCGATCCTGCTCGGCGCAATCGGCCACCCCGACGTGAAGCCGGGCATCCTGGAGACGGGAGTGCTCCTGAAGCTCCGCTTCGAGCTGGACCTTTATATCAATCTGAGGCCCGTCGTCCTGTTCCCGGGAGTCTATACTCCGCTGCAGGGACAAAGGGCCCGGAGGATATCGATTTCACAGTGGTCAGGGAAAATACCGAAGGCCTGTACGCGGGCAGCGGCGGTTTTCTGAAAAAGGGAAGCCCGGACGAAGTCGCGATCCAGGAATCGATAAACACCCGCAAGGGCGTCGAGCGCTGTATCCGCTTTGCCTTCAAATATTGCCAGAAGCTCAACCGGAGAAAGAAGCTGACGCTTTGCGGCAAGACCAATGTCCTGACGTTTGCCTTGGATTTATGGGACAGCGGCCTTCAAGGAGTGCGCCGCCGATTATCCCGATGTCCAGACCGATTACGCCCATGTCGACGCCATCTGCATGTGGATGGTCAAGAACCCGGAATATTTCGACGTGATCGTGACCGACAACATGTTCGGCGACATCATTACGGACCTGGGCGCCATGATCCAGGGCGGGATGGGCATTGCCGCGGGCGGGAACATCAATCCCGAAGGCACCTCGATGTTCGAGCCCATCGGCGGGTCGGCCCCGAAATACACGGGCCTCAACAAGATCAACCCCCTGGCGGCGATCTGCTCGGCCCAGATGATGCTGGAACACCTCGAGGAGAAACAGGCGGCGGCACGGATCCTCGACGCCGTCAAAAGGGCTCTGCAGAACGATATAAAAAGCCTGGATGCCGGCAAAATGGGATTGGGCACGAAAGAAATCGGCGACCTGGTAGCGAAATATGTGAAAAGTAGGTTTTATCCGGCGCTGGGGGCAGTTGAGCGAGGGCGTACTTGTCTCACCTGCTCCCGGCGCATCTTACACCTCCTCCTATATGTGCGAAAACACAGGCGGAACCACCAATTAAATTTCTTTGATTAACACTCCCATCTCTGCTAAACTTCTCTTAATTGCTAGCAGTTCAGCTACAATTTACGAAAGCGTCTGATGATTCTTTCCATAAATAGTGAAAATCCTCAGCTGAGGCTTATTAAAAAAGCAGTCGAGGTTTTGAAAGAAGGGGGAATTATCGTATATCCCACGGACACCGTTTACGGAATGGGATGCGACCTCTTCAATAAACAGGCGATAGAAAAAATTTACGAAATAAAAAGGAGAAACAAGAAAGAACCGCTCAGTTTCATCTGCGCCGATCTTAAGGACATAAGCAATTATGCCCTTGTTTCCAATTACGCTTACAAGACATTGCGCCGGCTGCTCCCCGGCGCGTACACATTTGTATTGGAAGCATCCAGGCTGGTCCCGAAGATACTCCTTACCAAGAGAAGGACGGTTGGGATCAGGGTGCCTGACAATAAGATCTGCCTGACGCTCGTCGGCGAGTTGGGCCATCCCATAATCAACACCAGCGCCAAACTCGAGCAGGACGAGATCCTGAGCGATCCTTTCGAAATCGAGAAGAAATTCAAGAAACTCGTAGACCTTGTCATAGACGGCGGCCCGCTGGCCTCCGATCAGTCGAGCGTGATCGACCTGATCGACGATGTGCCGAAGGTGCTGCGCGCCGGCAAAGGTGACGTTTCTGATTTTCTCTGAAAAGGACATCTATGAACAAACAGAGAATGCTGATCAACGCCGTTGAACGCGAGGAAAAGCGGATGGCGATCGTGGCCGAGTCTAAACTCGCGGAATTCAACATCCAGATGAGCGCCAAAGAGCCCATCTCGGGCAACATCTACAAGGGAACCATAATGAAGGTCGAACGCGGCCTCCAGGCGGCCTTCGTCGACTACGGCGGCAAGAAGAACGGCTTCCTGCCCCTCCACGACGTCCACAGCGACTATTTCGAAAAACGGGAAGAGGGCGAGAAGGCGGCCACAAGAAAAGGACCGGGCTGAAGGTCGGCCAGGAAGTCCTGGTCCAGGTCCAGAGGGAAGAAAAGGACCGCAAAGGGGCGATGCTCACGACGTTAATTTCCCTGCCCGGTCGGTATCTTGTCCTCATGCCGAACCGCCTGAACATCGGGGTTTCCCGCAAGATAGAAGATGAGACGACCGCAAGCGCCTCAAGGAGATGATCGACCAGATCAACAAGGACGAGAGCATGGGCCTCATTATCCGCACGGCGGGAATGAGCCGCAAGAAGCAGGAGCTCTCGCGGGACTACCAGCAGCTTCATCAGGCTCTGGGAGACAATCAAGGCCAAGGCCGCGGAGGTAAAGGCCCCGGCGCTGATCTACCAGGAAAGCGACTTCGGCGTGAAGTCCCTCAGGGACTACCTCAACCCTGATATCCATGAAATACTCGTCGACGACGTGGAGACGTTCAAAAAAATGCGCGATTACATGAAGACCGTGCAGCCGCGCAACGTGAACATGATCAAGCACTACAAGGAAAAAACGCCGCTTTTCGACAAGTTCAAGCTCGAAGAGCAGATCAACGAGGTCTACCAGGAGCGGGTCAACCTGAAATCCGGCGGCTACATCATAATCAGCCCCACCGAGGCCATGATCACGATCGACGTGAACTCGGGCCGAGCCTCCAACAAGAAGGACGTCGAGGAGACGGCTTTCCGGGCCAACCTGGAAGCCGCCGAGGAGATAGCGCGCCAGCTGCGGCTGCGCGACCTGGGCGGCCTCATTGTGATCGATTTCATCGACATGAAGGACAAGCGCCACAACAGCGAGCTGGAGAAGGCCTTCAAAAAGGCCCTGAGCTTCGACCGCGCGCAGAATCCAGCTGTCCAAGATCTCGAAGTTCGGCATAATCGAACTTTCGAGGCAGAAAAAGCAGTCCACGATCCAGGAGATCAGCTTCAAGACCTGCTCCCACTGCAAGGGCAGCGGCCTCATCCCTTCAATTGAATACACGGCGCTGGGCCTGTTCCGGAAAATCAAATCCGAGCTGGTCAAGGAAACCTATTCGTGCATCAAGGTAATCGCCAGCACCGAGGTTGCCGAGTACCTGCTCAACCAGAAACGGACGGAACTTTCAGGCCTTGAGGAAGCCCATGACACGTCCGTTTACATCTGCAGCGACCCCGATATGCACCTGGGCGAATCAAGGTTCGAATTTATAAAAAAAGAGGAAAGGGAAGCGCCTGCCCAGAAGCCGCAAAAGAAGAAAGGCGCGCCCGTCCGCAGGAGGCCCCGGTAGAAGCCCCGCAGCCTGCCGAAGAGGAAGCCGGGGAGGAGATCGCGGAAGAAGCCTGTGGAAGAAGAACCCGGCAGAAGCCGAGGCGATACGTGCAGCGCCGGAAGAGCCGGCCCGGAAGAGGTCCCGCAGGAGGCCGAGAAGGCGCAGAAGGAAAGGGCCAGAAGCCCGCGGAAGCAGCCGAAGGCCAGGTGGAGGAAGAGCCGGAGTTCACGGAATAAATTGAACCCCGGGCAGCAGGGGGAAGCCCCGCCGCCGCCCCGGTGGAAGCCGTTGAAACCAGGGAAGTTAAAGAGGAAGCCCTGCGTTCTGCCCGTGCCCGAACAGGAGCCGGAAAAACCGGCGGAACCCGCAAAAAAGAAATCCGGCAAAAAGGGGGAACTGCCTACCGTGATCAGCAAAATCTACGACCTGTTTTCGTGACCGCCAAGCCTGATTAAAACCTGGAGGGGGGCAAAATTTTGCCCCCCTTTTTTATAACATCGGATTACTAATATGAGGCAATTGGGGATAAAGCTTGATATTGTGCCCGGGAAGCCATAAACGGGATCGTTATAAAAGAAAATTTGGACAAACCAGCGATACCTTTACCGACGCGGTGAAATTCGCACAGGGATGATTGATGAAGGCCCGCGACTTGAAAAAATAAACATTGCCGAAACCCGCAGCATGCACAGCGGCCACGGGAAGGCATATCTGGGCCTGGCTTTCGCGGTATTCTGCTGGGCCGCAAATACGGTCCTGGCCCGGGGGTCGCAAACGATATCCTGCCGATAACGCTGGCGTTCTGGCGATGGGTGTTCGCCCTGATAATTATCTTGCCGTTCAGCTCTGGTCACGTGTGGAGAGAAAGAGATGAAATCAGGAAGAATTTATTTCCCCTGCTGATCTTGTCCTTCTTCAGCGTTGCCGTCTATAATTCGCTTTTATACATTGCGGCCCGGTCCACAACCGCCACGAACATGTCGCATCGTCACCGCATCCATGCCCGCAATCACGCTGCTGGCTGCCCGGGCAATACTGAAAGAGGTCCCGACGCTGGTTCAGACAGGCGGAGTAATCATCTCGGCGATTGGCATGCTCATCATAATTTTCAAAGGGTCCACGGCCAACCTGTTTCCCTGGATTTCAATTACGGCGATTTGCTGGTTGTCGGTTCGATCCTGAGCTGGTCAGTTTATTCCGTGCTGATCCGTAAATTCAAGCTTGCCTTGCACCCGCTGACATTTCTGACCATGACGATTCATCATTGGAAGCCTCATCATAGCCCCGTTTTACTGCTGGGAAGCATTTGCCTGGGCTCAGCACGGCCTGCTCGCTGCGCAACATGCATATCTTCCTGTTCCTCGCGGTCTTTCCCTCCATCATCGCTTACCTGTTCTGGAATAACGGGGTCATAAATGTCGGTCCCGGCAAGGCGGCAATGTTCATATACCTGCTGCCGCTGTTCGGCGCTGTTTTAGCGCTTGTCCTGCTGGGCGAGGAAATTTTCCTCTATCACCTCGCGGGAAGCCTGTTCATCTTTATCGGGCTTTACTTCGCGATAAAGAGGAATCAAGGGGAAGGGAATTAAGCCCTTGTCAAATGCCTGTATTTTATCCTGTGGGGCTGGGAAGCGGCCGCACCCAGACGCGCCTTCATGTCGGCCTCGTATTCCGTGTAGTTGCCGTCAAACCAGACAACGCTGCTCTCCCCTTCGAAAGCCAGGATGTGAGTTGCGATGCGGTCAAGGAACCAGCGGTCATGGCTGATTACCATGACACAGCCCCCGAAATTTTCCAGCGCCTCTTCGAGGGCGCGCATCGTATTGACGTCAAGGTCGTTGGTCGGCTCGTCGAGCAGCAGGACGTTTGCTCCCTCTTTCAGCATGCGGGCGAGATGGACGCGGTTCCTCTCACCGCCGGACATGCTGCCGACTTTCTTCTGCTGGTCGGAGCCGGAAAAATTGAACTTGGCGACATAGGCCCGGGAATTGACTTCCCGGTCTCCCAGCCTGATCACGTCGTGCCCTTCCGAGATCACCTCCCAGATGCTTTTGCCGGGATCGAGAACATCCCGGCTCTGATCGACGTAAGCCAGCTTTACCGTGTCCCCGATTTTTATTGTCCCGGAATCGGGGGTTTCCTGGCCGGTGATCATTCTGAAGAGCGTTGTCTTTCCCGCACCGTTCGGCCCGACGATGCCGACGATGGCCCCGGGGGGCACGGCAAACGACATCCCATCGATCAGGAGACTTGTCCCCGTAGGCCTTGCTCAGGTTTTCCGCCTCAATGACCGTTCTTCCCAGGCGGGGCCCGGGGGGGATGAATATTTCCAGCTCCTTCTCTCTCTTGTCCCTTTCCTGCCCCAGGAGGGCCTCGTATGAGCTGATGCGCGCCTTGGACTTGGCGTGCCTTCCCTTCGGAGACATCCTGATCCATTCCAGTTCGCGTTCAAGCGTCTTCTGCCTCTGGCTCTCGCTCTTTTCCTCCAGGCGCAGGCGGTTCTGCTTCTGCTCCAGCCACGAAGAGTAATTTCCTTTCCAGGGGATGCCCTCTCCCATGTCCAGTTCCAGGATCCAGCCCGCGACGTTGTCGAGGAAATACCGGTCATGGGTCACGGCAATGACCGTCCCCTCGTAGCGCTGGAGGTGGCTTTCGAGCCAGGCGACTGATTCGGCGTCGAGGTGGTTGGTCGGCTCGTCCAGCAGCAGGATGTCGGGCTTTTTCAGCAGCAGCCGGCAGAGCGCGACCCGCCTTCTTTCACCGCCGGAGAGCACCTCAACCCTGGTCTCGCCGGGAGGGCAGCGCAGGGCGTCCATCGCCATGTCGAGGCGCGATTCCAGGTCCCAGGCGTCGAGTGCGTCGAGCTTCTCCTGCACCTTTCCCTGGCGCTCCAGGAGTTTGTTCATCTCGTCGTCCGACATGGGCTCGGCAAACTTTTCGTTGATTGCATTGTATTCGTTCAGGAGGTTGACGACCTCCCCGGCCCCTTCCTCTACAATCTCCCGCACCGTCTTCGAGTTGTCGAGGACCGGCTCCTGCTCGAGGAACCCGATTGTATAGCCCGGGGAGAGAATGGTCTTGCCGTTGTATTTTTCCTCAACGCCGGCCATGATCCTGAGGAGGGTGCTTTTCCCCGACCCGTTCAGGCCCAGGACGCCTATCTTTGCCCCGTAGAAGTACGACAGCGATATGTTCTTGATCACCTGCCGCTTGTCGTACGACTTGCTTATGCCCATCATGGTGTAAATGATCTTGTTGCCTTCTGCAGACATTGTTTCTCCCCTGGCGCTGAACACACCTTAAATTTGCCGCCCGCCGGCGCAGACGCGTTTATTTTAGCCCTTCCCCAGTTCCTTTGAACGCAGCGTCGCCGCCTCCACGGCCATCATCAATGCGGCGCGCAGCCCCCCTTCCTCGAGGGCCTGGATGCCGGCAATCGTTGTCCCGCCGGGAGACGTCACCATGTCGCGCAGCTCCATCGGGTGCTTGCCGCTTTCGAGGGCGAGCTTTGCCGAGCCCAGCATTGTCTGGGCGGCGAGCTTGTAGGCGATGTCGCGGGGCAGGCCCATCAGGACGCCTCCCTTTGCCAGCGAATCGACGATGATGAAGAAATACGCCGGCCCGCTGCCGCTCAGTCCCGTCACGGCATCGATCAAGTCCTCTTTCACATTCACCGTTATGCCTATGGAATCAAAGATGCTGGTGGCCGCTGCCAGGTCTTCGCTGCTTGCCCCATCCCCCGGTGCGAGGGCAGTCGCGCCCGCCCCGACAAGGGCGGGTGTGTTAGGCATAACCCGGACTATCCGGGCTTTTTTGCCCAGCGATTTTTCGATGAAGCTGATCGGGATGCCCGCGGCTATCGAGATCACCAGCTTTTTCTTGTCGACCAGGTCTTTTACCCCTGCGAGGACCTCGCCCATGCTCTGCGGCTTCACGGCCAGGATTATTATATCGGCGCCCTTCACCGCCGCCCTGTTGTCGGCGGTTGACGGCGACCTTGTACTTCCCCCTGAGAAAATCAAGCCTCTCCTTCACGACGTCCGCGACCGTTACGTGGTCCGGGGAAACCGGCATGTTGCCCACTATGCCGCCCGCGATGACTTCCCCCATTTTCCCGCCGCCTATGATTGCGATCCTCTTTCCCTTGAGCATTTCATCCCCCTCCTTGATGTTTTCAGGAACATTACCTCTTCTATTTCGGATGACCGGCAGTGTCAAATGAAAAACCTTTGATAATCGGGCCGCAGCATGTAAAGTTTTAATAAACCTTGACTTTTTATACCCCAGACATTATTTTCGGGGCACTTTCATGAGTGTCAGGAGAGGACATGTTTGTGCTGGGAAATTTTATCGAGGGCCTCGCAAAAGTTCTGGACGTGCTCTTAAACATATACATCTGGATCATCGTCATCAGGGCGCTTATTTCCTGGGTCAATCCCGACCCTTATAATCCCGTAGTCGTCATTTCTGTACCGCGTGACCGAACCGGTGCTGAGGCCGGTCCGCAGATGGCTCCCGTTGAGGAACATGGGGATCGATTTTTCCCCGGTAATTGTCATCGCGGTTATAATTTTCCTCCAGGCATTTGTGGTACAAAGCCTGCACGATCTGGCCCTCCGCCTGAAAATCTGAAATGCTGCGCATTAGAGAAACTGAAAAAGGTGTGGTGCTGGATATCAGGGTCCTGCCGCGTTCATCCCGCTGCGAGATGGCCGGTATCCAGGACGGGGCGCTGAAAATGAAAATCACGGCCCCGCCCGTGGAAGGGCAAGGCCAACGAGGAATGCATCAGGTTCCTTTCCGACTCCTCAAGATAAGGAAATCCGCGATCACCATAATCGGCGGGGGAAAATCGAAGAACAAGACCGTCTCGTATCGCCGGGGTGAAGGCAAAGGATATCGAGGGGCTTGTGCCGGGAGATCAAGGTTTAGAAGAAAGCAGGCAGTATGGAAGCGAAACTCAGTTCGGAAAACGCCAGGGTCGCGAGGGCAGCGGGGGTGGTCGGCATCTCGACGATGCTGAGCCGCATATTCGGCTTCATCAGGGACATGGTTGTCGCCCGGTATTTCGGGGCGGGCCTGGTGACCGACGCCTTTTTTGTCGCTTTCCGGATCCCCAACCTGCTCAGGCGGCTCCTTGCGGAGGGCTCCCTCACGGTCTCTTTTGTCCCGGTCTTCACCGAATACCTCAAGGTAAAATCCAAAGAGGAGGCGCTGGAGCTCGCGAATGTGGCCTTCACGCATGCTTTCGATCATCCTGGTCGTGGTTTCCCTCCTGGGTGTGCTTCTCTCCCCGTACATCGTGGCCCTGATGGCCCCGGGGTTCATGAAAGACGCCCGACAAGTTCGCCCTGACAGTGCTCCTGACGAAGATCATGTTCCCGTATATCTTCTTTATTTCCCTCGTGGCGCTGTGCATGGGCATCCTCAATTCTCTGCAGGCACTTTGCCGCCCCGGCCCTTTCGCCCGTGGTCCTCAAATCTCGATGATCGCGGCGGCCCTGTTCCTGAGGGATTTTTTTGCCGAACCTATCCTGGCGCTGTCTGTCGGCGTCATGGTGGGCGGCCTGCTGCAGCTCGGGATGCAGGTCCCGGCCCTGCTGCAGAAAGGGGTCCGCCTCAGGCCCGACTACAATTTCCGGCACCCGGGGGTGAAGAGGATCGGGGCCCTGATGGTCCCCGCCGCGTTCGGGGCGGCCGTTTACCAGATAAACATTTTCATCAGCACGCTCATCGCCTCTTTCCTCCCCGGCGGGAGCGTTTCGTTCCTGTACTATGCCGACCGGGTCGTCGAACTCCCCCTTGGCGTTTTCGCGATCGCGATCGGGACGGCATCCCTCCCCAGCCTTTCGGAGCAGGTCTCCAAGGGCGAGTTCGACGCCATGAAAGAGACCCTGTCTTTCTCGCTGAGGCTGATCCTGTTCATCGCCATCCCGGCGACCATCGCCCTGATCGGGTTGCGGGAGCCCATCATTTCCGTCCTCTTCCAGAGGGGGGCCTTTGACAGCACCTCCACGGTCCTGACCGCGCAGGCGCTCTTTACTACAGCCTGGGCCTCTGGGCCTTTTCCGCCATAAGGGTCGTAATTTCGGGGTTCTATGCTTTTCAGGACACGACAACGCCGGTCAAGGTGGGCGTGGCCGCGCTCATTATAAACACGCTGTTCAGCGTCGCCCTCATGTTCCCGCTCAAGCACGGCGGGCTGGCCCTTGCGACCTCGATCGCCACGTCGTTCAACGTCGTCGTCTTTATATTATCCTGAAAAAAAGGATCGGCGGCTTCCTGAGAGCACGGGTTTCTTGGTTCGGTAGGCCGGATTTTGCTCGGCCTCTTTTATAATGTGGGGCTCTTTTCTTTTGATCGGCTGTGTTCTTCCCCTGGGACAACGACGGGGCGCTTGCCTATAAGGTCGTTCTGCTGGCCGGACTTGTGACGGTCGGGCTGGGCACTTTCCTGGTAACGGCTCACGCTCCTGAAAATCAGGGAAATGCACTTCCTCTGGGGAATCGTCAAGAGGCGGCTGGGGAGATAGGACTGAAATGGGCAAAGACTATTACGCGATACTCGGGGTGGGAAGGGACGCCCAGGAAGACGAAATCAAGAAGGCCTACCGGCGGCTCGCCCTCCAGCACCACCCTGACCGCAACCCGGGGAACAGTCGAGTCCGAGGAGAAATTCAAGGAGATAGCCGAGGCTTACGGCGTCCTGATGGACCGCGGCAAGCGGGCCCAGTACGACACTTTACGGGGCCGACCCCCGGCAGCGCGGCTTTTCCGGGTACAGCCGGGAGGACATCTTCCGCGACATCTTCAACAACCCGCAACGCGGCCGACATCTTCAGCGAACTCGAGCGCGAGTTCCGGAGGGCCGGCTTCCGGGGCGGCGAGAAGTTTTTTCAATGACATGTTCTTCCGCGGCCAGGGGGTCTTTTACGGCAAGGTCTTCTTCAGCGGCCCGGGCGGCGCCCGGGTCTACACGTTCGGCAACCAGGCCCCAGGACCGGGCGCAAACGGATTTCGGGCCCGGTACGCGTGTTGATCCTCAAGCCGGGGAAAGCATCTGGAAGAAAATCGGCAGGGCGATTCTCGGTTCGATAAAAGAGTCCCTCGTACCCGCCCTGTCCAACAGGGACATCAGCCTGAACCTCGCAGTCTCCCCGATTGCCGCCGAATCAGGGCAGGAAATATCTTTTTCGTACCGAAGGGGCGAAAGGGAAGAGCCCGTCCGGGTGAAACTCCCGCGCGGGATCCAGGAGCGGCACAAGGCTGAGGCTCAAGGGAATGGGGGTGGAAGACCCCTCCGGGGGGCAGCCGGGGGATTTGTACCTGGAAATCAGCATCAGGTAGGCTTTCCAGTTCTTTGCAATCCCGTCTTTTTCGTGCTAGTTTCGACGCGATAAAGATTGACTTCAAAAAGTCAAAGTGGTACTGAAAATCGCCTTTTTTAAAGGGAATTCAATAATTTTTCCAAGAGGGATCCGGCCATGCTGGACATAAAATTTCTAAGGGACAATACGGAACTGGTAAGGCGAAAGATGCTCGAGAGGGGCCAGGAGATCGACCTGGGCCAATTCGTCCGCCTCGACCAGAAGAGAAGGGACATCCTCCAGGAAGTCGAAGGCCTCAGGGGAGAGCGCAACCGCGTTTCCAAGGAGATCGGGAAGAGGAAGGGCCAGAAGCAGGACGCCTCCGACCTCATCGAACAGATGGGCGCAGGTATCTTCCCGGATAAAGGAACTGGACGAGGAGCTCAAGGACGACCGAAGACAAACTTCACGAATTTCGTCATGGTCATCCCGAACATCCCTCACGAGTCGGTCGTGTACGGCACGGGCTCCGAGGACAACCCGGTCGTCAGGATGTGGGGGGAAAAGCCGCAGTTTGATTTCGTCCCCAAGCCCCACTGGGAAATCGGGGAGGACCTGGGGATCCTGGACTTCGCGCGCGGGGCGAAGATCACGGGGGCGCGCTTCACGGTCTACAAGGGGGCCGGGGCCAAGCTCGAGCGGGCGATCACGAATTTCATGCTCGACCTGCACACCTCGCAGCACGGCTACACCGAGGTGCTCACGCCCTTCATGGTCAACGCGACCAGCATGACGGGCACCGGGCAGCTCCCGAAATTCGCCGAGGACCTCTTCAAGATTGAGGGCCTTGATTATTACATGATACCCACGGCCGAAGTGCCGGTCACAAATATCCACGCAGGATGAGATCCTCAACGAAAAGGACCTCCCGATATATTACGTTGCATATTCGCCCTGCTTCCGGGCGGAGGCGGGCTCTTACGGCAAGGACACGCGGGGCCTCATCCGGCAGCACCAGTTCAACAAGGTTGAAATGGTGAAGTTCTCGGCGCCCGAGACCTCCTATGACGAGCTTGAGAAACTGACGCTCAATGCCGAAGAGATACTGAAGCAGCTGGGGATCCATTACAGGACAGTCAGCCTCTGCACGGGCGACCTCGGGTTCTCCTCGGCGAAGACATACGACCTCGAGGCGTGGCTGCCCGGCCAGGACACGTACCGGGAAATCTCCTCGTGCAGCAATTTCGAGGACTTCCAGGCCGAGGCGCGCGGGCATCAGGTTCCGCCGCGAAAACGGGAAAGTGGATTTCGTCCATACCCTGAACGGCTCCGGGCTTGCGGTCGGCCGGACTGTGGTCTCGGTCCTGGAGAATTACCAGCAGAAAGACGGCAGCGTCGTGATCCCTGAGGTCTTGAGGCCTTACATGAAAGGGATTGACAGAATAACCCGCTGAGGGATAGCATTCTCTTTTTAATCCGGAGGGATGGCCGAGTGGTCTAAGGCGGCGGTCTTGAAAACCGCAAGCTCGAAAGGCTCGCGGGTTCGAATCCTGCTCCCTCCGCCAGTCGTGATAGTATTTTTCATATAGCGCGCAACCAAACAAGCGGTTGCGGAAAAGATCGCGGAGAGATGGCTGAGTGGCCGAAAGCGATCGCCTGCTAAGCGATTGTACGCCCATAAAAGGTGTACCGCGGGTTCGAATCCCGCTCTCTCCGCCATTTTTATTCCGGAAACCTTCCCGGCCGTCATGAAACCGAAAAAAGTCACAGTCAACGACTTGATGCAGCAGGGCTATATTTATTATTTGACGGAGCCCGTGGGGAAAAATTTTCACCCGGACTTCCGTCCCGGCCTTACTCCCGCGCAGATGCTGAAGCTCGGCGTCTTCGGGGGAAAGTACATGACGGACTGCAGGGGTGAATTCCCGGCCGAATGGTTCGCAGGGGCCAAGCTCTGTCACGAGTCCCACGATCCGGCGCTTAACTTTTTCAAAGTAAACGCCTCGCTTCCGCTTTCCGTCTGGCGTGCGAAGGGCTGGATCCACGAGGACGACCCGCGGGGCTGGTTCCAGTGGTACTGCCGCTACTACATGGGCAGGCGGATGCCCGAAGAGGACTTGCGGCAGATTCGAAGATGGAAGGCGATGAAGCGCCACATCGGGCAGATAAAAAAACACTGCGCCCCCGGGGACCTCTCCTGCAGGGCAAAACAGAGGCAGGCCCTGCTCAACTGGGCATACGATTCCAGGGAAATATAGGAAATGAAATACAAGATCATTCTCGAATACGACGGCACGCGGTACAGCGGCTGGCAGATGCAGAAAAACGCCAAGAGCATCCAGGGACGCTCCTTGAAACTGCCAGAAAGCAGTTCAGCCCCGATGCGGACGTCCAGGGGGCAGGCCGCACGGACGCGGGCGTCCACGCCCTCGCCCAGGTCGCCCACCTGGAAACTTCGAAGAGGCTGGATCCGGCACAAAGTCATGTTCGCCCTCAACGACAACCTGCCCTCGAACATAAACATCCTGAGCGTGGATTTTGCCGACGCCCGTTTCCATGCCCGCCACAACGCGAAGAGCAGGAGCTATATCTACATCATCTCCAAGCGCCGCACGGCCTTTGCCAAGAAATACGTCTGGTGGGTCAGGGACCCGCTGAATGTGAAAAAAATGGAAGCGGCCTGCGCTGTTTTCCGGGGCTTCCACGATTTCGCGGCATTTGCGGACAAGCGCATCGACAAGGGCTCTTCCACCACGGTCCAGGTGGACGCGGTGGAACTTCACGAACTTGGCGACCTCATCATTTTCCGCATTGCCGCCTCCCATTTCCTCTGGCGGATGGCCCGCCGGATGGTCGGGATACTGGTCGAAGTCGGCAGGGGCAGCCTCAGCCGTGGAGATGTTGAGGCGTTATTGAAGAGGCCCCTCCGAACTGCCCGCGCGCTATACAGCGCCCCCGTCCGGCCTGTTCCTGGAGCAGGTCCTGTACGAGGGCGACAAACTGAACCGCAAACTCCCCAAGTTCCCGCTGCTGCTGAACAGGTAGGCATCGCTCTTAAACCTGTCGAAATGATGCAAGTCCCCCTTTCCTAAAGGGGGATTTAGGGGGATTTTTAACGCGGTAAATTCCTAAACTCGCATTTTCAGGACTCCCCCCGGGGATTTTACCTGGTGAATTTGTTGACTTATTCGCCTAAAATATTTAAAATACCGCTTTCCTGAAAACATGCGCCCATAGCTCAGTTGGATAGAGCGTCGGACTACGAATCCGAAGGCCCTTGGTTCGAGCCCAAGTGGGCGTACCAGTAAATTAAGGGGTTTCCGATACTTATGCCGGAGCCCCTTTTTTCTTACCTCTTCAAATCTCAATCTTTCCAGTAGCCTTATTTCAGTTTGACATACTAATATATCCCGCCTTATACAGATTTTGCAGAGTCCAACTGTCGTTTTTCAACTTTAAAACTTAACTGAGGCTTTCTTATGAAATCGAGTCGTCTCAGCATTTCTGCAGTCACAATTCCAATTTTAATCTTATTTCTGGTAGCCTGTGGTGGAGGTGGCGGCGGCGGGAGCTGCTCCTGTCGATTCCACTCCCAGCATAAGCAACCTTCAGTTTTTCCCATCAAGTGCTTTTCAGGGCGAGGGGAATGGCACTTTAATCGTGACCGGCACTTTTGATTTTTCTGACCAGGGCGGTGACCTCTCAACCCTTTATATCACAATGTCAGACGGCAGCACTTTATCGGCGCCAATCGAAGGAGTCTCCGGAGATCTATCCGGAACTATCCAGGGACAGCTAGAGGCCGACACGGGCACAGTCGGCCAGTTCGAGTTTCAGGTATATGTGACTGACAGCGGGGGCCGCAAATCGAATATACTAACGGGTACTTTCACAGTCAACCTGAACGACTCTGGGTCAACCTGGACCATACAGTCGTTGCCATCCGCTTCATCACTATGGTTGAAACGTGTACGTTGGTCAGGGACATTATTTGTAACAGTCGGTGCGAGCGGCAGCGTATTCACCTCGCCGGATGCAGTAACTTGGACGGAGAGGTTTACCGGCGTCCCCTCGACTCTAAATGATATTATTTGGACCTGCAATCAGTTCATTATTGTAGGAGAGAATGGCACCATACTGACCTCTGCAGATGGTACGGGATGGAGTAGTCAAACAATTCCGGGAAGTCCCGTCTTGAATGGTATTACAGCCTCAAGTGGACTTATTGTCGCTGTTGGCAAGAGACTGGATTCAGAAGCAGGTCTGATCATAACCTCCACAGATGGCGTCACATGGAGCCCGATTCCTGGTACAATTCAGGCTTCCCTTTATGCCGTGGTTTGGTCAGGTACTCAGTTTATAGCCGTGGGAAGCACTCTTGGCCTTCCTAATGCCGAAGCGATAGCATTCACATCACCCGACGGCATAAACTGGACCAGTCATAATCTCAGCTTTACCACAATTTCTTCACTTTATGATGTGGCCTGGAACGGTTCGCGTTTTGTTGCGGTCGGCTACGCCGGCGGAGTAACATCAACCGATGGCATCAATTGGCAACAGACCGGAGTTGGTGTAATAAGCGCCAATAATGCCATTGGCTGTAGTGGTCAGCGGTTTATGACCTGCGGCACCGTTTATTGCCAGAGTTCCACTGACGGGCTTCAATGGCAGTCGATTCAGCTGCCAGGTACCGGGCCGAGCATTTACGGCTTAGTATGGAACGGCTCAAAGTGGGTCGCTGTGGGCAGCAACTCCTATGTTGCAACTTCGCCATAAAGTCTATCATTAAAAATGACTAAGGGAAGGGGCGAGTTTATCTCCTGCCCTTTTCGTTTCATTTGTAATGTGAACTTTGGAAATGATACCTGCTTTAACACTCGATAGTAGCAGGTTAAAATACCGCCGCTATCATATTGTTTAACATCATATTATTAAACAGTTTCCTGCCTGCATAGGAAAGTGTATATTGCCTTTATTCATTGCATCTGTCTCGATCTCCGGAGGTGTTATGCTCAAAGTTTCCATTATCGTAATCCCATTACTTCTGACTCTGTCTGGGTGCGCCATGTTTTCATCGCAGACGGCTTTTTCTCCTGTAGAGGGGTTGAGCCAGATCAAAGTGAGCCCTCGAACTGTTCCGGCGAAAATCAGCAGCGAATCAGAGTCGGTCCTCAAATCGAAAGGCTATGCCCGCATCGGCTATATAAGTTCAACGGATGAAACCGGTTCATGCTGGGGGGATGACTGCAAAAATTTTACCTGCTCTGGTAAAATTTCAAGCAAGGATATGACAAAAGAAATCGGAGAGGCTGCTGCTGCGAGCGGGGGTGATTTGGTAGTCCTGCAGCAGGACAAAGCCGTTTCTTCCAGGTCGGCCAGCAGAAATGGCAAGTGTCTAAGCTCGACCCAGAGCCAATATACTGAGCAGCAGTGCAGCGGCGGTTACGGGAACGTGGCCCGCGTCTGCAGTAACGTCACGAAAACCAGGTATACCTGTGTCAGCTGGGAGACTGTTTTCGGCAGAGAATGTATAACCAATAGCTCGGGTGCGGTCTGGCGCCAGGAACCCGGCCTGGAAAATCGCCTCTCCGAACTGCAGAGGGCAACTGCAGAAGTAAGACGCGAAAATGAGCAGCGAGAAAAGGCGCTGAAAGAAAAAAAGGATAAAGTGCTGGCCTCTTATTCACCACAGAAAAAGAAAAAAGGAGAAAAGGTGGAGACAGCAAAGGATCAATTGGCCCGTATCTCCGCTTATGAAAAGGCTTACGACGAGAGCATGTACACATTTCAGAAAGACGAACTCAAATCTGTGAAGGTCGGGGGCAAATATGGTTTCCAGGATAGAAATGGAAAGACAGTCATAGAACCTCAGTTTACCGACACAATGCACGGATTTTCCGATGGTGTCGCGGTTGTTGCAGTTGGTGTCAAAAAGGAGCAAAGATGGGGCATAATCAACAAGAAAGGGAAATGGGTAATTGAGCCGACTTATGAGCACAGCATGAATAAACCTTCAAACGGGATGATAAAAATGCAGGTAAAGGATAAATGCGGTTATCTCAACACGAAGGGCGAGGTGGTCATCCCCGCCCAGTTCTCAACCTGCTGGGATTTTTCCGAGGGAATGGCAGCCGTCAGACCCGATGTACGCGGTAATGTTGGTTACATAAATAAAGCGGGAAAAATAGTGATTGAGCCCGCATTTGATCTGGGTGGGTCGTTTTCCGAAGGTATAGCCGCCGCAAAACTGGACGGTAAATACGGGTATATCGATAAAAAGGGGAACATCGTAATCAGGCCGCAGTTCGACAGCGCAGAAATTTGTATAGATGGAATAGCAAGGGTCACTAATGCGTACAAAAGGAAATATGTAACGAGTGACGGCGATCTTTACATGGAGCCCTGAAATACAATCTTTTTAATAGCTCAGACAAAGGACTGTTTATGCCTGCTCGATCCGAAAGACTCTACATATTCCCCTATGAGGACGGGGAACCATGTCGTTCGAGGCCTTTCCTTACTGGTGGGACCGCAGTGGCTTTTTCAAGAAATACGAGAGGCGCGAGATTGATTGCGGCAATCCCATCGATGCCAATTATGCCTGGCTTTTGAGCGCGGCGGAAGCAATTGCATTTAACAATAATTGTGTGGAGCAGTTTTCCATTAATTGCCCCTCAACCCGGCACGCAATTTCAGATGATATGCATCAGCTGGAATCAGAGCTTAAAAATGCCAGGTGGGTCATCGTGGAATCCTATGAATGGGAGTCGGGGTTCGAATAATCCTTTAAGTTTCCTTTAACCTCAAAGACCAAAAGGCAGAGTCAAGTGACTCTGCCTTTTGGTTCAGGACAAATCATCGAATTTCAAAGTATCTTTTTATTATATTCAGTTTTCAGAAGGAGAGTTTATTCGTAATGGAGTCGGCGTTTTTTGCCGCTTCTTTTTCCATCGGCATCTTATTGTGAATCATATTGGTGCTGACGGTCGTCGGATTTTTCACGATTTGTTCTATGGTAGTTATCCCGAGCTGCCCAAACCATGTTTCCGCATACCTGACTTGACTGTCAGTGTAACATTGCTTTGAATGAGTAAGTTCATGTATCAGCCAATGATAGGCTGTGCTATCCATCTTGCCCTCATTTATTTTTTTCACCTCCTGGCTGCTGGCTGGAAAGTAGATTTTAGTGCAGTCGGTCATTGCGGCGTTTCCGGCCGTGTGTTTGGATGCCCCATATTGAATGACCTTGAGCAGCGCCGGAGGGAAATAGGGCTTTAATTTGTCCTGGACATACGGGGGAAGATTTCTCATGGTTGCGCCGCTGCTGATTGAGGCAAAATAGATTTTATAAGCATGGTATAAAGGATTGGCAACAGCTTCAACACAGTCCGCATCCCGACAGGGGATACAGAAGCCCCGTGCATGATGCCCTGATCCACCCACCCATCTGCCGCCTTTGGCTTTGCATTGCGCGTCTTCGCTTCTCGGTCTGTCTCCGTAAACGCAGCTTGCTTTTGAAAAAGCCAGTGAATCATCATACTCTTTCCAATACCCGTCGGGGCACCGGCAGCCCCGCAGTTCCCCGGTTGTGCTGAAATGTTTGTCGTTAGGGCAAAATAAACGTCCGCTGGGATCTGCTTTCATGCAGACTGCATCCGCCTTGGTAACCTGGTTGGTATATCCTTTAACGGTCCCGCTCGGACATTTGCAGTCATGCCAGCGTCCGGTCGTATTGAACTGCCCATTCGGACACAATACCGACCCTCCGGCATCTGTCTTAATGCAAACGGCGTGGGCCTTGAGGGTCTGATCAGTATATCTCTTTGCGTATCCGCTCGGACAACTGCATCCGTGCCACTGGCCCGTAGTCGAAAAGTCTTGTCCGGTAGGACATAATATATGCCCTCCGGAAGCCCGCAGGCATTTGGCCTTGTACTTGAATACATCAAGATATTTCTTTTCATACCCGCTTGGACAACTGCATCCATGCCAGTCACCAGTGGTACTGAATTCCTTATCCTTCGGACATTCTTTCGACTCTGCAATTTGAGTAGTTGCCGCAATCCCGAATGCTATACCTATTGCGATAAGAAGAATCAGTTTCAGACTTTTCAATGAACATGCCTCCTCTTTTTAAGGTAAAATATCTTTTCCGGCATATACTTCAATTTAATATGGTTTATTTTCTCGGCTGGCTTAACTCTATCGATACACCCTCCTTAATCTTGATATTCTTATTTAAATTTGAGACCTCAGCCTCTGAGGAATTGTCATTTATATCCGATATTACTAAGGAGCCCACCACATCCTTTTTCCGGAAAATCTCCTTGCCCGATGTATCCTTTACCACCTTGGTTACCATCTTGATTTCGTATGTTCTGCCCTTGGCAAGGCCATCGTTGCTGCCGAGGTCCAAATAAACAATATTTCCTGTGGCGGAAAGTATCCTTGCCGAAAGGGCCATCCTTTCAATGACATGGGTAATGCTCTTTTTCAACGCGGGATATATGGCAATCGTTCCATTGACCGTCTCCGTCAAAGAGGCTTCCACGACGGCGGTTTCTATGTCGTTCAGGTCGAGTTTGACAACAAACTGTTCTTCACTATCGACCATTGAGATTCCGCCGGTTCTCGACACGGTGGCAAAAACAAATTTATCCGCATTGAGCAGCCGCCCTACTTTTTTTGCGTTTTCCGGCTTGGTCAAACCTGACATTTGGAGCTTTAATTCGCTTAGAGTGTTATCCAGGTTCTTCCGGTCCACCACCGTGAACCTGCCGCTGTTTACGAATTCGCTGATGACGTAGGAAGTGATGGACTTACCGGTTGAAAGGTTAATCCCCGATGTTGTCGCATCCGGTATAATGACAACGGTCTTCTTATTGGCCGCATGTGCGTTTCCCAGAAGCAAGGCGCACAAGGTTGCCGCCAGGATGATAATTTTTCGATTCACTTTTTTTCCTTTGACGTCTTTGCTGACTGCCTGCCGGACTCAGCGTGCAGTACCTCAACAGCCAGTCACGGTTATTTGGGAGGGAAACAGGCAGCTAAAACAGGATTGAATACTGCCCCACATGTTTTTAGCAAATATCATTGCAACATCACCCCTGTCAAACGATTATGTCATAGTAAATTGCATAATTGATTTGACAGGGGTTGTTTCGGCAATTATAAGTCATGCGGAACTGGCTTGTCAGAATAAATTGACTAATGAATAAAGAGAGGAGGCATGAACCGTGAGGTCACGATCGTTGATTGCAGGGCTTATCCTTATTATGCTGATTACGGTTACGGGATGTTTTACCACTATGGGAATAATAGAAAACAGGCCGAAGTCAGCTTCGGGTTCAGCTTTCGCGCCGGCTGCAGTACCGGAAGGCAAGGGCGTTGTTTATATTTATAGACCGGATAGATTCATGATGAGCGGCAGGGTCATATCAGCGTCCATCCCCCATGAGGCGAACAACTGCTTCAGCATGGCATCAGCCGGTTATTATGCCTATATCACCGATCCTGGAAAACTTCATATCTCCGCGGTTGCTCACAGCGGCAACGCCGATTACAACTTGTTTGTAAGGGCGGGCGACGTAAGGTATATCAAGCTCGACTATGATGACTGGCAGCTGTCCTGCCCGGCGGTATTTGAGGAAGTACCTGTTGAAAAGGCTTTGCCCGAGATCCAGAAATGCCGCATTGTTGCACAATGCGAAAAGAAATAGGCTGATCGGGATGATGTGCGGACATAAAGAAAGGCCTGCGCTTTAATGAGGCGCAGGCCCCTTCATGGCCATCATCGAACCCGCAAAAATAACGGCTTCTTATTTCTTTGTCACGTCTTCGACAAGATCGGCTTTATAAACAAACTGGGCCCTGGTGAGAGTCCTCGTGGCGCTGACGCCAAATTCGGTTTTTGTCCCTTGGGCCCGGTGGAATTGCGTGCCGTCATGCAGTTCCACCATTAATCCGTTTTGATAATCGAATGCCAGTATGCCGTAGTGTTTTTCAGCGCCCTGGACCATTACTGCCGCGAGGCCCGTTCTATTCACTTGGCTGATCAAGGTGCTTACCTCCTGGACGGAAGTCTTGGTCAAGGTCTTTGCCCTTTTCTTCACGTCCTCAACGGTTTTGACTCCCGCCACCCCGCCCGCCCCCATCTCATACTCCTCCATTATGTACTCGATGATGGCGCACCGTCTCCCACCGTAACTACTGAAGCCTGCAAGTTCAAACGTGTACAGTTCTATCGCGTATCGAGGGACGATCACGCCGTCCGGTTTGAACCAAGTATACACCTGCTTCTCCCACTTGTCTCCCGGCTTGACGCGATGATTGGGGAGAATGGGGAAAACCATGGTGAGGGAAGTGATCTCCCTGATCCCGACAACTTCATCAGTATCGATGTCCCTCAACAACAAATTGTTCTCCTCGGAGAAAGCCCACCCCTTGGTGAGGAAAGAAATGGCCCCCTCAAAGGTCTCTTTTAATTTGAATTCCGTTTCATCCAATTCCATTGCCTTGCTGAACTTTATCTTCGACCGCAGGTCGGCCTTGGAAATAATCCTTGTGACCCCATATGACGGACCACTGACAGGGATTTCGGTTGCTTCTATGGTATAGTTTAAATCGAAACTCCCGGGTGACGCCTTGGAGCGGGCCAGCGAATAGGAAGAGGAACCTCTGCGGTCAGTCGTCATTGGCTTTTCGAATGTGCCATACAGGAATGCATCGACGGAAGCGATCTGGAGCATGCGCTGATGCTTGCCCCGTGCATTCACGGCGGTGCCTTTGAACGGCTGCAGCAGGACCCCCGCCTTCTCCTGTGCGTTCGGCGTATCCAGTGTAAAGGGATTTAAAAAAGGAAAATCTTCGATCAGTTTTGTTGACTGCAGACTGTCATAGACCCTTTTAAATGCCTCTTTTTCCTCTTCCGGCGTGTACTGGCGGGTCATGCCGCAGCCATAAACGAAAATTAAAATGAATAGGGAAAACAACAGATACCATTCCCGCCTGTGAATGGTGTGCATGCTCATCCTCCTTGGCAAAGCAGATTCATAGTCCGATTCAAGATTACAGCATAAGTACCGTCAGCGTCGAGTAGCCAAAAACTGGTTTGAGCTTGTTTTCTCTTATTTTCATAATCCCATCATTTTTCCGACGATGACTTTCATCACCTCCGTGCTCCCTGCAAAAATAGGTATCACTCGCACGTCCCGAGCGAAGCGGCAGATAGGGTATTCCTCCATATAGCCGTATCCCCCGTGAAGTTGTACACAATGGTAAGCAAACCTTAATTTGCGCTTGCTTCAGCCCTCAAGCCTGGCCATAAATCGTCACGACCGCTGCCCCGCCCAACCCCAGATTGTGCTGAAGCGCTATCCTGACGCCATCAACCTGGGTCGCTTCCGCAGTGCCCCGCACCTGCCGGGTAAGCTCATAGCACTGCGCCAGGCCGGTTGCTCCCAAGGGATGACCTTTCGACAACAAGCCGCCGGACGGATTGGTGACGACCTTGCCGCCATAAGTGTTCCCGCCGCTTTCGACAAAACGCTCTGCTTCGCCGATCGCGCAAAAGCCCAGCCCCTCGTACGCGAGCAATTCGTTTTGCGCAAAGCAATCGTGCAGTTCACAGACCTTGATATCATCGGGCCCGAGTCCCGCCTCTTCATAGGCCTGTTTTGCGGCGTTGGCCGTCAGCTGGAAACCCACCAGATTGATCATCGACTTGCTGTCGAAAGTACTCTGGTAGTCTGTCGTCATTGCCTGCGCCAGGATCTGCACCTTGGGCGACAAACCGTTGCGGCTGGCGAAGCTCTTGGAAACCAGCAGGGCGGCTGCCCCGCCGCAGGTCGGCGGGCACGCCATCAGGCGGGTCAGGACACCGGGCCATATCGCCGGGGACTGCATGACTTCCTCTTCGCTCACCACTTTCCGGAACAGCGCCAACGGGTTGTTGGCCGCATGGCGGCTGGCCTTGGCGCGGACTTTGGCGAAGGTTTCCAGTTTGGTTCCGTATTTTGTCATGTGCTCTTTACCCGCTCCGCCGAAGTAACGCAGCGCCAGAGGGATGCCGGCGCTCTCCGGGGTCAACTCTTCGACTACGGCGTCGAACCTGGCGAATGTGCCGGGCCGGTCCGTCCAGTGCTCGGATAGTGCTCCGGGCTGCATCTGCTCGAACCCGACCGCCAATGCGCAGTCGACCATGCCGCTGGCGACGGCTTGCCGCGCCAGGAAAAGTGCAGTGGAACCGGTTGAGCATTGTTATTGACGTTGATCACAGGAATACCTGTCATGCCGACTTCGTAAAGCGCCCTCTGCCCGCATGTGGAATCTCCGTAAACGTATCCTGCGAAAGCCTGCTGCACATGCTTGTAATCAATGCCCGCATCCGCCAAGGCGAGCCGGACGGCTTTTGCGCCCATTTCGAAATACGGTTCGCTGGCGCCCGGTTTCGTAAAGGGGATCATGCCGATCCCGGCCACCAAAACTTGCTGTTTCATGTGCTTTCTCCTTGAAATGAGAAATTTAAAAACCCTGTTGTCGTGATAATTCGTTTAATCCTAATCATCGCATTGAACATTCACATCTGGAGCCCGCCCGCAACATCCAGGACCTGGCCGGATACGTAATCCGACAGAGGGGAGGCAAAGAAGAAGATGACGCTGGCAGCTTCCTTCGCCGTGCCGAACCTTCCCAGGGGGATCATCTTCTCGAAGACGCCCTTGCTTGCCTTGGGAATGCCCACGAAAATCTGCTTCCCGTCCCGCTCGACGAACTCTCCCTTCTCTTTTTCCTGGGTGAGCCTCGTCTCGATCACGCCGATAGGGGATACAGTTGACATTGACGTTGTAGCGGCCCCATTCCTTGGCCATGGTTTTCGTAAGACCGACCAGTCCAGCTTTCGCGGAGGAGTAATTAGCCTGTCCGGGATTGCCGCATGTACCCGCCATGGAGGAGATGTTGACCACCTTCCTCATCACCCGTTTGCCTGCGGCCTGTTCTTCCTTGGTCTTCTCGCGAATGAAGTTGGCCGCCGCCCGCAGTATCCGGAAGGGAGCCTTGAGGTGGACGTCGATCATGGCGTCCCATTGCCTGTCCGTCATATTCTGGATCATGTTGTCCCAGGTGTACCCGGCAGCGTTGACGATAACGTCGATCCCGCTGAAGGTATCGATGGCAGTCTTGATGATCTTCTCGGGGACGCCGTCCGCGGTTATGTCCCCTGAAACTGCAACGGCCTGTCCGCCCAATTTTCTTGATCTCGTCTACTGTTTCCTGTGCCGGCGCTTCATCAAGATCACAGACGACCACTTTGCCGCCTTCGCTCGCAAACATGAGGCACGCTTCCCTCGCGATCCCTCTTCCGCCGCCCGTTACGATACAGACTTTCCCGTCCAACATCTTCTCCATTATTCTCTCCTTTCATATAATATTGGACGCCGGTCATGACCTCCGGCAAAACGGGGGGTCACCCGGCGAAAAATGACTTTCCCTTTGGCAGATAAACCTCTTACGGCAATACGGCTTCAAAAAAACCGGCTAAGAGGACCTCTTCTTTCTGGTTCTTCGCCTGTACGTCGCACATTATCTTGTTGCCATCGGCTATTTCTCCCGCACTTTTCCCGTTACCGTGACGGTATCCCCGGGCCTTGTCATGCCGGCAAAGCGGACGCTGAATTTCTTGAGATATTTCTTGGGGACCCAAGTCCGTGATCGCCTGCCCCACAAAACCCATAATGAGCATCCCGTGGGCTATCTGGCCGATCCCCACTTTCTTCCCGACCTCGGGATCGGTGTGCAGGGGATTAAAATCCCCGGATGCCCCGGCGTATCTCACGAGCTGCATATGGTCCACAGGCTTTTTCACCAGCACAGGCATTTCACTTCCCACAGCTATATCTCCGAAACGGACTTCTTTACTCATCTCACACCTCCCTACTTTCTCTCGACGATCATGGTTGTGGCTTTCAGGACCGGGCTCGTTCCTCTGGTTGGTGTAAGTAAATTCCACCTTCACGATGTCCATGGCGCCGGCCTTGCCCGACTTCTGATCCATGCCGACGATTTTCATCCGCCCTGTCAAGATATCCCCGGGATAGATTTCCTGGAGGTATTCATACGTCTCCTCGCCATGAAGCACCCTGGAAAAATTGATCTTCATGTCCTTGATTATGTTAAACAGGACATTGGTCCACATAACGGGGACAGTGATATAGGTCGGGGTGGCTGGACTGTCCTTGTACCCTTCCTTTACGGCCGCATCCCGGTTGACATACATTGGTTTTTGTCTCCGATGGCCTGCCATTTCGCGGATCTTCCCTCTCTCCACTTCCCATGATGAAAGGGGGGTACTCCTTGCCGACTGCCGATGTATCCGCCATCTCTTCACCTCCATATTGAATTGAGAATGACATGGTTAAAGACTGCGACCCAGAAAATCGCAGAAATTTAACTTACCGCATCATGTTGCGCAGTTCCCGCTTCAACACCTTTCCGACAGAACTCATCGGCAGGCGATCCATGAACTGAACGACTTTGGGGACCTTGTAAGGTGCTACTTTATCTTTCATATACGCGATGATTTTTACGCATGGCCTCATCCTTCTCGCGCCCCGGCTTGAGAATGATGGCGGATGCGACAATTTCGGACCCGGGCCGCTTGGGATCGGGAATTCCTACCGTAGCGGCGACATCCACATCAGGATGTTCGATGAGGATATCATCTATCTGGCGCGTGAAGACTTTATATCCGGAGACGCTCACCATGTCCTTGAGCCTGTCCACGATAAAAAAGTAGCCGTCAGTATCCATGATGCAAACATCGCCCGTATACATCCAGCCGTCTCTCAACGCGTTAGCTGTCTCGTCTGGTTTGTTGTGATATCCCCTGGTAAACACCTGGGGTCCCCGGACCACCAATTCACCGGCCTCCCCTGGAGGAACGATGTTGCCCGTTGCGGGATCGACCAGTTTGATTTCCGTGTCACTCAACGGCAGTCCTATAGACCCGATCTTTTTTGACACCTCGATAGGGAAGTGAGGTGTAACAGGGTTGTCTCCGTCATGCCGCATACTTCGACAAGCTTTCCCGCACCGACGATGGCTTCGAACTCCTTGATGTTGTCCGCGGGGAACGGGGCTGCCCCGCTCATGAACCACCTGACGCCGGAGAAATCCAGCTCCCGGAATGCAGGCTGTTTCATCAACTCCAGGAAAACCGTCGGTACATTGATCACTGCACTGGGCCGATAATTCTTCATGACCGATATAATATGCTGAAGGTCCCTGGGGTTAGGGATAAGAACATTTGTTGCCCCCATGGTCATCGCCCACATTGCCAGGAAATTCCCTGCCTGGTGGAATACGGGAAATGCGCTGGCAAACACATATTCCCCGATGCCCATGCCGAACCAATGGGTCATCTGAACAATGTGATGAACCATGTTATTGTGGGTGAGGATGGCCCCTTTGGGTGGTCCTGTTGTTCCTCCCGTGTACATCATCAGGCACGGGGCATCAGGATCGATAGCCGCACTCGTTATGTTGACGGGCATGCCCTCGATCGCTTCCAGAAACGACTTCACTTCAATACCGGGAAAGGGGCCCAGATTCGCCGGGGCAGGGGGGACGCCTGAAACATAATCTTTTGGCGAGGCAACCAACACAGTTTTTACGCCGGTTCGGCCAATTATCTGGCCGACCGCTCCCATGAAAATATCCAGGGTTACGAGAGCCTTCGCACCAGAATCGTTTAGCTGATATTCAATTTCTTCAGGTTTCAGCAGAGCGTTTATGCCTGAATACACAAAACCGGCTTTTTGAATACCTGCTATGGCAATGAATGCCGCCGGAATATTTAGTGAATGCACGGCGACGATATCTCCTGGCTTCAGGCCGCCTTTGGTTAGGTACGCAGCAAACTGACCAGTCAGGGCATCGAACTCTCGAAAGGTTATCTCTCTCCCCATGTAGATCAGTGCCGCCCGTTCGGGTACCGCATCGAATGCCTTCCTGATTAACTGGCCGTAAGAGATGCTTGGATAGGTTAATGATGGCGACACACCATTGTCATACGATTTAAGCCAGGGTTTTTCTCTGTAAGCGTCCATATTCACCTCCTGTTTCGATTATTTGATGGGAGCGTTAAGTAGGCTTAACTTATTTCATTCTCCGCATTTGCATTGTCCGAAAACAAATGATGAATCAGGTATTTAAAAGGACTTTTCGGCAGATATTTTATTTCATAAGATGCAATGAACCTATAAAGTAAGTGTTACTTTATTTTTTCCGACCCATATTGTCAAGATAATTTGCGAACATTTTTCTTTATTTTTACCTGGTGGATTTTTGTCTACTTGTTTTTGATGTTTAATTCACAATATAATTGACAGTGATCAGGTGTATTATGTATTAATCAAAATCGTCATTATGAATTAAATTGGAAGTGATCCAGTCATGTCGATAGAAAAAAAGAAAAAATCAAAACTTCCTGAAAAAGAAGAGTTAACACCTGGCGGCATAAAGACCGTCAACGCATTTATTTCTCTTTTAAAGAAAAAAGAATTCGACAAAATTACAACGGCTGAAATAGCTAAAGTCTCGGGTGTTAATGAGTCCCTTATTTACAAGTATTTCGGAAGCAAGCGCGAGTTATTGCACACTGTTCTATTTTATTACACAAATGATTTTGTAAATAACATATTGCTCAAACTAAAAGACAAGAAAAGCTCTCTTGATAAGCTTAGAGTAATCATTTGGGAGCATATAAATTTATTCCAGAACGACCTTGTCTTTGCCAAAATTCTACTGTTGGAAGTGCGGAATTATCCAGGTTATTATCATAGTAAAACATATGGCGTGATAAAAAAATACGCGATGATCACAAAAGAAATCATTGAAGACGGTAAAAAGAATAACGAAATCAGGAAAGATCTCTCAAGTTGGGTGATTATGCAAATTATTATGGGCGGAATAGAACATCTTTGCATGCCTGCCTTGCTATTCAAGAAATACAAGTCTGTAGACGATTTGACTAATGAATTTTGCGAGATCCTCTTCAAAGGCATACGAAAGGGCAGGTCTTCATAGTTATCATTTCTTCATGCATCCGAGAACCAAATCCAAATGCTTTTAAATTCAATGCTGGGGCTAGGGCATTAATTGATAGTCCTTATCATTCCCCAGAATCTCGTTCGAGCCCAAGTGGGCGTACAATACAATAAAAATGAGGGGGGATTAGACGAATGGTTCTAATCACTTTTTTATTGGCGGACGGGATTTCGTCACCTTTTTGGCTTGCGTGATTCCAAGGTTCTTGCGCCACCCTCAACAGCTTTTTCTGTACGCAATTTCTCAGTTCTGATAAAGATAGCCCAGCCATGCTTATTTTCCGACTCGCTCATCTCTGGATCAGGTCCGGGCACGAGTAAAGACGAGGTAAATTATGAGTTCACTCGCACACGCTTCTTTGACGTTTGCTTTTATCCTGGGCGGTATTCTGATCGGCATGTTAGTTCGCGACCGTCTGCCCGACCATCATCTGACCGATGATTCAAGGCAGGCAGTGACAATGGGGACTGCCTTGATTGCAACGATGACCGCACTTATTCTCGGTCTGCTGATTGCCTCGGCAAAGGGTCATTACGATACAATGAGCACTGAGCTTGACCGTGTCAGCACGAAGATCATGCAGTTGGACAGTGTTCTGGCCGATTACGGCTCCGAGGCCAGGGAGGCCCGCGATGTCCTGCGCAACGGGACCATTAATGCGCTGCAGCGGGTATGGCCGGAAGAGGTGAAAGCGGGCTCGTTGACAGAGGCTCCTCATCCCAGCATGTCCCTCACGGCGCTCCGGGGAAAGCTCATTCACCTGTCCCCGAAGAGTGATACCCAGCGCTGGCTTAAGGCCCGGGCCGTGGAGGTGACTACTGACATTGCGGATGCCCGCTGGCTCCTCATCCAGCAGGCCGAAAGCAGTTCGCTCCCGATGCTCGCCCGCATACTCCTGATTTTTTGGCTCACGTTCCTCTTCTTCAGCTTTGGCCTGTTTTCCCCGCGCAATGCAACGGTCATCGTTTTTCTTATTATCTGCGCCTTATCGGCGGCGGGGTCAATCCTGTTGATCCTTGAGCTGGACCAACCGATGCAGGGGCTTATCAAACTCTCCAGCGAACCGCTGCGCAACGCCCTCGCGAGTATCGGGCAGTAGGTGGCGACAGAATAAATGTATAAATAGCATGGAAATAGATCGGCAAATTTGCTATTCGATTTCTCATTTAAACACCCCTAACCTGGAAGGAGGATCTTTTTCATGAGACGTTTTCTCATTTTGCTGCTGCTCTTGACCATCGCCCAACTGCCTTTCGCGTCCGGTGCGGCTGATGCAGAGCCTGTCCCGGTCCTGCTGAGCGTCAACCCGACGGCTGCATACCCCGGCGGCGCTATCACGGTGACCGGAAGCAACTTCAACGACATTCAGACCTGGACGGTTGTAGTGCAGTTGACGACGGGCGAGAAGTTCCAGCAGGCGCCTGTCAAGAAGACCTTGAATCAGTTTACTTTCAAGCCGCCCATGATCTACGCGGGCATGAACGTGACCGCAAAGAACGCGGAGCACCGGAACCGGATAAAGGCTATCAAGTTGATGTATGTACAAAAAGGTACCCTGGTAAGCAACAAGCTTCCTTTCCAGATCCTGTCGTTCTACCCGATCATCGATCCCCCCGTCGCAACGGCATTCAAAACGGGCGACCCGATGACCCTGGCCGGCGGCAACTGGGACACCAATGCGCTCTATGCCCCGAATCAATATTGGGCTGTGTTTGAGTACCTGCCCGGAAGATCCGTCAAGGCGCCCATCATGAAGCCGCTGGGCGTGTCCCCCTTCGTGCCGATTCCCCTGGCACCTGCGGGCATGAGCCTTGTCGGAACGATCATGGTCAAAGTGCCGGACGTATACTGCGGCATGACGCCGGAACAGCAGGATGCGATCAGCAAGTACAAGGGGAAAGTTTTTATTTACGGGATGCTGGGGCCCAATTTCCCCAGTAATTCGTTTGACATCCAGATTGCCAAAAAACCACTGACGCTCCCCAATCCGAGCAAGACGACACTGGGGCCTTTTTATAATACGCAGGCGCCCAACAGGACAGTCGCCTACAGGGGCAGCACGTATGTCATGCTGCCGTGCCGTGCGGAAAAGGCAGTGATCACCGGGGTGAAGAATACGAGCCAGTCCCGCATACGGCTTTCCGCAGGAGGAAGTGCCATGGTAGACGGCATTTGGCTCAACCCAGGCGAAACTACGAGTGCGTTCAATGGCAAGACAGCCAATGTACAATGGGAAGCGATCGGACCTGAATCCAGCAAAGGCAGGTCCATCTTATGTGTTTACGCTCGAGGTCGCCTGGAAGGCAACATTGTAGGAAAGAAACATGAACTGGGAGTGCCTGACCTGCGGGGCATGCAGGGACAGTTCAAGCAGGGTGAAATATAGCGCAACTCGAAATCAAAAGAGCGGGCTGCCTTTCCGGGCCGCCCGCTCTTTTGATTAGTATTCCTTCGCCCTCACCCTCGATAAAATAATTGAGGTGCTCGAACTGGTGGGAGTGATAAGGCGTGTGCCCGCCGGGCTCTATCGTGAAAACGAGCAGAAGACTCCACTGGATTTCACCGATATCCGCAAATCGGCCATAATTTGACATCGGAAATTGTTGTTTGCCGGTCCTTGAAGCCAAGCTTTACAGGAACTTCGAAAAAGCGCTTTGATAACCGCATGGAATCTTGATTTAACCTTGGTTGAAGATGGGTCGCCAGAACCCTGACCGTGGGGAAGGGGATATCAGGTCGACTTAAATCGACAACAAAGACTTCCGAGCCAATATCTTTAAGTATCGATACACAAATCTCAATATTTTCCCTGATGTCATCAGTAGCAGAATTTTTGATCGCACCGAAATCAATTTCATCCGGAGAAACCGATTTGTAAAACCCGGGTGCCCCTGATTTGAGCCAGGCTTTATGGTTGCCTGACGGCGGAAGCATCTGAACTGCTTCGGTCAAAGCGCGTTCAAGTGCTATTATCGGGTCTGGATAACTGCCATACGCAACAGCACAGCGTGATGATATTTTCCTGTGCTGCAGAAAAGCAGCCATAAACGGGATTGGTAAATCAGAGTTGCCCCATAACAAGTGAACCTCGAAGCCTTTCTTATCCAGATTTTCAAGTAATGGATTGCAGACATCCGGCACGCTTTCAGGAGCGATCCTTTTGAAAGGCAATCTGTTATACTCGCTTATATTAAGCTGATCCCTCTCAATCGCTTCCAACAGGGCATGGAGGATAGCTTCCTCAATATTATTTCCCGAAGCAAGTCCGTTTGAATCTGCCAACACAATGTATTTTTCATCCTTTTCCGCCTGGTAAGGAACATATACAAGATTTGCGGGAATCAAGACCGGAATTTTACGCGACAGGGAATAGCCACGGACCCAGTCAATTTTTAATGAGGGGGTAAAAGAGGAATTGCCGAGATTGAAAAGGAGCGGATCGACCGCCTTATCAGAAACTTCATTATAGGATGCTTCCGTGACGAGATCATCCGGTCTCATCACGGCACAATACCTCTCGAAGAATTCAAAACTGGCGCTGGCTATATTCTGGCCGATAGTCAGGCCCTTGCCGAAATAATGCTTGTCCCCTGAGCTGTCTGAAGGCGAATGGTACTTCAGTATTGCCCTGTTCATTCCGCCGAGTCTCTTCTTTATAAAAGAAAATTGGACCTCGATCGGACTTTTAAGAAAAAATTGCTGAATTTTTTGGATGGTCTTCTCAATTGGCACAGATCGCAGACCGTTCTCTGCATGGCAGACAAGGCGTTTCCTTAAATGCAAGATACTTTCCCCGCCCTCTTCATCGCAGAATTGATTTCACCTTTCCCCTTCAGTGCCAAATGCGTTCAAATCAACGCAATTGAAAAGTGTTATTCTGGGTTGTTGCTGCCATTGCGATTAACACTTGTGTAGGCTCCATCCTGTCTCCGAGAATCGGACGGCTGACCACGCCTTCGAAACTATAAATCACACCATTTCTTATTGAGATAATAAATGGTTCAGTCCCTCCCACCGGGGTTTTCAGGTTGGTAGGTTCTGCAGTAATAACCTTCAGATAAACCCTGGTGCTGGGAATGTATCGGACATTAACGGTTAAAGTTCCCAGTCCCCCTGGAATTTATGATTCCGTCAGATCCGGGAATCCTCCTGTAATTTTCCCTTATATTGGTCCCTGCAAATGTTACGAAAAAAGCCCTGCCAGGCTTTCCAGTTACATTGATCGTCAAACTGGATCCCGATCCGCTGATGAATGCCTTTTCCTGGATGTTCGTCAACTGCGTAGCTCCAGTCAAATAGTTCGTGGCGGCTTCACTTTGGGGAGTAATTTTCAGGCTTGTAAAAAAAACAGGCACCGCTCCCAGGAATAAGCCTGTCTTACCGATAAGCTTTAAAACTTCACGTCTTGATTTCTTTTTATTTTCCATAAAAAGGTCCTCCGTCAGTAAATGAAAACAATTGCAATCGCGGCACTTAATTGACTGCCTCATCGGCAAACCAAAAGGAATTCCAATATCTGATAAGAAGTCCCTTTGATTATTTTCGTATATGAAGAATACTAATAAAAATGTCAAGGGAATTATAAGATCTGACAAAGGGATTCAGGGGTCGGGGGGTCAAATCCCCGATCCGCAATCCTTTTCAGAATGATAGAACTCCGCAATCGGGCCGCCCGCAATTTTTTATTCGTATTCCTTCGGGACCGCGCAGATCATGACGAGGTCCTTGTCCGCAGAGGTGTTCCTGTACTGGTGCTTTTCCCCGGGCAGGACGATGGCGAAATCGCCTTTTTTGACAGCGAGTTCTTCCCCGCTTTCCTTCACGGCAACGCCCTCACCCTCGATAAAATAATTGAGGTGCTCGAACTGGTGGGAGTGGTAAGGCGTGTTCCCGCCGGGCTCTATCGTGAAAACCCGGAAGGAAACCAGCGGCGTCCCGTCGGCCCTGGAAATGGGCACCTGCTTCCAGACGTCTTTCGCTCCCTCCATCGCCATCCTCGCTTTTTCAACCCGCTCCAGGCTATTGACTTTCATGGTTTCTCTCCTTCCAGGGATTCAGTTCAAGATTGATCCCGTCTATAAGCTCATCTAAATAAATTTTTCGAACCGGTCCTTTTTCGCCTTGCATATCGGGCACAGAGCGGGCGGCTGTTCCCTCGCGCACAGATAGCCGCACACCTTGCACCGCCAGACAGGGTAAGGCAGGCCGGCAAGCCGCACATATTCGTGTTCATGCTCCCCGGCCCTTGCTTCCGCGGGGACCCTCCTCTCGGGGATGGAAGATACCTGTTTCTCTCCCTTGACTATCTCTTCGGCGACGTAAAGCGCGCAGTAGCAGGCGCCGTAATCATCCAGGTCAGGGTCCCTGTAATCGCAGGGGCAGACAATGTCCAGGTCCTCTTCCCTGACGCCGGATGCCAGGCGGCAGGGGCAGGCCATGTAGCCGAACCTCTCTTCGTTCTGCAGGAGGCCGCGGAGCAGATCCTTTACAAAGTCCGTGTCGGGGTTGAGGTTATACCCGGCATCCCTGGCTTCCTTACGGAGCTTCTCGTGCAGCGCCTCAACCTGTTTTTCGGTTATCTCGGATTCGCCGGCCATCACGCAAGGGCCTCCCTGATTTTCTGCTCTTCAAAACCGACGATGCACTGGTTGCTGATCACGAGGGTCGGGAAGGAACACCTGGGGTTCCAAAGCTTGATCTCCTCTATGGTATTGCTCCTATCCTGCCCGCTCAGATTGTCCACGTACACGCAATCGTATTTCACCTGCAGCTCATCCAGCAGTTCCTTTGTTTTCTTGCACCAGGCACAGGTGCTCAAGGCGTAAAGCGTGACCTGCCCCTTGTTTTCCCCCTTTTGTTGTTTCATAAACGCCCTTTCCGCTAAGTATTTTTTTCAACCCATTTGGCAAATTCACTCATGAAGTTCCGTGCGAACTCCTTTATGGAATCAGTGGCAAGGGCGCCTTTGTCGTCGAACAGGGGCGCGGCATTGCCGATGTAGGCCTCCGGCTGCTGCATGGCCGGGACGTTGAGGAAGACCAGCGACTGGCGCAGGTGGTGGTTGGCCCCGAACCCGCCTATGGCTCCCGGAGAGACGCTCATGACGGCGCCAGGCTTCCCGTTCCACACGCTCTTGCCGTGGGGGCGGGAGCCCACGTCTATGGCATTCTTCAGCACCGCTGGCACCGACCTGTTGTACTCGGGCGTGACAAACAGGAACGCGTCAAATTTCAGCAATGTCTGCCGGAACTCGGTCCAGGCGGCGGGCGGGCCTTCCTTTTCCAGGTCTTCGCTGTAGAAGGGGAGCCCCCCGATCTCCACTATTTCGAGCCGCAGCGCCTCGGGTGCGGCAGCAATGAGGGCTTTCGCCATTTTCCGGTTATAGGATTCCCTGCGAAGACTTCCCACAAGAACGGCAACGTTTTTCTTTTCCATCTCTTGTCCCTCTGAATGTTTTGTCTGGTGAAACAATCCCAGCGTCCCGGGCCTGGATTTTATTCATTACAGAAATTTGGGCCGTTGGCAAGCGCTTAGATGGGGGTTGTCTGGCGGGGATCCACGGCTCGGGGCTCGAATTTTGTTGTTGTATTTTGGGGGATTTGAGTTCCATTATGGCTGTCGCCGGACGGGGTTGCTGAAATCCGGGAGCTAAAAAAGTTGCGAATCAAGCACAAGCGCGGCAAGCTCTGGACCGGCGGCTTTGAATCGGCCTGGTTTGCTGATAATATAACCAATTATCGAATCCCGCCGCCCTCGGGCAATGCAATACACAAAGCCGGCCGGCCTCGGGTTTAAAGGAACGGATAAATGAAACCGGGTTTACTCAGAAAAATCGCCGCGGTGGCTTCGGGGGTGTTACTCCTGCTCCTGGCGCTGCCGGTCGGCTCTGAATCAGCCGCGCCCCCGCAGGCAAAAAATGTCATCCTCATGATCAGCGACGGCCAGGGGTTCAATGCCGTCCGGGCGGCAAGTTATTACACCCGTGAAAAAGCCGTCTACGACAGTTTCAACCACAAGTACGGGATGCAGACCTTCTCGGCGGGAAAGCGGGGCGGCTTCACCGGCAGGCCCTACGAGCCGGCCGCGATGGCCAAAGATTTCAACTATGCCAGGGCCGGGGCGACCGACTCCGCCGCGGCGGCAACGGCGATGTTCACCGGCGTCAAGATCTACAACGGGGAAGTCAACTACACCCCCGGCCGCAAGTCCCTGACAACCTATTTCGAAAAGGCCGCCCGGGCCGGCAAGAGCATCGGCGTTGTCACCAACGTATCGTACACCGACGCGACGCCGGCCGCGGTTTACGGCCACAACAGCAGCCGCCGCAACTTTGCGGCCCTGGCCTTCGAGGCCGCGAACGGATCCAATCCCCTCAACAACATGCCTGACAGCATGTTCAACCCTTCCGCCGGGGACAATAACGGCTACGATGCGCAAGGCTATAACGGCAATCTCAAGTTCATAATAGGGAAAGGGGCCCCGGCTTACGCAGCCTGGCCCTCGGGGAAGCCGACCCTGGTCGGGATGGCCGCGGCGGCCCTCAAGGCGCTCGGCACCGACCCGGACGGCTTCGCGCTCATGATCGAATGCGGCACCGTTGACGGGGCCGGGCATGACAACAAGCTGCGGCCCCTGATAGAAGAGCAGGCCGGATTCAACAATGCGGTCCAGGCAGTGGTTGATTACCTGGACAGGAACACCGACGGGAACAACTGGGGCAACACACTCGTCATAGTTACAGCCGATCATGAGACGGGGCATTTGTGGGGCGACGGCACCGGGACATTTTTCGACGTGAACGGCAACGGGGTGTTTGATGAAGGAGTCGATTACGCCCATGTAAAGGACAGGGGGATGAAGAAGCTCCCCGGCGCCCGGTTCCACTCGCGCGGCCACACCAATGCCCTCGTCCCGCTCTATGCAAAGGGGGCCGGGGCCGAGGCTTTCAGCCGGTGTGTGATCGGGACGGACCCGAACCTCAGGGCAATATACGGCCTCGACGAGAGCTGGAGCGGCAGGTACATTGACAACACATGCGTGTACCGGGCAATGAGCGGCGCTTCCCTTAACTGATCAGGGTAATCCAGTCGCTCATATGATAGTACCCCCATCATCATATTGTCATCCTCCGGCTTGACCGGAGGATCCAGTCCTTCGCAGCCGCACGGGATTCCCGCTTCCGTTGAACGCACAACAGGCCTATCGGTAAATAAAAAGGGCTGCCGTTCAGCAGCCCTTTTCGCTGTCCCGCTCCGTTTTTTACGGCGACTTGTACTGGCCGGCGACCCAGTGGGTCGGCCCTTCCGCCACCCTGTTGCTCCCGCCGCTGACCGAGGACTGGCTGCCGGTCGCGGTGTTGCCCAGGCCGCCGCTCACGGAGGAATACGGGCCGCTTGCCTTGTTGTTGTACCCCCCGCTCACGGAGGAATTCAATCCCCCGGCTATGTTCCCCGCCCCGCCGCTGACAGAGCTGTTGTCGCTTGACGCCGTGTTGAAGAACCCCCCGCTGATGGACGAGCACTTGCCCCCGGCGATATTGCTGAAGCCGCCGCTCGCCGTTGCGTACGGGGCCGATATGCTGTTGGAGTTGCCCGCTACAAGCCCGGCGTAGGATGAATAGGAGTGGCCGTCCCCGATAATGAGGTTATGGCTCCCGGACCTCACCGGCTCCTTTCCCGAGTTGTGGGTGAAGTTGTTGTAGCCGACGATGAGGTTCCCGAGGCCCGAAAGCGGATTCCCTCCTTCGGTCGTGTTGCCCTTGCCGCTGCGGATGTGGATATTGGCCCCGGTGAATATCAGGTGCGGGCCCTTGAGCCCGTGGATCTCCATGGTCTCCAGCTTCATGAACTTCAGCAGCGCGTTGAAGCCGATGAGCCGGGTGTGGGCCTCCTGCACGGAAGTCTTGAGATTGTCCGTTTCCTTCTGGAGGGCATTGAAGTCATTTTTCAGGCTCGCGTTCTCGGATTTGAGCATGGTGTTCTCGGACGAGAGGTTGAACAATTCGTTTTTCAGGGTGGTGTTTGCGGTCTTCAGTCCGGAGACTTCGGTCAGGATGTCCGTGTTGGCGGCCTGCAGGCCCGCCACCTGCGACTGAAGGTGTGAAACGGCCCTTTCGAGGGCCCCGTCCTGGAGCCCGCCTCGGGCAGCGATGACTGGGCCCATGCCCCCGCTGAAGCCATGATCAACGCGATTGCGGCTAAGGCCGAAAAAGCAATTCTCATTTCCGTTCCTCCTTCACGGTTGGTAAAACTGTTCGGGAAGTGTTGAAAAAAAGGGCCGCCGTTTTGACGGGGCCCCGTTTAAATCGCTCGACCGCTTTGACGGCGCTGCCAGGCGTTACCAGACGTCACCAAACGTTTACCATACTTCCGGGAACGCCATGTTGGTGTATATGTCCTCGAGCCTGCCCTTGTGGCCGCGCTCCATTGACGCGAGTTCCAGGAAGACCTTCTTCTGGGCTTCGTCTGCGCTCGTGTTGGCAAGCTGGGTGTACATCTGCATGGCCTGGAGCTCTTTTTTGATCGCAATGACCAGGGCATCCACGGGTTTGAGGTCCAGGGTAAGTGCGGGTGTCGGGAGAGAATCGGTCACCTTGTAATCCTGTGACTTGGAGAAATGCAGCTTTTCCGGCGCCATCGCCAGGTAGCCTTCCAGGGTGCGCTTGTGCTTGGCCTCCTCGCCGGCAAGCTCCTTGAAAAGGCCCTTGAGGTTCGGGTCGCCGGTCTTCTCGGAGACCCCGTTGTAAAATTCGAAAGCCGCCACTTCCTCGCCGATTGCACTGGTAATTATTTTTTTGAATTCTTCAGGGCTCATCTTTGCTCTCCTTGTGTTTGGCGCTTGCATGACAATTTATGAAAATTATATGGAAAGCGCCCCGGCATGTCAATTACAAACACTTTCGCGAACAGCCGGGGCCGGCTGAACATTCAATACACCCGTGCCCCACGTCCCGGGGAGGGCGCTGTCCCGTTGCCGCCTGAAGCCTCCAAAACTGCTGTAAATTTATAATTTGACTATTCCGGAGTATCCGATATATTGCGAGTCCCGGTATTGAAAATGCAATGACTGCGAGATGGTTTATAAACTGAATTTCGAAGATATGAACACCCCGATCGCGCCCATGAATGCCCCTGAGAATCATGATGCCTTTGGCTGGAAGCTCTACTGGCCTCATCGTGGCCGCCCTGCTGATATCTATCCTTGTCCTGGGGTTTGTCGGCCCGGAGTTGAGGACCTGGATCCTGGAGGAAGACGGCCCGGTGGAGAACCTGTCCGCCATCGGCTATTTCGTCTGCATAATTTACCTGCTGATGCTGGCGGGAAGGGACGCGTGGCGGCACTGGGACATAGCGGCGCTGCTGCTCGCCATGGGACTGCGCGAACTGGATTTCAACACCCGCTTCACTGACGGGGTGAGCATCGCCAAAATTCATTTCTTCACGGACCCCGGTCAGCCGCTTGCCCTCAAGATATTCTCGGCCTCCCTGGGGGTGCTGGTCCTTTACTGCCTGCTGCATCTCGCCTTCAGATCTTACCGGCCGTTTTTGAGATCGCTGAAGGGCCTTGAGCCGAAGGCCGTCTGCGTGGTGACGGGTGTTGCCTTCGCGTTTATCGCCAAGGGGCTCGACGGCCCGCTGAAAAAAATCATGCCGCTGTACACGAGGGAATGGTCCGAAATCGCCGAGGAAGTCCTGGAACTCGGCATCCCTGTAATGTTCATAATTGGGCTGGTCCTGTACTTTGCGGATAAATTGCCGAAGCGGCCCTCATCCGGGGAGGCCCGGGCCCTGCAGGACTAGCCGGCTGCGGTGAGGCGCCCGACGGGGGGCCGTAACACGCTGGCGGGCAATTTTTCACATCTGGCAATGCTTCTCTGTTTGTTTCCCTGCTTGCTAAAAAGAAAAGCACATAATTCTTGCCGGAACCTGCAACAATTGAGGTTTTTGTAGCTTGTTATACTTTTTACAATCAGGAAGCATGCTTTTCCGCTTGACAAAATCTACATCGGCCGATAGGTTTAGCCAGGCTTTGCGAATTCGTGCGGGTTTCCCATCGACCTTTGTTCAGGAGAACCGGAAATGAAATCATGCTCCAGATGCGGAAAGCAGAAAAAGGAAAGCGCCTTCTATAAAAACGCGCGCACCAAGAGCGGTTTGAGAAGCGAGTGCATGGAATGCACGAAAGAGCTGGCCCGGCTCTACAGGATCAAGACCAGGCCCGACACCAGGGACAGCATCGAAAACGAGTTCTTGCGGGAGTTTGCCGAGATAGCTTCGCTGTGTGAAAAGCTCCTTGTCCTGGTCAAAAAGGCCGAGAGAGATTTCAAGACCGCAAAATTGCACCAGTCCGAAAAAGAATTGGAGCTGCAGAGCGCTTCCGTTAACCTGCAATGAACAGCCCTGGACCAGGTTGCGCAGTCAAATCAAGGAACAGCCTTGATTTTGCCCGCTTTCAATTAGATCATATCTGACCCGAAGGAAAGGAGCCATTTCATGGACCAACTGAAATTCGACCAGATACAGATGATGAAAAGCATAATAAACCTGAACAAGATGGCGTTCGAGAAAACATATTCCATGATGGGTGTTTTTCAGGACCAGACGGAGAAGACCCTGAAGCTTTTCCTGCACAAAAACGAACTCATTTCCGAACAGGCAAAAAAAGCGGTGGCCGAATGGGTGGAGGTGAACAACAGGAACCGCGAGGAACTGAAAGAAAGGATAGATGAAGGGTACCGGAAAATCGAGGAATTGATTTCCAGGTTCTGAGGGCCGGTCATCTCCTTTACCCGGTCCATGACAATATGAAGATATAGAGGCTGCCGGGCATGATACCTGGATGGCTTCAACGAGAACAGCGGAGAAAGTCCTTTTTGAGCGGCACCCTGGAAATTATTCAAGACATGCCCAGCCCCTGTAACCCGCAGCACTCACCGAGTCCCCGAACCCAATGAAGCGCCTGGTCCTTGCTGCCCTTGTCTTCGTCCTGTTGATGCCGGCCGCGTCCCCGGCCGCCCAGGGCGAGTACGGGTACCCCACCCGTGACGCCTATGACGCGACGCTCCTCGGGACGCCCTCCAGCCTGAAACTCCCTCCCCCCCACTGGGTCCCGGAAAGAAGGCTCGTGCTCGACATCATCCCGGGCCTGAAAAGGCCGGACGTTTTTTTTTATGACGAGGGGCTGCGCTGCACATTTGCGTACCAGGGGACAAAGGCGCCGCTCGTGTTTGTCATTGCCGGAACGGGCGCCAGCGACAGGTCCTTCAAGGCGCTCGCCATCCTCAGAGACCTCTACAATGCCGGGTACCACGTTATAACAATCCCCTCGCCGACGAACCCGAACTTCATAATTTCCGCTTCGCGCAGCCACGTCCCGGGAGACCTTGCCGCGGACGCGGCCGATATCTACGAAGCAATGAAAGCGGCTTGGAAAGAGGTGAAGGGCGACATCGAGGTCTCGGATTTTTACCTGACGGGCTACAGCCTCGGCGGCACCCATGCGGCTTTTGTTGCGAAGCATGACGAGGAGCACAAGGTCTTTAATTTCCGCAGGGTCCTTTTGCTGAACCCGGCGGTGAACCTCTACAGTTCGATCAGGCAAATTGAGAACATGCTGGACAGGATTCCCGGGGGCCCAAGGAGGATCGGCGCCTACCTCAACCGGATGGTGGCCAGGCTGACGGACTTTTACCGGACGGGGAATTTCGAGGATATCAACGACGAATTCCTCTATTCAGTGTTCGATGAGAAGCTCTTCAACCAGGACGAGAGCGGCGGGCTCATTGCGGTATCGTTCCGGATCAGCCTGGCGGGGCTGATATTCGCTTCCGATGTCATGACAAACGGAGGCTACGTTGTCCCGAAGAACCGCGTCCTGACCGGTTACGACCCGCTCGGGGATTATTTCCTGGTGTCCTTCCACCTGAGCTTTTACGATTTCTTCAACGAATTTTTCTACCCGCGTTTCACCGGGGGGCGGCCCGGCATGACCCCGGGGGAAGTCTCGGATTACCTGAGTATCAAAACCATTGAGGGATACCTGAAGGCAAGCCCGAAGATAAGTGTGATAACAAACGAAAACGATTTCATCCTGACCCCGCAGAGCTTGCCTACCTGAAGAGCCTCTTCGGCCCGAGGGCGACCGTTTACCCCTGGGGCGGGCATCTCGGGAACCTTGAACACAGGGACTACATGACATTGATCATTAATTATTTCAGGCAGTGAGGCTGCCGCAAAATGGCGTTCATGACCCCTTGGATCCGCAGGGCTTTCCTGGCGCTGGCGCTTGTCGCCGCGCTTGCCGGGTGCGCTGCGCCCCGGGCCTCGGTCCTCCCCGAGGAGCCGCCCATGCACACGGCGGCAGAGTTCAGCGATGACGAGAACCTCCTGGACGCCAACGATCCCTGGGAAGAATTCAACCTGAAGATGTACAGGTTCAATTACAATTTCGACAAGTACGTATTTCTCCCCGTGGTCACGTCATACGAGGACATAACCCCCGTTTTTGTCCAGACGGGCGTCTCCAATTTTTTCAGCAACGTGGGGGAATTCAGGACATTTTACAACAGCCTGCTGCAGCTCAAGGGGAAAAAATCCCTCGTGACGCTGGGGCGCTTCCTGACCAATTCCACAATCGGCATAGGGGGGCTGTTCGACCCGGCCACCCGCCTGGGGATGAAAAGGCAGTCGGAGGACTTCGGCCAGACCCTGGGCGTCTGGGGCCTTGATGCCGGGCCATACTTTGTGGTCCCGGTGCTTGGGCCCAACACCGTGCGCAGCGCCGGCGGTTTTGGCGTGGACTCCGGCATCCGCTGGCTGGCCCTCAAAAGGCCGTTCGACAATATCGAAAATGGGACATGGATCCTGACGGGGATCGAGGCCCTGGAGGCCGTGGACGCCCGCCACAGGATGCCCTTTCGCTATTACGAAACAGGCTACCCCTTCGAGTACTACATTGTCAGGTACCTGTACCTCAAGTACAGCGAATTCCAGATGATGAAATGATGCTGGCATGGCCCGCGCGAAGAAACCCCTTTACAAAAGCATTTTCTTGTTATAATCACCTTAACACTGAATGAATGATCATTCATTATTGAGGCCGGGATGAAAAACAGGGGCAAACAGGAAGAGATAATGGTCGCCGCGGCCGAGGTCATCGCGGAACGCGGTTTTCACGGCTCGCCGATGACCATGATCGCCAAGAAGGCGGGGGTGGCCTCCGGCACAATATATGTTTATTTCAAAAGCAAGGAAGAGCTGATCGAAGCGCTCTTTCAGCAGATGGACCTATCGTTCCGGGAAGTGCTCCAGGAGGGATACCCCGCCGACAAGTCTATTAAAGAGAGATTCATGTACACGGGCATGACCATCATGGATTATTTCGCGTCCCGCCCCCTGGACTTTCGATACCTGCAGCAGTTCCATAATTCCCCTTACGGCGCGGCCAAGCGCAGGGAGAAGATGAGCAGGTTTGACTCCCCGGACCTGATAAGGGAGCTGTTCGAGGAAGGCATTGCGCAGGGGGCCTTGAAGGATATGCCGCTGACAATAATGCTTTCCACCGTGTTCGGGGCAATGGTCACTGTTTTAAGGGACCATGTTTACGGGCTGATCAGGCTTGACGAATCACTGATGACGCAGGTCCTTGAGGCGTGTTGGGACTGCGTAAAAAAATAGGGTATATGTCCTCAATGGACAAAGACCGATGATCAATCACGAAGAGGTTTCGCTTATGGACTTGATGGTGAACAGGTTCCCGGGCAAGGCTTTAATTGCCGGTTTAATGCTGCTCGCGCTCAGCGGATGCGGGCAGGGTTCCAAATCAAACACTCCCACCCCGCCCCCCGAGGTGGCAGTGGTGGAATTGAAACCGGAACGGGTTGTGATCACGACCGAACTTGCCGGGAGGACATCCGCGAACCTCGTCGCCGAGGTGCGCCCCCAGGTGGGCGGCATTATCCAGAAGCGCTTTTTCACCGAAGGCTCCGATGTCAAGGCCGGCCAGGTCCTTTTCCAGATTGACCCGGCCCCCTTCAAGGCGGTGCTGGACAATGCCAGGGCTTCTCTCAGCAAGGCCGAGGCCAATGTGACCTCGATCCGCTCCCGGGCTGACCGCTACCGGGAGCTGCTGGCGGACAAAGCCGTCAGCCGGCAGGAATACGATGACGCTTCCGCCTCGCTTAAACAGGTGGAGGCAGACATCCAGTACTGGAAGGCCATGGTGGAAACGGCCGCGATCAATTTGAAATACACTACCGTGACGGCTCCCATCTCCGGGCGCATCGGGATATCAAGCGTCACCGAGGGCGCCCTGGTGACTGCCAACCAGCCCACGGCCCTCGCGGTCATCCAGCAGTTGAACCCGATTTACGTGGACGTGCCCCAGGCCACTTCCGAGCTGATGAAGCTGAGGCGCGCCATGGAAGAGGGCCGGATCAACCGCAACGGGCAGCTCCGGAATACCGTCCGCATCATCCTCGAGGACAACAGCCGCTACCCGCTGGAAGGCAGGCTGCAGTTCCGCGATGTTTCCGTCGACCCGACTACCGGTTCCGTCATTGTCCGCGTCATCGTCCCCAACCCCAGGGGCATATTGCTTCCCGGGATGTTCATCCGCGCGCTGGTGGAAGAGGGCGTGGACACGAAGGCCATCCTGATCCCGCAGCAGGCGGTATTCCGCACCCCCAAAGGGGAACCTTACACGCTGGCTGTCGATGGCGAAGGGAAGGTCCAGCAGAAGATGATCGATATCGACCGCGCCATCGGCGACAAGTGGCTGGTCAATGCGGGAATCGGCGCCGGGGAGAAGGTGATCGTGGAAGGCATGCAAAGGGTCAAGCCGGGCGTTTCCGTCAAGGCTGTGCCTTTCGAAGCTAAAGGCGGCAGCGCGCAGAAAGCGGCCCCTCGAGTCTCCTCATCCGCGTCCGCGGCGAATTCGAAGTAACGGGGGCCTCGATGCTTTCAAAATTTTTCCTGGACCGTCCGGTTTTCGCCTGGGTCATTGCCATCATGATCATGTCCCTCGGCGCTTTGGCGATCTATAACCTGCCGATCTCCCAGTACCCTCCCATAGCCCCGCCCTCTATTGCGATCAGGGCCACTTATGCCGGGGCGTCGGCCGAGACCGTTGAAAACAGCGTGACCCAGATCATCGAACAGAAGATGACCGGCTTCGACAGGCTGCTGTACATGTCCGCCACGAGCGATTCGGCAGGGCAGTCTCGAATTGAACTTACCTTCGCCCCCGGGACCGACCCGGATATGGCATGGTCGCAGGTGCAGAACAAGCTGCAGCTTGCCATGAACAGCCTGCCCGATGTCGTCAAGGACACGGGGGTCGTGGTCAGCAAGTCCACCCGGAACTGGCTGATGATCGTGGGCCTCGTCTCGGAAGACGGCAGCATGGACATGGGCGACCTCATGGATTACGCCCAGTCCAACCTGGAGAAGGTGCTCTCCCGGGTCCCGGGTGTCGGCGAGGTGGAGATCTTCGGAAGCCAGTACGCGATGCGGGTCTGGCTCAACCCCGACAAGCTTACTGATTATCGTTTGACCTTTGAAGACGTCATTGCGGCGCTTAAATCGTACAACGTGGAGGTTTCGGCCGGCCAGCTCGGCGGTGCGCCTGCCGTGAAAGGCCAGCGCCTCAACGCGTCCATAGTGGTCCAGAGCATGCTCAAAACGCCCGAGGAATTCGGCGCCGTCCCGGTGCGCATCAACCCGGACGGGTCAATGGTCCGGATCAAGGATTTAGGCCGCATCGAACTGGGCCGTGAATTCTACGATGTCGAGGTCGCCCATAACGGCCTGCCTTCCTGCGGCCTCGCAGTGCGGCAGGCCGCGGGGGCCAACGCCCTGGACACCGCCGATGCGGTCAGGGCCAGGCTGGCCGAGATGAGCAGGTTCTTCCCGCCCGGCATGAAGGTCATTTACCCCAATGACACGACGCCATTCATAAGGGCGGCGATCAAGGAGGTCGTCAAGACGCTCTTCGAGGCGATATTCCTGGTTTTCATCGTGATGTGGCTGTTCCTGGGGAACATCCGGGCCACCCTGATCCCGACCATTGCCGTGCCTGTCGTTATCCTCGGGACTTTCGCCGCCCTGGGAGCCCTGGGCTATTCAATCAACATGCTGACCATGTTTGCCATGGTCCTTGCCATCGGTTTGCTCGTCGACGACGCCATTGTCGTCGTGGAGAACGTGGAAAGGATAATGGCCGAGGAGGGGCTCCCTCCCCGCGAGGCCACGGCCAAGTCGATGGACCAGATCACCAGCGCCCTGATCGGCATCGGGCTGGTGCTGTCGGCCGTTTTCGGCCCCATGGCCTTTTTCCCCGGTTCCACGGGCGTCATCTACAGGCAGTTTTCAATAACCATAATTGTTTCCATGCTGCTGTCGGTCGCGGTGGCCTTGATCCTTACCCCTGTCCTGTGCGCATCGCTCCTGAAGCCGGTGCCGGCGGGCCATGAGCCGGCGGAAAATGCCGTCTGGTTCCTGCGCCCCTTCTTCAGGTGGTTTGACCGGGTCTTCTTCAAAATCAGGGACCGTTACGTGGGCCTGGTCGGGCTTTCCATTGCGAAAAAGTCCCGTTTCCTCGTCATCTTCATCGTGATCGTGGCGGCGCTGGGTTTCCTGTACATGCGCATGCCCACGGCATACCTCCCCGACGAGGACCAGGGGTATCTGCTCACCCAGCTGAGGCTGCCCCAGGGGGCCACCCTGGAACAGACCAGGGAAGTCTGCGACCAGATCCAGCACTATTTCCTGGAAAAGGAGAAAGATGCGGTAGACTCCTGCTTTATAATCAGCGGGGCAGGCTTCTCCGGAAGGGGGCAGAACAACGGGATGGTCTTTATCAGGTTAAAGGCCTGGGAGCTGCGGGGCAGGTCCGAGCTGAGGGCCAAGGCCATTGCGGAGCGCGCTTCCAAAGCGCTTGCCGGCATTCGCAACGCCCAGATCTTCTGCTTCCCGCCGCCGCCCGTCACGGAACTGGGGCAGGCCAAGGGTTTCGATTTCATGCTGCTGGACCGCGGCGGCCTGGGCCACCTGGCCCTGACGGACGGCCAGAACCAGCTGCTGTCGATCATCCAGAACGACCCGAGGGCGGCCGCGGTCCGGCCCAACGGGCTCGACGATGTTTCCGAATACCGCGTAGACGTGGACTGGGAGAAGGCAGGCGCCCTTGGTGTCCCGATCACTTCCATCCACAGGACCATCACGGCGGCATTCGGCAGCTCTTACGTGAACGACTTCATCCAGGGCGGCAGGGTAAAGCGCGTTTACATCCAGGCCGACGCGCCCAACCGCATGCTCCCCAAGGACCTGGAAAAGCTTTACGTGAGGAACAACGCGGGGAAAATGGTCCAGTTCTCCGCCTTTGCCACAGGCCGCTGGACTTCAGGGTCCCCGAGGCTCTTGCGCTTCAACGGTTTCCCCGCCATGAATCTCTGGGGGGAGGCGGCGCCGGGAAGGAGCTCCGGGGAGGCGATGAAGGCCATGGAGGAAACGGTCGAGAAACTCCCGGCCGGGTTTCGGCTTTGACTGGCAGGGACTTTCCTACCAGGAGCGGATGTCGAGCTCGCAGGCCCCGCTGCTTTACGCATTTTCCATTTTCGTAATCTTCCTGTGCCTGGCGGCGCTCTACGAGAGCTGGCCCATACCGATTTCGATCCTCCTCGTCCTTCCGCTGGGAGCCATCGGCGGCGTCATCGCGACCAGCTTGAGGGGGCTGCACAACGACGTCTATTTCCAGATCGGGCTGCTCACAACTCTCGGTTTGACGACCAAGAACGCCATCCTTATAGTCCAGTTCGCCAAGCACGGTGTGGAACAGGGGATGGGGCTTCTGGAAGCAACCCTGGAAGGGGCCAAGCTCAGGTTCCGCCCGATCGTGATGACTTCGCTGGCCTTCGGCTTCGGCGTTCTTCCGCTGGCGATCAGCACCGGTGCGGGCGCCGGGGCCCAGGTGGCGATCGGCACCGGGGTGCTGGGAGGGATGGTAACAGCAACGGTGCTCGTCGTGATCTTCTCGCCGCTGTTCTACGTTCTCATTGAGAAAACGTTCGGGAGAAAGGGGAGGCTCGAGGCCGGGGCAGGCGGCATAGGGGTTATGGCTGCGGCCCGGCCGTTTATCCAAAAATTGATTGAGAAGCTCGGAAGAAAAAGAAAAAGTGAAGCTGCACCGGAGAAGGAAAATGAATAAGGCCCTGATCATTGCCGGTTTGATCATATCCCTGGCCTGGGGCTGTTCCCTGGCCCCCCAATACACCAGGCCGGAGCCCCCGGTGCCTGCCCAGTGGCCGGGCGGTCCCGCTTACAAGGAGGCAGGCACGGGAAAATCAGCGGCTGATATCAAGTGGGAGGATTTCTTCCAGAGCGAACCGCTCCGGAGAGTGATCGGCATGGCGCTCGCCAATAACCGCGACCTGCGGGTTGCGGCGCTCAATATCGAAAGGTACCAGGCCCTTTACCGCATCCAGAGGGCCGAACTGCTGCCGACAATCGATGCCCAGGGATATTTCAGCAAGGAGAGGGTGCCCGGGATACTCACCAACTCCGGGCATCCCAGGACGGTTGAGATTTATAACCTGAACGTGGGCATCAGCGCCTGGGAACTGGACTTCTTCGGCCGGATACGCAGCCTCAAAGACGCCGCCCTCGAGCAGTATCTCGCGACGGAGCAGGCCCGCCGCAGCGTCCAGATTGCCCTGATCTCCGGCGTCGCCAATACCTATCTCACCCTGGCAGCGGACCGGGAAAATCTCCGGCTGGCCCGCTCGACCCTGGAGGCGCAGCAGTCGTCTTACAACATCATCAAGCGCCGGTATGAAGTGGGGGCCTCATCGGAACTGGAGCTTCGCCAGGCCCAGACCAGGCTCGAGGCCGCCCGCGTCGACATCGCGAGGTACATAGGGCTCATCGCCATCGATGAAAACGCCCTTAACCTCCTGGCGGGCTCAACCGTGCCGGCCGCGTTTTTGCCCGAGGACCTGGGCAAGGCGGCGGTCCTCCGGGACAGCGCGCCGGGGCTGCCTTCGGAGGTGCTGCTGCGCCGCCCGGATATCCTCCAGGCCGAGCACCTCCTCAAGGGTGCCCATGCGAACATCGGTGCCGCCCGCGCCGCCCTGTTCCCGCGCATCGCCCTGACGACGTCGATAGGCACGACCAGCGGGGAGCTTTCCGATTTGTTCAAGTCCGGGACCAATACCTGGGCCTTCGTGCCGCAGATCGTTGTCCCGATTTTCGACGCGCGCTCGTGGTCGGCATACGACGTGGCGAAAGTGGACAGGGAGATCCTGCTGGCCCAGTACGAGAAGTCAATCCAGTCGGCATTCCGGGAGGTGGCCGACGCCCTTGCCCTGCGCGGTACCATAGGCGGCCAGCTTCAGGCGCAGCAGGCGCTCGTGACGGCATCGGCGGAAGCCTTCCGGCTTTCAGACCTGCGCTATTCAAAAGGTATTGACAGCTACCTGAGCGTCCTCGACGCCCAGCGCTCCCTCTACAGCGCCGAGCAGGGTCTCATCGCCGTGCGCCTGGCGCAGGCCGCCAACCTGATCACCCTTTACAAGGTGCTGGGGGGCGGGGCGTAATTGTACCCCCGCTATGACCGGAACGACCCCCCGGTTTACCCTCAATCAACCCCTATTGCCCCCGTGTCCCTGTCTTTATATGAATTGCCCAATGCCATACCATGGTTCCGAATCTTCATGTCTGGGGAAAGAACCTCCTTACGGGGGCTCCCGGGAGCCTCGGCGCAAGCGGAATCCCGGGCCGATATAAATTGCCCGCCGGCTTCACCAAAAAAATCTGTTGCAGTTTTCGCCTGATACCTGGAAGATGGGAAAAATTTTTCCAGGAGATTTCATGTCTGAAGAAATATACAGGAAACTGGCCCGGGTCCTCGATGAGCTCCCCAACGGGTTTCCCCCCACCGAGAGCGGCATCGAGATAAAAATCCTCAAAAAGATCTTCAAGCCGGACCAGGCGGAGCTTTTCTGCGACCTGACACTGGCCTTCGAGACCTTAGAGCAGATAGCCTCGCGGACCGGCCGCCCCCTGGAAGGGCTCAAGGAGAGGCTGATGTCGATGGCCCTTGACGGGCAGATATTTACAATCAAGATCGGTCCCGAGCGGATGTTCCGGATGCTCCCCTGGATCTTCGGGATCTATGAATTTCAGCTGGGCCGCATCGACAGGGAACTCGCCGAGATGGTCGAGCAATACAAAGACCGCTTTGCCAGGGAGTTCTTTTCGATAAAGCCGCAGATCATGCAGACCCTCCCCGTCGAAGTGACCATACCTTTCTCCCAGGAGGCGATGCCCTACGAGAAGGTCTCGAATATCATCGAAAACGGCCAGTCCTTCCTGCTCAACGAATGCATCTGCAAGAAAGAGAAGGCCCTCGTCGGCCACCCCTGCGACCGTCCCCTCGAGGTCTGCCTGGCGATTGCCCCCGTGCCGGGCATGTTCGACAAATCGCCGACCGGCCGCGTGGTAACGAGGGAGGAGGCGCAGGCCCTGCTGGAAAAGTCCGAGGAGCTGGGGCTTGTGCACCTGGCCGGCAATGTCAAATGGGGCCAGTATTACATCTGCAACTGCTGCAAATGCTGCTGCGGCGTCCTGAGCGCCATCAACGAGCTCGGCATACCCGCATCGCAGGTCATCAATTCCGCCTACCACGCGCAGATAAATGCCGAAGACTGCACGGGCTGCGGCATCTGCGCCGATGAGCGCTGCCAGGTGGGGGCAATCGAGGAAGCCGCGGACGCCTACAGGGTCGTCGAGGACAGGTGCATCGGCTGCGGGCTCTGCGTCAGGGCGTGCCCCACCGAGGCGATCCGGATTGTGCGCAGGGCGCCGGACAAGATGACCCCGCCGCCGGACACCGAGTATGACTGGTTCAAGGAACGGGCGCGCATCCGCGGCCTGGATTATGCCAAGTACATCCCCGAGTGAAATCTCCCCCTTCCGCAGGCCGACCGCTTAGCGGATTAACGGAGGGATTGCAGGTACTCGGATAATGCCCGCATCCCGGAGCTTTGAAATTGAAGATATGCCTCTATCGTGGTATATGGAAGCCCTTCCCGGCGCTCTGAAGGGAAATCCCGCCCTCCAATAGTCCTGTTCTGGCCGGGAGCCAGCTCAAGAAATTTTCAAATTAACTGCAGGCAGGCACAATGAGCCTTCTTCTCGCTTTCATAGTCGGAATGGTGATCACGGCGCTCGTGGCGTTTGTCTTCTCTATCTGGCAGCGAAAGGAAAGCGAACACAGGCTCCAGGGCATAATCCACGGCTCGCCGATCCCCACCTTTGTCATCCGCAAGGACCATAAAGTAACGTACTGGAACTCGGCCCTGGAAAAGTTGAGCGGGATAAAGTCCGCGGACATCCTGGAAACAGACGGCCACTGGCGGGCTTTCTACAATTCCAAGCGGCCCTGCATGGCCGACCTGATCGTGGACGATACCCTGGAATCCGTGCCGAACTGGTATTCGGGCAAATACAATAAATCCAAGCTCCTCGAGAAAACTTATTCGGCGATCGACTTCTTCCCCGACCTGGGCGAAAAAGGCAGGTGGCTGCGTTTCACTGCCGCCGCCATCAAGGACTCTTCCGGAGAGTTGTACGGCGCCATTGAAACACTCGAAGACATAACGGACCAGAAGAATGCCGAAGACGAGCTCCTGAGGATAAAGACATTTGAGTCGGTCGGCAGGTTCGCCAGCGGCGTGGCCAAGGATTTTGACAGCCTCATGTCCGCGGTCCTGCGGAACATATTCCTGGCGAAGCTCTCCGCTGACGACGAGGACAAGATTATGGAAGAGGGCCTGGCAACCGCGGAACAGGCGGGGCTCCAGGCGAAGGAACTGGCCCACCAGCTCATCACTTTCTCCAAGGGCCGGTATCCCCTGCTGAAACTCGAGGCGATCAACGGGCTTTTACAACAAATAGCTGAACAAATCAGGGAACCGAACATCGAGAGCTCAGTTTCAGTGTCGGACCACCTCTGGATGGTGGAGATTGATTCCGCGCAAATCAGGAATGTCATTGAAAATGTTGTCCAGAACGCGATCGAGGCCATGCCGGAGGGTGGGCAGCTGCGGCTGTGGGCCGAAAACGCCGCCATCAAAGAGAATGACAGGCTGGGCTTCCCGGAAGGCAATTACCTGAAAATATCCGTCAAGGATTCCGGGACAGGGATACAGCCCGAAAACCTTTCCCGAATTTTCGACCCGTATTTCACGACCAAGAAAAGAGGCGACCGCAAGGGCCTGGGCCTCGGCCTTTCGATATGCTATTCCGTGCTGAGGAACCACAACGGCTTCATAACCGTCGAATCCGAACCCGGCAAGGGGACGCAGTTCGACATTTATCTCCCCGCCAAAACCGATATCGCCCTTTAATCCGAATATAATCCGGCCCAACAAAAAAGTAGACAACCCCCGTCCCGCAAAGGTATAAATTTCTCCTCATTCACATGAATCATGGGGGTAATCGGCATGTTCGAGCTGCGCTTCAGTCTTCATCCATCGCGCCGGTACGCTGCTTTCAGGCCACTCACTGCCTTCCTGAATGCATGCCTGGCATTACTTGTCCTGCTTGCGTTTGTGTCCTGTTCAAAGGGGCCTGAGGGAAAGGGCTCGCAGGCGCGGACTGCCGAGGTGACCGTGGTAACTGTGCAGGCCCGGGATGTTCCCGTGACTGGCGAATACATTGGACAGGCCCAGAGCTCACGGCAGGTGAATATCCATGCACGGGTCAGCGGGTTCCTGGACAAAAGGGTGTACCAGGAAGGCACGATGGTCAAGGAAGGCCAGACGCTTTTCCTCATGGACCAGAAGCCTTTCAAGGTTCAGCTTACCCAGGCCGAGGCGGCCCTGGATAAGCAAAGAGCAGCCCTGGAGACTGCCCGCGCCAACCTTGCCCGCGTAAAACCGCTCGTGTCGCTCAATGCCCTGTCAAAAAAAGACCTGGATGATGCGACGGGCCAGTTCCAGAGCTACGAGGCCGCCGTTGAACAGGCCAAGGCCCAGGTTGAACAGGCCAGGCTCAACCTGTCATACACGGTGATCACAACCCCGGTCACGGGAATCAGCAGCTCCGCCCAGCAGGCGGACGGGACCTACATCAACCCGACCAACAGCCTCCTGACGAACGTGGCCGTCCTTTCTCCCATGTGGGTGAATTTCAGCATCTCGGAAAATGTCCAGCAGGAAGTTGACAACCAGGTGAAAAAAGGCCTGCTCAGGGAGGCGCCGGGGAAAAATTACGTCGTGGAGATCATATTGGTTGACGGGTCGGTCTTCCCGCACACCGGCCGCATAACCTTCGCCGAGTCGTCATTCAACGCCCAGACCGGGACCTACCTTTTAAGGGCCCAGGTCGATAACCCCAAGGGGGTCCTCAGGCCCAACCAGTACGTCCGGGTGCGCCTGAAGGGGGCCATCCGGCCGAAAGCCATCCTCGTGCCCCAGCGGTCGGTTCAGCAGAGCGCCAAGGGGCATTTCGTCTGGGTCATCAACAAGGATGGCCAGGCCGAGGTTCGCCCCGTGGTAGTGGGCGAGTGGATCGGCGACGACTGGTTTGTCTTTGAGGGCCTGAAGAGCGGGGAACGCGTGGTCGTGGACGGCGGCCTCATGCTGCAGCCGGGCATGACGGTCACCATCAAGGAGCAGGCCGGGAAAGCGGAGAAGACGCAGGCCGACGTAAGCAAAAAAGCCCCCGCCGCGGCGGGCGAAACGAAAAAGCCCTGACGGCGGAGGTCAGTCCCATGTTCTCGCGATTCTTCATCCAGCACCCGATCTTCGCAACCGTCGTCTCCCTGGTAATCGTCATCGTGGGCAGCGTCTCGATGCTGATGCTGCCGGTGGAGCAATACCCCACGATCACCCCCGTCCAGATCACCGTTAACGCCTCTTATCCGGGGGCGGATTCCCAGACGGTCGCCGATTCCGTGGCGGCGCCCATCGAGGCCCAGATCAACGGCGTCGACAACATGCTCTACATGACTTCCACGAGCTCGTCCAACGGGCAGATGGCCCTGACGGTCTTTTTTGATTTGAAGACCGACCCGGACATCGCCCAGGTCCAGGTCCAGAACAGGGTAAATCTCGCCGCGCCCCAGCTGCCTTCCATTGTTACCCAGATGGGGGTCTCGGTACAGAAGAAGTCCTCTCAAATCCTGATGTTCATAGCCGTCTATGACAAGACGGGGCGCTACTCCGCGAATTACATAGCCAACTACGCCAACGTATATGTGCTCGACTCTCTCAAGCGGGTGCCGGGCGCGGGGCAGGCGGCGATCATGGGCGTGCCCGACCAGGCCATGCGGATCTGGATGAACCCCGACCGGATGGCCTCCCTCGGCATCACCACCTCCGATATCCAGCAGGCCGTGGCGAGCCAGAACCAGCTCTTCGGCGCCGGCCAGATAGGCCAGCAGCCCACGGCCAGCCCGGTGCAGATGACCTTTCCCGTGGTGACCCAGAGGCCGTTTAAAAACCCCGTCGAATACGACAATATCATCCTCCGCGGCAGCCAGGACGGCAGCGCCATCGTGCACCTCAAGGATGTGGCGAAAGCGGAAGTCGGTCTCCTGCAATACATCCTGGACAGCAAACTCAACGGGGTGCCCGCCACCTTCGTTGCCGTTTACCAGCAGCCGGGCGCGAACGGCCTGAAGGTGTCAAAGGCGGTGCGGAAGGCAATGGAGGAGATTAAAACCCGTTTCCCTGAAGGCATGGAATACGTGATCGCCCTGGACACGACCGATTTCGTCAGGATTTCAATCGAGGAGGTCAAACATACGCTCATCGAGGCTATTTTCCTCGTCGTGGCCGTGGTCTTTCTCTTCCTGCAGAATATCCGCGCCACGGTCATCTGCACAGTGGCCATAGCCGTGTCCCTGATCGGCACCTTTGCGGGCATGATAGCGCTGGGTTTCTCGATCAACATGCTTACTCTCTTCGGGCTTGTCCTGGCTATAGGTATTGTCGTCGACGATGCCATTGTCGTGGTGGAAAATGTGGAGCGCAACATGTCGACGCTCCATATGCCTCCGCGCGAGGCCACCATCCATGCAATGGGCGAGGTCACGAGCCCTGTCATAGCCACCGTGCTGGTCATGTCCTCGGTGTTCATTTCGGCGGCCTTCCTGCCGGGCACGACCGGGCAGCTTTATAAACAGTTTGCGATCACGATTGCCATTTCAGTCATCATATCGGGATTCGTGGCGCTCACGCTTACCCCTGCCATGTGCGGGGCGCTCCTGAAGCACACCACGCCTCCCGAGCGGGGTTTCTTTGCTGCCTTCAACCGCGGTTTTGCCCGCTTCACCGATGCCTTCGGGCGAGCCGTTACGCTCATGATAAAACGCATGGCCATTGCCTTCGTCCTGCTGGCGGTAATGGTCTACCTGATAATCCACCTGTTCAAGGTCCTTCCGACGAGTTTTGTGCCGAACGAGGACCAGGGGTATGTAATGGCAACCGCAGTCCTGCCCGATGCCTCGAGCCTTAACCGGACCCAGGAAGTCGACGACAAGATCGACAAAATTTTTGCCGGAATGCCGGCGGTCGAGAACCGGGTTGAATTCTCCGGCTACAGCCTGCTGGACAACGGCTTCAAGACCAACACGGGGACTTTCTTTGTGACCCTCAAGCCCTTTGAGGAGCGCTATAAAAGCATGAAGACGGCCAAGGAGCAGAACGCGGGGACAGTGCTGAGGGGCCTGCACAGCGAAGCCTCCCAGATCCATCAGGGGCTTGTCATTCCCATTGCCCCCCCGGCGATCCCCGGGATAGGCACAACGGGGGGCTTCGAGTTCTGGATCCAGGACATGGGCTCCGGCGACCCGGCAAAACTCGATGAGATAACCAAACAGTTCATGGCCAAGGCCAGGCAAAGGCCCGAATTGAGTTCCCTGAGCACGACTTTCCGGGCGACTACGCAGCAGCTGCGCGCCGACGTGAACCGGGAGAAGGCCACCCTGCTCGGCGTCCCGGTGCAGGACGTTTACAGCGCCATCCAGGCCCAGTTCGGGTCGCTTAACGTCAGCCAGTTCAATGAGTTCAGCAGGGTCTGGTGGGTCGTGCTCCAGTCCGACCCGCACTACAGGCAGGACCCCGCGCGATCTTACAAGGCTTTACACCCGTACGAGCAAGGGAGAAATGGTGCCCCTGTCGTCAGTCGTAACTACGAAATGGGTTGCGGGCCCCGACCTGCTGCCCCATTTCAACGGGTTCCCGGCGGCAAAGATCAACGGGAACGCCGGGGCGGGTTACAGTTCGGGCCAGGCCATTGCGGCCATGGAAGAAATGGCGCACGAGGTGCTGCCCGCCGGCTACTCGTTCGCCTGGTCGGGCCTGGCTTTCGAGGAGAAGAAATCGGGAGGGACTTCCGCCGCAGCCTTTATTTTCGGGCTCATATTCGTCTTCCTGATCCTCGCAGCCCAGTATGAATCGTGGACTCTGCCGGGAGCCGTCATGACCGCCGTACCCTTCGGGATTTTCGGCGCCCTGGTGTTCAACTGGCTCAGGGGACTGGAAAACGACGTCTATTTCCAGATCGGCCTGCTGGTGCTGATCGGCCTGGGGGCAAAGAATGCGCTACTGCGCGTCACCTTTGCGGTTGACCTGCGCAAACAGGGCAAATCGATCATGGAAGCGACGGTGCTTGCGGGCGAAATGCGGCTCAGGCCCATCATTATGACCTCTCTGGCCTTCATCTTCGGCGTGCTGCCGCTTGCCATCGCGGTGGGCGCCGGGGCCAACCGCGCCACTCCATAGGGACGGGCATCATCGGGGGGATGATCGGCGAAACTACGCTCGCCATGCTGTACGTACCGCTTTTTTTCTACCTCTTTGATGAGTCACCGAATGGCTGAAGCGGCGCAAGGAATCAAAAAAGAAACCGGAAATTGCCGCAGAGAAAGATGGCGAGGCCCCTGCGGGAGGTGAGCCGCAATGAAAACATTAGCAACCGCCCTGCTCGCGCTGGTCAATCATCTCAGGCTGTGCAATAGGTCCCGACTACCGCCGCCCGGACGTCCCTGCTCCCGGGGCGTTCATCAACGAAGCCCGAACAGGCGGCCGAAACGGCAAACACCGAGTGGTGGAAACAGTTCAATGACCCTGTCCTGGACAAGTTAATAGCCGAGGCGCTTGCCAACAACAAGAACGTCAAGATCGCGGCCGCCAATGTGGAACAGGCGGCCGGGGTGCTGATCCAGATCCGCTCCCCGATCTTCCCGCAGCTCAATTACAGCGGCACCGCGGAAAGGTCGCGCAATTCCGAACTCGCGGCGACGCCGATCCCGTCAACGGTCCCGAACCCGCAGAATTCATTCCAGGTCCTCGGCGCGGCAAGCTGGGAAATCGACCTGTGGGGACGCATCCGCAGGCTGACGGAGTCCGCGCAGGCAAACCTGCTGGCGACCGAGTACGCGAAGCGGGGCGTCGTGCTCTCGCTGGTGAGTTCCGTGGCCAGCTCCTATCTGCAATTGCGCGGCCTCGATGAACAGCTGCGGATCGCGAAAATGACGCTGGCTACCTATGCCGAATCGGTCAGGATATTTGATCTGCAGTATCAGTACGGCGTGGTTTCGCAGATGAATGTCGAGCAGGCCCGCTCCCAGTACGAAACCGCGGCGGCCCAGATCCCCCGATCGAGTCCTCAGATAGCCCAGACGGAATACGCCATTTCGGTCCTGCTCGGACGCAACCCCGGGCCCGGTAGAAAGGGGAAAGCCCATTACCGAGCTGGTTTTGCCTGCCGTTCCGGCCGGGATACCTTCTCAGCTCCTCGAGAGGCGCCCGGACATCCAGCAGGCGGAACAGCAGCTCGTTTCCGCCAACGCCCAGATCGGGGCGGCGCGCGCGCTGTATTTCCCGACGATCTCGCTTACGGGGTATTACGGGACGTCCAGCGGCGAACTTTCGGACCTCTTCAAGGGACCCTCCCGGATGTGGAATTATGGCGGCTCCATTACAGGGCCCATCTTCACCGGCGGGGCGGTATATGGGCAGGTGAAGCAGGCCGAAGCGGCGCAGAAAGCGGCGCTGCTCAGTTACCAGGCCGCGATCCAGAACGCTTTCAGCGACGTGGAGAAGTCGCTCGTGGCGAGCCGGAAACTGCAGGAGCAGCTCAAGGCACAGCAGCGCCTCGTTACGGCAAACCGGGAATATGTCCGTCTCTCCAAGCTCCAGTATGACGGCGGGTACGTGCCTTATTCCACCGTGCTCCAGGCGGAACAGCAGCTTTTCCCGTCCGAACTGAACCTGGCCCAGACCCAGTCATCCCTGCTGGCGTCACTCGTGACCATTTACCAGGCCATGGGAGGGGGCTGGGTGGTCGAGGCGGAAAAACAGGCCATATCGGCGAATACAGCCCAAAAATAATCAAGATGTTCCCGGAGCGCGAAATGAAAAGGTCCTCGGCAAAAATACGCCATTGTTGACAACCCGAGCCGGATACGATGCGGATAAGGTTGATCCTTGTCGGGCTTAAAGACAAACATCATGAGGGGCCTGACCTATGGCGACCGATGGGGCTTGCCATTAATCTCGGCAAGGGCTCGGAAAAGAGGGCTACTCGATGGGGTCCATGACACTTCGGAGAATTTGAGGACTCTCAGACAGGGACTGATCTGGCGGCATTCATAGGCAAGATCCACCCATTTGCCCTGGGGATATCTTTTGCGCCCTGGGATGCTGCTAAATCGGGCGTGACAAAGCTTGCCACTGATTTCCGGGACAGGATTGACGCTTATCAGAAGGCAAGGTAAGAGCCGTTTCGCCCGCAGGTGAAGGGGATTTCAGAACCTGGTTAAGTCGTGAGCAGTTCGACGAGTATCCCGAAACGCAAGAAAAAGGTAAAACATTCTGGACATTGAGACAAGAATAGCGAGGTTATTGGGCCTGCTGATCATAGCGGGCTGCGTGGCAATAGTGACACGCAGGTTCAAGGTCCCCTACACTATCGGGCTCATGCTGGCCGGGATAGGCGTCTCTTTTTTGCCATTTTTTGATGATATGCCCACCTCCAAGAGCCTGCTTTTCAATGTCTTCCTGCCGCCGCTTGTCTTTGAAGCGGCCATTCAAATCCCGTGGAAAGAACTGCGCGGCAATCTTCCCGTGGTGATTTTGCTGGCAACGGCCGGCGTGGGGGTGTCCTGCGCTGTGACGGCGTTGGGGATGAGGCACTTTGCAGGCTGGGACTGGTCGGGTGCCCTGCTGTTCGGTGCCCTGATCGCCGCTACCGACCCCGTTTCCGTGATCACCACGTTCAAGGAGGCGGGAGTCCATGGCCGGCTGAGGCTTCTCGTTGAGGTGGAGAGCCTTTTCAATGATGGGGCTGCCGCTGTCATGTTTGCCGTCATCCTGGCCGCCGTGTCAGGGGCGAGCGTCCCGACGGCCGGGGGGGTTGCGCGCACACTGGTTCTGACCATGGCAGGCGGGGTCTTGTGCGGCGCGATACTGGCGTTCGCAATATCGCTCCTGATGCGGACTACCAGGGACAACCTGGTGCAGTTCACTTTTACGACGGTGATTGCGTACGGTTCGTTTCTCCTGGCGGAACATTTTCATTTTTCCGGGATTCTCGCCTGCGTCACGGCAGGCCTGGTTGCAGGCAATATCGATCCGCTGGCCGATGTTTCTTCCGAGGTTACCCGCACCGTCTGGGCTTATTGGGAATATGTCGGGTTTCTGGCGAACTCCTTGATTTTCCTCGGCATCGGGATACAGCAGATCAGGCAGGACCTCGTCGGCGTGCTGGCGCCCGCCGGAATCGCCATTGTTTTCGTCCTGCTGGGGAGGGCCTTTGCCGTTTATCCCTTCTGCGCGCTTTTCCACAAGTCGGCCCTCCGCGTGGGCTCCAAGTACCAGCACGTGCTGTTCTGGGGCGGGCTGCGCGGCGCGCTGGCCCTGGCGTTCGCGGTGGAGCTCCCCGAAGGGATGCCCCTGCGGGAAGAGATTATCTCCGTAACGTTCGCGGTGGTCGCGTTCTCAATCTTTGTCCAGGGCCTGACCATGACGCCCCTGCTGCGGCGCGTCGGCGCGATATCTTCGGCTGATTAGAGAAAAAATAACAATGCCTGTTTCCGTTTAGCAAGCAGACAGTAAGGTTAACAATCATATTGACAGCGGTCAGCAAGTGTCCTAAATAGGGTTCAAATTCTCCAAAGCTTTAAATTCCAAGAGGTTCTATGGGCGAGTTCAGGGTCTTTTTCTGCTTGTTGTTCACGCTGTCGTGTCTGAGCGCGTGCGCAACCATGAACAAATCTGAAGTGATTGTACCACCAGCCAAGTCTGCTGTAAGTGAGACAATCAAGCAGGCCCCTGCTCAGCAGCAGGTCCTGAAGAGAAGGTCGCCATCGCCAGGTTTTCCAATGAAACTCAGTACGGCCAGAGCTTCTTCCTGGACAAGGACAATGACCGCATAGGGAAACAGGCCGTCGACATTCTCTCCAACAAGCTGCTGGCAACTGATAAATTCATCCTGATCGAGAGAGCCGACCTGGAAAAGATAAACAAGGAACTCATGCTGGGGAAGGCTGACAAGCTGGCCAATATGGCGGACTATCTCATAGTGGGTTCAGTGACGGAATTCGGCAGGAAGACCGTGAGCGACATCGGGATATTCAGCCGTGTGAAAAAGCAGATAGCATATGCCAAGGTCAATATCAGGCTTATCGACGTTTACACCGGGGAGATAATCTTTCGCCAGGAGGGGATGGGCGAGGCCAATTCCGAAGCGGGCCACATCTTCGGAGTCGGCGCAAAGGCTGATTACGACTCCACGCTGAACGACAAGGCCCTCGACGCGGCCATAACCAACCTGTCTTCGAATATCATTGAAAACCTTCTCGATAAGCCGTGGCGCTCTTATATCCTCACATACGAGGACGGTAATTACATTATTTGCGGGGGCAAATCGCAGGGGGTCAAGGCTGGAGATAAATTCGGGGTTTTCGTGCAGGGCAAAAAAGTTAAAAACCCCCAGACGAACATGTTAATTACCCTTCCGGGCAAGCAGGTTGCAGTGATCAGGGTGCTGAGCACCGCGGGGGACTCTAAGCAAAATGAAATTTCAATGTGTGAAGTGGTCGAGGGCCAGCTGGATAAATCGAATTTCGCAAACCTGTACATCCAGGACCTGAAGAAATGAGAGGGAGATGACTATGAGCAAACGGATTCAGATTTTCTGTTGTTTATTAATCCTGGGCGCATTTTTTGTCGTAGCGTTCGGGTGCGGCGAGTATAGGGAAGGCGTAACTCAAAAGGCGGAAAAGAGTTTCCTGTGGTTCACGGGAGAAACGGAAAATGCCGTCGTTTTTGTGGATGGTAAGGAATTCGCCCGTTTATCTGCGGCAACTTATGTGGATGATCAAGGTCAGAAAAAACAAAAAAAGGACGTCACATATTACCAGCTTGAGCCTGGCAGGCATGAAATCAGGATCGAAAAAGGCGGCAATGTCGTCGTGAACAGGACCGTGCTTCTGGGAAACCAGATGACAAAGGAGATAATGGTGCCATGAAACTGAACCCCTCTTTTCTCCTCTGGTCGTGCGTTGCGGTTTTGATCTTGTCAGGTTGCGCTCAGCCCAAAATATATTACTGGGAAAACTACTCACAAACACTTTACGACTACAAGAAAAATCCCTCCGACAAGACTCTTGAGGAACACAAGCAGGAATTGCTCAAGATCATACAGGTTTCCAAAGAACACAATAACAGGGTGCCGCCGGGGGTATGCTGTGCATACGCGTTCATCCTGATGAAAGAAGGAAAAGCAGGAGGCAATGAAATATCTTGAAATGGAGGAACAGGCGTACCCGGAATCGAAAAAACTGGTGTCCCTCCTGAAAAACAAAATGGAGGCGCAGAAAAAGTGAAAAACAAAATCATTTATCCAATACTCCTGGTTGTAACTGTCTCATTGCTGTTCACGGGCTGCGCCAAACATGTAACGAAAGGTGAAAAATTCCCGCTCATGTACGAGGAGAAACCGGTTACTATCCTCGTGCTGCCCCCTATGAACCACTCGAGGCGGCGTTTATATTTCATAATATTTTCCGCGATTTCTTCATCGGGCATCATGTTATCATCGAAGTCACCATACGGCAGGCACGGCTTATTACGCTTTGATTTTTGATCAAAATGAGATAACGTATATTTATGATTAAGAAAATCGTGCGCAAAAGGAAGTTGGGGGATTACTCGGAGATCAGGGAAAATCTTGAATACTGGCTGTCCCGGCCGCCCCGGGAGCGGGTGGACGCGGTGGGAGAATTGAGCACGGAGCAATATGGTTCAGCAAGACTTCAGAGATCTGCTCGCCTTATTAAACGAAAAACAGGTTGATTACATGATAGTAGGCGCCCATGCGCTGGGCTACTACGGGTCACCCAGGGCCACGGGAGATCTGGATATCCTGGTGCGCCCGGATCTGGAGAACGCTGAGCGCATCCTGAAGGCCCTGAACGCGTTCGGTTTCGGGTCCCTGGGTGTGGAAATAAATGATTTTACGGCCGCGGGAAACGTGCTTCAACTCGGCTTCCCTCCCGTCCGGGTCGACATTGTGACATCCATTACGGGCGTGAGCTGGGAGCAAGCGGCAGCGGGCCGGGTGGAAGGCCCGTTTGCAGATTTGAAGGTATTCTACATCGGCAAGAGGGAATTCGTACAAAACAAGCAGAGCCTGGGAAGAAAGAAAGACCTTGCCGACCTGGAAGCCATCGGTGAAGGATAACCGCACACGCCGCTTTACAAAGCAACCGCCCAGATAATCAGCAGGGTCAGGAAAATTCCTATCGCAGTGCTAACGAAGCCGAAAATCCGCCAGGCCAGACTCTCCCGGGGCCCCGGGGCCGGGCGTTTGATGTTTTCCAGGCTGCCGGACGCCGCAAGGCGTTCGTATTCGAGCTCCCTCTCGTGCTTCATCTGCTCGATCGTGTTGCGGCCGGTGAATATGTTCGGCTCGAGCGGGAATTTGTTCGGCACAATGTGGTTGTTGAAGAAGTGCACCGTGAAGATGAAGAGCGCGGCCAGAAGCGCCTCTTCCGAGTGCACCAGCGCGGCAATGTTGATGAACCAGCCCGGCAATATGTACGAGAACTTCTCCGGGAACCAGAGCATGAACCCCGAGAGCCCGATCGCGAACATCCCCCAGAAGACCGCCAGGAAATCGAATTTCTCCCAGTAGGTCCAGCGGTCGAATTTCGGCATCTCTCCCTTGTTGAAGAACCACAGGAACATCCCCTTGATGTCCTGCAGGTCCTTGAGGTTGGGGAAGAGGGAATCCGGACCCGAAGAGCCTTCCCAGCCAGCCCTTGACCTTCCCGCCGGGGAAGAGGAACTTCATGGACATCAGGATCGTGTAAAGGAACAGGATTAGTCAGCACGGTGGCCGCAAGCCTGTGGAAAATGCCCGCCGAGTGTGCCCCGCCCCAGAAGCGGACCAATGTGCGCGCCCAGTCCGCGGCGGGGTATTTCAGGGGAATGCCGGTCATGACCAGGGTCAGGAAAGACAGGATCAGCAGGACGTGCATGACCCTGTAAAGCGGCCGGAAGCGCTCCACGTTGTCGCCCTCGCACTTGTACGGGGATGGCTGGCACGCCTTCTTCCTCGCGTATTCTTCCGACCAGGCCTTGCGCCACCACAGGATGGTATGGGTCCAGAAGAAAAGGAACACCCCGACGATGAGGATGATCATGAAGATGTAGGTCATGTGCAGGACGGGGTACTCGTTCGGGTCTTCATAGTCCGGGTGCGCTATATAGTTCGCGAATTCCGGATGAAAGCCACTGTGGCATCTGCCGCACATGGCCGTTCTTCCCTCAGGCGTAAAGTTGGATTCCGGGTTGTCCCGAGGCAAAATATTGTGAGAAACGTGGCAGTCGGCGCAGCCGGCTACCTTTTCGGGTTGCCCCACCTTGAGGACTTTGCCGTGGTATGTCGCCTCGTAATGGCGAACTATATCGGGCGCCAGTTTGTTGCGTTTCACCAGTCCCGGGTCGTCATGGCAGGCGATGCACCTGGCAGCGTAATAGATCCTTGCCTGGGCCGCGCCCTCAGGGCTGGCCTTTTCGAATGCCGGGATGCCGTGCAGGCCGTGGCAGTCCGCGCAGGAGGCAGCATCGTTGTTCCCCCTCAGACACCGCCGCGCCGTGACCTTTGGCAGCGTATTCTTCCCGCGGATGGCACTGGGTGCATTTTTCAACGATGGCGATCTTCCCGGCCGCTTTGGGTTTTTGCAGGGTATGGATTTCCCGGTGGCAGTCCTGGCAGCGCAGGTCAAGCTTCAGGTAATGGGCATCGGAGCCGTAATCCTGCGAGGCCTTGGCATGGCACGTCCCGCACGAAATCAGCGGACGGCTCTTCCTCGCCTCTCACATGTTTCGACAGGTTCGATATCTTGTGGCAGCTCAGGCACCCCGTCCTGCCGTGGACAGAATTGGCAAACTCGCTGCTGAATTTGGGCTCGGAGTGGCAGCCCGCGCAGTCGCGCACCTCGGCGGCAGCGGGGCCGAGCGCTATGATCAGAATCGCAAGCGCCGATAGTATCGCGGCAAATGCCCGGGAGCGCACCATCACTTCTTCTCCTTTGCCGATTCCCTGTTCCAGGCCGCCATGCCCCCCCGGAGCCTCCCGACATCCGTGTAGCCCCTGGACTTGAGATACGAGCCGGCGAGGAACGAGGCCCGGCCGTCCCCGTCAACGAGGACCACGCTGCCCCTGAAGGGGATTTCGTAGTAGCGCGCCGGCAGCGAGTCAAGCGGGATATTCACCGCGCCCTCGATATGGCCCTCCCGGAAGAGCCGTTCCGGCCGGATATCGATCAATACCGGCTGCTTCCCCTGGGCCGCAAGGCCTTTGAGGTTTTTGGCGCTTATTGAGGCGACCGGGACGCGCGGGACACGGCCCGATCGAGACGATCCCAAAGCCGGCTTTCTTCCAGTTCGCCAGTCCCCCCTCCAGCACCGATACCTGGAAACCGGGGAGGGCGGAGGCGGTCAAGCCGGGACAGTTCGCCGCATCCGCGGCGGAGTCGCCGTACACGACGACCTGCTGGGGGAGGCCCTTCAGCAGGTCGGGCGCCTTTTGGGCGAATTCATCGCAGGGGACGCAGAGCGAGCCGGGCACCTGGTGGTCGGCACACTCGAGGCGGCTCATGATGTTCACGGCCGTCGCCTCTTTTTTCTGCAGCAGCGACTGGAGCTCCTGGGGGGTTGTTTTCGTCGGTAACTGCTGCGCCGCGGAACCAAGCGGTGTTGCCAGGAGCAGTGCAAGGATTAAAATCCCCCTTGATCCCCCTTTAAAAAAGGGGGAAATGGGTGAGAGAAATTTTGCAAGGGTCTTCTTCATATCCACCAGCTTACCTTGACATCGGCGGGACCGATTTCAGGCCCCATTCCGTCAGGGGCGAAACCGTGTTGGCTCCGCCTGGCCCCGGGTAATCTTCTTTCAGGAAACGGCCTATATTCGTAACGCGGGCCTTCGTGAAGAATTCGGCTTTTCCAGCATGGCACTCCATGCAGCCGCGCGACCCGTACCCTTTTTTCTGGACGTCATGCCGGATGAGGGCGGTCCGGGACGGGACCGGTTCGCTGCCTGCCGCGACCTTGCCGCCCTCGAGCCGGTATACCCGGCCAGACACAAACACCGGGTTTTTCACGCCGGCTGCCTGCAGGGCCCTGATGGCCCGGGCGATATCAGCTTCGGTCGCGATCGTTTTCACATTGATTGACTTTCCGTCAATGCCTTTGACCTTGACGGAAGTGAAATCCAATTTTCCGAGAGACTTCTTGACCGTATCGAGGCGCACCGGCGTGATCTTGCTGCCCGTCATCTGGCCGAACCATTGAGTGACCCGGGGCATCCCGGCTGTATACATTTCCCCCCGGCCCGCCTTGTGGCGCACTGTCCAGGGCTTCCATGCTTTCCTTGCCGCTTCCGCGAGTCCGCCCGGAACTGAAGCCTGCTCGAGCGCCTCCGCCGTGAACCAGGAAGGGTAGCCCATGCTCGTGTCCAGGAGGTATCCACCCCTGGCGCCCTGGCCGGCTGCGTGGCAGCCAGTGCAGGAAATTACGGCGAAATGGAAAGTGCTGCGCGGGAACCGCTTGGCGTGGGCCTGTTGCGGGTCCGGGGCCCTGGCGGGGAGCCCCTTGCGCGCCCTGTATTTCCCGTCGTAATGACAGTCCGCGCACGTCTGCATGGCCGCCTGTTTTATCCCGGCAAGCCTTGCGGGCGCGACCTGGTGCCTGAGCCTTTCCGCGGATGTCTTCCCGACAAGGCGGTGGCAGTCCGTGCACCTGAATCCCGCTTTGGCGTGGGCATCATTTTTCTTCGCATGGCTTGTGCCGGTTGCCGCGGCGTCGAGGATGCCGTGGCACTGCAGGCAGTTTTCCGGGCCGACATTCCTGCTCAGGATTTTTCCCTTGAGCCTGCCTTCCGGAGTGAACAGCTCGCGGCTGCTCCAGTTGTATTCCACGAGCGGCCTTTTTTGAAAATTCCACGTGCCGTCCAGAAAACCCTGGCTCTCCGGCCGGGCCTGCGGGTCGGAATAAGTGAAGATGGCGCCTTTTACGCTGCCCAGACCCGCCCCCGCCGTTGCTGCCCAGCGGTAGTTCCGGGAGTTGATCTGCGCATTTCTCCTGTCCATCTTGTACCCGGGGTAATGGCAGATCAGGCAGTCGGCCTCGATTACCCCGCTCTCGCGGAAATGGCTCAGCCTGTCGGGCGTGAACCGTGACGAATAGTCCCCGTCCGCGGCGGCGCGGCCCTGCGCCTCGCCCTCAATGAGGGTCCGGGAGAAGTCAGCCAATCCTTTCCTGTTCCTCCCGAATTCCAGGGGGCCGCCCCCGGGCATCACCCAGCCTGCGGACGGAAACCCCGCCCTGGCACCGGCGGAGATCCAGTCATATACGGCCAGCCCTTCCGCCAGGGAGGCGCGAAACTGCTTCGGCGCCACGGGCTCCGGGAGGGCCGCAAGGTCAAGCCCCCTCCCGTACAGGCCGGATTGTTTACCGGGCATGTCGAAGCCCTGCCGGAAATGATAGCCCTGCGTTATTGTCTTATAGGGATGGCAGCCTCCGCAGGTCCTCCGGGGGCTGTAAGAGTCGAACTGGTTGACGGCGGGCGAGATGCGTTCGCCAATCTGGTTCCTCAGCCAGACGTCGGGGTGGCCCGCTGCTGCTGCCGCATGTATCGGCGCGGGGCACAGGAGGACGAGGATAAGGGAACAAGTGAATATTCTTAATACCGCCATCGGTGTACCATTTGCGGGGCGGCCGGAAGGCCGCCCCGTTTAGAGTCATTTAAGTTTATTCCATCGGTGCATTGGGGTCTCTGGCCCACTCCATGAAGGAGCCGTCATAGCTCTTCACGTTCTTGTACCCGAGCACCTGGGTAAGCATGAACCACCAGCCGGTGCATACTTTCCCCGTGTCGCAGTAGACGATGATTTCCCGGGAAAGGTCTGTCCCGACCACCGGCACGGCGGCCTTTTCCAGGCCCGCCTTGTCCTTGTAAGTCCAGTCCTGGCTGAACAGCGACGAATTGGGCAGGTTCACGGCGCCCTTTATGCGGCCGGTTTTGGGGACGAACTCCAGCTTCTTTTTGCCGTTGAAGAAATCCGGCTCCCTTACGTCCACGATCAGGGCCTTCCCGAGGCGGCCCATGACGTAGTCTTTGGTCGCAAACACTTCCTTGTTCACCTTGCCGCTGTATGCGACGGCTTTCGCCTTCACCGGTTCGGTTGTGACGGGCTTCTTCTCTGCGGCCCACTTGCCCATCCCCCCGCTCAGGAGGGAGACATTTTTCACCCCGGCGTACTTGAGGGTCCAGCCGACACGGCTGGCGTCGGTCCTTTCGGGCGGGGTGTCGAATTTGCCGATGACCACTACCGTGGTATCCGGGGTGATCCCGGCGGCGCCGAGGGCATCAAAAAGGTCATCCTCGGAGGGCAGCTCGTTGAGGAGGTCGCCCTTCTTAACTGCCCATGTATTATAAGTCGAGCTGACCGCGCCCGGGACATGCCCAGCCTTAAACTCGTCAACTTTCCTGATGTCGATTATTACCTGGTTGGGGGCCTTGAGATTCTGGGCCAGCCAGTCCGTGGAGACAACCGGTGCAGCCGCCAGGGCCGCAACGGGCAGGGCTATGGCCAGCACCAGTACAGGTATCATGAAGCTCCAACTCCTTTTTTTCATGCGGTCCTCCTTATTTCATTGGGATGGGTTTGGGCATATATATCAGACTCTCGTTGGCCTTCGATCCGTTTTCGATTAGCGCTTCCCTGGTCAGGAAATTTTTCCTGTCCACATGGCACGAATCGCAGGAGCGTGTCCGGTCGGTGCGCTTGCGGATATTGTGGACCGGCGAGTTCCAGTAATTGGGGAGCGCGTCGAAACTGGCCATCTCGATTCCCGCTTTTTTGAAGGTGTCCCTGACCGTCGGGATAAGCCTCAGGGTTGTTACCTCTCCTTTTTTCCTGGGGTTCTGCCCGAGGATAAATCCCGGCTTGGAAGTGGATCCGGGCCCCATGTGGCAACTGTAACAGTTGCGGTACTCTGTCGCGGAATGGCACCCGTAGCAGCTGACCTTGTCCGTATGCTTTGTATGCGCCACCTGGGTGAGCAATTTGCTTTCCTTGCCCAGTTTATTGTGGCACTTGACGCAGGAGGGCTTGTCTTTCACTTCCTGCTTTGACGCGTAGGCGCTGCCGTCCCCGTGCATCTCCGTTACCTTGTGGCAGTCCATGCACCCCATGCCCTTCTGGTAGTGGGCGTCGGGATTGCCGCCGTATTCGCCCGTGAACTCGGGGTAGACCCTTCCGCCGTGGCACATCGAGCATGTCTTGGACTCGTCCTTGCGGACGAACTTGTGGCCCTGGATGAGGCCGGTGCTGATCCCGCCGATCGCGGGCGACTTGACGTGGCAGTCACCGCAGGAGGCGTGGCAGCTCCGGCAGGAGCCTTCAAAGACCTTCTTGTCAAAGATCTCGGCTTCCGCCTTTGAGAACCTGGGAAGCACGCCGCTGCGCTGCCCGGCGGAGGTGTAATGCAGCGCTTTAGAGTAGGCCTGCGTGATCTTCGAGTGGCACATCCTGCAGTTCTTCAGGTCATCGGACGGCCTCTTTACGATGCCCGCGTGGGCCTTTGCCCTTTCAATGGCCTTGTCGTTCCCGCCGTGGCACGAGGTGCATTCACGTTTGAAGTGGATGTTCTTGCCGATCAGTTCCTTGTCGACGAGGAAACCCTTGTAATATTCTTCCGCCTTGACCGGCGGAGGCGCCCCTGCTCAACCCTCGCCCTCGCCGCCATGTATCTCGGGCGGCTTGCAGAGTTTCTTCAGGATGCTTTCGCTGGTGTGGCAGGTTACACAGCTGCTCTGGGTTGCCGCTGTCGAGTAGGCATACAGGGACAGCAGCAGGACAGGAACGGCAAGCAGACTCAATTTCCTCACATTCCGCCTCCGGGTTGACATGTGTTTTGCATGATAGCCGAACTCGCGGATGATAGCAATAAAAACGATGGCGCCGCCGCTGTTTTCGATTTTCTTGACCGCCTTTCCTCGTACATGATAGTTGACCTCAAGAATACGAGAAGGGGGCGAGGATGAAATACTCGGAAGCGAAAATGGGGCGGGTCTTTGTCGTCCGGCTCGAGCAGGGTGAAATACTGCACGAGGTTATTGAACGGTTCTCATCCGATCACCGGATCAGGGCCGCGGCGTGCATAGCCCTGGGCGCGGCCGACAGGGGGAGCCGGTTTGTGGTGGGCCCCGCCGACGGCGAGGCGCGGCCCGTGGTGCCGATGGAACTCCTCTTGAAGGAGCCCCACGAGATCGCTGGTACCGGGACCATTTTCCCGGACGAGTCGGGCGCTCCCATCCTCCACATGCACCTGGCGACCGGCAGGAAGGACTCGAGCATCACCGGGTGCGTCAGGAAAGGCGTCAAGGTCTGGCAGATTGTCGAGGTGGTGATCTTCGAGCTCCTGGAGACCGAGGCCATGCGCAAGGTCGAACAGCAGGCGGGTTTCGTCGTCCTGGAACCCTGAGACGGAGAAGGGCAAATCAAAACGGAATGCACACCGGGATTTTATTTGAGCCGTAGTTTACGGGCCATGGCGGCCGTGTTCCTTGTATTGACGGCGCTGAGCTGCGGCCCCAGGAAAATAACGCCCCCGGCGGTCCCCGGGACGGCGGGCAAGGAAATCCCCAGGATGGGCTTCACGATCCAGGCGGGCGCGTTCTCCAGCCCTGCGAACGCGGCGAAGCTGACGGAATCGCTGAGGAAGAAAAAAATAGATGCCTATTATTTCGTCTTCAAAGCCGGCCTCTACAAGGTCAGGTTCGGCAATTTCCCCACGGTGCAGGAGGCCAGGAAAAGGGCCGGGGAACTCCTGCAATCCGGGGTAATCGACGAGTTTTATATAGTCAGCCCGGACCAGTACTCTATCAAATACGCGGGAGGGGACAGACCGGGTCCGCCCGGAAATAGTCCGGACCGCCCGCAGCTTTATCGGCGTGCCGTACCTGTGGGGCGGGAACACCCAGGACGGACTTGACTGCAGCGGTTTTACCATGGCGGTCTACCGCCTGAACGGCCTCAACCTCCCCCGGTCGTCGCGGGAGCAGTTCGAGGCGGGGCGCTTTGTCGGCCGGGGCGAATTGAGGGAAGGGGACCTGGTCTTCTTCAGCACCGCGGGTAAAGTCTCCCATGTGGGCGTCTACATCGGCGACGACCAGTTCATCCACGCCCCCGGCCGGGGCAGGACGATCTCCACCGGCTCGTTCCGCAGCGGCTATTTTCAAAGGAATTATGCGGGCGGGCGAGTGTATTTCTAAAAAGCCGGGCGGAAATTTGCTTGCATTGGCGGGAACTGTTTGAATACTATTTTATAAAGAGCAATCACGGTTATCAGCTGTCGATTTTTTTAGCCGCCACCCCTTAGACAGATCGGAGGCCAAAATGAGAAGACTGAAATTCCTGCCTGTTTCGCTGATTTTTTTCCTCATATTCCCCCTGGCTGTCCTTGCCCAGGAGTTCTCGCCAATAGTATCGACCGATTGGCTCCAGCAGAACCTCAATAACCCGAAGGTGATCATAGTCGATATCCGCAAGACGGAAGATTACCGCACGGACCATATCCCCGGCGCGATCAGCGTCTTTTACGGGGCGTGGGCCGTGAAAAAGGGCGACATCGACAACCAGCTCCCCGATGACGATGAGCTGGTCGATACACTTGAGCTCCGCGGGCATCAGCCCCGACTCGATCGTCGTGGTTGCCGGTACCACGGAGTCCGCCCCCGACCGGGTCAATACGACCCGGGTCGCCTGGACCCTGAAATATGCGGGCGTAAAGACGGTCGGCGTCCTCAACGGCGGGTATATAAAATGGGCCGTCAGGGAAAAGAGGGCCCTGTCCAAGGATTTTGTCAGGCCGAAGGCGAAACCCTACCAGGGGAAATTCAACAAGGAACTCCTGGCGACAAAGGACCATGTCATGGACCGGCTGGGAAAAGCCTTGATAGTCGATGCCAGGGAGCCGGAATTCTTCCTGGGCAGGAACAAGCTCCCGTTTGTCGCGAAGGCCGGCAGGATCGCGGGCGCGGTCAACCTGCCCACCGCGCAGGTTTTTGAAAAATATCCCCCCGGCGAGCACATGGAAACATGCTGCTATACCCTTAAGGACAGGGACCAGCTGAAAAACATGGCTTCGGGTGTTGCGGGCAGCGACCTTTCCCGGGAGATCATCGTTTACTGCGACACGGGCCGGGTAGCCACGGCCTGGTGGTTCATCCTGCATGAGGTCCTCGGGTACAAGAATGTCAGGAATTACGACGGGTCAATGCAGGAATGGGCTAAAGACCCGAAGGCCAGGATCGAACCGTGATAAAAATTTAAAATCAAGGAATGGCGGGGGCTGTTAGAGGGCATTATCAGCCCCCGCTTATTGCGAGGCAACATGAAAGCGTTCCGTATCGGTGATTGCATAATAGCGGCAGACCTGGAAAGCGAGGCAGTGCTGTTCTTCTGCGAGGAAACCTGCGCGCCCTCCCCGGGGCCTATCCTCGAAATTGGGGTTGAGGAAATAATCCCGGAGTGCGGCCTGATGATAAAGGACATTATAAACCAGGTCATGGACGAGAGGAGCGCCTGGCTCCTGATGGGTGTCCCGGTCGACCTGCACTGGCCTTTTTTCGTCCGGAAGGCGGACCCAAATTAAACTTCTCATAATCCCGCCAAATCTATATAATGCGCGGCACCTGGCTTGGATTGCCGGATGTGCGGGACATCCTTCCAGACCCGATCCGAATGCTGGAAGAAATTACCGGGAGGCACTCAAATGATCCATGTGATTGCGGTTGTAGAAACAGTTGAAGGCGCGAGGGCAGATTTTCTCGCTGAATTCCACAAGGTGCTGCCTTTCGTCAGGGCGGAGGAAGGCTGCATTGAGTACGGCCCGGTCATCGACCTGGAGACTGACTTTGCCGCACCCGCTCGTGCGGACGTGGTGACAATCCTGGAGAAGTGGGAGGACATCCGCCACCTCAAGGAGCACCTGAAAGCCCCGCACATGATGGAATACCGCAAACGGGTCAAGGACCTGGTGAAAGGAATGAAAGTGTACGTCATGCGCAATGCGTGACGTGCCAGACTGAGAACCAATGAGCCGCGAGCGACCCCGGTGACCCGGGAGACAAAGCAGTAGACATATACAGCCTGGTCCCCAACCTGCGAGAGTGCCTGGCCTGCGGCAAGTGCGCCGGTTCGTGCCCGGTAGCCGCCCTGAGCCCCTCGTATAACCCCCGCCAGATCATCCGCGACGTGTTGGCGGGCAATGAGGAGAGGTGGCTGGCGAGCGAGGAGATATGGCGCTGTTTCTGGTGCGCCAACTGCTACACCGTGTGCCCGGCCGATATTCATTTCCCCCTGCTCATGATGCAGTTGAGGTACCGCGCCCTGGAGAAGGGCTTCGGGCTCAAGTACATTGTGCCGTTCAAGAGGTTTGCCCTGCGCGCCCGCGAAGACGCCTTGACCTTTGCTCCCGGCGAGAAGGGGCGCGAGAAGATCATGAGGATCAGAAAAGGGATCGGGGCAGATCCCTGGCCGGAGGTTTCGGAGAAGGCCAGGGCCGAGTACCGCGAGCTCTTCGAACTTGCCGGGGTGGAGCAGTGGCTCGACGAGATCACCTCCGGGGAGGAAAAGCCCGTTTGCCTGCGGTACGTCGAGGGGAGAATCGTCGATGAATAAGGAGCGGGCCGTAAAGCCCGAGGCGCTCTTCCCGGACGTCCCCGAGACCGTCTTCCTGTTCCGCAGCTGCACCGGGAGCCTCGAATACCCGGGCACGGAAAGCGCCGTCCGGGAGGTCCTGGCAAGGCTCGGGATCGGTGTCGAAATGGACCCCGACCAGACCTGCTGTTCGGGCTACCTGTTGACCTGCTCGGGGCACCACCCGCAGTTTTCGCTGGCAGTCACCGCCCGCAACCTGGCCATCGTGGAAAAAAAGGGCCTCGACACCTTCGTTTTCTGCAACGGCTGCTTCGGCTACAACAGGGAGCTGTCCCACATCCTCCTCTCCAACCCCGGGTACCTGGCGTCGGCCAACGCCTCGATCGCCAAATGGGGCTACGAGTACAAGGGCAAGACCAGGATATTCCACGTCCAGGAGCTCTACTTCAGGCTCCTTGACAGGATCGAGGCAATGGTCGAGAGGCCCCTCAGAGGCCTCAAGGTCGGCGCGCACTATGGCTGCCATTACCTTGCCCAGCAGTACGGCATCCTTGACGAGGGGGGCTACCCCACATTCCATGAAAAAATCATCAGGGCCCTGGGGGGCGAGCCCGTGTTTTACCCGGAGCGGCAGGCCTGCTGCGGTTATTCCGTGGGCCGGGGGTTCACCCACAAGGAGAGCCTTGTCCAGCCGCACCTTTTGAAAAAGCTCGAGAGCGCCCGGGACTCGGGGGTCGAACTGATGACCACCGTCTGCCCGGGCTGCAACATCGCCCTCGACCGGGAACAGCCCAATCTCTCCCGGATGGGAAAGGGGGAGTTCGCCATCCCGGTCATAGACCTGGGGCAGCTGATCGCAATTGCAATCGGGATACCGGCAAAAAAGCTCGGCTTCGAGGCCAACACGGTCTCAATGCGGAGAGTCCTTAATAAACTGGGGTTGGAGGAAAAGTGAAAGGCTCTGAAACGGTGCTCATTATCGGCGGCGGCCCGGCAGGCATGGAAGCGGCCCTGAAGGCGGCCGCGGCGGGGCTGCAGGTGGTCCTCGTTGAAAAGGAAAAAGAGCCAGGCGGGCTGCTCAACACCCTGCAGGGCAGCTTTCCCAGACTGGGCGGACCCCTCAGAGGTCCTCAGGAAGAAAAAGGCCCAAATAGAATCGAGCCCCAATATCGAAGTGCGCACGGGGACAAGAGTGGTCTCGGCCGAGCGCCGGGGAAGCGGCTTCGTGTGCCGCCTCGAACCCGGAGGTCAACTGATTGATGCCGGCGCGGTGATCATCGCCAGCGGCTTCGGCCTGTTTGACTGCTCGCGCTACGGCGAGTACGGCTACGGGATATATCCCGGGGTGCTGACCTCGCTGGAATTCGAGGCGCGCCTGAAGTCCTGGAAGGAAGGCGAGCGGCAAAACGTTCCGGAGGCGGTCGGCTTCATCCAGTGCGTGGGCTCCCGGGACCGGTCCAAGGGCCATCCCTGGTGCTCCAAGATCTGCTGCATGTACACGGCCAAACAGGCCGGGATGTTCAGGGACCTTTTCCCCGAATCCCGCTGTTATGTCTTCTACATAGATATAAGGGCGGCCGGTAAAAGCTACGAGGAATTCGTCCGCAAGGTAATTGAAGAGAAGAAAGTGCGGTACTTCCGGGGCAGGCCCGGGAAGGTCCTCCCCGTCGGGGGAAGGCTCCTGGTGAGGAGCGAGGACACCCTGATGGGCGTGCCGATCGAGGTGGAGACCGACATGGTCGTACTGGCACCGGCAGTTGTCCCCGGTCCTGAAACGGGAACACTCTTAGAGATGTTCGGGGCAAGCCCGGATCCCTGCGGGTTCCCGCAGCCCCGGGAGGAATCCAGGCCCCACGAACTTGCCGAGGGTGTCTTCATGGCGGGGGGCTGCGGTTTTGCGCTCAGCGTCCAGGAAGCCATCAGCCAGGGGGCCGCGGCCGCCGCCGAGGCGCTCTCGTACACCCGGCAAAAGTATGAGAACTGATCGGCTTGACCGTTTGTTTTTTTGGGAAACTGCGATTTCAAAATGACTCTCAGATACGGCCAAACATTTGAAGAAAAACGGCCTCCGCCAGGAGGTGGAGCGGGCCTGCGGGGTTGACCTCGATCTTTGCTACGAATGCGGAAAATGTTCGGGCGGGCTGTTCGACGGGCCACCACTTCGATTTCACCCCGCGCAAGATTATCCAGATGATCAGGCTCGGCGATTCGAATTGATAAGCCAACTCCTCCAGCATCAGGGACGCGCTCTCCATCTGCGTTTCCTGCCGGCTGTGCCTGGAGCGCTGCCCTTCAGGAATAGACATCCCCGCAAATTATCGATTACCTCAGGGAAATGGCCCTGCGGCAAGCCGTATCGCCCCGAAGCGGGCCCAGGTTGAGCTTTTCAACACCCTGTTCCTGGAGAGATAGCCCGGCGGGGCCGGGTCTCCGAGCTCTCCCTTATTGCCCGGTTCAAAATGAAAACCTCGAGACCTGTGGTCCGATCCTGGCGACCGGCATACGGCTGCTTCCTCAAGGGAAAGCTCAATCCGTTCACGCCCGGGGTCAAGGGCCAGAGATGAAGTCAGAAAGGGTCTGAGGGAGCCATAGCATGGAACTGGCGTATTTTCCCGGATGCTCTCTGCACTGCCATGGCCCGCGATTACGGCCTGTCGGTCGAGGCCGTCTGCCGGCGCCTGGGCATCGACCTGAAAGAAGTCCCGGACTGGAGCTGCTGCGGGGCAAGCGCCGCCCACAGCCGCGACCATGCAGCTGCCATCAACCTGAGCGCCCGCAACCTGGCCCTGGCGGAAAATGCCGGTTACACAGGGTCGCCACGGCCTGCGCCGGCTGCTTCAACAGGCTGAAGACCGCCTCGCAGGAATTGGGCAAAAGATGAAAAGACCCGCCAGAACATTGCCCGGATTACCGGGTTTCCAGGTCTCCGCAAACATTGAAGTCGCCCATCTGCTGCAGGTCTTCTCCGAAGAAGGAATTAAGCGCCGCATAGAAAAGGAGCTGAAAAAGCCGCTGACGGGCATCAGGCTTGCGGCCTATTACGGCTGCATGCTGACGCGCCCCGCTGCGGTTATGGCCTTTGATGACCCGGAACAGCCGCGGGCTCATGGATGATCTATTGAGATCGCTGGGGGCCGAGACGGTGCATTGGCCCCACAAGGCCGAATGCTGCGGGGGGAGCCTTGCGCCGACCGAGCCGGAGATTGTCATGGAGCTTTCGGGCGATGTCCTGGAGTCCGCGCGCAAGCTCCGGCGCCGATGCCATAGTGGTGGCCTGCCCGATGTGCCAGGCGAACCTCGACCTGCTGCAGGAAAGGATAAGCGCGAGCCGGGGGACCGCATACGGCCTGCCGGTCATCTACTTCACCCAGCTGATGGGCCTCGCCTTCGGTATCCCACCGCGTGAACTGGGCCTCCATTTGCTCATGACAAGCCCCGCAAAGGTGCTCAAAAAGGCGGGGGTCGGCTGAAAGCGGTTTTCTATTTTTTTCAGCGCTAGGGCAGGCGGGAGGGGAGGGAATTTCCCGGAGAGCGAATCGGGGCTTTTGCCGCAGGCAAAAGACCTTGAGCCGGAGGGATGTTCCCTCTCCCTCCCGCCAAAACGTGCTTTGGTTTATGGATTTTTTTTAAGCCTTACCGAGCCCCCGGAGCGGTCGGGCTTCATTCCTGCGGTCTGTGTCTGCTTCACGTCACCGCGGTGCATGATGACATAAGTGGTCGAATTGTGAAGCAGCCAATCAGCCCTCCGGAATAAATCCCGCCCGCTCCTCAAGCTTAGTTTTTCTATTTTTATTTTTTAAGCGTTTGGCAGGCGGGAGGGGAGGGAATTTCCCGCAGGCGAATCGGGGATTTTGCCGCAGGCAAAAGACCTTGAGCCGAAGGGAAGTTCCCTCACACTCCCGCCAAAACGTGCTTTGGTTTATGGGATTTTTTAAGCTTTGCAAACACCCCAGGGCAAAAGGGCTTCGTTCCTGACGGCAAACCGTCAGGACTTTCACCGGGTTTTCCCCTTTAAGAAGCTCTTCAGCCGGCCAAGGCTCGCCAGGTCGGCAAAATGGATTTTGTTGGACGGCATGAAGGCCAGGCCCAGGACCGCAGTGGTGAGGACGCCGAAAAAATGCGACACGAGGGCATAGCTCAATGCCGGCGCCTTGGGAATGCCGAATATGGCAAGGCCCGTGATGCAGGCAAAGTGCCAGTTTCCGATGAAGCCCGGTGCGGCCGGGACGGCTATGCCGATTATTATAATTACCATCAGGACGGCGGCGGCGCCCAGGGGGAGGTCGAACCCGAAAGCGAGGAAGAAAAGGTAAAACGAAACTATATTAAGGCCCCATATCAGCATCGATAAAGCGCCCGCCTTGACCAGGAGCCCCGGCTGCCCGCAGATTGCCATCCCCTCGTTGAACTGGTCGGCCCATTTGCGGAGGAACCTGAGCCTGTCCGGGGACCTGTGTACGAGCCCCAGGACCCATTCCCGCGAAGCCTTCGGGAAGACGAGCAGGAATGCCGATACGGCCACGAGGAGCGATATGCTCCCCGCGTTCACGACCCAACCCGGCAGCCCGGAGGAAAACAGGACAATCGAGAAGAAAGCCAGGACGGCAAGCGTGTCGATGATCCTTTCGACAACCACCGTGGCCAGGGCGGAGGCCATCGGGATGCTGCTCCTGTTCGATATCAGGTAAGGCCGTGCGAGTTCCCCGATCCTGGCAGGGAAGGCTACTATAGCGAGGAACCCCACGCTGGTGACGGAAAACAGCGTGAGCTGGTCGATTGTCCCCAGCGGGTGGAGCAGGATGCCCCACCTGTATGACCTCAGGAACTGGACTGCAAGGGCGATAACGATTATGGGCAGGAGGTAAACGGGACTGATTGCCTTCAGCCCGTCAACAACCGATTGGAAGTCCATGCCGTAGAACGAGAAAACCAGCAGGACGATGCTTATGATGATTCCTGTAGCGAGGTTGATCCCCATTCGCCGGCCAAAAAAAATCCAGGCAGCGGAAAGAATACTTTCTTCCCTTGCCTGGACCCTGGTTTCCCCTTACTTTTTCAGGTTTTCGGAAATATTGTCGATGCAGCCGCTGGGAGGCAAGCCTGTTTCCGACCACCCCAACCCTGATGGCCACGCTTGGTCAGGTTCTTTTCCTTATAGGAAACATAAATTCGGACCTTTTCCTCGTCTATCAAGGTGTTTATTGTCCCCTGGCTGATCTCCTTGACCGGTTCGACCTGTGTCCCGCGCATGCCCGCAACCGTCTTTTCCACCGCCGTCCAGGTCCTGTCAAACGAAGCCGGATAGTCCGTCTTCAATCTCCTCATTGATCCAAACGTAAGAGCCTCGCCGCGCCTCCCGCGACGGCGCGCCGCCGAACAACAGCACCCCGCACCCTGAAAACATGACAGACTCCCCGCGAGCAACAGCACCGCATATCAATTTGAGCTTCATTCTTCAACTCCTGCAGAATTGTCATTCTTTTTTTTCCTCGGCCCCGGCTCTTTTACTCTTTTTCGCCCTCGCCGAATTTCCTGAGAAGATCTATTGTTTCCCTGAGCTTCTTGTCAACCAGGAAATTCACGGTCCCTTCCGGGTACTTGCCGTCTCACTTGCCTCGCCTGCTTCCACCCCGGTCATGATCGTGATCCCCTCGTCGATGGTTTTTACAGGATAAATATGAAATTTTCCATCGGAAACTGCCTGGATCACGTCATTTCTCAGCATCAGGTCCGGGACGTTTGTTTCGGGTATGAGGACGCCCTGGCGTGCCGGTCAGGCCCTTTGCTTTGCAGACGTCAAAAAAGCCCTTCGATCTTGTGATTGACGCCGCCGATCGGCTGGACCTCGCCCTTCTGGTTTACCGACCCGGTGACCGCGAAGTCCTGGCGGATCGGCAGTTCCGTCAGGCTTGAGACTATCGCGTAAATTTCCGTTGAGGAGGCGCTGTCGCCTTCCACCCCGGAATACGACTGCTCGAAGACGATGCTGGCGCTCATGGATAAGGGCTTGTCCTGGGCGTATTTTCCCCTGAAATACCCTTCAATTATCAGCACGCCCTTGTCGAAAATTTTCCCGGAGAGCTTCGCCTCCCGCTCTATATTGATCACGCCGGCGCTGCCCAGCGCGGTTTTTGCCGTGAGCCTCGCCGGTTTGCCGAACAGTGTAGTCGCCCATGTCGTAGACAGTCAGGCCGTTTATCTGGCCGACAACCTCGCCCTGGTTGTCGATCATTATTGTGCCGTCGTCGATCATCTCCTGGATCTTGTCTTCGACGAAATTAACCCTGTTGATTCTTTCCTCGATGGCGCGGTCAACGTCCTCCCTCTGCACGATCTTCTTTGCCCGCCTCCTTGGCCCAGTGGCTGCTCTCTCTGAGCAGGTCCGTAATATCGGCAAACCTGGTGGAAAGTTTTTTCTGCCTGCCAGCCAGCCTGATCCCGTACTCCACAATCGCCGCCGCCGCTGTCTTGTCGATGTCCAGGCAGCTTTTCCTCTTCCACTATTTTCTTCATGAAGCAGACGTAATCATTTATGTGGGCGGCTTCCCGGGGCATCTCCGTGTCGAAATCGGCCTTTATCTTGAATATCTTTTTAAAGTCCTCTTCCATGTTGTAAAGGATGTGATAGATGTAGCTGTCACCGATCATGACCACTTTGACGTCAAGCGGGATCTGTTCGGGCTTGAGGGCGGTCGGCAGGAAGCTGAACGGGTCATAAGGCTGCAGGTTGAGCTGCCTATTTTTTAGCGTCCGTTTCAGAAAGGCCCAGACCCCCGGTTCGATCAGGGCATCGAGGGCGCTGAAGTAAATATAGCCGCCGTTGGCGCGGGCGAGCGATCCCACCCTTATCTTGGTGAAATCCGTCCTCCACAGTCCGGACCTGTCCACCTCCCGTCTCGATTGTCCCGAAGAGGTTCTTGTAAGTGGGGTCTGTCTCGTGGATAACGGGGCGCTCTTTCAGCCTGCGAGTTGTCCACCACGACATTGACCTTGTACTCTATGAACCGGGGGCCGGGGGGTGCCATCATGGGGATGGGCATTGCCTGCTGGGGCTGTTCCTCCTCCTTGAAATTCTTCAAATTGGAAAGGATGTTTTCCTGGACCTCGTCGAGATAGGCGTTCACTTACTCCTTGTTCACGCCCGAGTTCCCGTGCTTCACCCTGATGTCGGAAACAAGCTCGCTCACGACCGGCATTCCGTTGCGGTATTCGAGGGAATCTATCTCCGCCCGGATGTCCTTCTCAATCTGCCGGGTCTCCCTCATGAGGGAATCAAGCTCCACCCTGAGGTCGATGAGCTTCTTCTTTATCCTGTCAAGTTCCTCCCTTGTCGAACTTGTCCTGCTCGGCAAGCGCCTCGAGCTGCTCGACCGGGACAGGCTTGCCCTCGTATAAAGGGCACTATGTCCTGGCGGGTGAACGGGCCGATCTGGAACTGGACAAGCTGGAAGCCCTCGCTTGTTATTTTCTCGTTGAAATCACGGATGAGGTCTTTCTGCTTGGTCCTGTATTTTTCCATTATCTCTTCGGAGGCTTTCTTGAACTCGTCGCTTTCGAAGATCAGGGGGATCTGCCTCTTGAGGTGCTCGATGAGGTCGTCCATTTCCTGCGCAGCTGCTTTCCCTGCCCCGCCGGGAGCATCAGGTACCTGGGGAGGTCGGGGTTCTTGAAATTGTTCACGTAACAGACGTCGTCGGGGATCTTCTTCTTGGCGATGTTTTTGTTCAGAAGCGAGGTAATGGTGGAAGTCTTGCCGGTGCCCGTCCTGTCCGGCCGCATAAATGTTGTAGCCGGGGCTTTCTATATCAAGGCCGGTGCTGATCGCCTTGACGGCCCGGGGCTGTCCGATTATGCCCGGTATATCCGTCTCGCACTGCTTGATGGAATCGATTCCAATCGAATCGGGGTCGCATCGTCCAACTCAGTTTCTCAACCGGCAATTCCCTGTGCTCTGTTATTCTTTTCATCGGCTCAGCTCCAGAAAAAGTAATATAAAAAGGGTAATACGATAAAAGGCAAGTGTCTAGTATTTTTATTCCGCGTACAGGACGCCCGGCCTTGGGCGGCCGGGGCATTATTGGAGTTTGACTTTCGACTCTCCCGTTAGCACTTGGACACGGGAATGGATATTTTGATGCGGGTCCCTTTTCCCGGCATCCCCTCGAATTTTATCGTGCCCTTGAGGATGGCGACCCTCTCCCTGATGCCCAGCAGGCCCAGCGACCTGCTGCCTATGATATCTTCCTGCTTTATGCCGATGCCGTTGTCCTGACGGCAAGGAGCAGGCGCGCAGCAGTCTTCTTCATGTCGATTGCGACGCTCGAAGCCTCCGAATGGCGCATGATATTGGTCAGGGTCTCCTGGATTATCCGGAAAATGATGGTGCTCGCCTTGGGGTCGATGGTCATGTGCGTGAGGTTGGAGCGCAGTCTGCAGCGGATATTGGTCCTTTCGCGGAAATCCGAGATAAGCCACTCGATGGCCTCAATGAAACCGAAATCGTCGAGCAGCTTGGGCCTCAGCTGGGTCGCTATTCGCCTGATATATTCTATTATCGAATCGATGTGCGCCCCCATGGCGTCGGCCTTTTCGGCCAGGGCCGGGTATTCCGGCGGTATGCGCCTGGCCACCCAGGTGAGGTCGATTTTCAGGCCGGTCAGCGTCTGGCCCAGTTCGTCGTGCAGCTCGCGCGAGATGTGGGTCCTCTCCTCCTCGCGCACGTCTTCGAGCCTGGCGGTGAGCGCCCGGAATTTTTCATGGGAGGCGTGCAGTTCGGCTTCCAGGGCCTTGCGCTCCGTGATGTCCCTGTTTATCCCCCGGAAGCCGATCAGCTTGCCGGCCTTGTCGAATCAGGGGCGTGCCGCTGGCCTCGAGGTAAACGGTGGATCCGCTCTTCGTGGGGCAGGAGATCTCGAAGGATATGGGCTTCTTCTTCTCGACGCATTCCCGCCACATGGAGTTGAATTTTTTCACATCCCTCTTGAAGAGGAATTCGGAAAAATTCCGGCCGACCACTTCCCCGAGCGTATAGCCCAGGATATTTTTCACCTGGGGGCTGCTGTAAGTGAAAACGCCGCTGCTCTTGATCTCCCAGGTCCAGTCGAGGACGGTCTCCACAAGGTTCCGGTAAATGTTCCAGCCGTTCAGCATCAGGACTTCCGCCCTGACCCGCTCGCTGATGTCCTCGAACGAGAGCACGTGGCGTCCGTCCTCCATCGTCGTGGTCCTGATATGGACAATCATATCGCTGCCGTTGCGGCAGCGGACGGTGGAGGCCTCCTCGCGCGAGCTCCCCGGACCGGAATCCCTGAGCATCTCCTGCTTCCACGCAAGCGACATCCGGTTCCGGACGGCCCTGTCGGGGTAAGCCCTGTCAAACCAGGACTGCAAATCGGGTACCTGGCGCCGGGTATAGCCGAACATCTCCGTGAACTTTGGATTAATGTATTCGATGATATTATTTTTGTTGACCGCAGCAATGCCCAGGGGCAGGTAATGTGAAACCATCTCGGGTATCGATACATTTTCAACCGGCTGGGGCTGGGCAGCCTTTTTCCCGGCATTCTCCTTCGCGCCGCTCGTACCTGACTTTTTTATCATTTCCTGCCTGTCCATATTTTGATAAATGGGCTATAGTTTAGAACATGAGGGCTAGTCAAGTCCGGATTTGAAATCCTGCAATTTACCGGAAGGGGAGGACGAATGAAAGAATTTGATCCGGAAGAGTTGGGCCGCTTTTCGGGCAAGGACGGTGCCCCAGTGTATATCTCCCTTGAAGGGAAGGTATATGACGTGAGCGGCAGCGAGCTCTGGGAAACGGGCACCCACATGGCGAGGCACAATGCCGGCCGGGCGCTTGACGACGAGTTTGGCGCCGCCCCCCACGGCCTGGAGGTTCTGGAGAGGGTGCCCCAGGTCGGAATATTGAAAAAGGCCCCGCCGCGGCCTGAAGGATCCGCCCGCCCCGGCCTGCTGGACAGGCACCCTTTCTTCAAAAGGCACCCGCACCCGATGACCGTGCATTTTCCCATTGCCCTGCTGGCTGCGGCCTTTGCGTTTGAAGCGTTTTTTGCCTTTACCGGATGTTCCGCTTTCCGGACAACCTCACTGCACTGCCTCGCCCTGGGCTTTATCTCCGTGCCTTTCGCCATGGCAACGGGATATCTCTCCTGGAAAGTGAATTACCTTGGCAGGCCGATGAGGCAGGTCAGGATTAAAATCACCCTTTCCATTTATTATGACGGCGTTTGCGCTCTTCACCTTATGGCGGATGTGGCCGGCGGCGGCCCGGCTGCAGGCGGGGGCATTTTACCTCTCGTCCCTGCTGGTCATAGCCGCCCTGGTCTTGCTGATCGGCTATTTCGGGGGGCAGCTGACGTTCCCGGTCGAGAAGGCGCGGGGAGGCGCTGATTGAGGATTTTTTAAGCTTTACCGAGCCCCCGGAGCGGTCGGGCTTCATTCCTCGGGCCGTGTCTGCTTCACGTCACCGCCGTGCATAATGACATAATTGGTCGAATTGTGAACCAGCCAATCTGCCCTCCGGAATAAATCCCGCCCGCTCCTCACGCCGTAGTTTTTTTCTTTTTATTTTTTCAGTGTTAGGCAGGCGGGAGGGGGAGGGAATTTCCCGCAGGCGAATCGGGGATTTTGCCGAAGGCAAAAGACCTTGAGCCGAAGGGAAGTTCCCTCACACTCCCGCAAAACGCGCTTTGGTTTATGGAATTTTTTTAAGCGTTACCGAGCCCCCGGAGCGGTCGGGCTTCATTCCTGCGGTCTGTGTCCGCTTCACGTCACCGCAGTTGCATAATGACTTAATCCGTCGAATTGTGAAGTCGGCCAAATCAGCCCTCCGGAATAAATCCCGCCCGCTCCTCAAGCTGAAGTTGTGGTTGTTTATTTTTTTCAGAGTTAGGGCAGGCGGGAGGGTCAGGGAATTTCCCGGAGAGCGAATCGGGGCTTTTGCCGCAGGCAAAAGACCTTGAGCCGGAGGGAAGTTCCCTGACCCTCTCGCCAAAACGTGCGTTGAATTTATGGACTTTCTCTATGCTTTTTCAAGCACCGGGGAAATGATCATTCCCCCGTCAAGTGACTATTTAATCGGCATCACGCCGTCGAAGCATTTCAGGCACAGGTCCTTTTCCGGGATCCGCAGGGCTTCCACGAAGGAGCTGATGCTGTTGTATTTTACCGAGTCCGCCTCGATCTCCTTTGCCACCCACTTCTCGAGCTTCCTGAGCTGCGTCATGGAGTGGATGTCGCCCTTCTTGAAGAAATTGCGGGCGGCCAGCTCTTTGTAAGTCCGGGTGGAAATCCCGAAATCGCACGGGTACATGAGCGGAGGGCAGGCTATTCTCACGTGCACCTCTTTGGCCCCGGCGTTCTTCAATTCCCTGACCTTGTCCCTTATCTGGGTGCCCCGGACAATGGAATCATCGCAGATAACAATGCGTTTGCCTTCCACCGCGTAGCGCAGCACGGAGAGCTTCCTCTTGGCCATCTTCTCCCGCGCGGCCTGGGTCGACTGGGTGTAGCTGCGGTCGGCATAGCGGTTGTAAAGGAACACTTCCTGGTATTTTATCCCCGAGAGGCAATGGTAGCCCAGGGCATGGCCGATCCCGGACATCGGTACGGGCGCGACCAGGTCGGCCTGGATGCCTCCCTCATCGATGTCCCTCTGGGCGAGGGCGCCGCCCAGCCGGTTGCGCGCCTCCTGGACATACAGGCCGTCCACTATGGAATCGATGCTGGCGGTATAGGCCCATTCGAACGCGCAGTAAGCGCGGCGCGGGGAGTGAAGCTGTTTCATCGAGTGGATGCCCTTGTTGTCGATCAGGATTATTTCCCCCGGCTTGACGTCCCTGACCACTTCCATGTCCAGGTTCTGCAGGGCACGGGATTCGGAGCTCACGGCGAACTTTCCATTCCCCTGGCCGAGGATGAGGGGCCGGAAGCCGAACTTGTCGCGGGTCGCGTAGATGCCGTGGTCTGTCAGGACCACGAGGGCGTAGGCGCCCTTGATCTTGCGGGCCAGGGCGGCGATGCCGGAGACCGGGTCCGATTCGCCCAGGATTATGTGGGCCAGGATTTCCACGTTGTACCCGCGCTGGAACGCCTTGCCCTTGTTTTTCATGGACTCGAGCAGCTCTCCGGCATTGATGATGTTGCCGCTGAAGGCGACGGATATCTCCCCGAGCTTTGACTGGAGCGTCACGGGCTGGCGCTCCCAGAGGCTTACGTGGCCGATCCCGAATTTGCCGGTCAGGAACGAGATCTCGACCGGCTTCATTGCGATGGCAACCCGGCCGTGGTGGGTCACGAGCCTGATCCGCCCGTCGTAGGTGGCAATCCCGCAATATTCCTGCCCCCTGTGCTGGAGGAAGTCTATGCCCTGGTAAATCTCGTTAACGCATTCCTCGGTGGAATACAGGCCGAAGACACCGCAATTCTCTCTGATGGATTTCATTTGGCTTCTCTCTTCAAATTTATGGCTTCTGCAGGATGTCCGCATGGTAGCTCTGCAGCGACTTCGCCCGGCCGTGGCCGAGGCGGAACGCCGATATGCCCTTGGCCGCAGCAGCGGCCGCGGCAACCGTCGTTATGTAAGGAACTTTGTACTTGATGGCGGATTTGCGGATATAGGAATCATCATGCTTGCTCATCCGGCCGCTCGGGGTGTTGATGATGAGCTGGATCTCCCGGTTTTTTATGGCGTCAACGATATTGGGCCTGCCCTCGTGCATTTTCAGGATCCGCTCCGACTCGATGCCGTTCTTCGTGAGGAATTCATGGGTGCCCTTGGTGGCCTTGATGGTGAACCCGAGCCTGATCAGCTCGCGGGCGATCTCGATCGAACCGCGCTTGTCCTGTTCCGTCACGGTCAGCAGGACGCACCCCTTATTGGGCAATGTCTGCTGCGCCGCCTCCTCGGCCTTGTAGAAGGCCAGGCCGAACGAATCGGCCAGGCCCAGGACTTCTCCCGTCGACCTCATCTCCGGGCCCAGCAGGGGGTCGACTTCCTGGAACATGTTGAAGGGGAACACCGCTTCCTTTACGCCGAAATGCGGGATCACCCTTTGTTTCAGGTTCAGGTCGGAGAGCTTTTTCCCCAGCATGACCTGGGTGGCCAGCCGGGCCATGGAAATGTTGCAGACCTTGGAGACCAGCGGCACCGTGCGCGAAGCCCGCGGGTTGGCCTCCAGTATGTAGACCCTGTCATTGGCGATCGCGTACTGGATGTTCATCAGGCCGACGACGTTGAACTCGACGGCGATCTTCTTGGTATATTCGGTGATTGTTTCGATGTGCTTCGCGGGGATGCTGATGGGGGGGATGACGCAGGCCGAATCCCCGGAGTGGATACCCGCCAGCTCGATATGTTCCATAACGGCCGGGACGAAGGCGTCCGTGCCGTCGGAAATGGCGTCGGCTTCCGCCTCGATGGCGTTTTCCAGGAACTTGTCGATGAGGATCGGCCTTTCGGGCGTGACGCCCACGGCCTTGCCCATGTAATGTTCCAGCATTTCCTCGTCATGCACCACTTCCATCCCCCGCCCTCCCAGGACGTAGGAGGGGCGGACCATGAGCGGATAGCCGATCCGCTCCGCGGCCTGGCGGGCCTCGTCCATGTTGCTGGCCATGGCCGAATCCGGCATCGGGATCCCGAGTTTTTTCATCGCCTTGCGGAACAGGTCCCGGTCCTCGGCCATATCGATTGTCTCGGGCGATGTGCCGATGATCTTAACCCCGGCCCGCGCCAGCTCCGCCGCGATATTGAGCGGGGTCTGCCCGCCGAACTGGACGATGACGCCTTCGGGCTTTTCCTTTTCATAGATGCTCAGGACGTCTTCCACCGTGAGCGGCTCGAAATAGAGCTTGTCGGACGTGTCGTAATCCGTGGAGACCGTCTCCGGGTTGCAGTTCACCATGATGGACTCATACCCCTCGTCGCGCAGGGCAAACGCGGCGTGGACGCAGCAGTAGTCGAATTCGATGCCCTGGCCGATGCGGTTGGGGCCGCCCCCCAGGACCATGATCTTCCTGTTGCTGCTCACGGCAACCTTGTCCGGGGCGTTGTAAGTGGAGAAGTAGTAAGCCGCATTTTCGACGCCGCTGACCGGCACCGGTTCCCAGGCCTCGACGACGCCCAGAGAAACCCTGCGGCTGCGGATCTCCGTTTCCGGGACCCCCAGTATCTGGGCAAGGTAGCGGTCCGCAAATCCGTCTTTCTTGGCCTTGACGAGCAGCTCATCCGGGAGCCTCCCGCCCCTGAACTTGAGGACCTCCTCCTCGAGCTCGACGATCTCTTTCATCTGTTCGATGAACCAGGCCTTGATATGGGTGCGGGTGTGCAGGGTCTGCACATCGGCCCCCTTGCGCAGGGCCTCGTACATGATGAACTGCCGCTCGCTGGAGGGCTCCGCCAGGAGCTCCATCAGCTCATCGAGGCTCCTCGAATTGAAATCCTTGACAAACCCCAGGCCGTAGCGCCCTTTTTCCAGGGAGCGGATCGATTTCAGGAATGCCTCCTTGTAGTTTTTGCCGATGCTCATGACCTCGCCGACGGCCCGCATCTGGGTCCCGAGCTTGTCGATGGCGCCGGGGAACTTTTCAAAGTCCCAGCGGGCAAATTTGACCACCACGTAATCCCCCCAGGGCGTGTACTTCTCGAGGGTGCCTTCGCGCCAGTACGGGATCTCGTCGAGGGTCAGGCCGGCGGCCAGCAGCGAGGAGATAAAGGCAATGGGGAACCCCGTCGCCTTGGAAGCGAGGGCGGACGACCGGGACGTACGGGGGTTGATTTCGATGACCACGACGCGGCCCGTCTGGGGGTTATGGGCAAACTGGATATTGGTCCCGCCGATGACCTGGATGGCCTCGACTATATCGTACGAATATTTCTGCAGCTTTTTCTGCAGCTCCGGATCGATGGTCAGCATCGGGGCCGTGCAGTAGGAGTCGCCCGTGTGGACGCCCATGGCGTCGACGTTCTCGATGAAGCAGACGGTGATCATCTGGTTCTTTGCGTCCCGGACAACCTCCAGCTCCAGTTCCTCCCAGCCCACGACCGATTCCTCGATCAGGATCTGGCCGACCATGCTCGCCGAAATGCCCCGGCTTGCCACTGTCCTCAACTCCTCCTGGTTGTAAACCAGGCCGCCGCCCGTGCCGCCCATCGTGTAAGCCGGCCGGATGACGACAGGGTAGCCGAGCTGCTGGGCGATTTTTTCCGCCTCTTCCACGCTGTAGGCCGGTTCGCTCAGGGGCATGTCGATCCCGAGGCGGTTCATCGTCTCCTTGAAGGCGATACGGTCTTCGCCGCGCTCTATGGCGTCCACGTTGACGCCGATGACCTTGACCCCGTATTTTTCGAGGATGCCCTGCTTGGCGAGCTCGGAGGTGAGGTTGAGGCCCGTCTGGCCGCCCAGGTTGGGGAGAATGGCGTCGGGGCGCTCGTTTTCGATTATTTCGATCAGGCTCGGGATATTCAGGGGCTCGATGTAAGTCACATCCGCCATCCCGGGGTCGGTCATAATTGTCGCGGGGTTGGAATTGACCAGGACGATCTCGTACCCGACCTTTCTGAGGGCCTTGCAGGCCTGGGTCCCGGAGTAGTCAAATTCACAGGCCTGTCCGATCACAATCGGGCCCGACCCGATAATCAACACTTTTTTAATGTCATCTCGTTTCGGCATAATCTGTATCCTTAAAAGAGTGGTTTATTTTAGGCCATTGCCGACAGGTGATTTGTACTGGCGAAACATACAAAAAAGTAGAACCGGCAAGGAAGGGAAGCGACAAATATGTTGCCAACCCCCGGCAATATAGGGAAGCACTCCATTTAAGTCAAGCTCAAAAAAGTTATAATGATTTTAAATGATTGAACGTTTAATGCAGAAAGCTGACAGGGGTCCCCAACTGCCCGCCCCGCCCTTTCGGAAGGTGAGCGATTACCCGGGCAAGGCTCCTTGGATATGCCCCATATCCTCTTTGACGCAAGTCCTGGGAGAAAAATAAAATATTCGACAATTTTCCTCAAAAGAGGTAAGGGAACATATTCAAATTTCAGTCAAATTTCAGGGGGTATCATGAAAAAGAGGTCATTTATCGTTTGTCGGCATAGCCGTTTTAGTCTTGCTCGGGATGAACATGTCGGCGATTGCGGCCGACAAAATCGGGTTTGTCAATTTCCAGGAAGTCATAACCACCTCAAACCTGGGCAAGGCGCAGATAGCTGATTTCAAGAAGATAATGGACAAGGACCGCGCCACCCTGCAGGAAAAGGAAACCGAGCTGAAGAAACTCAAGGATGAACTGGACAAGCAGAAATCGACGCTGAAACCGGAAGCCCTTAAACTGAAAGAGGCTGCCCTGGAAAAGAAGGTCCGCGATTACCAGGTGGCGGCCAACGATTTCAACAACGACCTCAGGCAGAGGGAGCAGGAGATATTCCGGAAGATGATGCCCGATATCATGAAAATAGTGAAATCGATCGGGGCTGCGGAAAAATACACCATGGTAATAGACCCCCAATTCCTGCAGATTCCCTACTTTGCCCCTGAAAATGACCTGACTAAAAAGGTTATCGAGGAATTCAACAAGATCAAAAAGTAGACGATCCTCAACGGATTAAAAGACCCGCTGCACAGCGGGTTTTTTAATCTCTGGCGGTTTTCCGCAAGGCCTTCATTTCGCATGAGGACATTTAGAGAAAATTGTACTATATTAAAAGAAAAACCCGCTGCATTGGCGGGATATTTGTTTACAGGGTGCCTATATGACAGAGGAAATTAAAAATTCTGAAACCGGCGGAGGGGAAAAAAGCTTCGCCGAACTGCTGGAAGAGTCGATTGGAGAGACGGGGATATTCAGGCCGGGCCAGGTTGTGGAGGCCAAAATTGTAAGGATAACGCCGGAGTGGGTTTTCCTTGATGTGGGAGGGAAAAGCGAGGGATATCTGGACGCGAGAGAGCTTCTCGACGACAGCGGCGAAATGACGGCCAAGGAAGGCGACCTGATCCGCGTCTACTTTCTTTCGAGCCGCCAGGGCGAAAAGCATTTCACGACCCGGATAATGAGCGCCGAATCCGGCCGGGCATTCATGGAAGAGGCCTGGCAGAACCATATACCGGTGGAGGGCACGGTTACTAAGGAAGTAAAGGGCGGTTTCGAGATAAAGCTGGCCGGCGGGTTGAGGGGGTTCTGCCCGTTTTCCCAGATGGGTTTGAGGCGCACGGAAAATACCGCGGAACTGGTCGGCAAGCGCCTGAAGTTCTATATACTGGAGTACCGGGAAAAGGGCCGCAACATTATCCTGTCCAACAGGGCCGTCCACGAGGAAGAGGAGGCGGCCAGGAAAGAGATAATCAAGGCCCGCCTGCAGGAAGGGATGGTCGTAAGGGGCACCGTCGCCGCCGTGAGGGATTTCGGCGCCTTCGTGGACATTGACGGGATACAGGGCCTGGTGCCGTACTCGGAGATTTCCTGGATAAGGGGCGCGGACATCAATGAAATGCTGCAGCCCGGCACGGAAGTGGACGTGAAGATAATAAACCTGGACTGGGGGCGCGACAGGATGACCCTGAGCCTGAAGGCGGCCCTGCCCGACCCCTGGGACAACGTCGAGGAAAAATACCCCGTGGGTTCCCGTCACATGGGCAGAGTTGAAAGGCTTGAGGAATTCGGCGCCTTTGTCAGCCTTGAGCCCGGGGTCGACGGGCTTATCCATATTTCCAGGATGAGAAAAGGCAAAAAGCTCAGGCATTCACGGGAAGCCCTCAGCGTCGGCGAGCCTGTTGAAGTCGAGATAGAAAAAATCAAGCCGGGCAAGAGGAGGATTTCCCTGACCCTGATCGCTACATCCGAGGACAGGAAGGAAAAGGAAGAGGCTGACCAGGCGGTGCACTTCTCTTCCGAGCCGGCTTCCCCGTTCGGTTCGATGGGGGATATCCTGAAAGAAAAATTGCAGCAAAAGGAAAAGGACAAATAGTCCGGTCCCTTTCTGGGCCTCAATTTTGAATATAAAAAGCGGTTGGACAAAATAGAAAAGGCCGTGTGTTTGGCTGCACACGGCCTTTTTCTGTTTTTGGACTGTATTAAGAACTTACTTTTTCTTTTTTTCCGGCTCCGGCACGGGTTCCTTGATGCCGGCGATGTTTCTGGCATACTCCACGAATTCCTCCAGCGGGGTGCGGAAGCGCACTACGAGCCGGGCGCCCGTCCGGCGAGCCTCCGCCGTGCATGCAGCCGGGGACGCCGGCGCCCAGGGTGAGCCACTCGATGAGGCGCGCGGCCCGGGCCCTCGTCTCGGCGCTGAAATTGACCCCGGCTTTGACCGCCTTCTGGACGAGCTCCCCGTATTCGGGATGGCTGAAATCCTTGTAGGAAGGGAAGCAGCCGGTCTCGACGATGCCGCCGCCGATGTCCTGGCAGAGGCGCTTCGTCTCATAGGGCAGTGTGGCCACGTGGACCTTGTTGGCGTGGGCCAGCAGGGAGTCCGATACCCAGCTGCCCGCCGGGTGTTTCTTCCCCATCGCCATCGCGCCGATCCCCATGCCGAACGTGGTCTCGTTATTGACCGCCATGTCGACTATCTTGTTAATGAAAGTCCCCGCCGCGAGCCCGTTGGCCCGGGCGATAAGGGCCGCCGCGCCGACCATCACGTCACCCTGGCCGGCGACGCAGGCGCCGATGCAGGCCCGGTAATTCGCGGTGAACTGGTCGATGAACATGCCGCGTGTACTTGGCCTCTCCGCACATGAAGACCCTTTCGTTGGGGACGAAAGTATCCTGGAAGAGCAGGTAAGCCTGGGTGATGCCGGTCTCGGGGATGTCGAAGCCGTCCTCGTATTCCCTGCTGTCGCTCGCCCGGCGCGTCTCCACGATGGTGAGGCCCTTCGATGTCGCGGGGCACGACGCAGGCCAGCGCAAAGTCCTTGTCCTCCTCGCGGTAGCCGCTCCCGGGCAGAACAAAGATCTCGTTGGAGGCGGCGACCCCGCAGATCATTGTCTTCGCCCCGCTGATTACGATGCCGTCCGGCCGCACTTCCTTGATGTGGACGTTCGAATCCAGATTGGGCTGCTGCGAGGGCCTCATGCTCCGGTCCCCTTTGGCGTCCGTGAGCCCGCCCGCGACCACGAGGCCTTTTTCCTGCGCCTCGAGGATCCACTTCTTCAGATCTTTCCTGGTATTTTGTGCCGTATTCCTTGTCCATGTCGTAGGTCACGTTCCACAGCACGTTCTGGGCGTTCCAGCCGACGCACAGCCCCCCGCTGCAGGTGCCCGTGAAGCGGTACATGGCCCGCTTGAACTTGGAGTTGGCGATGACGTCTTCCATGCTCTGCATCATGGAATTGAACCTGTGGATCTTCTCGCCGCTGAAGCGATTTTGCGGTGAAGATTGCCGCGTATTTCGGGTCGTGCGCCGCATCGAACGCCCGGGCATGGCTCTCGACGGTGCGGCGCGTGGCCGGGTGGGTGGTCACGTCCTCGATCAGCTCGCCGAACTTGTAGATGTTCGGCCTCATTGCCTTCAATGACTGGAGATATTCTTTCCTTGTTTTCAGCGCCATGGTTCCCTCCTTGGGTTGAGTTAATATTTTTGAAGACTATGATTTTGCCACTTCAATGACCATCAAATCCCGTGCGAGGACAAGCGGTCCTTCATAACTTTTTCGGCATTCCGATTCAATGTCGGCCCGCTCGGCTTCCGGGTAGAAATGTGTCAGGACGAGTTTCTTCACGCCCGCCCTTGCCGCCATCTCGCCCGCCAGCGAGGGGGTGAGGTGTATTTCCACCTTGCCGGAATCCGGCATTGCCGCTTCGCAGACCATCAGGTCCGCATTTCTCGCCAGATCGATGACATTTTCAGAGTAATCCGTATCGCCCGTGTAAACGGCGCAGGCACCGTCGGGTGCCGTGACGCGGTAACCGATGCTGCTCTCGATGTGGTCCATCGGCAGGGTGTCGATGCTGAATCCGCCCGAAGTCCGCATGATCCCGCCCCGTGCGGCTCAGCTCGATTATGGAAAGGATTTCGGGCGGCAGTTCGATCCAGTGGCCGTACGCGCCGATGAGCCTCTGGTGAAAATCCCGGAGCCCCTCGGCGCCGGCGAGCACGAAAGGGGTCCTGCGGCGCAGGTTCTCCGGATACTTCGTGGAAAACAAAAAAGAGGCGAGTTCGCCCGTGTGGTCCGTGTGAAAGTGGCTGATGAATATATGAGTGATCTCCGATATTGTCTGCCCGCCTCGAGCAGGCGGCGCATTGTGCCCGCCCCGATATCGAAGAGCATCACGGCCCCGCCGCATTCCATGAGGACGGAGCACGAGCTCCGCTCGAGCGAAGGCACTGCCGTACCGGAGCCGAGGATGGTGATCTTGATCGGCATCTGTTATTACCCGGGAATTATTTTCACCATGGAAACTGCGCGCGTCCGGGGGCCGTCGAATTCGCAGAAAAACAAGGACTGCCAGGTGCCCAGGACAAGCTCGCCGCGTTCCACCAGGACCATCTCCGAGGCGCCCACCAGCGAGCTCTTGACGTGCGCGGCCGAGTTGCCCTCGGTGTGCCTGTAGTTGTCGTTGAGCGGTATGACCTTGTCGAGTTCGGCAATGATGTCGCGCTGGACATCGGGGTCGGCGTTCTCGTTGATGGTGACGGCCGCGGTCGTGTGCGGCACGAACACGCAGCAGATCCCGCTCTGGACCCCGCTGTCCTTCAGGGCCGACCTGACCATGCCAGTGATGTCGATCGTCTGGAAACGGGAACTTGTTTTTATGGTGAACTGTTTCATCTAGGCCTCTTTTATCTTAGAGGGCGACCTCCGGTCGCCCTGAGTTTCTTATGTGGGCATTTGAAAAATTGTCTGATAGGATTTGAGGTTTTTCGGGAAACCATTCTTAATGGGCGGAGCGTCCGCAAATCCAACTGTTTGAGCCCGCAGGACGAGTTTTGGATTTGCAGCGGAGCCGGTTTTAGAATGGTCGAAAAACGTCATGAGCAGGAAGTTTTTAAATGCCCGATCTCTCACCCTTTTTCTTTTTCCCAGCCTTCTTCTGCGGGGCGGCTTTTTCTTGCGCGTACATCCCTGGTGGTCAAGCCCCGATAACCCGGTAATTGAATTCGTAGCTCAGCGCGCCGCTCCAGTCCTGCTCGTAAACGCTCTTGTAACGGGTGCCGTCGCTCGGGCCGACCGGCTTGCCGTAGGTGTAGAACCAGTTCACGATGGGGCTGCCGGTGAACCCCAGGCCTATCCAGTAGGCGCCGGGCATCAGGACGATCTCTCCTTTGAAATCAAAATCGGTCCACCTGTATCCGGGCTTCGGCGAGAGGCTCTCCATATCGAGCATGGCGCTCGTCGAGATCTGCTCGCCCGGGCTTGCCGTCTCTGTCCGCGTACAGGTCCACCCAGAGCTGGCCGTCGCCGCCGAATTTGTGCAGGGCGAGACCGACCTTCTCCAGCTTCACGGGTTTGCTGATCACGAACACCTGGGCGTACTGGGTCATCTTCGTTGTCACGTATTCGGCCGTTTCCACGAGGAAACTTTTTGCTCTTCTCGCCTTTTTTCCCCCCTTCGGGCTGCCGGCGGGAAGGCAAAGTCGATGTTTTCCGGGAATTCCAGATTGCCGAACAGGAAGGGCGTGTCATAGACGAGTCTTGGTTTCTCGGCCTCCGGGATGACCACCGGCGGTGGTGGCGGCGGCTTGATTTCCTGTCGTTTGAATTCGGCCTTGACGTCCGGGATGAGCAGGATGCTCTTCGGGCCGTAACTTCTCGCTCTTCCCCGCGATCTTGACCTTGTCCGTGACGAAATCGGAGCTGATCAGCTCGATGTCGCGCGGCTCGGCTTCCGAGCCCTTGTGCATAGGACCAGCGCATCATGCCGTCGTTCTTGGTTTCGTTGTTGTCCACGCCCACCTCGATGCGGATGAAGCGGTTGGGCACGAACATGGCCGGTCTGCTGGGGGTCGAACGGGCACCCAGCCCAGGTCGGGGAACCAGACCTCGATCCAGGAATGGCGGCCCTGGCCCATCTTGAAGGTAATGCGCCCCCCTTGCGGTTGATGTCGAAGGGCCTGTTCAGGGTGATGCCGTTGACGATCCGCACGGGGATGTTCATGCAGCGCAGCAGGGCGGCGCTCAGGTGGGAGAAGTTCTGGCAGTTGCCCTTGCCCGAATCCAGCGAATACAGGGCGTCGTACGCTGCGGGGGGTTCACGTACTTGACATGGTCCACCACCCAGGTGATGACGCGCTGCACGGCGTCGAATTCGGTCTTCACGCCGCTCGAGAGCTCCGCGGCGAGCCTGCGGATGCGGGGATCGTCGGACTGGACCTGCTCCGTCGCCTTCAGGTAATAGCGGACGTCTTCCGGTATTTCGGGGATGGGGAAGGGGACGCCCGTGTCGATGAGCTTCAGCGACGTGGTGTTCCCGGCCTTGAAGGACAGGATACATTCGACCGCCTCGGGAAGGGGAGTCCACGAAGCGGTCACGACCTGGTTGCCCCGCTCGTTCGTATTGGTTTTTTTCTCGCTGGGCTCGGGCCTGAACTTCAGCTCAAAGTCCCTGACCACCTGGTTGCTCGTGGGCGACTGGAACGACTGCGGCACGACGAAGCTCAAGGTGAGCCGCTTTATTCCCGCGGATGTCTCCACGTTCTTGCGGATCTCGAAACTGATATCGGAACCCATCTCGCCGTTGACGGTCAGGTTTTCGGCATAAGCGCAAACGCCCAGTGCGAGGACCAGCAATAACGCGAGCGGCAGTGTCCTTCTCATCTTCAGCTCCTGCTTTAATGTTTGAAGATCCCGTTTTCGTAAATAACGATACGCCTCCGGTCACGAGGCGGGCCGTGACGGTCTTTTTCTCCGTGTTCACCAGGTCCCAGTGCAGGGCGGAGTCGTTGAACCCCTTTTCCTTCTTGAACTCTTTGGTCTTCTCCACTTTCTCGGCATAGGTCTCCGGATAGGAGCTGCCCACCGCGACGTGGCAGTTTCCGTACTTGCCGCCGTAGTTCTCATCGTAGAGGGTGTCGGCCATGAACCTGTCTATCCGGGAGAAGCGCCGGTCGGTAAGGGAGAATTCCCCGACCTTGTTGGCCCCGGAATCCATCTTGAGCTGCTTGACCGTGAACTCGCGGCCTTTCTTCGGCGTCCACCTTGACGGCCGAGCCTTTCCTGAAACTGAGCCGCACGCCTTCGACGTAATTGCCGGAGCGGAAAGAGGGCTGGTCGGCGTAGTAGGTCCCCTCGGTGCCGCGCCAGTCCGGCGATGTGAATATCTCGAAGCTCGGGATGTTGTGGCCGGAAATCCCTATCCACGTCCGCTTTTCACCGGGGGTGATCTTCAGGTCGATGTTGTCCGATTCGACGTGGAGGTGATCCACTTGCAGGGAATTGAGCCATTTTTTTATGCCCTGTATCTCAGCGTATATCCTTTTTCCATTCCTTCACCGGCTCAGCTCTTGTCGAGATAGCAGGCCTTGATTATCTGGTTCGTGTACTGCCTCAGGCTGAGCCCGGCGCTTTTTGGCGAGCTCCTCTGTCGGCATTGTGCACAGGGTCCAGGCGTACACGCCCTGGTTTTCCCTCCTGTCCATTATTTCCCTCAAGGACTTGCGCGAGACGAGCATTTTGCCGATCCGGGCCGGGTCCACGTCGCTCAGATGGGTCAGCGATTCCGGGGCCCTGAGGAATATGCGGCCGTTGAGGCCTTCGATCAGCTCCTTTTCTCCCGGGGCGATGAACACCAGCTGTTTGGGGTCGGCCTTCCTGTAAAAGCTGTGCTCCATCCTGGAAGTGAACCCCATCCGCTGCACGGGGTTGAGCCCCATGTCCCAGAGCTTTTCCAGGAGTATTTCCGTCAGGGCGGTCGCGGGCCTCTCGTACTGCACAAGCACTATGTCGCCCTTCGAATATTTACCTCTCCTGGCGGTTTCAGCCCCCAGACGAGGACGTCGGCGTATTTTTCCAGCTGCGTGCGGTTAAGCATCAATATCCCTCCTGTCAGAAATTTGCCGGCTTGCAGATTATTTCCCTGACCTTCATTTCGAATACCCGGGAGCTGTTCGCCGGTTTTATGACCAGGGCCGTGTCCGCCCCGCTCTCGGTCCCGCCTATCGAGATCACGTCCTTGTCGGTCCTGACCAGCCCGGCATCGGCCGCCATCAGGGCCATTTCGATCGCCACCTTGGTGCCCTGGCCGAATGTCCTCAGGGTATAAGCCATGATCTCGTCGACCTGGTAGGTGCCGAGCTTGTTCCGGACCCCGCGGCCGACACCGCCGAAAGCGTGCTGACAGGTGAGCACCTGCACCCCAAGGTTTTGAAGGCTGCCGCGGTTTTCCTCGGAGAGTTCCTGGTCGTTGGGTTTGACAAATCCTGTAACGTGCGTTACCGCGATTATGCGGCGTGCGGGGCTCAACTTTTTCAGGGCGGCAAAGGCCGTCTGGCCCGAGCAGGTGGCCACCAGGATGTCGCTGATCTCCAGTTCGGCTGCCCTGCGCTCGACAGCTTCCAGCACCAGGTTCGGTATTCCTGCTTCCAGGTCTGGAAAAATATCGGCAGGTCAGGTCCTTGTAACCAGGTTTCATCGGAGGGCCTCCGGGTGGGCATTTCCGGTTTTTATAACATCTTTTTCCGATTAGTTCTTTCAAAATCAGGCATTGGGTGCGGCTATCCCGGTTTGGGCCCTGCCGGGGATCAGGAAGGCAGCCAGCACGAGGCCTGCGGCAGTCAGGCCTGAGCAGAGCAGAAAAGTCATCATGAACCCTAATGGTCCGAAATGAACCCGCCCATACTGGGGCCGACAATCCAGCCCATGTTCCAGGTCATATTGTAAATGCCCATCGCCTTGCCGCGGCTTTCCTCGGGCACGACATCGGCCACGAGGGCCACCGCGGTCGAGCCCATCGCGGCCCATGCCAGTGCCCTCCCGATACCTGGACCAGAATGAGATGGATATAGTTCCTGCTGAAAGCGTATCCGAGAAAAACAATGGCAAAGGCCGCCATCGAGAAGACCATGATCTTCTTCCTGCCGAACCGGTCGGAGAGAGAGCCCCAGAAAGGGGAGCTGATCGCCGCGCCAACCGCGCCCGCCGTGAACAGCGTGCCGATCTCGCTCTTTGTCAGGCCGAGCGAGGCCATATAGATGGAAAGGATGGAGTAAATTATCCCCGTGCAGATCATGAAGGGGAAAACGGTCAGGCAGACAAGGTAGAGCCTTTTGTTTTGCATTGATTTATCTCCGCTGTTTGTTGAACCGAACAAGGCTGACTTCCGACCTGCCCTGTCTACAGGCTTTTAAAGGAACTTTCAACCTGTTGAACGTTTTATAGAGGTATTCCCGGGCGCAGCGCCCTCCGGGGGAATTACGACATGCCCGCAATCTCCAAATATACTCTTTATAATTCAGCAAGATACAAACATGTGTCCCCGGCCCCTCAACTCTGGCACGACTTTTTCATATAGATAAAGCCAAAGAGGAAACAAACCAGCAATAATAAAAAATAAAAATATTCCAAGGAGGAAACAAGAAATGAAAAAGACATTAGCCAGCCTGGGTCTCTCGGTATTCGTGGTCCTGACCACCGCAACCTTCGGTTTCGCGGAATACGCCGCGGCCGGCGCCAGCAACTTTCCGTTCTTCCAGCTCGGGGCCCTTGTGGTGGGCGGCCTGATCATCATCAGCCTCAAGCAGAAATACGACAAGATTTATCTCGGCGAGGCGGTCGGATCATTTGCTCTCTACACGATAATGGTCTCCCTGTTCACGGCCCCGGTCGTCGACCTGATCAAGAACGTGGTGGGTTAACATAGACAACGACAGGCCCCCATCCTCTCCCCGGGGGCATCTGCCATGAAGAAAAGCCCCGGTCCTGATGGCCCGGGGCTTTTTCTTTTACCGGCGTTCTTGACATATGAGGCCCAAGGCGATATTTGCAGAAGAAAATTTCCAGAGAGGTTGTCTTTCAATGAAAAAACGGCAAAAGAGCGTTATGGGCCTTTATGCTGTCCTGCTCCTGTCCCTGGCAGTCGTTTTCTCCTGTTACCCCGTGACCCAGTACAGCGTAAACATGAGGTACGCCCCTGATTACGTGCCGAAAGCGGTTATCGACAGGGGTGCGGTGATGAAGCTGGCCGCGTTCCAGGACCTGAGGAAAACCGACGAGCCCCTGGTCATCGGCAGGGTAGCCAGGTTCGACGGGTCGCGCGTCAAGGTCTTCCCGAAATACAAACCGGCGACCGATGCCGTGACTGAAGGGATCAGGGCGTACCTGGTCAAATCGGGCGTGAACCTGCCCGCCGAAACGGAGAAATGGGACCTCCAGGAAAGCACGATCAAGAGGGAGCCCCGGGGCATCCTGATTGGAGGTTCCATTGACGAACTGAACGTAACCTGCGTCGATGACATCCCGACCAGGAAGTACTCGGCGAAACTGAAGCTGAGCATTGTCTTCGCAGACCTGAGAACCGGCAGGATCTTCTACAGGACGAAGGCCGAAAGCGATGCCTCAATGGAATATTTCCTGTTGTCCGAGGAAAAAATGGAGGAGCAGGCCAACAGTGTCCTGGCGGGGGCCATAGAAAAAATATTCACCAGCAGCGAACTCAAGGAAAAGCTCAACGCCGCCTGGCAGGAACAGCTCGACCCATCCTCGAAGCCCGCGGCGGCTGCGCCGAAGGCGAAACCGGGCGACGGCGAGGAGCCTTTTGTCAACCCGGAGCAGGGATCGGCCCAGGAGAAGAGCGATATCCGCAGTAAGGATATTAAATAAATTTATAAAAGCTTTACCGATAAAGCTCTACCGAGCCCCCGGAGCGGTCAAGCTTCATTCCTGCGGTCTGTGTCTGCTTCACGCCGCCGCGGTGCATAATGACATAATTGGTCGAATTGTGAAGTCAGCCAATCAGCCCTCCGGAATAAATCCCGCCCGCTCCTCACGCTGCAGTCTGCTATTTTATTCTTTTTAAGCTTTGGGGCAGGCGGGAGGGGCAGGGAATTTCCCGGAGAGCGAATTGGGGATTTTGCCGCAGGCAAAAGACCTTGAGCCGGAGGGAAGTTCCCTGACACTCCCGCCAAAACGTGCTTTGGTTTATGGATATTTTAAGCCTTGCCGAGACTTCACAGCGTGGGGCTTTATTCCCCCGGGAAGGGCGTATGGCCATACGCCCCTACAACAGCGGTGCAAAATGACATAAATGGTCGAATTGTGAAGTCGGCCAATCAGCCCTCCGGAATAAATCCCGCCCGCTCCTCAAGCAATTTTTTTAAAGGAGGTCAGGTTGAATAAAGGTCAATGCCGTTCACCCTCCGGCATTTGACGAGGGATTCGGCTTCGAGTTCTACCAGGTGCACATAGGTCTCGTTGAGGGCGAGGAACTTGTCGAACTCGGTCAGGTCCTTTCCGAAAATGTCCCCGGAAATGTCATAGGCGCTCTTCGGCCCGGCGTTCACCGATTTGCAGATCAGCATTTTCCTCTCCTCGTGGTGGGCCTTGATCTCCTCTACCCTTGCTTTAAATTCTTGAAGGGGCTGCCGTGCGCCGGGTAGACCATGTCTGCCGGGAGGTCCGGCAATGCTCTCGAGCGACGCGATGAAGCTGCTCAGGGGGCGGAAACCGAGGTTCGTGATATCGGGGCTCAGGTTGGGCGTGATATGCGGCAGGACGTGGTCCCCGGAGAAGAGCAGCCCGCGCTCCCGGAGGAAATAGGTCAGCTGTCCCGTCGTGTGCCCGGCCGAGCCGATCACCTCTAAGGGCTCGCCCCCGATGCTCGTTCTCTCACCCGGGACAAGGAACCTGTCCACGGTAAACGGAACGGTCGCGTGCCTGAACATCCGGAAGGCTTTCGCGAGCCTGCCAAACACCTCGGCGGGCATGCCGTTGGCGGTGAAAAAAGACTCCATCAGGCCGAGGACCGCTTCCATGTCGGTCCTGGTCCTCCTGTAATCTTTTTCCCCCATGTAGACGGCCGCTCCCGAAATTTCCTGGATGGCCCCGGCGAGGCCGCAATGGTCGGCGTGGAAGTGGGTCACAAAAATTTCCGCCACGTCGGAGACCTTCTTGCCGATTTCGCCCAGGAGCCTCTCGAGGGTGGGGAAGGCCTCGGGGAGGTTCGGCCCCGTGTCGATCAGTGAGACATGGCCGTTTTTCACAATGGCATAGACGTTCACGTGCTCGAGCCGGAACGGCATTGGGAGGGTGAGCATGAAGATGTCTTCGGATATTTTCCTGGCGCCTATATTCACGATATCTCCTTTAATGGCAGCGGGGCCTCACTGGATCGGCACATAAGAGATCCGCAGCTTCGTCCCGCATGATTTACAGTATATTGTCTTCCCCTCGTCAATAGGCTTGCCGCAGATGGTGCATTGCCCGAGGAGCTCGGTCCGGCACCATTTGCAGAGGGTCTCCGTACTGTCCGAGGTTGAATAAGCGCACTCCGGGCAGATCAAAAATCTCACTTCCATACGAATTACCCGATTTGATTTTCAGATGCTTATTCCTATCACTTTTTCCGTGATCGTCAAATTTTAATTGAACAGTCTGCGGCAGTAACTGGCAGGGGCAAAAAGGGAGAGGGGCCCGCGGGCCCCCCTCTTTGATGAGTTTTTATCCCAGTATCGCCTTGAGATCCTCGTCCGGTGTCGAGATCGGCTTGATGTCGAACTTCTCGACCAGGAAGTTCAGCACATTGGGCGTGATGAAGGCCGGCAGAGAGGGACCGAGCCGGATATTCTTGATCCCCAGCGCAAGCAGCGTCAGGAGGATCGAAACCGCCTTCTGCTCGTACCATGACAGGACCATGGAAAGGGGCAGGTCGTTCACGCCCACGTTGAAGGCCTTGGACAGGGCGACCGCGATCTGGATGGCGGAATAGGCGTCATTGCACTGCCCGATGTCCAGCAGGCGCGGGATCCCGCCGATATCGCCGAGCTTCTTGTCGAAGAACCGGAACTTCCCGCAGGCGAGGGTCAGGACGATGCAGTCCTTCGGGACCTTCTCCACGAATTCCGTGTAATAATTGCGTCCCGGCTTCGCCCCGTCGCATCCCGCCACCAGGAAGAAGTGGCGGATCTGCCCCGCCTTGACCGCCTCGATCACCTTGTCGGCCACGCCCAGGACCGCGTTGCGGGCGAACCCGGTCATGACCTCCCCTCCCGGCATATCCTGCGGGAACCCCGGCGCTTCCAGGGCCTTCGCTGATCACGGGAGAGAAGTCCTCCCGGGAGACATGGGTGACCCCCGGCCAGCCGACCGGGCCCGTCGTGAAGATCCTGTCTCCGTAAATCTCCCCCGGCTTCTGGATGCAGTTGGTCGTCATCAGGATCGCGCCGGGAAAAGCGGCGAATTCCTCTGATCTGGTTCTGCCAGGCCGTCCCGAAATGCCCGTAAAAGTGGGGGTATTTCTTGAGCCCCGGATAGGCGTGGGTGGGCAGCATTTCGCCGTGCGTGTAGACATGGATCCCCTTGCCCTCGGTCTGCTTGAGGAGCGCTTCGAGGTCCACGAGGTCGTGGCCGGAGACCAGGATCGCCTTGCCCTTTTTCGCGCCGAGCGGAACGCTCGTCGGGACGGGGTGGCCGTATGTCGCCGGTATTCGCGTCATCGAGGAGTTCCATTGCCCTCAGGTTGATCTCACCGCACTTCAGGACCAGGCCGACCAGCGAATCCATCGAGGCCTCCTCGTCCGCGATCGCGGCCAGGCCGTCCTGGATGAAATTGATAAACCGCCTGGTCCTCCCGGCCCAGGATGGCGGCATGATAGGCATAGGCGGCGATCCCCCGGATGCCGAAGAGGAGGATGTGCTTGAGCGACAGGATGTCCTCATTGGCAGCGGGATAAGTCTTGATCCCCGACCTTCCGCCTTCCGCGATCAGCTCGGCCACTGTGGGAGCTTCTCCCTGTGCAGGCGCCTTGGACGGGTCAAGCCTGGCCTCCAATTGTGCCGTGCATATGACCGTCTCCCGGATGAGTTCCGCCGTCCTGGCCGGATCGAAGTTCACGTTGGTGACGGTATCGAACAGGGCCTCTGGTTATCAGCCTCCCTGTTTCCATATCATCCCCGCCAAGCTCACGCGCCTTGACGGCAGCCTGGGAAAGCCCCACGAGTTTTTTTGTCAGCAGGTCCTGCAGGACTGCTTCTTCCGGCTGTTTCCCGCACACGCCGATTTTCGCACAGCCCCCTCCTTTTGCGGTTTGCTCGCATTGATAACAAAACATTACAAGTACCTCCTTTAAATTAATTGTCGTCTCAAATTGTTGGGGGGATATTATCAATTCCCGTGATGAGGGCATTGACTTAAGTCAAAAAAGACAAAAAAAGAGGGCCGGGCAAGTGTCCGGCCCTTGCATACAAAAAATTTGCCCTGGTCTACTTCCCGCCTGAAGCTTTCTGCGCCGAGATAATGGCCTGGTTTGCCAGGTCTATCGACCTGCCCAGGGTGTTGAAGACCATTGACGGGTTGTGGAAACCCATGCTGTTTTCCGCGGCCATGATGTCCCAGTACCACTGCGCCTTTCTGACGAGTTCCCGCGACTTGTCGAGGGTCTCCTTGCTGGAGTTATCTTTGCGGCATTCGCAATGGCTTCATGGGCTTTGGCCACCGTCTCCCCTGCTGTGCGCTGCAAATCCCAGACGTTGTCTGGGTGGTCTTGACCCGTTCAGCAGCCATTGCTCGCCCTGGTTGTGGCAGGTGCGGCAGGAGTTCCTTTATATGTTTCATCGGGCTTGTGACCCAGTGGGACGTGTACTTCTGCCCGTTGTCTCGCATGTACGGCATGTGGCAGTCGGCGCAGGATACCCCGGATTCCGCGTGGACGCCGCTGCTCCAGATTTCGAATTCCGGGTGCTGGGCCTTCAGCATGCCGGCCTGGGAGTCGGGATGCTGCCAATCCATGGCAAAACCATTGGGCACTGTCGCATAATAATCATAAATTTCTCCGGCAGCATCCCGTTGTCCCAGGGGAAGACACCTTCTTGTCCGCCGGGCGAAATAATACTCGACGTGGCACTGGCCGCAGACGTAGGTGCGCATCTCTTCGCGGTTGCCTTCTTCACGTCGATACCCCGGTTGCTGCCATGGCCTCGATAAAGGCCGGATTGACGACCCGCAGGTTCATCGTCGCGGGCTCATGGCAGTTGGCGCAGACTATCGGGTGCTTCGAGCGGGGCAAGAGTTCGGCCAGCGGGGTCTTGCGCGTAGCCCCACCCCTTTTCCTTGTAAAATATCGATCAGGTTGGCCGTCTTGCAGGTCATGCAGGAGCCGGCGGGCCTGGTGTGATGCGCTTTGTTTCCCTGAAGTCATCCATGGCATAGACGTGACCTCGGTCCTCCGAGTAGTCCTTGCTGAAGGCCATTCCCTTGAAATTGACGAGGATCTCCGGCTCCTTCACCGACTTCTGGACTTTCTCGCTGCCGCCGAAACCCGTGGGGACGGTGCCATTTCCCGGTTCCGCAGATAGCTCTGGTACTCCAGGGGATAATATTGGCCCCAGACCGCGGGGTCGTACTCACCGACGGGGATGTTCGCAAGCTTGATTGTCGTGTACGGCTTGCGCATGAATAGCTGCGCAAACACTATGATGATGACAACGAGGACGATTCCCCCCCCAGGGCCAGCAAGATCTTCTTATTTTTGTCCAACGATTATCCCTCCTCCCTTTTCTAGCCCACGCTGGTGGACGGAGTAGCGGTGGCACTTTATGCAGTTCGCGCCGCCGTTGCCCATGAAAGTGTTCTGGACTGTCGAGAAATGGCACCTCAGGCAGTTGCCGTTGGCAATCCGGGCCCCTTCGGCCGATATGGAGATCGCCGCGGGATAAATCCGCAATGTTTCATGGTAGAGGTCATTGAGCCCCGCCTTGACCTTGTAACCGATCTTGCCGGCAATATTGGTGTCGGGGAGGTGGCACTCGGTGCAGGCGAACTGCTTGTGCATGGAGGACTGCCAGCGGCCGTAGACGTGGTCCATGCTGTGGCAGCTTCCGCAGACCAGGGGGTTGCCGGAAGCATGGTACCCCCCGACCACAGCAAAAACGATGATTGCCCCGGCGATGAAGCCGGAAAAAATGAGGACTTTTGAGAGCGCTCCAACAGCTGGTTTCCAGTCCATTGCGGGTCTCCAAAATTGAAAGGGTAGGCCGGGCTCTGACGAGTATACTGGGCGAAATGCTAATATGGAAAAGAAAAAAGATCAAGCCGTTAATGGGACTGAAGGAGGGGAGGGTCTCGCCCCGCTTATTCCCCGATTATTTTGACCAGCACCCTTTTCTTCCTGCGCCCGTCGAATTCACCGTAAAATATCTGCTCCCAGGGGCCGAAATCCAGCTTTCCGTTTGTGACGGCGACTACCACTTCCCTGCCCATCACCTGCCTTTTCAGGTGCGCGTCCCCGTTGTCCTCGCCGGTGCGGTTGTGAAGGTATTGCGAGACGGGCTCGTGCGGCGCGAGCCTCTCCAGCCATTTTTCATAATCCTGGTGGAGGCCGGATTCATCATCATTTATGAAAACCGAGGCAGTGATGTGCATCGCGTTGATAAGCATAAGGCCTTCCATAACGCCGCTTTCTTTCAAGCAATTCTCCGCCTGGGGCGTTATATTTATAAAAGCCCGGCGGGCAGGGACATTGAACCACAGTTCCTTGCGGTAAGATTTCATAGGCACCTCGCTTAGATTTTAAAAGCAGTATATAGTATCGACGTGGTATGTCCAAGTGCCGTATTCAGGAGAGGCAAACACTTATAGGGATTGGATATGCCTGAATTTTTGATTAC
>CAWASK010000011.1:0-293000 GCA_963784735.1 uncultured delta proteobacterium | reverse complement strand
CTCACCCTTTGTAGGTGGAGAAAATACTCATAATTATCAACAATTCCAACTTGGTCTCTTAGATTTCCACTTATAATCAAAGGCTTGGAGAAATATCTTCCTGTATTTGATCATCTTGGTTTTAACTAGATCTTCACATTACAAATACAAATATTCAAAGATAGTACCGGCCAGAATAATTAATTACCTATCGAAAGTGTAACCTAAGTGAAAAAAGTAAAAGTCAGAGACTTCTGGTCACACCTTTTTATCCCTAATCCTATAATTCCCATCAGCCCTTAATTATCCACGTTTAAGTTGACTACAAGCGGCAGCCCTCTTCGAAGTAGCGAGCATTATGTTTCCGGCCGATGTTCATGAAGGCCGTGTGAATTTTGTCGTACTTTGTTGCAAAGGCCCGTTTGGCAATAGAGCAAATAAATAAAAGGCGCGGTAGGTTCGGATATATCCCTCTGTGAGCTCTTTGGGGGACATGTGGGCCGGTTTTATCACCACATGATTGGCATCGTAGCGAGCCCAGTTGAAGTGCTCGATGAGATCGCGCGCTTTCATTTCATTGAAAAGTTTTGTCCCCGGCAAGGGCGTGAGTATGTAGAAATTTGCGCATTCAAGGTGATTTTTGCTGCAGAAGTCGAGAGTACTGGCGAACACCTCCGGTCCATCGTTGTCAAGGCCGAACATGAAGGAACCCAGGATCTTGATCCCGGAGCTGTGGATAGTGGAAATGGATTGCTCATAATCCGGCGCACGATTGAGCTTCGACTTGCCCATGGACTTGAGGTTCTCCACGCTCGTTGTCTCGAAACCCATGAAAAGCCACTTGCAGCCGCTTCGCGAGGTCAGGTCCAGAAGTTCAGGGTCTCGCGCCAGCCGCAGGTCCCCTTGCCCGACCCAGCGCCGCTTCAGCGGTATCATGGCTCGGAAGAATTCCTTCGAGCGCTCCGGGTTCCCGAACATGTTGTCGTCTATGAAGAGCAGATCTCCGGCCGGCAGGGATTTGATCTCGTCTATCACCTCTTCGATGGGGCGGAATCGGAATTTCGATCCCCAGAACTCCGTGACGGCACAGTAGTTACAACGGTTAGGGCAGCCCCGCGAGGTCTCAACGACATTTGAGAAGGAGTAGGCTCCGGGCTTCAACAGATCGAGACGTGGCCGGGGAAGGCCGGACAGGTCATGTAGTTTTTCCGCACGGTACACCCTCTGCAGTCTCCCGGCGAGGAAATCGTCAAGCAGGCCGTTCCAGGCGTACTCGGCCTCGCCGATCACTATAGCGTCGGCATGGGCCAGCGCCTCGTCCTGCATAAAAAAGACATGCATGCCCCCGAGGATGACTTTCATCCCCTGAGGCGTAAACAGTCGGCGATCTCGTAGCCGCGAAGGGCCGTACATGTCATTAGAGAGATTCCGGCGATGTCTGCCTCTACAGCGCTGAAATCTACCTCCTCTATGTTCTCGTCGAGTATCGCACTTCGAAACGATCATCGGCGTGGGCAGCAAGAATTGGCAGATTGAGCTGGGCGACGGAGGATTTTCTCCGCCGCCTAGAGATGAGCCGGTCCTTATCTGGTGCAGGGTGGATCAGAACCATTCTTGGTTTCTTCATAATTTCCTTTCTTCACAATAAAAATCCACTTTTGTTATCCCGATTTCCTGTTGCGATGCTTTTCCTTTTCTTCGGGCTGGATATGAGCGGATATATTTTAGATCTCTCTTTCGTCTGTGTATTTTTAAATCGAGAAGTACCCTAAAGAAAAGATTAGTATAAGTGAAGGCTTAATGAGGCGTTTTACAATACTTTTACATCCGGGGGCGGGACCGGCCCGGCAGGCGTGAAGAAACAATTAAACATGCATTGTAAAAAGGTTTAAGATGACCTATATTTCACAAATGACTCCATTGAAATCAAATGCTGAAGAAATTGCAAACTGTGTGACTCACGGAGTTGGATTCGTCCTGAGCATATTCGGGCTTGCCGCCCTTGTCACGCTGGCGTGCATGAAGGGAAGCGCTTCACAAATCGTGAGCTGCGCCGTTTTCGGGAGCGCCATGGTGCTGCTTTACGCGGCTTCCACTATGTACCATGCATTCAAAAATTCCGCCGCAAACCGCGTATTGAAAACCATCGACCATTCCTGCATTTTCCTCCTCATAGCCGGCACTTACACCCCTTTAGTCCTGGTTATGCCGCAAGGGGCTCTGGGCACCGCCCTTCTGGCAACGGTCTGGGGTATCGCACTTTTCGGCATCCTGTTCAAAATATTTTTTGTCTACCGGTTTAAAATCCTGTCCATAATAATGTACCTTTCAATGGGCTGGCTTAGCATATTGGCGATCAAACCCCTCATGAACTCGCTGCCTTCCGGCGGGGTGTGGTGGATCGCAGCCGGCGGCCTGTTCTATTCGTCAGGGGTCGTTTTTTATGCCTGGAAAAGGCTCCCGTTCAGCCACTCCATATGGCATCTCTTTGTACTCGGCGGCAGCGCCTGCCATTATGTGGCCGTTTTGCGGTATGTCGTTCTCTGATCGAGTTACGATTACCGGGTGAAAGCTACCGAATTTGTGAATAGACGTGACGCTCTCTTTCAATAAAAAAGTGATACCCTCTCCGGCAAGACCAAATTATCGATAAGTAGGTGACAGAGCAGAGCATTGATCCTATTTTATCCAAATGCATGTCTTTGATTTCCGACTGAAAGAAATAGTTCAAGAAACCTTATCCCCGCCCCGCCATCCCCTCTCAGAAATGAAATCCCAAGGCCATTAGAGTCTCCACCCACAAATTATCTCAAATCTCAAAGGTATGATATTCCGATATCATACTTTAAACTGTCCGTCCCTAAGCCACACATATGTAAAAAGAAAGTACGGCCGACGTAAACCATTTACAGACTTTACAAAGGCATTTTATTAAAGGCTATCTACCCTGGGTATTTTTGGCGGAAACCCAGCGAATCAGAAAAATATCGAAATTAGCCAAAAATATAAGCAGGGAAGGCAGTGCCGCATAGATAAGGATATGTTTTCGTAGTGCAATTTGAATTTTGACCCGGATGGGCATATCGGATATTTTAGGAATGGATTGATACCACAGGATATACATTTTTAGACCTCGCTTCTGCGGGGGAGAAGAGCTGCTTTCCTGGACGGATTAATTTTTAAAAAGGAATTTTTGGATAGGGATTTTGAGCAGAATATCAAATTTTATGTTAGCTATAGGTTAGCAGAAAAAGAAAAAGGGGTTAGCCAAAATTGGCTAACCCCTTGATTTTATTGGTGGGTCGTGAGGGATTTGAACCCTCGACCAACGGATTAAAAGTCCGCTGCTCTACCGAACTGAGCTAACGACCCATGTATTGATCAATTTTGAAAGAGGTGCTTTTAACAGCTACACCCCATTGAGTCAAGATAAAAAGCCCTGTTAGACGCCCCTGAGGGGATTTTTCAGGACGATTGTCTCTTCCCTTCCGGAACCCACCGATACGAGGTAGATTTCGACTCCCGAAAGCTGGCTGATCCTGTCGAGGTACTTGCGCGTGTTGGCGGGAAGGGATGCCAGCTCGCGGGTGGTGGTGATGTCCTCGGTCCAGCCGTCCAACTCCTCGTACACCGGCTCGCACCGGGCCAGTATCTTGAGATCGGAGGGCACGGCATCCTTTATGATCTCATCCTTGTACTTGTACCCTGTGCAGATCTTGATCTTATCTATGCCCGAAAGCACGTCGAGTTTCGTCAGCGCAAACCCCGATATGCCGGAGAGCCTGACCGACTGCCGGATCATGACCATGTCGAGCCAGCCGCACCTGCGCCTCCGGCCCGTCGTGGCCCCGTACTCGTGGCCCACCTTCTGGATGCGGTCCCCGATTTCATCGGTCAATTCTGTAACGAAAGGGCCGCCTCCCACGCGGGTAGTATAGGCCTTGATTATGCCGACGACCGAATGTATCTGGGTCGGGCCAAATCCCGATCCGCAGCAGGCGCTCCCGGCCACGGTTGATGACGATGTGACAAACGGGTATGTCCCGTGGTCTATATCCAGGTGCGATCCCTGGGCGCCCTCGAAAAGGATCCTCCGGCCCTTCTTCAGCTCCTCGTCTATGATCAGGGAGGTGTTGGCAATATAGGGCTTCAGGCGCTCGGCAAATTCACTGTACTCTTTGAAAATGGCCTCTCCGTCGACCGGGTCTTCCTTGAAAAACTGCGTAAGGAGGAAATTCTTTTCCTCCACGTTCCTGAACAGGCGCTCGCGGAAGGTTTCCAGGTCCAGCAGGTCGACCATCCTTATCCCGCAGCGGCCGGCCTTGTCCTCGTATGCAGGCCCGATCCCCCGGCCGGTGGTCCCTATCTTGCCGGCGCCCTTCTTCGCCTCGCGGGCGCTGTCGATGCGGCAATGGTAAGGCATTATGAGGTGAGCGTCTTCGCTCACGTAAAGTTTCGTCTTGGGCGGCAAAAGTTCCCTTTCCTTGAGCTGGTCGATCTCCTGCAGGAGAATGCGCGGGTCGACGACGACGCCGTTGCCGACGATGCAGATTTTGCCGTCATGCAGGATACCGGAAGGGATGATGTGCAGGATCGTCTGGACTCCTTTCACAACAAGCGTGTGCCCGGCGTTGTTGCCTCCCTGGAAACGGGCTATGACGTGAGCGTCCTGCGAGTACAGGTCGACGATTTTCCCCTTTCCTTCATCACCCCACTGGGTTCCGATAATCACTACATTGGCCATAATCAGGTTCCTTTTCTGTTAGATCTCGACTTGAGCAACCGAGATCACGTTCGGGATCGCCCGGAGTTTGTTCAGGACTTCCTCCGGCACAGTGCTGTCGGTGCTCAGGACCACGAGGGCCTGGCCGTCGACCTGCTGCCTGCTCAATTGAAGCCTGGCAATATTGATATTGTTGTTGCCCAGGGTCGTTCCGAGATTTCCGATGACTCCCGGTTTGTCAAAATTATAAAGGACCAGCATGTTGCCCTCGGGAATCGCCTCGAGGGTGAACTTGTCGATCCTCACTATCCTCGGGTCCTGTTTGCCGAAAATTGCGCCCGCGGTATAGCTCTTCTCCTTGGTGGTCGTGACCGTCAGCGAGATCATATTCGTGAAGTCCTCGGTGCTGCTGCTCCTTGACTCTATCACCTTGATCCCCCGCTCTTTTGCGATCAGCGGCGCATTGATGAAGTTCACCGTCCTCTTTCAAAATGGGGGACAGCAGTCCCTTGAGGAGCGCTATCGTTATCGGGGCGACCTGGTTGTTGAGGATGTCGCCGCTGTACTCCACGTTGACTTCCTTCAATTCCGCCCTGGGCGAGTCTGGGCCTGGAATTTTCCGAGCTTTTCGGCCAGCACCAGGTAGGGCTGGATATTGGCGAGCAGTTCGGCGCTGATGGATGGGAAATTAACGGCGTTGCGGATTTCCCCTTTTGTCAGGAAGTCGACAATCTGCTCCGCGATCGCGATCGCGACGTTGCGCTGGGCCTCGTCCGTCGAGGCTCCGAGGTGCGGCGTGCAGATGACGTTTTCATGCTTCACCAGGTCCATGTTCTTGGTGGGCTCGTCCTCGAACACGTCGAGGGCCGCCCCCGCCACCTTCCCGGAGACCAGGGCATTGTAGCAGGTCGTTTTCGACGATGATCCCGCCCCTTGCGCAGTTGATTATATACACGCCGTTGCGCATTTTTTCAAAGGCCGCCGCATTGACGATCCCCCTTGTCTCCTTGGTCATGGGGGTGTGGACGGAGATGAAATGGGACCTCCTGTAAAGCTCGTCGAGGCTGACAAGGCCTATCCCCATTTTTTCAGCGACTTCCGGGGAGATGAACGGATCGTAGGCTATGACGTGCATCTTGAGGCCGAGGGCGCGGTCGGCAACGATCGACCCGACCCGGCCGATCCCGATGATCCCGAGGGTCTTGTTGTACACCTCGTGGCCCATGAATTTTTTCTTCTCCCATTTGCCTTCCTTCATGGAGGCAGTGGCCTGGGGGATTTGCCTCGTCAGGGACAGCATCATGGATATCGCGTGTTCGCCGGTCGTGATGGTGTTTCCGCCCGGCGTGTTCATGACGACGATGCCCCGCTTGCTGGCAGCCGGCGCATCGACGTTGTCGAGGCCGATCCCGGCCCGGCCGATGACTTTCAGGTTGTCGGCCTTCTCGATTATTTCCTTTGTGACCTTGGTGGCGCTGCGGATCGCGAGCCCGTCATATTCGCCGATGATGCCCTTGAGTTCGTCGGGCGTGAGATTTGTGTGTACGTCAACTTCTATCCCAGGCGCGTTGCGGAATATTTGGACTCCCTCTTCGGCCAGTGTATCGCTAACAAGAACCTTCATTGTGTCCTCCACTGCTCAAAATCTGGTTCGACTCAGATTTCCTGCACTTTCTTGAGATATGTCTGTTCCAATTCATTCAAAGCCTTCGCGAGGCTTTCCGCGTCAATCGTGGGGCCGCACCAGAACCGGTAGCCCGGGGGCGCGTCCTTGTACGAGTTTATGTCATGGGCTATGCCCTTCTTGCTCAGTTCGCCCGAAATGCCCTTCAGGAAGGTCGATTGGGCGTCTGCTGAGAGCGCCTTGAACTTGTCCGAGACTACGCTCAGGCAAACCGAGGTGTTGGAGCGGGTCTCGGCGGCCCTGGCAAGAAATTCGATCCAGGGTGTTTTCGCGACCCAGTCCTCAACGTACCTTGAGATTCTGCCGGCTTTTCTTAATCAGGCCGTCAAGGCCGAACGCCGCGGCCCAGTCGAGGGCGTCTATGTAGTCCTCGACGCAGAGCATCGAGGGGGTGTTTATGGTGTCGCCGTCAAAGATGGCCTTGTCCACTTTGCCGTTTTTCTTCATGCGGAATACCTTGGGCAGGGGCCAGGGCGGATCGTAGGCCTCGATCCTCTTGCAGGCCCGCGGGCTCAGGACCATGACGCCGTGGGCGGCCTCGCCCCCGAGGCATTTCTGCCACGAATAAGTGAGGACGTCGATCTTGGACCAGTCTATCTCCATGGCGAAAACGGCGCTGGTGGCGTCGCACAGGGAGAGCCCTTCGCGGTCGGCAGGGACCCAGTCCCAGTTGGGTATCTTCACGCCGCTGGTTGTCCCGTTGGCGACAAAGACCACGTCTCCCGACCAGTCGACGGATTTGAGGTCGGGGATTTCGCCGTAGCCGGCTTTCAGGATTGTGGGCTTGAGCTTTAGCTGCTTTTCAACATCTGTAGCCCACCCCTGGCTGAAGCTTTCCCATACCAGGACGGTCACCGGCTTGGGGCCGAGCAGGGTCCACATTGCCCCTTCAAATGCCCCCGTATCAGAGCCGGGAAAGATACCCAGCAGATAATCTTCAGGAATTCCCAATAGTTTTTTGCTTTTCTGAATTGCCTCGGCAATTCTCGCTTTGCCGGGCGCCGAGCGGTGAGAACGGCCCGTGAGGGCGCTTTTCAATGCTTCGAGCGACCAGTCAGGCCTCTTGCTGCAGGGCCCTGAACTGAAATTTGGATTGTGCATGGTGCTTCCTCTACTGTTTTTATTAACCGGAACGCGAAAATTTATCAGAATGGCGGTATTTACACAAGAATTTTTGGAACGGGCAGGGGGGCGGGATTTCTATTGACGATATTGATGAAATATTCCTATAGTTTCCGCCGAAAAGGAGCCCGATGAGCAGCCCCCGAGAGAAGTTTAAGACGTCGTTTTTCTGCAGGAATTGCGGCCACCAGTCCACCAAGTGGCTGGGGAAATGCCCTTCCTGCAACGAGTGGAACACTTTTTCCGAGGAAGAGGTAAGGGTATCAGGGCTCTCCTCCGAGTTGCGGCTCAACGAGCCGCCCGTTTCCATTGACATGATCGAGGCCGACGAGGGCGAGCGCCTCAAGACCGGCCTGGCCGAAATGGACAGGGTCCTCGGCGGCGGGATCGTGCCCGGTTCGGCCGTCCTGGTCGGGGGCGACCCGGGGATCGGAAAATCCACGCTCCTCCTCCAGGTATTGGAGAGCCTGGCGCGGAAAAACCTGAAAGTCCTTTATATAACGGGTGAGGAATCGGCCCGGCAGATCAAGCTGAGGGGTAAAAGGATAGGGGCATCTTCGAAGCACCTCCTGGTTATGGTCGAGATCGCGCTTGAGAATATCCTCAAGCAGATCAAGGCGAACAGCCCCGAAACAGTCGTCATCGACTCCATCCAGACAATCTACTCATCCGCTTTATCTTCGGCCCCGGGCAGCGTCGGGCAGGTGCGCGAGGCGGCCGAAAGGCTGATCGTCGCGGCGAAAAAGTCCGGCATCCCCGTATTCCTGATCGGCCACGTGACAAAGGACGGGTCGATTGCCGGGCCGAAAGTGCTCGAGCACATGGTGGACACGGTCCTGTATTTCGAGGGGGATTCGGGCCATTCGTACCGGATCATCCGGAGCATCAAGAACCGCTACGGCCCCGCCAACGAGATCGGGGTTTTCGAGATGCGCGACAGCGGGCTCAAGGAAGTCGCCAACCCCTCGGAATTTTTCCTGTCGGAGAGGCCGGAAGGGGTGCCCGGCTCGGTGGTCGTGCCGAGCCTCGAGGGGACGAGGCCGATCCTCGTCGAGGTCCAGTCGCTTGTCAGCGCCACGAGCTTCGGGATGCCGCGCAGGACGGCGATAGGGGTGGACCACAACCGGGTGGCGCTGCTCGTCGCGGTCCTCGACAAGGTCTGCGGCCTTCACCTCGGGAACCACGATATCTATATAAATGTGGCGGGAGGCGTCAAGGTCGACGAGCCGGCAGTCGACCTCGGGATCACGGCGGCGATTGCGTCGAGTTTCCTGGACCGCTGCATCGACCCGCACACGGTCGTATTCGGGGAGGTGGGGCTCACGGGCGAGGTCCGCGGGATCAGCCAGATGGAGCTGAGGATAAAAGAGGCGGCGCGGATGGGTTTCAAGAAATGCATCCTGCCGAAGACAAGCGCCCGCAACCTGCCGAAAAGCGGCGACATGACCCTTGTCCAGGTCGGCCAGTTGCGCGAGCTGCTCGACAAGCTGTTTTAACCGGAGGGGTGGCCGTATTGAAAATCCTTGTCGTCGACGACGAAAAAGACATAGTTGACCTGGTCGCCTATAACCTTGAAAAAGAGGGTTTCTCGGTTATCCGGGCATACGACGGGGAGAAGGCGCTCGACCTGGCGAAAGCGCAGGGACCCGACCTCGTTATCCTCGACCTGATGCTGCCGCGAATCCAGGGAATGGAGGTCTGCAAAAGGCTGAGGAATTCCGACAGGACCTCGTCGCTTCCCATAATAATGCTCAGCGCGAAAGGCGAGGAGATAGACAAGGTCCTGGGCCTTGAGATCGGGGCGGACGACTACATCACCAAGCCTTTCAGCGTGAGGGAGCTGCTGGCCAGGGTGAAAGCGGTCCTCAGGAGGGCCGATACCCGGCAGAAAGTCAGGCGCGAGGGTGAATTTTCCTGCGGGGACCTCCATATCAATTATGATTCCCTCGAGGTGTCCCTGGGGGGCAAAAGGGTTGACCTGAGCCCCACCGAAAAGAAGCTCCTTGTCTTTTTCTCCCACAACGCCGGGAAAGTTTTTTCCCGGGAGCAGATACTGGACCTCGTCTGGGGGGAAAATTCATTCGTGGAGCCCCGGACCGTTGACGTTCACGTCAGGAGGCTCAGGGCCCAGATCGAACCCGACCAGGAAAACCCCGTCTACGTCCTCACGGTGAGGGGCGCCGGCTATAAATTTACCGACCAGTAAACACCTTTCATCAAAACTTAATCCTGCTGTCATCTAACTGTAACATTAAACCTTTAAAATCAGACCCAAAGTTATTGAATAATGTTGTGGAAGCAAGGTCGATTATTTCAAAAAGGAATTGGAAGGAGAAGAAATGACCCAAAAAATATTCCAAATTCTCGCAGTATTCAGCGTTGTTTCCCTGCTGGCGGCGGGCACAGCCTTTGCGCAAAACAAGTTAGTCATCAAAGGCTCAACAACCGTTCTGCCCATAGCTCAAGCCGCTGCCGAAGCTTTTATGAAGAAAAACCCGGCGTCAATGTCTCGATTTCCGGCGGGGGTCGGGTGACGGCATCAAGGCGTTGATTGACAAGACCACAGATATCGCCGATTCATCGCGGGACATCAAACCGGAGGAAATTTGCCCTGGCCAAGAGCAAGGGCGTGAAGCCGGTCGGCCAACAAGGTCGCCATCGATGCCATAGTGCCGATCGTCCATCCAAGCAACCCCGTAGTCGAACCTCTCAATCGAGCAGTTGAGCCTTATTTACCAGGGAAAGATAAGGAACTGGAAAGAAGTGGGCGGCGAAAACAGGCAAATCGTGATGATTTCAAGGGACACAAGTTCCGGCACTTATGAGAGCTGGGAGGAGAAAGTCCTGCATGGGGCAAAAGTTTCCCCCAGGGCACAACTCCAGGCTTCCAGCGGCGCGATCGTCCAGGCCGTTTCAAGAAACAAATTTGCAATCGGATATATCGGGATCGGCTACCTGAATAAATCCGTCAAGGCGCTGAAGGTAACGGAGTTGAAGCAACGGTCCAGAATGCCACTTCGGGGAAATACCCTGTTGCCAGGCCCCTTTTTATGTTTACCGACGGCGAGGGCAAAGGACAGGTGGGGAAATTTATCAAATTCATGCTCAGCCCGGAAGGGCAGAAGATTGTGACAAAGGAGGGATTTGTTCCGATCAAATAGAACGAAGTATAAGACGGCTGAAAACCGACCAGTCGCTTATGAGTTGATGTCATTATGTCCAGAAAACTAAAAGAAATAATCATCAGGAACATTTTCTTCCTGACAGCCATGGGGTCGGTATTTGTCCTGGGCCTGATAATGGTCTTCCTTTTCAGGGAGGCCATCCCCATTTTTAGGACCGTTTCGGTTTTCAATTTCCTTTTTGGCCCCGAATGGTATCCCACATACAAGCCGCCGGAGTTCGGCATATGGCCGCTTGATAGTGGGCTCGCTGATCGTGACTTTTTTCTCGACGCTGATAGCGGTGCCCATAGGGGTGCTCTCGGCGATTTACATGTCCGAACTCGCCAGGCCCTGGGTCAAGGAGATCTTCAAACCGGTTATCGAACTGCTGGCCGGACTGCCGTCTGTCGTGCTCGGGTTTTTCGGGATGGTTGTCATCGCCCCCTGGATGCAGGACACATTCGATATGCCCACCGGGCTCAATATCATGAATGCCTCGCTCATGCTGGCGCTCATGGCCGTTCCGACCATCTCCAGCATTTCCGAAGACGCCCTGTACTCGGTCCCGCGCGAATTCAAGGAGGCTTCTTATGCGCTGGGCGCGACAAAATTCGAGACAATAATCGCGGGTCATTGTGCCTTCCGCGGTTTCGGGCATCTCGACGGCGGTCATCCTGGGCATGGCCAGGGCAATAGGCGAGACGATGGTTGTTCTGATGGTCGCCGGCGGGGCGGCCGCCATCCCGGAAAGCATATTTGATTCCGTCCGTCCCATGTCGGCGAGCATCGCGGCGGAAATGGGGGAGGCCCCTTTCCGGAGCCTGCATTATCATGCCCTGTTTGCCATAGGGGTGGTGCTGTTTATGATCACGCTGGCCTTCAATCTGATTGCCGATTATGTTTCCCATAGGTTCAGGCAGGTCGGGTCGGGGACATTATGAGTACGGCAGTCCATACAGAAACGACAGCAATGGGGCTCGGAACAACGGCGAGGGGTGGGCGGCAGGCGTCAATGCGCCTTGCGCTATTTCAAGCAAGCCCTGTTTTTCAGCCTGCTCAGGGTGTCAGCTCTTCTTATTGCCCTCTCCCTGGGCGGCATTCTTGCTTTCATTATTTTCAACGGGATCAGGGCCGTGAACTGGGCTTTTCTCACCGAGTTTCCCCAGGACTCGATGACAAAGGGCGGGATCATGCCCGCCATTGTGGGGACCTTTTACCTGACCCTCGGCGCCATTCTTGTTTCCCTGCCGCTGGGCGTAATGTCCGCTATTTACCTGAAGCGAGTATGCCAAGTATGGCAGGTCGTCAGGATAATCAGGATCGGCGTAAACAACCTGGCCGGCGTGCCCTCGGTTGTTTTCGGGCTTTTCGGCCTGGGGTTTTTTGTCGTTTTCCTCCAGTTTGGGTCGTGCATCCTTTCGGGCTCCCTCACTCTTGGAATCCTGATCCTGCCCACCATAATCGGCGCATCGGAGGAGGCCCTGAAAGCCGTGCCCCAGACTTTCCGGGAGGCTTCCCTGGCGCTGGGAGTTTCCAAGTGGCAGACTATATTCAGGATCGTCCTTCCCAACGCCCTTCCGGGAATCCTGACCGGTTCGATCCTCGGCATAGGCCGGGCTGCGGGAGAGACCGCCCCCATCATGTTCACGGCGGCGGCCTTCTTTACGGCCAAGCTGCCGGATTCCATTTTTGACGAGGTGATGGCGCTTCCGTACCATATTTATGTCCTGGCCACCGCGGGAACGCATATCGAGGAAACGAGGCCGCTGCAGTACGGGACGGCCCTTGTCCTCATAGCCCTGGTACTGGTCGTGGACCTTATCGCGATTGTCATCAGGAGCTATATCAGAAGGAAAAAAAGGTGGTGATTCTCCCAACGCATGCCGCTCAAGATTTTACCAAAATATAATAATCGCCCGGAACGTGAATTTCTTTTACGGTAATTTCAGGGCCCTCACCGATATAAACATGGATTTCGAGAGGAACAAAGTGACGGCCCTGATCGGCCCCTCGGGCTGCGGCAAATCGACCCTGCTGAGATTGCTCAACAGGATGAACGATCTCATCGAAGGCACGAGGGTCGAAGGCGAGATCCTTTTTGAAGGGAAAAATATCTACGACCCCGATATCGATCCCGTCGATATCCGCAGGAAGATCGGCATGGTCTTCCAGAAACCGAACCCTTTTCCGAAATCAATCTTCAACAACATCACCTATGGCCCCGAAGCTGTCCGGGGTGACAGCAGGATAGAGCTGGAGGCCCTTGTCGAACAGAGCCTGAAGGCGGCCGTCCTCTGGGACGAGGTGAAAGACATCCTCGGACAATCGGCCATGATGCTGTCCGGAGGCCAGCAGCAGCGGCTCTGCATAGCGAGGGCGCTGGCGATGAGGCCGGAAGTGCTCCTGATGGATGAGCCGACCTCGGCGCTCGACCCGATTTCCACGGCCAAAATCGAAGAGCTGATAGAAGAGTTGAAAAGGACATACACGATCATCATCGTGACCCACAATATGCAGCAGGCGGCGCGCGTTTCGGACGAGACGGGGTTCTTTTACCTGGGCAGGCTGATCGAATTCAACAACACGGAAAAGATATTCACGACTCCGGATGTGAAGCAGACGGAAGATTACATTACGGGCAGGTTTGGATAACGCACTTAGATGAAAGTGCAATCATATGGCCGAAGAAGACACACGAGCAAGCATTACGAAAAGGAACTGCAGGAAATCAAGGACAGCCTGATCTATATCTGGGCGCGCTGACCGAAAAAGCAATCGACAACGCCATGCGGTCGCTGCTGGAAAGGGATTCTGATCTGGCCAGGAAAGTCATCGAGGGCGATGCCGAAATCGACAACAAGGACATGGAACTGGAAGACAGGTGCATCCGCCTCCTGGCGCTGAGGCAGCCTGCCGCCCGCGACTTGCGGTTTATAACCACAGCCATAAAAATAGACGGCCACCTTGAGAGGATCGGCGACATGGCCGTCAACATTGCGGAAAAAGCGATTATTCTCAATGAACTGCCGCAGCTCAAACCTTACATAGACCTGCCCCGCATGGCCGAAATCACCAGGCACATGATCCAGGAAAGCCTCGATGCCATGATGGACAGCAATATGGACCTGGCGAATGAGGTCCGGGCGAAAAGAGAATACGGTTGATTCGCTCAACGACCAGATCTTCCGCGAGCTCCTGACCTTCATGCTGGAGGACACGCGGACCATCCACCGCGCAGTCATAATAATGCAGATTTCGAAAAATCTGGAGAGGATAGCCGACCACGCCAAAGGTATTGCCGATATGGTGATTTACATGGTTACGGGCAAAAGTGTCAGGCATCAATTCCCGAATAGCTGGAGCCCGGGAGAACTGATGAAAAGCCGCTTTTTCTGCACATGTTCGGCACCTATCTGCTGATTATCCTTCTTACGACCCTTGTTGTCGAGCTTTGTTTGTCGGACAGCATATCCGCACCGTTCTGGAAGAGAGGATGGAAGAGGACCTGCTGACCTATGCCCGCCTGATCGATACAGGCTCCGAAAAGGGCATGGAGGCCAATCTCAAGACGGCTGGCCGAAATCTCCGGCTCCCGCATAACTATAATTGATTCCTCGGGAACAGTCCTTGCCGATTCGGAGGTGGATGCGACCACAATCGAGAACCATCTGAACAGGCCGGAGGTCCAGGAAGCGCGCGTCAAGGGCAGCGGGCAGGTCCGTTCGCGTGAGCCGTACGACCAATATGGAAACTATGTACGTGGCCATCATATCCAAGACAGCGGAGCCCGGGCGGTTATATCCGCCTCGCGCGCCCGCTTAAAGTGGTCGGCGACTCAATCAGGGCCCTCAATATGTCTCTGCTTACTTCAATTTTGATTTTGAGCTTCATTTCCGTTCTGTTGGCCTTTTTCTTTGCCTACCGGTTTTCCAATGCCGATAAACCAGATGGAGGAATTCACGGAAAAACTCAGGGAAGGGCAAACAACCGGCACCTCTCTATCAAGGGGGGCGGGGAAATGCAGCAGCTGGCCAGAAATATCAATTATCTTGTCGAGGAGCTGCAAATCCAGATAAGCGCCGCAAATGAAGAGAAAAGCAAGGTGCTGGCCGCATTCGCCAGCATGAGCGAAGGTGTGCTTGTCCTGGACATCGACAACCGGATCGAGGCCTATAACCGGGCGTTCCGGAATATGATCGGTTCCCGATATCGGCGAGATACGGGGCAAGACCCTGATGGAGGCCTTCCGCAGCACCGATCTGCAGGATTCCTATGAGCGCTTCATTGCCACGGAAAACCCCATTTCAAAGGCGATCAATATCAAGGAGCACCGTCCCCAGGATCCTGGAGATCACAATTTCTGCCATCAAAGGCCTTCCCCATAACGACCGGAAAACCATGCTGGTTTTCCATGACGTAACCCGGCTAAAGAAGCTGGAAAAAATGCGGGCTGATTTTGTCGCCAATGTGACGCACGAGCTGAAAACACCGCTCACGGCGATCCTCGGTTTTATCGAAACCCTTCAGGACGGGGCGATCGAGGACAGGGAAACCGCACGGAAATTCCTCGAGGTTATCGGCAGGCAGGCATTGAGGCTGAACAGGCTCATTGATGACCTGCTGGTCATTTCCAATATCGAACTCGGGGAAATGAAGTTCTATTTTGAAGGCGTGTCCCTGGGCGATCCCTTAATACCGCCCTTTCCATGGTCGAAATCAAAGCCCGGGAAAAAGAAATTGAAATAAAAAAGGACATACCTGAAAATCCTGCCCCTGGTCAGGGCCGACCGCGACCGCCTTGTCCAGATATTTCTGAATATCCTGGACAATGCGGTTAAATTCAATAATCCCGGGCGGCAAAATTGCTGTTTCCGCCTCGGAGCGGGACGGCGAGGTCGAGGTCAGGATCAGCGATACCGGTCTGGCATTCCGCAAAGCGAGATATCCGCGGCTGGGCGAGCGGTTCTATCGGGTGGACAAGGCGCGCTCCCGGGAACTCGGCGGCACGGGGCTCGGCCTTTCCATTGTCAAACATTTGATGATGGCCCATGAGGGCCGGATGGAGATTGAAAGCCAGCTGGGGCGGGGCACGACCGTAACACTCTATTTCCCTATGTTTCAGGATATGACAGTTTAAACGTAGGGCATAATACGGGCTTGCCCCTAAATCCGACTTCTGAACCGGCAAAATTTTACTGACTTGCTGATAATCTCTGCCGGAGGGCACCATTTTTATTTGGGGTAACCCTTTCAGAGAACGAATAAAGGACGCGGTGTTCACTGAAGGACAAAATTTTCTGGCTGGGTCATTCGAGCATGATGATCAAGTCCGACAAAACGATTTATTTCGACCCCTGGAAATTGAAGAAAGCTGAAAAGGCCGACTGATTCTGATCAGTCACAGCCATACGACCATTTCTCGCCTGATGACGTAAAAAATTCAGAAAGACAGAACCATGGTGAGTCTGCCCTCCGGATTGCTACGGCCTAGAAGGCGACTGTGATCAATGTAAATCCCGGGGATAAGATAGAGGCAAACGGATATTCCAGTCGAGGCCGTCCCCTCGTATAACGCCAACAAGGCTTTTCACCCCAGAAACAATAACTGGCTGGGATTCATTGTGACAGTTGAAGGGAAAAGAATTTATTACTGCGGAGATACCGACTTTATTCCGGAGATGAAACAAATCAAGGCCGACATTGTCATTGCTCCCTGTGGGCGGCACATACACCATGACTGCGGAAGAAGCAGCCGATGCGGTCAATGCGATCAATCCTGAACTCGCAATCCCTATCCACTATGATGATATCGTCGGGTCGTTGAAGATGCGAAACTTTTCGCAGAGCTCAGCCAGGTGCCGGTCTCAATCAAGACATCCGTAGTTTCGATCAATTATAAAGCCTTGACATACATAATGTGAAAAAAAACAGAAAATCCTGTTTGTTTGCGAACATAACAGCGCGCGCAGCCAGATGGCGGAAGCCTTTCTGCAATCCCTTGCGCCGGACCGCTTCGAAGCGCAAAGCGCCGGCATCACTCCGGGGACATTGAATCCTCTTGTAATAGAGGCCATGAAAGAGGTCGGAATAGATATTTCCATGAAGCCGACCAAAGGTGTGGAGGAGCTATTATCCAAGGGTGAAAGATTCGATATCATAATCACCGTTTGCGATCCGGCTGCCTCAGCCTGTCCGGTTTTTCCCGGCTCCAAAAATGGTGCATTGGGAATTTGAAGACCCTTCAAAATTGACAGGGACTGAAAATGAAAGACTTCAGAAAATACGCCGGATAAGGGACGAGATAAAGGACAAAATAGCTGAATGGATCACATTATCTGATTGACTGCATGATTGCGTCTTCGGTTTCATCAGAATACCGTTCTCAGGATGAAATAGGTCACTGCGCCGATCAGGGCGGAAGCCGGTATTGTCAGGACCCATGCCCAGACGATCGTTCCCGCGATGCCCCAGCTGACCGCCGTGAGCCTGTTTGTTGACCCTACCCCATGATGGCGCCGGTGATCGTATGGGTCGTGCTTACCGGGATGCCGGAGGCGGTCGCCCCGATAATCGAAATGCCGCCGCTGTTTCGGCGCAGAAGCCGCCCATAGGCCTTCAACTTTGTAATTTTTGTCCCCATTGTTTTCACAATGCGCCATCCGCCCGCCATGTCCCCAGGGCAATAACCAAGTTGCACATGAAGACAATCCAGAGCGGAATATGGAATGTGGTGCCCAGGTAACCGCTGCTGAACAGGACGATGGCGATTATGCCCATTGTTTTCTGGGCATCATTCATGCCGTGGCCGAAGCTGTGGATGGCCGCGGAAAACAGCTGCAGTCTCCTGAACACCATGATCAGACTTTGTGACCGACTGCTCCTTGTGACATTCAGGACAATGATCATGATATGAAGCCGAGGATCATCCCGATTGTCGGGAGAAAGGACTATAAAGCTCGCGGTCTTGATTATCCCTTCCAGACCAGGACCGCCGTGCCCCCCTTGACCATCCCCGCCCCTATCAAACCGCCGATCAACGCATGGGAGGAACTGCTCGGGAGCCCGAACCACCAGGTTATCAGGTTCCAGATTATTGCCCCTTCTAAGGCCGAAAGGATCAGGATATTTTCCACGATTTTGCGGGTCGATGATTCCTGTCCCGATGGTCTTGGCGACCGTGGGCGCCGATAAAAAAAGCAGCCACGAAATTAAAAAATGCCGCCCAGCAGACGGCGATTTTGGAGGGAGGACCCTGGTAGATACTACGCGTGGCTATCGAATTGGCTGCATCGTGGAAACCGTTGATGAAATCGAAAACAAGGGCAATAAGAATAGATGAAGATAGACAAAAGCCAGCAATGGGCTAACCATGCTTCAGGACTATACCTTCCACAATGTTCGAGACGTCCTCGCAGACGTCGATCGCCTCTTCAATCCTCTCGAATATCTCTTTCCACTTGATAAGCTCTATGGCGTCCTTCTCCCGTTCGAAGAGGCGGGCCATGGCGTTGCGCAGCACGTAATCCCCCTCGTTTTCGAGGGTATTCACCTCGACGCAAACTTCCAGGATCATCGGGTAGCTCTTCTTGTCGCGCAGGGAGTGCATTATCTTCTTGATCCCGGCAATCGCATTGAGCAGTATTTTCGCCAGTTCGAAAATCTCCTCCGCCGGCTGCTTCACCTTGTAAAGGTACATCCTGACGGCGGATGCCTCGATCATATCGAGGATGCTGTCCATCTTGTTGACAAGGGCGTAGATGTCTTCCCGGTCGAGCGGAGTGAGAAAAGTCTTGTGCATTCTCTCGTAAGTCCGGTGAGTGATTATGTCGGCTTCGTGTTCGATCTCTTTGAGTTTTGAGACTTTAGGCTCAGAAGATTCAAATTTATTTATGATTTCCTGGAAGAGCAGGCCGCCTTCCTCTATCTTTGTGGCCAGCTCTTCGAAAAGATCATAAAATTTTTCGTCTTTGGGTATTATGCCCACGATAACCTCCTTGCGAAATCTCGCACGCGGGCGAGTACTTAACATAACGGTCGGTAATTGTAAACAATATCCTATGAACGTGTAACTGTCTAATTTAATTGATAAACTTTTTTATTCTATCCATCGGTCGGCAGGACGTCCGGAATCTGCATATTTCAAACAGTTGGCGGGGCTGAGTTTAAATGGATGAAAACACGTGCCGCATATGTTATAAAACATTCTTTATGCAAACCAGAAAGGGGGGGGGCGCAATGCTGAAACACTTAGTCCTGTTGAAATTCAAACCCGGCGTGAAAGATTCCGATATTGCCGAGCTGGAAAAAGGCCTTGCCGGCCTGCCCCCGGTCATCCCGGAGATAAAGGGCTACCAGTTCGGACGCGACCTTCGTCCTGAAAAAACCTTTGATTTCGCGCTTGTCTCTGATTTTTCCGATATGGATGCGCTTGCCAGGTACAGGGTCCATCCCAGCCACGTGGTTGTCCTGCAGAAAGTGAAGGAGATGTGTGAGGCAGTCCAGGCTGTGGACTTTGACTATGACCCCGGACAGAAATGATCCCGGCCCCTTTTAACCCCGTCCGGGTGCCCCGGTCTTCAATGCACCGACTTGGCTAAAAAAAACTCCCGGGCACTTGACAGCAGGTTATTCATGTTTATTTTATGGCTGTTTTAATTGCAATATATAGCCATATTTCAATGGCGAAAAATAGCGAAAGGAGGACACATCAGAGGATGAAGATCAGACCATTGCATGACAAGATCCTTGTAAAGCGGCTTAAGGAAGAGGAAAAGACAAAAGGCGGGATTATTATTCCTGACACCGCAAAAGAAAAACCCATGGAAGGCGAAGTAGTCGCAGCCGGCAAAGGAAGGGTAACGGAAGAGGGCAAGGTCGTAGCCCTCGATGTCAAGGCGGGCGACAGGGTCTTATTCAGCAAATACGCGGGCACCGAAGTGAAGATCGAAGGGGCCGAATACCTGATAATGAGAGAAGAAGACATTCTCGGAATAATTGAGAAATAACTAATTTATATAAGGAGGTTAGAATGGCAGCCAAGATATTCCAATATGATGAGGAGGCGAGGAAATCCATTCTCAAGGGTGTAAATATGCTCGCCGACGCCGTTAAGGTGACTCTCGGCCCCAAGGGCCGCAATGTCATCCTTGAGAAGACTTACGGTGCCCCCGTTGTCACAAAGGACGGTGTGACCGTTGCGAAAGAAGTTGAACTGGAAGACAAATTCGAGAATATGGGCGCCCAGATGGTGAAGGAAGTTGCGAGCCGCACGAGCGATGTGGCAGGCGACGGCACCACGACGGCGACAATCCTGGCCCAGGCAATATACAGGGAAGGCGCGAAGCTGGTCGCGGCGGGCCACAACCCCATGGACATCAAGAGGGGCATCGACAAGGCCGTAGAGGCTGTAGTGGCAGAACTCCGCAAGATCAGCAAACCGACCAAGGACCAGAAGGAAATCGCCCAGGTCGGCACAATCTCCGCAAACAATGACGAGACGATCGGCGGCATCATCGCGGAAGCGATGGGCAAAGTCGGTAAAGAGGGAGTCATCACGGTTGAAGAGGCCAAAGGGCTCGAGACCGAACTGGAAGTGGTCGAAGGTATGCAGTTCGACAGAGGTTACCTCTCCCCCTACTTCGTGACCAACCCCGAGAAAATGGAAGTAAACTACGACGATCCCTTCATCCTGATCCATGACAAGAAGATCAGCAACATGAAAGACCTTCTCCCCATCCTCGAACAGATAGCCAAGATGGGCAAACCCCTTGTGATCATAGCCGAAGACGTCGAGGGCGAAGCCCTTGCGACCCTGGTTGTCAACAAGCTCCGTGGCACCCTCCATGTAGTGGCCGTCAAGGCACCCGGGTTCGGCGACCGCCGCAAGGCCATGCTCGAAGACCTCGCCATCCTGACCGGCGGAAAAGTGATCGCCGAGGAAATGGGAGCGAAGCTCGAGAACACCCAGCTTCAAGACCTCGGCCGCTGCCGCAAGATTTCGATCGACAAGGACAATACCACGATCATTGATGGCGCCGGCGACAGGGCATCCCTGGAAGGCAGGGTCAAGATGATCCGCGCCCAGATCGAAGAGACCACCTCCGATTACGACCGCGAGAAGCTGCAGGAAAGGCTGGCCAAACTGGTCGGCGGCGTTGCGGTGATCAGGGTCGGCGCGGCAACCGAGACCGAGATGAAAGAGAAGAAAGCCAGGGTCGAGGACGCCCTCAATGCAACCAGGGCGGCCGTTGAGGAAGGTATCGTCCCGGGCGGCGGCGTCGCTTACATCCGCACGCTTCCGGCGCTTGATAAGCTCAAACTGGAAGGCGACATGGCGATCGGCGTGGCCATTATCAAGAAAGCGCTGGAAGAGCCTCTCAAGATGATCGCGTTCAACGCGGGCTTTGAGGGATCGATCATCGTCGAGAAGGTGAAAGACAAAAAGGGCGCATTCGGCTTCAACGCCCTGACCGACAAGTATGAAGACCTGATCGCGGCGGGCGTAATCGACCCGATGAAGGTCACCCGCTTTGCACTTCAGAACGCGGCCAGCGTTTCCTCGCTCATGCTTACCACCCAGTGCATGATCGCGGAAAAGCCGAAGAGGGAAGGCTCCATGATGCCCCCGATGCCTCCGGGAGGCGGATACGGCGACATGGGAATGTAAAATAATTTTTTCAACAAAAAACCCCTGCCAATCCGGCAGGGGTTTTTTTGAAAACAGGCTTTAGGCAATAGGCTAAAGGTAAGGTAGATGTGATATAAAAAACCTTTTGCCTTTAGCCTTTTGCCTTTTGCCTGTTTTTATGATACCGTTTCCTCCCTCAAATCACCTGTCAAATTCACTTTTTAGGAGATCCGCATGGATTACAAAGACACTTTGAACCTTCCCAAAACAGATTTCCCCATGAGGGCAAGCCTCTCAAAGAAAGAACCCGAATTTTTAAAAAATTGGGAGGATATGAAAATTTACTACAGGATCAGGGAGGTCTCCAAGGGCAGGGAGACCTATATCCTGCATGACGGCCCTCCTTATGCCAACGGCGATATTCACCTTGGGACGGCCCTCAACAAAATAATAAAGGACCTGGTCATAAAATCCAAGAACATGGCGGGTTATGACAGCATCTACGTCCCGGGCTGGGACTGCCATGGCCTGCCGATAGAGCACCAGGTCGACAAGGAACTGGGCCCGAAGAAGGCCGAGCTCTCGCAGGCGGAGAAAAGGCGCTATTGCCGGGCCTATGCGGAAAAATTCGTGAACATCCAGCGCGACGAGTTCAAGCGGCTCGGCGTGTTCGGGGAATGGGAAACCCCTTATCTGACAATGAGCTACGAGTACGAGGCGGCGACCGTCGAGGAATTCGCGAAGCTCGTCCTGAGCGGCGACGTTTACAAGGGGAAGAAGCCCGTCTACTGGTGCGCGAGCTGCAAGACCGCCCTGGCCGAGGCCGAAGTCGAGTACGGCGACCACACGACCGAGTCGATCTTCATAAAATTCCCCATGGTTTCCGATATTTCGGAAATCCGGCCCAAGCTGCGGGGCAAGGACGTCTACATGGTGATCTGGACGACAACCCCCTGGACGATCCCGGCCAACCTGGCCATCGCGGCCCACAAGGACTTCAGCTACGCAGCGGTCGATACGGAAAAGGGGGTCCTGATCGTGGCGGAAGACCTCGTGGACTACTGCATGCAGGCCTTCGGAATCGGGGTTTACTCAATTATAGACACTTTTTCGGGCAGCATTCTGGAAGGGCTCAAGTGCAAACACCCTTTCCTGGACAAGAACAGTGTCATGATCCTGGCGCCGTTTGTCACTCTCGACGCCGGCACGGGCCTGGTTCACATCGCCCCGGGCCACGGCCAGGAGGACTACGAAATCGGCCTGGAATACGGGCTCGATAATTATGCGCCTGTCGATGAGGACGGCAATTTCACGGCGGACGTCGCCTTCTTCGCCGGCAAATTCGTCTTCGACGCCAACAGGGCCGTTATCGACAAACTCATCGAGGTAGGGGCGCTGCTCGGCGAAGTCGAGATAAGCCACTCATACCCGCACTGCTGGCGCTGCAAGAAGCCGATCATCTTCCGTTCCACCGAACAGTGGTTCATTTCGATGGAGAAGAACAAGCTGCGCGAAAATGCCCTGAGGGCCATAAAGGACGAGGTCCGCTGGATCCCCTCCTGGGGAAAAGACCGCATCTACGGCATGGTGGAAAACCGGCCCGACTGGTGCATCTCGCGGCAGCGCCTCTGGGGCGTGCCGATATCGGTTTTCTACTGCACGAAGTGCAAGAACGTCATCGCGACCAAAGAGAGCTTCGAAAGAATCATAAGCCTCATGAACGAGAGGGGCGCCGATGTCTGGTTCGAGATGAGCGCGAAGGAGCTCCTCCCTGCCGGCACGGTCTGCCCGAAATGCCAGAACGACCAGTTCGAAAAGGAAACCGACATCCTCGACGTCTGGTTCGATTCCGGCGTGAGCCACGCGGCAGTCCTGGAAAAGCGCGATTACCTGCGCTCGCCCTGCGACATGTACCTGGAGGGAAGCGACCAGCACCGCGGCTGGTTCCACTCCTCGCTGCTGGAATCGATCGGCACCCGCAACAGGGCGCCTTATAAAGAGGTTCTGACCCACGGCTTTGTGGTCGACGGGGAAGGCAAGAAGATGTCCAAGTCCGTCGGCAACGTCATCGACCCTCAGCAGATCATCGACAAGTACGGCGCCGAGATACTGCGCCTCTGGGTGGCGGCGGAAGACTACACCGTCGACATCCGCATCTCCGACGAGATCCTCCAGAGGCTGGTGGAGGCCTATCGCCGGATCCGCAACACGAGCCGGTTCATCCTCGGCAACCTCTACGATTTCGACTGCGACAAGGATCTCGTGGCCTATGCAGACATGGAGGAGATTGACAAGTGGGTACTGCACCGGCTGCAGGAGATAATCCAGCGCGTCCGGAAAGCCTACGAGGACTTCCAGTTCCATGTCGTCTACTATACGATTTACAATTTCTGCACAGTCGACTTGAGTGCGCTGTATCTCGATGTTTCGAAGGACAGGCTCTATACGTCCAGGGCCGGGTCGAAGGCCAGGAAGTCGGCCCAGAGCGCGATGTATATCGTGCTGGAGTCGATAACGAGGCTGCTTGCGCCCATCCTGACCTTTACCTCGGAAGAGGTCTGGGGATATCTGCCGAAAGGCGAGAAGAAAGAGCAAAGCGTGCACCTGACCAGTTTCCCGGAGGTCAACCAGGAATTCGTCAACCAGGAGCTCAACGAAAACTGGAAGACGCTGCTGGCCCTGAAAGGCGAAATCGCCAAGGCGATCGAGATTGCCCGGAAGGCCAAGGTGGTCGGGCATTCGCTGGACGCCAGTGTCGAAGTTTCAGCGGGCGGGAAGCTCCAGCCGTTTGTGGAAAAGAACCTGGAGAACCTCAAACAGATCAATATCATCTCCGATATAAAATTCGCCGGGGACCTGAAGTCTCCGACCTACGAAAGCTCTGAAATGGAGGGGCTGAAAATAAACGTGTCCAAGGCCGGCGGGGGAAAATGCCAGAGGTGCTGGATGCTCAGCGAAACAGTGGGGGCCAACCCCGAGTTTCCCGGAGTCTGCAGCCGCTGCCTGACAAACCTGCAGTCCTGATAATGAAAAAAAGCTACCTGATTTTTTCGCTGGTCGCTCTGGTTGTGATTGCGCTCGACCAGCTGACAAAGCAGCTGGTCGTCGCAAATCTGGGCCTCCACGACTCGATTCCCGTAATCAGCGGTTTCCTTAACCTCGTGCATGTCCGCAACCCCGGCGCGGCCTTCGGTTTCCTGGCCAAGATGCCGGCTTATTTCCGGTCGGTCTTTTTTATCTCCGTGACGATCGGCGCCATCGCGATGATCCTGTTTTACCTCAAGCAGAACAAGGTAACGGCAGAAGCCGCTTTTGCTCTCGCTCTCGCTGATCTTCGCGGGTGCAATCGGCAACCTCATCGACCGGCTCAGGTTCGGAGAGGTCGTGGACTTCATCGACGTGTATGTCTCGACCCACCACTGGCCGGCCTTCAACGTGGCGGATTCGGGCATATCCGTGGGTGCTGTGTTCCTGCTTATAAGCCTTATAAGACACAAAAAAACCGAGTGATTTTTTTTGGCCGGGGCGGGCTGAAGTGTATGAGGGTGAACGGGTGGCAAGAGGTTCCGAAACCTAAAATTATATAAATATTTAAATTGATTTCACAATGACGGGGCGCCGCTGAGAGTATTTCAGCGGCGCTTTTTTTCATGGCGAATTATCTATTTCGCGGCTGGAGCCGTTGCCTGACGGCTGCGATCGCCAGCGGGGTGCGGGACCTGACGGCTGAGCAGCATGGGACAGCGCCGCCGCTGCCTGGACTGCCTTCGGCAGCAGGTCTTCGAGCCTGGCGCTGTAGTTCAGGATGAGGTTGCGCTGGGCCTCGAGGTCGACGGCAACATTAATATCGGTCGCGGCAATGTCCTTTCTCAAAACCTCAAAACCGGCAGGGTCGACCCCCAGCAGGGCGGGGTTTATCGCCGCGAGCGCCGCGCCGGCTGCCTTCAGGTCGGAATTGGCGAGCCCGAAGTTGCGCTGGTCAAGGTCATACGAAGTCCGGCACAGCAGGAACCTTGCCTGGGTGAGCCTTCCCCCGTACTCGGCCTGGACCATCCGGGCATTCATCTGCTGGACCTGGGAGCTGAAATTCTGCCTTTCCGCTTCGAGCTGCGACCTGCCCTGCGTCAAGCCAAACCAGTAAAGGCCGGACCGATTAATACCAGGATCACAACAATAACCAGGACCCACGTTGTTCTCTCTTCTGAAAATATAGTAACACTTAGCTAAAGGCAGAAAAGATTGTCAGCCTTTCCTTGCCTTTTTCAATCCTGCCGCTGATCGACAACCTTCACGATATTACCGTCCTGCCTCGGCAGGCCTCCCGGCTCAACCAGCGACACGTCAATGTCAATGCCGATCACGGATTTGACCCTCTTCTTTACCTGTTCGATGAAGGCCCTCTGGCTCTGCATCACGAGGGAGAAGATCTTGCTGGTCACTTCGATCCTGATCTCCAGGATATCAAGGGCGCCTTTCCTGGTGACGGTCATCTGGTACGGGGCGTGTTCCTGCTGGATGCTGAAAAGTATCTCGTCGACCTGGGACGGGTAGACATTGACGCCCTTGACTATGATCATGTCGTCCGTGCGCCCTTGTGTTTTTTTCATCCGCACCATTGTCCTGCCGCATTTACAGCTCCCGTAGTCAAGGCTTGTGATGTCCCTCGTCCGGTACCGGATCATCGGGAAGGCCTCCTTGGTGAGGGTGGTGAGCACAAGTTCACCCGTGCTCCCCGGGGGCAGCGCCTCGCCTGTCGCGGGGTCGATAATTTCCGGGATGAAAGCGTCTTCGAAGATATGCATCCCCGTTTTGCACAGGCATTCCCCGGCCACTCCCGGACCGATCACCTCCGAAAGGCCGTAATTGTCCGTCGCCGTGGGGCACAGACCGCTCTCTATCGTGCTGCGCATGGCTTCCGACCAGGGCTCGCCCCCGAAAAGGCCGGTTTTCAGGGAGAGGCTTTTGGGGTCTATTCCGAGTTCCTTGATTCGATCGGCTAAAATCAAAGCATAGCTGGGCGTGCACACCAGCACGGTCGTCTTATAGTCCTGCATGATCATGATCTGCCTTTCGGTGTTCCCGGTGCTCGTGGGGATCACCGAAGCCCCGATGGTCTCCGCCCCGTAATGGAGGCCGAAGGCGCCTGTAAAGAGGCCGTAGCGAAAAGCGATCTGCACCAGGTCGTCCCGGGTAACCCCGGCAGCCGTCATTATGCGCGCCACGAGGTTCGACCACATGCGGACGTCGTTCCTGGTATAGCCGACCACGATCGGCTTAGTGGATATCCCGGAAGAGGAATGGATGCGGACGACCTCCCTGAGCGGCACGGCAAAAAACCCGTAAGGGTAGTCGATGCGCCAGGTCTTCCTTGGTGGTGAAGGGGAGCTTCTTCAAATCGGTGAGCGACTGGAAGTCCTCGGGGATGATCCCGAGTTCGTTGAATTTCTTCCTGTAATGCATGACATTCTTGTACACCCTGTTGAGGGTGAACTGGAGCCTCTCCAGCTGGAGCTGCTCAAGGTCCTCGCGCGGCATGCATTCATGAAGCGGGTCCCAGATTTTCATACTATCCCTCCCTCGACTCCGGCAAAGGTCATCTCTCCCATATCTCCTTCTTGTCCTTGCCCAGGTATGCCCTCTGGACGTCCTTGTTTTCGAGCAGCTCGGAAGCCGTCCCTTCAAGGATCATCCTCCCCGTTTCCAGCACGTAGCCCCGGTCCGCCATCTTCAGCGAGGCCCGCGCGTTCTGCTCGACCAGGAGGATTGTGGTCTTCCTTTCCCGGGAAAGGTTTTCGATGACCTTGAATATCTCCTGGACCAGGAACGGCGCCAGCCCCATGGACGGTTCGTCAAGGAGCATCAGCCGGGGCCTCGACATCAGCGCCCGGCCTATGGCCAGCATCTGCTGTTCTCCCCCGGAAAGGGTGCCGGCCATCTGCCTGCGCCTTTCCAGGAGGACGGGGAACATGCTGTACACCATTTCCATGGAGGCCTTCACCTCGCTGCCCCCCGAATTGCCGCGGTAATGCAGGTAGGCGCCCAGTTCCAGGTTTTCCTCGACGGACAGGGGCTTGAAGACCTGCCTTCCCTCGGGGACCTGCGACACGCCGAGCGCGACAAGCTTGTGGGGGGGAAGGTGATGTGATCCGGCGTCCCCGAAAAAATTATCTCCCCGCTCCTGGGCGGCGTGATGCCCGACAGAGTGTTCAGCAGCGTGGTCTTTCCCGCGCCGTTAGCGCCGAGCAGAGCGACGATCTCGCCTTCGTTCAGGTGCAGCGACACGTTTTTCAGGGCGTGCACCTGGCCGTAATAGGTATTTATGTTTTTTATCCTCAGCATGGCCTCTTATCAACCTTCGCCAAGATAAGCGGTGATGACCTGCGCGTTTTCCTGGATCTCCCGCGGCGTGCCCTCGGCCAGCTTGCGTCCCAGGTTCAAAACGATCACCGGGTCGCAGATGTCCATAACGAGGTCCATGTCGTGTTCAACCAGCGCGACCGTGATCCCGGAATCCCTGATCTTCCGGATGAGGCCGGCGAGCTCGAAAGTTTCGCGGCTGTTGAGCCCTGCCGCCGGTTCGTCCAGCAATATGAGCCGCGGCTCGACGGCCAGGGCCCTGGCGATTTCCAGCAGCCTCCCCTTCCCGAAGGGCAGGCTTGCCGCCCTCAGATCGGCGGCTTCCGCCAGCCCGACGTATTCAAGCCAGTGCAGCGCCTTCTCCCGTGAGGCCCGCTCTTCCCTGATCTCACCCGGGAGCTTCAGCGCGCAGGAAAGAAAACCGCTCCTGCCCCTGGTGTGGAGGCCGACCATGACATTTTCCAGGACGGTCATCTGCCCGAACAGCTCCACGTTCTGAAAGGTCCTCATCAGGCCGAGTTTCGCCAGCTCCTCCGGCGGATCAGCCCGGAAATTTTTTTGTCCTCGAGGCGGACTTCGCCGGAAGTCTGGACATAGATGCCGGAAATTATATTGAACAGGGTGGTCTTGCCGGCCCCGTTCGGCCCGATGATCCCCGTGATGGACCCCCTTTTGATGGAGAGGGACACGTCCTCCAGGGCGGTGAGCCCGCCAAAAACTTTTGTTATCCCGAACATCTCCAGCATGTTACTCTTTTACACCTCTCCGGAGAGACATGGCTTTTTCGGCGAGCATGCGAAAGCCGCTCGCCAGGCCGCCGGGCATGAACATCGTCATCAAGATCAGCAAGAGCCCGTACACCACGATATCGAAGTCCTGCAGGGCCCTGAGGAATTCAGGCAGCAGCGTCAGGATCGCGGCCCCCAGGAACGAGCCATAGATGCTGCCGAGCCCGCCGATGATGACCATGGTCACGAGTTCCACCGAGAAATTGAACCCGAACGAAGCGGGTGAGATAAAGGTCATTGTGTGGGCGTAAAGGCTCCCGGCCACGGCCGAGATGAGCGCGGACGCGGTGAAGATCTGCACCTTCAGGAGCCTCACGTTGACGCCCATAACCCGGGCGGCCACCTCGGAATCGTGGATGGCCCGCAGGGCCCTGCCTATCCGGGAATGGAACAGGTTTATGGACACGAGCATCGTGAGGAGCGCGAACCCCCAGATCAGGTAATAATTTTTCAGGTCGCTGTCGAAGGTCAAATCCCCCAGGGACAGATTGGGAATGCCCGAAAGTCCCGAAGGCCCCCCCGTCACCTCAACGGTTTCATTGAAGACGATGATAGACGATAATCCCGAAGCCAAGGGTGGCCATGGCAAGGTAATGGCCTTTCAGCTTCAGTATGGGGAACCCGATGACAAAGGCGAGGCCCCCCACGGAAACCGCCGACAGGAGCATTACAGTCCAGGGATTCCAGGCATAGTTCGGCCGTGCAGGACCCCCGAGATGTAAGCGCCGAGCCCGAAGAAGGCCGCGTGTCCCAGGGAAATCTGGCCGGCGTACCCGAGCAGCAGGTTAAGCGCCACGGCCAGCATGGTGTTGATGCCGACGAAGACCAGCACATTGAGGAAATAGCTGCCCTGGAGCAAAAGGGGCAGCAGCAGCACTGCCAGGGCAAAAATGAAAAAGATCAGAATCTCCTGTTTTGCAGTCACAGTCGGTATCATACCCGGTCTATCTCCGCGCTGCCGAATATTCCCTGGGGCCTGATGAACAGTATAAGGAGCAGTATGATAAACGCTATGGCGTCCTTGTAGCTCGCCGAAATGAGGCCGGCGCCAAACGCCTCGAGAAGCCCGAGCAGCAGACCGCCGATGATAGTGCCCAGCCCCCGTTCCCATCCCTCCGATGATTGCGGCGCAGAACCCCTTGATGCCGAGCATTATCCCCACGTCGTAAGAGGTCATTGTGAGCGGCGCGATAATGATGCCGGCCATTGAGCCGACTGCGGAGCTGATCATGAACGAGAAAAGCACCATCTTCCGGACGTCAATACCAACGAGGCACGCGGCCTGCCGGTTGAAAGAGCAGGCGCGCATGGCCTTTCCGGCTATGCTGTAGTTAAAGAACAGTTTGCTGGCTATCAGGATCAGGACGGTTATAGCGAAAATCCAGAGATGCTGGGGGAGGATGGTCGCCCCGAAAACGTAAAGCGGCTCGCTCCCGGTAAAGGCAGGAAGGGCGTGGGTGTCCTTTCCCCAGATGAGCATCGCGGCGCCGCGGATGAAAATGCTGGCGCCGATGGTTATGATTATCAGGCTCAGCGGCGCGGCGTTTCCAAGCGGCCTGATGGCAAGCCGTTCAAAGGCGAGCCCGACAGCCGTGGAAACAGAATGGCCAGGACAACAGCCGGTAAAAAAGGCACGTTCGCCACTGTCAGGAGAAACATCATCAGCATCCCGCCCAGCATGACAAACTCCCCCTGGGCGAAGTTTATGATGCCGGTGGAACTGTATATCGTAGCGAACCCGTACCCGATCAACGCGTAAATTGCGCCGTTGGAAAGACCGGACAGGGCGTACTGGATTAGTTCTTCAAAAGGGTCCATTGGATCTTCACGTTATGGGCTAAAGGCTAAGGGCTAAGGGCAAAAGGCTAAAGGGAAAGTCCTGCCTTTAGCCTTTGATTCTGCCATTGAAACCGAAGTCTATTTAACCAGCGCCCATTTTTTATTCTTCACTTCAACGAGCTCAAAGGCGTCCATGGTCAATCCCGCGTGATCGCTTGGGGAGAAATTGAATATTCCGCCTATGCCCGTGAAATTCCTGGTTTTTTCAAGCTCGTCACGAATGGCCGCCGGGGAATCCCCCCCTCTTTCGATGGCTCCCTTCAAGAGCATGACGGCATCCCAGGCGTGGCCCCCGAAGTGATCGCCTTCAGTGCCGTAAAGTTTTTTATAGCTGTTCGCGAAGGCCATGAGGGATTTCTTCTGTTTGTCCGACTTGGGCAGGAGATTTGCCACGATCACGTGTCCCGACGGGAGAATGATTCCGTTGGCAGCATCGCCGGCAAGTTCTATGAATTTCTTGGATGAAACACCGTGGCTCATGAAGAGAGGAATGCGGAGCCCCAGCTGCTTGACGTTCCGGGCCACAACCGCCGGTCCCGGGTTGGTCCCCCAGCAGATGATCGCCTGGGCCTTGCTGCCGCGCAGTTTAGTGAGCTGGGCTGTCATGTCCGTATCCTTGGGCCCGTATGTATCATCGGAAACTATCTGGATGCCGAAACTCTTTGCCTGTTTTACAAGCTGCTCGCGCCCGGAGGAGCCGAAAGAATCCGATACGGTCAGGATGGCGACTCTGCTGATCTTGCGCTGCTTCTGCAGGTAATCGTAAATCTTGGCGACGGCCAGGGAGTCGTTCTGGGCGGTCTTGAAGACCCATTTTTTTACGGGTTCCGTTATCTTTATGCCGGCCGCGCAGGAGATCAAGGGGAATTTGCGCCTTTTCCACGATGGGGATGATCGCCATCGTATCGCCCGTTATGCTGGGACCGATTATTGCCGATACCTTGTCTTCCTTGATTAGCTTTGTGGCAGCCTGAACGGCTTTTGTCGCATCCCCTTGCGTGTCATAGGTGATGAGCTGCAGCGTCCGCCCCTTTATGCCGCCGGCGTCGTTTATCTCTTTCACGACCATCTCGGCCGTGTTGCGCTCCGGCTCACCCAGGAAAGAGGCCGGTCCGGTTATGGAAAACAGCGCCCCGATCTTGATCGGGGGGGCTGCCAGGGCCGTGCCGGACAGCACCAGCGACAGTAAACCCGCGGAGATGATGAACCAACGTAAAGCTTTCAACATGATGGAACCTCCTTTGCCCCATATTTTGGGATAAAAATCCCTGAATAATTAAAATAAATTAATGAATCGACTGAAGGTAAACTTTAAGACGCCTTTTTGGGGAAGCCTGCTGGACCGCAAAGCGGACAGCAGGCATTAATACATGTAGCATTCAGGCGGGAGTAAATTCTGTTTTCTGATCTTAGCGCTCATGTGGTTCGCCATGCCTGGTTGTTTAAGCAACTTTACCGAGGTTGTCAAGGTTTTTCAGGGCCTTCAGGCCGGGGCTTCAGCTTGTCAAGCTCTTCCCTGTATTTCTCGGCTTCCGCCTTTGTCTTCTCCAGTTCCTCCCTGGCCTTGTTGAGCTCTTCGGCCTGGCGCTCCCGCTCCTCGCGCATCTTGTCTTTGAGCTCGTCGAGCCCGACGTAGACTGCAAGAGCGCCCCCGAGGAGGAGCAGTATGGGAATGGCACCCTTGAGAAGATTGAAAAAATGCTGCCACCAGAAAATAAGGCCCAAAAGGCCCAGGAACAGCGACGCAGCCCCCCCGATCAGTATCGTCATATTTCCTCCAGGCAGGAAAATATTTCTTGCTAAAATAAAAGTATTAAATTATTACACAGCGTTACGCCAACCCGTGTTTATTTAAGTGGTTTTTCGGCAAAAAGCAAGATTTTTCCTGGCATTTCGGCCAGATCAAAGAGAGGATAAATGACAGAGCCTGATTTTGAAAAGCAGGGCGGACTGATTCCCGCCATAATTCAGGACTATGAGACCGGCGTCGTCCTGATGCTGGGGTACATGAACAGGGAGGCCTGGCTCAAGACCCTGGAGACCGGCAACGCGACATTCTGGAGCAGGGCGAGGAAAAAGCTCTGGATAAAGGGGGAAAGTTCCGGCCATGTACAGCTGGTCAGGGGAATTTACCTGGACTGCGATTCGGATACCGTGCTGCTGAAAGTCGAACAGGTCGGCGGGGCGGCGTGCCACACCGGATATCAAAGCTGCTTTTACCGCGAAATAATGAAAAACGGTGAAGTGAAGATTTCCGGCGAGAAGGTGTTCAACCCGGAGGAAGTGTACAAATGAAGAAGCTGAAACTGGGCATCCCCAAGGGGAGCCTCGAGGCCAATACGGTCGACCTCTTCAAGAGGGCCGGCTGGAGGATAACTTACGACAGCAGGAGCTATTTCCCCGATATAGACGACGACGAGATATCGTGTTCGCTCGTTAGGGCGCAGGAAATGTCCCGCTACATTGAAGAAGGCACGCTCGACCTGGGCCTGACGGGAAGGGACTGGATCATGGAGAACGGCTCGGACGTGCACGTGGTCGACGACCTCGTATATTCGAAGGCCTCCGCGAGCAAGGCCAGGTGGGTGCTGGTAGTCAGGCAGGACTCGCCGATCGAGAAAATCGAGGATATGGCAGGGAAAAGGATTTCCACCGAGCTCGTCAATTTCACGAAGCGCTATTTCGCTGACCTGGGCATAAAAGTGCATGTCGAGTTTTCCTGGGGCGCCACCGAGGCCAAGGTCGTCGAAAACCTCGTGGACGCGATAGTCGAGGTGACCGAGACCGGCAGCACGATCAGGGCCAATAAACTCAAGATCATCCATGAGCTGATGTCAACCAACACCCAGCTCATAGCAAACAAGGAAGCATGGGCGGACCCCTGGAAAAAGAGGAAGATAGAGCAGGTCGCCATCCTGTTAAAAGGCTCCCTCCAGGCCATGGACAAGGTCGGGATAAAGCTCAATGTCGCGAAGGAAAACCTGGGAAGGGTCGTCCTGCTGCTCCCCTCGCTCAAGGCCCCCACGATCTCGAGCCTGTACAACGAGGAATGGTTTGCCGTCGAGACGATCATCAACAAAAACGTGGTGAGGGAACTGGTCCCGCTGCTGCAGGAAGCGGGGGCGGAAGGCATCATAGAGTATCCGCTTAACAAGCTGATTTAGGCCCGTTCAAACCGGCACGGGAAAGGGGAAAAATGAGAAAGGCAAAGTTGACCAGGAAAACCGCGGAGACAGATATTGTTTTAAGCCTCAACCTCGACGGCACCGGCAAATACGAGATTCAGACATCCATCCCCTTTCTGGACCACATGCTCACCCTTTTCTCCAGGCACGGCCTCATCGACCTGGAGGTGAAAAGCACGGGCGATATCAATGTCGACGACCACCACCTCGTTGAAGACGTGGGGATCTGCCTCGGGGACGCCCTGAAGAAGGCCCTGGGAGACAAGAAGGGCATAAACCGCTACGGGTCCGCCACCGTGCCCATGGACGAGGCCCTGGCCTCGGTCGACCTTGACATCTCGGGCAGGCCTTACCTGGTGTTCAACGCCGAGTTCAGCCGCAGGATAAAGGACTTCGACCCCGGCCTCCTCACCGATTTCTTCAAGGCGTTCACGGACCACGCCCAAATAGCCTTGCACGTGAATGTGCCTTATGGTAGAAACAATCACCACAAGGCGGAGGCGGTTTTCAAGGCCTTTGGTTTGGCCCTCAGCAGGGCGGTCTCGTTCAACAGCAGGGTGCAGGGAATCCCGTCCACTAAAGGTAAACTGTAAATCCTCTTTTCTTAACCCGGTGATTATTTTGAGAGCAATCAAACTTTCCTTTTTTGCGGTTCCCGTTTTGTCCATAGCCTTGATTATATCTTTTTCGCTGCCGGCCTGGGGCACACCGGGTGCCGACCCGAAGCAAGCCGAAGCCCAGCCCGATATCAAAGGTATTTCAACAGTCGCCCTTCTGCCTTTCCGGAGCATTGCGACCGATGCCGATACGATGCGCGGCAGCGCGCGGGACCCCGTTTCGGGCGTCATCTTCCGCACGTGCCCCGCGGTTCCCGATGCGGAGAGGATCCTCGAGGACATATTCAGCAGGAAAGTAACGGCCTTCAAGGACTTCAAGTGGATTGCAGGCAAGCCCCGGACCGGATTGTTCCCGGAATTCAAATTGTGGAAGCTTGAGGCCCTCCAGAAGAAAGGCGGTGAACTGAAAGCCGATGCGGTCCTTACGGGCCATGTATACTGCTTCCGGGAAAGGGTGGGCTATCCCCTTTCCGTAGAAAAGCCCGCTTCGGTAGCATTCGGGATTTACCTTGTCCGGACAAGCGACGGGTCCATCCTCTGGCGGGGCATATTCGACAGGACCCAGCAGTCCCTTTTTGAAAACCTTCTCCAGGCCTCGTCATTCTTCAAAGGCGGCGGGAAATGGGTGACGGCGGAAGAGCTCGCCGAAATCGGGATTGATGAACTGCTGAAAACGTTCCCGGTGAAAACCCCCGAAAAAGCAGCAGAGTAAACAATACGCCCTGACAAGGCATCCTGCCAGGAACCCGCACTCGAACTTAAAAAATTCATGGAGATGAAAGTTGATAATAATTCCCGCAATTGATTTGAAAAAAGGCCAGGCCGTGAGGCTCAAGCAGGGAGACTTCAGCCGCAGCACCGTGTATTCCTCAGATCCCGGTGGAAGTTGCCCTCAGATGGAAAGAAGCCGGGGCCAGGCGTATCCATATAATAGACCTGGACGGTTCTGTTTCCGGTGAGCCCCGCAACAGGGAGGTCATAAAGAGGATTGTAGAGGCGGTGGACGTCCCTATCGAGCTCGGGGGAGGCATAAGGGACCTCTTCACAGTTGAGGCTTACATCCAGATGGGGATCAGGAAAGTGATACTCGGGACGGCGGCCCTGAAGGACCCTGAAGTCGTCCACAGGGCATGCATGCTGTTCCCCGGCCAGATAATCGTCGGGATCGACGCGAAAGACGGGATGGTTGCGGTCGAAGGCTGGACCGTTGCGACTGAGCAGCCGGCGATTGAATTCGCCAGGAGGTTCGAGGAATATAATCTTGATTCCATCATTTATACGGATATAAACAGGGACGGGATGGAGACGGGGGTAAATATCGAGTCGACGAGGAAACTGGCGGAATCGATCAGGATCCCCGTAATCGCTTCAGGGGGGGTATCCTCACTCAAGGATATCACCGGGCTCAAGCAGGTCGAGCAGAGCGGCATAATCGGCGTTATAATAGGCAAGGCCCTTTACACCGGGGCGATCGACCTGAAGGAGGCCATTAAACTTTCATAAAGGGGGGCATATGAGCGACTGCATTTTCTGCCGGATCGTAAAAGGGGAAATACCCAGCAGCAAGGTTTACGAGGATGAAAATGTCCTGGCTTTCAACGACATCCACCCCATGGCCCCTGTCCACGTGATCATAATCCCCAAAAAACACGTTGCAACCCTGATGGACCTGGCCCCGGGGGATTCTACCCTGCTCGCCTCAATTAGCAAAGGGGGTGCAGGAAGTGGCGAGGCTCAAGGGGGTCGATAAAAGCGGGTTCCGCACGGTTGCCAATACGAACAAGGAGGGCGGCCAGGTGATTTTCCACCTGCATGTCCATGTGCTGGGCGGCAGGCAGCTGGAAGACGCGATGGGCTAGGATAGATCTCAAATTTGAAATTTCAGATTTGAGATTTCTGTATGGAGCCGCCGAGCAGATTCGAACTGCTGACCTAGCGATTACGAATCGCTTGCTCTACCGACTGAGCTACGGCGGCACCAGAGAGACCGGAGTAAATTAGAAGGGTTTTTTTATATTAACCTGTATCTCTTTGTCAAGATTTTATCCTCATTACGATCAGGGCAGGCCAGGCAGGTTATCGCGAATTGATGAGATTCCCACGTTCCATAATATCTGTTTCGCCATTCAGAATCAGCATCCTGGCCGTGCTTCTTTTCCTGGCCCTCTACATCGCCAACCTTGATATCTTCAATTTTATCGAACTCAAGGCCTACGACCTGAGGATGGTCTCCAGGGGCGTCATGCAGCCCGGCGGCGAGGTCGCAATTGCTGCCATAGACGAGAAAAGCCTCAAGGAAATCGGCAGGTGGCCGTGGCCGAGGTCGGTAATGGCCGAACTGGTATCCACCCTCAAGGGATACGGTGCCAGGGCGGTAGGCTTCGACGTGGTCTTTGCGGAGCCCGACAGGAATTCAGGCCTTGGCGAAATCGAGGGGATTGCGAAAGAGCTGCGTACCATGGGCTTCAGCGATGCCCGGCTGGACAAGGATCCTCGCAGAGAGGGCGGCAAGGGCCGACACGGACGCAGTGTTCGCGGCCGCCTTGAAAAAGGCGGAAAACGCCACCCTCGGGTATTTCTTCTACATGTCCGAGAAGGAGGGCAGGCACCTGGCCGACCCGGAAAAGGATGCGGCGCGCCAGGGGATTGCCGGCTCGAGATACGGCGTCGTCCAGGTGAAAGGGAAACCCGATGAGGGAGCTTTCATAAAAGCGTACAGTGCCGCGGCCAATGTGCCGGCACTTTCCGGCAGTTCGGAAAACTGCGGGTTTTTCAATGCGTTCCCGGACCGCGACGGGGTCATTCGCAGGGCCCCCCTGGTCGTGGCCCAGGGAGAGGATTTCTACATGCCCTTGTCGCTCGCAGCCGCTGCTGCAGTACATGGACTGGCCGGAGCTTATCCTGACTATATCGGACCTGGGGGTCGAGTCGCTCAGGCTGGGCCGGACAGTCATCCCGACCGATGAGTCCGGCAGGATGCTGGTTAATTTCGGCGGGCCCCCCAAGACCTTCCCCCATTATTCCATCTCGGATATTTTGAAGGGAAACACGGACCCGGAGCTTTTCCGGGACAAGATAGTCCTGGTCGGCGCGACAGCCACGGGCATTTACGACATGAGGGTCACTCCCTTCAGCACGGTTTACCCGGGGATCGAGATCCATGCCACCGTGATCGACAATATCCTGCACGGGAGCTTTATCCAGAGGCCGGCCTGGACGGGCCTTTTCGATTTCTCGGCCATTATAATAATCGGGCCTGGCCATGGGCGCCCTCGTCCCGAGGGTCAGGGCCGTCCAGGGGATCGCCCTGGGGGCGGCTCATCGTAGCCGCGTATATATCTCTGAATTATCTGATCTTTACCCAGTTACAACCTCTGGCTCAACCTGGTCTACCCCGTCCTGACGGCCGCAGCGGTATATCTCGGGATAACAATCTTCAAGTACGTGACCGAGGAGAGGGAAAAGAAAAAGATCAGGGGCGCATTCCAGTATTATCTCACGTCCTCGGTCATCAACGAAATGCTCAAGGACCCGTCCAAGCTGAAGCTCGGGGGCGACAAGAAAGACCTCACCGTGCTGTTCTCCGATATCCGCGGCTTCACGACAATCTCCGAGAAGCCTTACCCCGGAAGAGCTTGTGCAGCCTCCTGAACGAATACCTCACGGCCATGACCAATATCGTGTTCAAGTATGACGGCCTGCTCGACAAGTACATCGGGGACGCCATCATGGCGGTTTTCGGCGCGCCCCTCGACCAGCCCGATCACGCCGAGAGGGCCTGCCGGACGGCGCTGGAAATGAACGCGGAACTCGTCGGACCTGCAGAAAAAATGGGAGGCGGAAGGCAGGCCTGCCATCCGCATCGGGATCGGGGTCAATACCGGCGACATGGTCGTGGGCAACATGGGCTCGGAGATGCGGTTCGACTACACGGTCATGGGCGACAGCGTGAACCTTGCGTCGAGGCTCGAGGGGATAAACAAGGAGTACGGGACGAGCATAGTCATCAGCGAATACGACCTACGGCAGGGTGAGCGGGGATTTTGTCTGCCGCGAGCTCGATTCGGTCCGCGTCAAGGGCAAGCACGTGCCCGTGAAGATTTACGAACTGCTGGGCGAGGCCGCCGATGCCGGCAAGTGGGCCGGGTTCCTCGCGGTCTTCGGCCGGGGCCTGGACCTTTACAAGAGGGGCCTGTGGGACGAAGCCGCCGCGGCTTTCCGCGAGGCCCTGCAGGCAAGGCCCGGCGACAGCGTTTCAGAGCTTTACATAAGCAGGTGCAATGAGTTAAAGAGTAACCCGCCGGCTGCCTGGGACGGCGTCTTCACCATGACAAAAAAGTGAGGCGCGGCGGGCAGCGATTTGACTTCAGGGCAGGTAGAGAAGCCACGTAGGGTGCGTCAGGCCGCCAGGCCGTAACGCACCGCATGGACGTTTATAATTAAAGACGGAGAGCGGAAAAAAGCAAGCGATGGCGGGGAAGGAAGCAAAGTACCGCAGCTGGGTTGAAGTAGACCTGGACAACTTCAGGCACAACTGGGGCGAAATAAGGCGGCTGGTGGGCGATGCCGTCAAGGTCCTCCAGGTTGTCAAGGCCGACGCTTACGGCCACGGCGCCATAGAGATCTCGAACGTCGCGCTGAAGAACGGGGCCTGCTGCCTCGGGGTGGCGAACGCCGATGAGGGCGTGCAGCTGAGGGTGGGCGGGATCACGGCCCCCATTCTCATTCTGAGCCCGTCGACCCTTTCCGAAATAGACGAGATCATCAAATACAACCTCAAGCCCTCCGTTTCCAACCTGGCTTTCGCCCGGGAGATGCAGAAGCGCCTTGAAAAGGCTGGGTCGGCGTCCCCCGTGCATGTCGAAGTCGATACGGGGATGGGCCGCGGCGGGACCATCTACTACGAGGCCTTCGAACTGATCGCGGAAATACTCAAGATGCCCAATCTCCAGCTCGAGGGGATTTTCAGCCATCTTTCGTGCAGCGAGATTGCCGAAGAGGAATACAACAGGACGCAATGGGAGAATTTCCGCGGGCTGCTGGAAAAGCTGGAAAAGCAGGGGATCCGGATCCCCGTGAGGCACATGTCCAACAGCGGGGGCGTCCTGAATTTCCGGGAATTCGACCTCGACATGGTCCGCCCGGGCATCATGACCTACGGCATTTATCCGGGGCCCGGCACCGTTTCCAGGGCAGACCTGCTTCCCGGTCATGAGCTTCAAGACCTCGATCGTGCTCCTCAAGGAATTCCCGCAGGGTTACGGCGATCGGTTACAACAGGACTTACGTGACGTCCGGGACGACCCGCATCGCCACGATCCCCGTGGGCTACGGGGACGGCTACGGGGTGATCCTCTCCAACAAGGGAGAGGCGCTGATCAGGGGCAAACGGGCGCCCATAATCGGCCGCGTTTCCATGGACATGTGCACGGTGGACGTGACGCATATCCCGGAATGCGCCCTGGGAGACGAAGTGGTCCTGATGGGAAGGCAGGGCGACGAATATATCTCGGCAAACGAGGTCGCCGCCAAGGCGAACACCATCAGCTACGAAGTGCTTTGCGCGCTCGGCAAGCGGGCGCCGCGGGTCTTCGTGAACAAGGGCCGGGCCAATGCGGTCGAGCCGCGCCTCAGGAGGATCTTCATCCCCGACGAGGAAAAGTCGATGAAGCGGATCGACAACATGATCCGCCGCTGTCTCCACGCCAGGGCGCGGGACACCGAAATAGGCGACGCGATCTACTATGAGATGTTCGAGACGCTGTTCGGCAAGGAGGACAGGCCCCTCGAACTGAGGACAAATTTCAAATACGAGATATGCATTAACGACTTCGCGGGCGATGAGCATCGGGTCTAACGGGTCCGCGGCCGACTACTTCAAGGTGACCACCCGCGTTTCCTATACCAAGACGCTGCGCGACAAGGTCTTCCTGATCGGCTGCGCCATGAACAGCAGGCAGCTCTCGGCCCTCTTCGAAGAAGGCAGGTGCGAATACCGGTGGCTCCTCGCCGGCCGCGACGAGGCGTTCCGCGTCAACGATTTCAAGGTGGGAAAAGTGCGCGTCGACGAGCTGGACGTTCCGGTCATCAGGACCGGCTGCACCCAGAGGGGATACGAGATCTGGTGCGGGGGCGAGTCGCTGGCGAGAAAGGTGAAGCAGCCCGTCAGGATGGAGCTCGAAATCGAGACAAAGAAATTCAAGACGAACAACCTCTTTTCCGTTTACCTCGTGTACCCGACGAGGGGCCTCGACATATGTTTCAATTACGAAGGCGCGAACCTGAAAAATGTCAGGCACACGGGGTTTTTTGCCGGCAAGCATTCAAACCCCGAAGTGACGGAAGAGAAGGGGAAGTGGATAAAATTAAGGATCAGCGACGATGAATGGATCTTCCCCACCAGCGGCGTGACCTTCATCTGGGACCAGTAAACAAGGAGATTTGGCATTCTAATGGTGAAATTGAGAGTAGGGGTGATTTTCGGGGGAATGTCCTCGGAAAAGGAGGTGTCACTCAACAGCGGCAGGAACGTGTTCGATAACCTCGACAGTGAAAAATACGAAGGCGTTCCCATCTTCATGGACGCCGGGGCGCGCCTGTGGGTCCTTCCCTGGCAGCTGATCTCCCAGAATACGACTGTCGACATTTCCGAGCGCCTGGAGCGCGAGGCCCGGCGCATTGCTTACGAAGACCTCAGGAAAGAGATAGATTTCGCCTTTATTTCCCTGCACGGCAAGTACGGGGACGACGGCTGCATCCAGGGGGCCCTGGAACTGCTGGGCCTGCCGTACACCGGGCCCGGCGTCCTGGCATCCGCTGTCGGGATGGACAAGCACATCCAGCAGATGGTCCTCGCGGCGGAAGGCCTCGGGGTGCCCAGGAGCGAGCTCGTCTCCAGGGAAGAATGGGAATCCGACAGTCAGGGCGTGATGCGGCGCCTCCAGGAGAAGTTCGGTTTGCCGCTGGTCGCCAAGCCCAGGCGGGAAGGGTCGAGCATCGGTGTTTCCATCGTCCGGGACGCTGACAAACTTGCAGGAAGGAATCGACCGGGGCCTTCGAGTGGGACAATTCCATCATTATCGAGGAATTCCTCGAGGGCATCGAGTTTTCCTCCATAGTCCTCGAGCAGGACGGCGAGTTTAAACCGCTCGGGCTCACCGAGATACAGCCGCAGAGCGAATTCTACACTTATGACGACAAGTACATGCCGGGCAGGTGCAGGAAATTCACGCCGCCCCGCAGCATCAAACCCGAAGATGTGGAGAAAATCGAGAAGGACGTTGTCCGGGCATTCCGGGCCCTGGGGTTCAGGGGCTACGGGAGGCTGGACGGTTTTGTGACAAGTGACGGCCGCGTCCTCATCACGGACCCCAATTCCTCTTCGGGCATGGCCCCTTCGTCTTTTTTCTTTGAGCAGGCGGCCGAATCCGGCCTCCTTCCGTCAATGATCATCTCGGAACTCATCGAGATATCCCTGCGTGTCCACGCGGGAAAAAAGGGCCCGCTGTAAGGCGCGTCTCTTCCCCGTGAGCCGGGAAGCAAAAATCTTTACAAAGAAAAAAAAGAACATTATAGTCTGCCAGCTTGCGTAGGCGCGTATTTTCCGCCGTAAAATCCCCTCCAGCTCCCCTTTAAGAAAGGGGAGGGTCTGGTAGATTTTTTTCTTTCAAGTCCCCCTTTCCTAAAGGGGGATTAAGGGGGATTTTGGCAGAGTGAATCAATGCCGCAAGTAAAATCGCCGGCCCCTGCTCTTAAAAGGGCATGGTTTTTAAAGCAACGAGGCGGAAAAGCAGAAATGATTCCGCAATTCAGCCTCTCAAGAAAGGAAGGAGACTCTAATGAAACGGATAGCAGCCTCAACGATCATGGTGCTTGTTGCGGGTCTGTTTTTTGCCTTTTCGGCTCAGGCCCTTGAATTCGGCGTCAGGGGATATTACTGGTTCCCGAGTGTTTCCGGTGATATCGCAGTCGGCTCGGGCGGGGCTGCCGGGACAAAGCTGAGCATCGAGAACGACCTCAAGATCGACGACGAAAACCTGCCGTCCGTCGAGGCGTTCGTGGGGCTGGGAAACATCACCTGAGCCTGATGTACACACCGCTTGATTACTCGGGCGATGCCGTTTTCACAACGCCGGTGAGCTTCCAGGGTAAGAACTACATTGGGGCCGTCCATTCCGAGCTCAACGCCACGATGCTTGACCTCGATTACCAGTACGACCTGATAAACCTGGAAAACTTCCTGGCGGGCTTCTCGGTCGGCGCCATCCTGAAATTCAAATACCTTGACGGCGACGTGAAAATGGACTCGTCGGGAGTCTCCAGCAAGGAAACCTTCACTTTCCCGCTCCCGATGGTGGGCGTCGGGGCGCATGTAGGCATCCTCGCCAAGCTCCTTGAAGCGAGGGCGAAGTTTTCCGCAATGGGCTATTCGGGAAATCACATCTATGAAGGCCTGGCGGAGCTTTCCCTGACCCCGTTCCCCTTCCTGGACATCCAGGGCGGCTACAGGTTCATGAAAGTTAAATACGACGAGGACGATGTTTTCATTGACGCCGATTTTTCGGGGCCGTATGTCGGGCTTACAGTGAGTTTCTAGGGACGACGATGGGAGATAAGAAGACGTAGGGATAGTGCTCGGGGGCGTATCTTCGGAAAAAGAAGTATCGCTCGAGAGCGGCCGCAATATTTTCAGCAAGATCGACCGGAAAAAGTTCAACCCGGTTGCCATCTTCATGGACAGCGGCTGCGGGCTCTGGGAGATCCCCGTCAAGCTGCTCATGAGGAACAGCACCAGGGACATAGAGGAAGACCTGGAGGGCAACGCCTCCCGCATCCTTTATGAAGAGCTGAAATCCCGCATAGATATACTGTTCATCGGTCTGCACGGGAAATACGGGGAGGACGGGTGCCTCCAGGGCCTGTGCGAACTGCTTGGCTTGCCGTACACGGGCTCCGGCGTGCTGGCCTCCGCTGTCGGCATGGACAAGTACGTCGGCAGGAGGATACTGGCCGCGAGCGGCATAGACGTCCCGAAGACGGTCGCCGTCGATTCCGGCTCATGGCAGGCTGACAGGGATGCCGTGGTCGGCAGGATCGAGCGGGAAATCGGTTTTCCCTGCATAGTTAAGCCTACCAGGGAAGGCTGCAGCACTGCCGTGAAAAAAGTCGTTTCGGCCGCAGGAATCCCCGCTGCGCTCGAAGAGGCCCTGCGCTGGGACAACGTGGCGCTTGCCGAGGAGATGCTGACCGGCATGGAGGTGACCTGCGGGGTCCTCGGAAACAGCAGCCCCATGGCCCTCACCCCTTCCGAAACGATACCCACGAGCGAAATACTGTCCCTCGAGGACAAGTTCCTCTACGGCCAGGGCGAGAACAAAACGCCCGCCAGGGCGCCGGCTGAGGTGATTGAAAGGATCAGGCAGACAGCGGTGGCCGCCTTCCGCGCCCTGGACCTGAAGGTGTACTCGCGCATTGATATGTTCGTGAGGGAAAACGGCAGCGTCGCCGTCCTCGAGCCGAACAGCCTTCCCGGCATGACGCCCTCCACGGTCCTTTTCCACCAGGCCGCCGAGAGCGGGATCAGCCAGACCGAGCTTATCAGCCGGATCATCGACCTGTCGTTTGAAGCGCACGCGCTGAAAAGGGGACCCCTGTAAAAGAACAGGATTTCTGCCTTAACGGACAAGGCCGGAATGCGTTCAGTTTAAACTGCTCAAATACCTGCCGACCAGCATTCCAAACTTAAAGACAGGCCCCGGGACCGAAGAAAGTGAAAGGGGCCTTGGGATATTGACATAAGCATTAAAGTGCTTATAATAAGCCCGAAATTTCAGGGAGCCTGAGGCCATGTATTTCTCCAAGCCCCAGAAAACATTGATAGACAAGGTCTTTTCCCAGGCGGAAGGCCTTGTGGGCGGTTATTACAGGATGGGCCCGAAAAAGATGAAGGCCCATTCGTACGATGTAAAGACACTGGCGAGCCTGGAAAAGCACGAAGTGAGCGAAAATGCCTTTGCCCACCTGTGCAGGTACGAAAAGGCCGGTCCCGAGGGCGGAAGCACCGCGTCAGAGTTTTACAGGATATGCCTTCAGGACAACCGGATCCTGGACGCGGTCGAAAGGGGGACGCCTTTCATCCAGTTCCCGCCGCTGATGACTTATATTGCTGTCCATGAACTCATCCATGTAGTAAGGTTCAGCAGCGGAGACAGCGATTTCGACCTGTCCCTGGAAGAGCGGGAGGTTGAGGAAGACAAGGTCCACCGGATAACACGCAACGTGCTCGGGGGCATTTCACTGCCCGGCTTTGGATTGGTCCTCGAGTGCTTCAGCAACAGGTATAAGATAAATTGAACATGCGGGAGGTTGAAGATGCCTATTTATGAGTACTGCTGCGAAAACTGCGGCAAAGAATTTGAGATGCTTCTACTGGGCTCCGATTCAGAAATGAAAACATGCAAATTCTGCCAGGGGCCTGTAAAGAGGAAGATGTCCCTGACCACCTTTCACCTGAAGGGCACAGGCTGGTACGTGACCGATTACAACGGAAAGAAGGCCCCCCCCTGCGAAAGCGAGAAGGTTGAATCCGGGACGAGCCCGGAGCCCGCGGCGGAAACAGCACCCAAGACAGAAAGTTCTTCCTGATAAAATTAAACCGGCCGTTTTAGAGGAGGCCCTGAGGAATCGGGGCCTTTTTTATTGATACTTCACCCCTATCGCCCTGTCCATTGCCGCCTGGGCAACCTTGTAATCGTAGAGGGCCTGGTTGTGCGTGGTCCGGGAGTTGTTAAAATTGACGAGGGCGTCGGTCACCTCGATAGGATTTCCCACCCCCGCCTGGTACCTGCCGTTTGCTATCGCGAGGTTTTCCTCCGCCTGCCTTACCGTCAGCGCCGCCGTGGAAATCCTCTCCTCGGCCTCCTTGATATTGAGGGCGGCCTGCTGCACGCTCAGGAGGATGTTCTGCCTCAACAGGTCCTCGTTTGCCTGGAAGAGCCGCAGGTTGGCCTTGGCCTCTTCCACCTGGTACTTTGTCAAAAAGCCGGTGAAGATCGGAAAATTCAGGGCGGCTCCAATACCCCAACCGTTCTCCTGTTCTGAAAATTTAGACCCCGTCCACCCATAGTTGGCGTTACCCGTGACAAACGGGAAATACGACGTGCGCGCCAGGGATATGGACTGCTCGGCAGCCTCCCGCTTCGCGATTATTGAGCGCAGGTCGGGCCTCTCCTTGTATGCCCGCTGGATTGCCTCTTCGAGGGTGAGCAGGTATGGCCTGTATGAAAGGTTATCTTCCAGGGTGTAGTCTTGCGCGTTCGGGGTGCCCATGGCGTTGTTCAGGGTGACACGGGCAAGCCGGACGGAATTTTCGGCCCTGATCAGGTTGAGCCTGGCATTGCTCAGGTCCACTTCGGCCTTGGTCACGTCGAAAAACGCCCTTGTGCCCACCTCGTAAAAGCCTTTAGCCTGGGCCAGGTGTTCTTCAAACTGCTTGACCGTATCCTGGGCCACCACCCTGTTTCTTTCCGCCTGCAGCGAGGCATAATATGCCTGCTGGACGTTGAGGACCACCTGGTCCGAGATGTCCTCCAGGTCCGATCGTGCGGATTCGGTATTGAGCCGCTGGATCCTGACCTGGGACGATGTTTTGCCGAAATCGTATATGTTCTGTGTCAATGTGAAGGTGCTGCGGTACGAATCATAGGGCCCCTGGCCTATTAATTGCCCCCCGGACTGCGTGGCGGTGGATAGCCTGTTGTATGAGGAGGCGAAATTGACATCGGGATAATAAGAGGCCTTGGCCTGGCCCACACGGCTCTGGTTTATATCGTATTGTGGAACTGGCCGCCTTGATGCTCGGGTGGTTCTTGAGGGCGAGGCGGATGCTCTGCTCAAGGTTCAGCGACTGCCCCTCCTTGATCTGCCCCCACGTCCCGGAAGGCAGACAAATTGCCAAAGTCAGCGTAATTACAAATAAAAACCTTCGCATACCTCTTTACCTCCGGACAAATATGAGTTATATTTCCAGCGTGTTTTGTTGGATAAAGCTATCAATAAATCTCCCAAAAAACTAATAAAAGATTGTGCCTTTAGCGTATTTGAACTATCCAGCCGATGGATACCATGTATCCAGCGGAAAACTCGCACCTTAAGCTTGAATTCTAAACACTAACGATTAAGCCGACTTATAAAAAATATTTTTGGCATATCCTTTGCGATATTCCAATTAGCAAAAAATGTGACAACGCGCAGACGAAGGGGAAAAAAGCAGTGATGAAGAAAAAGGCAGTCCTGATTGCGCTGGCAGTTATTTTAACTCTGGGCCTTGTGTCGGGCCTGGTTTTCTGGAACCGGGGCAACGGGATCAGGTACAAGACCGAAAAGGCCACCAGGGGGGACATCCAGGCAGGCGTAACAGCCACGGGCACGGTCAACGCGGTGACGACGGTGCTTGTCGGCACCCAGGTATCCGGTACGCTGAAGGCAATTTACGTCGATTTCAATTCCCTCGTAAAAAAAGACCAGCTGCTGGCCCTTATCGACCCCGCTTCGTTTGAGGCCCAGCTCGACCAGGCTACGGCCAACATGCTTTCGGCAAAGGCCAACGTGGAAAAATCCAGGGCCGCCCTGCTGGACGCCCAGCGCACCTGGGAGCGCAACAAGATACTGTGGGAGAAAAAGCTGATCGCCAGGAGCGACCTGGACACATCGGAAACGAATTATGAGTCGGCCAAGGCCCAGCTCGCCGTATCCAAGGCACAGGTGGCCCAGACAGAGGCCGCCCGGAAGAATGCCGAGACGAACATGCGCTATACCCGGATAATTTCCCCCATTGACGGTATCGTTGTTTCCAGGAACGTCGACGTGGGGCAGACGGTGGCGGCCAGTTTCCAGACCCCCACCCTGTTCAACATTGCCAGGGACCTGACAAAGATGCAGATCGACACCAATGTCGACGAGGCCGATATCGGGAGGATCAAGACAGGGCAGGAAGTCGACTTCGTCGTCGATGCCTATCCCGCCAACGTGTTCAAGGGCACGGTGGGGCAGGTGAGGATTGCGCCGACGACCGTTCAGAACGTGGTCACATACGATGTGGTTGTTATGGTGGACAACAGCGACCTCAAGCTCAAGCCGGGCATGACGGCCAACGTCACCGTCCTGGTCGCGAAGAAAAACGGCGTAATAAGGATACCCAATACGGCGCTGCGGTTCAATCCCCAGGGCGGTGAGATGAAAAAGGGCCAGGCGAAGGGCCCGGGCGTCTGGGTCCTGGAGGACGGGAAGCCGAAAAAAGTGCCGATCGTGGCCGGGATAAGCGACGGAGCTTTCACGGAACTCGTCTCGGGCGATCTGCCGGAGAATGCCGAAGTGATCGTGGAAATGACCGGCAAAACCAAGAAGGATGAAACCCCGGCGCCGAGATTCTTTTAATGCAGCTCATAGAAATAAAAGACCTGTATAAAATCTACAACCTGGGCGACGCCGAGATCAGGGCGCTTGGACGGCGTGAACACCACGATAGATAAAGGCGAGATTGTCGCCATAATGGGGCCGTCCGGGTCCGGGAAATCCACTTTCATGAATATCCTGGGCTGCCTGGACAAGCCCACGAGCGGCGAGTACTTTCTCAACGGCGTCAGCGTGGCGGACCTTGACAGGGACCAGCTTTCCGAGATCCGCAACCGCGAACTGGGTTTCGTGTTCCAGGGATTCAACCTCCTCCCCCGGACTTCCGCGCTGGAGAACGTGGAATTGCCGATGCTGTACAACGGCGTGGCGAGCTCAGAGCGGCAAGAAAAGGCCCTGTCCGCGCTGAGGAGGGTCGGCCTCGAGGGCCGCGAAAAGCACCACCCCAACCAGCTCTCCGGGGGCCAGCAGCAGCGCGTCGCGATCGCCAGGGCCATGGTCAACGAGGCCCCGATTATCCTGGCCGACGAGCCGACTGGGAATCTGGATACCAGGACAAGCATCGAGATCATGGAGCTCTTTACAAAACTCAATGAAGAGGGCATAACAGTTATCATAGTCACGCACGAGCCAGACATTGCGAAGTACTGCAAAAGGGTCATCCGGTTCCTCGACGGCAAGGTGATCAGCGACGAGGTAAAGAAATGATCAACATACCCTGGACTACCCGGATAGCGTTCCGCGCGCTGAGGATCAACAAGATGCGTTCCGCCCTCACGATGCTGGGCGTCATTATCGGCGTGGGCGCCGTCATTGCGATGCTGGCGGTCGGGACCGGGGCCAGCAAGAAAATCCAGGAACAGATCTCCAGCATGGGAAGCAACCTGCTGGTCATCCTCCCCGGAAGCTCCTCTTCGGGGGGGATCAGGATGGGCTCCGGGACCCAGCCGACCCTGTCGCTGGCCGATTCCGAGGCGATACTGAAAGAGTGCCCGGCAGTCTCCGACGTTGCCCCGTCTCTCAACGGCGTGGCCCAGATCGTCTACGGCAACCTCAACTGGTCGACGGGGGTGGTCGGGACTACGTCAGGCATGCTCAGCGTGAGGGAGTGGCCCCTGACGGCGGGGCGGGAATTCACGGACGAGGAAATCCGCAGCGCCGGCAAGGTGTGCCTGATCGGCACGACGATAGTCGACAACCTTTTCGGCGATACCGACCCCCTGAACCAGATAATCAGGATCAAGCGCGTCCCCTTCAAAATAATCGGCGTCCTGGAGAGCAAGGGACAGAGCGCCATCGGCCAGGACCAGGACGATGTCGTCTATGTGCCGGTCACGACGGCCCAGAAGAGGCTCTTCGGGACTGCCTTCCCCGGCATGGTCAGGAGCATAATGGTCAAGGCCGCCTCGCTCGAAGACCTTGGCAGGGCCGAGGTGCAGGTAAAGGAGCTCCTGCGGCAGAGGCACCATATCGGCCCCCGCCAGGAAGACGATTTCACCGTGCGCAACCTCACCCAGATGATGCAGGTCAGGGAGCAGTCTTCCAACGTGATGACCCTGCTGTTGGGCGCGATAGCATCGGTTTCCCTGATTGTGGGCGGGATCGGGATCATGAATATAATGCTCGTTTCGGTGACGGAGCGGACCAGGGAAATCGGCATCCGCATGGCCCTCGGCGCCAAGACGTGGGACATCCGCCTGCAGTTCCTGATTGAAGCCATTACCCTTTCCCTGATCGGCGGGATTGCCGGAGTGATCGCCGGCGTTTCCGGTTCCAAGCTGGTATCTGTAATAGCCGGCTGGCCTACCATTGTTTCCCCTCTTTCGATTGTCCTTGCCCTGGGCTTTTCGGGCCTGGTCGGCATTTTTTTCGGCTTCTACCCCGCGTACAAGGCATCGCTCCTCAACCCGATTGATGCGCTGCATTGTGAATAAGAGGCTAAGGGCCAAGGGCTGAAAGGCAAAAAGAATATTTAGAAAGAATTTTTTCCTTTAGCCTTCATAGCCAGTTGAATATCAGGAACAATGATTGAACCTTCCTATTTGAAATTATTTCGGGAAAAGAAGTTGGCCGAGCGTGCGGCAACCGCTCTCGATGCCCTTAAGGACTGCCGCCTGTGCCCGCGCAATTGCGGATGCGACAGGACGGCGGGGGAAACCGGGCTGTGCGGCGGCGGGCGCCTTGCCAAGGTCGCTAGCGCCGGCCCGCATTTCGGGGAAGAGTCCCCCCTCGTGGGCGCACGCGGTTCCGGGACGATATTCCTGAGCGGCTGCAGCCTGCTGTGTTCGTTCTGCCAGAATTATGAGATAAGCCGCTCGCTCGAGGGCGCTGAACTGCGGCCGGAACGGCTGGCGGAAACGATGCTGGGCCTCCGCAGGCGGGGGTGCCATAACATAAATTTTGTCTCCCCGACCCACTTTGTCCCGCAGATCCTCGAAGCGCTGGTACCCGGCGGCTGAGGCCGGCCTCGACCTGCCGCTGGTCTACAATTGCGGCGGATATGAATCGGTGGAAACCCTGCGGCTCCTGGAAGGGGTCTTCGATATCTACATGCCGGACTTCAAGTTCTGGGACAACCATTACTCCGGGAGGTTTTGCGGTGCCGAGGATTACCGCGAGCGGGCGATGGAAACGCTGAAAGAGATGCACCGCCAGGTAGGGGAGCTGCAGCTGGACGGCAGGGGAATAGCGTACCGCGGCCTCATCGTGCGCCACCTCGTCATGCCCAACGGCATTGCCGGCAGCCGGGAAATAATGGAGTTCCTGGCGAAGGAAATTTCCCCCCGCACCTACGTGAATGTTATGGACCAGTATATGCCGTGCGGCACGGCTTACAGCGATCCCCTCGTGAACAGGAGGATCACCGCGACGGAGTACCAGATCGCCGTGAACTGGGCCCGCCAGGCGGGGCTCAAAAGGCTTGATGCAGGCTGAATTCCCGACCCCCTCCCGCCATTCCCATTCCTCTCCCGTATTTCCCGTCCCCTTACGTTATTCTTGCCCCTCTCCCGTCATTCCCGCGAAGGCGGGAATCCATAGGGCGGGCAGATTGCGAATCATCGCAAAGCACTGGATTACCCGATCAAGTCGGGTAATGACGGATTATATTGGTGGATTGCCCGCTGGTACCCTTCCTAAGGATTTCGCCTTATTTTTCCTGACGTTAACAATAAAATACACATTTCAATATTGACAATGAACTTACATTGTAATATAGGCATTATGCGAATATACATTGTAAGTGAATTCCTATACAGGGAGTGCTCGCTTGGGAAAATCAACCGTGTTCGCCAACAAGCAGGGGATAACGCATAAGGGCAGCGGTGCAGAGTCCATCAGCGGCCCCGATGTGTGCCTTACCCCGGCGGGCAAATCACAGGTGCCCATCCCCTACACCAATGTCGCCCGCTCCTCCACCCTCGCGGGGGGCAGCAAATCGGTATTCATCAACGGCCACAGTGTCGCCATTGCCGGGAGCTTTTACGGCTCGAGCACCGGTGACCAGGCGGGCACCGGCAAGGGCTTATTGTCCGGGACCGTGGGCGACAAGGCCGTCTTTATCAACTGGTCTTCCGACGTCAGGATCGAGGGAAGGGGAGTGTGCCGCAATGGCGACCTTATGGTCCATAACAATTGGAATGCTATCGGCCGCAACCGGGATGCCTGCTACCCCCCGCCCTCGCGAAATAAGATATCCCCTCCCATGGATACCATGCGCATCAGGGTAGTGGAGCACCTGTCATGGGAGGCATACGACAAACAGGCCGGAAGGTTCTATCCCGGAAACGCCAATAACAGGCCGATCGCGCGCAGGGCATTCAAACTTAAACTGCCCGACGGGAAAATAATCGATGTGACCACGAATGAAGATGGGATAATCGAGCTGTCCGGCCAGGACCCGCACGGCAAATTTGAACTCACATTCGAAACGGAACAAGCAAGCTCAACAATAAGTATTTCCTTTTTTCCAAGGCGATCACCCCGTTTAAAAAGAACATTATAGAGCAGGACGACCCCCGGGGCGAAACGGTGAGGCACACCAAGGACGACATCATCACGGGCGTAAATTACCTTGTCAGCATTTACCAGCCGTGCATCATCGTGGACTGCCACATGCACATCATGAGCGGCAACTGCTCGACCCTGCCGTTTTTATGGGAGCAGCCCGGAGTCAGAGACGGCTCATCTCGGGAGGCCATAGAGAGAACGGGTAAAGTCCTCTTCCCGAAGATGTTAACAGAGCAGAAAAAGACGACCGACCAGCTGGGCAATAATTTTGTTACGGAGCGGCTCAATAAAGCCCTTGAAGAAATGGAGAAGCACGATACCTACACGGGCGTCCCCAAGCTTCTTTATATAGCGGTCCCCCTCACGATGGATATGGAGTATGCCCATATAGACGGCTACTTCGGGCTCAAGGTCTACAACGCGATTTATGACCAAAAAAACAATATCTACATACTGGAGCCCCTGGCATGGGAAAGATGGAAAGCGCGACAATACCGTCTACACCAGGAGGGACGACAATCACCCGCTGGGGGCGGTGCGCCTCGACGGTCAGACGCAGGAGGAGTTCAAGAACAGCGAAAAGCATATGAATGAAAAAGGCATACCGGGCGTCTACTACAATGAAAAGAAACAGCAATGCAAAGTGAGCATCAAGGCAATGCCCCGGATCATGCCCGCGACGGAAGGACCCAGATACGAGAAATGGGAAAAGCAGTTGAGGCTGACCGAACTGGCCATGCTGGCCAATCCCCTGAAGCTGCTCCCCCTGTTCCATTTCGACCCCCGGCGCTGGCAGGTCGTGGACAACGGCCTGGATAAAGCCTTTGAGCAGGTGACCGGCAGCGGCCTTTATCTCGGCTTCAAGATTTACACCGCCCAGGGCTACCGGCCCTGGGACGTCCAGAGATTGCCGATCCTCAAGGACTTCTACAGTCGCTGCTGCGTCCACAACATTCCCATAGTCAACCACTGCACCCCCGAGGGCTCCCCGACATACGACCGGAAGAACTACTACGGTTTCGTCCACCCCAACGACCCCCCGGACGATCTGAAGAAGCGCCGGGAGCGGGTCCGGGCCGAAGACGCGGACCTTAAGGACAAGGGCAAATATCCCCCCGGGTATTTTGAAGACAAGAACCGCAACAGGGACCACGGCGAGGCGGACCTTTTCACCAGGACCGTGGGGGAAAGTATTTACAGCGAGGCGGAGAGATACTTCAATTACGATTTTGTCGCCCCGAAGGCCTGGGAGGAGGTGCTCCGTCAACAACCGCGGCCTGCGGCTTTGCCTGGCCCACTTCGGCGGCAACACGGTGCTGGGCCGCAAATGGGGCCTGCAGATCATCGAACTGATAAAGGCCAACGACAATGTCTATACGGACATCTCCTCGTCGTTTACCGACGTCCATTTCCGGGAGTATTTCAAGGAGATGATCTGGACGGACAAGGATTTCAAGAAAAAGCTGCGCAATCGCATCCTGTTCGGCACGGACTGGTACATGACGCTTCTGGAGCAGGTTGACTATGGAAAGTACTGCAGGGATGCAAAGAGATTTCTCGACGAGTTCGACTCGAGCCTGTGGGTCCGCTTCACGCAGGTGAACCCGTACAAGTTCTACCGCCTGGATCACCCGCGGATCAGGGAGATTGCGGGGAATATAATTCAAAAGAGGACAAACAGAAGAAATAATTCAATGCTTTGAAACAACCGATATGAGACAACATGAAATCGACAGGATATATCAGGAGGCCGAATATATTATGACCGCCAACACGCCATTAAGAAATTATTTGGAGACGCACAAATGAGATGCACAAGCATCCTGGAAAAATGCCTGACGCTGCTGATTCATGGCATTGACCATTGTCTTGCTATCAACTGCTCATGCATGGGGGAGATGTATAAAATGGAGCCTTTATACGATTTCAGAAGACGCAACTATCACGTTGACGCCACGCATCTACAAACTAGGCGCCAGTTCAAGCTACTCGCTTTTTCCCGTTCCCCAGGACAATGCAGTTGGCACAAACGACCACGCAGATGCAATTACGATAATTTCTTTTCCCAACGGAAAAATAGACCTGGATAATTATTTCAAAAAGGCGGTGCATGAAATCTATGGCGGTGGGACATATCTTCCCGTGATCTCCCCGGATATGATCGGGTTCGGCCAGGTGCGCAGGTTTATGCTGTTTCAACTTCAAAACCAAAACGCATGAGGAATACCGGATTGTCTATTCATTCGATGATACAATTGAAAGAATTGCCATTGCGGATGCCCAGAAACGGCGTTTTATATTTGAGGTTGAAGAACAAAATCCGCACTCCTCAGATCACTGGGATATCACGATATCTCTGCAGTTGATTGATTTATCAGGACAAAGAGGTAAATCTAATTAAGAAAATAAATATTGGCAAGGGTCAACATGGACTGTAGCGTTTAATAAGGTTTTTTTGTGGTATCTTCATGAAAAGAGAGATGCAAGTCTTTGATATGAAATTGGAACCTTCGCAGCACCCATTGGGCGATGTTGATCAATCGCAATAAAGGTAAACTTGATTTCATCATGCTCTCCCTCACCCCTCACTGCCTTTTGCTATTCTTTCGAGGAGGTAAGAATGGCACCTCTTTCATAAATTGGGGGGAAGAGCGACCTGAAACACCCGCGCTTTTTATTCAGCGGCGTATCGCAATTTTCTTTTTCCCCCGACGGCAAATGGGTCACATTCAAGAGAGAGGACTTTGCCCGGGACAGGAAAATGACCTACCTGATGCCTGTTTCCGAAAAATACCCCAACTACCTGGGTATGCCGATACTGTTATGGGATAATTCTTTTCTCCGCAATCACTTCACCTGGACGAAGAACCCTGTCAGCTTCGTGGGTTCGAGCGGCGGTGATATCTACCGCTGGGAACTCACCAACGAAGCACACCCGGAGAGCGACAGGGCCACCTTCCACGACTACATAGTGGAAAAGGACCTGGAGAGGCTCACGAAGGAGAGAAACATGGCTTGGGGAAAGACAAATAGATTTAATCTCGCTGAAAAAGAGGAAACGTCTGAAATGTCAGCCGATTGATTGGCTATTCCCGACCATCTCCAGGAAAAGCCGGTGAATGCGGGTGTCGCCGGTCAGTTCGGGGTGGAAGGAGCAGATCAGGATATTTTTCTGGCGGGCCAGGACTATTTTGCCCTGATACGTGGCAAGCACTTCCACACCCGGCCCGGCGCTTTCGATCTGGGGAGCCCTGATAAATACGGCATGGAAAGGCTGCTGCCCGATTGCCGGGTATTTCGATATCGACTTCCCGGCTTTCTATCTGCCTGCCGTAGGCGTTTCTTCTTACGTCGATATCGATAAGGTTCAGCAGTTTCTGCTTTCTGCCCTGCTGCCTGGACGCAAGCAGGATCAGGCCGGCGCAGGTGCCCATGACCGGTTTGCCGGATTTTACGAATGACTTTATCTTTCGGGGAACCCGTACTCCTCCATGAGCTTGGATATCGTCGTGCTCTCGCCGCCCGGTATTATCAGTGCGTCGACATCTGTCCAGTTCTTCGGGAAGCCTGATCTCCCGCGCCTCCTCGCCGCACATTTTAACCATGCGGATATGCTCGCGGAAGGCGCCCTGTAGCGCTAAAACTCCGACTATCATAATTAATTATTTATCTTTGCAGGAAATATTCAGCTGTTCGATTTTTTTGTGAAGTGTGTTGCGGTTGATTCCCAGGAAAGCGGCGGCGCCCATTTTCACGTTATTGGATCGCCTCAAGGCTATGTTGATCAACGACCTCTCAACCATTTCCATGATTTCATCATACAATGTGCTCTTGGCCTCGTCCGTCCCGAGAAAAAGAGTAAGGTCTTCGAGAGTCTTCTCGAGAACGCCTTCAACTGCAAATGATGAGTCGTCGATTTCCTGGTTTGTCTTTCATACATTGTCTTGGTCCTTTCAGAAGAACAGCTTTGTAAATACAATAATCAACAGGATAACCGCCGCGATCCAGGCTGAAACAATGTCTGCCACTTTTCGGACCGGATATAAAACCAGGTTGGACACACCTTCTTCAATTTTGTCTTTATCCAGATGATCGATTATATATTTCATCAGGGAGGTGAAATCCTCATATGAATTTGAGATTACATAAAATCCTTTCTTGGTCGTCAGGACAATATACACTTTGTTTCTCAGGATCACCGAACCGAGCTCGGTTATATCGCTCCACAAAAGCTCTTTTTTCTTGATAAATCTCTTTATCTTTATCCCGCTTTCGCACGTTTCAATCTGCCTCATGAGAAGTTCGATAAAAACCAGGCAAAGGGGGATGAATACTACAGTCAGGACTATCCTTTCGACCGGCTGGGATTTCCCGCAAAAATGAAAATCCCAGCAGGAACGCGAGCAGGAAAACATCCGCCGCCAGGGGTATAAGAAAGCCTGTTCGTATCCTGTAAACTGCCGGGCATCCCTTCTCGCCATTTTCCCTGTCAATCCTCTTTCGCGCCTGTAAACGCCGCTTTTGCCGCCGGTTTTTTTGATCAGCTTGATTTCGGATAATTATCATATCCCTGTCGGCCGATTTGCACATATCGTAGATTGCAAGCGCGGCAACCGATACCGCCGTCATGGCCTCCATTTCCACCCCGGTCCTGCCGATTGTCTTACACGGTTGATTCAATTTGAATTTCTCCCCTGCCGGGATCGGGCCGAAAACTGACATCGACATCGGTCAACTGCAGAGGGTGGCACAGGGGGATCATCTCCCCGGTCCTTTTTGCGGCCATTATACCCGGCTATTCTGGCCACGGCATAGACGTCGCCCTTCTTCACGGCGCCTTCCTCAATAGCCCTGACCGTTTCGGGGCGCATCATGACACTTTTCCCCGGGCCGTCGCTTCCCGGCGCGTCTCATCCTTGGCGGTCACGTCCACCATTCTGGCCTGACCCTTTTTATCCAAGTGGGTAAAATTTGCCATAGACTGTTATTTCAATCTTGGAAGGATCTGTTTAAGAAAGTTCGCGTATAGCACAGCCTTATTTTCGCAGTCAAGTCAAGGCTTCTGCTTTATGAACAGATTGTGTCCAGCGGAACAAGCTCCGAATGGACAGGCTCGCCGTAAAAAATATTTGCGAGGCGGTCGAATTTTTCCCAGGTATCCGTGGTTTGAAAAGTCCTCGCCGCCGTTTTTCCCGAGCCTGGTTTCAATTTCCGGGTGCCTGAAGAGGTAATCCTTCAAGTTTTCGCGCTATTACAGGCCCCTGCTCCAGGACGGTGTCCCCGGAGGCGGCACATTCCTGACGAAGTTCCGGTAGAGAATGGGGTAATGGGTGCAGGCAAGGAGGATGGTATCGATTTCTTGTCCTCTTTGGCAAAGAGCTCCTTCAGGTATCGCCTGATTATCATGTCAGTGCCTTCCCAGTCCTGCTCACCGGACTCGATTATGGGCACGAGAAGCGGGCAGGCCTGCTGGTATACCTCGACTGTCGGGATTGAGTTTTTTGATTTCCACGACATAAGAGCCCGACGCAACGACCCCTTCCGTCGCCAGGACCCCGATTTTGTGGACGCTGGTCCGCTCCACGACCTCCTCGGCCATGGGGATTACGACCCCCAGCACCCTGCGGTCCGGGTATGTTGACAGGCAGATATTCCTGCTGGATCTTCCTGAGGGCTTTTGCGGAAGCGTATTGCAGGCGATTATTATGAGCTCGCAGCCCTGTCTGAAAAGTGCTTGACCGCCTGTCTGGTGAATTCGAACACGACGCATCCGACCGGCTGCCGTAGGGGACCCTCGCGTTGTCCCCCAGGTACAGGTAATCATACTGGGGCAGCGCTTTGACCACATGCTTCAGAACGGTCAGGCCGCCGAAACCCGAATCAAAAAAACCGATCATAGTCCACCTCGTGCAATAGTCAAGTCTTGCGGGTATTCCTGTAGAGTCCGGTCATCTTCGGAACACTTCCGGGTTAATCGTCCGGGACGGCGCCTCTCCGCCCAAGGCGGCCAGGAGGCTTTCCGCCGCCATCTCCGCCATCCTTGTCCTTGTCTCCACGGTCCCGCTGCCGACGTGCGGCAGGAGGACGACATTTTCGAGTTCGACAAGCCCGGGCTCAAGGTGGGGCTCGTTTTCGTATACATCGAGACCGGCGCCCGGCAATTTCTCCCCGGCGCAGCGCCTCCACAAGCTCTTTTTCGTTGACCACGGGCCCCCTGGAAGTATTGACGAGGAAAGAGGTCTTCTTCATCAGGGAAAACTCATTCCTGCCGATCAGGTGCCTGGTGTTGTCGGTAAGGGGGACGTGGAGGGAGACAAAATCCGCCTCGGAAAGCAGCTCTCCAAGCTCCCGGTGGGTAGCGCCCAGCTGCGCTTCTTCAGCAGGGTCCAGCCTCGAGGGATTATTATAAAGCACCTTCATGCCGAACCCGCCAGCCCTTTTCGCGACGGCTTTCCCTATCCTGCCCATTCCGACTATGCCCAGGGTTTTCCCCGAGACCTCCGTGCCCAGGAACAGGAAAGGCGCCCAGTGCTGGAACCGGCCCTCCCTGACCATTTTATCCCCTTCGACGACGCGCCTGGCGACCGCCAGAAGCAGCGAGAAGGCAAGCTCGGCGGTCGCGTCCGTGAGGACCCCCGGGGTATTGGTAACGGGTATGCCCCTGCGGTGGCCGCCTTGACGTCGATGTTGTTGAAGCCCACGGCCATCTGGGAAATCACCCGGAGCCGCGGGGCCCTGTCCATCAGGTCGGAATCGACGCTGTCGGTGATCATCGAGATCAGGCCTTCCTTGTCCGCAATGCTGCGGCGCAGCACAGCATCCTCCATGGGCCTGTCGAACTGGTTGGACTCGACATCGCACTTTTCCCCGAGCCGGTTGAGGATAAATTCGGGCAGTCTGCCGGTAACGAGAATTTTCGGTTTCTTGTCTGTCATGCCGCGGTCCCCAATTTCTGATGTAATAGTCGAAATTAGCCCGATTTCTCGTGATCATGTCAAGGAAAAACTCCGCCTCCTTGATAATTCATTGACAAGGCGGCGAACCCGATAGTAGAAGGTCAATAACTCACCTTCTCGGACCTCGATCATGAAGAAATGTCCGAACTGCGGCTACGAACGCCGCCCCGCTGACGACAAATACGCGATGGCTCCCCCCACGGCGTGCCCGAGGTGCTACGCCCCGTACGAAAAATTTGCAGCGCCCGAAGTGGAACCCGAGGTTAAAAAAGACGTGAGGGAAAGGCCCCGGCTCTCAGGCCCATTGGTAAAGATTGCCGCCGCGCTGGTCATTGCCGCGGCAGTGGCTTGGGGCTCCATAATCATTGCCGGCAAGATCACAAAGGCCAGGGTCATGCCGCCGCCTTCCGGGAACCCGTCCCTCGAAGTGGTAGCCCCCCTGCCGGGGTCTGTTCAGAAAGAGATGGACGTCTCGGACATCCACAAAATGATATCGCCTTCCGTGGTCTCCATTGTGGTTTACAATGACCGCAGGGAGGTCTCCGGCAGGGGAACGGGGTTTTTCACGAGCGCCTCCGGGGAGGTCGTCACAAACCACCACGTGATGAAGGGCTCCAGCCATGCAGAGATAAAAACGGCAGGCGGAAATACCTATCCCGTCACCGGGGTCATTGCCGAGGACGCGGCAAACGATATCATCAGACTGGCGACGGGCGCACCCGCCGGTTCGGCAAAACCGCTGAGGATCAGCACCTATCGTCCGCAGGTAGGGGAAAAGGTTGTCGTCATCGGCAGCCCGCTCGGGCTTGAGCAGACCGTATCGGACGGCATTGTCTCGGCATACCGGAAGTGGCGCGACTACCGCATCGTGCTCCAGATAACCGCACCCATTTCGCCGGGGTCGAGCGGTTCCCCCGTTGTGAACCTGAGGGGAGAGGTCATCGGCATGGCTTTCATGCAGTTCATGCAGGGTCAAAACCTGAATTTCTGTATCCCCGGGGAGGTGATTTTAAGCCTGGGTCCCGGGCCGGGGACTTCGCTTTCCGCGATAAGCGCCTCTCCCGCCCAGGATAAGCTTTATTTCTTCATGGATGAATCCATGGTCGTGCACTTCGTGAGAAACCCGGAAAACCCCAAACCGCATTATATCCTGTTGACGAAATCCGACGGGTCGATCGACAGGGACCTGTTTGAGAGATGGGTGTTCGAACAGATCGGGGGCGACCCTTCCAAAATAGACCCCCAGGCCCAGGTCGATGCCGAGAGGGAAAAGCTCCCTGAGTATTTCCGCAAGATTTTCCCGGGCCGCGAGATGGAAGACCTGCCGAGGCTTTCTCCCGAAGCCCGGGGGTATTGGGGCTCCTGGGTTGCCAACCACCTGCAGGCCGCCTGGTCCCGGGCGGAAAGCGCGAGGAGCTCCGGGATGATGAAACACAGGCAGATGATGGCTCTCCTTGACAGGGCCTCCCGGCCGGCGAACCATTAGTTCAGCTTCCGGCTGGTCACTGCGGCATCAGTTGCAGAGCGCCGGCGCGAAAAGCTTTTTCCCGTACATTATCTCGGTTATCCGCCCGCTGCGCTGGCGCATGTTCACCTTTGCCGTCGAGGTGCTCCCGTCACTGAAGGTCAGGTGAACGGTGTCGCCCGACACCCGGTACCTGCCGGAGTTTGCGGGCTGCCCGCCGTAATACTGCCCCGCCGAGCCGCTGAACGAGGATTCCGACGAATAGCGGAAGCCGCCGCTGCCGTCAAAGGAGACCCTCGTTGACGAGCTGTAACTGGAGCCGGAACCCGAGGACCCGCTCCAGCTGCAGAACATCCCCTTCAACTGGGAGTTGGAGGGGGACGCTGAAGCGGCAGACTGGTCGGCCTTCCCCTTTGGGGCCCTGGAGCACTTTATCACGGACCCGTCGGGAAATGTCACGTTAAGGCTGTTCCCCTTGAGAGTGTATTTGTAGTCGGCCGGGCCGTCGTCGCCCCTGACGCGGATGGCGCCCGGGACCAGCCGGTAATAGGCTTCCTCCCCGTTGTAAACGAGCAGTTCCTTTGATTGGAAGACAAGCGATGATTCCCCCGCGGGACCCCGGCACTGCCAGGACCCTGTCAAACCGCCCGGCTGTTTCGGCTGTTTGGCGGCTTCGCCCGAAGCCGGATAAAGAAGGGTGAGGGTAATTGCCAGGCACAAACAGGACGTAGTCAGTTGCTTTCTCATCATCAGCCTCCTCTGCGGATTTTAATGATTGAAATGAGGGGTTAAAGGTTTCCTAAAGTTTGTTTATCATGCTTGCCAGGTAGCCGGCGCCGAAGCCGTTGTCGATGTTGACCACGCAGACCCCGGCGGCGCAGCTGTTGAGCATTGTCAGCAGGGCGGCGAGGCCCTGGAAGCTTGCCCCGTAGCCGACGCTGGTGGGTACGGCGATCACGGGCTTGTCGACCAGGCCGCCGACGATGCTCGGCAGGGCGCCTTCCATGCCGGCCGCCACGATTATCACTTTCGCCCCCCTGATAACGTCGATCTTGTCGAAGAGCCGGTGAATGCCGGCCACGCCGACATCCGCGATCCGTTCAACCCGGTTGTCAAAAAATTCGGCCGTGGCGGCGGCCTCCTCGGCCACCGGCAGGTCGGAAGTCCCCGCGGTGATCACGGCAATGTAGCCCTGGGGGGCCTCGGCGGTTTTCTGCTTGATGGAGATGGTCCTGGCAAGGGCGTTGTAAACGGCATCGGGGAACTGCTGCGCCGATTGCGGCGTAAAGCTCATCGCCGGCCCTGGTGGCCAGCACGTTCGAGCCCCTCTCGAGCATCGCCCCGATTATTGCCGCCACCTGGGCGGCCGTTTTGCCGGGGCAATAGATCACCTCCGGGTAGCCGACCCTCATCTCCCTGTGCGTATCGAGCTTGGCGCAGCCCAGGTCCAGGTAATAGAAATTGGCGAGGCGCTTCACCGCCTCGTCTATTGCGAGCCTTCCGTCCTTGACGTCCTCGAACAGTCCCCGGAGGTCTTTCTGGTCCATAGGCGCCTCAGTCCCTTTTGATTGCCTCGTTCATGCTGCCGGTGCGGTATCCCTTGAGGTCCAGGGCGACATAGGAGAAGCCTGACGCGCGGAACCTTTCATAGACCCTGTCCAGCAGTCCGGTGTCGAAAAATTTGCTGCGCTCGCTTTCCTCCACCTCGATCCTGGCCGTGTCCCCGTGGTGGCGGACCCTTACCTGCCTGAAGCCCAGACCGAGGAGGTATTGCTCCAGCTGGTCAACAGCCGCCAGGCCATCTTTCGTTATCTCTGAGCCGTAAGGGAAACGCGAAGCCAGGCACGCGAGGGACGGCCTGTCCCAGCCGGCGAGGCCCATTTCCCGGGACAATCGCCTTATGTCAGCCTTGCCCATTCCCGCTTCCAGCAGGGGGCGCCTGACGCCCAGCTCCTCTGTCGCCCGCATGCCCGGCCTGTAATCGCCGAGGTCGTCGGCATTGGAGCCGTCCGCGACGTGGGGGAACCCTCTGGAGTTTGCGAAGCGGATGAACCTCGTGAAGAGTTCGCGCTTGCACAGGTAGCAGCGGTTGACCGGGTTTTTCGCGAAGCCCTCAATCTCGAGCTCGCTGACCTCAATGAACTCATGCTTCACGCCCAGGGCGGCGGTGAACTCCTGCGCTTCCCGCAGTTCACGGGAAGGGAATATCGCCGCGCGTGCCGTCACCGCGATGGCCCTGTCTCCCAGGATATCGTGCGCCGCCTTCAGCAGGAAGGCGCTGTCGGCCCCCCCGGAAAACGCCACGGCAACGCTTCCCATCTCTGTGAGGATATTTTTCAGTTTTTCCAGCTTCATTTACCCTTGATGCGGTTCACCGAGTCGATGACCTGCTCCAGGCCGGCGCCTTTTTCGCGGGCCAGCTTCTTGCAGTCCTCGTACTCGGGCTTGGACTTTATCTTCTCTCCCCGCAACCAGGCGTTCTTCACGGTTACCGGCCCGTACTCGGTTTCCACCGTGGAGAAGTCCCTTTTGAGCATGGCCTTGGAGATCCTGAATTCCCTCAGCCCGAAGGTCGTGGTCCGCCTCCAGAGGGTCTCCTCCATGGCGCCCCGGAGCCCCTCGTCGCAGATGATGCTGAGCTTGACCGCGGGCCGCGATTTTTTCATGATGACGGGGGTGAGGAAGACATCCTTCGCCCCTTTTTCGAACAGTTCGCCCATAACGGTGTCATAAATCTCGGGGTTCATGTCATCGATGTTGCATTCGATGAGGATTGCCTCCCGCCTTTCGACGTCGTCCCCGGCCGGCCCGGGCTCTCCCCACAGGAACACCCTCAGCACGTTCGGGACATCCGTGTCCCTCGCGCCTATCCCGTATCCCACCGCCTCCGCGGTGAAGGCAACCCTGTCCGTGAACTTCACGGCTGTTGAGGCCAGGATTGCGGCCCCGGTCGGCGTCGTCGTTTCAAACGGCACGATGCCCGTCCTTATCGGGATGCCTTTGAGGATCTCCGCTGTCGCCGGCGCCGGGACCGGCAGGATGCCGTGTTCGCATTTCACCACCCCTCCGCCGACCTGCACCGGCGACGAGATGACAGTGCCGGCCTGCAGCCACTCGAGGCAGACGGCGGCGCCCACGATATCGAGGATTGAATCCACGGCGCCGACTTCGTGGAAGTGGACCTCTTCGATGCTGCGGCCGTGGACCCTCGCTTCCGCTATCGCCAGGGTACGGAATATCCTGATGGAGAGGTCCTTCACCTTGCTGTGTCAGGCCGCTCCCGTTGATCATCTTCGATATGTCGCTGAAAGACCGCTCCTCGGTCCGGCTTTCGGGCGGGACAACGATTTCCACCCGCGTCCCTTTTATGCCTTTGCGGCTGTCTGTGGATATACGGAAATCGTAAGCCCCGATGTCCAGTTTCTTCAGCTCCCCGAGCAGGTGCTCCCGGTCGACCCCCAGGTCGAGCATGGCGCCCAGGTTCATGTCGCCGCTGATGCCGGAAAAGCAGTCGTAATATAATGTCCGCATGTTCCCTCCGAGACGGATATTAACAGCCCGCGTATCTTGAGACAATATTTTTCAGCCGCTGAAAACTGAGGAACTAAATCTTGAAATTAAAGCTCTGGCAGAACTGATCGTCATACAGGCAAACGGTGTCCCCTTTCACATCTCCCTTGAAGCTGCAGGGCGTCTGGTAGTCATAGCCGTGGAACGTGTCTCCCTCGATGCTCAGTTCGAAAAAACACTGTCCGCCGTAATCGAGCAAATTATAAAAATTCCCGTTACCCTGGCCGGCGACGTAGCATTGCCTGTCGTGGTCGAACAGATTGATATAGTCCGGCTTGATGGAGCCTTCAATCTCTACGTCTATTGACCGGGAACCATCGTAAATGGATGAAAATTCCCTGCCGCTGATGAGCCTGCCGGTAATGTAAGCGACGCAGGCCCGCAACTTTGAATCCATTATTTCCTCTCCATGCAGCTTGTTTACGGAAGCGAATTTATATCATGAAATGAAAAAATGGGGCAAAAAAACCCTGGAAAAAAGCGGGATAATTATGTATTGAATACGCTTATTGCCGATTGCTCTTGTTCATCAAAATGGCAATTGAAGGAAAGATGATTGATTGCAAAGACCGTCACGAGCGCCATAATCGGGATAGATTCGTACCCGGTCCACGTGGAAGTTGACACCGTCTTCGGGCTCCCCCTGTTCTCCACGGTGGGCCTGCCGGACACGGCCGTCAAGGAAAGCAAGGACCGGATCCGGGCGGCGGTCCGGAATTCCGGCTACCGGTTCCCGGAGGGCCGCGTCACGGTGAACCTTGCCCCCGCAGACATCAGGAAGGAAGGCACCAGCTTCGACCTGCCGATCGCGGCCGCGATCCTCGCGGCCGAGGAGATCATCGGGACAAAGGACCTGCGCGGGTACATGATCATCGGCGAGCTGTCGCTCGACGGCGGCATCAAGGGCGTTGCGGGAGCCCTCTCCGCCGCCATCCAGGCCAGGAAAGCGAAGATGCAGGGGATCGTCGTGCCCCGGGAGAATGCAAGGGAGGCCGCGCTCATCGGGGATATCCCGGTGATTGCAGTCGACTGGCTCTCCGACATGGTCGAGTTCTTCAACGGCACAAAGGCCATTGAGCCCCTGGAAGTGGACGTCATGGGTATTTTTCGCAACAGCTCCCAGTGCGGGATGGACTTCAGCGAAGTTCGCGGCCAGGAGCAGGCCAAGAGGGCGATCGAGGTTGCTGCCGCCGGGGGCCACAACATCCTGATGGTCGGCCCTCCCGGTTCCGGCAAGACAATGCTCGCCCAGAGGATCCCGACGGTCCTTCCCGATCTGCTGTTCGAAGAGGCCATCGAGATCACCCGGGTCTTTTCCGTGGCCGGCCTGCTCGGCAGCCGCGAGACCCTCATGGGCACAAGACCCTTCCGCTCGCCGCACCACACGATCTCGGATGTCGGCCTCGTGGGCGGCGGCCATTTCCCCCGGCCCGGGGAGGTGAGCCTTGCCCATCACGGGGTGCTGTTCCTGGACGAACTGCCCGAGTTCAAGAAAAACGCACTGGAGGTGCTGCGCCAGCCCCTGGAGGACGGGCAGGTCACGATCACCCGCTCCTCCTCGAGCGCCACCTACCCGGCCCGCCTGATGCTCGCGGCGGCAATGAACCCGTGCCCGTGCGGCTACCTCTCGGACCCCCAGAGACCGTGCACGTGCGGCCAGGCGCAGATACGCCAGTACCGCTCCCGGATATCCGGCCCGCTGCTGGACAGGATCGATATCCACATGGAAGTGCCCTCGCTGAGGTTCTGCGATCTCGAGGGACGCAATCCCGGCGAGTCCTCCGCCGCGATCAGGGAAAGGGTGAACCGGGCGCGCGAGACCCAGAAAAGGAGGCTCTCGGGCACCGGCATTGCCTGCAACGCGCACATGTCAAACAGGCACATGAAGGAGTTCTGCAGGCTGTGCCCCGAGTCGAAGAAGCTGCTGGAGATGGCCGTGGACAAGCTTGGTCTGAGCGCCCGCGGGTACACGAGGATCATCAAGGCGGCCAGGACAATCGCCGACCTGGAAGGCTCGGGTGAGATACGCCCCCCTCATTTTTCCGAGGCCATCCAGTACAGGAACCTTGTGCACGCCGGTTTTCGGTAGCCCCTGATTCCATTGTGCACAATGATTTGTCACATCGGAAACCGGCAGCCGGACAGGCAGGGATTATTTTGCATTTCCGCCCGATTGCTTGTCATTGCTGCTATCGTACGCCCTTGCCCGAGAGATAGCCTTTGGCCTCACTGTTTCCCAGGCTTGCAGCCTTTTTCAAGTTCCATGCCCCGCGGAATTCTTGAGTTTCAAATGCTGTTTACAGGCGGGTATGGAGGCAGAATGAGAGTTCAAAATCTCGGCACATTTCGATTGCGGTCATTACATCGCTGTTTTTCGTTTTGATGATCGGCGGTCAGGAAGGAAAGAATGAAGAAAAGACTTAAGGAATCACAGAGGAAACGCCTCAGGGAACTGGCGCACAGAATAGACCCGGTCGTCCATATTCGGGAAGCGTGGAATCACCGGGGAGGTAATAAAGCAGATTGATCAGTCCCGCCGACCATGAGCTGATCAAGGATCAGCCTTCAATGTGTTCAAGGGAGAAAACGAAGATTTGTCTGCCCAGATTGAAGACGCGACCGGAAGTGAACTTGTTGACATGATCGGACTTGCCATCTTCTACAGGCGAAAAGGCAGGAAAAGGAAAAAAAGATAGATTTGAAGTGAATCAGACGCGAATTCATTCGCCGACCGCGGTTTCGGGCAACGGTCAATCGCTGCAGAAGGCAAAGCGCGGATTTTTTAGAAATAAGTGAAAGTCACAGCGGCCCCGGCCGAGAACCTGTCCGAGAACTGCGTTTCCAGGTTGAGGCGGAATCCCTTGCCCAGGGGCATGTCGATCCCGGCAAACCCTCCTGCAGCTGTCCTGTTGCTGATTGTGGACTCTGATGCGGGGTGCGAAACTTCGGCCTCGGAGTAATAGACAAAAGGCCCGGCGTAGAGCCTGGTGCCGCAGGGCAGGGTCGCCTGGAGGGCGATCCCGAAATTCGCGTCCCACATGTCTCTTATTTTAATTTCGGTTGCGGTCCCCGGGACAAGGCCGGTGAAATCGCTGAAAAAATACGTCCCCTGCACGAAGGCCCCGATCCCGAAGACCTGGCTGTACGGGTAATAGATTTTCCCCCCCAGCGTGCCAAAGAAGTTCTTCATGTTGTCTTCGAAGCTGCCGATCTCAATGTCGGACATCCCGAACCGGCCGTAGATCTCCCAGAGGTCGCCGAAACCGTACCCGGCCTGGGTATAAACCTGGTTCTGCTTGACCACGTAAGTGCCGCCGTTCTCGAACTTGTCCTCGTGGCGGAGGTAGCCGAGCCCCGTATTCAATCCGCCTTCCTTTTTGGAAATGGTCTGAGGCGGGCCGAACATGCCTCCCGCGAAGATTGCTCCGGGGAACATGAACATCAAGATGACCGCGATTGCGACTGCTTTAACGTTTTTCTTTTTCATTGGGGCTTTCCTGGACTGCCGGTTCCTGCATGAAACTTAATTGCCGTTGGGCCTGCCCAACCCTGAGAGTGCCTGGTTTGGGGGGCTCTACGTTTCCTTTTGCCGCTTCAACCTTTTTTTGCCGATACTGGGCATAAGCATCGCGCAGCGCGACATAGGGATCTATCGCCGCTTCTTTCAGAGCCTCGTAATCGCCGATGGTGAGGGATGTCCTGTTCACCTCCTGGTAGACCCGGGTCCCAGTGGAAGCATACCAGGGGTTGATGTAGCTTACCGGGTACAGGAAATAATCGCTCACAACCTGCAGCGAATCGCGGGCGCTCGACGGGCCGAGGAAGGGCCAGATAAAATAGAAGCCCTGCCCGACGCCATACATGCCGAGGGTCTGGCCCAGGTCCGGGTCATGCTTGGGAATGTCCAGCTGTTTGCTGGATGCGGGGTCCATCAGTCCGCCTATCCCCCACACGGTGTTCACCACAAAACGGCCTGCCTCCGCCGCTGCCCCGCTGAAATCCGCCTGCAGAAGGTTGTTCACAAAACGGATCGGGAAGGCCAGGTTGGTGAAAAAGTTATTGACGCTTACCCGCGGAGTTTCCGGGACTATTTCCCGGTAGCCCTGCGCAACGGGTTTCAGGACCCAGAAGTAGAGCTTGTCGTTGAACAGGAACATCGCCCGGTTGTAGCCTTCCAGCGGGTCCGCAATCGTGATTGCCGGTTCGCCGTATTCACCTTCACCAGGGTCTTCCCCTTCAGCACCACTGTCCCCTTTCGGCGCCGTCTCGCCAGCATCATCGCCTGAAACTTCCGGGGTCCCAGATTTATCCGGGATACCGGTGCCGGGGCCAGGTGCTCCAGGTCCGGCTTCGGCAGATTTCCCGATTGCGCTGTCGCTTTCCGGGGCCGCAGCCGACGTTGCCGGAGGATCATCGATGGCCCGGGCTGAATCGGCGCCTGCGGCGCTTTGCGCCCAACCCAAGGCCAGGAAAGTGAAAATCAAAAATAACGCAGAGAGTTTTTTCATTCCTCGTGCCCCGATAGATCGATAATCAACTGCTGATTGTCTGCATTTATGCCTGTTTGCGGCTTGCCTTCTTCTTAAGGGTCTCGATGAGCTGCGCAGGCGTCTCCTTGGCCAGGATTGCGTTGAACTGGCTGCGGTAATTCTGGACCAGGCTGATGTTTTCAATGACGAAGTCGTATACCTTCCAGGTGCCGTTTTTCATTATTACCCGGTAAGTTATGGGGATTTCCTTTGATGCCATGATTACCTTCGAGTTCACTTCCGCCATGTTGGCCGAGGTCCTGCTCTGCTTTGAGAAAACGATTTTCTCGTTGTTGTAGGAGAGGATTTTGTCGATATAGGCGTTTTCCAGCACCCTGCGGAACAGCGGGATGAACTCCTTTTGCTGCGCCGGTGTCAGGTTTTTCCAGTACCTCCCAAGGCTCCTCCTGGCAAGTTCCTCTTCATCGACCATCTTTTCGTACAGGGCCTCGATCTTCTTTATCTTGGCGTCCCTGCTGAGGCCCTTGTTGCCGACGATTTCCATGCCCTGGCTGATGTAAGATTTAACCGTGTCCATGGGGTCCGGGGCGCTGTAGGCCGGCACACAGAGCGCGATAAGCAAGACCGCGCATAAACCAATAACAATTCTTTTCATGAGTCATTGTCCTCTTTTGCGGCCGCGGGGCCGTTTATTTTTCCTTTTTATCCTCTTTCTTATCACCTTTAACATCGCCAAAGGCATACTTCCCAATCAGGTCACCCACATCGATTGCGCCCTGGGTTTCAGTGATTGTCCCCCCTGCCGCAAGGAGTTCCTCCGCACCGCCCGGATCGATGCTGACGTATTTGTCGCCGATCAGCCCTTCGGTCTTGATCGAGGCTATGGCGTCGCGGTAGATGTTGACCCCCTTCTTAATGCTCATGATGACCAGGGCCTTGCCGCTTTCCTGGTCTATTTTCACCTGGTCGACCCGCCCGATCTCAATGCCGAAGATATCCACGGGACTGCCGACCCTTAACCCCGAGATGTTGGTGAAGCGGGCTTCCAGCTTATAGCTGTCGGACTCCAGAAGGCCGACATTGCCCAGCTTGACTGTCATGTAGCCGATCATAATGAGTCCGATGGCCACAAAGATCCCTACCGCCGTTTCCATTGCGTATTTATTCATTTTTCCGCCTCTGCAAACCCTTTATGCTTTTTGCCCGCACTCGAGCCGGGCGATCTCCCGGCTGCGTCCTCTCTGCAGTTTCCATTGTCCGGGAGATATCATCGCCCGTCCGCCCCTCGGCGACCCCCCCCCGGATGACCACTTCAAAGCATTCCCCCCCCGGGATCTCACTTGCTGCGTCCGACCGGATATCGTTTGCCCCATGCTGCTGGAAATCCGCGCTGAAATCCTTCAGGATCGCTTCGGCCTCGCCCAGGTCGGAGTAAGGCAGCAGCGTGATAAAGTGATTTAAGTCTTGACGTGTTGAAAAGCCCCCCATTATCCCGAAGTGCTTCTCTATATACGTCCCGATGCACCTGATAACCGCCTGGACTGCTTCATGGGCGAGCCCTGACTCTGTGCGGATGGGGTCCAGGGTAAAATATATGACTGCGAAACTGCCCTCGGAGTCCCGGCGCTTCAGCTCGGCACCGTAGCGGACCTTAAACTGCCTGCGGGAATAGAAGCCTGTCAGTTCCTCCTGCAGGCCTTCGAGGCTGTCGATCACTTCATCTTTGAACGGGTGGTCGAATTCGTCAAGCTCTTCCGGGGTCCCCTGGAAGACAATCTTTTTGCCGTAAAGGGCGAGAATGCGGTTGGATATGTAATAGACGTCCGGAATGGCGTGGCTGACCAGTATTGCGGTAAACCCGAACTTTCGCTGGTACTCGGCCACCATGCCCAGGATGATATTTTTCCGGACCGGGTCCTGGCCCGTCGTTGGTTCGTCAAAAAGGACAATCTTCGGGTCCGTGACCAGCGCCCTTGCCAGTGCGACCCTCTTCTGCATGCCCCCTGAGATCTCCGAGGGGTACTTGTTGGCCGCCTCCAGCAGTGCCGTCTGCTCCATCCTCGCCCTGACCCGGCCGTCGATCTCCGCCCTGCCCAGGTTTGTCGTCTCGACGAGAGGCAGGGCAATGTTTTCATATACGGTCATTGAGTCGAACAGGGCATTGTCCTGGAACATGTAGCTCATCTCGGCGAAGCGGGACATCATCTCTGTGCGCGTCATGCTGCCGAGGGGCTTGCCGCGGAACAGGATCTCCCCTTCGTCCGGTTTGAGCAGTCCGATTATATGCTTGAGCAGGACGCTCTTGCCGGTTCCGCTCAGGCCGATAATGGTCGTTACCTGTCCTTCGTATATCTGCAGGTTGACTTTGTCGAGGACAGTCAATTGCCCGAAGCGTTTTGTAATATCCCTGAACTCAATCAGCGGTGTTTCCATGCAGTTCCTTTATATCAGCAGGGCCGTCACTATGTAGTCGGCTATCAGGATAAGAACGCAGGACGTGACGACGGCGGCAGTGGTCGAAAACCCCACCGCCTTTGCCCCGTGGCTGTCCTTTCGCATGTGAGCGAAAAATCCCTGGTAGCTGCACACCGTGGCAACAATCACCCCGAATACAATGGCTTTTATAAAGCCGTCTCTTATATCATTAAAATCCAGGGAGGACTCGACCCCATGGAGATAAGTGCCGGCATTCGATCCCAGCAGCACCACCCCGGAAATGTAGCCGCCCAGGATCCCTATGAGGTCGAAAAGGGCGGTGAGCAGCGGGAAACTGATGATCGCCGCGGCTATCCTCGGGCTTATGAGGTATCTCAGCGGATCGATGCGCATTGTGTCAAGTGCCTCGACCTGCTCGGAGATTCGCTGAATGCCGATCTCCGCCGTAATTGCCGAACCGGCCCGGGCCGTGATCATCATTGCCGTGAGGACAGGCCCCAGCTCCCTTACCAGGGACAGGGTGACCAGCGTCCCGAGCGCCCCCTGCGCACCGAATTTGACCAGGGCGTGGTATGACTGGAGGCCCAGCACCATCCCGGTAAAAAAGCCAACGAGGGCGATGATCGTCGTTGACCTGGCGCCTATCAGGTAGAGCTGCTGGACAATTTTTATGAACTGCTTGGGCCGGAAAATCCTCGACAGGGCGAGAACGAGGAAAATTGACGCAGCCCCCAGATTGTTGACCCAATCTATAGCGTTTCTACCTAAGTACGCAAAAAACCGGCTTAGCCAATTGTTCGTCAACATAGTGTTACTGCCTTCAGCATGAATACCTCGTTTGCCGCATTTTCAGCAACAGCCCCGAATTATAAAGCGGGCTGCAGTCAACCTTCTGAAATTCAGGCTTGAACCTATATCAATTGGGGCATAAATTTCAATATAGATTCGCAAAGGGGAGTTATCTGCGGCAGCCCCCAATTTCAAGGTGCCGGTGTAAAAAGCCTTCGCTCCCTTGCCGTGGACAAAACGGGCAAAGTATTTGCGGCCTGGCAAAACGGGAGCAGCGGCATCGTCGGGCGCTGGATTTTGCCGCAAAGGTAACAAACAGTCCCGGACAGATGGCTGACGCAGTATCGACTTGCATACATCGGGAAAGCCGCAGCCTCTCGTGGATCTGCCGGGAGGAATTGCCAAATCTCTATCCTCAACGAGCTCTCTTGTGATAGGATTCGCCCCAATACTCGTGCATGTTTGATTTCTTTTGGAATGTGGCCGCAAGGCCGGATACGCAAGCCCAATGCAGGTTTAACGTATGGCGCCCGATTTCCATCCTCCAAAATTCTTTTCCCGGGAATTTCACGGGAGTTTTTTCCCCGGGGTCCTGAAGGAGCGCCTGCATTTCGGGAAAAAGGCAAGTCGAAGGGACAACTTTTACCTCCACGACAGAGATGTTCGTATCGCTCGCGGTCTGCGTGGTCCTTGCCTCATCGGCATACCGTCTGCAGCCGAAGGGGCACTCTGGGGATGGATACTGAGCATCCTTGGTATTGGGGGGACAATCGTCCTCGTCGTCATGAGTGTCAGGGGGCAAAGGGGTGAACGCCCCAGTTATGATGACTTTTTAATCGGCGTATTTCTTTTTTTCGTTGCCCTGGGCATCTTGATTGGCATCCCGGTCGGTATGGAGGCCCATTCTTTCTGGCTTGGCTTTCTGGCCAGCCTGGCGGGCCTGGCTGCGGGATATGTAGTCGGCATCCTGGGCGGGATGTGGCTTCAGTATCTGGGCTGGATCGCTGTCGTGATAAACATGGCTGCCGGTTTCGGGGCCATCATCCTGAGCGGGACGGTGCTGATAATGCTGGCCGCCCTGGCCTTTTAAAGGCTCTCCGGGGGTGAGCGTGTTATCGCCCGCCGGGAAATTGCGGGGGACGCAGGCAAATATAAATAATGGGCTCGTTTGGGGTCGATAAACATGCGCACGTTGATGCGGCTGTCGGGGCCGGTTTGCTGACGCGCTTACTTACGGTATCAAATGGGCTTTCGGGATGAAATTTCCCCGACCTGATTTTCCACCTTCCGCCGTTTATCGTGATCTTCTCCGGCATTTACATAGTTTTGTTCGTTGTTTTTTTGATCGTGTGGAGCATGAAATGAAGATTGGGCCTTATGCCCCGATCGGGGCGTTGTTTATCATCGGTCCGCCGGGTCTGGCCGCTTGATGCACGGGACTGCGCTCAATTATGTCCCTGGCCACCGGAGGGTCCCCGAAACTTTTGGCTGGCAGCCGGGAGCCTGGGGGGCTTTATTTATCGTTTTTGCCGTCGTTGTGCTTTTGCCTGTATGCAGACAACCCGCCAGCCGAATTTCCCTGGCTGATTTTCGGGTCCGCGGCCGTGCCGGGGCTCGTTTTGACAGGCTATGAGTTTTGGCGGCGGAGAAACCGGACGGTCCTGGTCAAGGACGGCGGGCATATCCTTGTTTTTCGAAAAGGCCGCCTCGATCTGACGCTCGCGCCCGACAGCATTGCGCGAATCAAGGCGGATTCCCATACCACGCTGACGATAGGCGCGTGCCTCGGCCTGTGCACCTTATTGTTAATGGCCGTTGGGGTCACATGTGTCTTCAAGGATAAGACAGAGAATATTGATTGCCTGTTCATCCTGTTTGCCGGCCTCGTCTGCGGGGCATCTCTCGTTTCCGCGGCCTGGACAAGGTTTTGCTGCTGCCATTTGCGGGTGCCGATAAAAGGGTCGAAATGGACGGAAGAGTCGGTATTGATTTCTTCTTCCCGGGTTAAAGAATTGTTCGCCCAATAAAGGGGACAATTTGGCCTGCCGGATGTCATTCCGAGAAAGCAGCGCAGAAGTTTGGGACAACGCTCATTTTTTCAGGGAAGAGGCCAACTCACATCGCTTTGCCAGCGCGCGGATTTTTTTCATCCGCTGGGCGAGGTCATCCGCAACCTGGTTGAGCCCATGCGAAAGTTTATCGGAGGACGTCTCCTTTTTCGTCTCCAGAAGCCGGCCTTTCAGGTCGACTGCCGCCCTGTCCGCGCTGGCCTCCCCGGCCAGTTTGATCCACTCCCCGACCTGGTCCAGCCTGCCCAGGTCCGGACATTTGTTCATACCGGACGGGTCCTTTTTCAGGGCGGCGGCAATTTCGGATCGAAGCTCCGGGCTCAGTTTATATTCCTCTGCTAATTGGTCGCCCGCGGTCAACGTCCTCCGATAATGTTCAGGCTGACCATTTTTCGCATAATCTTCGGACAGGCTAAGCATCGCACTAACATATAAGGTAAGGATCCGGAGATCATTCTCGGGATTCTGGCCTTTCCTGATACGGTCAATGGCAAAACTTTTCATCATGTTGCATCTGAGCTCAAAACGGGAGAGCTTCTCGCTGGCTGCTTTGCAGTCCCCCAGCGATATCTGGCTGTTTATGATAATGCAGTCCGCACCAAGCCACTGCGACAGCTCATCAATGCGGGCCGCTAATTGTTCGGCCTTCTGGTATTCCCCGACATCCGCAAGATACCGGATATAGTTATTCCATAAGAAGTAACCCTTGACATTGTCGCATTTGCCTGGGGTGGGATAGGCATTGCACATCTCGTCCCTGGTTTTCTGGAACTCCTGGAAATATCCGGCATCCATCTGTGATACGGCCAGATTGTAGAGGCGAGTAAGCCTGATTTCCCGCTCGGGCACCTGGATGGCGGCGGTCAGCGCCGCCTCATAGATCTTTCTTATGTTGGCGTCCGCCTCAGATTCCAGGCGCGCGACCTCTTTGCGGACTGCTTCCACATCAGGTGCAGTAGGCGCCGCGGCCAGGTACGCCTTCAGCCAGGCCGCCCCTGCCGGCTCATGCCCGGCCCTGGCATGGGCAAGGCCCAGCGAATAGAGTATGCGGGGATGCCTTTCGGCCGATTTCCGGGCCTCCGTGAAGTTGCCGATGGCCAGGTCCCATGCCCCCTGCTCGGCTGCAATCAGCCCTTTATTATAGGCCTGCAGGGCTTCGGCCGGCAATGGGGTCTCCGCCGCAGGGACGGGGAAAGATCCGATGGTGAACAGGGCTGCAAATGTCACAAGCAGGATTTTGCATGTTTTCCCCCTCATCACATTGCGTCCCCTTTCCTGAGTTTTGCCAGTTTCTCTCTTGCGGCCTGCAGCTCCTTCACATGCCTTTTCAGGACACGGGTCAAATCATTCAGGTCCCTGAGCTGCTGCTCGGTCATCGTGGTGAGGCGCTCGATGCTGTCCGCGCTCACACGCCTCGCGGCATTGTTGTACAACGACGCGTACATGAACTGGACATCGCTGGCAAACACGCCCGCCAGGGGCCCTTCGAGGCCCCAGCTCAGGAGGGCCGTTGCCGCTTCCGCCGCCGTCCTGACGTCGCCGGGGTTGCCGTTTATCTCCTGCGCTATATTGAACAGATCGCCTTCCTTCTCGACAACTTCGATCAGGTCCTTCGCGGCCTTTGCCCTCGCCGGCTTACCCTTGGCGGCGCCGATCTCCCGGATGCACCTGAAAAGCCTCTCGTTGCTTATCCCTTTTGCACGCAGCCTGCTGATGAGCTTCCGGCTGGAAAACGTGTTGAGCGCCCCGGCGGTGCCGATAACCGCTTTGTTGGCGTCGGACGCGGCCCCAAACAGCAGGTCGGCCATCGAAGCCAGCGCCTGCTCCTCGAACTGGCTGCGCGCCTCGTCGCTGAGCTTTTCCCACTCCTCAAAATCTTCCGCCCTCGACTTGAGGCCCAGCCTGCGGATCGCCTCCTGGTCCCGCGCTATCCGGGCCTTCAGTTCGTGAATGGCAACCTCGGCATCCACTATGTTGTTGAACCTGTCGGCGGCCTTTATGTATCGCTCTCTGCCCGTCTCCAGGGCAGCCTGCTCGCGGCTGCATTTTTCAGCCGCGGGAGAGCCTTCATCAACCTCCGCGCAGTTCCTTCTCAGTTCGTCGTTCCTTGCCGCTAATGCGTTCAGTTCCCCGGTAAGCTCCGCCTCCTGCTTCACCAGGTAAGCGCGGACTTCTTTGGGCAGGACCTGTGGTATGGGCTTCAGCTCCGGCACTCCCGCCCAGGCGTGAGTGCCGGCTGTCCATACCATCACCAGGGAGAGGAGCCAGAAGAGGAATATGCCTGTTATGGTCCTTCTCACCATTGTCACCTTATTCCAGGGTTTTCCCGGCAGGGGAGGGGGGCTCATCGGGTTTCTTCTTTGCCGGGGTGAGATCGACTCCGGTGAACTTGAGCTTCCGGACCCTTTCCTGGATATGGACGTCCAGGGTGTCTTTTTCGGACTTGACTGCCGCCATCCGGTCCAGGACTCCGGCTGCCCGGACCTGGAGCTCGCCCCTGTTGCCCTCGCCTTTCTCCATCTTGCTATTTATCGACTTCAGTTCATTGCCCATATCGCTGTACTTCTGGTCCAGGCCCTTCTTTTTTCCCTCATATTTCAGGATTTCCGGGTCCTTCCTGAAGGCCTCCGGCACCTCGGGACCGGATTTGCCCACCCCGGCGCCCAGCACCGGCAGGGAGCCTGCGGGGGCGGGAGGGCTGTCGAAGCCCAGCTGTGCCCTGTCCGCGGATTTTTCAAGCTTTAACGCGCCGATTGCGGTCTGTCCCGCAGCCCCTGCGCCCTTGAGCTGGTCTCCGGCAGAGCCGGGCCCGCCCAGCGGGCGCGATTCAATGGTGAACTCGACCTGCTTGCCGTTTACCGTGCGATAGATAGACTGCGGCCCGCCCGAGGCGGCCTTCCTGTCCATGTCCGTGATGAGTGAGTCGATGTTCTTTTGGATTCCCGGCACCACTTTCGCGTCCCTGATTTTGCCCTCCAGCGATTTGAGGTTTTGCGCCGCGTACTGCGCCTTCGAGTCGGTATCCAGGGCCTTCTGGTAAGCCGTCCCGGGCTTCCTCGTAGCGGCCCTGCTTCTCGAGCACCAGCCCCAGGTTGTTGATGTTTTCGGCATCCCTGGGGTCGATTTTCATGGCCTGCGGTAAGAGGCCTCGGCTTCCGCATAGCGGTTTTGCCCGCGCAGGAGTTCCGCAAGATTGAAGTGTGGCGCCATTTTTTCCGGGTCAAGCTTTATGGCCTGGCGATAGGACCATTCCGCATCTGAGGCTCTTCCCTGCCTTTCAAGCACATAACCCAGATGAAAATAAGCAATATACCCGTACTTGGGCGCAATCCCGCGGAAGTGCCTTTCCGCCTCGCTCCAATTCTCGCCGTGCATCAGGGAGAGAGCCTTGTCGTATTCCTTTTCGTAAGCCCAGTCCCTGTTGCGCTGCCATAGCTTGCTGCTTTCCGGGTAGAGTGTCTCTGCATCGTTGAAGAGGCGGATTGCCCGTTCAAAATCGCCGTTTTCCGCCGCCGCCTGGCCGTCATGGCAGCGGATGGAAGCCTGCAACTGGCGCCTGAAACTAAGGGCCCTGGAATCGCCAGGCTGGTTCCGTAGGGCCTTGTCAATGTATTGCAGGGCCTGCAGATATTGCGTCCTGGTGTTCGCATTTGTTTTCAAGGCCTGGTTGTACAAGTTCGACGCCGCCCGTACGCCTGGCGATATGCCTCATAGGCAGGATCATGTCTAGAACTGCGCGGCTCCCTGCTGACCGATCCGCCGGTGTCCGGGCAGTTCACGCAGCGGCCCCGGCTCGCGTCCGGGACATCACGCCAGTCCGCAAATGAACCCGTCACGGCAATAAGCGAAACCAGCGCCATGCCGGCCGCCCATGGCAGAAATAACCTTGCTGCTGTGCCCATATCATCTCCCCTTTGTTTTAACGAGCTTAAAAACCATCAAGCCGGCGGCGACGTTCCAGATCACGGAGATAGCCGCCTTGTTAACTTATTTGGTTTTCGCAAAGGCGAATACTTTTACCATAAGAACAGGCTAAAGGCGAAGGGCCAAAGGCTAAGGTAAACACACACGAACCCCTTTAGCCCTTTGCCTTTAGCCGCAATCTTTCCCCCGTTACCGAAGCCTAATCATCCGGTTGTTATTGACATTAAATTCTTGCCTCTATATATATCCCCCCATCCGAACTGAACCAGGAGGTGTTCATGAGACTCGCCAGTATCTGTAAGATCCTCTTTGCTTTCTGTTTGATATTTGTTTTCTCCAGTGAGTCGCTCCAGGCTGCCTCGTGTGCACCAATAGATTGGCTGAAACCGCCGATGGGCACAGCGACATTCTATTACAAGAACGATAAAGCCTATGATAATCTTGTTCTCATCTTCAAGGGCGGAAATGCCCCCTGGAGTGCCAAAGTGGTGTCGGGGTCGCTGCCCCCGGGAATGTCCCTCAAGGTTGTACCCTTTGCGGGGGGCTGGGCCGCGGACGGCAGCAGCGGCGATATCCATGTTACGGGCAGCCCACAGTAGAAGGGGACTATTTCCCGGTGATTCAGCTGGCAGACAGCTGTCCCAACGGCGTACAGTCAAAAACATATAAGATACAGCTGCAAGTGCGGTGCGGCGAATTCAAGTATCCTTACCCCACCGGCATGGCATTGCCTCAGGCAGTGCTGGGGAAGCCCTATTCCTTTCAATTCAAGACCAGCTGCGATCCCAAGTACGAAAATCATGCGTTCAGCGCCTATGTGGGCACTGAGCCGCCGGGCCTCAAACTCAGCGACACGGGGCTTCTGTCCGGTATTCCAACCAGGGTGCGACTCTAAAGTCCTTCCCTACAATTACAGGGTCAAGGTCATAGCCACGCTTTACGGCAGCAACCCCAAGACCCTCTCTCAGGATTTCCCCATACAGGTCATCGACAATGTGCCGCCCACTCTGACATACTTCGGGGTCACGAAGAACGTGCTGGGCCCCGGGGGCGGAAGCACCGAAGTCATCGTGAGGGCCAGCGACAACGACATGATTTACTGGCCAAAAGTCACCGTGACCTACCCGGACGGAAGGCAGTACACCTACCAGGCGGGTTTGAAAAGCGGGACCTATTCGTCCGGGGAATTCCAGGCCTCGATACCCCTGCCTGCAAATAACACCAGGGCTGAAGTGGTCTATAAATTGAGCGGGTTGCTCATTGATAAATCGGGGAACAAGACCACGACCCAGACCCTTACGGTAAAGGTTTCCAGCATAGCGTCGCGCGTTGCTCCCACGACGATACAGCCCAATATCCAGGTCCCCGCGCAGCGCCTTCCGTTAAGGTAGCGCGCACAGACGCAGCGGGCCCCGGGCAGGCGGCCTTCATGCGGGCCGGCGGGGGATGCGGCGATAAAGGGCCGGGGCGGCCCCCCGGCTTTTTTTGCGCGAAATCCCCGCTTGATAATGCGTTCATCCCGTATGTTAAAAAATTTCAGCTTTGGGATCACATTTTTTATCGAGGGTCCATGTCCCTGGAAATCAAATACAAGGTCTGGTTGGACTCCAACGGTCGGGTCATATTCGGCCAGGGCCGGCGACTGCTGCTGGAGGCGATAGAGGAATGCAAGAGCCTCAACGCGGCGGCGAAAAAGCTCAACATGTCTTACCGGGCGGCCTGGGGCAGGCTGCGGGCCTCGGAAGAGCGCCTGGGGATGAAGCTGGTTGAGCACCATGCCGGCGAAGCCATGCACCTGACAAAGGAGGCCCGGATACTCCTCGAGGAATTCAAAATCCTGGAAGAGCAGATAAATTCTGTGGTCCGGAAATCCAGCCCCAAATTGGACCGGTTTAAAAAGTAGTCACCCGGGTCAATTCGACGCTTCCAGGTAAGGGGATTCCCCCTGGCAGGCCTTGCATGTTTCGCCGTGGCGCGCGGGGTATGCCTCTCCGCAGAGGGGGCATTTCGCGACAGGCCCCATCTTCTTTCGCCTGACCGATTCCGGCTGGACCCGGACACGCTGGATGCTGAGGATATTTTCACCGGCATTTTTGATCTCTTCCAGCAGCCGGTCCTTGTCCTGTTCCTTTTTGGTCTTGAGCTTGAAAAACCATGATTTTATTTCCGGGTAGGCCTCCATCTTCTCCGGGTCAAGGTGAACGCGTACGCCCTCACCCCCGTATTTCTCAAAAAACGTGATCGCGAAGCGGCCGAAAGGGAGCACCGTGAGCCAGCCGTTGCCGACTGTGCAGGGCGTCAGGAGCTGCACGGAGTCCGGGAGGCACACGGGCGTTTCGCAGATCGCGTCGAAAAACTCGCCTTCGGGGAGCGACCTGAGACCGAGGTCCACCATGAACCCGCCTATAATGAGCCCGGGAGCGAGGCTCCCGTGGAATGATTTAACGAGGTGAAGGTATTCTTCGTAGGAATAATTGCCTATTTTCATAAATGTCTCCTAATATGACAGAGAGAGCTTGGGCGCCCTGGCAGCCCTGGCGCGTGCCCCGGGCTCTCCCTCGAAATCGACGATCCGTTCCATCCACTTCATGTCCACCACGCCCTCCACGACCGGCACCAGTGTGTTGCCTATAAAGAGGGCCTCCGTGATGTCGTGTGTAACGTAAATCAACGGGCGAAGTCCGCTTCTCCGTGATTTTTCTGAGTTCCCCCCGGAGCACGCGGCGCGTGACGACGTCGAGCGCGGAAAAGGGCTCGTCAAGGAGCAGGAGCCGCGGGTTCCTCGCCAGCGCCTGGCAGACTGCGCACCTCTGTCGCTCCCCGCCCGAGACCTCGTGGGGCTTGCGGTCCCGCAGGGATGCTATTCCGAAAAATTCCATGAGGGATTCCACTTCGGAGCGGTCCTTCGCCGCAAATGCGGCGTTGCCGTACATCGTGAGGTGGGGGAAAAGCGTATAGTCCTGGAATACATAGCCGAGATTCCGCTTCTGGGGCGGGAGGTTCAGGCCCCGCGCCGAGTCGAACAGTACCTCGTCCCCGTAGCGGACCAGGCCCTCGTCGGGCTTCTCCAGGCCCGCGAGCATCCTTATAATCGTGGTCTTTCCCGAACCGGAGGGCCCGACAAGCGCGAGCGTCTGCCCCTCGGGGCAGGAAAGTTCGACGTCAATGGTGAAGAACCTTGTCTTTTTCTTCAAAACGGCTTTCAGTCCCATATCACTGTTTCCTTGTTAACCTGTTTACCAGGAGCAGAAATCCATAGCTGATCGGCAGGAACGCGAGCGACAGCACCCAGGCCTCCCTGTACTGCATCGATTCCACGGCCTCGTAGATGGCAATCGAGGCCACGCGCGTCTCCCCTTCTATGCTGCCGCCCACCATCAGGATGACCCCGAACGCGCCCATGGTGTGCAGGAACACGAGGATCGCGGCCGCCGCTATCCCATTCAGGCTGTTCGGTAGCATGACCCGGAAAAAAGTCGCGACCGGGGAGAGGCCGAGCACATAGGCGTTTTCCTTGAGCCTCGGGTCTATCTTTTCGAACGTCGCCTTGATCGGCTGGATGGCGAAGGGGAGGCTGTAAATGCTCGACGCGATCACGATGCCGCTGAACGTGAAAAGCAGCGGACTCCCGAAAAGGCCCTCCCAGGCCTGTCCCAGGCCGCCCTTCGGCCCCATCAGGAAAAGCAGGTAAAACCCGATGACCGTTGGGGGCAGGGCTATGGGGAGGTTTAACAGGGCCTCGACAAAGGATTTGCCGGGCCAGGTCGAATTCGCCAGCACGTAGGCCAGGGGCGCCGCCGTCGCAATCAGGACCAGTGTCGCTATGACCGCAAGTTTGGCCGAGAGGTATAGGGGGAGCAGTTCCAATTAAAAATAACCGTACCGTTTCTTTATTTCGATCGCCCTCGGTGAATCGAGGAATTTGAGAAAACGCAAAGCATCTTTCTTCCCGGCGCTCTTCTTTATAAGGCACGCCGACTGTTTTATGGCAGGTGCTTCCTCGATGCGGTAATAGCAGCCCTTCATGCCCCTTTCGGAAAGGGCGGACGACAGTGCGCAGAAGCTCAAATCGGTGCCGCCTGTGACCGCATATTGAAACGCCTGGCCCACATTCTGCGCAATTACCAGCCGCCCGCTCACCTCGTTCCATAGCCCGCTTTTCCTCAGGGCGGCTTCGGCAGCGGTCCCGTAGGGGGCCGTGGCGGGGTTCGCCAGGCCGACCTTCCGGATGCCATTCCTCCGCAGGGCTTCTTTCCAGTCTTTCGCACCGCAGGATTTTCCCCTCGCCCCACAGGACGGCCCGGCCTGTGGCGTAGACGAAAGGCTTTTCGCTCAACCCCTGCTCGTGGAGCTTGCCGGGTGTCTTCTCATCGGCGGACAGGAATACGTCATAAGGGGCGCCGCTCAAGGTCTGGGCATAGAGGTTGCCCGTGGAGGAAAAAGTCCCCTCGACCCTGATCCTGTTCTCAGATTCAAATGCCGACGCTATCTCCTTGAAGGGCAGCATGAAATTGGCCGCCACGGCCGCCTTCAAAGTATCCGCGGCATGGGCGCAGGCGGGGTGAAGCGACGAGCACCGCGGCCGCGCAGAATAAGACGGCAAAGAGAAAAAGGGGCGGGCATCCTTTCCCCGGGCCGCTGGTCCTGAAATCCCACCATTCGCCTCTATCCAATCCGGATCTCAAAGTTATGCTAAAACTAACATATGGTAGTATAAAAAAAAGAATTCCGAAAGGGGGGAAACCGTCCGGCTTTCCCCCCTTCTGGAAACCAATCAAATGTCGCGCGAAGAGGAATCCCTCCCTCGCCGCAGTATTCATTTTCGCTCATAGCCTTACTGACAACGGCGGCTTATCTTACGGTATCCCAGCCCGCTGCCACGCCGCCTGTATTGATATTGCGACCAATCATGAATTCGAAGAAAGGTGCTTCCCAGTTGATATTTCTCATTGGCCATCAGGACCATTTCCGGGCGAGGGTCGCTGTCGAGATTGACAAAGGCCATACCCGCTCCCTGGGTCTGAAACTCCGGGCTGACGCCGGCAACCTGATATACAGGGCTCCAACTCAGTTGCCGCGCCGCTCGTGCCTGACATTCCACCCGATCTTGTAGCGGAAATTTTTACTTCCCGCGCTGTTATCATAGGCCATCAGGATGATTTCGGGGCGGGGATTGGCTTCGAGATTGACAAAGGCGATGCCTGCCCCATAAGCCCCCGCGCCGACACCGGGGACTTGAATTGTCGAACCCCAGCTTGTCGCCACGCCGCTCGTGCCTCACATTCCACCCAATCTTGTAGCGGAAGACCTTGGTCCCCGAAACGTCGTTATAGGCCATCAGGACCATTTCCGGGCGGGGATCGCCGTCGAGATTGACAAAGGCGACGCCTGCCCCCTGGGCTTCCGCACTGACAGCCGCAACCTGATAACAGGGCTCCAGCTTGCCGCCACGCCGCTCGCTGCTACATTCCACCCGATCTTGTAGCGGAAATATTTGGTCCCCGAACCCGCACTGTCATCATAGGCCATCAAGACCATTTCCGGGCGAGGATCGCTGTCGAGATTGGCAAAGGCGATGCCTGCCCCCTGGGCCTCCAGAGCCGACCCCGGGCACCGTGTTCATAGACCCCCAGCTTGTCGCCAAGCCGTTCGTTCTAACATTCCACCCAACCTTGTAGCGGAATACCTTGGTCCACGGGTCCTGTGTGACACGCGACAGGCTCATAGCCCATCAGGACCATTTCCGGGCGGGGATCGCTATCGAGATTGACAAAGGCGACACCTGTCCCCTGCGGGCCATTCGACGTGAAACCGTACACACTGTAAGTCCTTGAGGTGGGTGGGGGCTCACGGGAGTCTGTGTTTGAGCAGGAGCTGACGAGTCAGATCCAAGGGGCGTAGCAAGTGATTGAGCGGGAGCAGAGCCGATTAAAAAGATGAGCAAAACAACCAGCGTACAAAATGACAATTGCACCAGTTTGAACATGCCGGACTCCTTTCTGTTGGGGTTGGAATATCAGGCCACGGTTCATCTCGATGCTATTCATATACCCAAATGAACAGGCATTCAAATGGTTTAAATAAAAAAGGAATACGTGGGGCTCGCTCCGGCGCCTAAACTTTGGAGGAAGCTGACTTCCTTGTGTCTATGTCGCCGGGGTACATCATGGCGTCCTGTCCCCGCTCGCGGGTCCGGACCCGGATCACTTCATCGACGGGATAGACGAAAATGATCCCGTCGCCCGGTTCGCCCGTATAGGCTGATTTGAGGATGGCCTCGATGGCCGTATCCAGGTTGCGGTCGCTCAATATAATATTGATCTGGATCTTGGGCAGCATATTCACCTGGTAGGTCCCGGCCCGGCCCACGAGCTGGATCCCGCCCTGGCGCCCATGGCCCCGGACCTCGAACATGTTAAAACCAAAGATGCCTATTTCACACAGCGCATCGTGGACATCATTGACCTTGTCTTCACGGATAATAGCTTCGATTTTTTTCAGCATGGCAATTTCTCCAATTTGTCTGGTTACGAATAGGACCTCTCCCCATGGGAGCTTATGTCAAGCCCGACTTCCTCTTCCATGGCGGTGACCCGCAGCCCGATGCTGCCGTTGAGGGCTTTTGCCAGCACAAAGGTGACACTGAAAGAGAAGGCGACCGTTACCAGGATGGCGAGCAGCTGCACCCCGATCTGTCCCGGGTTGCCGAAGAACAGGCCGTTGGCGCCGTCGCTGTTGACGGCGACCGTGGCAAAAAGGCCGGTGGCTATCATGCCCCACGTGCTCGCAATCCCGTGGCATGCCCATACATCGAGCGATTCATCCAGTTTGCGCCGGGTCCGGAACCTGATTGCGTAATAGGAAAGCGGCGCCGCGACAGCGCCGACGACCATTGCCGCGAGCGGTGTTATGTATCCGGAAGCCGGAGTGACCGCCGCAAGGCCGACGACCATTCCCGTCGCGATCCCGAGGGTGCTGGGGCGCCCGTCGAGCCAGGAAATCAGCATCCACACGAGCCCCGCGGTGGCCGCGGACGTGTTGGTGGTCAAAAGGGCATTGACCGCAACCCCGTTGGCGGCAAGGGCGCTCCCCGCGTTGAACCCGAACCAGCCTACCCAGAGCAGGCCGGTCCCCAGCACGGTGAGCGGAATATTGTTAGGCTCCATTGGCGCATTGCCGTAACCTTTACGGGGGCCTATGACCATGGCAAAGGCAAGCGCCGAATACCCGGCAGCTATGTGGACCACCGTGCCGCCGGCAAAATCGAGGACGCCCATGTTTTTCAGCCAGCCGCCCTGTCCCCATACCCAGTGGCAAAGGGGGTCGTACACCAGCGTCGCCCAGAGGAGGCTGAAAAGCAGGAAGCTTTTGAACCTGATCCTCTCAACGAAGGCGCCGGTTATCAGGGCCGGGGTTATAACCGCAAACATCATCTGGAAAGCGGCAAAGAGGCTTTCGGGGATGGTCTTTGAATAATTGGCGTTGGGAAGCGCCCCCACTCCCTGCAGCCCCAGAAAATCGAGCCCGCCTATGATGCCCTGGATGTCGGGGCCGAAGGCAAGGGAATACCCGAACAGCACCCACTGCACGCCGATCAGCGGCAGGAACACATAGCTCAGGGTCAGGGTTGAGAGAACATTTTTCCGGCGCACCATGCCCCCGTAGAAAAAACCGAGGGCCGGCGTCATCATCAGCACGAGAGAGCAGCACACGAGGATCCAGGCCGTGTCGCCCGCATTTATCTGGTCCATCATAATTCCTTTCCGTCCCGTCGGAGGACTAAACAATATAATTGAAATATTCAATTCGCTTTGCTTAACGCTGAGCTCATATCGACATGCTCGTGGGGCGTATTGCAATACGCCCCTACAACTGCGAATCAAGAACCTGTCATCTCCTGGCAGGGTGCAACAGTTTTCATTCAGCTAGCTAAAAGCTCTTTATATCCTGCAGGTCATACAAGCCCGTTTTTCTGGTGAACTATCCACTTTGCCGCCCTGATCGCGGCCCAGGCAAAGATATCGTCGTATCCCATGTGGGGGGCAAGTATGCACCGCGTCCGGGCGGAGGTCTCCAATAAGTAATCAATTCATGGTGGTTCAGGCCGCTTGTCCCGATTACGATGGGTATGTTTCTCTCCGCGGACAATGCGCAGGTATTTCAGGTTTGTCTCGTGGGGGATGAAATCTATGATGACGTCGGCTTCCCGGTGAGTCATGGTGAAGCGGTCGGTTATTATATGCCCCGTGCCGTCCATGCCTATGATTTCGCCGATATCCGTCCCGATCAGGGGATGCCCTTCCCGCTCCATCGCGCCGGCAATTTCGATCCCGTCGGAATTATATATGTGGCGCAGGATGATGTGCCCCCATGAGCCTTCCCGCTCCTGTTACAACTGCCCTTATCACTGCTGCCTCCCGCCGCTCTGAATTATAGAAAAGGCGCGCCCTTGCGGGCGCGCCGGTTTAAAAGCTGAAATCGGATGAAACCTAGCTCTTATGCCTATGCAATCGCCTGGTCTCCGCTCTCGCCGGTGCGGATCCGCAGGGCGTCATAGAGGTCAAGGACGAATATCTTGCCGTCCCCGACCTCGCCCGTGCGGGCGCTCTGCCGTCAGGGCATCAATGACCGGCTGCGACATGCTCCGTGCTGCAGGCTATCTCGATCTTGATTTTCTTGAGAAGGCTGCCGGCCTCCCTGGAGCCGCGGTATATCTGCGTGGCGCCTTTCTGCCGGCCGTGCCCCAGTACATTCGACACGGTCATCTGGCCGATTTCGACATCTTCGAGGGCCTTCTTCACTTCTTCCAGCTTGTGCGGCTGGATGATCGCAATGATGTATTTCATTTCCATTCCTCCTATTCGATTACGGTGTATGCAGCTTCCCTGTGCTGGGTCAGGTCGAGGCCCACCAGTTCATGCTTCCTGCTCACCCTGATGCACATCGAGCTTGTCTACCGCTTTGTAAAGCACCCAGGTCATGACCACGGCATAAGCCACGCATGCCAGGAAATAAAGGTTCTGGACCAGGAAGAGCTTCACGTTTCCAAAAAGGAGACCGTCAGCCCCGGCTTCGTTGATGATTTTTTCCGCGAAAATTCCGGTGGCTATGGTTCCCCACAAACCGCTCATCTCCGTGCACTCCAAAGACATCGAGCGAATCGTCATAGCCGAGCTTCGGCTTGAGGACCGTCACGGCCAGGTAGCTTAATACCGAAGCCAGGACGCCGATGGGTATCGCGGAGAGCGGGCTCACGAACCCGCAGGCGGGTGTTATGGCAACAAGCCCCGCAACCGCCCCGGTTACGACGCCGAGCGTCGTGGGGGTGCCGTGCCTTTTCCATTCAATCAGGGCCCAGGTAAGCCCCGCGGCAGCTGCCGAGGTGTTGGTGGTCACGAAAGCATTGGCGGCTATGCCGTCGGCCGCCAGGGCGCTGCCGGCGTTGAACCCGAACCAGCCGAACCACAGCAGTGCCCCGCCCAGCACGGTATAGGGCAGGTTATGGGGCGTGAAAGAGCCGTTCTCCGAGCCGATGCGCTTGCCGATCAGGATGGCCATCACGAGCGCCGAGAACCCGGAACTCACGTGAACGACTATGCCGCCCGCGAAGTCAAGCGCGCCCATGTTCTTCAGCCACCCGCCCGTTCCCCATACCCAGTGTGCTATCGGGTCGTAAACCAGTGTGGCCCAGAGCACGGTGAAAAGGCAGAATGCGGAAAATTTTATCCTCTCCGCAAATGCGCCGATCATCAGCGCCGGCGTTATGATCGCGAACATCCCCTGGAACATCATGAAAGCAATATGCGGTATGGTCTTGGAATAATCGTCAAACGGCGTGAGCCCCACATTTTTCAGGCCGGCCCAGTCGAGGCCGCCGATGAGTGCCCAGACCGGTATCGGGGCCGAAAGCGAGGGAGTAGCCGATCACGACCCACTGAATCCCCACTATGCACATAATGATGACGCATTGCGCCAGGATGGAGAGGACGTTCTTTCTCCTGGCCAGTCCGCCGTAGAAGAAAGCCAGCCCCGGCGTCATTAAAAATACGAGGGCAGCTGAAAGCATTACCCATGCAGTGTCACCTGAATTCATAATTGCACCTCCTGAAATGATTTAATCGCCTTACTGTTGAGCAATTACAGTGCCAGATGCGAAAATCACGGAAAATCCTTTACCGGCAAGGGTTTTATGAAATCGGTCACTTTCGGGTTCCCTACAAAAATGTATTTTAATATGAGTATTATGCCGAAAAGGGCGGGAAACGACCCAATGGAACAAAAACTACAATATTGGTGACAATATTGTTATTATTTGGAAGGAGGTTGATGTCTGTCGATCTTGGGAAAACCCCGTTTAATAACAGGCATGTAGACAAACGGCACGGCAATTGCTGAAATAACGGGCAAATGACCGCCTGGTCTGAAAATCTTGAATGAGGTGTTAAATTATGAAAAAGTATCTGCACACGGTAACTGCCCTGATTATTGTTCTTATGGTTATTTTGTCGTTCACGCTATCCCCCGCAATTGCCGAGGAGGAAAAGCCGACGGGAGAGGCAGCCGTCGCCGTCCTGAGCAAGTATGTATGGAGAGGGTATGAACTGAGCCGCAACAGCATCGTAGTCCAGCCCTCAATGACAATCGGCTACAAGGGGTTCTCGGCAAATATCTGGGGCAACCTGGACACGGATCCTTATTACGGCGGGGCCGGGGACAAGAGCTACAGCAGTTCGTGGAATGAAACGGACCTGACGCTTTCTTACGCGAAGACGCTGGGCCTGTTCAACGTGGGCGCCGGGTATATATACTATTCCCTGGGAGCGCTTAACCCGGATGCGGCGGACCGGCTCGACTCACAGGAAATCTTTGTCTCATTGGGGCTGAACACTTTGCTCGCGCCGACCTTGACGATTTACAAGGAAATTGACCATTACCATAACTGGTACTTCCTGCTGGGAGTCTCCCATGCGTTTGAGCTGAGCAAAATGGTTTCCCTGAAAGTGGCGGCAACGGTTAGTTACCTGCTGAGCACCGATGAAACAACCTATCCGAAATTCGATGGGAACGCGTTGCCTACAGGCGATAAGTTCAGCAATTTCCATGACGGGACGCTTTCCTTGAGCCTGCCGGTAAAGGCAAACAGCTATTTGACGCTTACGCCGACGATTGCCTATGTCTTCCCGCTGTCGGAAGATGCAAAAAACGAGATGAAGGGGTTTGGGTTGAGTGGAAGCGTCCCTGCGGACCGCGACAGTTCGTTTGTCTACGGCGGTCTGACGGCCAGCTTCGCCTTCTAGTTATCGGAGAATTCACGGCAGCAGGTGCGGGCTGGTTTAAGGCCGGCCCGCAAGGTCCATGTATAATTTATTTGCAGACTTGGCTCAATGCGCCGCGCCACAAAAGCATTTAAATTGCCCCCGTCCCCCTTGTGACCGCGGCACGGGCGGTCTGTCTTACGAGCGGGTTAAGGTCCTCGGAAAGAGATTTCATGATATCCATGACGCGCGGGTGCGAAATCTGGGCAAGCGCATAGGCGGCTACGGCCCGGATATTGTCACTGTATTTCTTCTGCATCGAGAGGATGCCCCTTGTTGTGAGTATGCGGGACAGGACGTCCACGGCAGCGGGATCGGCGGCTTGTCCCAGGGCCTGGCAGCACGCTGACTGGATTTCCTGCTCCTTTGCCCTGTCCAGGATCCCGATGAGGACCGGCACGCTCCGGTCGAACTTCATTCTGCCCAGGGCGCGGATTGCGGGGACCGTTTTGCCCGAAAATTCACCGTTGACAATGTCGCACAGCAGGTCCACCGTCGGCTCATCGTTCAGGCGCTCTGCAAGGCGAAAGGCAGACCTGCGGACAGCGCTGTTTTCGCTGTCAAGTGCAAGGGCCAGTTCAAGGTGGATATCGTCAGTCACCAGGTCCGCGACCTCCAGCATGCGGACCTGGTCGTCGGCTGATATTTCCAGGACAAGGTCGCGCTTGAAGAGTTCAACCGCTTCGGCCCCGAGGTTCTTTATGAGGCCGGCCGCGAACTGCCTCGCCTGCAGGTCGTCTTCCTGCTTCACCAGCTCGGCAAGGTAAGGCAGGACCCTCTCATCCATTGTCGAAAGAAACTGGACGGCCTCATTCCGGCGCGGGGGATCGGCTGATTTGAAGGCCTCTCTCAACCCGTCAACTGCGCGGGCCGGAAGGGGCTCGGCGAAAGACTGGAGGGCCTCGGACAAGGTGTTATCTGCATCCTTTAACTCTCGCACGCGCTCCCTCATGCTGAAGAAGACCCAGCCGGCAAGGCCGAATTCCCCGAAGTCGATGAACAGAAAAGCGATACGCTGGAGCAGGCGGTACAGGCGTCCCAGGAGGATGGGCTCCATTTCCTGGCTGAATGCGGGGCGCAGATGCTCGGCAAGCAATTTCAGATACCTGGGAGGGAGGACAAAGTCTTCGAAATTTGTCACCCTTTCATAAGCTTCTGCAATGCTTTCCCTGACAGGGACTGCCGAACGGTAATATTCATCGAAAGACCTCTTGAGAACTAAAGAGAATTCCATTGCACGGTCGGAAAGGGAAAGGTCCCTCAGAATGCCGACCAGTCTCCCGTTTTAAAACCGCTCTGGATGCCCGAATCAGCTTCAGCAGCAAGGGAAGGGAGAACATCCGGATTGATATCCGAAGCACTGTCTTTCCCGTCATCAGCCGAAAACTGCTGGGAGCTGCTTTCAGGCCTCTCCCCAAAGATAGTATACAGGCTGCGGTTGAACAGGATTCCCCTGAACTCTTTCTTCCTCTCAATACTTCTCCAGAAATCCGCGGTCAGTTCGTCTGCGGGCTGCTTTGCCGCCATTTCCAGAAAAGATAAAATCTCTCCGGAAGATATGCTCTCAATAAATGTAATACTGTCAAGAGCCGTTGATTGCATAAAGGATAGGAATTTAGAGGCGGCGGCTTTGAAGCCCCGTGTATCGATTTTTACGCCATTGATCAGGAGGGAAGTATCGACCACCGTCATGTTGAGGACCGGGCTCTTTTCCAGCAATCCGGCAAGAGCAGCCATGACCTGGTCAACGGCATCAGTCATCACCGAGCTCTCAGGCGGGTAGAGCCTGATTTTGCTGACTGCGCCCATGAGAGTGGTAACCACCCGGGCGACAAGGGCAGCCCCTTCCCCTAACGGGACTTCTTCGGGCAAGTCTTTGGGAATCTCGTAATCCTCAACCGGCGGGAGCCCCGTCGACTCTTCCGGGGACTGTTCCTCCTCTTCCACCTTGGCATACCGAAGCTGTTTCAGTTCGATGCCCTCCAGGCCCCTGTTTCTGCAGACTTCTACCCAATAACGCTCACGAAGGTCCCTGGGGTCCGCCTGGCCGATTGCCTCCAGCATGTTCTCGAGGTCCCTCTTGCTGAAATCCTTCCGGATGGAAATGCTGCCCAGGTCGATTCCGGCAAACAGGCTGCAGACGCTCTCTGCGGTGGGCCTGAAATCCGCTGTTTCGATAGTTTCACCGTTGACAACCAGGCTGTCCTTCTCGACTGCCACCCTGATGCGGTCGTAGCTGGTAAATATCCGTTCGAGGATGTTCCTGACCTGGTGAAGGGCGTTGACGCGCGCCATATTGCCGGCCGGATAAAGCCTGATGCCGCTCACGGCGATGAGGAAGGAGCGGAGAAAAAGCCACAGGTCCTTTAATGCCATGGGGTCCAGGGGAATATCCGGCATTGAGGGATCGTGTTCAACCGGGTATTGAACAGCCTCATCAGCACTGAAGACGGCCGTGCTGTATGCCTGGTGCTGCTGATTGTAAATACGGGATTTATCCACGTTTGCAGAACGCTCGAAATGCCATGCGAGAACGGCCGCCGAGGGGAGCACTTTTTGTTCATAGAGCTTTTCCTGGTAAAGCGCGATTTTTTCGTGCAGGTCCAGCCTCAGGCCTTCTTCGATGCCCCCATAAACTATCTTCTGAATGCGCGTGGAAAGGAAGCGGATGTTTTCGTCATCGGCATGAAAATCGGACATCACGAGGCCGTAAGCCCTAGCCCTGTCGAGGAAATCCAGGACGCGCGTCTCCCTGTCCCCGAAAATCCTGTCAGCATGCTCAGGGGAACGGATTCGCCGAATATGGAAGCATAATTGAGGATGCGCCTGGTCTCGTCGTCAAAGGAGCCGATTATGTCCGTCACTACCTGGTCCAGGGAGGCCGAGAGGTAAGCCGGGTCATGGTGGCGTACCGTCCAATGCTGGTCCGTGAAAACTATCATCCGGTCGTGGATGAGCCTGTTGAAGATCTCGGAAACGAACAGGGGGTTCCCCTTTGTGATATCGTAAATTTCCCTCTCGAAATTGACAGGCCTCGTAATGAACGGGAACATTTTCTCCAGTGGTCCGCAATGTCCTTTTGGGACAGGGGGGTGAGGGTTATCTTTTGTATGTCCAGTTCCTTGCCGTAGTCCTGCCAGAAGTCCCGCAGGGGGTTGATTTCGGTCCTGGACTGGGAGAAATCAGCTGTGCCGCAGATGAACAGGGGAAACCGGTTCTGCAATATTATCGAGCGCAGCAGGAGAAGAGACGCCTCGTCGGCAAATTGCATGTCATCGGCAAATATCATGAGGGGGGCGGACTCCGCGAGGTCATTGATGAGCCTGACCAGGGAGCGGAAAAGTGCTTCGCGCTGCTGTTTCTGGTGAGGGGCCTGAGTATTTGCGCCCAGACACGGCAGGACCAGCGAGAGGCACTCCAGGTCTGCCGGGCCCAGCGAATCAAAAACGGCTTTCCCCTTGTCGTCGCACCTGTTAAAAAGCTCGATGACGAGACCCGCAACAAGGTAATAGGGGCGGAATTTCTCCTGGGGCGTGCCGAACAGCTTGACGTGGGCCACTTTTGAGTCTTCCAGGTTTCTTTGAATCTCTCTCAAAAAGGCGCTTTTGCCCATACCGTCCGCGCCTTCCACGACCAGGACACGGCTTTTTTTCTGGCTGAACTCCCGGAGGGCCTCCATCACCTTCGCCAACTGGGCCTCGCGGCCGGCCATCCTCAGGTTTGCCAGCTGGTGGATGGCAATTTTGGGGAAAACATCCTCGCAAACTGCGTTTGCCGCGTCGCAAACACGGTTCCTCCCAGATTGCTTGGCGTTATACAGGGCCGTATCCGCCTGCTGGACAAGGACCGCCCTGTTCTCCGCATCCGCCGGCGCTTCAGCAACCCCAATGCTCAGGGTTAACAAGACCTCTGCCTGCCCCTCTTTCAGGCGAACGGGCCTTTTACGGACATTCTCAAGGAGTTTCCGGCCTGTTGCGAGGGCGGTATCCTTGGCCTTCCCCGAGAGAAGGACCATGAATTCATCCCCCCCATATCGGATGGGAAGGCCCTCTTCGCCGCATACACCTTTGAGGGTAAGGGCCACATGAATCAGGGCCCTGTCGCCCGAATCGTGGCCGTAAGAGTCATTGATCATCTTGAAGTAATCGATGTCCATCATGAGGAGGGAAACGTGATGGCCTTCCAGCGCGTCCCAGGAAATCTTGTACTGCAGGTAATTCTGGAGAAAGCGGCGGTTGGGCAGGCCGGTAAGTTCATCCTCGAATACCAGCGAGGAAGGGTCCTTGCCGGCATTTTTCACTAAATTGAGAAGTTCCTCGTAAATCATTTAATGCCCCTGATCCCACCTTATCAGTGACACAAAAAATATTTAAATCAAATCATAACGTGCCTTGCCGATTTTGCAGTTTTTTCTTCCCGGTCTTCATCTTAGGGGTTTATTCCCACCGGGAATCCGCCAGGTATGGTAAATCTGTTTATCCAATGAATACAATAGAGAAGAAAACGGTGCTCCCCCGGACTTCAGGTTAAAAACTTTATACAATAATTGCTGCTTTTTTACACTTTTTTAATTTTGGATTTTCAGGGACTGGTGAACAATTCCAGAAACGAATTTTAAAAAGGGAGCGCTCGAGAAGATGCCCAAGGGCCTGCCGGAGACCTATCAATCCGGAAGCAGGGGCCCAAGGCCAAAAGCAGCCCTCGCCTTATCACATAAAGGATTGCGGGTGCCCCCTTTCCAGGAAGGCTCGAAATCACGGCACACCGAGGGACGGCTCTCATAAATCCTGCAGCGGACCCGGCGGCCCGGCCTCCCGTGGAGGGCGACACAGCGCTGGTTATGGATGCCGGTGTGGCGCATTGCCCTGCGGAGGGGGTTAACCTTGATAGTCAGATGGACCGGCACGCCCCCTTCCATGGCGTCGTCCCCCTCTGCCCAGTAGAAAGATACCCGAAAGGCGGCGCAACAGGCGCCGCAGCTCATGCATAAGTTCCGATCGACCATTTTGCCTTCCCTGCCGTGAGGCTGTTTAAATAAGCGACTATGCAGTGCGTCTTGGAACTGTGAGGGTTTGTTTCGGGTAATTTATCACAAAAGGATTATATGCAAAATCCAGATTTCCGGAAAAATATCCAGTGCCCGAATTCCCGGTCCAGGCCCTCATGAAGAATTGTTGTTTCATAAATTCAATAATTTCTGGTTCAATATTCAGTTGTTTAAATCAATGCTGAAAGCTGAAAGCCTCAGGTTGATTCATCATTCAAGAGAGAGTGCGATGGGCAATTTCCCCGAGGACAGGTTGATTGAAATTGACGGCAGGCGGCTGCATTACCTGGAGTGGGGGGGCGGCGCCGCCCGAGCGTTATTCTGCTCCATGGGATCGGGGACAACGCCCATATCTGGGACCCTTGCGCGGTCGACCTGTCCGGGCAGGGCCTGCGGGTTATCGCCCTCGACCAGAGGGGCCACGGGCTGAGCGACTGGGCCGACCCGCCGGGCTATGGCTGCGCGGATTACGTCGCCGATTTGAAAAAGTTCATAGGGGAACTCCGTCTGGCCGGTTTTGTCCTGATGGGACACTCAATGGGGGCATTGCATGCAACGCTCTATGCGGCACTCGAGCCGCAGAGGGTCGCCGGCCTTGTCCATGCCGATATTGAGCCCTGCCCCCCGGCGTGGAACAAGAAATACCTTCTCAATCTTTATAACGAGCTGCCGCTTTTCTACGAATCAATCGATGATTATGTCGAGACCATCAGAAAGAACTATCTCCATGCAGATCTGAAGATGCTTTACGAAATTGCCTTGCATGAGGCTGTGCGCGGTGAAGACGGCAAATTGCGTCCCCGGTTTGACCGCGAAGTCCTCTCCCATTTTGATCCGTCATATGACCTTGTCCCGCACCTCGGCCGGATCATCTGTCCCGCCCTCGTCATCAGGGGCAGGGAAAGCCGCGTGATGACTGAAGAGGCGGCCCGGCAGATGAGCAGATCAATTCCCAAAGGGGAATTCGCCCAAATAGAAAAGGCCGCCCACCCTCTCCATATCGACAACCCTGCCGGGTTTCAGCAGGAATATCAGGGTTTCTCCGGGGAATTGGATTTTTGCGGGTCCCAGAGTAATAACTCCCATAGATCAACGCTCAAGGCATATTCCAGCGGCAGGCATTTTTATTCCGCGAGTTACATGCCGAGCGGGATAGAAAAGAATGCCCGGCACGATGACCGGGCATTCTGTTTAGAAGGTTTGAAGTTAAAGTTTACGTTCCTACAGTTTAAAAAGAAGGTCCGCATACGTCGGAACAGGCCACACATCTTTGGGGACCATCAGTTCCAGGGCGTCGATATCGACACGCAGCGCCTGCATCGCGGGGACCACTTTGTCGCGGTAGCTCGCAGCCTTCCGCGGGCAGTCCGGCTGGCCTTTGGCCTTCTGTACTGCGGCCTCGAGCTTTCCAAGGCTCTTATAGGAGGACGCGATCACGGCGCCGAGCTTCTTGAGCATGTCTTCCTGGACGGGTGACTTCACCGCCGCCGCCTTGAAGCTCTTGACGGAATCGGCCAGGTAGGTGGCGTATTCCAGGGCGGCGGGGATGAACTGCCTGCCGGCCATGTCGATCGCCGTCAATGCTTCGATATTGATCTGCTTGGCATAGATGTCGATGTAAATTTCATAGCGGGAATGCAGCTCCTCTTTGGAAAGGACCCCGTATTTTTCGAAGAGCTTCACGGCCGGCTCGGTTATTATGGCTTTCAGGGCATCGACCGCGTTCCTGATATTGGACAGGCCCCGTTTCGCCGCTTCCTTGACCCACTCCTCGCTGTAGTTGTTCCCGTTGAAGATGATCCGGCTGTGCTTCTTGTAAATGTCCCTGATTATGGCGGCCGCCTCGGCATTCTTGTCCTTTCGCCTTTTCCAGCCGCGTCGCGATTTCGTCAAGGGCTTCCGCCGCGATGGTGTTCAACGCGACGTTGGGGCCGGCGATGGACTGCGCGGAACCGACCATCCTGAATTCAAACTTGTTTCCCGTGAAGGCAAACGGAGAGGTCCGGTTGCGGTCCGTGTTGTCCTTGGGGATCGAGGGGAGAGTGTCCACTCCGACCTTCACGTATTGGGCCCCTTTCTGGGTGACGGGCTGGCCCTTCGAGATCTTCTCCAGGATCTCCGTCAACTCCTCGCCCATGAAGATCGAGATGATGGCCGGGGGCGCCTCATTGGCCCCGAGGCGGTGGTCGTTGCCCGCGTGCGCGCAGGTCATCCGCAGGATGTCCGCATGCGTGTCGACAGCCTTGATCATCGCGCTCACGAACAGGAGGAACTGGACATTGGCGCCGGGAGTGCTGCCCGGTTCCAGCAGGTTGATCCCGTCGTCGGTCGACAGCGACCAGTTGTTGTGCTTGCCGGAGCCGTTGATGCCCGCATAGGGTTTCTCGTGGAGCAGGCATACCAGGTCGTGGCGCAGGGCGACCTTCTGCATGGTCTCCATGACGAGCTGGTTATGGTCGGTTGCGATGTTGGTCGTCGAGAACAGCGGCGCCATCTCGTACTGGGCGGGGGCAACCTCGTTGTGCTGGGTCTTGGAGGTGATCCCCATCTTCCACAGCTCGGTGTTAAGGTCCCTCATGTAATCGGAGACCCTGTCCTTGATGAACCCGAAGTACTGGTCTTCAAGTTCCTGGCCCTTGGGGGCGGGGGCGCCGAACAGTGTCCGGCCTGTCAGCATCAAATCGGTCCGCTCCATGAAGAAATCCTTGTCGACCAGGAAGTATTCCTGCTCCGGCCCCACGGTGGAATAGACCCGGGTTGCAGTCTCTGTTGCCGAGGGCCTTCAGGACGCGGACCGCCTGCTTTGAAACGGCCTTCATCGAGCGCAGCAGGGGTGTCTTCTTGTCCAGGGCTTCTCCGTTATAGGAATAAAACGCGGTGGGGATAGTCAGGGTGACGTTGCCGCTCTCATCCTCTTTCAGGAAGGCGGGAGAGGTGCAGTCCCAGGCGGTATAGCCCCTCGCTTCGAAAGTGGAGCGCAGGCCGCCGCTCGGGAAGGAGGACGCGTCCGGCTCGCCCTGGATCAGCTGCTTCCCGGAAAACTCCAGGTAACCGCTGCCGTTCGATGTCGGGGAGATGAACGAATCGTGCTTTTCGGCCGTCATACCGGTGAGCGGCTGGAACCAGTGCGTGTAGTGCGTCGCCCCCTTTTCCACGGCCCAGTCCTTCATGGCGTTGGCAACGACCTCGGCTATTTCGGGCCGCAGCGGGACGTCTTTTTCAATCGTCTCCTTGAGGGCCTTGTAGGCTTCCTTCGGGAGCCTCTCCTTCATCACCTTGTCGCTGAACACATTGGAACCAAAAACAGATGTTATTTCCATGGCACGTCTCCTTCTATTTATTCGGTTAAATAACCTTAAAAAAATTGCTTGAAGATAAACCGGCGGGAGCCTGTTGCTGCTTAAAATAAATTGCGTGGCGCCTGCCGTAAAATGATTCAGCCTTTCTCAGAGCAAGATGAGTGCCATAATGAAAAATGGTCCTGATTTACTGCATAAATCGGGTTTTCGGGGAAATGGGGAAGGATTAAAAAAGACAAATTGTCAGAAAACGACAATTATTTCCGACATTATTGTCGCTATAATTCCGCCGGCCTCAGGCCTCGGCCCTGTACTGGTGGAAGTCGATCCCGTATTTTTTCGCGCGGTAGGTGAACTTGCGCTCCGTGACCCCGAGGATCTGGGCCGCCTTGGCCATGTTGCCCCGGGTCGTCCTCAGGGCGTCGACCATTTTTTCGCGCTCGAGGTTTTCGACGGTGTCCTTCAGGGTAGTCCCGCTCGTCGAGGGCGGTGAGCTTCACCCGCTGGAGGGTGGGCGGAAGGTTGAAGGTCTGGACCATGTGGTCGTCCTCGCACAGCAGGACGGCCCTCTCCACGCAGTTTTCCAGCTCCCGCACGTTCCCCGGCCACTCGTACTGCATCAGCATGTCCATGGCCGCTTTCGAAAAGCACCTCACGTGGCGGTGGTTTTCCCGGGAGTATTTTTCCAGGAAGAAATCGGCGAGCATCAGGATGTCGGTCATGCGTTCCCGCAGGGGCGGCAGGTAGATGGGAAACACGTTGAGCCTGTAATAGAGGTCTTCGCGGAACTCGCCTTTTTCGACGGCCTCTTCCAGGTTCTTGTTGGTCGCGGCGATGATGCGGACGTCGGTTTTAATCGTGTGCGATCCCCCGACCCGCTCAAACTCTCTTTCCTGCAGGACCCTGAGGAGTTTGACCTGGACCTCGACGCCTATGGATCCGATCTCATCGAGGAAGATCGTCCCCTTGTTGGCCAGCTCGAATTTGCCGATCTTCTGCCTGATGGCCCCTGTGAACGACCCCTTCTCGTGCCCGAAAAGTTCGCTCTCGATGAGGTTTGCCGGCAGGGCGGCGCAGTTCACCTTGACAAACGGGTTCTTGGACCTGGGGCTGGCGTAGTGGATGGCGTTGGCAACAAGTTCTTTTCCCGTGCCGCTCTCGCCCCGGATCAGCACCGTGGCGTTGCTTTGGGAGACCTGGGAGACCATCTGGAACACGACGGCCATCTTGTTCTGTTGCCGATGATGTTCTTTACCCGGAATTTTTTCCCCAGTTCTCCCCTGAGGCGGAGGTTTTCCTGCCGGAGCTGCTCCTGCTCCATTGTGAGATTTTCCAGGTTGATGACATGCTGGGCAAGCATCGTCGCAATTATCGACAGGAGGTTTTCCCCTTCCTGCAGAGAGAATGACTCATCGTAAAGGCGGTCGACGCTCAAGCGCCCCCACGACCTGGTTGCCCTTCTTGATAGGCACGCAAATAAAAGACAGCTCCTCGCCTGATTGCTTTCTCCTCGTGGCCGTGCGGTTCAGGAACAGCGGCTCTTCGCTGATCTTGGGGACTATCAGAGGATTGCCCGCTCTGGATAACCCTTCCGGTTACGCCTTCGCCCACTTTATATTTGCCTTTTTCGATCGCCCCCCGGGAAAGGCCGTGAGCTACCTCGATGCTTATCTCGTCCCTCAGCGGGTTCAGGATGGAGATTGTCCCCCTGATCATCCCCAGCGAACTGGACAGGATATCCAGGACGCTGTAGAGGGTCTCTTTCAGGTCGAGGCTCTGGTTAAGGCTGGTGCTGATTTTATACAGCAGCTCGAGTTCTTTTATTCTTTTCTCTTCGGGCATGTTTGCTTCCCTCTGCAACCTTATATTTTCAAGGCAGAGTTTCGAAAACTCCTCGTCCGGCTCGATCGGGTACTCACCGTTGAAACAGGCCATGCAGAAGCAGTCCTTGGAAAGCCCGGTCGCTTCAATCATCCCCTCCAGGCTCAGGTAGCCCAGGCTGTCAACACCGATGTATTCTTTTACCTGATCAAGCGAGTTGCGGCAAGCCAGCAGTTCGCCCTTTGTGGAAAAATCAATCCCGTAAAAGCAGGGGTGCCGGTGCGGCGGGCAGCTCACCAGCATGTGGATCTCCTTCGCGCCGGAATCCCGCAGGGTCTTGATCCTCATCTTGCTTGTCGTGCCCCTGATTATGGAGTCCTCTATTATGACGACTTTCTTCCCCTCGAGCAGGCCGTGCACCGGGTTGAGTTTTACCTTCACCCCAAAGTCGCGCATCGATTGCGAGGGGGCGATGAAGGTCCGGCCGACATAGTGGTTGCGGATCATGCCCATCTCCAGCGGGATGCCCGATTTGCGGCAGTAGCCGATCGCGGCGTAATTGCCGGAATCGGGGAAGGGCATGGCGAAATCGGCGTCGATCTTGTATTCCTCCGCAAGCTTCTCGCCGAATTTCTTCCTGACATTGTAAACATTGACGCCGAAAATACTGCTATCCGGTCTCGCGAAATAAATCAATTCAAATATGCAGAAGCTCTTGCGCACATGGTGCCGCCTGGTCCTGATGGACTTGAGGCCGTCTTGGTTGATTATGACGATTTCACCGGGCTCAATGTCCCTCTCGTATTTTGCGTCTATGAGGTCGAAGGCGCAGGTCTCCGAGGCGATAACGTATGCCCCGTTGAGCTTTCCAAGGCAAAGCGGCCTCAGCCCGCTCGGGTCGCGGAATGCGATGAGCTCGTCCTCGGTCATGAACGTGCATGCGTAGGCGCCTTCGATCTTCCTCGTAGTTTTCACGATGGCCTCTTCGAGCCCCGAATGCATGTTCCGGGCGATCAGGTGGACCATGACTTCACTGTCGATAGTGGTCTGGAAGATGGAGCCCCTGGCCTCAAGCTCGCCCTTGAGCCGCCGGGCGTTTGTCAGGTTGCCGTTGTGGGCGATGGCCAGAGTTTTGCCGGCATGGGACACGATGAACGGCTGGGCGTTTTTCAGGACCGACGAGCCCGTCGTCGAATACCTGACATGGCCGATCGCAATGTTGCCCGGGAAGGCTGTTGAGCACCTTCTCGTTGAAGGCCTCTGTCACGAGCCCCATCTGCCGGTGCTCGTGCACTGTCTTGCCGTCCGATGTCACGATCCCGGCGCTTTCCTGTCCCCTGTGCTGAAGGGCGTACAGCCCGAAATACGTCAGCTTGGCCGCGTCTTCATGGCCGTAGACCCCGAACACCCCGCATGCCTCTTTTGGCCCTTCACATTCTCTCATTTTGCCGCTGTTTTCCCCGCTTCGCTCCTGTTTTCGGAATGGGCCGGGATGCCCCGGTGGTATTCCTGGAGCGAGCACACTTTTATTTCACCTTTGACCAGGGATTCTATCGCGGACGACATCGCCTGGGCCCCTGCCAGGGTCGTTGTGTATGGGATGCCGTACCGCAGCACCGTCCTCCTGATCTCTCCGCTTCCCGCGGTCTTCTTCCTGCCCGACGCCGTGTTGATCACGAGCTGGATCGAGCCGTTCTTGATATAGTCGATAATGTTGGGCCTGCCTTCGGCGATTTTTTTGACCACCTTGTTGGGGATCCCGATTTTGTCGAGGTGGCTCGAGGTCCCCCGCGTGGCGACGATCTTGAAGCCGAGGGCGTGGAGCTTTGCCACCACGGGCTCCATCTTTTTCTTGTCGGGGTCCCGCACGCTCACAAACACCGCCCCGCCCCGCGGCAGGTTCTGGCCCGCGGCGAACTGCGATTTGGCAAACGCCCGCCCGAAATCGAAGTCTATGCCCATCACCTCGCCCGTGGACTTCATTTCCGGCCCGAGGAGGATGTCCACACCGGGAAACCTGTTGAAGGGGAAGACGGCTTCCTTGACCGACACGTGCGGGGGGGTGACTTCGGAGGTGATCCCCAGTTCACCCAGCCGCCTGCCGAGCATGACTTTTGTCGCCAGCTTCGCGAAGGAGATGCCCGTCGCCTTGCTCACGAAGGGCACGGTGCGCGAGGCCCGGGGGTTGACCTCAAGGACGAAGATTTCATTGTCCTTTACCGCGAACTGGATGTTGAGGAGGCCGACGACGTTGAGCCTTGCCGCAAGCGCTTTCGTCTGCAGCTTTGATCCTCTCGATCAGTTCGGCTGATAACGTGTGCGGCGGCAGGACGCAGGCGCTGTCGCCGGAATGGACGCCCGCTTCCTCGATGTGCTCCATGATGCCGGCCACCACCGTGGTCTCGCCGTCGGAGATCGCGTCCACGTCGACCTCGATCGCGTCTTCGAGAAATTTGTCGATCAGTATCGGGTGGCCCGGCGAAGCGATTATCGCCTGGCGCGTAAACTCCTGGAGAGATGCACTCGTCATAGGCTATCTGCATGGCCCTGCCGCCCAGGACGTACGAGGGCCGGACGAGGACCGGGTAGCCGATGCGCTCGGCCTCGCGGAGGGCCTCCTCGATGTTGAGGGCGGTCCCGTTGTCGGGCTGGACGAGGCCCAGTTCGCGGAGCATGGCGCTGAACAGCTCCCTGTCCTCCGCGAGAGCAATGCTGGCCGGGGAAGTTCCGAGTATCGGTATCCCGGCTTCCGCCAGGGCGTTGGCAAGGTTGAGCGGGGTCTGCCCGCCGAACTGGACGATGACTCCCCGCGGCTTCTCCGCATCGATGATATTGAGCACGTCCTCCTTGGTGAGCGGCTCGAAATAGAGCTTGTCCGAGGTGTCGTAATCCGTGCTGACCGTCTCCGGGTTGCTGTTGACCATGATGCTCTCGATGCCCATCTCCCTCAGGGCGATATGAGGCCTGGACGCAGCAGTAGTCGAATTCTATTCCCTGCCCGATCCTGTTGGGGCCGCCGCCCAGGATGACCACCTTTTCCCGTTCGGTCTCGCGGAACTCGTTTTCCTCCTCGTAAGTCGAATAGTAGTAAGGCGTGTAGGCTTCGAATTCCGCGGCGCAGGTGTCGACCAGCTTGTAGACGGGCTTTATGCCCTGCCCGATCCGCCCCTGGCGTACCTCGTCGTCTCCCAGGCCCCTCATGTGGGCGATCTGGGCGTCGGAGAACCCCAGCACCTTGGCCTTCCTCATCAGTTCGGGGGAGGGGAGGCCCTTTGCGGCCCTGAGCTCATCTTCCGCCCGGACGATGTCGGCTATCTGGTGCAGGAACCACGGGTCAATGCCCGTGAGTTCGTATATGGCTTCAACCTTCATGCCGGCCCGCAAAGCGTAGCGCAGGAAGAAGATCCTCTGCGAGTTGGGCTCGATCAGCTTCGATTTTATTTCGTCCAGCGTCGGCATGACCCCGCCCTGCTCGATCCGCCCCTTGCCGTCCGCGCCCAGCCCCTGGCGCCCGATCTCCAGCGAACGCAGCCCCTTCTGCAGGGCCTCCTTGAAGGTCCTGCCGATGGCCATCGTCTCGCCGACGGATTTCATGGATGTAGTCAGGTAGTCGTCCGTGTCGGGGAATTTCTCGAAAGTCCAGCGCGGGATCTTCACGACGCAGTAGTCGATCGTGGGTTCGAAGGACGCGACCGTTTCGCGGGTGATGTCGTTGCGCAGCTCGTCGAGCGAGTAGCCGACGGCCAGTTTCGCCGCGATCTTGGCGATGGGGAAACCCGTCGCCTTGGAAGCCAGGGCCGAACTGCGGGAGACGCGCGGGTTCATCTCGATCACTGCAATCTCGCCATTCTTCGGGTTCACGGCGAACTGGACATTGGACCCGCCCGTGTCCACGCCGATTTCCCGCATGATCGCTATGGAGGCGTTGCGCAGGGCCTGGTATTCCTTGTCCGAGAGCGTCTGGGCGGGGGCCACGGTGATGCTGTCGCCCGTGTGGACCCCCATGGGGTCGAGGTTCTCGATCGAGCAGATGATCACGACGTTGTCCTTCCCGTCGCGCATGACCTCGAGCTCGAATTCCTTCCAGCCGATGACCGACTCCTCGACCATGATCTCGTGGATGAGGCTGGCATCGAGCCCGTATGCCGCAAGCCCCTGCAGGTCTTCCCTGTTGTACGCCACGCCGCCCCCCGTGCCGCCCAGGGTGAAGCTGGGCCTCACGATCACGGGATAGCCGATCTCGTCGCCCGCCTTCACGGCCGCGTCGATGTCCCGGACGATCGCGCTTTTCGGCACCCTCAGTCCGATCCTTTTCATGGCCTCCCGGAACAGGTCGCGGTCTTCCGCCTTTTTTATGACGTCGACCGAGGCGCCGATGAGTTCCACCCCGAACTTTTCCAGGACCCCCATCTCGGCGACCTGGATCGCCGTGTTGAGCCCCGTCTGGCCGCCCAGGGTGGGAAGCAGGGCGTCCGGCCTTTCCTTTTCGATGATCTTCGCCACGATCTCCGGGGTGATCGGTTCGATATAAGTATGGTCCGCCATCTCGGGGTCGGTCATGATCGTGGCCGGGTTGCTGTTGACGAGCACGACCTCGTAGCCCTCTTCCTTCAGGGCCTTGCAGGCCTGGGTGCCGGAATAGTCGAATTCGCAGGCCTGGCCGATGACGATCGGGCCGGAGCCGATGAGCATTATTTTTTTCAGGTCGGTTCTTTTCGGCATAGCTTTAATCGGCCTCGGGGCCTTCCTTGCAATTCTTTCATCATTTCCATGAAATCGGAAAGAGATAATCGGCGTCGTGCGGGCCGGGCGAGGCCTCGGGGTGGTACTGCACGGAAAAGGCCGGCAGCCTCTTGTGCCTCATTCCCTCCAGCGTCCCGTCGTTGAGGTTGACGTGGGTCACCTCGATATCGTGGTCCCTGATGGAATCCAGGTCGACGCAGAACCCGTGGTTCTGCGCATGTGATCTCCACTTTGCCCGTCCGCAGGTTTTTCACCGGGTGGTTGGCCCCGCGGTGCCCGAACTTCAGCTTGTAAGTCCTGCCGCCCAGGGCGAGCCCGAGGAGCTGCTGTCCCAGGCAGATCCCGAAGATGGGGAATTCTCCCAGCAGTTCCCTGATTGTGTCGACAGCGTAAGTTATGGGCTCGGGGTCCCCGGGGCCGTTCGAGAGCAGTATCCCGTCCGGCTTGAGGGCCCGGATTTCGGCCGCGCTTGTAGTGGCCGGGACGACGGTACAGCGCAGCCGCGGTCTGCAAGGCATGTTGAGGATGTTGAATTTCACCCCGAAATCGAACACGACAACCGTGAAGACCGGCTTCCCTTGCTTCCAGGGGAAGGCGTCCGCGCAGGTCACTTCCCTGACCAGGTCGCGCCCGACCAGGCCGGGCGATTCCTGCGCCTTGCGACAGTTCCGCAGGGTCCGATGTCGCGTGTGGAGATTATGCCCTTCATCGCTCCCCTGACCCGCAGGTGGCGGGTAAGGGCCCGCGTGTCGATCCCCTCGATCCCGATCTATGTTGTGTTTTTCCAGGTATCGGCGAGGGTCATTTTCGAGCGCCAGTTGCTCGGGACCGGCTGGTATTCCTTGACAATGAAGCCTCCGCATGGATCGCCGTTGATTCGACGTCCTCCGGGTTAACCCCGTAGTTGCCGATCAGGGGATAGGTCATGGTGATTATCTGGCCCTTGTAGGAAGGGTCGGTCAGGATCTCCTGGTACCCGGTCATGCTCGTATTGAAGACGATCTCGCCCTCAGCTTCGCCCTTGCCGGCAAAACTCCTCCCGGTAAAAACCGTCCCGTCTTCCAAGTGCCAGGTATGCCTTCATCTCGCCTTACCATCTCATGCGGACTTTCACGCCCCTGCGCGGAAAGTTCGTCCTTTATCTGCTTTATCGTGATATGTCCCGTAATGGGTTATCGAGGCCACCAGGGCCGCATCCGCCTTGCCCTCGGTCAGCACGTCGTAAAGGTGCGCGATCTCTCCCGCGCCGCCCGAGGCTATGACCGGTATGGCCACGTTCTCGGATACAAGCCGGGTCAGCCTGAGTTCATATCCCTGCTGGGTCCCGTCCGCGTCGATCGAATTCAGGCAGATCTCGCCGGCGCCCCGGCGCTCTCCTTCGCTGCGCCCACCACAGCGCGTCTATCCCGGTGTATGTGCTGCCCCCGTCGATGACCATTTCGTAGCCCGAGGGTATCTTTTCCGATACGGGGACCTGCTTTGACGTCCATGCCCAAGACGACGCACTGGCTGCCGAAAGCCTCGGCGCCCTTGTTTATTATGTCCGGGTCCCTGATTGCCGCGCTGTTGACGCTCACTTTTTCAGCCCCGGCCAGCAGGACGTTGCGCATGTCCTCGATTGTCCGTAAACCGCCGCCCACCGAAAAGGGGATGAATATCTCCTCGGCCACCCTGCGCACCACGTCTATCATTATGTCGCGCCTGTCGCTCGAGGCCGTGATATCGTAGAACACGATCTCGTCCGCGCCCTGTTCGTAGTAGAACTTGGCCATTTCGACGGGGTCGCCGATATCGATGTTGCCCTTGAATTTTATTCCCTTGGTGAGTATTCCGTCCCGGACATCGAGGCAGGGTATAATCCTTCTGCTAAGCATTTCCATCCCAACTACAGAAATTACGGAGGATCCTCAATCCGGCCGGCCCGCTTTTTTCCGGGTGGAACTGCATGGCCACCAGGTTGCGTGCTGCCGACCACGGAAGAGAACCTTATCCCGTAAACCGTTTCCGCCATGACACACTCTCGCTCGCTGGCGCCGGGGTAAGTACGAGTGGACAAAATAAAACTCGTCGTCCCGCTCGATCCCTTCCAGGACAGGGTGCCTTCTTTTCACCTCGACGCCGTTCCAGCCCATGTGGGGGATCTTGAGCCGCTCCGGGCCTGATGACAAGCCCCTCCGGAAAACGCTTCGTCGAGCCTTCGATCAGCCCGAGGCAGGTGCTGTCGTTCTCCTCGCTTCTCTCCAGCACGATCTGGGCGCCGAGGCAGATCCCCAGGATCGGCTTGCCGGATTCGAAAGCCTCCGAGATGCACCTTGTCGAGCCCCAGTTCCTTCAGATTGGCCATTGCCTGGCCGGCCGCGCCGACGCCGGGAAATATAATCCGCTCCGAAGAGTCGACTCGTTTCCTATCCGCGGTAACCCGGCAGGGCACACCTATTTTGTTCAGGGCGCGTTCCACACTTTTCAGGTTCCCGGCCCTGTAATCTATTATTGAAACCATAGGGGGCGGATACTACCACCAAGCGCGTAAATATGCAATTAGAAAGAGATTTTCAGCTAAAAGAAATGCCGTGAAAATACCTCAATCAATATGCATACATATTCCCGTAGGGGCGATGGGTCGTCGGGTATATGCAATAAAATTTCTCTTTGAGTATCTCGTCCAGTTCGATATCAAACTGGCGGCCGAATTCCTCAAGGTACGGTTTTATGCTGCTGATCTCCGGGGGGCAGGCCTCTTTGATCCCCAGGCCCTTTCCAAGACTGTGCTTATCGACCGGGCCCCTGGTGTAAATGGCGCCGCCGTGCATGCCGGTCCCGAGGAAATTTCCGGCAATCGGTTGGCCGGTTCGTGTCAGACTGGCCCAGCATGCCAAGAAGGATGATGATGCCGCCGGCCATGTACTCGCCGAGGAAATCGCCGGCCTTTCCGCCGATGACGATGACGGGATCTTTTCCTCGAAAGACTTCATGTGGATGCCGACCCTGTAACCGACGTCGCCGCCGATATAGATCTGCCCGCCTCTCATGCCGTAGCCCGACGATATCGCCGGCCATGCCGCGGACCACGATCTTGCCGTCATCCATGGTGTTGCCGATGCCGTCCTGGGCGTTGCCTTCAACGACGATCTCCGGGCCTTTCATAAACGCGGCCATGTCCTGTCCGGGAGTGCCCTTGATGAGCAGCTTTATTTTCTTGTCTATCCCGTTGCCGATATAGCGCTGGCCGTTTATGTTGCTGAGGACAAAATGCTGTTCACCCCTGGAGACGGCCTGGCGGATCATCTTGTTCAGGTCCCTGTAATATATTCCTGCTGCATTGATTTCCATTTTGTCCTCCAAATTTGTGTAATTCGCCCGGTTTTATTGTTTAAGTCTTCGGCAATCTTTTGTCCTCTGGAGAAGACGAAGTATTTGCCCGTATTATATATAAAGCAAAAGGCGGGCCATAAGGCTAAATTAATGATTACAATGGGTTGTGGGCAAATATGAGTGTTTTGAGGCAGGTTTTTAAAACAAAAATGTCGGGCAGCTACAAATATAAATACACAATTGTAGGATGTAAAAAAACGATACATCCGCATATGTCCGTTTAAGGAGGTCGAAAAATATCATGGTGCAATACGCCCCTTAACCCCCTTTAGGAAATGGTAATTCAACAGACTTCGACTCAGTTCATTACGCCCGGGTTGAGCCTTGCGATCAGGGGATCGCCCGCCTTCGGCACCCAGATCTTTTCAGGATCGGCACATATCTCGCGGATGGCGGATTCCTCGCTCGCCATGTAGACCGTTTCGCCTTTTGTGGCCGCTATCAGCGGCCGCAGCTTGATCCTGTCATTGAGACCCACGAGCCCCCCGTTGAATGCGAACAGGATGGCAAAAGGCCCGTTCAGCAGGGCGCTCGCGTACACCATCCTGATTGCTTCGCACAGCTTCTCTCCTCTCCGGTTCCATCCGGTCCATCTCATCCCAGAAAGGAGGGGCCAGGGCGAGGCATGCCACATCTATGGGCAGGCCGTGCCTGCGGATCAGCAGGTCGAGGAGATAGGCCACGACTTCGGTGTCGGTGAGCAGCGTGCAATGATAGCCGAACATCTCCAGGTAGCGCTTGTTGATCCCGTAAGACGAGATCTCGCCGTTGTGGACAATCGACCAGTCGAGGACCGTGAAGGGATGGGCGCCGCCCCACCAGCCCGGCGTGTTTGGTCGGGAAGCGGTTGTGGGCCGTCCAGATATAGCCGTTGTATTCGTCAAGCCGGAAAAAATCGGCTACGTCTTCGGGATAGCCGACGCCCTTGAACGCGCCCATGTTTTTGCCGCTCGAAAAGACGAAGGCCCCCTTTATGTCCAGGTTGACTTTCATGACCATGCGGACCATGAAATCGTCGTCGCTCATCCCCTTGTCGAAGAGGGGATTGTCGACTTCCGTGTTGGGCTTCACGAAATACCTCATCAGCAGCGGGGCGTTCGTGATCGGTGTGCCCGTGCGGGTCGGGATCCGTTCCTGCTGGTCAATCATGGTGACGTCTTTCAGGAAACATTCGAATTCATTGAGGGCGTCCTTGGTCTCGCACATGACGTGGACAGCGTAGTGGTCCTTGAAATCCGGGTAGATGCCGTAAGCCGCAAAGCCGCCGCCCAGGCCGTTGCCCCTGTCGTGCTGGGTTTTGATCGAATTGATGATCACTTCCCCGCTGACGCGCTCCCCGTCCTTATTGATGAGCCCTGAAAGCCCGCAGCCCGATATGTCCTTCTGGAAATCCCAGGGTCTGTAATTCGTCCTTTTCAAGTTAAACATATCTTTCAAATTCCTTTATTCAAGTCATGCATTAGCGGCCAGAAGCTCCTGCCTGTGTTTCTGCCGGCAGGTCGGAAAATCCGAAATCATCGCGCAGCAGTTCCTGCTTTAATGCTCTCCACGTTGATCCCGTTTTTGATAAGCCCGGAAAGCACCCCCGACCTCTCTATCCGGCCGACCAGGACGGCCCCGACCAGTCTGCCTTCCCTGAGCACTATTTTCCGGTAAAAGTTATTTTCCGGCTCCAGGCGGGCAAGGACCTCGAAGCCTTCCGCCGGCGGATTGGAAATTCCCATGGATACGGTCGGGATACCGTAGAACTCGATCGAGTTCATGGGAATGCTCCCCGCATACAGCCTTGGCAGCCCCTGCCATTGCCAGGCCCGCATGGCGGCCCTGGATATAGGCATTGGGCCAGATGGGCGTGACCCGGTTGTCTCCCCAGAGCATATCTTCTGCTTCAGCGACGTCGCCCGCCGCGAAAATCCCGGGGACGTCCGTTTCCATGGAGCTGTCCGTCAGGATGCCGCGGTTCACTTTTATGCCCGGCCTTTTCAGCAAGGCGCTTTGTTGGGCACGACACCGATGGCGATCACCACCGCACTGCAAGGGAGCCTGTTCCCGTCGTTGAGGACGACCGTCTTGACGCGCTTCTTTGGCCGGACGATCTCTTTGACCGTGTTGTTGAGGACCAGTTCTATCCCTACGTCGGCAAGGCGTTTGGCGATTATCCCTCCCGGCTTCCGCATCGAAAGCGGCGCTCAGGATCCTGTCCGCAAGTTCCACGACTGTCACTTTCATGCCCCTGTCGTGGAGGCTCTCGGCCGCCTTCAGCCCGATGAGCCCGCCGCCCAGCACGACGACATCTGTGACTTTTTCCGCCAGGCTGTCAAGCCTGCGCGCGTCATCGAGGGTTGTGAACACGTAAACGTCCGGGCCCGTGCCTGCCCTTCGATGGGAGGGATAAAGGGGACCCCGCCGGTGGCGATCAGCAGCTTGCCGAACGGGAGCACCTCACCGCTCTCCAGGATGACCTGCCTGACCCCCGCCCTTATTTCGGAAACGGTCTTGCCGAGCAGGGCGGTGACATTGTTCGATTCGTAAAAATCCTCGGGGCGGTAAAAGATATCCTTTTCCCGGATCTTGCCGCTGAGCAGGCTGGAAATCAGGGGACGCCCGTAGACCCTGTGGGGCTCGGAAGATATAATGTAATGGGGCCTTCGCGGTCGATCGACCTGATGGCCTCGATTGCGCCGACCGCAGGCGACCCCGTTTCCTATGATCAAGTAATCCATTGCTTATCTCTCCTCAAACACCAGGGCCCGGTTGGGGCAGGCATCCACGCATGCCGGGCCTCTCCCGGTCGCGGCACAGGTCGCATTTCATGGCCTTTTCCCCGGAGTTGTTTTTCCGGACCACCCCGAAGGGGCAGGCCATTATGCATGACCAGCAGCCGACGCATTTGTCCGGGTCCTGGATGACGATTCCCGTATCGGGGTCCTTGACTATGGCCCCCGCGATGCAAACGTGGACGCAGGCCGGCTCGTCGCAATGGCGGCAATTCACGGAAAAGGTGAGGGGGCCCTTTCTCCTCCACGATGTTGCGGGATTCAGGGCGCGGCTGGACATTCCGGAAAGCCTTGATGGCGTTCTTCGACGGGGAATGCTCGACTATGCAGCCGATCTCGCACAGGCGGCAGCCGATGCAGACCTCTTCTTTCTGGTAAACACGTTTCATTCTTTTTTCCCTTCTGATCTTGAACGGCCGGTTTGCAACGGCCTGCTAGGAGCGGATCAGACCCGCCTGTAGTTCGTATTGACATCCGCACCTCGGGCTGGGTCTCGAGACCCGTCCCTAAACCGGTTCTATGCCCCGGCGTGTTTTATGCCGAGGACACTGAGCTCTTCCTCGTTCAAACCGATGCCCCTCAATTTCTCCCGGTTGCCCCGGAGGCTTTCAATGGCGTTCAGGCCCATGCCGCCCAGCATTTCCTGGATCTCGTGGCCCCAGGCCCGGATGAGGTTGGCGAGCCTCTCGTGGGCGATCTCGGGGTTGATCCTCTTGGCCAGGTAGGGGTCGTTGGTCGCGATCCCCCAGGGGCACTTCCCGGTGTAGCAGCGCTGGCAGACGGTGCAGCCCACGGAAATGAGCGCGGCCGTCCCGATGTACACGGCGTCCGCCCCGAGCGCAATCGCCTTCACCGCATCGGCGCTGCAGCGGATGCCTCCCGCCACGAGCAGCGATGCATGGTTGCGGATGCCTTCCTGCCGGAGGCGCTCGTCCACCGAGGCCAGGGCCAGCTCGATCGGGATGCCGACGTTGTCCCTGATCATCGTGGGCGCCGCCCCCGTCCCGCCGCGGAAACCGTCAATGGTGATGACGTCGGCCCCTGCCCGGACCATCCCGCTGGCGATGGCGGCGGCGTTGTGGACGGCGGCTATTTTCACGAATACGGGTTTCGTGTAGTCGGTGGCTTCCTTGATCGCGAAGATGAGCTGGCGCAGGTCCTCTATCGAGTAAATGTCGTGGTGGGGCGCAGGGGAAAGCGCGTCCGTGCCGATCGGGATCATCCTGGTCAGGGAAATTTCCGGCCCGATCTTCTCACCCGGGCAGATGCCCGCCTATCCCGGGCTTTGCGCCCTGGCCGATCTTTATCTCGACCGCGACCCCCGCGTTGAGGTAGTCGCTGTGGACGCCGAACCTTCCGGAGGCGCACTGGACAATCGTGTTCTTCCCGTACCGGTACAGGGAAGGGTGAAGCCCGCCCTTCACCGGTGTTGTAAAGCGTCCCCATCTCCTCGGCGGCCCTGGCGAGCCCCTTGTGCACATTGAGGTTGATTGAGCCGTAAGACATGGCCGAAAATACTATCGGGTAGTCTATCGCGATCTGGGGGGTGAAGCTGCTCGCGAGCTTCGCTTGTCCCGTTTTCTTTTTTGATCTTAATGGCATCAGGCCGGGCGCCCAGGTACGTGCGCAGTTCCATCGGCTCCCGCAGCGGGTCTATGGACGGGTTGGTGACCTGGCTGGCGTCAAGGAGCATCTTGTCCCAGTAAACAGGGTAGGGATAGGCGTTTCCCATCCCGGTCAGCAGGACGCCCCCCGTGTCGGCCTGCTTGTAGATGTTCTTTATGAACCAGGGCTTCCAGACGGCGTTGTCCCGGAATTCGGAGGGGTTCTGCCTTATCGTGAGCGCCCCGGTCGGGCAGAGGGTCTCGCACCTGTGGCAGCCCACGCACTTGACGTCATCCGCGTATACCTTGCCGGTTGCCTCATCGTAAATGTGGGCCTCGTAGGAACACTGCCGCTCGCAGACCCGGCAGTCGATGCACTTGTCCGGATCGCGTTCGATCACGAAGTCGTTGTATTTCTTGCTTGGAGCACAGTAGAGCACAGCCGTAATCCTTTCCATATCCCGCTGGAATCAGGCGAGTCATAAGGACACTCCTACTCGGGCACAGATTTATAAGCAAAAGGCGGGCCAGTGGGCTAAATCCAGCAATTATAAGGTATTGCTTTCAGATGCGGCTTCTTCGGGACCAAAATTAACAACAAAATTGTCGGACGGCCCCGAAGAAAAAAAACACAACTGTATGATGTGCCCGCCGCGATCCGATAGATCCGGTCCATTAAAAGGGGCGGGCGGGGAGGGCTGAGCGCGAGTCACTCGCGGTAAATAAGGTTCACGAAGTTGTCGAATATCAATTCAAACTGCACCTCCATAAGCTGTTCCTGGACTCGGGCCGTCCTGCGCAGCTGGTCGCAGTCAATCCGTGATTCCTCCAGCCATTGGCGGTCGCCTTCGATCCACTCGCAGACGTCGTGATAGGCAGCGGCGTAATTATCAAACTGGAAACCCACTATATGAGGCTTGCCTTTGAGGGAAATGCTCTCGATCTGGCAGTCGGCCGATGTCGCCAGGATTTCCATTTCCTTGGGGAACGGCGGCATCAGTGCCTGGGAGTGCCACTTGAAGAGGTTGAAGGTGTTCGGAAGGTCGGCAAATACGGGGTGGTTCCTGCCGTCCCTCGTGAGCTGCCCCTGGATGAAACCTATGCTCCTGCAGAAATTCGGCCCCACCCCGCGCTCCCAGGACGCTCCCGAGCAGCTGGTGGCCGAGGCAGAACCCCAGGTAAGGCTTGTTCAGGGCTATCGCTTCCCTGATCGCCCTCTTTTCATCGCGGAGGAAGGGATAGCGGTCTTCTTCGGAGACATTGGGCGTCCCTCCCAGCACTATGATCGCGTCGTACCCGGAGACGTCGGGGACTGGCTCCCGCCATACGCACGCCACGTCCAGCCGGATCTTCCTCTTTTTGGCGGAGTTCACAAGGTGCCGGCCCGGCCCTTCCCACGGCGTGTGCTGAAAGACGAGAAATTTCCTTTTCATTGTCTATGGCATTCGTCCGGCTATCTGGCCCCGGAACCTTCGAAGCAGACCAGGTCTTTGGAGAGGATGTCCGCCATCAAGGTCATATCCGGCACATTGAATATCTTGACCACCGGCTTGTATTTTGGCTCTATCAGGTCCGAACTTTCCTCGCACAGGCATGGCAAATCCGGGGAGAAGAGGACATTGGGCATGTCCGGGAAAACGGCAACGTAGTAGATATCGTTTTCCACCAGGTCCTGGAAGAAATGCGTTCCGAACGAGAGGTCCGGCTCCATGCCCTTCTGCTTATGGGCGATTTCACCCAGTACCGCCATGCGGCTTATCTCGGCAAAAGTGACCGGTATGCCCAGGAACGGCGAGGACGAGCCCCAGCGTCCCGGCCCGAGGAGAAACACCGGGGTCTCGTTGCGGTCGGAAATGGTGCGGTTGATGTTCCCGATGAGCCGCGCCAGCGCGTAGCGGTCCGAGCGGTGCAGGTCCGCGTATCTATCGGGATCGACGTATATTATCTTCCGCACCGGCAGGGATATGGAGCCTCCCATGAAGTTGCCCTTCTGTTTGAGGAACACACTTGCTTTTTCAACATGAGGTATCTTGACCTTTTTCGGCTGGCCCTTGGTCTGCAGCGGCCTGCACTGGAGGAGGTTTATTATCAACTCCCCGTCCGGCGAGAAATTCACCGTGTACTCGATATCGACCGGGTAGCGGTAAGCCTTCTCAAGCGTCTTCATCATCTTGGACATGAGAGGGACAAGGGGGGTGCTGGTCACCATTTCATCAAACGTCAGGACCCAGGAACCTCCGTCTGCGCCGCCGGAGTAATTGGAAATGTCCCTGGTGCCGATCAGGTCGAGGCGGGCATCTATGGACTGTTCCAGAAGATCGCTCAGGTCCACCGTTTCGAACCTGTTCTTCTCCACGTTGATCACATCGACTTCATGCTGGGAATATTTCTTCGTGTCTTCGAGCCCCGCATGCGGCTTCAACAGGGGGTTGTCCAGCGCCACTATCCTCGGGTAATCCCCGACGTCCCTCATGACCGCACGGGTGCCCAGGCCGAAGACCAGCCGCAGCATCCCCGCCTCTGGAATCCATTTCCTGGGTCCAGGTGAAAGGGTTACGGGAAAAGCCGACCCCCGCCATTTCCGGGAAGAAGTACTGTTTCCTGGAGACCCCCGAAACGCGCTGCACGAGCAGCGACATGAGTTCGTCTTTCTGGTCAAGGCCGTGCTGGAGCCGGTAGACGAGGGCGCTCTCGTTCATGGAACTGGCGTAGATCCTCCTGACCGCCTGCTCGAAATATTCGTACCTCATTTCCGGGGATCCCTGGTTGGGGCAGAAGATGCTCTCGTATTTTCCCGCGAAGGCATTGCCGAAAGCGTCTTCCAGGAGACTGCTGGAGCGTACGATGATCGGGGACTGGCCGAAGTACTCGAGCATGATCTGGAACTGCTCCTTGATCTCCTCGGGGAAGCTCCCCTTCAGGATATTGTCCCGGAGCTCGGCCGCCATGAGAAAATACCCTTCCTTCGTCCTCTGGCGCGTGAAGGTCTTCCAAAGGCCGTTCTGCACGATGTACGAATAGAAAATGTCCGACCCGATATAAAAAGAGTCGTGCTGTTCGAGCCGCGCGGCCCAGGCGGGGTCCGTTTTTTTCAATATGCTCTGCGCGAGCAGCATCCCCACGGTCTTGCCGCCGATAAACCCCGAGCCGATCATCCTTTCCTTGATGCGGACCAGGTCGCCAAGCGTGAGGTATTTCTTGGCGAGGGTAAGCATCCGCTCCTCCCTCCCGATCAGGAGGCTGCTCACCTTGTCCACCATGGCCCTGGCCTGTTTGGGGGGCGAGTTCCGCACCAGCATGTCTTCCACTTCCATGAAAAGCCGGTCCCAGTAATCCAGGTTCCTGCTTGCCAGGCCCAGCCCTTTCTTGGACATGTGCAGGAAGAGATCGGCGGCTTCGGAGCTGCTGGTGATCGGGACGAACGAGTCGCCCTTTTTTATATGGGGCAGGAACATGGTCGGGGAGTACCGGCCCATGGCCTTGAGCGGGTGGATGCAGGAACTCCCGTTGAACCTGTATATTTCGAGGAGGACCTGGGTGGTCTCCCTGATGCGGGCTATCGTCTTGAAAGAATGGCTGTTCCTCAGGATGGCGAAATAGGCAAGCGTGTTCATGTCAAAGAGGTAGGGACAGGTTATCAGGAAGAAATTCCCGATCATCAAATCTGTTGCCCAGGCCGAGAGCAGGTCGGAGAGGCAGTCGAAGACGTAAAATGTCTCGGTCCCCTCTTTTTCAATGACCTTGTGCAGCTGCAGGGAAAACGACTCGAATCCCACGGAGGCATTGAGCTCATGAATTATCACCCCTTCGCCCTCGGCAAACAGGGCCGGATGGTTGGCGAACCTGATGTACACAACCTTCCTGTTTCTTCTCAGGGCCTCTTTGACATAAGGGTATACATACGATTTATAGTCCTCGACGCTGTCGACCTGCCAGACGACATTGTCGCCGGCGCGAAGGTCGTCAATTATGGAATCGAGGCCCCTGAGCCCCGTGCTCACGCGGTCAAATTTCTTCATTTTTTTCACCCCCTCCCCTGATACTGCAAAAATGATACCTTTTCGCAAAATATTATAATAAACGGTTAGTTGGCAGGCAATGGGACAAATGAAGACATGTTTTCGGTTCAAAATTAATACAAAATTGTCGGAAGCCCAATGAAAAAGAGGCAACTTTGTGGAGTGTGCGGGAGAAAATTACAGAAAAAAAGGGGGCGCACTAGCGGGCGCCCCCTCTGCTTCTCTTCAGGCTACATTATCGGCAGGTATTTCTCGATCTCGTACTCGCTGACGTGGACCCGGTAGCGGTCCCATTCGATTTTCTTGTTTTCGATGAACTTGTTGAAGATATGGTCCCCCAGCGCCTCGCGCACCAGTTGTGATTTCTCGCAGACCGACACTGCCTCGAAGAGGCTCCCGGGCAGCTCGTCGATTTTCATTTTCCGGCGCTTTTCGGGGGTGAACTCGTAAATGTCCTCTTCAACCGGGTCGGCAAGCGGATAATCCTTCTCGATCCCCTTCAGGCCGGCTGCCAGCATCACGGCAAACGCCAGGTAGGGGTTGCAGGCCGGGTCGGGCGAGCGGAACTCAATCCTCGTCGCCTTTTCCTTGCCGGGTTTGTACATGGGCACCCTTACCAGGGCCGAGCGGTTGCGCCTTGCCCAGGAGATGTAGACCGGCGCCTCGTACCCCGGCACCAGCCGCTTATAGGAGTTGACCCACTGGTTGAGGACGGCGGTGATTTCCTTGGAATGCTTCAGGATGCCCGCAATGTAATTTTTGCCTATTTTGGACAGGTGATATTTATCGCCGGCGTCGTAAAACGCGTTGCGGTTCCCCGCGAAAAGCGACTGGTGGACGTGCATCCCGCTGCCGTTCTCGCCGAAGATCGGCTTGGGCATGAACGTGGCGTAATAGCCGTGCTGCCGGGCGATCTCCTTGACCAGCACCCTCATGGTCATGGTCTTGTCCGCCATGGCCAGGGCCTCGTCATAGCGCATGTCAATTTCGTGCTGGCTGGGGGCCACCTCGTGGTGGCTGTACTCGACCTGGATGCCCATGTCCTGCATGGCGAAGATTGTCTCCCGGCGGATATCGCTCCCCCGGTCGATGGGACGGGCATCGAAGTACCCGGCCTTATCTATAATGGTCGGTTTGCAGTTATTTTCAAAATAGAAGAACTCGAGTTCGGGGCCGGTATAAAAAATATACCCCAGGTCGGCCGCTTTTTTCAGGACCCGCTTGAGGGCATAGCGGGGGTCCCCGTCATAGGGGGTCCCGTCCGGGTTCATGATGTCGCAGAAAACCCTCCCGACCGGCCGCTCCGTTCCCCTCCAGGGGATGAACTGGAAAGTCGTGGGGTCCGGCTTGGCGATCATGTCGCTTTCCTCGATCCTGGCAAATCCCTCTATGGAAGAACCGTCGAAACCCATGCCTTCCTCGAGGCCTTCTTCCAGTTCGGAGGGAGCCACGTGAAAGCTTTTCAGGATGCCCAGGACGTCCACGAACCAGAACTGGATAAAGCTGACGTTTCTGTCTTTCACAATTTTCTTTACATCTTCAACAGTCTTGCAGATCATTCATAGCCTCCTTCGCGTACGGTCACACGCTCTAAATCCGGGTCGGATCAAACATTCGGAATTATATAGATAAATTAATCCGGTGAGGTCAAACTAATTAATCCGGACATGAATCCCGGACGGGAGCCTGACAGCAAAATTCTTTTTTGAAAACGATTCATTTATGTTGCTGCTCAAGGGTTTTTTGTTCTAAAATTGCTGGATGTTTATTTTTTTTAATATACACAGAAAAGATTAGTATTGATTCATGTTTTCCGCAAGTTAAAGGAGAGGATTGGAGAATGGAAAAATTTGGAACATTCACGGTCAGGTCCGGCTTGGCCGAAATGCTGAAGGGCGGGGTAATCATGGACGTCACGACCCCGGAGCAGGCCAAAATCGCCGAAGACGCCGGGGCTGTTTCGGTAATGGCCCTGGAGAGGGTGCCGGCGGACATCCGCGCCCAGGGCGGTGTTGCCCGCATGACCGACCCCGCCATCATTGAAAAGATCATGGAGGCTGTGACCATCCCCGTCATGGCGAAAGTCAGGATCGGGCATTTTGTTGAGGCCCAGATACTCGAGTCGATGGGCATCGATTTCATCGATGAGAGCGAAGTGCTGACTCCCGCCGACGACAAGTTCCATGTCAATAAATGGAATTTCAAAGTGCCGTTCGTCTGCGGGGCGACAATCCTCGGGGAGGCCCTCCGGAGGATAGGGGAGGGCGCCGCCATGATCCGGACCAAGGGCGAGGCCGGGACCGGAAATGTCATCGAGGCAGTGCGCCACATGAGGACGATCAATGATGAGATAGCCAGGCTTGCGGCGCTTCCCGAGGAAGAGCTGATGACCGAGGCCAAGAACCTGGGCGCCCCCTATGAGCTTGTCAGGATGGTTGCCAAAGACAAAAAGCTGCCGGTTGTCAATTTCTCCGCGGGCGGTCTGGCGACTCCTGCCGATGCCGCGCTCATGATGCAGCTCGGGGCGGACGGGGTCTTTGTCGGTTCGGGAATCTTCAAGTCGGCGGAACCCGGCAAAAAGGGCCCATGCCATTGTCCAGGCCGTAACGCACTTCAACAACCCGGAAATACTGGTGAAAGTATCGAAGTCGCTTAGGGACGCTATGCCGGGTCTGGAAATATCTCGATATTGAAAAAGAACAATTTGTTGCAGTTCAGGGGAAACTGAGGAAGCAGGAGGAGAACAGCAGATGAAAGTCAAAGTAGAGCGGGTGAGTCCCGATAAGATGAAAGCTAAACCGGCCGATGAGTCGCAGCTGGGATTCGGAAAGATCTTTTCAGATCATTTCTTTCAACATGAATTATTCCGAGAAGCAGGGCTGGCATGATGCGGTCATCGAAGGATACCGGGACTTGTGCCTTGACCCCGCGGCGGTGTGCCTGCATTACGGCCAGCTGATATTTGAGGGAATGAAAGCTTACCGCGGAAAAGACGGATCGATTTACCTGTTCCGTCCGGCGGATAATTTCAAGCGCATGAACGATTCGGCCGAGCGGCTCTGCATGCCCACCCTGGATATTGATTCCACAGTCGATGCCCTGAAACAGCTTGTGTTACTTGAGAAAGAATGGATCCCCAGGAGTAACGGCGCATCAATGTACATCAGGCCGACCATGATCGCCACGGAAGCTTTCCTCGGGGTCAAGCCGGCCGCGGAATACCCATTTTTCATTATAGTCGGCCCGGTGGGGCCCTATTACCCGCAGGGATTCAGCCCGACAAAAATATTTGTCACGGAAGAGTACGTTAGGGCTGCCCAGGGGGGAATAGGCTATTGCAAGGCTGCGGGAAATTACGCTGCCAGCCTGCTGGCGAGCAAAAAAGCGGGCGAAATGGGTTATACCCAGGTGTTATGGCTGGACGGTGTGCAGCACAGATATGTGGAAGAGGTGGGCACCAGCAATATCTTCTTCCTGATCAATGATGAACTGATCACGCCCCCGCTGGCCGGAACAATCCTGCCCGGAGTCACACGTGATTCGGTCCTTCAGATCGCCAGGAAATGGGGTATGAAAGTTTCGGAGCGGCGCATTTCCATTGATGAAGTTATAGACGCTGCCAAGAAAGGCACTCTTACAGGAGGCGTTTGCTTCCGGGACGGCAGCCATTGTCTCTCCGGTCGGCCTTATTTATTTCAAGGGAACGGAATATTCCATAAACGGCAGCAAGATAGGGCAAATTACAGAAAAGTTGTACAATGAAATCCTGCAGATCCAGTACGGAGAGAAAGAGGACCCCTTCGGCTGGAGAATGAAAATATCAGACTGAGTATGTAGGACTAAGGATTAGATTTCCCTAATCCACAAACATGTTGACAGAGCTGTTGATAAATTTGTGGATAAAGCCCGTAAATGCCCTAATGATGCTGTTTTTGAGCATCTTGCATAAGCATTAGGCATTTGTAAAAAGATAATAATTTCAATTAGTTGCTTAAAACAGGAGAAAATCCTGCGCATTTTCAATGCTTTTTGGCTTTGTATTGAAATATTGCAAATAACTTTGGAGTTTATGAATAAAATAACAATGAGACTTCTTTTGAAAAAATCATTCATTCCTGTCATGTTTTCTGGCTTTGGCGGGCCTTATTCTATGCGGGACCGGCACGATTTCCCGCCCGGGATAAAATCAGCAAAAAAGACAAGATGCCCGTTGAGGATCCTGGTCGACAGGATTCAGGGACGTCTATGACGGGGCGAGGGACCTGAAAGCGGGGTTCACCCAGGAGGCGACAATCAAATCACTTAAAAAGACGGAAAAAGAGACCGGGACGGTTTATTTCAAAAAGCCCCGGAGGATGCTTTGGGACTACACTTCACCCCAGAAGAAAAAACTCATAATCAATCCCGAAGACTGCCTGGCTTTATGTCCCTGAAGACAGGCTGGTCTATATGCAGGATGCCGGCAGCCCTGGTCAATTCAAAGCTCACCATCCGCTTTCTGACAGGAATAGGTAAACTCAAGGATGACTTCAACGTGAAATATGCCGCGGAGCCGGTTGACAGTGACGGGAACTACCGCCTGGAACTGGTCCCGAAGACCAGGGAGGCGGGGGCCGGGTTCGAGAGGCTTGTCAGTCACGGTGGACAAAGATACCTTTCTTATAACCAGGTGTGTTTTCAATGACATGTACGGGAACACGACCCGCATCACATTCAGGAATATGAAGCTGAATAACGGTCTCGCGGACAACATGTTCAATTTTACACCGCCGGCAGGGAGTTACCGTCCAGAAGATCTAGATTCCCCGTGTAAAGTGGCGCATCGGCCATACGCCCCTACAGATCGGTTAAATTATCCTCGCCAAAGATGTTCGAACAGGGCCCGGGCGAACAGCTCGTGGCCTTTTTCGTTGGGCAGCCGCGGGTCTTCCTGGACAAGCGATGACAGGGGAGTCCCTTTTCCGCGATCAGACCGGCCCAGAATGTGTGAACCGGTATGAGCCCGCAGTCGAGGTCCGCGCAGACCTCCCTGATAACCCTGTAAAAAATCCCCACGGAGTCCATATCGAAGGCATTTTCAAACGGCTGCGAGGTGGGGATGAATATGCGGGGGCATGGAACACAGGCGGGCATCCTTGTCATCCGCACGAGGTTTTCCTTGAACTCGGAACGGTAGACCGCGGAAAAGGCGTCATCGATACCGAAATGGATCACCAGGATATCGGGCCTGAAAGGCTCCACGTCATCATGGAAAGTCTCGACGCCGTCAAAAGAGGTTTCCCCGGCCCTGGAACTGTTTAAGACTTCAATGCCCTGTTTGGCGAAGATGTCCCTGAGGATATGGACATAGCTGCGCGTTGTGCCGGCACCGGCCGGTATGCTGCCCCCGCGAATCAGGATCGTCTTGGCCTCGGGCGGTTTCATGGCAGGCAATGCCGGTCACTTCCGGTTGATCAGGTAAAAAATTACGGAAAGGATTATGCTGACGACGATGCTCGTGGCCAGGGGGAAATAGAACGTGTAATTCTTCCCTTTCAGCGTGATGTCGCCCGGGAGGCGGCCCAGCCACGGGATCTTGCCGCCGACCATGAAAGCCAACCCCGCCAGGGCTATAACTATGCCAACTACCAGCAGAATTTTTCCGAAACCGGATGGGTCATTCATTCGTTTGCCTCACTGTGGTCGTAGGGGCGTATGGCATACGCCCCGTCAATTGTAATCCCAGGCCAGCGAAAAATTACAACCATTGGAAGGGTTCCGCCCGGCCGAAATCAGGGGCAATGTTCCTGTCGTCGACCTCCTGGGTGAATATGGTCCCGAAGTCCATGTCCAGGGCGGCATTGACGATGAAATCGTATTCGGGGCGCGTGAGCCTCCTCGCCAGCGCCGGGTGGGACCGCATGGCGGCGGTGGGCGTGTACTGGGCCATGAGGCTCAGGGGCACGTCCGCCGAAAACTCTTTTTTGATCCTTTCGAGCGCCGCGATGCTGTTTTGGGGCATCCCGGGGAGCACCAGGTGGCGGATGATGATCCCGCGAGAGGCGATTTCGCCTTCGGTGAGAAGTTCCGTGCCGACCTGGCCCACCATCTCCCTGATCGCGTCCGTGGCATGCCGGCAATAGTCTTCGGCGCCGGACAGGTCCCGGGCAGCTTCATCAAGCCCGTACTTGAAATCGGGCAGGTATACATCCACTATCCCTTCCAGGAGTTTAATGGTTTCGGAGCTTTCATAGCCGCCGCAATTGAAGACAAGGGGCAGGTCAAGCCCAGCCTCGCGGGCCAGGTAAAGCGATTCGATGAACTGGGGGACCTGGGGGGTGGGCGTGACCGCCTCGATATTGTGGCAGCCTTTATGCTGCAGCTCCAGGAGGATCTCGGAGAGCTGCGCAGGGGTCATTTTCTCGCCCTCGCACGAGTGGCTGATCTGGTGGTTCTGGCAGTAAGCGCATCTCAGGTTGCATGACGACAGGAAAACAGTGCCCGCACCCCGGGAACCGGAAATGGGCGGCTCCTCCCCGAAATGCGGGAGCGCCCTGCCCAGGAGAATTTCCTGGCCGACGCCGCAGAACCCCGTCTCACCCCCTAAACGGTCAATACCGCATTTGCGGGGGCACATCCCGCATCTGCCCAGCATCTCCCGCAGGGCCTCCACCCTCGACCGGAACTGTGACCGGGTAAGCGTCGGCATCAGAATCTTTCCACCACCTGCCTGATCCGGCCGCTTTCCACGAGCTCGAGGAAATCCTCCCCGAGGCCGGCGGAAAGCCGGACCGCCTCGCGCCATCTTTGCCTGCGGACATCGGGCTTGTCGATTAATCTCACCACGTCGTCCCGGTCGGGGACTTTCCCTTCCGGCAGACGGCTGACGAATTCGTCTGTCGGGAACACCATCACGGAATTTTCCAGGTAAGATGCCGGAGTGCGGCGGTATTTCAGCTTCTTGTCGAGCCACCCCGGGATGAGGGCTTCCTGGTGATGGAAAAACAGGACAAACTCGCCGTCCTTGACCTTGTAGTCCTGGTTGAAATGGTACTGGAAAATGCCGCCGTCGCGATACACTCCCGTGGGGGCGGAAAAGATATTGCGGACCCCGCCTATCACGAGCGGGATGGCGCCGGAGGCCAGCACGGCAGCCTTGAAATTGGCCGACGTTCAGGGGGATGGTCCTGCCCCGGAAGTCCTTTCCCAGGCAGAATTTCGGCGGTATGGGGCTGTAATAGAAGACGACCTGCTCATAGAATCATCTCAGCAGGGAGGCGCTGAGGGCGTTGCCCAAAAAAGCAAGGCCGACCCCCAACCTGCTGGATTGGCTTGATTTCCGACGCTGCCAGGTTCCTTGCCCGCGCCGTGACCAGGGCAAGGCGGTACCGCTTGTTGGCCAGCGCGAACGGCAGTGCGTCGCTGTCGAGGTACGAATCGACGACCTTCTGCATTTCGCCGCAGGAGCTGCCCGGGCCCGTCGCCCTTGCGAGTAATCGCCCCTATGTAAGCTTCCATCAGTTTCCGGTAGCTTTTTTCGGGCTCCGGCTGGAGCCAGGCCGCGAGTCGGAAAGCCCCGGCCGAAGCGCCCGTCAGCAGGGCGGGGAAAGTCCTGCCCAGGAGCCCTTTTTCGATCATTGTGAGGTCGAACCCGCTGGCGACAAGCCAGCGCGGGCCCACGGCAGGCCCCGCGTAGACCCTGACCCGGTCAAAATCAAACCCGTTCTCCCGGATCAGCTCGAAGGCCTTTTCCCCGGCTTTAACCCTGATGTCCATCAAGCAGCTTTCTCAATGGTAAAATGAGTGAGGGAATCTAGCAGATAAAAGTGTTCCGAATCAAGCCGGAGTTGGGCTCGATATGATATTTGGCGTGATGAAAAAAGTGCAGCAGGCAATTTTCCGGGCAGCCCGATACCTTTCAAAACAGCACTCCGAGGACGGAGTCGATCTCCCGCAAGGCGCTTTCCAGGCCCGTGCACTCGCCGGAACCCGGGCGGGCCTGGGCCGCTTTGTCCAGGACGGCCTTCATCCCGTCGAAGGCTTGCCTCACATTGAGGTCGTTGTCCATGCCGGCCCTGAAGGCGGCACTGCAGCTCCCCTGCCCATTGCGCTGCGCCTTTCCCGGCCGGTCGCGGGGCTTTCCCGGTGCGGAAATCTGCGGCAGCCCTTCTCACGAGCGACCTGGTTTGCCTCAACAAGCCCGCTGCCTCCGCCATCCCGTCCCAGGTAAAGTTCACTTTTCCCCGGTAATGGTTATAGATCAGGAAAAAACGCAGTTCGCGCGCCGAGAAGCCCTTGGCGAGGACATCGTTTGTATAAAGGATGTTGCCGAGGCTTTTTGACATTTTCCTGCCTTCTACGAACAGGTGATGGCAGTGGAGCCAGAAGCGGGCAACGGGATAGGGCCGGACCGATTCCAGGACCGCTATTATGTAATCATGGTGCCTTACCATGTTGTCAATGCCGCCCATGTAGATGGAGAGGGTCTCGTGGAAGTAGGGCAGGATCATGGCCTGGTCCTGGATGTTCCAGGACGGCCTGCCCCTCCCCAGGGGGGCGTCCCAGCAGACGACGTCGCGGGCCCGGCAGCCGTGCCACAGGATGAAATCGCCGAGGTTCCAGCGCATGCCGGGATACGTGTCCAGGTGGAACCTTTTCCGCCTCTTCGGCCATTGCCGCATATCCAGCCCGTAAAGCTTTCCGAAACCGGGAAACTTGAGAGGGTCGAAATAATAATTGATTCCGTGCCGGTAGGCAATGCCCTTTTGCAAGCAGTGTCTCCAATATCTCCAAGGCATTGTCGACGTTTTCCGAAGCCCGGGGAAAGTAATCGGGCATTTTCATCCCGAGCTGTCTCATTTCCTTCTGGAATTCCCGGATGTTCACAGATGTGAGCTCCGGCACGGTTATCCCCCTCTTGTATGCCTCCCGGACGGCCTTGTCCTCCACGTCCGTGTAGTTCATTCCCCTTTTCACATTGTGGCCGGAGTATTCGAGGTAGCGCACGACTATGTCCTCAAAGAGGAAAGTCCGGAAATTGCCGATGTGGGCGCGCTGGTAAACGGACGGGCCGCAGGTGAAAATGGTCGTCTCTTTCCTGCTGACCGGGGTGAATTCCTCAAGTTTTCTCCCCATCGAGTTGAAGATCCTCATTGTGCCTCCTTTGATCCGTTGATGAGCGTTCAATCGACCTTGATGTGTTTCCATTTACCCTGCCGGAAACGCCAGGACAGGAATATCCCCTGCACGACCATTGAACCTGCCATGGCCGTCCAGGCCCCCGGGGGGCCCCAGTCCAGCGTGAGCGCGAGCAGCCAGGCCGCCGGCAGCCGGATGACCCACATCGCGATGACGGCGGCCCACATGGTGGTCCGCGTGTCGCCCGCACCCTGGAGCCCCCCGCCGAGGACAAGGCTCAACGCCAGGAAGGGCTCCGCGAACATGTTGATCCTGAGGTACCTGACAGTTTCCGCGACAACGGCCCTGTCCTGGGCAACCAGGGAGGCAAAGAACTCCGCCCAGATGAAAACGATAAGGGCCATCGTGCTCATGATGGCGACCCCCGTCCAGGCCGTCAGCCAGGCCAGCCTTTCGGCCCTGTCCGGCCTTGCCGCCCCCAGGTTCTGGCCGACCAGCACCGAGGCCGCCATGTTCAGGGCAAAGGCGGGCAGGTATATTATGGCCTCGATCCTCAGGCCGTTGGCGATCGCGGCAAGGGCGACGATGCTCTCGCCCTTCACCTTTCCCAGGATGTTGTAAATAAATATCGTTGCCAGGTTCCAGGAGATCTGCAGGAGGGCGGCGGGCCAGCCGATCTTCGCGATTGCCGTGATTGTGGCGAGCGAGACCCTCCAGCTGTCGCGGTAGATCTTCTCCCAGCGCCGGGAAGTGAACATCAGCAGGCAGGCGAGCGTCCCGGCTGATACGGAAATTGCCCCGGCCATCGCGATTCCCTGGTAGCCCAGGGCCGGTATGGGCGGGAATCCGAACACCAGGGCAAAATCGCCGAGGATATTGAGGGTGCTCACGATGGTCATGGCGATCAGGGGTTTTTTAACCTCCCCGGTCGCCCTGAATATCGAGCCCGCAATTATCAGGATGTAATTCGGCCCCATCGCAAAAGTGAAGATGACCAGGAACCTTTCGGCCATCTCCCTGATTTCAACAGGAAAGCCCGCCAGGGCGATGATCTCCCTGCTGAACCCGAGAAACACGGCCATTATGAGGAGGCTCACAAAAATACTGAAGATGAGGGATTGCCGCGCTACCGACAATGCCCTTTCCCGGTTCCCGGCCCCCGTCGCCCGGGAAACGAGGGCAAGGGTCCCGATGCTGATGGCGTTGGCGACTATGATGATCAGGAAGTAGATCTGGGTGACAAACCCGACCGCGGCCTGCACCTTGGGGCCTATGAGGCCTGCCACGAAGATATCCGCGATGCCGACCAGGAAATTGAGGACCATTATGATCAGCATCGGCCATGTGAGCTGCCATATGTTCCTGCGCACGTCTCCTGATACGAGGCTCGACTCCATCCAGTCCCGGTCCTTTATCCTGTTTGGGTGAATTACAACAGCTTCAATTTATGAAAAGTGGGACATCTTATCAATTGATAAATACCCCGGTCTATTTTGATGGATAATTCAATCAGTCACATGCTAAAAGTAAGTATGAAGCTAGGCCTTACCGTCAAACATTACCCCCTTGAGGCAGATTCGAGCCCCGTTCGCGCCTTTATCAGGGCCCTGCGCATTCATTTTGTGCCGCCGAGTTTCCTTCCGGCAATCCTGTGCGGGATAATACCCTGGTCCAGGGACGGGGTGTTCGATCCCCTGTTTTTTCTCCTGGCCGTGACGGGCGTGACCATCAACCATTTCGGGCTCAACATGATTGATGACGTCTTTGACTACCGGCAGAGCGTTGATCTGGCGGGGGCGGGTGAGAAGAACCCTTACGCCGGCGGCAGCGGGGTCCTTACTTCAGGCCTCCTCACGGAACGCCAGTTGTACTATGCGGCGATCCTGTGCTTTGCGATCACGGCCCTGATCGGCTTTTACATAGCAGCATCCAAGGGGTGGCCCGTTCTAGCCATCGGGCTCTTCGGCCTTTTCTGCTCGATTTACTACACCGCCCCGCCGATCAGGCTCGGCTACCGGGGCCTCGGCGAGCTGGCCCTCCTCGTGAATTTCGGGCCGGTAATCGGGATGGGCTCCTATTTTGTCCAGGCCGGCAGGTTCGACAGGGAGCCTTTTTTTATATCGCTCGTGCTCGGTTTCATGATGTGGTCAATGATAATAATCAACGAAATACCTGATTACGAGGACGACAGGAGGGCCGGCAAGTTGAACCTCGTGGCCCGCTTCGGCCGCAATGCCGGAGCGGTTTTGTATGTCGGGGGCCTCGCGGCCGCCTACATCACGCTTGCAGGTTCTGTCATCTCCGGCCTTGTTCCCGTCTATTCGGCCCTGGGCTTTTTGAGTATCCCCTGGGCGTGGAGATCGGTTGAGATCCTGAGGCGAAACCTGCATGAAAAAGTTATGCTTGCCCCCGCAAACCTCTGCATGATCAAGGTCCACTTCATTACCGGCACAGGGCTCATTGCCGGCTATATCCTGAATTATTTTGTGCGATAAAATGCCCGGCGGCGAGGCTGTTCCCCGGCACGCCGTCAAGCTCGTTGATGACGAGGTACTTTCTCACGAGGACGGGGGACGGTTTGGCGGCGATGAACCGTTTCCAGAAGAAGATTGCCCGGCCTTCCGAGGGTGGCCTGAACTCTTCGTCCGGGCAGAAGCTCGAATCGTAAACCGCGAACGGCTCTTCCCCTTCCATGATCTCTTTGAGGATGGTTGCGTGTATTTTCAGGCCGGGGCAATTTGTTATGCTGGCGTAAAGGTAAGAGAACGGGTATAAGGCGCAGCATTCAGGCCTGAGCTGATGGTCGTAAATCGAGCACACAGTGCCCCGCTCAAAAATGCACTGCGCCGAATCGCCTTTTATCTGCCTTGCCCTGGCCCGCTCATATGAGCTCACGACGTCGTCTTCCGAAGTCCCGTAATAAATGGAGAGCGCAATGAGGTCGCGGTGCGGGAACCACGGCATATCACTGCTGCAGCAGTTCCCGCATTTCTGGCAGTCGAACGGCACATAGATGTCGCAGTCCGCAAACTCGATTTTCGAAAAGATGAAACCTGACTTCTGCAAAGAGGCCCCCTTTCCGGTGGCCTAGTACCTGAAAATTGCCGCGAGCGGCGACTTGTCCGGCATCCTGTCCCGGCCCAGCAGGTACACGATCCCCCCGTTCAAATAAGTCTGCACGGCGGCCGCATCCAGGATATCCTCTGCCCCTTTGCGGTGTTTATCCAGGACGACGACTTTCTTTGTCTCCGGGTCGAAAGTCCCCCATTGCTGGCGGTCTGCGGCCACGAACAGGTACCCTACCTTCCCGTCGCTTGCGGCCGCTACAATCTCTTCCGGGTTGTTCGAGGCAAGGCCCGTACCGATACTCTGCCTGTACAGACCGATGGCTTCCTGGACGGATTTTTCATAAAGTGGCTGGACAGCTTTCCAGGCGAGAGCGCCGAGTTCATTGGGCCGCATTTCGTCGGGGTTTCCCGAGATGGGCTGGTCGACGAGGTTCGGGTATGAATTCGCCTCCTTGAAAATCGGGAAAAGGTAATCCACGCCGGCGAATACCAGGGGCGATGTCTCCGTCCTCAGCAGTTCCTGCAGCCCCTTGTCGATTTGCTGGAAATAGCGCAGGATACTTTCTTTTGTAAGGTCCTCCCAGACGCCGTGCCCGTGAAAGGTCGAGGAACCGCGCCGGGTCGGCTGGGAGCGCACCTGCCGGTCGGGAGTGTCATACCTGACCGTTTCAGCCAGGCTGCGCGGGGTGTTCTTAAGCTCCAGTTCGATCGCGCAGTTGCGGGCGCCCTGGAGCAGCCTGACATATTTCATGCTGACAGCAAGGACGTAAAACCGCCCCCCGCCATTGTTAAAAAGCGGCAGCAGGGGTTTCAGATGGAACCGGTCCGAACTGACGACCAATTCGGGAAATGCCAGGGGGAGCCTGTAAAATCTGAATACGCCTTCAGAAATAAATGCCGCCAGCCCGTCGTTTTGTTTTCTCCAGAAGGGCGTGTTTTTCAGAAGCGCCTGACCGGGGCTGAGCATCGCTTCAACTTCTGACGGTTTCAACCCGGTGCCTAAAAGGTTTTCCTCAGCCGACCTGAGCATGTTCCTGAACCTGATCTGGTTTTGCTGGATCTCCGCACCCACCCAGGGGGTAGGCATATAGATCGATATGCATGGTACCTTACGGGGTTGGGCGAGTGACAAAAGGCTGTTTCTCGTCAGGATCTCTTCTCTCGCGAGTATCTCCATTTCAGACCTCCTGTAAGTGAAATGCCGACCGAAGCCGCCGGAAAGCCCGGTGCTGCTGTGTTTTTATGAAAAAGTTGAAAGGGTGCAAAAATGCGACTGGAAGGGTTATGGCTGAACTTCCTGCCGGGGCCGGAAGTATTGATGCTCTCGGAAAATATTTTCCTCAAGTGCTCCTCAGGACCATGCGTTCCTGTATGGCAGGGCTAAGATCCCTGGTGAGGTTCAAGCGTACCGCAACGACCCTGCAATGTCAATCATGAGGAGCGGTGAAAGCAGGGGCGCTGTCCCTAAAGCGCCCCTGACAAAATTACTTCCTGGCCCAGATGCCGTTTTTCAGGACGAAATCCGATTCCAGCGCCGAGAAGAAGCGCGACCCGTTCCAGGCCCTTGTCTTGATCGAAAGCCGGGGAGGATTGACCTGGATTATATTGTACGCGTTTGGCTCCCCCCTGCGCCTGGTCGAGAGCGTGGAAGCCTGCAAGACCAGGATGCGCCTCTCCATTGCCTCCTGGCGCACGAGGACATTGCCCATGTAGGCAATATGGAAATGGCCGGACAGGATAAGTTCGATCCCGCATTCCTCCAGCGCCCTGAGGGACTTCCTGGCGCGCCCCACAACCCTCATCGGCGCTCCCCTCGGGGGCGGGATGAAAGGGTGATGGGTGACCGCGATCTTGAAAAGGTCAAGCGGCAGTTTGTGGACCTTTCCGCAGACCTGCTCGATCTGCGCCTCGGATATCCTGCCGTTGATCCACGTGAACGGCCGGGCGGTGTTGATCCCAAACACGGCAATCTCGCTGTCGATGAAAGAAGGGCTCAGGTCGCGGCTGATGTAGCGCTTGTAGCGTCCCAGCGGTGAGAGAAAGCGCCTGCCAAGGTTGTAGAGGGGGATGTCATGGTTCCCCGGGACAGTCAACTTCGGGAAGGGGATCCGGTCCAGGAAGTCCCTTGCGGCGGAAAACTGGCGGTCCCTGGCCCTTTGGGTTATGTCCCCGCTGATGGTGACGAGGGCGGGTTCGAGGCCCGTGAGGTCGTCTATCAGGGCATCGGCAACCCGGGGGTCCACTCTGCCGAAATGGAGGTCGGAAAGATGGGCGATCTTGCGCATTACAGGGGCTCCGGGGCTGGCGCGATGACCTTGAGCGCGCCGGGCCGCGTTACATAATGAAGGGGAGGCGACATCCTGACAATCTCTCCATCCAGCGCGACCCTTACAGGCCGCCCGCTCATCGTCAGCACCCGAAAATCGCGCAGGGTCAGGGCCGTGAAATCCAGGGCCTGGTCAAGCCTGCCCGCGAGGGCCCGCGCGAGGATCCTTATCAGTTCGAAGCGGCCGCCCCTGTTGGCGATGTAGACGCTCAGCACGCCCGCGTCAACGGCGGACCTGTTCCTGACCGTGAAGAGGCTTATATTGTAAACATTATTCCCCACGAAGACGAAAGGGGTGCGCCTGGTAATGTCCAGACCGTCCGACAGCAGTTCGACACGCAACTCGGGAAATCGCCTGAAGACCTTGAAAACGGCCAGGGCCAGGGCGGGCCATTTCCCGATCCCCAATTTGAGCCTTTGGTCCTCCCGGTTTTTGACCAGGCGCGGGTAGATCCCTATTGACGAGTTATTGATGAAACGACGCCCGTTCACTTCACCCATGTCGACCTTTCGGGAACGGCCCTTCGCGATCAATTCGATTGCCCCTCAAGCCCGGTGGGGATTTGCAGGTCTTTGGCGAAATGGTTCAGGGTGCCGAGCGGCAGTATCCCCAGGCTGACCCCTGTATGCGCCAGGACGGAAGCCACGGCGCTCACTGTCCCGTCGCCGCCCCCGGCCAGGACAGCGTCCGGACCGGCGTCGACAGCCCGGCGGGTCAGGGCCGCAAGGTCGGTGTTGCGGGAAGCAAGGATAATTTCCGACTCGATCCCGAATTGACTGAATACCTGTCCCAGACGGCGGGCGATATCACCGGGATTTGACGCGGAGGACTTGCCAGCCGCATGGTTCAGTATAGTGACAGTTTTCATCGGGCATCCGTATACAATGATCCTAAGTATAGCCCATTGCCGGTTTATTTTGAATTTGTGCTTTGGGCGTGCCGACCGCAGAGAAATATGTTGACCGGGCATCTGGAACAGGCATATATTGCCGCAAATAGTATGCTATTTTGTCGGTTTAATGTGTATTAAAATTTTAATAAAAGTTAATACTTATGAAATCGGAAAATACCGGAAAAATCTTAAAGATTGCTTCTAATATACCCTTCCTCGCCTGCCTGTCGCCTCAGGAGAAAGATCTGCTGGCAAAGGCGGCCATAGAGAAAAAATTTTCCAAGGGTGAAACGATCCTTCATGAAGAAGACACCCCCAACTACTTTTATTTCATCTATTCCGGCAAGGTCAAAGTAATACAGATAAGCCAGGACGGGAGGGAACGGATACTCGCCATTCACAAGAGGGGCGATTTTTTCGGGGAAATGGAGGTCCTCGACGGCAAAACTTCCCCGGCTTCCGTCGTCGCCCTGGAGGATGCGGAAATAGTTTTCCTGGCCCGCGAGGATTTTGACAGGCACATTATCAGGAACATCAATGCCTTGAGAGAACTGACCCTCATGCTCTGCGCAAGGATGCGAGAAGCATGGATGATGCTGAAGATCGCCGCCTTTTCCGATGCCGAAGACCGGATGAGGGCGGTCCTCAACAGCATGCGCGATCATTTCGGCGTCGAGGACAGCAGGGGGACGATCCTCAACCTGAAGCTGACTCACAAGGACATCGCCTATTTAGCGTCGACTTCCCGCGAAACCGCCACCCGCATGCTCAACAGCCTTGAAAGACAGGGGGAAATAGAGACCCTCGACGGCAAGTACATCCTGCTGAAAAGCCCTTTTTTCAAGAACCTGCCTACGTCTTGAATTTGTGATTGCCCTCACTGAAGCAATTCCGCAACTCTGCTAATCCATGAATCAAAGCCGGTGGTTTTGAAATTTTTAACTTCGAAGTGAGGTCAAGCACATGGACATCATCTATTCGACGAACATCTCGGTAAGCCTGTTCCAGATTATGGCCCTTCTCACTCTCACCACGGTTGCGCTCCTGTACGGGATGGCGCGGGTGGCCCTGTTCATCAACTACGTCTTCATCCTGTACTGGGGGTACCTGTCGAACTTCGACAAGTTTTACGATTCGCAGTTCCACAGCGTTAATACCTTCTCGGGGTATTACGTCATCTTCGGGATTGTGATAATCCTCCTCGCGACCGCTGCCCTGCTGGTCAGGACCGAGTGAGCCCGGGCTATTTGAGGACGATCTTGAAATCAGTTTCGTGCTTCACAGTCTTGTCCCCCACAGAAGCGCCGCAGTAAACGCACGAGTAATCGTACTTATCGCCATTGGTGAGCACCAGGAGAAGCCTTTTGCGGACGGGCACCGCCCGCCGGCAATTGGGGCAGTAAAGTTCGGTGGCGTCGAAATCCCTGTAACTCTCTCTTTTGCGCATTCTCTTTTCAATCCTTGTCCGGTATTTCTTCGGCATTGCGCAGCCACACGGCCGATTCGCTGTCGCTCGGCGCCCTCCAGTCGCTGCGCGGAGACAGAGAGCCGCCGGAGCCGATTTTCGGGGCATTGGGGATCGAGCTCCGTTTGAACTGGCTCGTCTTGAAAAAACGGTTCAGGAACACCTTGAGCCATTTTTTTATCTCCCCTGATCGTGTACTGGTTGCGCCTGTTTTCCGGCACGTCGGGCCAGGCGCCTTTCTCCCTGTCCCTCCAGGCGCAATAAGACATGAAGGCGATTTTTGAGGGCAGGTACCCGAACCGCACCGTGTAAAAGGTGTTGAAGTCCTGGAGTTCATAGGGGCCGATAACGGCCTCGGTTGCCTGGAGGCAGCCGTTCTCGCCGGGCACGAGTTCGGGGCTGATCTCGGTGTCCAGTATGTCCCGCAGGGTTTCCGCAACGCCGGGGCCGAACTGGGACGAATCGGCCACCCAGCGGATCAGGTACTGGATCAGGGTCTTGGGGACGCTCGCGTTGACATTGTAATGCGACATCTGGTCGCCCACCCCGTATGTGCACCACCCCAGGGCCAGCTCGCTCAGGTCGCCCGTCCCCACGACAAGCCCGTCCCGCAGGTTGGCGATCCGGAACAGGTGCGAGGTCCTTTCCCCCGCCTGCACGTTTTCGAACGTGACATCGTAGAGCTTTTCCCCGCGGGCGAACGGATGGCCGATGTCCTCGAACATCTTCATGCAGCTGGGGCGTATGTCGATCTCGTTCGCCTCGACCCCCAGCTCCTGCATCAGCCTGACCGCGTTTCTGTACGTCTTGTCCGTCGTGGCAAAGCCGGGCATGGTATAGGCCTTGACGCCGGACCGCGGCCTGCCGAGCAGGTCCATTGTCCGCGCCGCCACGATCAGCGCATGGGTGGAATCAAGTCCGCCGGAGACGCCGATCACGGCATTGGCGGTCCCGGACGCCTCGAGCCTCTTGGCCAGCCCCTGGACCTGGATATTGTATGCCTCGAAGCAGCGCTCCTCGCGCTTGCGGGGGTCGGCCGGGACGTAGGGGAAGCGGGCGAATTCCCGGGCCAGCATGTTGCGGCCGGCCGGCAGTTCCATCGCGAATTTCACCCGGCGGAAAGAGTCCAGAACACCCCGGTGCTCCCGGGCGTTCTGGGCATAGGTGTTCATTCTCATCCTGTCCTGCGCGAGCCTGTCGAGGTCGATGTCCGCGTAGATGGCCTGCGGCGACGAGAACCGCTTTGCCTCGGCGAGCAGCTGGCCGTTTTCGAAGATCATCGCATTGCCGTCCCACGCCAGGTCGGTGGTTGATTCACCCGGGCCGGCGGCAGTGTAAAGATACGCGGAAATGCAGCGGGCGGACTGATTTGCGGCAAGCTCGCGCCGGTATTCCGACTTTGGCTATGGTTATATTCGATGCCGACAGATTTCCGATCACAGTGGCCCCCGCCATGGCCGCATAGGATCGAAGGCGGTATGGGGACCCAGAGGTCCTCGCATATTTCGAAATAGGAACAGAGGCGGGGAACGTTTTCCGCTTCGAAAAGCAGGTTTGCCCCGAAAGGGATGCCTTTCTGGCCGCAAATGTCGATGGTTGTTGAAATCGCTTCGAGCGCCGGTTTGAAATGCCTGGCCTCGTAATATTCGCGGTAATTCGGCAGGTAAGATTTAACGGCAATGCCCAGGATCTTCCCCCTGTAGATCACGACGCCGCAATTGAAAAGGAAAGAATCAGCCTGCAGCGGCGCGCCGATGACGATCATGGTCGCGAGGTCCGCCGTCGACGAGAGCACATTATTGACTGCAGTCAATACGCCCTGGAGCAGGGCGTCCTGGTGGAAGAGGTCCTCGTTGGAATAGCCCGAAATGCCCATTTCCGGGAAAATCGCGATGAGGGCCTTGTTTTCCGCGGCGGCCCGGCACATCTCGATCGTCTTCGCCGCGTTGTAATCCGGGTCGGCGACGCGCAGCTGCGGTACACAGGCCGCCGCCCTGATGAACCCGTGCCTGTAGAGATTGAAAAATTCGCTATCGGCCATCAGCTTTTCCTCGAGTAAGGTCCTGTGTCCGGCAGGCAAGCTCTCCCGCGTCCTCCATGGTGGCTCCGAGCGACAGGAATCCATGCCCCTTTATGACAATCAAATATTTTTCGTCAAGGACTTCAATGATGCTGCGCGCCAGGGACGCCGATCCGTAAGGCTCTTCCGTGATGGTCTGCGTGAGCCCCAATTCCTCCGCTCTGTCAAGGATCTCGCGGGAATGGCCGTGAAAAACGGCGCCCACGTCCGGGCGGGCCCGGTAAACCGAGTAATGCATCAGGCTCTCGGAAGACGGGTCCCGCGTGCCCTCCGCATAGACCAGCATCTTTTCCAGGTCGCAGGAATTGACCTTGACAAACGGGTTGTCAACCCATTCATCGCCAAAGCGGACGCCCGATCCGGTTATCACGAAGGAGTCGCCGGAATCCCGGAAACTGAGATTTCCGAAAGACCCCCTTTTGTGGGGCCGTGCCAGTTTCCGGTCGTGAAACTCCCGGCACCATTTTTTCAGTTCCGCGATTTTCGGGTCTGCAGGCGGCTCGCTGCTGACGAATATCGTTTGGAACTTGACTGCGCTGAACTGCTCTTCCATCTGGACAAACCTACCCGGAATTCCTAATGTTTTCCCTATATTCCATGCATTTTTCTACTTTATGGGGACCCTTTTGTCAAAGGGAAACGCTTTGCGCATGAGGTAGTAGGCATGGTCGTCCCCGCCGGCTGATGCGTCGCGCCCGTTCCAGACCAGGGTGAACCCGCAATTCTCCGCCATGCGGGAGAACCCTTCGGTTGTGAAGGAAGTCATGTAGATCATGTTGGCGGCGTAGTCGGCGTCCTTCTGTCTCAGTTTGGGGGAGCCGTCGTCATCCCTGACCTGTATCCAGGCGAGCGCCCCGTCTTTCAGCAGTTCGCTTATCACCCGGAGCACCCTGGCCGTGTAATCTTTGGACGGGAAATGCTGGAACACTTCGATGGAGAGGACAAAATCCAGGGAGCCTCTCGCAATTTTCTCCAGGGCCGACTCGGGGCGGCCCGAGTCTATAAGGCAGCCCTGGAAGTTTTTCTTGCCGTGCCTCATTGCCTGGCGGCGGCATTCCTCCAGCGTCGGACCGGCAATTTCCACCCCGGAAACCTCGCGGAAATACTCGTACAGGGCAATAACGTTGGCTCCGCCCCCGCAGCCCCATTCGAGCGCCGACCCTGTGAGCGCCTTTTCGATAAAGGCGGGACCCAATGCTTCCCGTATTGTCCTCAGCGCGAAACCGACATTTCTCCTGCCGTATTCGCTCCATCTTTCGGTGTTCCACCGCGACGAGCCGCACCAGTGGGAATAGTCCTGGATGCGCGAATCGTAGGAACTCAATTTCCAGAAGCTGACCGCGTCGGCTTCGGGGTCCTGGCGAAGGATGCCTTTGATCTTTTTCAATACTCCCATTTCCGAACCTGTCCAGCATTTAAGAGCGCACACTTTAACAGTTTTTCACCGGATTGTCATCGAACGCATGATGTGTCCTTTCGGCTTGACACTGCTGGCTATCGTTTCTATACTCGCCGCCTGTTATTCCAGCAAAAACAAAGGTTTTCAGCGGCCCGCATCCCATGTCCAGGCACCCTGCCTCAAGGATAGCATCGAAATTCAGTCCCGGCGAAATCCGGCACGCCGCGGCGGGCGCCCGGGATGTTTTTGTCGACGCCTTTTGGAGCTTTCAGCGCAACGGGGACGTAAACCAGGCTGCGGCAATAGCCTTTTACGCGATCCTCTCGGCAATACCATTGTTCATCCTCACCGCGGTCGCAATCAGCTTTTTCTTCGGCTCCGAGCAAAGCGCCCATAACGAGATGACCCGCATGATCCGGGAATTTCACCCGTACATTTCCGAGCAGTTCCTCGCGGAAACGGGGGAAATAGAAGAGAAGTGGAGAGTGCTCGGATGGGTGGGCCTGATTACCCTTGTCTGGTTTTCGTCGCTTTTCTTCAATGCGATCGAGACGGCTTTCGGCCTGATATTCCGCTCCTCGGCAATGCGCAGCTACCTGAAATCGAAACTGCTGGGTTTTGCCATGATCCCGCTCGGCTGGACCCTGGGCCTGGCCAGCATCCTTTTTACCTATTTTGTCCGGCTCATAAGCGAGAACCCCTGGATTGCCGAGGGGGGATGGATGGCCGACCTGCTGGTCCACGGTTTCCTTTTCGCATACGTCATCCCGTATCTCATCATGGTCGTCTTCTCCACGGCGATTTTCAAGATAATTCCGACGGAGCGGCTCAGCATGGGAAATGCCCTGGCGGCTGGTGCGCTTTTCGCCGCCCTGATGGAAGTTGCCAAGCACGTCTTCACCTGGTACCTGGCCAATTACAGCAGGTACGATATCATTTACGGCCCCCTGGAGACCCTGGTCATCATGGTGATCTGGGTGTTCTATGTCTCGTTCATAATGCTGTTCTGCGCCGAACTGGTTTCCTCTTACCGCCGCAGGTCGCTCCTGCTCCTCGAGAAGGCGATTACCGGAATGGCGAAAGGCAAAGTCCGCTCCGATATCGCGGCACGGATATTCAGGAGGTTCGGGCGGTTCTATCCCCGCGGGGAATACATCTGCCGGGAAGGCGAGCAGGGCAGGGAAATATTTTATATCCTGATGGGCGACGTGCAGGTTGAGAAAAAAAAGGGCCAGACGACAAAAATTCTCGCGGAAATGGGCCCGGGTGATTATTTCGGCGAAATAGCCGCCCTGGCTGATGAGCCCCGGAACACCTCTGTCAGGGCGCTCACGGATTGCGATATAGCTGTGATCGATGCAGACACATTCCGCAGCCTGCTCAACGATTACGGGGCTATCTCCAATTTCGTCCTGAAGGAAATGTCGCTCAGGATAAAGGACACCACGAGGAGGCTCGAGGACCTGGGCCATAATTGGGCGAGGCTGGTCACCGTGCTTTACCTCCTGAGGGAGTGGCCGTTCGGCAGCGAGCGCGATTACGAAGGGGAACTATGCCGGTTGAGCGGACTGGAGGCCCAGGATATAAGGTTATCACTGGCAGAGCTCGGAAAAATGGGTATATTGGAATTTGACGGCCGAACAATAAAAAATTTCCGGGACAAAGATGTATTGGGTATCCTGGGCGCCGGCGCCGTCCCGCATAATAACTGACAAGTCCATCCGGGAGAGGGAAATGGGCATCTATTTCAGCGCGCAAGACGAGAAAAGGATTGAGGACGAGGGGCTGACTACGGACAAGGTCCTGATGCAGCTCGAGGCGTTTAAAAAGGGCGTCACTTTCAAACCGCTTGTCCGGCCATGTTCTGCCGGGGACGGCATCCTTCAGATCAGCGAGAATGATGGCATCGGCCTTGTCAAGGCTTTTGATTCCGCTTGCGGGCAGGGGCGCGTCACAAAATTCGTGCCCGCGTCCGGGGCGGCATCCAGGATGTTCAGGGACTGGAGCCTTTACCTGGAAAAAGACTGCCCGGCCGGCGCCGTGGGCGAATTTTTTTCCACCCTGGCGCATTACCCTTTCATCGGGGATTTGAAAGATGCGGTATCCCGCGGCGGCTTCGATTTTGATTCCCTTGTTGAAAAAAAAGATGTGCGGCAGATATTGAGGTTTGCCCTCACCCCGGACGGGCTGAACCTGGGCTGCCTGCCCAAGGCCCTTATCCCCTTTCACGCCTACCCGGAATGCCCCCGCACATCCCTTGAGGAGCACCTGGCCGAAGGCGCCCTTTATGCCGCCGACAGCCAGGGGATCAGCAGGCTGCACATCACTGTTTCCCCTGAGCATGAAACGGCGGTGCGGGGCTTCCTGGAGAGGCACAGGCCCGGTTATGAAAAGCTCTTCGGCGTGAAATACCATCTCGAGCTTTCGGCACAGGGCAGTTCGACAAACACGATAACGGTTGACCTGGAAAACAACCCGGTGAGGGACAGGCAGGGGAACCTCCTGTTCCGGCCCGGCGGGCATGGCGCCCTGCTGCCCAATTTGAACTCTATAGACGGCGACATAATCTTCATCAAGAATATCGATAATGTCGTGACAGATGCCCTCAAGCCGGTAACGGTAAAATACAAGAAACTCCTGGGAGGGTACCTTGTCGAAATACAGAAACAGGTGTTTGACCTGCTAGCGGGAATATCGGGCTCCGGGGACCTTTCCGTGGGCTTTCTCGAATAATGCGCCCTTTTCTGCCGGGACAAGCTGAACATTTCCCTGCCGCCGGGTTGGGCGGAAAACTCTGCCGGCGAAAAACGGGCATTCCTCGCCAAAATGATGGACCGGCCCCTGCGGGTGTGCGGGATGGTGCGCAATGAAGGAGAGCCCGGAGGGGGGCCGTTCTGGGTCAAAGACAGGGAGGGCGGCGAATCCCTTCAGATCGTTGAGGGGGCGCAGGTCGACCCCGCCGCGGATGAACAGTGCCGCATCTGGTCTTCCGCTTCTTATTTCAACCCCGTGGACCTGGTTTGCGGTGTCAGGGACTTTCGAGGGCGGAAATTTGACCTGGGCAGGTTCGTGGACAGGGATGATTATCTGATATCCCGCAAGACGCAGGACAACCATGAAATCAAGGCCCTCGAACTTCCGGGGCTCTGGAACGGTTCCATGGCCCGGTGGAACACGATATTCATCGAGGTCCCCATTGAGACATTCAATCCGGTCAAGGAGGTCAAAGACCTTCTGAGGCCCCCGCACCGGCCCTGATCAAATCAGGAGGGCCTCAATTGCAGCCTGTTCGGCCGGGAGCGCTGAAAGAATCTCTTCGCGCCCCTCAATCGTGATCTTTATCCTGACGGCCTCTCCTTGCAGGCCCGTCGCAGTAACGGGCGCAGATGGAGGCCGCCAGTTCCAGGGTTTCGCCGTCCCCAGCCACAAGGGACAATGACGAGCGGACCCGGGGTAATCACAGGCGTTGATGAGCGCATCGCCGCTCGATGCCAGGTCTTTAATGGCCATGTTGTCATCCCTGTTGCGCCCCGCAATTATCTTAAATGTCCCTGACCTGAAATGCCTGCCGTATTTGAGCAGCTTGATTTCGCGGATGTCGGATAAGCCGGATTCGAACAGGTCCCTGAGTTTCCTGGAAAAGCCGGGGTCCGTCAGGAGGCAGCCGCCGGCGGGGTTTGAGTAGCTGCTGATGCCGTATTGTACCGCCAATTCCATCTGCCTTTTCCTTCCCCGTCCGCTGATGTCGAGGAGCATGCGCCTGTCCAGGATGCCCTCTTTTTCGGGCTTTGTTTCGGGCAGGAGACGGGCGCTCAAGGGTCGCACGATAAATTCCTCGTAGCCCGAGTTTTTTGCCACGATGTGCAGCGAGTGCCTGTTCTGGGACATTGGCCTTTGGCCCAGGACCTCTCCCGTGAACAGGAAATCGGCGCCCGTTTCCTTCATGATCCTGCCCGCACAGGAGAGCATCAGGGTATGGCAGTCTATGCACGGGTTCATGTTCTTGCCGTAGCCGTAACGGGGATTCCGCAGCATTGCCAGGTGCTCCTCCGTGATATCCGGGGCGAGCAGCGGGATCCCTATCTGTTCGGCGGCGGCCCTGGCCTTTTCCGGGCCGAAGAACGGGGTCACATAGGTTACCCCGGTAACCTCGATCCCCTGTTCCTGAACCACCTTGACTGATATTATGCTGTCCAGCCCGCCCGAGAACAGGCCCAGTGCTTTAACTTTCTTCAAAATCGAAACCTGCCTGAATTTAGAATTTGGCCATGATAAAACAAATGATAAAAAAAGGCCATGGTCTTGCGACCATGGCCCTGTTTTTATTCAACAAACGGCTTGGATTAGCGGCCGCTTGCGAAGTTGTCTCTCATCAGCTCCCTGGCGATGATCATTCTGCGGATTTCGGAAGTTCCCGCGCCGATTTCCCACAGTTTCTGGTCCAGATGGTGCCTGGTTACTGCGTATTCCTGGCAGTAGCCGTAGCCGCCGTGGATCTGGATCGCGTCGAGGCCGATCTTGGTTCCCATCTCGCCGCAGTACAGAAGCGATGCAGCCGCCATACGGTCGAGGTCGGTTCCCTTGCCGCCCTGCTTGGTTGTCAGGCTGTCGCAGAACGCGGCGGCGCTGTAGGCCATCCACTTGCCGGAGAGGTAGCCGGTGTACATATTGGCCAGTTTCTCCTGGATCGTCTGGAAGGAGGCGATGGGTTTGCCAAACTGTACTCTCTCTTTGGCATACTTGAGGCTCAGCTCGAGGCAGGACCTCATGGATCCAAGCGTACAGCCGCTGAGGGTGATCCTCTCGGTGCACAGACCGCTTGTCAGAACGGCAACACCCTTGTTCAGGCCGCCGATCAGCGCGGTCTCGGGAAGTTCCATATCATCGAAGGTCACAAGACCGGTCGGGGAGGTCCTCATACCCCATTTTTTAATCTTCTCAATTGTCAGGCCCTTTATGAATTTGCCTTTCTCATCTCTCATCTTGAAGCAGAAAGTGGACATGCCGTGGGGGCCTTTGTCCGGATCGGTCTTGGCATAGAAAACAAAGAAGTCCGCAACTGGTCCGTTGGTTATAAAGATCTTGCTGCCGTTGATTATGTACTTGTCGCCTTTTTTCACGGCCTTGGTTGCCATGCTCATGGCGTCCGATCCGGCATTGGGCTCCGTGATTCCCAGGCAGCCAATGTACTCGCCCGTGCATGACTTGGGGAGAATTTCCATTTTCATGCTCTTCAGAGGCGTTCCTTCTGAAGTTGTCGAAGCACAGGGTCTGGCTGGCTCCGAGCGTCATTGAAAGGGCATTGCTCACTCTGGCGACGGTTTCATAGGCAAGCAGGGTCTCTACATAACCCAAAGCGGATCCGCCGTATTTCTCCTCGAAAACAATACCGTTAATTCCCAGGTTACCAGTCTCTTTGAAGAATGTCGGGGGCATTTCATCTACTTCATACATGTGCTCCATTTGCGGCTCCAGCCACGCCTGTGCCCACTTAAGTACGCTGTCCTCAAGCATCCTCTGTTCTTCGGTGAAATTAAAGTCCATTGCCATATCTAATTACCTCCCTTTTGGTGTGTAAGATCCAAACAGCGAATCCATATAGATGTCAAAAAGTTGCATCACATAAGCAACTCGCATTTGGTTTTGAAGTGATTGGAAAGAACCGAACCCCACTGATCTTTAAACCCACTCCATATAACCGATGGAGCAAACCATGTCAAGGAGAAATCCCAATTCCGGGCGCAAACAGAACAATTCTTGAAGGCGCAGGCTTATTCTGATACTTAACATTTTCCAGTTCCGGCGGGGGGTTAAATGGAGCGATTCGGCAACATTGTTTTTATCCCGGGACCGCGTGACGGGCGGTACCCGTATTGCAATTCCATATTGATAGATGATGAAATAAAGGCTCTGATCGATGCCGGTTCCGACGAGGAGGAGCTTCTCAAGCTCAGCAGGAACAAGCCGGAAATCGTCATAAGCTCCCATTATCACGAGGACCACAGGGCTTATCTGCACCTTTTCGATGATTCAGACGCTGTACGCCCACCCGGCGGAGCTCCCGTGTTACATTTCCATCAACTCGTTTCTCGACTACTACGGCCTGCTCGGCCGCAGGCATGAAAAGGCATGGAGGGACCTGGTCCTCGACAGGTTCAATTACCGCGAAAGGGAGCCTGACCGGGCAATCGCGGACGGAGATGTCCTGGAATTCGGCCGGACCTCTCTCGAGGTGATTCACACGCCGGGACACAGCCCGGGCCATTGCTGTTTTCACTTTCCCAGGGAGGGGGTCCTTTTCCTTGGGGACCTGGACATGACCAGCTTCGGTCCCTGGTACGGCGACAGGGTATCGGATATCGACCAGACCATCGAGTCCATAAACAGGATACTCGAGGTAGACGCGCAAATTTACATTTCATCCCACGCGCCGGTAATAAGGGGCGGCATAGTCAAACTGGCCCGGGACTATGCGGGGGTGATATACGGCAGGGAAGAGAAACTGCTGGAATACCTCAGGGAGCCGAGGACCCTGGATGAAATAGTGAACCAGTGGATCTGCTACGGCAAACACAGGGCCCCGGAACACTTCTTCGAGTTCGGCGAACGCGGACTGATCAAAAAGCATCTGGATCCGGCTAGCCCTTGCCACAGGGCCCGAACACTTCTTCGAGTTCGGCGAACGCGGACTGATCAAAAAGCATCTGGAGAGGCTGGAAAAGCATGGACGGGTGGATCTTCAGGATGACGGGAGATATTGTTTGGTTTAGGCATTAGGCATTAGGCGTTAGGCATTAGGGCATAAGGTGGTGATTTATATGGCCCTGATGCCTAACGCCTATTGCCTTTTGCCTGCAATATTGATAATCAATCCAATCCCGAACAGGAGGCCGAGATGTCGAGGGACCAGGAGTTTATGCGCGAGATCCAGAAGAAGCTTGAGAAGAAGGTCCGGGAGAATGAAATATCGGTCCTGGAATACTGGAAGGAAAAGCTCGACAGGCTTGCCGTAATGAAACCGGAAGGGATTGCTTCGCTCCAGCTGGAGATAAAGAAGGTCTCCTCGCTGATGGCGAACAGGGTCAAGGCATTAAAAAATGAATAATATGCAGGATATTGTGAATTTTATTTTCGAGACGGGGATGCTGCAAAAGACGCCCAGGACGGGGTTCCAGTTCCTGGGGTCGGGGTCGGAATCCGTGGCCGAGCATGTGCTGAGGACAATTTTTATCGGGTATGCCCTCTGCAAACTGGAAAACGGTCTCGACGAAGCTGAAAGTCCTCAGGATGTGCCTTCTCCATGACCTGCCGGAAGCGCGGACCGGGGACATGAACTACGTGAATAAAAAATACGTGGCAGTTGATGAAAACAAGGCGGTGAGGGAACTCGCAGTCGACCCTTTTCTTCGGCGGGGAGATTGAGGCGGTTATTGAAGAATTCAATGCCCGGGAGACCAGGGAATCCCTCGTCTGCCATGATGCCGATCAGCTGGCGCTGATCTACCAGCTCAAGGAATACGGCGACCTGGGGAACAAGTACAGCCGGGAGTGGATCAGCTTCGCCAAGAAAAGGCTCTACACTGAAACGGCCAAAAAAATGGCCGACAGGATAATCCGCACGGACTGGTCAGACTGGTGGTTCAAAGACAAGGGCGACTGGTGGGTAAACGGAAACAGCCGGCCGGATCAAAAAAGCCGTAAGCCCAAAAAATAAAGACCTTTTCCATTCAAAAATCTTCCCTGCAAATCGCAGCTGCCTTGACAGGGTTTGAAAAATACCCTAAGTTACGCAAGTTTAATCGGGGTTTGAACGCATGACTACCAAGAAGATGAAGAAAACGGCCGAGAACAAGGCCAAGAAACAAAAGAAAACGATGAAATTCGTGATGCTGGTCGCCGCCTGCTTGCTGGGGCTGGCCATAGCAGGATTCCTGATATTCACGTATTCCGACCTCCTCTACTCTCCTGATTCGGGCGATTCCGCCGCGAAGAAGGAGAAGCTGAAGGTGGAGCTCTATTTTTCGGATTCCAACGAAAGGTTCCTGACCCCGGAGGTCAGGTTTATCCCGAAGGCGAAATCGCAGCCCGGACAGGTCACGGAACTCGTCAATGCCCTCATAGAAGGCCCAAAGACAGGCCTGGTCAGGACGATACCGGAAAAAGCGAGGCTCATCAACGCCAGGGTGGACGGCAGCGGGACCGCCGTTGTCAATTTCGACAGCGCTTTCATTGAGCAGCACCCGGGGGGCAGTGCGAGCGAGGTTGCGACAATTTATTCCCTTACCAACTCCATCACCAGGAACATGCCGGAAGTCAAGCGCGTCAAAATACTGGTGGACGGAAAGGAGATGGAAACCCTCAAGGGCCACATAGATGCGAGGTTCCCTTTCGTTCCCAATATGGAAATCGTGACGAAGGGCTCTGCCGGATAAAACAGCTTCATCATTTTGTCGAACAATGGCACCCAAGACGAAACTCTCCAGGACGAGAAATATCGGGATAGTCGCCCATATCGATGCCGGTAAGACCACTCTTACTGAGCGCATCCTCTATTACACCGGCAAAACACACAAAATGGGGGAAGTCCACAACGGCGAAGCCGTCATGGACTGGATGCCGCAGGAGCAGGAGAGGGGAATCACGATCACGTCGGCTGTCACGACCTGCAGCTGGAAAAATCACGAGATAAACATAATCGACACGCCCGGCCACGTGGATTTCACCATCGAGGTGGAAAGGTCGCTGCGCGTCCTCGACGGGGCCGTGGTGGTTTTCTCCGCGGTGGACGGCGTGGAGCCGCAGTCAGAAACGGTCTGGCACCAGGCCGACAAATACGGCGTCCCCAAGGTCGCCTTCATAAACAAGATGGACAGGATCGGGGCCGACTATTTCCGCACGATCCGCATGATGAAGGAACGGTTCCAGTCGGTGCCCCTCGCAATCCAGATCCCTTTCGGCAAAGAGGACGATTTCAAGGGGGCCGTCGACCTGCTCCGGCAAAAGCTGATCACCTGGGATGAAAAGGACCTGGGTACCACGTTCTCCCTGTCCGATATCCCGGGGGAGATTGCGGCGGAAGCCCGCGAATACAGGGAAAAGCTCATCGAAGCCGTGGGCGAGGTCAATGACGGGATTGCGACAAAATACCTGGAAGGGGCCGAGATAACGGAAAACGACCTGATCGAGGCGATCCGGGCGGCAACCATATCGCTTGAGGTGGTCCCCGTCATCTGCGGCACCGCTTTGCGCAACAAGGGTGTGCAGCCCCTTCTGGACCTGATAATAGATTTCCTGCCCTCGCCCGAGGACCTGCCGCCCGTGGCGGGCATCGATCCCCGCACCGGGGAAGAGGCGCAGCGGCACAGTTCGGACAAAGAGCCCCTGAGCGCCCTGGCCTTCAAGGTCATGATGGACGAAGGCCGCAAAATGACCTACCTGAGGGTATACTCGGGCAAGCTCAAGGCGGGTGGCGAGGTCTATAACGCGGGCAAAAAGAAAAAGGAGAAAATCGCCAGGCTCCTTAAAATGCATGCCAACAAGCGCGAAAGGATGGAAGAGGCGGGGGCGGGGAGCATCATTGCCGTAATGGGCCTCAAGGAGACCACGACGGGTGACACCATCTGCGACGAGAGCGCCCCGATTATCCTCGAGACGATCGGGATGTATGAGCCGGTCATCAGCCAGGCCATCGAGGCCAGGACCCCGGCCGACCAGGAAAAGCTCATGGAGGCCCTGTCCAAGCTCATGGAAGAGGACCCCACGATCAAGGTGAAATACGATGATGAAACGGCCCAGACGATAATTTCCGGGATGGGAGAGCTTCACCTCGAGATCGTTATCGACCGCCTCATCCGCGAGTTCAAGGTCCACGTCAACGTCGGCAGGCCCAGGGTCGTTTACAGGGAGACGATCTCCAAGTCGGCGGAAGCAGAGGCGAAATTTGAAAAAGAACTGGGCGAGAAGAAGCATTTCGGCCATGTGAAGCTCTCGGTGGAGCCGCAGGAGAGGGGCAAGGGCATAGAAATCGAAGACAGGATCGACCCTGCCGAGGTGCCCGGGGAATTCCTTGAGGCCATCAGCGAAGCGATCAACGAAGCCACCCTGAGCGGCATCAAATCGGGCTACCCGATGCTGGACGTGAAAGTCATCTTGACCGGCGGGTCTTTCAAGGAAGGCGAATCTTCGGTCATCGGTTACAAAATAGCGACCGCGGCGGCATTCAGGGATGCGTGCGCCAAGGCAGGATCCGGTGCTGCTCGAGCCTATCATGAAAGTGAATATTATAACCCCGAGCGATTTTATCGGCGAGGTCATCGGCGATGTCAATTCCGCAGGGGACTGATAGAGGGCATTGACAACAGCGGAATCATCTGTGAGATCCAGGCAAAAATACCTTTGAAAGAGATGTTCGGATATTCAACCGACCTGCGCTCGGCGACCCAGGGCAGGGCGGTATTCACCATGCATTTCCTCGAATATGACAAAATCTGACCTCGATTCTCCTGGACCGGCCTTCGATGAAGGGCAAAAAATTCAAACTGATTTTACAGGAGCCTGAAAAAAGAGCGCTTCTTTCTAGATCGCCTTATTTACCCTCGAGCTGTCATCTCGGCAGCTCCCTGGGGGTATTTTTGTTTGAATCGGGTTCCGGGTCATCCATATCACCTTATGGGATGGCGTCTGGTGGGCATTTGTGACCATCTGTACGGTCGGCTATGGCGACAAGTATCCCGGTCACGGTCGGGGGTAAAAGTAATCGGGATACTCCTGATGATTTCCGGAGTGGGCCTGGTTTCGATGATGACGGCAACGGTTGCCTCCGTGCTTGTCGAGCATAAATTAAGGGAGGGCAAGGGATTGGAGGGCGTAAAACAAAAAGGGCACATCCTGGTCTGCGGCTGGAACGATCATACTGAAAACGTCATAACCGGCGTATTGAAGGCCGAACCGGACGCCGCGATTATCCTCATCAACGAGCTGAAATGCGATAAAGTAGACTCGCTCGGTTGAAATATGGAGGCCAAAATATTCGTTTTCTCCACGGCGACTTTGTCAATGAGGAGACGCTGCTGAAGTCCAATATCAGGAAGGCCAAGGCCGTCGATCATGATGGCCGACTTTTCGGGTGCCCGAGTTCAAAGACAAGGCGGATAACAGGACGATCCTTGCAGCCCTGGCCATGAAATCCCATTGCCCCCGAGGTCAGGACTGTTGCCGAACTGCTGGACCAGAAAACGTCTATCATCTCAGGCGCGCCAAGGTCGACGAAATCGTCGTCAGGGGTGAAAGCGCCGGCGCCCTGATCGCGGGAGCAGTCGACAACCCCGGTCTGCCCGGCATCTTGCCGGAAATATGATCCGGAGCCCGAGGGCAACAGGCTGATCAATAAGAAAATTCCGGCGCATTTTGTCGGAAGGAAGTTTTCGGAATACTGTGATTTTGAAAAAAGGGCAATGGCGATCGTTATCGGTCTGGCCCAGGAGAAAGAAAACAGTCAGGGTTGAAGATATTCTTACCGACAATTCATCTCGCATGATTGATAATTTCATCCGGGAAAAGCTCAAAGAATCGGGAAAGGGCGTTTTGGAAGCCGAGCAGCCCGGGAAAATTATGCTCAATCCGGAAGACGATCATCTGCTGAATGTCGGAAATTTACCTATTGATAAAATAGAGGCTCGAAATGAACAGGTATTGTGAAAGCAACCTGGAAAATTTCTCGGCCTCCCGCTCTTTGAAAGTCTGAACATCGGCCAAATTGAAAAGATCCTGGATTTTTCGAATATTGTTGATTTCGGCCCCGGGGAAATCATCATGGAAGGAAGACCAGGCCGGCGATTCGCTTTTCATTATCCTGGAAGGGGTTGTGGAAATTTCGAAGAACCTGGTAAAAGCGGACCTGGAGCAATACTTGGATGAAGAAAAGCAAAACTTTTGCAAAACTGGATGCACAAGCCACGCAGTTTTTGGGGAAATAGGCCTGCTGGGGAATCAAAAAGGACCGCGACAGTGAAGGCGCTTACGGATTGCCGTGTGTGCGAGATAAGGAAACAGGATTTCTTTCGGCTGGCCGATTCTGATTTCGGGATAGGCTACCGTGTCCTTGCCAATCTGGCAAAATTAATGAGCTTCAGGCTCAGGAAAGCGGATGAGGATATAGTAAAACTCACTACAGTATTAACCCTTGTGTTAAAAGAATAAACGGGCATGCCTCAGAAAGATTTGAACCCCACCTCAAGGACAACCTCTCTCTTCACTATCGATAAAGATAAGCTGATAAAAAGCATATACCGGATCAGCACATTTCTCACCTCTCCGCACAATATTGACGAGATTTCCCAGAATATTTTTGTCAGCGAGATTTTACAGTACGCCGGGATTCTCGATTCTCAATCCTACCTGGATGAGATTGTGAAAAAAATTCTTGACGAGACAGTCGATAACCTCGGCTTCGACAGGGGCATAATCTGCTTTCTTGACGAATGCAAAGAGAACCTGATCACCAAGGTTGTGAAAAATTATGACGCCGGTAGAGACACACCGCGCCATGTCCCAGCCTTTGAATCTGGCCAAGCACGACTGCCTTGAAACCAGGGTTGCAAAAACAGGGCAGTATATAAGCCTTGAGGACCCGGAAAATGATCCCCGGCTCACGGAAACCGACAGAAAGATAACAAAATTCTATAAGCGGGGCTCAACTTTCTACGCTCCATTCAATATAGAAGACGAAGTAATCGGCATAATAGCTGTGTGGACCAAGGAGAAAACACGCTTCTCCAGAGAGGAAATTGATATCCTGCTGACCTTTGCAAACCAGATCAGCATTATTATTCATCTGACGAGGCTCTTTGAAAACAACCGGGACAAAATCCATCAGCTCCTCATTCTGCAGAAGGCCGTCGCGGAACTCAATTCCAGCTATCTGCCTGGAGAGCCTTCACGAGATACTGCTTGAGGAATGCCCTGAACCTCGGCGCGGCGCGAACGGGGTCCCTTCTGTATTTCCTGGATGAAGAAAATTTCGAGTGTTTTGTTAAAAAAGGCGATGTTCTGGATAATATGGTGCTGGAACAGGAATGCGGGCAATCGGATTGATCAAAGCATAATAAAAAAAGCAATGACGACCGAAGCCATAACGGTGCAAACGCCTTATCCCAACTCGGCCCTTAAACCGCCGATCTTCGGCGGATATGAATCGGAAATTGCCCTGCCTCTGAAGATCAAAGATAAATTCAAGGGGGTTCTATATCTTTCAAGGAAAGAGGGAGTGTTTACGCAGGACCAGATCAATGCCCTAGATATCCTGGTGAAAAATGCGGCTGCATCTTATGACAACGCGATTATGCACTCACTGCTTTCCCTTGAAGCCAAGTCGCTCAAATCCGAGGTGGAAAAGCTCAAGGAAAGGGAGGACCTGCTGCTTGGTTTCCATAACATAATCGGCAAATCCAAACAGATGCAGGGAATTTTCCATATAATCCAGGAAGTTGCCAAGCACGACACCAACATACTTGTCCAGGGCGAAAGCGGTACGGGAAAAGAACTTATCGCCAGGGCAATTCACAGGCAAAGCTCAAGAAACCCAAAACGCTTTGTAGAAGTAAACTGTGCGGCTATTCCCGGCTCCCTTCTGGAAAGCGAACTTTTTGGCTACGAAGCCGGCGCGTTTACGGATGCCAAGAGAAGGAAACTGGGTCTCCTGGAATATGCCAGCGGCGGCACCCTGCTGCTTGATGAAATCGGTGATATGAGCATGCCGCTTCAGGCAAAATTTCTCAGAATGCTGGAAGATGGCCATATCAGGAGGCTGGGGGGCAACGAAAACATCCCGATCGATGTACGGTTTGTTTTCTCGACAAACAAGGATCTGGCCAAAATGGTTTCCTCGGGCTCTTTCCGGGAGGATCTGTTCTACAGGATAAGGGTTGTGCCCGATAATGCTGCCCCCTCTCAGGGAGCGCGTGGAGACGATATTATCCTGCTTGCCAGGTATTATGTTGAGGAGTTCAATAGAAAACTGAATAAAAAAGTCAGGGGTTTCAGCAAAAATTCCGAAGAAATATTGAAAAACTACCCCTGGCCGGGAAATGTAAGGGAACTCAGGAACATAATAGAGAGAATCATGATCCTCCAGAATATGGGAAAAGTAATTATGCCGGAGAACCTCCCTGCAGAATTGACTCAAACAGCGCGGATGGATTTCGAGCGGGCTTATGCCCGACCTCTCCACACAATATCGATTTCAAATCGACAATGGAAAAAATGACGAACGAAATAAGGGAGAGGATCCTAGTATCGGCCCTGGAGAGGGGAAAAGGCAAAAAATCGGCGGCTGCAAGGCTGTTGGGGATCTCCAGGTACACGATGATCAGAGAGCTGAAAAAAATAGGGAAGGCCTAAAATGTGCGATTATGCACGTTATGTGCTTAATCCGCACTATTTGCCGCTTGTAATGGCGTTTCAGCCGTGTCTAAGGCTATCATTGCTGTTCGAATTCCGCACGTATTTCAATCCAAACGGCACTTTTCCCCCTGGCTTTCTTGCTGTTATGGGCTGTTTGCTTAAGTTCAAGCTCAAATCAGCCATCTCCTAATATTCTAATTTTATTATATTTTTTATAAGCTGGAATTATTTTGCTAAGCAATCAATAAGTGGCATGTTAATTGCTGATATAAATCGCAACAAGCGGAAAACAAAAAGAGTCTAGAAGAGGGCCTTAAGCGAAAGATTAAATCTTTCGATGTAATTTCGGTGGATGGTTTTGATTCCCTCCTTTCCATCCACCGACCCCCTTCTAAGATTATCTGGGAGCGACTCTTCCAGTTTACATACAAGGTGGATACCGTCAAGTATCCACCTTTTTTTTTCAGCCGCTACCTGCAGTCAATCCTTTTCCGGCCCGAGAGGTTGGACAGGAAAGCCGACAGGCCTTTTTTCACCGCATTTACATTCCGAACGGCTTTAACCAGGCTTGTTTCCAGGACACCGCGAAGGGCCCTTTCATAAGCGAAGATGAAATCGGAGAGCTCCCTTATCCGGGCAACGGTTACGGCCAGCGACCCTATCTGAGCACGGACAGACTGCGAGGATTCCATCATGACCGAAAGGACATCCTCCATCTTCGCCAGGATGACAGGGAGCCTTGCATTAAGAGTCATAAGCGCGGATTCGACAGCCTTGGCCGTTTTGCGGGCCTGCCAGAAAAAAAGAATGGCAAACGCGGTCAGAAGCAGGGAAGAAATTGCAATTATGGTGAGACTCCATTCGACCGGCATAGCCTTCTCCTCCGATTATTCCTGTTTGGCCTCGGTGAATGCCTTGACTCCGGCATCTACGGCCTGTTTCAAACGGCTCCCGGTCTCCTCGATTTTCTGTTTTCCGCTTTCGGCCAGTCCCTGATATGTCAGCCTTGGCGGTATGGTAAAGTTCCGAGGTCTTCTCAACCCCTTTCTCGTATTCCTCCTTTGCGGCCCTGAGCAGTTCTTCCGTCCTGTTGCAGATGTCCGCTCTGGTCTCTTTCCCGCTCTTCGGAGCAAAGAGCAACCCTGCGGCCAGTCCTAACAATCCGCCGACAACCAATCCTTTCAAGAAATTGTTTTCAGACATGGGACCCTCCTTGTGGGATTTAGTGTTTTGACCGGCTAAGGCCGGTCCGTTTAATTCAGCCTGTTTTCCGCCCTGAGTCTGTCGACAATGACACGAATAGCCGGCAAGGCATTCAAGGCGGCCTTCTCCCCCTCCAGGATCGCCTCGTGGCGGCGATCGAAGTCGGCAGAACCTATGGACCCGACATTGGGCCTGATCACCACGTCGGCCCCGGGGGTCTGCAGAGAGCCGATCCGGGAATACATTATGTCTATTGACTGCAGGATCGTCTCTATCGTGCCCTGGGGCGCAGCGGGCTGGACCCCCGCCGAGATATCGACGGCGATAACGATGTCTGCACCCTGCCGGCGCGCCGCGTTGACGGCGACCGGGCTGACAAGCCCGCCGTCCACGTATGTATTGCCGCCGATCACAACGGGCCTGAAAATGCCTGGAATTGAGCAGCTGGCCCTTACGGCCATCCCGGTATTCCCCGTCCCGAAGACGATCTCCTGCCCGGTACGGATATCAGTTGCCACGGCATAAAAGGGTATTCTCAGCTTATCCATCGGCGTGTTCCCAAGCATGAAGTTGACGTAGCCTTCCAGCTTCTCACCCTTGATGAACCCGTTGTCCGGAATGCCTATATCCGCTACGTGGCTCTGGTCGAGCTTCAAGGCGAGCTCCTGGAGCTGGTAAGAGGTGTATCCGTAAGCATAGAGGCAGCCGACAAAACTGCCCGCGCTTGTTCCTACTATCATATGCACCGGAATCTTGTTTGCTTCAAGTATTTTAATTACGCCTATATGGGCAAACCCCTTGGACGCGCCAGCCCCCAGCACCAGGGCAACACGGGCCGGCTTGGCCTGCACCTGCGGCTGAATATCTTTCGGCGTACACGAGATAAGGGAGAAAAGGACAATCAGTGAAATGGCATAGACTTTGAAAAACCTATTCATAACCCCACAAAAAACAACCGAGCATTCTTTGGGAATGCTCGGTTGTTATCCATAAAATGTTCGATATTACTTCTTGGGCGCTTCGGCCGGTTTCGCCGGTGCTGCTGGCGCAGGAGCTGCCTTGTCCGGAGCTGCTGGTGCTGCTCCCGGTGCCGCCGGTGCTGGTGCCGGGGCCGGTGCCGCCGCTGGGGGCGCCTCAGGCTTCTTTGGCTCTTCTGCCTTCTTGCATGCGACTGTAAAGGTAAATGCTACTACGAGGAATATCGCACAAATTAATGCCAAAACCTTCTTCATTACGAACTCACCTCCTTTACAAAATGTGTCCTGAAATTGTTGCGAGGCTAAAGTAAATTTCGGCTCTTGTCAAGAGAATTTTTTCTAATTCTAACGATAATATAGGCCGCAAATGCTTGTGCAAGTTCACGTGCCGGCTGCCCGGAAACGTCCCTTTTTTCTTGACTTGTTTCGACGCTTTCACATAAATTCTGTTGGCCGTCCGGCGCTTGAATTTCAAAAATTAAAATGAACCAGGAGGAATCATTGTGAGCGAAGATGCAATCCGCAAACGGACCCAGGAGACCGCAAACAAGCTTTTCGGAAAAGGGGTGAAGATGGACCCTCCCTACCTGATGTGGAGGGAGTTCGATAAGGACCTCGCGAATGACTTTTCAAAATTCATAACGGGCAACCTGTATTCAAGGACAGTTCTGACTCTTCCCGAAAGGCAGATGGTCGCCTGTGCCATGCTGGCCGCCACGCGTGCCACGGGAGAGCTCAAACTCCACGTGAATGCCGCGCTGAACGTGGGCTGCGACCCGAAGAAACTGGCGGAAATATTTTTCCAGGTTGCAACTTACGCGGGCATGCCGGCCGTCAATGAGGCGCTGGAAGTCTACAAGGAAGTCTTGAAGGAAAGAGGGGAGTGGCCGATAAAGTAGCAAATTGAAACGTGCGGTCCCGGGGGGAAAGGATAAGCTTTCCCCCTTTTTTCAGGACTCGATGTGGGAGATGACTGCGGGGAAATCCTGTCCCAGGAGGGCTTCGAAATCGCGGCTGGCCTTTATAAGCCCTTTCAGGTCAATTCCTGACGGTATCCCCAGCTCCGAAATCAGGTAAACCGTGTCCTCGGTCGATATGTTCCCCCTGGCCCCGGATATGAAGGGGCAGCCGCCCAGGCCCCCGAGAGACGTGTCAAAGATGGATACACCCTCTTCGAGGGCGGCGTAAAGATTTGCAGGGCCAAGCCCTCTTGTATTATGGAGATGAAGGGAAAGCGCCTTGCCCGCCGCTTTTTCCCTTACCTGTTCGATATATTTTCTTATCTGGAGCGGGTTTGCGAGCCCCGAAGAGTCCGCGAGGCAGATTTCTTCCGGGTCCTCCTCGAGAAGCCCCATGATGATCTCGAGGGTCCTTGCCAACGGAACGGTCCCCTTCGTAGGCGCATCCAAACGCGTTCATAACACCAGCACGCGCCCGGAGCCCCTCGCTGCGGGCCTTTCTCAGTAGGAGCCGGGCCTCTTTCAAAGCCTCCGCAATGTCCATGTTGCTGTTTTTCCGGCTGTGGGTCTCGCTTGCCGAGACGTATATCCCCACGTGCGGCACGGCACAGCTGATTGCCCTCTCCAAGCCCCTTTCGTTCAGGATAAGGGCCGTGAAAAGCACATCCGGGGGCCTCTCCACCTTCCGCCATAGCTCTTCGGCATCGGCCATCTGGGGCACCAGGCGGGGGTTTACGAAGCTCGACAGTTCGATCCTCCTTATGCCGCAGCCGATCATCCTCTCAACGAGGCGCAGCTTGTCCGCCGTGGCCAACACCCTTTTCTCGTTCTGCAGGCCGTCCCTGAGGGCGACTTCCTGAATAATTACGTTTTCCGGAAAATTCATCTTGGGCCTTTCAGGATTCTCAATAGTAGATATTCTCCCCAAATAAAAGCAAAAAAAAGCCGAACAGCCACGTGGAACTGTTCGGCTCATACTCAATACAAGTTTAGCTACTCAAGTACGATCAATACCTGGTTGGTGTCGACCTTGTCTTCCTCGGCGACCTTGATCTCTTTAACTGTTCCTGCCGACGGGGCCATAATGGCATTTTCCATCTTCATGGCTTCGAGGATGACGAGCTCTTCATCGGCTTTCACCTGATCGCCTACTTCGACAAGAATCTCTGCTATCGTACCCGGCATTGGGGCTACTACGTTAACGCTCATTGGAATTCCTCCCTTCAGAATGATTTAATTTATAAGGAGGGGAGAGCTGTTTGAAGGCTCTCCCCTGATTAACAGGTTGCCTGATTTATTTCCAGGCTGTCGGTCCCCATTTTTCACCAAGTTTTACCTCGGCTGGCCACTCGGGCGGTACCTTCTGCCCGGGTTTCTCGCCGACTTTCTGGATCAGCTTGGCAAGACCGGGACGCCCGAATTCCGGATGACCCTCTTTAAGTGTCCTTCCGTTGTAAATAGCCTCTGAACGAAGCCTTTTGCCCATTGACTTTTCCATCTTGGTGCCGAGCCACAGGACGCGGTCTACATCATAGCCATGCTCGATACCGAGTTCGTCGATCTGCACAAGCAGGTCTTCAAACGTGATCAGGCCGACAAAGCGCGGATCCTTGTAATAATATTCGCCTGTTCCGCGGATGGGGCTATCGTCCATGAAATTGGCCGGCTGTCCGCCCAATCCGCCGAGGGTGCCCTCGAACCTGCTGATTCCAGCCTGCAGGGCAGCCAGGACTGAAGCCGAAGCTACGCGCTTGGTCTCATGGAGATGGCACAGATGGGCTTCAGGGTTAGGCATCGCATCCAGGACCATCGAGAAATAACGGTAAACGTTGGCTGCGGAAGCGGAGCCGTCATGGTCCGCATGCTCGATATCATATGCTCCAATGGAGAACCATCTCTTTGTAAATTCAACGGCGTCTTCCAGTTTGGTGGCGCCGGTGATCGGGCTTCCCCAGATCGTGCTGACGGTACCGCACATCTTCATGCCGTGGTCAGCCGCTTTCTTAATGCAGCGCTCCGCCTCTTTCCAGTACTGGGTAAGAGTGGTTCCTGAGTTTGCGAAGTGGTGCTCGGGGTCGGTGGAGACCATCATCAGGATGCGGTCCGGGCCGATTCCCTTCTGTTTCAATTCAATGGCGCGATCAACAGCCGTCTCGCGGATCGTGACAGCGGTCATCACAAGTTCATCATAGTTGATTTTGGCGCGGGCGCAGCGTTTTTTGAACTCATCGCTCCTGAGAGCGGTCAAGGACCTGCTCCGCATCCGCAAACTGGGGTGTCGTTACGGCGCTGCCGAGATTTGTAACCTCGATTTCCTTTGCGCCGGCCAGGATCATTTCCTGAGCATAAAAAATCTTTGCTCCAGTTGATATGAATCTTTCCTCGTGCTGAAAACCATCACGGATTGTGATGTCGCCCAGAATTACTTTCTTGGGCATTCTCGGAAAAATTTTCCAGAGATCGTATTCTGTCATAAAAACGTTCCTCCCTGAATGTGTGATGTGTTACTCGCCTTTAAATACAGGCTTGCGTTTCTCGGCAAAAGCCGCCAGGGCTTCCAGCCGATCTTTAGTCGGTATTGTTACCTCGTAAGCCTTGGATTCGAGCGGCAGGGCCACGCCGAGGCTTGCTTCGGAACCATAATTGAGTACGAATTTGGCCTGCGCAACTCCAATAGGGCCGTTTTTCGCAATTTCGCGGGCCAGTTCCAGCGCCGCGTCCATCAGCTTATCGGGTTCAACTACTTTGCTGACAAGGCCGATTTCCAGCGCCGTCTGGGCGTTGAACCGCCTTGCCGTGTAAATAAGTTCTTTTGCCTTGGCCACGCCAACTATCCTGGGCAGCCTCTGGGTTCCGCCGGCGCCCGGAATAATTGCCAGGCTGGTTTCGGTCAGTCCCATCAGGACGTTCGAGGAGGCAATTCTGATGTCGCATGCGAGCGCCAGTTCGGTCCCGCCGCCGAATGCGAATCCGTTGATTGCGGCTATGACAGGCACCCTGACCTGCTCCACAGCCGTAAATGTGTTGCGAATCGTGAAAATGAAACGCCTTACCTGATCCTGGGTAAGACTCCTTCTCTCTTTGAGGTCCGCTCCTGTTGAGAACGACCATTTTTTGGGCTCATCGCCGGCCTTGGAACCGGTGATAATGATGCAGCGGAGGTCCATGTCGAAGTTGGCTTCGCGGATAACGTCCGCCAGCACGGCCAGCAGGTCAAAATTAAAGCAGTTCATGGCATCCGGGCGATTCAGGGTGAGAATCAGGATGCCGTCTTCGGTCCTTTCCTGAAGCAGTATATCGGCCATTTTATATTCTCCTTTTAACGAATTCGTGAATCGTATCCCGTTATCGGGACAAGCCCCTGCGTTGTTTTACAGTGCGGCATACCTTAGATATGCCGCACTGATTTTTGAAATACTGCAGGGTCTTTCCGCTTTTAGAAACGGATTAGACTTTCAGATCACCCCAATCGGTTCTTGCAATTGGTACTCGGTAGCAAAGCTCAAGGGCTCTGCAGAGTTTGCTTCTAACTTCCTTGAAAGCGATAACGCCGTCATGGAACAGCAGCGACCCGGTGAGGAACGGATGGCCTTCCGAATCGTACCTGTCTCTCATCATCTGGCGGAACTTGGCCATATCTTCTTCATCGACCTTGTTGCCTTTGGCTTCGATGTTCTTCCTTCTGACGGACTCAACAATGAATCCTGCCGTCTCGCCGGACATAACCGTGGTGCGGCCTCTCATGTTGGTGAAGCAGAAGACCGGCTTGAAGGCCCTTCCGCACATACCGTAGTTGGCGGCGCCGTGGTCGGGGCCGATAACATACTGGATTTTGGGTACATTCAGAACTGAAGTCGTGCGGACCATGTCGGAACCGTATTTTCCAATTCCGCCCCACTCTTCGGACTTGCCGACCATGTAGCCGGGCGAACCCTGGAGGAAGAGGACCGGGAGGTTGGAGTTGCCGCAGCGGATCATCCACTCGGTGGCTTTCCTGGCTGCTTCGATATAGATGACGCCGTTGCCGCTGGAGGCGATTACGCCGACCGGCATACCGTTCATCCACATTTTACCTGCGCAGATGCTCTCTCCGCGGTTCAAACCGTAGGTGGGTTTGTACTCATGGAAATAGCTGTCGTCGGCAAGGCACTTCAGGGTCTCTTTGATGTTGATTGCGTGATACGTGTTTGCGGGAGTGTTGCTCATCATTTCCGCAAAATCAAACTTCGGCTCGGCCGGCTTCTTCTTGTCGCAGTACAGTGACTGGCCCGGCTCGAACTCGATGATGTCGCGCAGCTTCTTGATCCCTTCTTCCTGAGATCTCACGAAGTGGTCGCATCCGCCGGAGTGCTGGGTATGGACATAAGCGCCGCCGAGGTCTTCGGGGGAAACGGTTTCGCCGATAGCCGATTTAACCATCGGGGGACCTGCCAGGAATGCAAAAGCGAGTTTCTCGATCATGATCGATTCGGAAGCGAGATAAACGATGTAAGCTCCACCCGCGGTATTTCCACCAGTGGAGAGCGTGTACTGCTTGATGCCCACGGCTGACATACGGCACATATTGTAGAACATGGTTCCGAAATGTCCGTCGTCGGCAAAGCACCCGAGCTGCAGGGGAAGGTTGATCCCGCCCGAGTCGGCTATGTAGATGCAGGGGAGTCTGAGGCGCTCTGCAATTGCCTGCGCCCTCATGTGCTTCTTAAGGGTTATCGGGAAATAGGTTCCCGCAGCGTAGCGGTTTTCATTCGCGAAAATCATGCAGTCTTTGCCGTGGACGGTTCCCACGCCTGTAACCATTCCGCCGCCGGGGATGTGCCCGCGTTTTTCCGATTCGTAAATATCTCCGCCGTAGAGCTTTACTTTTCCGATATTGTAGCCGGCATCCAAACCGAGTTCATAAAATTCCGAACCTGGATCAATAATCGCGCTGATGCAATCGCGCATGGGCTTTTTGCCCTGTTTCGCGAGGCGGCCCAACTGATCTTCACCGCCGATATTGTAAGCCTCTTCACGATGTTTGAGCAGGAGCTCGTCCTGCTCAGTCCAATGCTTCAGGTTCTCCTCGCGCTCAAGGGCAAGCCTTTCAGCCCTGGTCAAACGTTTCTTTTCTTCTGCCATTATGAATCCTCCTCTCTTGATTTTCAGACTGGTATACAGACTGCCGCCAATTCCCAGGCGTCGCCAATTTGCATGAAAAAAACCAATGGTGAAGCTTATACAGTTTTTTGAAAATGTACAGCAAATTGTGTGGAAAAAAGCCCGGTTTGAATCCTAAGTGCATTAGCACGCACCCTCTCAAAAAGCAAGTAAAACCTCGCAAGTATTTGTTCACCAAGGCCGTGCGGGAGCCCTCCATGGCATGGACAAGCCGCGGCGAAGAAAGTCTCCGCTTTTGACAGAACCTGGTTTTCATGCTAGTTAAACCCGCTTAATAAATAACTGTTTTGCAAGGTTAGCTGAATTGAAAGGGCATGAGGGACATCCAGAAAAATTCCAAAAGCTGCTGGACATAATCAAACGCCTGCGCTCGCCCGGGGACGGGTGTCCCTGGGACCTGAAACAGGTCGAGCCGCGATATCGGCAGGTACCTGATAGAAGAGGCATATGAGGCCCTTGATGCCCTGGAATCCGGTTCGGCCGAGGACCTCAGGGAGGAGCTCGGGGACCTTCTGTTTCAAATCCTTTTCCTGGCGCGCATCGAGGAGGAGGAAGGCCGGTTCGATATAGGGGGCGTGCTGCAGGGGATCGCGGAAAAGATGATCCGCCGGCACCCGCATGTGTTTGGTGAAACAACCGTGAGCGGTGCCGAAGAGGTCAAGGCAAACTGGGAAAAGATCAAGTCCCGGGAAAAAGAGGGGAAAGCGGCGGGGAAGTCGCTCCTCGACAGCGTCCCCCGGTCCATGCCCGCCCTGCCCAGGGCACAGAAACTCGCCTCCGCGGCCGCCCGGGTGGGTTTTGACTGGGAAAACATCGAGGGTGTCCTGGACAAGATTGAGGAAGAGATACGGGAATTCAGGAAGTCCCTTGAAGAGGGGGAAAGGGGCCAGGCCGGGGCCGAAATAGGGGATATCCTGTTTGCCGCCGCCAACCTGGCCAGGTTTTACGGGATCAGCGCCGAGCAGGCCCTGGCGGGCTCAAACAGGAAATTCGAGAGGCGGTTCCGCTATATAGAGGAGAAGCTCGGGGAACAGGGCAGGACACCCGGGGATGCAAGCCTCGAGGAAATGGATTCGCTCTGGAATGAGTACAAGGAGCAAATAGAAAAGGGAGACCCGTCTTGAAGTATTTTTTATGCGTGATAGGAATGGTCCTGGTAATAGAAGGGATCCCCTATTTTGCCTTCCCTGAAAAAATGAAGGCCCTGCTCCTGAAAATTCCCGAAATTCCCGACAATTCCCTGCGGATATGCGGGATTGCGGCAATCCTGGCGGGATTGGCCCTCGTATATTTCGGAACAAGATAGCGGGGCTGGGGAGACATGAAGTTATCCGAGTTTGATTACAGTCTTCCGGGAGAGCTGATCGCACAAGACCCGCTTGAGGCGAGGGACGGCTCCAGGCTGATGGTTCTCGACCGCGAAACCGGTGAGACCGAGACGGCCCTGTTCCGGGACCTCCCCCGGTATCTCGACTGTGAAGACCACCTGGTTATCAATGATTCGAAGGTGATCCCGGCCCGCCTCCATGGGCGGAAATCGACCGGGGCCGCTATCGAGATACTGCTGCTGAGAAAGGGTCAAGGTCCGGGCGAGTGGGAAGCCCTCCTGAAACCGGGCAAAAGGGTGAAAGAAGGGACAATAATCCATTTCGGCCCCGAAAACCCGGGTGAAGCCAGGATTGCCGGGAAAAAATCCGATAAGATCTGGGTCCTCGAATTCGCGACGGCTGACGATTTCGACACTTTTTTAAGGCTCAATGGCTCCGCGCCCCTGCCGCCCTACATAAAGAGGAAGGGAGCGGGCAAGACCGTGAGCGACCTCGAGAGGTACCAGACGGTCTACGCGCATGTCCCCGGGTCGGTCGCGGCCCCCACGGCGGGCCTGCATTTTACAGATCACCTCCTGTCTGAATTGAGAATGAAGGGCGTCGGGATCACTAAAATAACTCTGCACGTGGGCTACGGGACTTTTCTTCCCATAGAATCGGAAGATATCGAGGGGCATATGATGGAGGAGGAGTTTTTTGAGATCACGAGCGAGAGCGCGGCGAAAATAAACGGCGCAAAAAGGGTGATCGCGGTGGGGACGACATCCACCAGGGTCCTCGAGTCAGCCTCCGATGATTCCGGTCATTTAAAAGCGGCAAGCGGGTCGACAAGGCTGTTCATTTACCCCGGCTACAGGTTCAAAAGGGTGCAGGGCCTGATAACGAATTTCCACCTGCCGAAGTCCTCATTGTTCCTGCTGGCGTCGGCTTTTGCGGGGAAAGAAAACCTCATGAAAGCGTATGAGAGGGCGATAAGGGAAAAGTTCAGGTTTTACAGCTACGGGGACTGTATGTTGATAAAATAGGCGAAGTGGCTAAAGGAACTGAATTGTGTTTCTTTGCCTTTAGCCTTTTGCACCTTAGCCAGGAGAATCATGGAATTTAAGTTCGAGGTCTTGAAAACCGACGGCGCCGCCAGGCTGGGGAAGATGATCGACCCCCCACGGCCGCGGTGGATACGCCCGCTTTTATGCCGGTCGGGACCCAGGGGACCGTTAAGTCCATGACACCCGCCGAACTGGAAAAGGCCGGGGCGCAGATAATCCTGTCGAACACTTACCATCTCTTCCTGAGGCCCGGGCCGGACCTGCTGAGGAAATTCGGAGGGCTCCACAGGTTTATGGACTGGAAAGGGCCGATCCTGACGGACAGCGGCGGTTTCCAGGTTTACAGCCTTGCCGCGATCCGCAAGGTGAGGGACGAGGGCGTCACTTTCCGGTCCCACCTGGACGGGTCGTCCCATTTCCTCTCCCCGGAGATCGCCATCGAGGTGCAGAGGGCGCTCGGTTCCGATATCATGATGTGCCTTGACGAATGCCCGCCGTATCCGGCCGAATACAAGGAGGTCGAAAGGGCCCTGGTGCGCACCGCGCGCTGGGCAAAGAGGTCCCGCCAGTGCGAGATCAACCCCGGACAGGCGCTTTTCGGGATCATCCAGGGCGGTATTTACCCCGAATTGAGGAAAAAGGGCGTGGAGGACATTGTGTCGCTCGGGTTCGACGGGTACGCCCTGGGCGGGCTGAGCGTCGGCGAGCCAAAGCCGGCGATGATGGAAACCGTCGCCTGCAGCGCTCCGCTGCTCCCGGCGGGCAGTCCCAGGTACCTCATGGGGGTGGGGACGCCCGAGGACATCATCGAGGCGATTGCATACGGCATGGACCTCTTCGACTGCGTCATACCGACAAGGTCGGCAAGGCACGGATTATTATTTACAAATGAGGGAAACGTTGTTATAAAAAACGCCCGATTTCGGGATGATGATTCGCCTCTCGACCGGTTATGTGACTGTTATACCTGCAGGAACTTTTCGCGGGCATATCTGAGGCATCTTTTTGTCGCCAGAGAGATTCTGGCGATTATTTTAAATACGGTCCACAATGTAAGATTTTATATGAGCTTCATGGAGAGGGCCCGGCAGGCCATAGGGGAAGGCGCCTATGGCGATTTCCGGCGGACCTTTAAAGACTCCAGGTCTCAATTATTGCAAGGAGGAAAGAAGGCATGAGTCCGGCATACGCTATGGGACAGGCTGGCGGGACTGGGGCCCCGGGCGGGGATTTTCAGTTCATAATAATGATGGGCATCATTTTTCTTATTTTTTATTTCCTCATCATCCGCCCCCAGCAGAAGAAAGCAGAAGGAATTGAGGGAAATGATTCAGAACATAACCCACGGCGACACGGTTGTGACGTCCGGGGGGCTTTACGGCAAGGTGACGGGCCTGACCGATACCGTCGTGACAATAGAAATAGCCGACAAGGTCAGGGTCAAGGTCGCGCGGAGCCATATCTCCGCAGTGGCCCAGAAGGATAAAGAGGAGGGGAAGGGCTGATAGATGTTCAAGGATATCAAAATCAGGGTCATAATCACGTTACTCGTTACCGCGGCTGCCCTTGTTTACCTGGTGCCGTCGTTCACCCCTCTGCCTGACCAGTGGAAAAAATATATGCCGAGCGACAAACTCCGGCTGGGGCTTGACCTCCAGGGAGGCATGCACCTCGTCCTGGAAGTGGATACCCAGAAGGCGGTCGAAAGCACGCTGGACAGGATGGCCAATGATATGAAAGAGGCCCTGATGAACCGCAAGATCAAGTTCCGCAACGTCGAGCGCGGTTCGGCGGGCATCATTTCGCTGGAATTGACCGACAAGGAATCGAGCTGCGGAATTCAACAAGCTCATAAAAGACCAGTATCCCGACCTGGAGGTAAAATCCTCCGATATAGTTGAAGGGCGGGAAAAGGTCTCCCTGAAGATGAAAGACAAGAGGGCCGAGGAAGTCAAGAAGCACGCCGTCGAGCAGAGCCTTGAGACAATCCGCAACCGCATCGACCAGTTCGGTGTGACCGAGCCGGAAATCGCCCCGCAGGGTGAGGACCGGATAGCGATCCAGCTCCCGGGCATCAAGGACCCGCGCAGCGCCATTGAGCTGATCGGCAAGACCGCCCGGCTCGAATTCATGCTGGTCGATGAGGAAAGCAGCATCGGCGACGCCCTGAGGGGTATCGTGCCGCCCGGCGACATCGTCCTGAATGAAAAAAGGATGGACCGCAAGACAGGCAGGATCACCGAAACTCCGATACTGCTGAAGAACAGGGCCGTCCTGACCGGCGATTCGATTGAGACGGCGCGAGTCGCAATCAGCGACCGCTTCGGAGAGCCCTATGTTTCCCTGAAATTCAAGCCCCAGGGAGCCCGGGACTTCGACCGGATCACGGGCGAAAACGTCAAGAAGCGGCTGGCCATCGTCCTGGACGGCGTGGTTTATTCCGCCCCGGTTATCCAGGAGAGGATCTCCGGCGGCGATGCCCAGATCACGGGCTCGTTCACCGAAGAGGAAGCCAAGATCCTGGCCATAGCCCTGCGTTCGGGTGCGCTCCCCGCGCCGGTAAAAATCCTCGAGCAGGTGACGGTCGGCCCATCGCTGGGACAGGATTCGATCGAAAAGGGCATCATGTCGGTCATTATCGGGACGCTGCTCGTCATCGTCTTCATGGTCTTTTACTACAAGGCTTCCGGCGTGATTGCCAATATGGCCCTGCTGCTCAATGTTATCCTGATCCTTGGGACGCTGGCGATCTTTAAGGCGACACTGACCCTGCCCGGCATCGCGGGAATCGTGCTCACCATCGGTATGGCGGTGGACGCCAACGTCCTCATTTTCGAGAGGACGCGCGAAGAGATCGAGGCTGGGCAAGACGCCGCGGGCCGCGATCGAGGCGGGCTTTTCCAAGGCCTTCATCACGATCCTCGACACCCACGTCACGACCCTGATAGCCGCCCTGCTCATGTTCCAGTTCGGCACCGGCCCCATCAAGGGATTTGCCGTCACCCTGAGCGTCGGCCTTGTGTTCAGCGTGTTCACGGCGGTTTTCGTGGCCAGGATCATCTTCGATTACCTGATCTGGAACAGAAAAGTTAAATCCATAAGCATATAGGGCAGGAGAACTCATCAATGGAACTGATCAAATCCGGAATAAACATCGATTTTGTGGGGAAGATGAAATTCGCTTTTTATCTTTCCATTGTGCGGTCATCATAGCAGCATCGCCTACCTGGGCGTCCACGGCCTGAATTTCGGGATAGATTTCGCCGGCGGCACGGTCGTGCAGATCAAGTTCAAACAGCCGACCAGCATAGACAAGATCAGGGAATCCCTGCGTCACATCAACCTGGAGAACAGCACGATCCAGCAGACGGGGCCCTCCGTCCGATAACGAATTCCTCCTCAAGACCGAGTTGTCCAGTTCCGATCTGAAAGGTGTTTCGGACAAAATTGAGGATTCCCTGAAATCCATATACGGCAAGGGGTCCTTTGAAGTCAGGAAGGTCGAAATGGTGGGGCCCAAGGCAGGCGCCGACCTGCAGGCAAAAGGGCATTATGGCCATTACCATTGCGTGGATCGGCATGCTCATTTACATCACCTGGAGGTATGAGTTCCGTTTTGCCGTGGGCGGCATCATTGCCCTGTTCCATGATGTTATCATGACGACCGCGGTGTTCACCCGTGCTCGGCAAGGAATTCACCCTGACCATTATCGCGGCGCTCCTGACAATCATAGGTTACTCGATCAACGACACCATAGTCGTCTTTGACAGGATCCGGGAGAATGCGCGAAAAAACATAAGAAAAGACCTGGGCACAGTCATAAACGAAAGCATTAACCAGACCCTGAGCCGGACCATCCTGACTTCTTTCACTGTGTTCCTGGTCCTCTCGCCCTGTTCTTTTTCGGCGGCTCGGTCATCCATGATTTTGCCTTTGTCCTGCTGGTGGGGGTTATTGTCGGGACATATTCCTCAATTTTCATTGCGAGCCCGCTTGTCCTGGTTTGGGAAAAATACAAGCCGGGCAAAAGAATAAGGAAAGAGCTGATTTGCCGGCTCTCGCGACTACAGGACTTACAGTATTCATGCTGGTGATGTTTGCCGGGCTGTTCTCGATCATCTCCGGCCTGCCAGGGACGATCATCATCCTGGCGGCCGCGGTAGTTTATTCCCTGGTCACGGGATTCGGGATCCTGGGGCTGAAGGTCCTGGGAGTGCTCGCGGTGATCGCCGCGGTTACCGAGTCGCTCGACGTGCTCTTCATCATGAACGGCGCCAGGGGGCCCGGGTTTTCAAAGGCGGGCCTGTTCTCCTCGGTTCGGGAGGGCTGGCGGGGGCGGCGATTCTCACCCCCGTTTTCATGGGCCTGGGGGCGCTGGCCGGGATCCTGCTGGGCGGGATAACGGCCAATATCATGGTGGAAACATTCAAGTACAGGAACCGGAAGCCGTGACCTATAAAAGTATCTTCGGGGACGCCGCCCGCAAACTTATCAAAGGCGTCAGCGGGACCGCCATGGTGCTGATCGTCCTGTTCTGCCGTTTATTCATGAAGGGCCCGGTGGGCGGCGCCAATCTAATTCGACAGGAAGGGAAATGGGAAAAAAAGTAAAAGAATACGCAGAGGCGATCATTATTGCCATCCTGATCGCCCTGTTCATCCGCACATTCGTGGTGCAGGCCTTCAAGATCCCCTCGGGGTCCATGAAGCCCACCCTGCAGATCGGCGACCACATCCTGGTCAATAAATTCATATACGGTGTGAAGGTGCCCTTTGTCAGGTCGACATTGATCCCGATAAGCGAACCGAAGCGCGGAGACATAATCGTATTCATTTACCCGCAGGACCGGACAAAGGACTTCATAAAGAGGGTCGTCGCGATCGGCGGCGACAGGGTCGAGATCAGGAACAAGGAAATCTATATCAACGATGTCCTCTCGGAGGACACCCACGGCGTCTATGTGGACCCGGTGGTCATGCCCGGGGCGATGCAGCCCAGGGACAACATGGGCCCGGTAGAGGTCCCGAAGGGGACGGTGTTTGTCATGGGCGACAACAGGGACCAGAGCTATGACAGCCGGTTCTGGGGTTTTGTGGATTTGAAAGATGTTATGGGAGAGGCCTTCATGATCTACTGGTCATGGAACGGCGATGAGAGCAGTGTCCGGTGGGACAGGATCGGGGACATCCTCCACTGAATCGAACTTGACTGCCCCGGGCAGTCCTGATATACACCCATAAGCCTTTAAATTCGATCCCGTGAGATTGAAAAGGACAATCCGATGTCAACTGAATTCAGGTAATTAGACAAGCCTTCCCGCAAGGGGAGGCTTTTTTTTTGCGTGCGCCCGGCGCGAAATCCTAAAAGGGGGGGAAGATGGCAAAAGAGAAAACCGTTATGGACGCCGAGGTGATGGACAGGGCCCTGACAAGGATCTCTTATGAAATACTGGAGAAGAACAAGGGCGTGGAGGGACTGGCCCTTGTCGGGATACAGACCGGGGGCGTGTTCCTGGCGAGGAGGATCCAGAAGAAGATCTGCAGCATAGAGGGCAAGGACGTCCCCCTGGGGATCCTGGACATCACGCTTTACCGGGACGACCTGCTCAGGACCAAGACAAAACCAAGGCTCGGCAAGACGGACATACCATTCTCACTGGACGATAAGAAAGTCGTACTCATTGATGACGTCCTTTTCACGGGAAGGACGGTGAGGGCGGCGATGGACGCGCTCATAGATTTCGGCCGCCCCAAGCTCATCCAGCTGGCGGTCCTGGTAGACAGGGGACATCGGGAATTGCCGATCCGCGCGGATTTCGTGGGAAAGAACCTCCCGTCTTCGCTGTGGGATGACGTGGCCGTTTATCTTACCGAGAACAAGGGCAGGGACGAGGTGGTTGTCCAGACAGAGCAGTGAGGAAAGAGTATGAAATGGGATAGGAAGGACATCCTGGGGATTCAGGACCTGTCGGCCGAGGAGATCAGCATCATCCTCGACACGTCAGAGTCCTTCATGGAAGTTTCCACCCGGGAGATAAAGAAAGTGCCCACCCTGCGGGGAAAGACAGTGATCAATTTTTTCTTCGAGGCGAGCACCCGGACGAGGACATCCTTTGAAATAGCGGCAAAGCGGCTGAGCGCCGACGCCGTGAATATATCCGCCTCGACGAGCGCTCTCGTGAAGGGGGAGACCCTGATCGACACGGCCCGCAACCTCGAGGCCATGAACCCCGACATAATCGTTATCAGGCACAGCGCGGCGGGCGCCCCCCACATGCTGGCGCGCCTGATCCGGCAATCCGTCATCAACGCCGGCGACGGGGCGCACGAGCACCCGACCCAGGCCCTCCTGGACATGCTCACGATGCGGCAGAAAAAAGGGGCCATCAAGGGCCTGAAGGTTGCGATCGTGGGGGACATAGCCCACAGCCGGGTGGCGAGGTCAAATATATACGGGCTGAAAAAGATGGGGGCGGAAGTCACGGTCGGCGGCCCGGCAATGTTCATCCCGCGCGGGATCGAGCAGATGGGGGTGCGCGTCTTCACGAACCTGGAAGACACGATCAGGGGGGCCGACATAGTCATGATGCTCAGGATCCAGCTCGAGCGCCACGGCATGAGCACTTTCCCGTCGCTGCGGGAATACGCGGGCCTTTTCTGCCTGAACAGGAAGAACCTCCAGGCCGCGGACAAGGACGCCCTGGTCATGCACCCGGGCCCGATCAACAGGGGCGTCGAGATATCCCCCGAAATCGCGGACGGGCCTAATTCCATCATCCTCGACCAGGTCACGAACGGAGTTGCCGTGAGGATGGCGCTTCTCTATTTACTGTCAGGAGGCAATCCATGAAGCTGCTGTTAACCGGGGGCCGGATACTCGACCCGTCGCGGGATATTGATCTGAAAGCCGATCTTCTCATTGAAGACGGGGCAGTCGCCCGAATCGGCAAGGGGCAATCCAAGCCTGCTAAAGATACGGAAGTTGTCGATGTGGCGGGCAGGGTCGTTGTGCCGGGTCTGATCGATATCCACACCCACCTGAGGGAACCGGGCCATGAGTACAAGGAATCGGTCCTGAGCGGGAGCGAGGCGGCGGTGGCCGGAGGCTTCACCGCGGTGGCCTGCATGCCGAATACAAAACCGGTCAACGACAGCCGGTCCGTTACGGAATTCATTCTCAGGCAGGCAAGGATTGCGGGATTGGCGCGCATATATCCCATAGCCGCCATCAGCATGGGTTCAGAGGGGGCGGTCCTCTCCGAGTTTTCCGACCTGAGGAAAGCGGGGGCCGTGGGATTTTCCGACGACGGGAAGCCCGTGGCGGGAAGCCACCTGATGCGGATCGCGCTGGAATATGCCTATCAGTTCGGTCTGCCGGTCATATCGCACTGCGAGGACCTGCAGCTCAGCAAGGGCGGCCTGATGCACGAGGGGCCGGTTTCCGCGCAACTGGGGCTGCCGGGCATTCCCTCGATAGCCGAAGAGATCATGATTTCCAGGGACATAGCAATTGCCGAATACACGGGCACCGCCGTCCACATTTGCCATGTGAGCAGCGCGGGCTCGGTGGAGATCATCAGGAAGGCGAAGGCCAAAGGCGTGAAGGTGACCGCCGAAACCGCGCCGCACTACCTGTTCCTGACTGACGAGAGCCTCAGGGATTTTGACACGAACAAGAAAGTGAACCCGCCCATAGGCGGCAGGGCCGATGCCCAGGCCCTGCGGGAAGGCTTGAGGGACGGCACAATAGACGCCATAGCCAGCGACCATGCGCCGCAGTCCTCCGTGGAAAAGGACGTCGAATTCGAGTTCGCCGCCAACGGCATCATCGGGATGGAGACATCGCTGGGGCTGTGCCTGAAGCTGGTGGACGAGGGGGTGCTAACCTTGCCTCAGCTGATACAGAAAATGAGCTGCGCGCCCGCGGCCATCCTGAAGGTGCCCGGGGGGACCCTGGAGCAGGGCGCCCCGGCGGACATAACCGTCATAGACCCCGAGAGGAAATGGACGGTCAACGTCGACGCCTTCAAATCCAAGAGCCGCAACTGCCCCTTCAACGGCTGGGAGCTCAAGGGCAAGGCGGTCATGACCATCGTCGGCGGGGAGATCAAGTACAGGGAGATTTAGAACAAGTGGGTACTAATGTAGGGGCGACCGGCCGGTACGCCCATATCGATTGCTGCAGAAAAAATAACCAGCCGTTCCATCCGCCTCAAAAATTTTGATTATTCAAACCAGGGTGCCTATTTCATAACAATCTGCGCCCATAATCATGAATGTTTATTTGGGAAAGTTGTAAGTGAAAGTGGAAATTTTCTATCTCCTTAAGTGATTATGGGAAGATTGTATTAAGGAAGAATGGTTCAAAATCAGCGGAAATAATGAGAAGAAATATTAATTTAGATGAATTTGTGATAATGCCTAATCATTTTCATGGAATACATTTTTCGTCAGGAGTAAGGGCGACCAGCCGGTCGCCCCTACGGCATTCGCTTGTGGGCCACAGACCTAAGTCGGTTGGAGCTATGATTGCGGGATTTAAATCCGTCTGTTACGACAAAAATAAATGACTCTCCGCAATACCCGGGCGTGTCCCGTTTGGCAGCGCAATTATTACGAGAGAGTTATTCGTAATGATGACAGAGTTGAACAGTGTTCGCGAATATATTAAATATAATCCCCTGAACTGGGAAACAGACGTAACGAATGTTTTATACGTCAGAGATAAATAAATGGCAGGCAGGCAGACATACAAGGCGCAGGCGGTTGTCCTCCACGCGCTCGATTACGGGGAATCGGACCGGATTGCCAGGTTCTACACGGACGAGTTCGGGAAGATAAGCGGCATCGCCAAGGGGGCGCGCCGGAGCCGCAGGAGGTTTCCCAACGCCCTGGACCCGTGCTGCCGCTCCGTCATGATCTTCTCGCGCAAAGGCCGCGGCGGCGAACTTGCCCTGATAGAAAACTGCGATGTGACCGAGCACTATCAGCGGATAAGGGGCGACCTGGAGAGCACCCTTGTCGCTTCGTATTTCCTCGAACTCGTCGAGCAGTTCACGCTGGAAGGCAAAAAGAGCGGGAACTTTTCGATCACCTGGTTTCCTTCCTGGGCCTGATCGATTCCGGGCTGAACTCGGACGGCATAATCCGCCTGTTCGAATTGAGGATGCTCAAGCTGCTGGGCTACGACCCTTTCCTGACCATTGCATTTCCTGCCGCGCCCCTGGAAGATCGGCGGGGCGCCTTCCGCTTCAATTACAGGGACGGCGCCATCCGGTGCGGAAATTGCGCCCCGGGCACCCAGGTGCAGAGGCGTTGCTGAGCCCCGGGACACTCAAGACGCTCCTGATCGGCAAGGAATGCGATTTCGAATTCCTGAAAGGCTTGTCTTCACCGACATCGCCCAGGGAGAGCAGGGTCGTCCTGACCCGGTTCATCAACTTTCTGCTCGGGAAAGAGCTGAAATCCTTTAATATCCTCAATGAAATCCGCATGCTTTCGGGCTGATTTTGGTTGACTAGTTTTCCGGATTAATGCTATTTCCGGCCGGCAGGCCATTTAAAAATATTGCTGTTGCCAGTCTTCACTTAACGGAGTTTACGCTTCGCCCTTCGAATGATGCCTAACACCTGACAATTTAAGTATTTCATCCATAGAGGACAGATTCAGAACAAGGATCTCTTTCCTTTAGATTCCGGTCCGCCGGAATACCCAACGCTCTGAAAATTGATATATACGGAGGATACCGTGACATTTCAGGAATTGATAATGGCCCTCGAGAAATTCTGGGCGGGCCAGGGCTGCATCATCCAGCAGCCTTATGATATCGAAGTCGGGGCGGGCACATTTAACCCGGCCACTTTTTTAAGGTCGCTCGGGCCCGAGCCCTGGAACGTGGCCTATGTGGAGCCTTCGCGACGGCCGACCGACGGCCGCTACGGCGAGAACCCCAACCGGCTCCAGCACTACTACCAGTACCAGGTCATCATGAAACCCTCGCCGCTGAATATCCAGGAGCTTTATCTCGATTCGCTCAGGAGCTTCGGGATCGACCCCCTCGAGCATGACATCCGCTTCGTCAAGGACGACTGGGAATCCCCCACGCGTGGGCGCCTGGGGACTCGGCTGGGAGGTCTGGCTCGACGGCATGGAGATCACCCAGTTCACCTATTTCCAGCAGGTGGGCGGAATCGACCTGAACCCGATCTGCGCCGAGATCACTTACGGCATCGAGCGGATCGCCATGTACCTCCAGGGGATCGATAATGTCTACGACCTCGAATGGGGATACGGCGTGAAATACGGGGATGTCCATCACCGCGGCGAAGTGGAATTTTCCACTTACAATTTCGAGGTGGCCGACATCGGCATGCTCCGGGAACTTTTCGACATGTATGAGGCCGAGTCGATCAGGATGGCGGAGAAGGAACTTGTCCTGCCGGCCTATGATTACTGCCTGAAGTGCTCCCATGCCTTCAACATGCTGGACGCCCGCGGGGCGATCAGCGTTGCCGAAAGGACCAGCTACATCGGCCGGGTCAGGAACCTCGCCAAGCTCAGCGCCGAAGGCTACCTGAAGCAGAGGGAGGCGCTCGGATTTCCCCTGATCGGGTGAAGAATAGTCTCCAAGCTTGATGGCGAACAATGCGAAGAAATAGGCGGCACTCGCGATTATTACTCATTGAGCTTGTCAAATGACAAAATATGAAGAGAATTGAATGGGCAAAGAACTGTTTATTGAAATAGGGACCGAAGAAATACCGGCGGATTTCCTGACCAAAACCCTGAGGGACATGGACGAGCTGATCCGCAAAGAATTGACCGGCAGCCGCATCCCCTTCGGGGCCGTCAGGACACTGGCCACACCCCGGAGGCTGGTTGTGCTGTGTGAACAGAGTCGCCGAGAAGCAGGAAGAGCAGATCATCGAAAAGCTCGGCCCGGCCAAGAGGGTTTCCTTTGACGAGCAGGGCAACCCGACCAAAGCCGCCCTTGGCTTTGCGAAAGGGCAGGGGCTGGAAATCAGCGAGCTGGAGACGATCGTGACGGACAAGGGCGAATATATCTGCGCCCGGAAGAAGATCCCGGGCGAGGAAACGGCATCGCTGCTTCCGGTCATGATCCCGAAGTTCATCCTCTCTATTCCCTTCCAGAAATCCATGCGCTGGTCGAACCTGGAGATCCGCTTTGCCAGGCCCATCCATTGGATAGTCGCACTGTTCGGCGCGGATGTCGTGCCTTTCAAGATCGAAAACATCGCGAGCGGCAACAAGTCATTCGGGCACCGCTTCATGTCGCCGAGGCCTTTTGCGGTCAAGAGCTTTCAGGATTACATGTCCAAGTGCGAAAAAGAATTACGTTGTCGTGGACCAGGACGAACGGAAAAAGATCATCGTGGCGGAAGTCGAAAAGGCCGCGCAATCCGTCTACGGCAAGCCTCTGATCGAAGAGGACCTCCTCGAAGAAGTCAATTATCTCGTGGAATTTCCGTCGGCGGTTTGCGGCAGCTTCGACGCAAGCTACCTCGAACTCCCCAAGGACGTGCTGACTACCACGATGATGTCGCACCAGAAATACTTCCCCGTGCTCGACGGCAAGGCGACAAGCTCATGCCGTATTTCATCACCATCAACAATACAATGGCTCGCGACCCGTCCGTGGTGGCGCGGGGCAACGAGAAAGTGATCCGGGCGCGGCTGGCCGACGCGAAGTTCTTCTTCAAGAAGACCAGCAAGGTCCCGCTGGACGAGCATTTTGAGAAGCTCCACAAGGTCGTTTTCCATTCCCAGCTCGGCACATCCTACGAGAAGGTCATGCGCTTCCGGCAGCTCGCCGACTACATTGCCGAGCAAAATCGCCCCGTCGCTCGCCGCGAAAGTGGACAGGGCCGCCTCCTCACCAAGGCCGACCTGGAGACCCAGATGGTATACGAGTTCCCGGAACTCCAGGGGATCATGGGCCGCGAGTACGCGCTCATCCAGGGCGAAGACCCGGACGTGGCGAAGGCCATTTACGAGCACTACCTGCCGACCTCGGCGGGCGGCGAGCTCCCCGAGACCGATGTGGGCGCGATCGTGAGCATCGCCGACAAAATCGACACGATCGTCGGCTTCTTCGGAATCGGCCAGATCCCTACCGGGACCGCCGACCCGTACGCGCTGCGCAGGCAGGCGCTCGGGGTCATCAATATCATCCTGGACAAGGGATGCAACTTGAGCCTCCCCGAACTGCTGGACAAGAGCATCTCGCATCCTTGGCGACAGGCTGAAAAGACCCGCCGAGGAAATCAAAAAAGATGTCATTGAATTTTTCCGGGCCAGGTTTGAGAACCAGCTGATATCGCAGGGCCACCCCTACGATGTCGTCGACGCCGTGCTGTCCACGGGCATTGAGGATTTCGGCAGGTCGCTGCGGAAGATCAAGGCGATGGAGGCCTTCAAATCGCATCCGGATTTCGAGCCGCTGGCCATCGCCTTCAAGCGCGTCGCCAACATCCTGAAAAACTTCCAGGGCGGCGCCGTCGACCCGGCAGTTTTCCGAGCGCGCGGAAAGCACCCTGTACAGGCGTACAAGGAGATCAGGGACAAGGCCGTGGGCTCACCGATAAAGAGGACTACGAAGCTGCGCTCGTCGAAATGGCGCGCCTGCGCAAGCCCGTCGACGCGTTCTTCGAAGCCGTGCTGGTCATGGACCCGGACGAGAAGGTCCGCCTCAACCGCCTGTCTCTCCTCTGGGAGATTTCCGGGATGATTTACCGGATTGCGGATTTCTCGAAGATAGTCACGGAAAAATAAATTCAAGATTTGAGATTAGAAGCGGGCCTTTTTGGCCCGCTTTTTTGTTGGGGGTGCCATCTTTAATAAAGCCCGATTCAGCGTTAAATCGGAAAAGGAATCTACGGAGTTATCCTTAATGCGCCGTAATAAATTGCTGTAGGGGCTGATCTCAGATCAGCCCGCAATGCGCAGCTTATGCATCATAGCGCCTTCAGTTTGTTTCGCACGTCGCAGCCCGGGCCGGTTTGAAACCGGCCCCTACGACTGATCTGCGCCGCACCTAACATTATGGCGCGGGAGGTGGTTGCATACGCGCGTATGGTTACATTCTCCGGGGCGAAAAAAAGGGCGACCGGCCGGTCGCCCCTTACATTGCCGTTTTACTTCCCGTTGTTTTCGAAAGCCGAGAACCTGCTTATCTGCACAGGGATAGTGAAGGGGTTGGAATATGTCTTCATCCGGCAGAAGCCGATGTCGTTTGCCGGGCTGAACCTCAGCAGGCTGTCCGTGAAATCGCCGAAATCGTAATATTTCTGTATCTCCCGGATCTCATCGGTGTTGTTGAGGTGGGCGATGAACCAGTTCTGGGTGTTTTTCAGGATGTTCGAGCTGATCGAACTCACTTCCTGGGTGAGGTAGACCAGGCCAAGGTTCAATTTCGCGCCTTCCTTGGCCAGCCTGTTGTAAATGGTGACCTGGTTTGAGTCCTCTTTCCGGGGGAAAAGGTTGTGGGCCTCCTCGAAATAGAACTGGATGAAATTGTTGGGCTTGTTTTCCACGAAACGGCTCATGGCATCGGTGAATATCTGGCGGGTGATACGCTCCGAGTAAAGTACCTGGGATTCCGGGTCGCCCGTCGAAAGGTCGATTATGATGATCCTGCCGCTGCGCAGTTCGTCCATGACCTTGAAGTCCCTCTTCTGGGCGACGCTGTACCTGGTCACGTGGTCCTGGTACATCTCGAAGATGGCGGTCCCCTCGTCCTGGGCGTTGGGGTTGGCGTATTCGCCGTTTATATCGAATATGACCTGCCCGACCGGGTAGTTGGGAGTGCCGTCCGGCGCAAAGGGGGCAAGGGTGGTGCCGGGGGCCGAGCCCAGGATAGTCCCCTTGGCCATCTCGCTCATGCTCATCGTGGCCTGGATTATCTTCTTGACCGTGTTGGATTTTCCCGTCCTCGTCATCCCGAAGAGGGCCGTCCTCTTGCCGAGGAAGTCCCTCGGGTTGACATAGACCTCCACCGCGTCGGCCGAGGCGTAATTGAGGCTTGACCCATACCGGAGGTTGCCGAGCCTCACACCGGAGAGCTGCGCGACATTGCCGTAGCGGAAGTTGGCTATTGCCTCGACGAAATCGGGCGCCGGCTTGATCAGTATGTAGTTGGAAGGGCTGAGGAGGTCTCCCACGTCGGAGCCGAAACAGGTCCCCTTTGTCTTGTGCCTGTAAATTGTCCCCAGGACCCGGCACTCCATGACGGTTTCATCGGGTTTCGCGGCCAGCCCGTTACCCGCATGGAGGGCTTTCATGATCCGGAACAGCAGGGCCTGCGGTGCTTCGCCGCCGTTGATTGAGTAGGCCAGCAAGAAAGAGCCGTTCGGGACGCCTCCGGCCTTCTGTTTTTCCTTGTCTGTAATGGATACTATGGCCTTGTCGTAGTCAATGAAGAGAATCTTTCCCAGGCTGAACCCGGAGAGCCATTCCCCCGTGATGCTTTCCCGCTTGAAAAAATCCAGTACTCCGCTTTGGTTCGAGTCCATATTCAGCTCCGTTTTCGGCTTGTTATGCGAATGTCTGTTTGATATTCCGAAATATCGGGGCTGTCAAATAAAAAAAGGCATTGGGCAGTTAAAGGCATTAGACGTAAGGCTAACGTTTGACCTTTAGCCTTTCGCCCTACTAGCCTATAACTCCTAATGCCTGCCTAATGCCCAATGCCTAGCGCCTGTCCTAATAATCTGTTACAGCCCCAAGCCCCCGTTCCCCTATGATCAGCACCCGGGTATGCGTCAGGCGGGTTGCGATCATCTTGGATATGGCCGTCATGACTTTCAGGCCGATATGGCACTCGCTTTTCATTAACTCCATCAGGGCCGGGCCGCTCACCGATATCAGGCTGCAGTCTTCAACGCATCTGCAGCTCAAAGTGTAGACGTGCGGTGCGACCAGCGCCGACCAGCCGTGGGCGTCCCCGGGCTTGATCATGTCCACGATCATCCGGTTGGGGGGCCCGTAGGGGGCCATGTTGTTTTTCAGGTCGAGGGCGGTATTGCCTTTCCTGACTATGTACAGCTTGTTGGCGAAATCGCCCTCCTTGTAAAGCTCGGTGCCGGCCGGGTGCTGCTCCTCCGCGCAGAGCGGAATTATTTTTTCAATCTCTTCATCTGTCAGGCTTTTGAAGAGTATGGAGCCTTTCAGTTCCTCTTTTAAGTCCATGGTTGTGCCTCCTTCGCCAGTACGCAGTTTCTAAATTGTTTTGCGCTGTTCGCCGGAGGGCTGCTCCGGCGATTGATTCCACATCTCAAACGGGTTTTTCATTTTCAACTGCTTGAATTTCTCGTCAATTTCTTTCCGGAGCATTTCGTCGTACGTGGAAATTACGATGAATATCGCATAATCGAACATGAGGATTGTGCGGCTCAGGCTTTCCGACGCCTGGTGCAGTTCGATAGGCGTCACAAACGTGGCCTGGCTCTCGGCGAACAGCCAGAGGTGCCTTCTCATCAGGACAAGCGCATATACCACCTGCGAAAGCGGTATGTGCTCACGGTATCGCTCTTCCGCAAATTTGTAGAATATGTCATTGGCCTCCTCGAAAGGATTTTCGCTGTAAAAAATATGCCGGAAGTTCGTGTAAAAATCTATGGCCTGGCGGATAGCGGTGTTCTCCGGCATCGTATGGTAAGCAGGCGTCCTGGGGTTCATTTTTACATTGCTGTACCATTGCCGGGCGATTGCCTCGGCGTGTTTTTCTGTCAGTTCTATCAACTTTTCGGCATATGATTTCATGGCATATAATCTCATGGCCTGACCTCTTTCCTTTCTGCTGTTCATCCATTCCCAGGGAACAGACCCAGCGAGCGCCGCCTCAACGGCGATAACTATTTGATCTTGCCTCTTCGGTCTGTCTTGCCGATCTTTTCCTCTGCGATCTTCTGTTCGGTGATATCCTCGAGAGTCTCCACCGCCCCGAAAAGAACGCCTTCGGAGTCGCGGATGACGGCGGCTGTGAATCGCAGCCATTGTCCCTTTTCGCCGAGATCGGGGAAAAAGTCCGTTGCGACGTAAGCCTCTTCCATGAGATCGGATTCCTGGTACTTCCCCGAGTACCATTTCGGGACCTTGTCCATGGCGCTGTCCACGAGCAGGTCGGCCATGCAGGGCCTTTCTTTTCGCATAGAAAGCCTTCCAGTGCTGGTTCGTTCCGACTAATATCCCTTGCACTCAATCTCTGCTGATCTTCTCCAGGGCGCGGTTCCAGTAAATGACTTTGTGGTTCCTGTCGATCACGAAAGCCGGGATCGCGAAGCCCTGGATGATGCTGCTCAGCTTTCTCTCGCTCTCAATGCACCTCTTTTCCATGATCTTGCGTTCCGAAATATCTTCCAGCGTCTCTATGGCGCCGACCAGCCCCCCCGCGAATTCCGGATTGCCGCGGCTGTGAACCTCAGCCATTCGCCCCCCACGCCAAGATCGGGGAAGAACCCCTCCGCTTCATATGTCTCGTCAAGCAGCTTCGATTTGGAAACGCCCGGGTACCATTCAGGAATGACTCCAGGGTCTCATTACAAGCAGGTCCGCCATGCACGGCCTTTCACGAGCGTAGAATGCCCGCCAATGCTGGTTTGTGCCGATTACTCTCCTCGGCAGGGATCTTGCTCAATCTCTCGAGCGCCCGGTTCCAGTAAATCACCTTGTGATCGAGCCCGATCACGAAGGCAGGTATAGGAGAGCCTTCGATAACGCTGAAGATCGTCTGCTCGCTTTCCTTCCTTTCCAGTTCGGCTGATTTTGATCCGTTATATCTTCAAGCGTCTCGACTGCCCCTACCACCTGATCCTGAGAATCATAAATCGGCGCGGCGGTGAATCGCAGCCATCGGCCCATTCTCACCCAGATCGGGAAAGAAATCAGTGGCCTCATATGCGTTTTCGAGCAGGTCGGATTTGCTTGTACTTGCCCGCATACCATTTCGGTATTCTGTCCAATTCGCCCTCCATCAGGAGATCGGCCATGCAGGGCCTCTCGTTGCGTAAAAGGCGCGCCAGTGCTGGTTTGTGCCGATTACCTCACTTGCCGGGATGCCGCTCAGCTTTTCCAGGGCGCGGTTCCAGTAAATTATCTTGTGGTCTTTGCCGATTACAAATGCGGGAATGGAAAAGCCCTGCACTATGCTGTGCAGCAGGTAATCCAGTTTCCCGGGTGTTCCCGTAATCCGACGGAATTGCTTTCCGCAGCCGGGGTCTCGGCTCCGGCTGCGATTTTTTCTGTTTTTTTCATAGCGCTGCACTCCTCTCTGAAAGCCCAACATCTTGATTTATAATGAGCTTCTTTCCTTCTTTGCTTCCGCCCGGACCTTCTCGACCAGATCTTCCATAGACCAGAGCCTTTCCTGGAAAGTCGCGATGCTGATGCGCGGATTCCCGGGGATGGAGAGATTCTATTTCGCTCAATCTTCGCCCGCAGCTGAAGAACTATCTCTTCGGCGATCCCGAGCAGAAGGTCTCTTTCAATTCTGTTCATGTATTTTGCCTCCCTTTTTCTTTACGGGCGCGAAGCTTTCGCTTATCTTCGGGACCATGGGCTTGCTGGCCTTCGCAGTGCTCCAGGAACGATTTTTTATTGACGTCAACCGATCCCTCGATGCCCAGCTTCTCGGTGTTTATTACCATGTCGTAGTTGTCCGGGTCGTCCACGTTTGCCTTGAAATACTTCTTGACGAAGCCCTTGCGGTTGCCTGTCTCTTTGCATCGATGTACTTTTCCGCCTCGCCTTTGCTGAGCTGCCTGTCATTCATTATCTTCTTTACCCTGATCTCCCGGGGCGCGACGATCCGGACCCGGAATACCTTGTCCTTGGGAAGGATGTACTGGGCGCCGCGGCCCATGATGTATAGTGTTGCCGTGCTCGCCGATGGTCAGGACCACCCTGGTCAGGTGCTACCAGGATAGGCATTCCGGCGAGAGGTGGCGCGAATGCAAACATCGAATCAATGAAATTGTCCAGCCTGGAGATGTACTTTTTCGTCAAGGGAGCGGACGACTTTGGCGCTCATCTTGGCGCTTTGCGGCGACTTTGTTTATAATCTCGCCGCCCGACCAGGTCCATTTTCAGAGCTCATTGGCCAGGAGCCTTGCTATTTCGCTGCCGCCGCTGCCCGACAGCCTGGATATTGTTATGATCATTCGGCTTCTGGGACTTCTCGTCTCCTTCCATTTTCAAGCTGGAAGTCGACCATGAGCTTGTCATAATCCTTTATGGTGACATCGCGGGTGTACTCAATGCAATGCAGATCGTTTTTCCCCGCACTCGATGAACCTTTTCTGGCACTTGTTCGCGCCAGGCACAAATTGAACAAAATCTGCGGTCCATTCGCATAAACCTTTACCCCCTTTCCGGCGGTGTTTGTTGCAGCGCCTTTGCCGGCCGGCGCTGTTCCGACATCGCCTCGAAGCCGGCCAGGACGTCAAGCAGTTCTTCGGTTATCGTCATCTGGCGCTGGCGATAGAAAAGCCGCTTGAGTTCATCAAGGCGCTCCCCGATATTTTTTTCCGCGTTCTGCATTGCCGCCAGCCGGCTGGCGTTCTCGCTGGCCAGCGACTCGGCAAACGCCCTGTAAAGCGAAACAAAGAGGTATTCGCTGATCAGTGATGAGAACAGGGCGTCCCAATCCATCGTGAAATACGGGCAAGGACCGGGACTCCCATTTTTCCTTTTCCAGCTGCTTGAGCCATTCCCGGTTGACCGGCAGCAGCTGAAGGCCCTGGGGGCGATAGGTTGCGCCGCTGATATACTGGTTATAGTAGAGATAGAACCAATCGATCTGACTTTTAGAGTGCCACTCGTCCATGATGATCATGATCTCCTGCACCATGGGTGTGATGCCGGCTGTGGACCCCGGGGTCGACAGGCATTTCGACGATGGGCTGGCCGGCGTCCAGGATGTAATCCGCAACGCGCAGGCCCACAGTCAGGACCAGGCGGTCCTCCTTTTTTATGCCCAGTTTCATTCATCCTGTCCATTGCGCTCAGGGCGATGATGGAATTGAGCTGCCCGCACAGGCCCTGGTCGGAGCCGAAGATTACCGCGCCGATCCGTTTCGGAGGCATGTTTTGACAATGACCGAATCGGCGGACCTCTGCTTGAGCATGGTCTGGAGGCCCATGCTGACGGTCTGGTTGTAAACGGAGAGGGATTCAACGGCGCGCTGGTATTGGCGGATGTTGACGGCGGCAAGGGCCTTCATTGTCTTAACGACGCCCTGCAGGTCCTCCGCGCTTTTGATTGTCCTCTTCAGGGATTCCGTGGTATTTGCCATGGTATCATCCTTCCTGCTTTGCCAAGATTTGCCTTGGCATTCGGTTAATAGCTTCGCGGTCTTCCGGCCTGAGCTTTTCGCCCGATTCGATCCGGCCGCACAGGTCCGCAAGATTGGCCCGCAGCATTTTGCGGATGCATCTTTTCCGTGCCGCCTGACTTCCTCTATCGGGACCGGGTCCAGGAATTCCGCCGGTCAGGGCAATCGAGGGCCGCGATCTGCTCGGATACGGGCAGCGGCTGAAATTGGGGCTGCTTGAGGATCTCCCGGATCCGCCATCCGCGCTCGAGAACGGCGCGCGTCGCTTCGTCAAGCCGGGTGCCGAATCGGGAGAAGGTCTCAAGCTCTTCAAACTGGGATAGGACAGGCTCAGGTCGCCGGCTACGGCCCGGTAAGCCGCGAGCTGGGCCTTTCCGCCGACGCGGGACACCGATTTGCCGACGTCGACCGCGGGCAGAATCCCTTTTTGGAACAGCCGTGGTGAAAGGTATATCTGGCCGTCCGTGATGGAAATCAAGTTGGTCGGGATATAGGAAGATATGTCGCCCGCTTCCGTCTCCACGATGGGCAGGGCCGTCAGCGAGCCGCCTCCGTATTCCTCGGCGCAAATGGGTCGAGCCTCTCAAGGAGCCTGGAATGGATGTAGAAAATGTCACCCGGGAAAGCCTCCCGCCCCGGAGGACGGCGCAGCAGAAGCGACAGCTCGCGGTAGGCGCGGGCATGCCTGGTCAGGTCGTCGTAAATAATCATTACATCCCTGTCCCCTCTCCATGAAGTACTCGCCCATTGATGTGGCGGCATATGCGGCAACGAACTGCAGGCCCGGGGGATCCTCTCCGGCGGCCACTACGACGATGCAATATTCCATTGCGTTATGGGCCTTGAGCTCGGCTATGACCTTGGCGACATCGGAGCTTTGCTTGCCGATGGCGCAGTATATGCAGATCACGTTCTTGCCCTTCTGGTTAATGATGGTATCAAGGGCAATGGCTGTCTTCCCGGTCTGGCGGTCTCCGACGATAAGTTCCCGCTGGCCCCTGCCGATCGGGATCAGGGCGTCAATGACCTTTATCCCGGTCTGGAGCGGCACCGTGACCGGGTCGCGGTGCATGATGGGAGGCGCTTCGCGTCTCGACCGGCAGCCGCCTGACGAACTTGTACTTCTCCCTGGTTGTCGAGGGGCTTACCCATAGGAGTGATAACGCGGCCCAGGAGGCCTTCTCCCACGGGCACGTCCAGGATCCTTCCGGTGCGCTGCACTTCGCTGACCGGCCGAGAGCTTTTCGCTCGGGTCGAGGAAGATTACCCCAATCTCCTCCGGGTCTATATTGAATACCAAGCCCTGGAGATTGCCCGGGAAACCTGACGATTTCCTCCGCCCTGATGTTAGGGAGGCCGCCGACCTTGACTATACCCTGGCCGACGAATCGTCACTATGCCCGACCTCCTGCCTTTTCATTTCCTGTTTCTTCCCGGAAAGCGCGGCTGTTCATCTTCTGGAACAGGTCATCGAGGCAACTGTTGAGGGCTCCCGACTCGCTTGTTTGGACGCTCATGAAATTTTCCTCCCGTAATTGCTTGTTAACTCAACTCCTGCCTGCGTGGGCCTCCTGCAAGGCGCTGGAAAAATTTTCCTCGAGTGAAACGAGGTAGTCATTCAGGCTCCAGGAGATCTTGTGGCCGGAGGTCCTCATTTCGATCCCCGAAAGGATCTCATCCGAAGTGCCGTACTGGATGGGCGCATTGTTTATATGATATTTCGCCAAGGCTTCTTTGATCATTTCGCGCGCCGGAGGCGGCACCGGGAAAGCGCTCTGGATGATAATGCCGTCCCTGTCGCCTCCCATGGTCTCCCTGATGGCCTTTGCCTCATTCTCGTCGATGTTTTCCAGGCGCTTAATAAATGTGCTTACGATTTTTTGTTCAAGTTCAGCATCGGCCAGGTCTGACAGGGCCTTGCGGGCTATGGCATATATCTGCTGGCCGGCACGGCGGCGCAGTTCTTCCAGGAATGATGCCTGCTCGCGGGCCAGGGTTTCTACCCAGCGCTGCTGCATTGCATCAACTTCCTCCCTGGCCTTTTTCATCAGCTCGGCCTTGTGGGCTTCAGCCTCAATCCTCGCCTTGTTAAGCATCTGATCGGACATTTCGGCCAGTTCCCTGTTCCTCCTCTCGTAAGCTTCCGCCTCCTCGCGGGCCTTTACCTTGGCCTGTTCGGCTTCTTCAAAGCGCTGGACGATTTTTGCCTCCCTGTCGTCCATGGCTTTCAATATCCGGCCGTACAGGAACCTCTTCAAAAGGTAGACCAGCAGCAGGAAATTGACTATCTGGGCAAAAAAGACGAACCAGTCGATATGCATGGTCATCCTCCTACTTTTTTAGTGATATACATCCAGAACGGATTGGCAAAGATAAGGATCATTGAGATGACGAAGCAGTAGATAGCCAGGGACTCTATCATCGCCAACCCCACGAACAGCGTCCTGGTCAGGGAGTTCCTTTCATCCGGCTGCTGGGCAATCGCGCTCAATGCCGCCTGGACGGCCCTGCCTTGCCCCAGTCCGGGCCCTAATACTCCAATGCCCATGCACAGCCCGGCTGAAAAGATCGATGCCAACGAGATTACTGTCATTGTGTCCATTTTTTCTTCCTTTCTCCTTTATTTTTTTATGCCCATTAACTGTTTGATTTCGGTGCCAGTCCCGCTTTTCTCATGGTGTTCCTCATGGGCCTGAGTCGCCGATGCAATGTAGACCATTGTGAGTATTGAGAAGATATAAGCCTGGATTATCCCCGAGAATGATACCCATCGCCGCCATCACTGCGGGAAAGAACAGGGGCGTGACGGCCAGGAGGATGGCGATAACCTTCTCATGGCTCATTATGTTTCCGAACAGCCTCACCGCGAGGGCCAGGGTCCGGGAAAACTCTCCCATTATGTGAAACGGGAAAAATATGAATGTCGGCCGGAAATATTCTTTCAGGTAATTTAAAAGGCCCTGACTGGCGATCCCGTATATCGGGACGGCAAAGAAACACCGTGACCGCGAGCGCCGCAGTTGTTGTGATCGACGCAGTGGGCGCCAGGTAAATGGCCGGCACGATGGCGAGCAGGTTCGACAGCCCTATGAAGAGAAACAGTGTGGCGATGAGCGGAATGTACTTTTTCACCGTCATGGGCTATTTCCCGGATCTCATTGCGGATCCCGGAAATTATCACTTCCATCATGTTCTGCCAGCGGGAGAACCTGATCTCCCTGGATAAATTCCTCGTTACCAGCCATGACCCGACTACGAGGATTGCCATGACGACCCACGTGTAAAACATGGTGGCATTGATGGTGATGAAGCCCCATTGCCAGAAGATGACCTGGTCCGGACTGATCTGAGACAAAGACATTATTTCCATTATGGACTCCTGATTTTAAAGTTTACCGGACTTCCCGTTCCCCCAACGGCGGACCAGGATCGCCCTGGCCACCAGGAAACCTGCAAGGGCTGCAGCCAGGCGTTCCCAGTGCCCCCCCATGATCAGAAAGAACCCTGCCATGGCCACGCCCAGCCTGAACAAATAACCGAGCAGGAGCGAATGGGCCTGCGGCTCTTCCGAAAGCTTTCGGACCGACCTCCAGACGTTCCAGAAATAGAACCCCCCCAGGGCCATGCCCGCCAGAAATGCTGCGATCAGGATCAGAATGAGTGACCACAATACAGTCTTCCCCTTTAATTCGGAATTTTCCAGCTCACGAATCCCCGTCTTCCTGACCCAGTACCAGGCGTTCATGCATCCCATGGCAACTCCCATTATCAGCATCATCAGGGTCCAGGAGAAGCGGCTCGGATACGTCGAATCTATCCAGATCCCGATTACTACCCCGATCAGGGTGGGGATGGCTACCGACCAGCCGATGAGGCCGAACATGCCGAGGCCGAACCAGACCGTCTCGTCTTCTATGCTTTCCTGCCCTGATCCTGAGCTTCTCGCGCAAGGCCACCTTTTTTGTAAAAGAATCGGCAATCTTGCGGCGCCTCTCTTTTGAGCGTTCCAGATCCTCGGTCCATTCTTCTTTCATCTCCATGAACCGCCTTACGAGGTCCGCTTCCAGCCGGGCAGCGGCGGCTCGCGCCTTTTTCTCCCGTTCATCAAGTTCCTCGTACTGCTGTTCCACGACCTGCTTCAAATGCCCGAGGTCGGGGCCGCGTACCGCGTTGCGCGTGGAAACGAAAACTTCAAAGCCTTTCTTGACAAGGACACCCGCATCCATGGCGAGCAGGACTTCTTCACCCTCCGGCGTCTGATAAACTGAAGAGGCCTGGAGGAGAGCCGCCGTGAAATCCACATGAAGGGGAAGCAGGCAGAACAAGCCGTTTTGTGCCTCGGCAACGACTTTGACCGCTTCCGTCTCGATGCAGGACTTCAGATGGGAGCATGACCCTGAGTTTCATTTTTTTGCCTCATCGATGCCGCCGATCATGTAAAGAGCGCTTTCGGGGTAATCGGCGAACTCGTCATTAAGGATGCGTTCGCATCCGTTGAGGGCTTCATTGAGCGGGACCAGCTTTCCTTCCATGCCGGTGAACTGGACCGTGGTGAAAAAGGGCTGGGTAAAAAAGCGCTCCAGGCGGCGCGCCCTGTAAACGAGGCGCTGGTCCTCCCTGGAGAGCTCCGAGATCCCCAGCATCGCGATGATGTCCTTGAGGTCTTCGTAAACTGTAAGGGTCCTGCGGATCTCCTGGGCCAGCTTGTAATGCCGCTCCCCGGCAATATTCGGCATCAGCATCTTGGACCCCGACTGCAGCAGGTCCACTGCCGGGTAAAGTCCTTCGCTTGCGCGCCTTCGGGAGAGGACGATGGAGGCCGACAGGTGGCCGAATGTATGCACCGCAGAGGGGTCCGTGAAATCGTCGGCCGGCACATACACCGCCTGTATTGAAGTGATGGCTCCCAGTTGAAGTGTTGAGATCCTCTCCTCGAGAGCGGCAAGCTCCGTGGCCAGGGTGGGTTGGTAGCCGAGTCGGGAGGGGAGTTGTCCCATGAGCCCCGAAACCTCCTGGCCGGACTGGATGAATCTGAATATGTTATCGATGAGCAGCAGAACATCCTGCCGTTCATCATCCCTGAAATACTCTGCCATGGTAAGCGCGGCATGGCCCGACGCGGAAACGCGAACCCGGCGGCTCGTTCATCTGCCCGAAAACCATGACAGTCGAGCCGAGCACTCCGGAATCCCTCATTTCCCTGTAGAGTTCCTCGCCTTCGCGGCAGCGTTCGCCGATCCCGCAGAAGATGCTGATTCCCTGGTAACCGGACACCGTATTGTGAATGAGCTCCGTGATCAAAACGGTCTTGCCGACACCCGCGCCGCCGAAGAGGCCCGCCTTGCCGCCCCTTTCCAGGGGCGCGAGGATGTCTACCGCCTTGATCCCCGTTTCAAAAATTTCCGAAACAGTTGACTGCTGGGTCAGCGGCACAGGATCGGCGTGGAATGGAGCGCCATTCGCCTCCGGTGACGGCGTCCTCCTCGTCTATTGTATTGCCGAAAACATTGAACATCCTGCCGAGAAGCCTTTGCCCGACAGGCACCCTGAACGGGCCGCCGGTATCGTAAACAGCAGAACCGCGTGCAACCCCCTGCGTGGGCGTGAGCGCAACCCCCCGGACGGTTTCCGCGTCAAGCTGTGTGTTGACCTCGATCAGGACATGCCCATCGTCCCCCGCCCGGAGGACATTGCGGATGGTGGGGAGGTTCCTGGAAAAATGCGCGTCAATGACGCTTCCCCTGACAGAAAGTATGGTGCCGACATTTTGCTGGTTCTCCACTTTATTCCCCCGGTAGTCATTTAAAGATCCGATTGCCGCCATGCCAGATGACTTTCAGCTTCATATGTAGCAACGTGCGTGCCTGAGCGAAAAACTCAGTGCCGGCAGGGGATTTACAGAAACCGGGAGCATGGGGGGTGAAGAAATCTTCGCGGTTGTCCCTGCCTTGCAAATCACAGGGCTGAAAAAAACATGGAAAAGCGGCAGTTTTTTCAAGACGACGAAAACTTCGCCGGACATGACAAAAATGTCGCGGCGGAAAAATATCCTAATTTGCTTTCAGGAGATCCGTCAGACTGGATTATTAGAGTTTTTCATACTCCCATTTTACACCATTTGTTGTTATATGGCTTGCATCAAAAACGCGCATTGATCTTCGCAGGGCGATGAGGGGGCATTTGCCGCCCTTTGCGTCCGCCGCCTTCGGCAGCCCGGCTGCCGGGCCGACCGCGAAATTCTCCGTGCCTTTTCCATATCACTTCTATGCAGGAGGGACGAAAATGGTTTTTTCGGCAGTCGGCAAACTCTTTTCCATCTGGATTCTGGCCGTTCTTTTTACGGCCGTTTTCAGCGGGGCGGCGCCGGCCAGAGAGATGGAGGAGGTCAGGGGCGCTATTTTCGAAAAGGGCATGCGGTGGACGGCGAGCGATACTTCCGTCTCCAGGCTGAGCGCCGGGCAGAGAAGGCTGCGGCTCGGACTGATCAGGCCGCGCCGCGATGGGGCCTCCGGGATGCTCGCTTCCCAACCCGAGTCCACGGCGACCCTGCCCGCATACCTGAACTGGGCGGACCCGGCCAGGAACTATGTGACTTCCGTGAAGGACCAGGGCGATTGCGGCAGCTGCTGGGCTTTCGCCACGGCCGGCGCGCTTGAGTCGTACTGGCTCATCAGGAACAACCTCCCTTCCCAGGAGAATGACCTTTCCGAGCAGGTGCTCCTGGCGTGCGGAGGAGCGGGGAGCTGCAACGGCGGGTACATAGAAAAGGCTTCCGATTACATCAGGGACACGGGGCTGCCTTTTGAAGCCTGCTACCCCTACATTGCCCTGAAGGGGAAATGCTCCGACGCCTGCGCCAGGTGGAAATACAACAATCCCCAAACGATCGGGTACTGGCGCTACGTGGCGACTTCAAGGCCCACGGTCAACGGCCTCAAGAACGCGCTGAGCAAATACGGTCCCCTTGTCACGACCATGGAGGTGTACACGGATTTTTATTACTACACGGGCGGCGTTTACGAGCATGCATCCGGGGACCCGGAGGGCGGCCATGCCGTGCTGCTGGTGGGTTATGACGACAGGGAGTCGTGCTTCATCGTGAAGAACAGCTGGGGGGAAGGATGGGGAGAAGGCGGTTTTTTCCGGATCGGCTATTCACAGCTGGGCCCGGGTGTGGAGTTCGGGTTCTATACAATAGCCTATCGCGAGCCTCCGGATTCCTGCTCCTATGCCTTGAGCCCTGCTTCGCAGTCCTTTGGCGCCGGCGGGGGCAGCGGGAGCTTCAAGGTGACGGCGCCGGCCGGATGCAAATGGACGGCGGCGGAACGCACTTCATGGATTAAAATAACATCGGACACCGACGGCAACGGCAGCGGCAAGGTGACGTACACGGTTTCGGCCAACACCGGCACATCCAGCGCGCGCGGGGAAAATAACCGTCGGCGACAAGGTGTTCACTGTAAACCAGTCCGGCAATTAAGACTGCGGCTGTTTTTCATTCAGCAGCTTTGCCCAGCGCGGGTCTTTTTTCATTTCGGAAAGAACGCGCTGGAGCTGCCGAAGGGTTATCCCGAGGTGCTGCGCCGCCTTGCCGCGGTCGCCGCCGGACTGGTTCAGCACATAGGCGATATGCGTTTCGTAATTCTCGCGCAGTGAACAGACCCGCCGCGAAAAGACCGGCGAGGGGGCGGGGGCGCCCATTCCGAGGTGGAGGGGCTGGATGATTTGCGAGTCCGCGAGGAGAACGGCGTTTTCCACGGTCTGCGCCAATTCCCTGACGTTGCCCGGGAAATCCGCCCCCGTCAGGAGCTCCATTGCCTCGGGGCTGAAGGAGCGCACGTCCCTGCCATGTCTATTGGCGCTGAGTTTCAGAAAGTGAGAGGCGAGAAGGGGTATGTCCTCGCGCCGCTCGCGCAGGGGCGGCAGGTTGATGTGGGCGGACTTGATCCGGTAAAAAAGGTCAATCCGGAACTTTCCCTCGCGGCAGGCGCAGGACAGGTCGGAATTGGTAGCCGAAATGAATCTCACGTCGACGCGGACTGTCTGGCTGCCGCCCAGCGGGACAAATGACTTCTCCTCGAGGACCCTGAGGAACTTTGTCTGCAGGGCGGTCGGGAGTTCCCCGATCTCGTCGAGAAAGAGGGTCCCGCCGTGGGCCTGCTCGAAAAAACCGCGGTGGGCCGCATCCGCGCCTGTGAAAGCGCCCTTCACGTGGCCGAAGAAGTGGCTTTCAAACATGGTGGCCGGGATGGCGGATACATTCACGGCGATGAAGGGCCCTTCCGGGTAAGGCCCCGCGCGGTGGATGGCCCGGGCCATCAATTCCTTCCCGGTCCCCGATTCCCCCGTGATGAGAACGGGGTTGCCGCTCAGGGCCATTATCTGCGCATAGGAAATCAGGGAGCGCATCCGGGGCGATTTGGTCACGAGTTCGGAAAAGGCCGGGTACGTTTTTCCGTCCTGCTCGTCGAGGGGAGCCGTGATGCCGAGCAGCAGGCTCTTGCGCTCGTACGCCCGTTCAATGGAAAGGAACAGGAGCTCGTTGTCCACGGGCTTGACGATGTAATCATAGGCCCCGAGCCTGATGGCCTTGACGGTCGCGGGGATGTCGTTGACCGCGGTGAGGATGATGAACTCGGTCTGCGGCGCATGGGGCTTGGCCGCTTCGAGCACCTGGAAGCCGTCCACCTCCGGCATGAGCAGGTCCAGCAGGACGATGTCGAAGTTTCCCTCCCGGATGCGCCGGATCGCCTCTTTGCCGCTCGCGCAGGTCTCGACATTGCGGATTCCCCGCCACCTCAGGACGCGCTTCACCGAGGACAGGGAGATTTCCTCGTCATCTACTATCAGGATTTTCATAGCCTCTGCCTTCCTGTTTCATGGATTAATTTCTTCAGCTGCTCAAAAGTAAAGGGGCTCCTGAGAACGGCATCAGGGAAGCGCCCTGTTCCTGCCCTCGGCAGGGCTTCGTGATTCCTTGAATAAGTTATGAACCGGGATGAGCGGGAATTTTTCCCTCAGGAAATCCAGGATCCGCCGGCCCCGGGGTATCCCCGTTTCCATGAGGACTATGTCTATTTCAGGGTTGTCCCTAATGAAACGGCCGATTTTGTCCGGGCTGTCCTTGGGCTTCACAGGCCAGATTATGGCATCGAAAAGGTTGGTCTTTATCTCTTTCAGGAAGCCGACGTCGGTGTCCAGGCAGAGGCAGGCGGGGCACAGCGAAATTTTCGCCCCCTCTTTCACCGGCAGGTAAATCGTGAAGCGGCTTCCGATGCCCGGGCGGGAGAGGACCCCGATGGTGCCGCCATGGTCCCTGATCAGCCCGTAGGAGATCGATAACCCAAGGCCCGTGCCTCCACTGTCGCGGCGGGTTGTGAAAAATGGGTTGAAAATCTTGTCAAGGACGGCCCTCGCCATTCCCTTCCCGTTGTCCTCGATTTCCACCACTACGGCCCCGAGCCTCTTCAGGAATCCGGCCCTGATTGAGATCTTGCCGACCCTGTCCGATGGGATGGCCTGGTGGGCATTTATCATGAGGTTGGCGATTACCTGCTCGATTCTTTGGGGGTGCCCGGGGAACAGCGGGATGTCTTTCCCAATGTCCTGTTCTATCCTGGAGACGGTTTTGCGGACCTGCGACGAAACAATATTCAAGGCCCCGCTGATTACATCCGCGATCCGGACCTGGTTTTTTCCTGCCCGCGTCCTCCGGGCGGGAGAACTCTTTCAGATTGGTGACCACCCGGTTAATCCTCGCCGCGGCGACCTGGAAGGCCTTGATTATCTCCCGCATGTTGGCGCTTATTTCATTATGGTCAAGCCCCTTGCGATCCCATTCCGGATGGGTGAGGGCATTTTCCGTCACGAGCGGCTCCACGGTGTCCCAGATCTGCTCCAGGATCGGGATGATTGTAGGATATGAAGCTGATGGGGTTGTTTATCTCGTGCGCCACACCGGCAACCATTTCGCCCAGGGCGGTGAGTTTCTGGTTCTGGATCATCTGCTGCAGCCTCAGTTCCGCCTCCTGCCGGATTCTCTTGTCTTCGGTGACGTCCTGAATGGCCCCCACGATCTGCGCATTTCCGTCCGGGAGGTAAATTATCTTGCGGTAATCGGAAAACCACCGGTACGAGTCGTCGGCGACCCTGAACCGGTAACCGCAGCGGAAGGAATTTTTCTTTTTCAGGCCCAGCTTCATCTCCGGGAAAATATTCTGGCAGTCATCCGGGTGAATGCGCTCCAGCCAGAAGTTCGGGTCATCCTGGAAACGCCGGGGGCTGTAGCCCGTTATATCTTCTATGGTGCTGCTGACGAAAGTCATCGTGAGTTTCTCGTCTACAGCGCAGGTGAAAGAGACTATGGGAAGCGACTCCAGGATAAGGGAGAGCCGGTCCATTGTCTGCTTGAGCGCGGACTGGACCTCCATACGCTTTTTGAGTTCTTCCTGGAGGGCCTTGTTGGCGAAGGAAAGCTCTGACGTTCTCTCCACGACCCTCAGCTCGAGCTCCTCCCTGGCCTTGAAGAGCTCGGTTTCCGCAATCTTGCGCTCGGTTATATCCTCAAGGGTTTCGATGGCGCCCACGAGTTCATTGGCTGAATCGCGGACAGCAGCCGCCGTGAAATGGAGCCAGCGTCCTCCATTGCCGAGATCGGGGAAAAAGTCCGTGGCCTCATAGGCGCCCTGCTGCAGGGGCGATTTGCCGTATCTGCGGGAATAAAAGCGGGGGATTTTTCTGTAAGCCCCGTCAACGAGCAGGTCCGCAAGGCATGGCCTTTTTTCCAGGTAGAAGGCGCGCCAATGGTCGGATGTGCCGATTACCTCCCCGGCCGGGATTTTAGAGAGCTCTTCAAGGGCCCTGTTCCAGTGAATCACCCGGTGGTCTTTTCCTATCACGAAAGCGGCGATCGGCGAGCCGTCTATGATGCTGAAGAGCCTCTGTTCGCTTTCCTTGAGCGCGCTCTCCGCAGCCTTGCGTTCTGTGATGTCTTCAAGGGTCTCAACCGCCCCCGCCGTTTTTCCCGATGCGTCCCGGATAACGGCGGCCGTGAAGCGCAGCCAGCGCCCGCCCTGCTCGAGGTCCGGGAAAAAATCAGTGGCCTCGTAGGCATCCTCAATAAGTGAGGACTTCCTGTATTTGCTCCGGTACCACTTCCCGAGCTTATCGACAGAACCGTCCACGAGGAGGTCCGCCATGCAGGGGCGCTCCCTGGAATAGAACGCCCGCCAATGCTGGTTTGTCCCGATGACGTCAACTGCCGATATCCCGCTCAATGTCTCGAGGGCCCGGTTCCAGTGGGTCACCACGTGCCTGTTATCTATTACAAAAGCCGGGATTGGTGAGCTTTCGATGAACCCCGGCAACAGGTGCGGGGGTGACTGTTTTTTCTTCATTGATGAGATCCTTTGCTACCGATTTTTTATACTGAAAACACTGATATAGCAACATAATTCATAATTACGAGCACTTAGGATGCCATGGCTCGCGGCGGAAACTTTCGCCAGAATTCGTTTGACTTCCACATGCAGGCATAATTAACATTTGCCCATGAAAGAGACAGTCACTGCAGTATTTATTGTGCTCATTTTGTCTTTGGCCGGCCCTTGTGCGGCTGGCTCCGCCGGGAAGGCGGTCGAGGAGAGGCTGCCGAGGTATTCGGCGCCGGCCCAGACGAGGGATGAAATAATCGCAGAGGAAATGAAACGCCAGCAAACAACGGAATCAGATGAGGAGGCTCAACAGGATGGAAACGAAAGATGCGATCAGGGGAAGGCGGAGCATAAGAAAGTACAAGGATCAAAAAATACCGCGGGAAATTCTGGAAAGCGTCCTTGACGAGGCGCGCTGGTCCCCTTCCTGGGGCAATACGCAGCCCTGGGAAGTTTACGTCATGACCGGAAAGGCCCTGGAGGAGTTCAGGCAGGAAAACGTCCGGCTCATGAAGGCCGGCTCGTCCCCCGGACTGGAGGTCCAGATGCCGGTGACCTGGCCCGACGAGCTCAAGAAGAGGTACGGCGAGATGGGCGAGGTCGTGCTGACGACTATGAATATAAGGCGCGATGACAAGGAGGCCCGCGACAGGCAAGCGGAGTTCATGACCGCCCTCTTTGGCGCGCCCTGTCTCCTGGTTCTGTGCATCCCCTCAGACCATTCCTCGGTGCCATATGCCATGCTCGATATAGGCCTGCTCACCCAGACCATATGCCTTGCCGCGCACGACAGGGGCCTCGGGAGCTGCATCATGGCCATGGCGGTCGTCCAGCCGGAAATGCTCAGAAAGATCGCACAAATCCCGGAAGACAGGAAAATAGCCGTTGGAATAGCGATGGGCTACCCCGACCCGGAATTCCCGCTCAACTCCTTCGAACGGAAGAGGGCCGGTGTGAAGGATTTTGTGAAATGGGTTGAATAGGACAGGCGGGGGCGACTTCGGAATTGATCGCCCGCCTTTTTTTAGTTTATCTCGCTGCCGCCTGCTTTGTCCGGTGCAGCTCGAGCATTCTCGCCCTTGTCTCCTCGTTGAGGAATTTCCAGAGGCCCAGCCTCTCCAGGGTTTCTATTTCCGGCAATCCTTCGGTGGTCCAGCCGCGCTGCCGATAATATGCCTGGATCAGCTCTTCGAGCCGGCCCTTCCTGCCGTCCATCAGAAGTTCACGTTTTTCCCGCGTCTTCATGGCCTGGATATCAGCAAGGGGTTTGCCGAGCATCTCAGCTGAGCTGCCTGTCATTGAATTCCCGTTCGGCATCGTACAGCTCGTCGTCAATGGGCCCGATTGCCCGTTCGGGGACCCAGTCATTTGTCGCCGGTCTCATCCCCGAACACCATGGCGTTCATGACCCTCTGCAGGTTGATGTCGCGGTCGGTCTGGGAGAATATTTCCTCCCATTTCATATTTGTCCCGATCATGCCGTTATAGAAATCCGCGTACAGCTCCTGCGATGCCGGGATTGATGTATATGTCGGAGTTGGTGACTTTGTTTGAGTCGGGGTTGAACACGTCGACCCAGGGCAGCTTGCACAAACCCAGGTTGTCGTTGCCGAGCCTGACCCTCGGGTAGGTGATCAACGCCCTGGCCTTGTCCTTGTCCGTGGGGAAGGCGCCGAGCAGGTCGGCCTTGATGAGCCAGGCGGCCGCATGGTGGGCGCCGATATCGCTCGCCGCCGCGTAGGAGGCCTGCATGGAAAGCGACCTGTGGGTCCTGTAAAGTGAGAAGGGCAGGCCCTTGGACTGCATTGCGAACTTCAGCAGTTCGTCCTTGGGGTCCTTCCCAGTTTTTTCCTGATATGTCGATGCGACCCAGTCGACCAGGGACGACATCCCCTTGCCGGCCACGCGGGCGAGCTCGCTTTCACCGCGCGCGACCTGGTGGATGAAGGCCAGGGCCGCCTGTTCATTGCCCCAGACGAGTTCCAGCCCGCCTGTGTCTTCCTTTGTCAGGTAGCCCCTCTGGAAGCATTCCATTATAAATGCCATCAAGACCGCTGTCGTAATGGTGTCGATGCCGTAATCATCGCACAGCCAGTTCGCCTCCATGATGAACTCGGCGTTCCACATGCCGATGTTCGAGCCGAAGCCGGCCGCGGTCTCGTACTCCGGGCCGTCCACCCAGACTTTGCGGCCCTTGAGCCTCCCCGATTTCAAGGTGACCCAGCCGCCCTTGGTGCACCTCAGGTTGCAGCCCGGAAAGCACCCGTCCATGCCCCGGTGATCGAAGAGGTGCTCGGCGTAGAATTTCCCGGTGATATTGCCCGCCCTGGGGTCCGAACCGAGCTGGTAGTTGTGGACCGGCAGCGACTGGTACTCGTCCTTGTTCATGAAGGCGATCAGCCCGGCGCTGCCCTTGCGGTACATTTTCAGGGACTGCGGGTCCACTTCTTTGACCACGCTGTGCAGTCTGGCCCCGGCCTTTTTCACCCGTTCCCAGTCGGCCGCGCCATAGGGGTTTTCGCCTCTCGGGTAATCGGCGAGGACGACCACTGCCCTGAGCTTCTTGCCCATCATGACCGTGCCCAGCCCGGTCCTGCCTGCCTGCTTCACGCGGTACAGGCCCTTGCCGCCGTTAACGGGTTTGGTCGCGTCGAAATAATGGCTGTTGATGCACCCGTAGCTCGTGGCGGCCGCGCCAACGCCCGTCGTGAGGAACACGATATTTTTCCTGTCATAGCCCCGGTCCATAAACCTGCCGGCTATTGCTGATTCCATGTCGAAGACGTGGTCCATCGCCGGGATGTCCTCGATCCTTACCTCCTGCCGGAAGCCGTCTATCACCAGCATTGCACCGCCCGGGGACTTTCCCTTGATGATGAGGGCGTCGAACCCGGCATATTTCAGGTAAGCGCCGAAATAGCCGCCGAAATTGGAAACACCCGGTATCCCGGTGAGCGGCGAGAGGGAGACGGCCATGCATTTGCTAGTCCCCGGGAACTGGGGAATGCCTCCCAGCGGCCCGGGCGACAGGATGAGCGGGTTTCCCGGGTCTCCCGGCGCCGTTTCCAGCGTTGTGTTCTTATGGAGGAGATAGAGCCCCAGGGAGCGTCCCCCGATAAAATAATTCCTGATCTGCGGGTCGAGTGCAGTTGATTTTATTTCCCCCGTACCAAGGTCTGCGGTCAGGATTTGGTTTGTATAGCCGTGGACGATATCTGATTTTGAAAATTTCATTTCTGTTTCCCGTTAGTGATTGTTGCAGCCGCGCCGCAAAGGCCTGTTTTCGAAGGGCGTAACATAGGATAATGACTACCCCTTGTCAATCAATATATGGGCAATATATAGGACAGGAAGAGTGCCGGTATCAGTGAGATTGTCCTGACAAAATCCGGCTTCGCCCCGTTGAGACAGACAGTGTTGACGGGAATAATGAGGAGAGCTTTTCATTCTGTCAGGTTAGCTTTTCCCAAATCAACACTGTACTGGTGGGTTTGCTTTGTTTCGATCATGACCACAGGCAAATTATACTAGCGTAATGACATATTCCTACAGCATACAGTTTGCCTACTCATAAAGGAGCAGCACTGATCCCTGGAAGAACAGGGCGAAAACTACTCCCCCCGCAATACACGAACATAAAGCCAGTTTCCGGTTCACCCTGGGAAAGTTTATCGCGAAAAGGGCCAGGATACACATACCGAAACCCAGGCAGTATGGGCAGTAGGCGCCATTAATGACCTGGAAACGGACAAGCACTGCTTCGCCGCCGATGCCGCCGGATAGAATCGATGTCTGCAGCCAGGCAACGGGAGCAAAAGACAGTGATTGAGGCAGAACAGAAATGGCCAGCAGTATGACCATGGCTGCTATTCCAACCATCACCAAATCCTGGCCGAGCAGGGTACCCTTCAGACTGGAGCAAGAGGTATCGCAAATCCTGTAATAGACCATCAACCCGATGGCGATAATCGGTAAGAATATATTTGCTGCTCTTGATAGATGCTGAAATTTCATCCGGTATGTTTCCGGTTAAATCAAGCTCTTCAGTGCTTTGGCCACTGGTTCCACACCGGTGAACTTGTCCTTTTTGCCATCCCTGATTATGACGCAGGTCGGGGTAGTGTCAATGCGATCTTCGGTTATATAGGAGTTGTAGAACTTGAACACGGGTTTGGGGTCAAAAACCGTATAGCCGATTTTCCGACTGGTGAAAAGGTCTTCAAGTTTCTCCCTGGTCGTCATTTCAAGTTGAGGGGCCGCCCGAAAAAGAATGCTCCGTATGCGAAGGGCCTCGCTGGCGCTGTTTTTATATTTCAAAGCATACAGATAATATTGCGAATAGAGCGAAGACCCGGCGTGACCGGGCACGTCCACAAAGACCAGTTTTATATTTTTCTTTTTCGCGAGTTTTTTGAAGACCGGTTCCAAAGCAGATTCCAACTGCTGGCACGGTGGGCAGAGATAATCCGAGTAGACCCTCACTTCCACTGGTCCTGAACCGTAAGCGGGGAAAGGATCTTGCCCGGCCTGGACATCCTTCTGTGCAGCTAAGGTAATTATAGTGAAGAGAAATAATGCCGATATGGAAAAGACCCTGATATTCATGTTTCCTGAGCCCCCGATTTAATGTCAGAGATCTTATTCCAGGCATGGAAAAGCGTCAAGAAATTGATATAGCAAAATATAATGCTAATTCTGGATGAGAGCCCGTCCATGGCTTCGAAACTATAAGAATTGCGAGACAAGCTCACATTGTCTGTCCTGGCGCAAGCCATTCCCCGGCTTACAATCATTATTAAAAATTGTTTTCCTCTTTTCTCCTCTGGGCCCGTTTGACTGGGTCGAGTTCCATCTTTCTGAGGCGGATGCTCTGGGGGGTTACCTCGACGAGCTCGTCTTCCCCGATGAATTCGATGGACTGGTCGAGAGAAAGGGGGCGCGGCGGGCGCAGCGTTACGGTCGCCTCCGATGTCGAGCTCCTCATGTTGGTGAGTTTCTTGTCCTTCGTTATGTTTACGGCCATATCGTGCGAACGGTTCCGCTCGCCGATAATCATGCCGTTATAAACCTCGGTTCCGACCTCGACAAAGAGCTCGCCCCTGTCCACCATGGCCAGGCTCGCGTAAGTGGTCACCCGGCCGGTCCGGTCGGCCAGCAGGGCGCCGCTCGCCCTCTGGGGGATGGGCCCGAACCACGGCTCGTAGCCCTCGAAAAGGGTGTTCATCACGCCCCCGCCCTTGGTGTCCGTCATGAAATGGCTCCGGAAACCGATCAGGCCGCGGGAAGGCACGATGAATTCCAGGTTGACGCGGCCGCTCCCCTTGTTGATGAGGTTGACCATCCGGCCTTTCCGGTTGGAGAGCTTTTCCGTGACTATCCCGACGAATTCCTCGGGGACATCGATGAAAACATGCTCCACCGGCTCCAGCGTCTTTCCGTCCTCTTTCTTCGTGATGACCGAGGGCTTGGAGACCATGAACTCGTAGCCCTCGCGCCGCATTGTCTCGATCAGCACCGCCATCTGCAGTTCGCCGCGCCCGCAGACCTCGAAGGCGTCCTTGCGCTCCAGGGGTTTGAGCTTGAGGGCGACGTTGCGGAAGTTCTCCCTCTCCAGCCGCCCAGGAGGTGGCGCGACGTGAGGTATTTCCCTTCGCGTCCGGCAAAGGGCCCGTTGTTGACGTAGAAGATCATGGAAACGGTGGGCTCGTCGATATTGATCCGGGGCAGGGGGACCGGATTCTCCGCGGCAGACACCGTGTCGCCGATGCGTCACCGATTCCATCCCCGCGATCGCGACTATATCGCCGGCCTCCACGGAACTGACCTGCTTTTTCCCCAGGCCGTGGTATGTGTACAATGCGGAGAATTTGATCCCGGCAGTTATGGCATTCTCACCGCACAGGGAATAGGCCTGGTTCATCGTCAGGGAGCCGCTCATGACCCTGCCGATGGCTATGATACCCACGTAATTGTCGTAATCGAGGTTGGTGACCAGGAACTGGGGAATGGCGGAATCGTCGCCGGCCGGGCCGGGGATTGTCGAGCAGATCGCTTCAAAAAGCGGCTTGAGGTCCTCCGAAGAGTCGCCCGGCGTGGAGTGGGCAACCCCGTTTTGGCATTGGTATAGAGGATGGGGAACTCGATCTGCTTCTCGTCGGCGTCCAGATCGATAAAAAGGTCGTAAACCTCGTTTATGACTTCCTCGATCCGCGCATCGCCGCGGTCTATCTTGTTTATGACGAGCACGATGGGGAGCTTTTTCGCCAGGGCTTTCTTGACCACGAACCGGGTCTGGGGCAGGGGGCCCTCGCTCGCATCCACGAGGAGGATGGCGCCGTCAACCATGTTGAGGCTGCGTTCGACCTCGCCTCCGAAGTCCGCGTGCCCCGGCGTGTCCACGATATTGATCTTGACGTCGCCGTACCAGATGGCCGTGTTCTTGGCCATGATGGTTATGCCCCGCTCCTTCTCCAGGTCCATGGAATCCATGATGCGTTCGGCGACTTCCTGGTTTTCCCGGAAGGTCCCGGTCTGTTTGAGCATGGCGTCCACGAGCGTCGTCTTGCCGTGGTCGACATGGGCGATGATGGCAATGTTCCTGATATTCTCTTTTCGCAAATCCGTCCTCCGCTGAAATAAAAAAGGGATTTGCGGTTATCCGTAAATCCCCTGAATTGTTTTAATCAAATGCCGGGCATACCCGGGCGGGTCATACGCGGGACGCCCCGGTCAGGCATCCACAGGCGATCTTTATGCCACAAGGGGAGTTTCTTATCAACAAAAAAATCGAGGAAAATTAAATGAATAGAATATTGCCGGCGGTTACCGATTGAAATATCGCCTCTGTTTGGGTATGTCTTAAGCAGCATGAACTCTCCCATGGAGGCCCGGTTGCTGACTGTATTGCGCAGGCCGATATTCATGATTTTCGCGCTGCTCCTCGTGACCGCCGGCTGCGCCGAACGCCCGGTCAACCCGCAGATTCGCGGGATTGACCCCAGTGGAGGCTACCGCCTGTTCACGCGCCCCAATTACACCATGGGAGGCGAAAACGCGGTCGTGCTGGCCTTTTCCGGGGGCGGCATGCGGGCCGCGGCCTTTTCGTACGGCGTCCTCGAATTCCTCCGCAGGACCGAGATTACAGGGCCGGCTGGTGACAAATCGCGCCTCCTCGACAACATCGGCGTGATCACCGGCGTCTCGGGCGGGAGCTTCACTGCCCTGGCCTATGGCCTTTACGGGGACAGGCTGTTCGAGGATTACCACAGCCGTTTCCTCAAGCAGGACGTGCAGGGCGAGATCATGTCCCGCATCTTCAGCCCGGCCTACTGGCCGTCGCTGATGTCGAGCCACTGGGGGCGTTCCGAACTGGCCGCGGATTATTACGACGAGGTCCTGTTCAAGGGCGCCACGTTCGGCGACCTTCACAAGGGAAAAGGCCCATACGTGGTCGTATCGGCCACGGACATATCGACCGGCTCCAGCCTGCCTTTTACCCAGGACTACTTCGACGTGCTCTGCTCGGACCTCAATGCCGTGCGCCTTTCCCGGGCCGCCGCCGCTTCCTCGGCGGTGCCGGTTGTCCTGAGGCCCGTTACCCTGAACAATTATGCCGGCACCTGCAATTTCGACGTGCCGGACTGGATCAAGCCCTTTTTCGGGTACAGGGAACCGCCCCGGGCGGCCTCCCGGGTCTTCCGCCATTTGAAGGAGGAGGGGGCTTTTGCCGATGCCAGGCGGCCCTACCTCCATGTCGTGGACGGCGGCCTCTCGGACAACCTCGGGATGCGCAGCGTGCTGGATACCCTGGAAGTAATGGAAGCGCTGCACCTGCTGGGGCGCCCGACGCCTTATGACCACCTGCGCAGGATCGCCGTGTTTGTGGTCAATGCACGGTCCTCTCCGAAAACCGACTGGGACAGGCGGGAATCTTCGCCAAGCACCCTTAAGCTGATGATAAAGGCAGCCGGCGTCCCGATTGACTACTACTCATACGAGGCCATGGAGCTGCTGAAGGACAAGCAGGCGCGCTGGGGGACCATGCGTCGGATCAGGCAGTCGCCCGGATTCGCCGCCGCGGCAAAGGACCCCGCCTTCAGCTCCGACCTGCACACGCCGGATACGGAGATATACGCCATCGATGTCTCGTTCGCCGCGCTCCCGGACAGGAAGGAATTCGAATACCTCAACGACCTGGAAACGTCCATGGTATTGACGGAGGAGGCCGTCGACCGCCTGCGCGCGGCCGCTGGGAAGGCCATCATGGCATCGGCCGAATTCCAGCGCTTTCTCCGGGACGTGGGCGCGACCATCTCGTCCGAACCTCCCCGGGGGTTACAGGCAGCCCCGGCTTCTAATTGAAATTAAATGGGGACGTGATTGGGGAACTTAATTTGCTGAAGCTGTCGAAGATCAAACTCGCGCTGTTATCCTGTGCTGCATTGCTGCTTCTTTACGGGTGCGGGGCTGGAAGATATTTTGATTTCTGGAAACAGAAACAGGACCTCGAGCAGGCCTTCACCCGCGAACAGAGCGCCCGTCTGCTGCTCGAACTTGCCCCGGAGAACGGGTACCTGCTCCTGGGGCGGCTTAATATGAGCAGGGACCCGGGCGGCCCTCTGCTGATCGTGGCGGTCACGGACAAGTTCAAGAAACAGGAGATTGCCGTGGCGGCAATCATGCAGACACCCCTGGATTATTACCAGGTCTATGTGCCGGAAGGCACCTACGAGATATATTTCTTTGCCGATCTCGACAGGAACGGCTGCTTCGAAGCAAACGAAATGGTGGGCAGGTCGCCGCAGCCGGTTTCAGTCCGGAAGGAAAATGTCAGGGACGGCCTTTCCATCTGGGGACAGACTTATACCCTGGACTTTGACAATCCGCTGAGGACAAGCCTCGCGATCAACATCAAAACCAGGCAGAACTCCTATGTCTACGAATCCCTGGACGATGAATTCTTCGACCCGAAGTACGGGGAAATCGGCCTTTACGACCCCAAGGTTTTCATGGCCCACACGCAGCAGTACATCTTCTCCTTCGAAAAGGTGAATGAAAGAAAGACCCATGTCATCTTTGTCCACGGCAGCGGCGGCACTCCGCGCGATTTTAAATTCCTTGTCGAGGGGCTCGACAGGGAGCGGTACCAGCCCTGGTTCTATTTTTACCCGTCGGGCATGCCCCTGAAGAAACTCGGCGCAAACCTGGCGAATATCCTCCGCTATTCGAGCGCCAGGGAGCTGAAAAAGCCCCTGCGCATAATCATTGTGGCCCACAGCATGGGCGGCCTCGTCGCCCTTGCCACCCTCAATCAATTGAGCGGGGAGGACGCTGCAAAGCTCGTCAAGGGCTATATTTCCTTCAACTCGCCCTACGGCGGAATCGAGGAGGCGGCGGCGGGCGTCAGGCACGCGCCGGCAGTGGTCCCGGCCTGGCGCGATGTGGCGGCCGGAAGCGCGTTCCTCAACGAGATGTACCGGGGCGACGCTATCAGGATGTTCCCCTCGTATTTGTTCTTCGGGTATAAGACTGGCGCCAGCGGCGACGGGACAATAACCCTCCAGAGCCAGCTCGAGGGCAACGTCCACCTGCGCGCCTTCAAAAGCTACGGCTTCAACGCCACCCACGACGGGATCCTCCGCGATGAGCAGGTGAGGAAAGTATTCATCCAGGCCCTGGCGGATATTGAAGGCCAACCCCAGGGCAATCGTCAGTAGTAATTACCACCCGATTCATACATCGTCTGCGTGTCAAGACGTTTAAATGCGAGAATAGATTCGCTTGCTGAACTTTCTGCTGTTCTGGTAAATTAACCCGGATAATGAGGCACGGCCCTGAATGAATTCAAATTACCTGAAGGAGCGCGGACTATGCAGAAAAATACGAACCCGGACCTGACCCGCATAACCCTCCAGGTCCTGTTGATAGGTGTCCTGATCGCGGCGACATTCTGGATCATGAGGCCGCTGCTCCCCTCGATCATCTGGGCCGCCATGATTGTCGTGGCGACCTGGCCGCTGATGCTGAAAGCGGAGAAATGGCTGTGGGGCAGGAGGGCGCCGGCAGTGTCAGTTATGACACTGGCAATGCTTTTCATTTTCATAATTCCTTTCTCGCTGGCCATCGTCGCCATCATCGAAAACGCGGACGGGATCGTGTCCTGGGTGAACGGGCTTGACAAAATGGCCATGCCCGCGCTGCCCGCCTGGGTGTCCGGGATCCCCTTGATCGGCCATAATCTGGCCTCTTACTGGCAAAGCGCGGCTGTCGGTTCGGAAGAGATATCGGCGCGGCTGGCTCCCCATGCCGGGAAAATCCTGGGCTGGTTCCTCTCCCAGGCCGGGGGCATCGGGATAATAATGGTCCAGTTCCTCCTCACGGTGATTATTGCTGCTGTTTTGTATTCTAAAGGCGAGGTCGCCGCGGCAGGCGTGATCCGCCTGGCCCGCCGTTTGGGGCATGATGCCGGGGAGGACATTGCCCGGCTTGCGGCTCAGACCATCAAGGGCGTTGCCCTCGGTGTCGTCGGGACAGCTTTCATCCAGGCCCTCCTCGGGGGGCTCGGCCTCGCGATTACAGGGGTCCCGGCCGCGTCGATGCTGACCGCGGTCATCTTCATCCTGTGCATAGCCCAGCTCCCGTCCGGGATTGTCCTCGTGCCGGCGGTCATCTGGCTCTATTACAACGGCGAGACCACCTGGGGGACCGTGCTGCTGATATTCACCGTCTTCATCAGCGCCGTGGACAATATCCTGCGCCCGCTGCTGATCAGGATGGGCGCTGACCTCCCGCTGCTGCTGATATTTGCCGGGGTCATCGGAGGCCTTGTCTCTTTCGGAATAGTCGGGCTCTTTATCGGCCCCGTCGTCCTTGCCGTCACCTTCAGGCTGCTGGAAGTCTGGGTGGGAAGCGGAGAGGCGGTCCCCGAAAGGGGGGAGGGCGCGACCCCCCCCGCATGACTGCCTGACCACCCGGTAATTTTCCCCCTTCAGGAGGCGCTCATTTTTTCAAAGAGGGCCCTGTACCTCTCCTCGCTTTCCTTGAGGGCCCGTTTTGACACCAGCCGGTGCATCGCTATGGCCACGAAATCGGCGACAGTTTTCATTACGTCCAGCTCCCTCGGGAGGAAGTGAGTCCTCGAGCGTGTCCCGAAAGAAACAGTGCCCAGCACTGAGCCTTCTATTATGAGGGGGTGGCAGGCGTAAGCCTTCACCCCGTAAGATTTCACCAGCTCGGTCCTGACATCCGGGGTAGAGGGGATGTCTTCCATGACTAGACGTATCGCATCCCGGGCCGCGCATCCGCACACGGCGACCCCGTACTCCAGGAACTCTATTTTTTTTGCCTCTTCAGCGGGGATCCCGGCATAAGCGTTCAGGTGCAGGCAATTGACTTTGGTTCAGCCAGGTAATTGAAAAAAACATCGCACTGCAGGAATTCCATCGTTTTCTGGAACAGGCCGTCGACGATTGCCTGGGGGTCCTCACTTGTAAGGAGCCTGCTGGCGACGTTCGCGAGGAGCTCCTCACGGTTCTTGTTCCACAGCAGTATATCTTCAGCGCGCTTGCGCTCCGTTATGTCAATGAACGCCCCTATCGCCCCGGCAGGGTTCCCGTTTGAATCGAGGACCGGAACAACATTGCCCAGGGAGGAGCGGACGCTTCCGTCGGCAAAACGGATATCCATCGCATAATTTCTTATCTCCCAGCCGGTGCGGGCGACGATTTGAATAGGCATTGCTTCCGGCTCGAGCTCCTTCCCCTCATGGAAGACCCCGTACGGCAGCAATTCGGGATCCGGCCCCGATTTCGAAAGGTTGATGCCGGGGCGGATCTGCAAAAACTCGTGGGCCGCCCGGTTGCCGCTGATGTTGCTGCATTCCCGGTCATGGGCCGTCCAGATAATGGCAGGCGCGGCGTCCAGGGTGGATTGCAGGAACGCCGCGGTGTTCAGGGCTTTCTCCTGGCTCGCCCACAAGGCTTCCTCGATCCGCTGGCGTTCGGCGATTTCCGCCTGCAGCTGGGCCGTGCGCTCCTGGACCATTTCCTCCAGTTTCTGAAGGAGTTCGTCCCGTTCGGCTTCCGCCGCCTTGCGCTTTCTTTGCTCCTCGGATTCCCTCAAGGCCCTTTCAACCGCCGGGACCAGCCTCGAGAGGCGATTTTTCATCACGTAATCGGTCGCCCCCCTGGTCAGTATCTCGATGGCACGGTCCTCACCCATTGCCCCCGTGAAAAGGATGAACGGGACATCGGGGCACTTTTCCCTCGCAATCTTCTGGGCCAGCGCCCCGTTGAACAGCGGCAGATCATAATCTGAAAGGATCACGTCGGGACAGAATTCATCAAGGGCCAGGCGGTATTCTTTTTCCGCTTCCACCAGGAGCGAAAAAACCTGACCCCCGCCGACCTCAACGTGTATTCGGCCAGCTCCGCATCGGCGGCGTTGTCCTCCAGGATAAGCAATCTAACCTGACGTTCCATAATCATTCTCCAGCCGGCAGGGTGAAGTAGAACGAAGCGCCCTCGCCGGGAGAGCTTTCGGCCCAGACCTGCCCGCCATGTTTGTCGATGATCTTCTTGACTATCGCAAGCCCCACACCTGTCCCCTCATAGTCCTTTTCACTGTGCAAGCGCCGGAAAATTTCGAAGAGCTTGTCGTAATACTGCATGTCGAAACCTGTGCCGTTGTCCCTGACACAGTAAGTATTGAATTCCCCGGAATTGGAGCCGCTCACCTCTATCAGGGCACTCTCCCGCTCCCTGGTAAACTTAACGGCGTTGCCCAAGACATTGGAGAGCACCTGCCGGACAAGGGACCTGTCGCCGGTCGCCGCCGGCAACTTCGTCATTTTCAGTTCCATCTTCCTGTCGGGGTTGCCGTCCCTGAGCTCTCTCCACACATCGCGGACAATGGACTCGACGTCTATGCCCGCCTTCGACAGAAAGGCCCTGCCCGTGCGGGAGAAGTTCAGGATATCGTCGATAAGCTGGCCCATTTTTTTTGTGTTCTTCCTGATGATGTTGAATTTCCTTTTTGAATCCGCATCCAGCCTGTCGCCGATATCATTCAGGAGCATGTTCGAAAAGCCGTCAATTGCCCGCAGGGGAGCCCTGAGATCGTGGGACACCGAGTAGGCGAAAGATTCCAGTTCCTTGTTGGCGTTTTCCAGCTGTTCCGTCCTGACGCGCAGCATTGCTTCGCTTTCCTTGATGTTCCGGAAAAGCAGGTCATAGGGACTGACGAGTCCTGTCACCACGACAGCCCTGTAGATGAGATAGAATGAAAATATTTTCAGGTAGTGGCCGACCATGTTTGAAATCCCGTATACGCTTACATAGAAGGTGAAAGCCAGCTCGGAGAGCATGGTCGTAACAATTGACGCAATGAGGAGCATCAGGACGTTGCGGTCGAATTCAGTTTTATGCAGGATCAGCAGGTAGAGGGCGGAGCCGAGGATGGCGCAAATCGCGTATTCGCTGTAGACTTTGAAAGCCGTCAGGCCTTCGCCTTCCACAAAGCAATCGGGAAAATATCCGGAGGTGATTGAGGCCATGGTCAGGGCCGTCAAAAGGAAGAAGGCGCCGAAAGTCAACCCGGCTCTTACCCTTTTCCGGATGAAAAAAATCGCCAGTAACAGGGTCATCGACTCCAGGTATCTTGCGGCTATCCATAATTGCGTCGGGAGGTTTGCGCCGCTGTATGGGAAAACGCCCATGCCCTTATAGGAAAACAGATGGATCAGGTCGAGGAAGGCGACGTAAAGGTAACCGATGCCGAGGAACAGGAAATAACGGTTGTCCAGGACCCGCCGGGTGTTCCAGGCGACGACAAACAGGGCAAACCCTATGACGATGCTGAAAGTCTCGGCGAGGGAATGAAACAGCAGGTAATTATAATAGCTCGCCGCATACAGTCCCGCCAGGAGCAGGGCAGAGAAAATTGCAGCAGAACTGTCTTTAAGGCCTTCAGTTAATTTCAACTTTATCATCCCCGGCGCATCATGTCCCGAACATGGCGATGAAACCACAAATTTTGCATGTCAGATTACCAGAGTACCAGCATTTTCCCGCATGTCAATGCTTGAGCATGCTTAGTGATTTTAGCAATGTATCCCGGCAGGCTAAAAGATTTAATCGATCTTATGAGTCTGTTTGCCCGGGGAATTTCTTTATAGTATCCACCGTGGTAATGGTGTAAAAGAAGCGTAATATTGAATCAAATCTTTTGTCAATTATCTTGTAAGGTTGCTTATGGAAAGCCCTGCTGTCAAGCCGGTTTTGCGGAAACAAAAATCATCGGGCGGGCATGCGGAGGATGGGGAACTCAGGCTGCTGATCCTTGAAGATAACCCGTACGATGCCGAGCTCATGCAGGAGAACCTTCGCAGTGCGGGCATTTCGTTCAAGGCCCTGCACGTCGAATCGGGCGCGGCCTTTCGCGAGGCCCTCCTGGGGTTTTCCCCGGGGCTGATCCTCTCGGACTATGACCTTCCGGGATTCAACGGGACCGAGGCGCTGAAGATGGCCCGGGAAATCTGTCCGGAAGTACCGTTCATCCTGGTTACCGGGGCCATAGGCGAGGAGATGACCATTGAATTCCTGAAGAGCGGGGCGACGGATTATGTCCTCAAAAACCGGATGTCAAGACTGGTCCCCGCCATCCGCCGGGCGCTTCAGGAAGTCAGGGAAAAGAGAGACCGGCAAAAAGCGGAATTGAATTTCAAAAGGCTTGTCGAGCAGATACCGGCTGTTACTTACAGGCTGACCGTTGACAGGAGGGATTCAAAAATTTCCTACCTGTATGTGAGCCCCCAGAGCGAATCGATGATCGGGATACCGCCGCGTGATTTTCTGGCCGACCCTGAAATCCTGGCGAAAAAAATCTTTTCCCCTGATGCGGACATCTTAAAGAAGCAAATGACGCGTTCAGGCGGGAAGATAATCCGCTCTCCGCGGAATATCGCCTGGTCCATCCGGACGGAAGGATCGTCTGGGTGCGCGATGAGGCGGTGCTTATCAGGGACGAGTCAGGCAATCCGCTCTATTACCAGGGCATACTTACCGATATCAGCCGGATGAAAGAAGCGGAGGAGGCCCTGCGCCGGGCCCACGACACGCTGGAGCTGCGGGTCCGGGAGCGCACCGAGGAACTCGAGGCCTTCACTTATTCCGTTTCCCACGACCTGCACGGCCCGGTGTGGATGCTGGACAACTACATCCAGATGCTCCTCAACGACCATGGCGGCAAGATGGATTCCGATCTCGCAGACAGGATCGGGGTGATCCGCAAGACGGTCAAGCAAATGGACCGGCTCATTGACGACCTGCTTTCGCTCTCACGCGTGAACAGGACTCAACTGCGCATTGTCCCGCTCAAGCTCAGGGAAATCGTCCTTGATGCGTGGCGTGAGATAGTAACCATTAATCACGGCAGGGAAATCGTGTTCGACATGGGAGACCTGCCGCCGGCCGCCGGGGACCGTAACCTTGTCCGGCAGGCCGTGTACAACCTCCTGTCCAATGCCGTCAAGTTCACGGGGACCCGGAAGAGGCCCGCCATCGAGGTGGGGGGCTATACGGAGGGGGAAAGCAGCATCCTCTATGTTCGCGACAACGGGGTTGGTTTCGACATGGGCCAATATGACAGGCTGTTCGGGCTTTTTCAGCGGCTCCATGGGTCAAAGTTCACGGGGACGGGGGTCGGCCTGACCATCGTGCAGCGCATCGTTGAGCGCCATGGCGGGTTCATAAAGGCCGAGGGCAAGGTAAACGGCGGCGCGAAGTTCCTTTTCAGCCTGCCCACGAGGGTTTGATTCGAAGAAAAATTGTCCTGAAATTAAAGGTCCAGGGTGATCAGCCCTTCCCGAAGGGCATATTTGACAATTTCAGAGGAGTTGCTGATCTGCAGCTTCTCCATTATGTGGCGGCGGTGAGTTTCGACCGTCTTGGCGCTGACCCCCAGTTTAAACGCGGTCTCCTTTACCGAGTTGCCTTCGGCCAGCAGCTGCAGCACCTCGCGCTCCCTGCTGCTCAGGACGGGCTCCGCAAACTTCTTGGGAGATTTTCCCAAATAGCCCTGAAGCACCATGTCGGCAATCCTGGGGCTCAGGTAAACATTCTTCCTGGCGACCGAGCGGATGGCCGTGGCGAGTTCCTCGAATTTACAGCCCTTGATCAGGTAGCCCGTCGCCCCCGCTTCCAGCATCCCTGTAACGTACTTGCGGTCCTGGTGCATGGAAAGCGCAAGCACTTTCACGCCCGGCGTTTCGGATACTATCTTGCGGGTTGCGTCCATGCCGTTGAGGTCGGGCATCGTGATGTCCATCAGGACGACATCGGGGGCAAGCTTCCTGGCCAGCTTTACGGCGCTGCGGCCGTCTTCCGCCTCTCCGACGACCTCCATATCCGGCTCTTTTTCGATCATTCTCCTGATCCCTTCCCGCAGGATCTCGTGGTCGTCGGCAATCAGGATTTTTATGGGCGGCATTTTGACTCCTGGTTATGAGGCAAAAATTCATGTCACACTGATTCAGTACCATCTGAAAATCTGAAAAGCAACGAAAAAACAATCAAAACCCATACAGGAATAATTGCCTCCCGCAAGGTTGTTATAAATTCTTGACAACTTGGAGTGCTTGGACAAATCTATTTCCATGGCCGAAATGATTCCCGAAAAAAACGGGTTGATAAATAAAGCGCTGCGCGTGCTCATGCTGGAGGATTCTGAAGAGGATGCCGAGCTGATCAGGTACGCCCTGCAGGCTGCAATCCCCCGGCTGGAATTTAAACGCGTCGACAGCCGCGATGAATTCGAGCGGGAGCTCCGGGACTTTTCTCCCCAGGTCATCCTTTCTGATTACCTTGTGCCCGGGTTCGGCGGGCGCTCCGCCCTTGAAATAGTCCGGGGCAGCAACCCGGACCTGCCGTTTATTTTCATTTCCGGCGCCCTGGGCGAAGAGCTGGCGGTCGAGCTGCTCAGGATAGGCGCAACGGACTACATATTGAAAGACCGCATGTCGAGGCTGCCGGCCGCGATATCCAGGTCTCTCGAAGAAGTCCGGGAAAAGCGGCTGCTGGCCGCCCGGACGGCCGAGCTCGAGGAAAGGACCCGCGAGCTCGCCTGGGAAGTCGAGGTGCGCAGGAGGACTGAAAAAGACCTTCTCGACTCGCAAAAAGAACTGCGGCGCCTTGCCCTGGAGCTCTCGATGTCCGAGGACAGCTCAATGCGGCGCGTAGCGCAGGAGATCCATGAACGGATCGGGCAAAACCTCGTTGCCGCCCTTATGGACCTGGAAAACATCGGTGATGGAGACCGGCGCCCGGAAGAGCTTGAGACCGCAATCAGGCTGCTTGAATCGACAATCCGGGAGGCCCGCTCCCTGGCGCTGGACCTGAGCCCGCCCGTCCTTTACGAATTCGGGGTCTTTGCGGCATTGGAGTGGATGGCAGAAAAGCTGCAGTCAGCTGAGGGCATTGCGATAACCCTGGAGATCGGCAGGCGAGAACCCCTCCCGCCGCAGGACCTGCAGGTCTTCATTTACAAATCGGTGCTGGAAATGGTCCGCAACTCCATACGCCACGCGGCGCCCCAAACGATCCGCATCCTGAGCGGGATAAGTCCCGAAGGCATCTATGCCGAGGTGCTCGATGACGGCCCCGGAATGGACCCGGACGTCATCGAAAAAAGAGGGAACGGCTTCGGCCTGTACAGTATAAGGGAGCGCCTCACCCACCTGGGCGGGCGGCTTTCAATAAAATCGCCGGCGCCGTGCGGCGCCTGTGTGCGCATCGACCTGCCGACGAACCTCCCGGAGTAAAACCAAGACCCATATCCCCTGTTTTCTCAATATCAGGAATTTCGAACTTCCCATCAGGAATTTCCGGATTTCCCCACGGCCCGGGAAATGATCTATTTCCCTTACCGGGAACAACGAAAAAAGGAGGTCCGGCATGGCCACAAGGAAAATCAAATGCGGCGGCTGCTCAAACGAGGGAGAGATCGAAATCATCGGATTACAGCCGAAGGTCACCCCTGAGCTGCTGTTCAGGTACCTGGGGCACCACGAGTTCACCGGCAGGATGTATTTCCTTTGCCCTCACTGCAAGCGCGAGGTGGTTGTCAATCCCGACGAGATCCTGAGCGCGACAACGATGATCAGTTCCCGGGCATACCTGCCTCCCTACGCGTCAACAGAAATAATCCGCAATGGGCGGGGTTCATTTAGGCTTATATAAAGCATTGACTGAAAGGAGGTTGTCAAATGTCTGCACCGAAAACCATTCTCGTCGCTACAGATTTTTCCGAGTTTTCCGACCGGGCCGTGAAAGAGGCCCTGGAAATGGCGGAAAACTACAAGTCGAAATTAATCATACTCCATGTGATTGACGAAAACCTCCAGCAATGCGTGGTTGACTACTGCCTGAGCGCCGAGGCGTTCACCGAATTGCAGGAGAAGTCGGAACAGAGTTCGCGGCAAAAAATGGAAGAGGAATTCAGGAAGCTTTCACCCCGGAAGGAAGGCAATAGTGTGGCTTTTAAGATCCGCACCGGTGTCCCCTATACGGAGATCCTTCACGAGCAGCAGGAGGACAGGGCGGACCTCATAGTCCTCGGGTCCCACGGGAAGAGGGGTTTTATCCATAACATGCTGGGGGGCGTGGCTGAAAAGGTCACGCGGGGAGCGTCCGTAGCCGTTCTGGTGGTGAGGTGAAAGATGAAAAGCAATCCGAGGATATTCATCGGAACGTCAGGATGGAGCCACGATTCCTGGAAAGGGGGATTCTATCCCGAGAAACTGCCCAAGGTGAAATACCTGGACCACTATGCCTCGCATTTCCAATCCGTGGAAATGAACAGCGTTTTTTACCAGCTCCCTCCCGCAAAAGTGCTGGCCCAGGCCACCCGCGAGGTCCAGGACGATTTTCTGTTCTCGGTCAAGGGCACCCGGTACATCACGTATATCAAGCGGCTCAAGGATGCCCGGGAAATCCTGCCGCCCTTCCTGTCAAGGATGGATGTCCTCGGTGAATACATGGGACCGATCGCCCTGCAGCTGCCGCCCAAATGGGGCATCAACAGGGACAGGCTGAAATCGTTCCTCGAGGCAATGCCGAGCGGCCTGCGCTTCGTATTTGAATTTCACGATGCGAGCTGGTTTACCACCGCCCTGTTTATGAAGCATTGGCTGAAAAGAACGCGGCCCTCGGGATGTACCAGGCCGGGGAGAAGATTACGCCCCGGGTCGCAACCGCGGATTTTGTGTACCTGCGGATGCATAATCCGAAGGTGAAGAAGCGCGACAAGATTGCGGGGCTCGTGGATACATGGGGTGAGCAGTTTCGGGACTGGCTCGACTCGGGCAGGGACGTATTCTGCTATTTCGACCAGGCAGGGGACGATTGCGCCGCCCTCGATGCGCTCCGTTTCCGTGAGGCCATTGAAAATGAGATCGGGACGGGCGCGGAGAGCGGGAAACTGCTCGATGCAATCGGATTTGCCCAGACCCGGAACGTGCCTCAGCAGCAAATCAGGGCCTCTTAAAATTGCCGCAGTAGTGGCGAGGCCCGCAGCATTGGGGAAAATGCCGAAATTATGGAAGGAGGCTGAAATGGAAACAATAGAAACGAAAGTGACCGGACCAAAATTTCTTCAGACCTGCGCTCCGCGTTATGTATTGAGACTGGTCGGCTACGGCCTTTTCATGTACGACACGCAGGAAGATATCTACATACCCGCAGAGGTGTTTTCTGAAATCACGGGCCGCAGGGCAATGGAAGGGCGCCGCTGGTAGCTGCACCTGGAGCTAATACTGCATTGAGACACATCGAACGAACAGGAGCGAACAATGAAAGGCGACAAGAAACTTATTGAGGCACTGAATCTTCTGCTTGCCGAGGAACTGACGGCCATCAACCAGTACATGGTGCATTCCGAGATGGCGGCCAACTGGGGATACACCAAACTCCACGGGAGCTTTGAGAAACGGGCGATTGACGAAATGAAGCATGCCGAGGAGCTCATCGGGCGAATCCTTTTCCTGGAGGGCACTCCGACCGTCAGCAACCTGGGCAAGATGGCAATCGGCGCCGATGTGCCGAAACAGCTTGCCGGCGACCACGGGCTGGAAATGACGGCGATAAAATCTTACAATACCGCGATAATCCTGGCCGGGGACGTCCGGGACTACGCCACCCGTGAAATCCTGGAGAGGATCCTCAAGGAAGAAGACCGGCACATTGACCAGATAGAAGAGTTCCAGGACCAGATCGAGCAGATGGGGCTCCAGTTTTTCCTGTCCACGCAAGTTTAGTCATTGGACTGCGGATGGAAGGGGAAAAAGGGGAATACCCCTGCGCACGTGCCTTGAAGGGGGATGCAACAGAGGGATTTGACGGCGCTGCCCTCGCGCCGTATCCCTGCGCACGTGCCTTGAAAGGAGGATGCAGCACAGGAATTTCCTGACGGCGCTGCCCTCGCGCCGGTCATATATCCTGCAAAAGGGAGTCAGCAAAGAAATCCCAGATGGTGATGCGGGAGGTTATGCCTGCAATTTTAACGACCATGATGCTGCTTTCAAGTCAAATATTTTCTGTGCTTGCACATTAATTTATTGTTGCAAGTGAAACGGGTAAAGGATTATATTTAAAACACTTTACATCGCTTTGTTGTCTGTTTGTATTGGCCTGTGCTTAATAAATCAAGTTAATCTCTTTACTCAAGGAATATTATGACGAAGCACCGTCTCGACTTGAAGCCGTCCAGCAAGAAAGGGTTCACCCTGGTGGAAATTCTTGTCGTGATGGTCATCATCGGTCTCATCGCCTCCCTCGTTGGCCCCCGCCTTTTTCCGAAGCTCGGTAAAGGCAAGCAGTCAGCGGCAAAGGCACAGATAGAACTCCTTGGTCAGGCATTGGACCAGTTACGGCTTGATATTGGGAGGTATCCGACAACTCAGGAGGGCTTAAACGCACTGATGGTCAACCCCGGCGGTATCGATCAATGGGATGGGCCCTACCTGAAAAAAGAACTTCCCAAGGATCCATGGGAAAGACCCTATCTTTACCAGTGTCCCGGCACACACGGGGAATATGACCTCTTTTCTTATGGCAGGGACGGAGCCCTTGGCGGCGAAGGAGAGGATAAAGACGTAGTCAGCTGGAACTGACAAAACAGCAAACAACTCTTGTTGGGGGGAATTTTGTTTACTCGACCGTCCTTCTTGATTCGGCAGGCTGCGTTCATTCTTATTTTAAGCACTGTAAGCTTCTTCATGCCAGGGCCCGGCGCAGAATTGCCCTGTTGGGCCCAGACGCTATCGCCTGATCAAAAAACTGACCAGGCCGATACCGGGGCCGGGCAGCAGGCGCTTCCGCCTTCATTGGTATTGCCTCCTGCAACATCGCAGGCCGCACCGGGTGAATCCGGGAGAAATCCGGCAGGGCCTGCGGCCGGCATCAACGGGGCGGTGCCTGGAAGCCCTCAAAATGGGCAGTCGCCAACACAAGTCGAAACCGGACCAACCCTCTATTGGTGCGCCCCCGCAGAGTGCTGTGCCACATGCTCCGCAGCCATTACAAAGTCCAGTTATGCCTCCAGGCCTGGGACAATCGCCCCCCGGGCAGCCGCCTTCTCCTCCACCCGTACAATCCAGAGCCAGCCAGCTGCCCCGCAGGGGCCAGGTCACATTGAATTTCGATGATGCGGATGTATACACGGTCATCCAGACTATCTTCGGGGAAACGCTGAGGGTCAACTACGTTGTTGATCCCCGTGTCAGCGGAAGAGTTACTTTCAGGGCAGTTGCACCAGTTCCCATGGAAAAGGTGCTGCCCTTGATGGAAGTCATCCTGAAGCTCAACGGCATTGGGGTTTTCGAGGATCATGGCCTTTACCGGATTGTCCCCATTGGTGAAATCCCCAAGGGACCGTCTCAGGTATTTGTCTATCAGGTCCAGAACGGCAAGGCAAAAGATATCGCCGCTCTATTGCAGCAGATATTCATGGGCACCAAGCCGGGTGCGCAGGACAAGACTCCTGCGTCTGCCAGAAAAGGCCCGGCGCCTGCAGCCGCACCATCTATCTGCGCTGCCTTCTCAATCGGGGGGTTCAACAATGACGGCTGGCTCAGAGGGCGTCGTTTCCGATGTGAGAATCATTCCCGATGAGATCACAAATACAGTCGTCATTATGTCCTCACCGGAAGACTTTGCCATCATCAAAAAAACCATCGAAAAAATCGATATCGTCCCGAGGCAGGTGATTGTCGAGGGCATGGTGGCAGCCGTATCGCTGACGGACAACCTCAGTTTCGGGATCGCCGCCCTTTTCAAGGGGAATCTCTTTGGCCTTGACGCCAAGTTTTTCCTGAGTCCTGGAACCTTGAATGCGGCTTCGGATACAACAAAGTTGTCCGGGTCAGGATTCACTTTTGTCGGTATCGACACTTCGGGCCAAGTGAGATCCGTCATCTACCGCGCTGGCCTCCGAGTCGAAAGCCAAGGTGCTGGCGGCTCCGCATATCCTTGTCTCGGACAACAGGGAGGCAAGGATTCAGGTCGGCCAGCAGGTCCCGCTGATAACCTCGGAAACCTATGGGACAGTCGGAGTAGCCCCCGTGCGAAGCTTTCAATACCGGGACATCGGCATCATTTTAAAGGTCAAGCCCAGGATTAACGAGGGAGGCCTTGTTTCTCTCGATATTTCCCAGGAAATTTCGACCTACGAAAAGCTTACCCTTTCCGTCGGCGATAGTCAGCTCCTCATCAATAAGACCGATGTGACAACGGACCTTGTCGTCCAGGACAACCAGACGATCGTTATCGGCGGCCTTATCCGCGAGGACACGACCAAAGCATCGGTCAGGCATTCCGTGGCTGTACAAAATACCGATCATCGGGTACTTGTTCGGCGACACCGACAACGAAACAAAAAGACAGGAGCTCATTATCCTGCTGACACCCCGGGTGATTAAAAACCAGAAAGAAGCGAAAGACATATCCTCTGATTTCATTAACAACATGTCCGAATCAAGCCAGGGCAGAATAAAGAAAGAAGAACTCCTTAAGGAAAAGCAGCACAAACGGGAGGGTGTCAGGCCGCCGGCGAATTGATGTCGAAATGAATCAAATGTTTAAGCCTGGCATTGGCCTTTTCCCGCCACCGCTTTGGAGGGATCCACACGGAATTTTACCTGCCGCCCCTGCAATCAGTTGATGGTACGGATCCATATCACGTCTTTTTTTCAGTCATAATCTTCTCCGCCTCTGCAATGGGTTGTGACTGAGAGATCAGGCGAGGGAGATAGTTGTATGAGGTGTAAACAATGAATGAGGCTGTACAGGACTTCAAAATTGAAGATCTCCCCAAGGTCCCCATTTTACTTGAGGGTGTATCTTCAAGATTCATTCGTGAAAACCGGATCATCCCCCTGGAGATGACAAATAAACAGCTCAAGGTCCTCATGGCTGACCCGGGCAACAGGGAGGTCATCGATGCCCTGCGGGTCGCCCTGTCTGTCGATATACAGGTCTACAGCGGGGATGGGAAGGTGATCGAAGATTACATCTCCCGCTATTACAGCCAGGAAACGCAGGATATAAACAAGTTCATCGAAAATATCGATGGCAATGAATTCGATTATGCGACTGAAGCGGGAGAGGATGTCGGGCATCTGAAAGACCTGGCATCGGAAGCGCCCATCATCAAACTCGTGAACATGCTCATCAGCAGGGCGGTCGAGAGCAGGGCCAGCGACATCCACGTTGAACCATTCGAAGATGATTTAAAAGTGCGCTACCGCATCGACGGCGTCCTCCACAATATTGAGACCATCCCCAAAAAACTTCAGGCCGCCCTCATTTCGCGGATCAAGCTGATGGCGAAACTCAATATTGCCGAGCGGAGGCTTCCCCAGGACGGCCGGATCCGGATCAGGGTGAGCGACAAGGAAATCGACCTCCGTGTTTCGACTATTCCCATTATTTACGGTGAAAGTGTGGTCATGAGGATCCTCGACAAGGAAGGGATCGTCATCGACCTGGATCGATTGGGATTCCCGGAAGAGATCCTCGCACCCTTCAAAAAACTCATCGCGAAACCTAACGGCATTGTGCTGGTCACCGGCCCCACGGGCAGCGGGAAGACCACCACCCTCTATGGCGCCCTGGACAAGATCAATCTGCCGGACAGAAAAATCATCACGGTCGAGGACCCGGTCGAGTATCAGCTTAAAGGCCTCAACCAGATCCAGGTAAAGCCCCAGATCGGCCTCAATTTCGAGAACACCCTTCGCCACATTGTCCGCCAGGACCCCGACGTGATCATGATCGGGGAGATCCGGGACCTGCAAACGGCGGAGATTGCCGTGCAGTCGGCCCTCACCGGGCATCTGGTCTTTTCGACGCTCCATACGAATGACGCCCCCAGCGCCATTACGAGGCTCCTCGATCTTGGGCGTGGAAAGCTTTCTCCTTTCTTCCACAATCAGGGGAATCCTGGCCCAGAGACTGGTCCGTGTCCTCTGTCCGCATTGCCGGGAAAAAGATACCTCCTCGATCAGCCTGGAAGAACTGGCGCCTTTTGGCGTCGGCGCTGAAGTTGACCTGTATCGGGGGAAAGGGTGTGATCAATGTGCCCATACCGGCTACCTGGGCAGGACGGGGATCTACGAGCTGCTTGTCGTTGATGATGATATCCGCAGGCTGATTCTCAAGAACGCGGATGCAAGCGAGCTCAGGGCTGCCGCGATAAGGCTCGGGATGAAGACCCTTCTTGAAAACGGCGTATCAAAGGTCAGCAAAGGCATCACGACCTTGAGTGAAGTGTTCCGGGTGACACAGGAGGCATAGATGCCCATCTTTGCATACCGTTCGACCACCATGGAAGGAATCGTGACCGAGGGCGTCATCGAGGCCGCAGATGAAAGATCTGCCGTCGAGAGGCTCAAAAACGCGGGAGTAATCCCTCTGGAGGTCAGGGCACCCCGTGAGGGGGGCCTCAAGGCAATACTGGGCCGAAGAACCGGAAGATTGGACCTTGTGACCTTTACGGCCGAGCTCTCCGCTCTCCTGGGGGCAGGGCTCCCCCTCGATAGAAGCCTCAATATCCTGGCGGAAATATCAGAACACCCGAAGATGAGAGAGGTCGTTCAATCCCTCCTCAAATACATCCGGGAGGGGAGCTCTTTTTCCGAAGCGCTGCAGAAGCACCCGGAGTCATTTTCCCGGCTCTATGTCAATATGGTCAGGGCCGGCGAGGCCGGGGGGGTTCCTGGACGTGATCCTGGAGCGCCTCAATGAATTTCTTGAAACGACGAAAGAATTGAAAGACCATGTCTTTTCCGCCCTGATCTATCCGGCCATTCTTTTCATCACCGGCGGGATATCCATTATTCTTCTCCTCACTTTTGTCTTGCCCAGATTTTCCTCAATTTTTGCCGAGCTGGGAAGTTCCCTTCCCTTGTCGACACAGATCCTTCTTGGGGTAAGCAGTGCGTTGAAATCCTACGGCTGGATCCTTCTCATTCTCCTGGCTGCCTCGTGGGTCGCGTTCAAATATTATATCGGGACCAATGCGGGAAGGTACAAATGGGACGCCTTAAAGCTTCGCCTTATGGGTGATGTGATCATTAAACTGGAAACTGCGCGTTTCAGCAGGACCCTGGGGACGCTCCTGGCCAGCGGGGTCTCGCTCCTGCAGGCCCTGAACAACGCCAGGGAAGTCATCAATAATCAGGTCGTCGCCTCGGCAATCGAAGCGGTCTCCCAAGGCGCAAAAGAAGGGAAGGGGATTTCCGGCCCGCTTTCGCAGGCAGGCATCTTCCCCCCCCTGGCGCTCTCCATGATCAAAGTCGGGGAAGAGACAGGGCAGCTTGACCAGATGTTGACCCGGGTCGCCGTCACCTATGAAAAAAGCCTCAGGCAGGCCGTCAAGCGTTTCATGGGCTTCCTGGAACCGGCCTTGATCCTTATCATGGGGCTGATCATCGGCTTCATCGTTATTTCGATGCTTCTGGCGATATTCAGTATCACCGAGATCCCGTTCTGAGAAGGGGGATAATCGGGATTCAGGGAACAAGGGATGTGAGAGGAAGGCTGATGCAGAATAAAATCGGTTCCCAGGATGGTTTCACCCTCCTGGAGATCGTTATCGTCATGACCCTCATGACCCTGATCCTGGGCCTGTCCACGGTCTATTTTGCGGGTTTTCTCCCTTCGGCCAAGTTCAGCGCCGCCGGAAGAGAGGTTTCCGCGCTGGTCCGCCACGCCCGGTCTCTGGCCCGCCTGAATATGGAAAAAAAGACCGTGGTTATTGATTTGGACAGCCGGGTGTACGGCATCGAAGGCCTGGGCACAAAAAGTTTCCCGGCGGACATGAAGATAACGATACTGGATCCGGTGTCCGGCGAGATGACCCGGGGGAAATACCCTCATTGTATTTCATCCCGACGGCGGCATGCAGGGCGGGACCATTATCCTGTCCGGCAGGGGAAAAAACATGAGGATAGAAACAGACCCCATTTCAGGGGCGGTCGTGCTCAAATGAGGGTAAAAGGGAAAAGCAAAAAGGGAAAAGGGACATTCGGAGAGGGCGGCTTCACCCTCCTGGAAGTCCTGGTAGCCCTCTCCATTTTGTCCATTGCGATAACACTGATCATCCAGCTCTACTCGACCAATTTAAGATCCGTTTCCATCTCCGGCAAGATGGCTTCGGCCTCAGTCTGGTCAGATGTCAAGCTGCGGGAAATCCTGGCGGAGCCTTCGTTGATGGAGAACGCATGGACGGAAATTACGGATGACGGTTACCGCACGGAAGTTTCCATCGTGGAGGTGCTGAAGGAAAGAACGGACAATCTGCCCGTCAAGATGATGGAGGTCACGCTCCTCGTTCGCTGGAATGAGGGAAGCAGGGAAAGAAACATCCGCATGAAGACGATGAAGTTGATCGACAGGATGGAACCCACGCAGGAAGGAAAAAATGGATAATCCCGGGCACCTGGGCGGGTCACAGAGGGGAGGGCAGCGGAGATTCCCCGTCTCCAGCGGGGGTTTTACACTCCTGGAACTCGTCATCTCCATGACCCTGCTCGGCCTTATCATCGTCATAACCATGGGTGCCATGGGGATGGGCTCCCGGTCCGCGGCGTCCGGAGAAAGGAAGATGGATGCCCAGGAGAGGTTCAGGACAGTCTTTTCTCTTCTGGACGCTCAAATTCAGTCGCAGATGCCCCTTACCTATAATGATGAGGATGGGCAAAAGAGATACTATTTCAGCGGCGATGGGAAGACCCTGCGCTTTTTGACGAATTCCTCCATCTGGAGCGGACAGAGGGGGTTCGTCATTGTCGATTACACTGTAAAGGCCGACGAAGGCGGGAAAGAGGTGCTCTACGCGGGCGAGCAGGTCCCGGGCATTGAAGGACAGCGCAGCATCCGGCTCATTGAGGCGGCGCGGATTTCGTTCGAATATTTTCACAAGGAGCAGGCGGAGGAGCAGGGTAAGTGGCTGGAAGCTGTGGCGGGGGATTCGTTTATCCCTGAAAAAGTAAAGGTCCATATTGTGGACGGCGCGAAAGATCTTTCCCTTGTCTTCCCCGTCAGGGCTGGCGGCGAGATGGCCGTCGTAAAAAGTGAGCCACCCGTTCAGAATGTCCCGGGGAAGCCCCGATGAGCGAAGATAACGAAAGAGGGTGATACACGAATGCCATGTAAGAGGTCCCAGAAAGGCATCGCACTTCTCATCGTATTGTGGGTCATGACGATCCTCATGGTGACGGTGCTTTCCCTCTCCGTGCTGACCAGGGCCGAAACATTTGGCACGTTCGCTTTCAAAGAGGGTATGGAGAAAAAGTTTTTAGCTGAAGCCGGCATTGAAAGGGGCATAATGGAGATCATAAACCAGTCCTTCAACAAGGACCAGACCTTGACGCTGGTGGGTAAAGAGCTATGGAAGACAGACGGCACGGCATATGCGGTTGATCTGGGCGACAGGCAGCGGTTATGTTGTGCGCCTCCTCGATGAGATCGGGGAAAATATCGCTCAATGCCCTCACCGATATCTCCGGCATCATCCTGAAAAATCTCCTGGTCAACCAGGGGGTATCCCCTGAAGATGCGGACACCATCGTCGATTCCATCCTGGACTGGAAGGATGCCGATGACCTGCACCGGCTCCACGGGGCGGAGAGTGACTATTACCTGTCGCTCCCGAACCCTTACAAGGCCGGCGATGTCCCCTTCGAGACCCTGGAAGTGCTTGCCCTTGTCAAGGGCGTCACCCCTGAAATTCTCTACGGCACGGAAAAGAAGAGGGGGATCATTCATTTTTTGACTTTATCCCAGTACTTTGAGCAAGATTAATATCAATGCGGCGCCAAAAGAAGTCCTCGCGGCCCTGCCGGAGATGACTGCCGGCATGGTGGACCGGATCGTGGAAGTGAGGGCATCATCGACGTTCCGGGGAATCGATGATATCAAGGACATCGTCGGCAGCAGTTACGCCAAGATGGAGCCCTATATAAGCTTCGCTCCGGGAAGCACATCGGAGGGATACACCGTGGAAGCCACCGGCTACAAGGGAGATCAGAACAAAGGTTATTCCATCCTTGCGAAGGTGGTTTTTGACAAGCCGCAGCAGTATCGATATGTTTACTACAAATGTCCCGTGGAAATTGCGCTATGATTACAGCCGAATTGAGAAGAAAGATAACATCGTTTATCACGTTGACAGGGGCGGGAATAGCCAAATGCGGCAGGCTTCTGTGGAAGGTGCTCTCCTTCAGTATGGCCGATGACCGGATTGCCCCCGAGCAATGCCTGGCTGTTCTGATCGAACGAGGCGGCATTTCCGTTGCTTATGGCCGCCGGTTATTCTCCCGGATGAAAATCCGGGGAATCAGGAGATACTTCTTTGAAGAAGGAGAGTATCCGACACCGGAAAGCCTCTCCCTGGCGGTCGCGCTGGCACTGAATGATCTCAAGGCGGCAGGGGCTCAGGTCCTGCTCGTCATTCCCAAGGCCTGGGCCATCATGAAGACCGTCGAGTGGCCGATCACAGTCAAAGACAGGCTCTCCGATGTCATGTCTTTTGAACTGGACAGGTTGACCCCCTTCTCCTCAGACAGGGCGTTCTATGACTTCCGGATTATTTCAGAGGATGAGGATCGCCTTCAGGTCATGCTGGCGGCAGCGAAGGCCGATGCCATTCAGCCATATATCGAAGCCCTCAAGGGGAAAAAGATCAACGTCAGCCAGGTCTCAGTCGGTCTGTCGGCAATGGGCACGCTCAGCCATTATATCAGTAACAAAAGGAATACCATCTTTGCGGACATCAATTCCCATGGATACGAGGGCGGGTTTCTCCACACCGGTGCACTGAAGGCCGCTTTCACGGGAAGCATTGAACCGGGAGGCGAGCAGTCAAAAATCAGCGCCCTCATTGAAGAGATCAATTCCATTATTGAAACGGTAAAAGAAAAAATGGAGGTGCCCGGGGTATTCGTCAATAATCAAATATCCGGAAGATGGAAGACCGTTCTTCAGGAGAAGATAAGCGCGCCAATCCGGTTCATGGGGGAGATGGACCTGAAGATGTCGGTGGTGAATACGGGAAACGTGAGGGAGGTCCCCTATGCCGCCGTCGGAGGGGTGCTGGAATCCCTGTGGCCCAATGCACAGAGCATGAACCTTCTTGACAAAGGCGTGCATAAATCTCAAAAGACGCCCCTTGCATTGACTGTTGTCTTGCTTTCCATTCTTGCCGCGCTGGGTACGTTCTGGATCATAGCCCCTCTTCAGGTTGAGGAAAACAGGATAGAGATCATTGACCGGGAAATTATGGCCCGCAAAAACGAGGTCAAAAAGGTCGAGGCCTTGACAAAGGAATTGGAAGGGGTGGAAAAAGAGCTCAACAACATCGAATCTTTCAAATCGTCCCGGCCCATGGTGTTGAACCTGGTCAAGGAAATGAGCAGGGTCTTGCCGAAGAACACATGGCTTTCCAGGCTCAGGATTACCGATACGGCCATAGAGATAGAAGGCAGCTCCACCGCGGCAACAGCAATCCTTTCGAAGCTGGAGGCTTCCCCCTATTTCAAAAAAGTGGAGTTTACATCTCCTACTTTTAGAGATACCAGGTTAAACACGGACCGATTCTTTATTAAAATGGAGATTGAAACACCGGAGGAGGAGGCAGGCAATGAAAGGAAAGGGTAAGTTTCTTGTTGCAGCTATCCCCCTCATGATAATCCTTCTCAGTGCGGTCATATACGAGTACGGTTATCTGAGAGCCCAGACGGAAGTGGCGGCCATGAAAGAAATGACGGCTGTCAAGTCGAAGACCCTGGAGAAATATGTGACCCTGATTGCCGATAAACCTCGTATCGAAGAGAAATTGAAAGCCCAGCGGGAGGCTGCCAAAGCGGCTGAAGGCTCAAAAATGATTGAGGGGCAGACACCTTCGCTTGCCGCAGCAGCCCTTCAGAATAACGTTAAAAGTATAATCACCGCAAGGGGAGGAACCGTCTCCAGCGAAAGGGCGGAAAAACCGGAGAATATCGGAAAGTATAGAATGATTACCGTCACTATTGACGCGATATTTCCCGATACAAGCGCCCTGAGAGACACCCTCTACGTCATTGAGACGCAAACCCCTTCCCTTGTTGTTCGGGAGCTGGACACAAGAATAAGAAATTTCAGGGAACCAAGGGATTTGACGGTAAAACTGAAAGTGTCGGGACTGACCGGAGGGAGATGAGATGGCCGGGATGAAATATCTACTTCAAAGCATGAATGTTCTGAACGGCCTGCTGGGAGCCGCTCTGGCAGCAGTGGTGTATTTTAACGTGGTCCCTTTCCTGTATCCGGATGTTCAGATGTCGCTGCCTGCCGCGAAGAAGACGGTTGAGCGCCCCGGAGTCAAAGCCGCGGCGCCGCAGAGCAATTCCCCGGTCAATTATGCCGTGATCAGCGAACAAAACCTTTTTCACCCTGAAAGAATTATCCCTCCGGAAAAGAAGGATGAAAAAGCAATACCGAAACCGGAACTGGTTCTTTACGGAGTCCTGATCCTGGACGATAAAAGCGTCGCTTTCATCGAAGACAAGAAAACGCCATACTCCACCCCGGGGAGAGGGCAAAGGCAGAGGACCCTTAAAAAGGGGGATCAGCTCAGCGGATACGTCCTGACGGAGATTGCGCCAAACTACGTTGTTTTCGCCAAGGGAAATGACAAAATGAAGGTGATGCTGGATGAGGGGGCGAAAAGAAAACCCGCTCCGGCAGCCACATCGAGGACAACGCCCACTGTGCGGCCCAGGCGGCTCTCCGCCTGCCGCGGTCAGTCCGGTTGCTCCGACGCCGTCCCCGTATTCCACAACCAGGCCGCAGCGTCCCTTGTGGAAGTAGATCCCGGGTCAGCCGACATGCCGCATATTCAGCTCTCGGGGAGCTGTTTTTTCAAGTCAAAGTGCCACTTCCAGATCTGGTAGATTGGCGGGTAGACGAGCAGTTCCAGTAGAAAGGAGGTGAAGATGCCCCCGATCATGGGCGCCGCAATCCGCTTCATCACATCCGCACCGGCGCCAATCGACCACATGATCGGGACAAGCCCGAGAAACGTGGTGGCCACGGTCATGAACTTCGGCCGGAGCCGGGTGACCGCGCCGTACCTGATGGCTTCCTGGAGATCTGCCAGGGACCGGAGCCGCCCTTCCTTTTTTGCCTGCTCATATGCGAGATCGAGGTAAAGGAGCATGAAGACCCCCGTTTCGGCATCCACCCCGAGGAGGGCAATGAGCCCCACCCAGACGCCGATACTCATGTTGTAGCCGAGCAGGTAAAGCAGCCAGAAGGCCCCCACAGCGGAAAAGGGCACGGCCAGCAGCACGATCATGGTTTTGGCCACTGACCGCGTATTGAGCCACAAGAGAAAGAAGATCAGGAACAATGTTATGGGCACGACGATTTTGAGCCTTTCCCTGGTCCTCTGCATGCCCTCGTATTGGCCGCTCCAGGAGATCGCGTACCCGGCCGGCGGCTTGATTTTCTCCCGGATAGCACGATCCGCCTCGTCAATGTAACTCTTGGGGTCACGCTCTGCAATGTCCACATAGACATAGCCGGTAAGCAGCCCATCTTCATTCCTGATCATTGACGGCCCGCTCGCGGCGCTGATTTCCGCCAGTTCCGAAAGGGGTATCTGGCGCTGGCCGTCGGGAGTCGCAATAAGGACGCGGCCCAGTGCCCCCATATCCTCCCGGAAGTCCCGCATGTAGCGGACATTCACGGGATAACGCTCCCGCCCTTCGATGGTTGTCGTCACGTTTTCTCCGCCGATTGCCCTGGCAACGACATCCTGCGCTTCCTCTACACTGAGCCCGTAACGGGCCAGTTCGTCCCGATTCCAGGTAAAATCGAGAAAACTGCCGCTTCCCGTCCGTTCGGCAAAAACGCTGCGGGTCCCCCTTACGGCAGGCAGAACGGCCTCTATCTCAGCCCCGATCTCTTCGATCATGCCAGGTTGCCGCCTGATATCTTGATTCCCACGGGGGTCCTGATGCCGGTGCTCAGCATCTCAATCCGCCCCTTTATCGGCATCGTCCACCCATTTGCAAGGCCCGGGAGTTGGAGCGCCCGGTTCATCTCGCTGATCAATTCCTCCTGGGAGATGTGATCGGGCGTGATGTGCCGGCAGATCGATTTAAACCAGCCGGGGGCCCAGGATGAGTACCAGGTCTTTGGCGCGCCGCCACTCGGACTTGGGCTTCAGTATGATGACCGTCTCGAGCATGGAAAGCGGCGCCGGGTCGGTAGATGTATCTGCCCTCCCCGCCTTGCCGAGGACGCGGTCCACCTCGGGAAACTGCTTGATGATCCGGTCCGTCACCTGGAGGGTCTTCTGCGCCTCCTGGATGGAGATGCCCGGCATGGTAGACGGCATGTAAAGGATTGACCCCTCCTCGAGGGGCGGCATGAATTCCCTGCCGAGCTCGAAGTACACGGGAATAGTGGCAATCACAAGGGCAATGGCCCCGCCGATGACCCACCACTTCCGGCGAAGGGTCCATGCAGCGACGGGCTCATAAACGCGGATCAGAAAGCGGCTGATCGGGTGGCGTTCCTCGGAGCGGATCCTGCCCACTGCCACGGTGTTCACCACCCGGCACAGCCACCGGGGCCGGAACTCGAAATTCTTCATGCGGGTCAGCAGGACCCGCAGGGCCGGGTCAAGGGTAATCGCCAGGACGGCCGCGATGATCATGGCGAGATTCTTGGTGTAGGCGAGGGGCTTGAAGAGACGGCCTTCCTGCGATTCGAGGGCAAGGATGGGGAATGAAGGATACCCCGATCACGAGGAGGGCAAAAAAACTTGGCCCGGCTACCTGTTTGATGGCGTTGACAACCACAGACCGGTAGTCCTCGCGGCGGCCCGTATTGTTCCACTGTTCGAGTCCTTTATGGGTCTGCTCCACCACGACAATCGCAGCATCACACAGTGCCCCTATGGCGATGGCAATCCCGCAGAGGGACATGATATTCGCAGTGAGCCCCATCATCCGGAAGGGGATGAAAGAAAGGAGAACAGCCACCGGTATCGTGATGGCCGGGATGATGGCGCTGGGGACATGCCAGAGAAAGATAAAGATCACCAGGACGACGATGATGATCTCCTGGATAAGAGTTGTCTTGAGGTTGTCGATGGAGCGGAGGATCAGGTCTGACCGGTCGTAGATGGGAACGATCTCCACGCCGAAGGGCAGCCCTGGCGATATCTCCCGGATCTTCGCCTTGACCCGCTCGATGACATCGAGGGCATTCTGGCCGTGCCGCATGATGACAATGCCGGATACCACCTCTCCTGTGCCGTCGAGATCGGATGCGCCCCGCCTGAGGTCCGGGCCCACCACCACTGTTCCGATGTCCCTGATGCGGATCGGCGTGCCGGTATCACTTGCCGCAACGACGATGTTCTCAAAATCCTTGACGGACCTGGCATAACCCCGCCCCCGGACCATGTACTCGGTCCCGCCAAACTCGATGAGGCGCCCGCCCGTCTCGGTGTTGCCTCCGCGAACCGCCTCCACCACCTTGCTGATAGGGAGCCCGAAGGCCCTGCAGCCGGTTCGGATCGACGTTTACCTGGTACTGTTTCCCGAAGCCGCCGAAGGTGGCGACCTCCGCAACCCCGGGGACGGCCTTGAGGTAGTAGCGCAGGTACCATTCCTGGTAGGAGCGCATGTCCGCAAGGCTGTGCCTTCCCGATTCATCCACAAGGGCATACTGGAAGACCCAGCCAAGGGCCGTGGCATCAGGCCCCAGCTCTGTCCGGACACCCTGGGGCAGCGTGGGCAGTACGGAGGAGAGGTATTCCTGGGTCCGCGACCTGGCCCAGTAGATGTCCGTGCCGTCCTCGAAGATGACGTAGACATAGGAGTAACCGAAGTCGGAGAAACCCCGCACCGCCTTGACCTTGGGAGCGCCCAGCATTGCCGTTACAATCGGATACGTGACCTGGTCCTCCATCATGTCGGGGCTGCGGTCCCAGCGGGAGTAAATGATCACCTGCGTGTCGCTCAGGTCGGGGATGGCGTCCAGGGCCACGTGCTTCATGGACCACCAGCCGGCAATGCAGGCTACGGCCACCAGCAGCAGGACGATAAACTTGTTGTTAACGGAAAAATCGACTGATGCGGTTAATCATGGGGGGCCATTCCCTGGTGGGGGGCCCGGTCAGGCTCCGGCATGTCCATCGGTTTCTTCGATATCGGTTTTTCCGGGGGCTCCATCGAGTGCCCCTGCATGGAGTGCTCTTGGTCCGGCATCCTTTGCGGGGCTGGCGTCTCGCGTTTCCCGCCCTTCGATTCTTGAGCCCTTTCCTTCGACCCTTGAGCCCCGGCCCTCTTTTCCACATAGCTGCCGGGGTTCTTGATGAACTGCTGCTTGCATTCCGTCATGCAGAAATAGTAGGTCTTCCCGCCATGCTCGAGGAAGAGCCCCGCTCCCTTGGAGTTTTTCGGGTCTACCTCCATACCGCACACCGGGTCCTTGACCGCCTGTCCGTCTGTCTTTCCGTACATCCCTGCTGCGGCCATCTTCATCCTGCTTTCGGAATCGATGAGAAAGTTGCCCGAGATGACGATCTGCTCGCCGGGCATGAGCCCCTTGGTTATCTCCACCCTGTCGCCGAGGCGCCAGCCTGTCTCCACCTGCCGGGGTTCGAAGAAGCCGTTGCCGCGATCCACGAAGACGGTTTTCCTGAGGCCCGGAATCGAGCACCGCATCCGAGGGGACGGTGAGTGCGGACGGGAGCGTGACGGGGAACTCCACATCCACGAACATGTCCGGCCTGAGCACATACCCGGGGTTGTCCAGTTCCAGGCGCACCTTCAGGGTGCGGGAGGCGGCGTCGAACTGGGGCAGCACCTTGCTCACCACGGCGTGGAACTCTTTCTTCTGCTGCGGCAGGGTGACTTTCACCTTCATGCCCGGCTTGACATACTCCGCCTCGTTCCGGAAGAGGTCGGCGAGGACCCAGACCTTGCTCAGGTCGGCGATGCGGTACCACTCGGCACCCTTGTCAAAGCGCTGGCCGGGGGAGACGTTTCTGGCGATGATAAAGCCGGTCGCCGGGGCGACGATATAAACCCTGTCCGTGATTTGCCTGGTGCTGCGCCAATCTCCTTCATCTGCTGTTCGCTCATGCCAAGGCTTTCCAGGGCGTCGATATAGGTCTGGAGACTGACGCTTGCCTGCTGGGACGGCGCGAGCGCCTGCCTTCCGCCTGCCTGGAAACGGTCATCCGGTGAACCAAAGAGGGATAAGTAGGCGATCTGGGCAGCCCGAAACTGGGGGCTGTAAAAAGAGGCCAGCCGCTCATCCTTTTTCACGAGCGTCCCGGTATCGTTGTTGTAGGTCTCCCTGATCCAGCCGTCGATCCCCGCCACGAGGCGGTAGACGCGCTTTTCATCGGCCGCTATCCTGCCCACGGTCCGAATCGTGTGGTTCACGGCAGCCTTTTCCACGACGCCGGTCCTGACGCCGATCATCTGCTGCTTTTCCGGGGTAATCCTTACCGTGCCGGGCGGCAGCGATGCGGGGGTGCCGCCGGTGCCTGCCCCGGCGACCCTTCATCTGCGTAGACCGGCTCCATCTTCATGCCGCACGGGGCGATGCCTGGCTTATCGGAGGTGTGGGCCGGGTTCATGGGGTCGACGTAATAAAGGATGCGCCGCCCTGGAGAAGCTACTTCGGCAGGATTGCGCGACGGTGTACCAGCGTCCTGCCAGAAAGGCCAAAACAAGCAGCAATACCAGACTGCTCCATAGACAACTTTCCTCATGGTCAACTGTCAGCTCCTCCTTTAAAACATCTTGTTCTATGCTAATTTTAGAGTAACTCGCCCGGGTTTTCAATACATAACCTCTCTGCGACACTTGATGGCTAAGCTCCACATACAATACCCCGCTGCAGGCAGCGAGGTATTGTATGTGATGCCGACTGATCCGGCATCCTCACAACTCCATTTAGTTTTATCAACTTCTCCACTTCAGAAAATTCAGAAAAAAACGGGGAGGGATTGCTCCCTCCCCGATGGACAAGCCTTTTACTCAGGGACCTGTGCGGATGGGGAACGGCAGGGCGTTCGTCCAGGCGGATGAACCGCCGATGTTGTTGTTCGCCCGGATCCTGTAGTAGTAGGTTGTGTTGCGCGTCACGGTCTGCGTGAGACTTCTGGCAGTGCCCGCAGCCGTGAAGGTGGTCAGGCTGGTCGTGAACGTGGCGTTGGTGGCGCGCTGGATCGTGAAGTTGGTCGGGTTAGTGCCGCGTGGTCGTCCAGTCAGCGTCGCCGTATAGTTGTTGCCGTTCGCTTTCACGGCCGATACTGTGAAGCTGGTAGGCGCCGCCGGAATCGCGGGCACTGACCACGGTGGCTAGTGTTCGTAGTATAGCCGACGACCCTGCCGCGTTCACCGCCTTCACCCGGTAAAGTAGGTGTTGCCGGCCGTTACCGTGGTATCCACGTAGGTCACGTTGCCCGTGTTGTTCCTCGGTCCCGGCGCGGCGATCTGGGCGAAGGTGCTGCCGCCGTTCCAGTGGCACCGCTCGACCACAAAGCCGGTCTCGTTGGTCGCGTTGTCCCTCCAGGTCAGGCTCACCTGCGGTCCGGCTTGCAGGGTTGCCGTCAGGTTGGTCGGAGCTGCGGGCGCTGTCGGCGCCGTCGCGCTCGTACTGACTGAGGCTGTGTTGGAAACGGAGTCGGCAGACATGGTGGGGAAGCCGAGTGAATTCGGGTAAGCTGCAGTGTCGCCGACCACTGGGCCGTTTGCGAACACCCTGTACCAGTATGTCGTAGTCCTCGCAACGGTCGTGTCTGTATAGGTCACTGTGCCTCCCGTACCCGCTGAGGCGGCAACGGTGAATGTCGTCAATCCCGTCGTGAAATTGGCATCTGTCGCCCTTTGGATCGTGAACCCTGTCTCTTTCAGTGGAGTTGTCAGTCCAGTTCAAAGTGACTCTCGGGTTGTTGGCGTTCCCGTTCCAGGTAGCAGTGAGACCAGTAGGCGCCTTCGGAGGAACCGCAAACACCAGGGAGTGCATCATGTCCATCTCTTCATGGGAGAGGATGTGGCAGTGCCACACGTACTCCCAGCCAAAGTTGACGTAGTGGTTCAGGATCTCCGGGATATTGACGTTCCAGCCGGGTCGAACCATCCCGCGGGCGGCGGTGGAATAAGCGTGGCCCCCTCAGGCAGCGTCGGGTCGATCAGGCGGACGCTGTCGGGCACCTCGAACGGGACCTGGTCCGGAGTCGGAACAGTCGGCCTCATGGCGAGGTAGGTGACCTCCAGGGGGTTCACCCTGAAGGTGTCTTTCCAGCCGTAGCTCGATGGGGTCTACAGCGGTCCCCGTACGATCTGCCCGTCCTGGCCAACGCGGTTGATGAGCTGCGTATGGAACAGGTGGGTGTGGATGGTGTGGGTATCCACGCCGTTGTGGAAGATTCTCCAGATCTGTGTGCCATCGGGCATCACCCCTATTGGAGTCCCTTCCACTGAGCCCTTGACGAGATCGGTGGGCGGGCTCGCTAAGCCGTAGGGTATCAACACATGGACTGGGAGAGTTCGGGAGGCTGAGTCCGAGCATGCCGCTCATCCGGCCGTACAGGGTGTCGTACACGCCGCCCATCTCGTCATGCATCGCCTTCATCTCCAGCGGCATTGTGACCGCAGGCTGAAGCACCCCGGCCTCGTTGATGGGCCGGAAGGTCTTCTCTGTATCGGCGATCTGAATATACTGTTCCGCAGCAGTCGACGGGAACGTGTTGTTGTAGGCGGAGTTGTAGGCGGCCTGAGGTATGATGATCGGGTCCTGAGAGACTTCGAAGACGCCCCGCTTCGTGGCTGTCTTGGCAAACACCGCCTCGAGGTTCGCAAGGGTAACGTCAGGTGTCGGCGTTGTTGCGGTTCCGCTACCCGGATCTGCATGATGGTGCGGGTGTTGGGGCCGTAGCCGGGCTGCGTGTTGGGTGCGCCGCCGCCGTCCATCTGGTCTCCGATGCCCGTGTAGAAGTCGTAGGGCGCTGCACCCGCCGGGACAGGCGCCGGGGAATCGTTGTAAAGGATGAGGGTCTTGCCGGCATAGGCGCTGAAATCAACCACTACATCCGCCCGCTCCGCCGATCCCAGGAAAAGCGAGTGCTGGTTGACAATGCCAAAATTGAAGTAGGCCGGGTCGAGGTTGTAGCCGATGGGCTGCTGGGGCACCACGACCGGCTTCGGCATGAAGCCGCCTTCGGTGCCGATCAGGATCCAGTCCGGTCCTTTCGTTGCCGGATCGGGAATGCCGCTCGGCGTGTCCGCATACTGGTTTGCAGGAGCCACACTGACCGGGACCATCTTGACCTCGGTACAGTTTGTCAACCGGCTACGGCGCCGTCGCAGAGCGCGGTGCCAGTGGTGCCGGGCGTAGTCGGCGTGGTCTTGTCTGCTGCCACGTAGAGCTGCAGGTTGAGGAAACGGTCATTGGCAGCGTTCAGGACGCGGAACCGATACGCCTTGGGCTCCACTTCCAGGTATGGGTAGGCAGTGCCGTTGACCATGGCGGTGTCCAGGAAGGACTCACCCGGTATGGAGGGGTTCGGATTCCCCGGTCTCATCGGCGGTTCCCACGGGAGCAGTTGACCGGGTCATAGTATTCGTTCGGAACGGGTCCGACCTCGATGCATCCCACGGGGAGCCCGTTGACGCACGTGGGGACCGGCGGATTGAACCAGGGGCCATAGTGCCAGCGGCCGAAGGCGTTCGTGCCGGTGAGGTCCCACGGATTCTGGACCGTCATGTAGACATGGGGGTACCAGAGGTCGCCGGTGACTGCCGCGGTTTATCTTCCCGGTAGCAGATCCCTTGGCCCTGTTCCCCAGTTCCAGGTGGGGTCCTGAGCGAAGATTGTGTCGGCGTCCACGAAGGTCCTGTCCTGGATGACCAGGGGGATGCCGATGTCGGGAAGGACTTTCAGCAGGCCGGGGTTGACGCCGGACACATTGGTGCCGTTGATCATGTCCTGTTCAACCGCGTCCGTAAGCACGTATCCGGCCGCCTCGCCTGCATAAACATTGAGGCGCGTGATGCCCATGGCATGGTCGTGGTAGAACTGCAGCCTGGCGCTCTGCGCGTTGGTGTAGAAGAAGGTCATGCATCCGCTCCCGGACCCGTCGCACTCAGGCGGTCCCATGTCGGGCACGTTCCGCACGCTGACGCCCTTCGGGTAGGGGGTGTTTTCATTAGCAGGGGTAATCCACTGGTGAACATTGCCGTCGCTGATCCAGACGGTGTTGTTGCCGTGGAGGTGGATAGTGGCCCGGTTCTGTGTGTACTTGTCGCCCGCCGCACCCGGCACGGCCGGTCCGTACCCGGAACCCGGAACGGTTTCGTCCACGGGAAGGAAGAGGTCTCCACCGGCGCCGGTGGGAAGCAGGTTGTAGAACTTGATGCGAACCGGCACCGGCTTGCCCGGATCACCCGGTACGGTGTTAGGTATGCCATGTACTCTCCCCTGGGCAACGATCACAGGCCCCAGGTAGCGGATTCGCGCCGGAGCTATGGTGTTATCCGCGGCAGTGCACAATGGGCACCTGCCGGAACCGGTGCCGCTGTTACGCAGCCTGTTGGATTAGTAACAGCGTTATAGACGTTTGTACCATTGTTGATCTGCACATAACCCCGCATTTTTGTCGGGGGCAGGGAGGAGTGCATTTTCTCAGAGAACTCTCGCAGTGCGATCTCGTAATAGTGAGAGCCCGCATACGTGACAACATCGGGAACGCCAAGGGGAATGGACTTGGCGGGGGCTGGGCCTGCCACTGGGATCCCATAAACCCGGCAGCGGATCGACGAACTTTTGGATGCCGCCGGTGAGTGTGGCCGCCGATCATGGTTGCCTGCGGCGCTCGCGCCTGTGCCTGCAGTATCCGTGATGATGACAATCGGAGCACTATAATCAGCGCCGCCTACAAGTCCCGTGAATCCGGTAATGGCGCCACCGACAACAGGTTGCTGTGGCACTGTGGCAGCGGCAGTCTGTGCTTGTGCCATAAGCATCAGTGATTGTTACGGTGGGAGTTGTGTATACCCGGTGCCGCCAGCGATAAGATTGACCGCAGCGACAGAGCCCTTCGGAAGCGGGCTGAAAGCCCAGTTGGCGTAAGGCCCGAAATAATGCGGTACCCCGCCTGGGCCCTGGACTACCCCCAATGTCTGGCAGGGGGGGCAGCGGCCATGGGGGTTAAACCCGCTACTCCCGGCTTAAGACCGAGGGCTTTTGCACGGGCTGCGGCCGCCGTCCTCTCGGCAGTGGTTAGTTTCCCTGACCGGAACTTCGGCTCATTTTTGCCGTTCGTTGATTGAGCCCAGCCCTGGCCGACTCCCCAGAATAAGACGGTGACGGCCAGTGCGGCGCTCATAAAGTTTGAAAACGTTTGCCTCTTCATAGCCCTATACTCCTTTCAGTGTGGGGCATAAAATCCTCAATGAGTAAAATGAATGATGTCCTTTGCCTCTTGCCTCTTCCAATGTTTCTTGTTTGCTTTTGGTTGGTTGGTTGACATTTTATGCGCTTCATAGCCGCGTTTCATGGGTCTGTGCTGTCATCAGACCATTATCCATTTTTATTTGCCCCCTCCACAACGTTCGGTCGGCTTCTGAGCCCCCTGATTCGCAAGGTCCAATTGCTCGCTGGCCAGAGAGACATCCAGTGATTAGCGGGCAGAAGCTTTTAACAGTCTGAACAGGCACTCGATGATTTCCAGAGTGCCCCATTTTTCTGTTTTGCCGAAGCGCGTGCAGGATTATTCTCATCGCGTCGTCCGTAATCCCCTTCTTGCCGATAACCTTCCCCAAATCTTCTTCCTCGACCCTGATTCCCCGCGTAATGAAATACTCATCGCAGGATGCAGGGTATTTCCGACCCTGCTGCCCCGAACCTCGGTATGCCCTTGATCTTTCCGGGCCCCAGGGCTTCCATGGGATTGACAACGACGTCCCGTTTGCAGGACGGGCAGCGGAAGTACATATCGCCTGTGAATTCATGATAGCCGATATACTTGAATCTCCGGTCCGGTCTCGCCTGCGGGGCGAGCCAGACAATCTCTATCTCGCCTTCAGTTTGACAACCGCAGCATTCAATATTTCTCGTCAGCATCACTTCAAGCCCCCTTTTTTAGCTATTGTTTGCTTTTTCGTTGATATAGCTCATTTATTAAGGATGGCGGTATCCGGAAAATCCTGATGAGTGCAGCGAAATTCCTGATTTGGAGCGGTCAGATGGAATTCGATGCCTCTTTCGGTGAGTCCTTCGCACAGCGCCGTGATCACCTCTCCCAGTCCGCCGCTCTTGCCGGATATGAACCGGGCAACAGTTCCCATATCGGGAGGCAGCCGGCCTGTTTCGGGGCTGACCAGGAGGACGGGGGTTCTAGCAAACCTTTTCAGGATCTGAAAGGCCATTTCCCCCCTCTTTTAGATTCAATCTCCCCAACCAGATAATCCCTATCGCTGCTTCTTTATCCGACCCGAGCAGGCCCGTCGGGTCAACGAGCAGGACTGTCCTGCAGCACTTGCAGAGCAGGTACAGGTAACCGCTGGCGATGCTCCTGCCGAGGTGCTCATATGCTTTCGACCTCACCGGCATCAGGCCCTGGTGCACCTCAATTTCTCCATTGTTCCGGCAGGCAAGACAATCCAGAGTCGCGCTATGCATCATACTGGATCCACCTTTCTTTTTTGGTTGGCGCTGATCAGGACGAATTGGAGTCGATGACTGTGGGATTCTTTGTGCCAGCGTATGATCAACGGGGAGTGATTTCTATCGGGAAATTCCTTAGCAGATGTTCGAAAATCCCTATGGAGAGAAATAAAACTGCGAGGATTCGGTACAAAAAAGGAGCCGGCACGAAATGCCGACTCCCGTAGTAAATACCCCTATCCGAAAATTCTGGAATTTATTAAGCAATGAGGTCTCAAGCGTTGATTTTCCTCAGCAGCCACGCCATGTTCTCCCCCAGTACTTGCATGGTGCTCATGCCTTCCGCGTCGCCCTGGACTTCTTTTTCGGCGCGCCCGAACCCCATGTTCCAGTATATCGAACCCGGGACGATCATCTGGTTGATAAAAAAGAACTTGTTGATCGCGTCAAAGGCGTCGGTGGCGCCGGCCCTGCGCACGGCGACAACCGCCGCGCCCGCCTTGCGCCTTAGCATGCGGTTGTTGGCGATGGACACGAGCCCGGCCCTGTCGATCAGCGCCTTGACTTCCGTGCTGACGTTCGCAAAGTAAGTCGGAGAGCCGATTATGATCCCGTCCGCCTCCAGCATTTTCTTCAAGGTCTCGTTGAGGATGTCGTCGCTGAATATGCACTGTTTGTCCTGTTTTTCGAAACACTTCAGGCATCCCCGGCAGCCGTGGATATTTTTGCCGCCGATCTGCACCAGTTCCGTTTCTATTCCCTCCTTCTGCAGTTCCGTCAGGACCGCCTCGATGAGCGTCGCCGTGTTCCCGTTTTTTCTCGGGCTCCCGTTCAGGGCCAATACTTTCATTTGCTGCCTCCCTGGTATGTAATTGGTATGTAAACTGATAAGGGCCTTGATTCAGACATTTGTCAATCGTGTACTTTTACAATACCGATGGGCCGACTGCAACAACAGGTTAGGCATCTGCCTGTGCAGCTGCATAGACCCCTATCCCTGCTGCCGGGCGAAAAAAAAGCAGCGGCAACATGCAATTGTTTGTTTGTTTGCTTTTTTCACGACTGAATGATATGTTGAACCCGCTGATCGGCAAATCTTTATTTTTTTGCCTTTTCATTTCCCGTTAACGGATCGGCAGAAATACGCGTTGAAAGCGGGCTGTTCATCTTAGGATAGAGCCAGGATTGGTCTAAGGAGGGAATTATGGCATTTACCGAATACGAGGTGAAATACAGGAATATAAAAGTCAAAATCTCGGACGGCACCATCATAACGGGGCAGGTGAACATCCTGACATTTACGAGGCTGTCCGAATATCTTAAACAGTCCAACGATAAATTCATCGTTGTCACCGAGACTGGGCGACTGTGAACAGAAGAAGGCAACCCTGATAAACAAGGAGCATATCATCTGGGCCGACACCTGGGAATGATCCGGTGTAATTAAGCTCCCCTCATTCCGGGAGCGGTCACTCGATGATTTCCAGGGTGCTGCGCTTTTTGAGCTTTGCGGCTGCCGCGTGCAGGATTATTCTCATCGCCTCGGCCGTTGCGCCTTTCTTGCCGATAACCTTGCCAAGGTCTTCTTTCGCAACCCGCAATTCAATCACTATTGTGCTTTCGCCTCTGATTTCCGCGACTTGCACCTGTTCCGGTTTGTCCACGAGAGACTTGGCAATGGCTGTAATCAGCTCCTTCATCAGCTTCCTCCTTCAGCATTATAATTCCCGTCATCAATTCCGTCGCCATTGTGCGGGGTACCTTGAGCTATCTCTATTTCACCTTCAGCTTTGAGCCCAGGCATTCTGTTTTTCTCGCAATCGTCTTTTGAGAGGCTCTTTTGTGCTCTTGTTACCAAGTTACGTATTAGCAACAAGGCTTGCCATCCGGAAATTCCTGACCGCTCGTTTCTAAATTCCTGATAATTTTAATGCTGGGTGCGCATGTCAGCGAAAGGTTTGGCGGGCGCCCCGGCATTCCCGGGCCCGTCCCCCTCTGAAGTCCGTGATATTTTTGAATTTCTTTTTCCGGGAAACCCTGATATAAACCGATCGTGTCGTTAATTGCCGGCCTTTCAGGAGGTAAATGAAGATGACTGCAGCCCACCATCAAGCCCACTGCGTGAATAATTCCCTGGTACTCCATGAATCGCTCAGAAAAACAGGCATAGATATAGTTGGCGACGTGCCCTGGGGGACTCATTTTTGCATGTTCTACAACTCGAAAGACGATCTTCTCGATATATTAATTCCGTATTTCAGGGCCGGATTGGAGAACGGGGAATTCTGCATGTGGATTACTTCATGGCCCCTGACCAAAACGGCAGCTGCAAACGCCATTCGCAAAGCAATCGCCGGCTTCGATGATTACATGAGAAAAGGCCAGATCGAGATCCTTGCCCATGATGAATGGTATGTGCACGACGGGATATTTGATTCCGATCGCGTCCTCAGGGGCTGGGTCGAAAAGCTTGAGAAGGCCTCGGGCTTGGGTTTTGGAGGCTTGAGGCTCACCGGAAACACTTTCTGGCTTGAGAAAGAAAACTGGCAGGACTTCATGGTATACGAGGAGGCTGTCAACAGCGTCATTGGAAATTACCGGATGCTTGCCCTGTGCACGTATTCCATGGACAGGTGCGGTGCCGCGGAGGTCCTCGATGTGGCCCAGAGCCATCAATTTGTCCTTGCCAACAGGCATAACAAATGGACCATGATAGAGAATGCAGAGATCCAGAAGACAAAAGAAGCCTTGAACATGCGTACTTTAGAGCTTGAAATGCTCAATGCCGAGCTGGAGGCTTTGACTTACACCATATCTCACGACTTGAAGACCCCGCTCAGGGCAATCGACGGTTTTGCCGGCATGATCCTGAAGGACATCGGAGACGGGCTGGACCGGGAAACTTTGCGCAAATTGAACGTGATCCGCACCAACGCTGAAAAGATGAGCCAGCTTCTTGACGAGCTGCTGAACCTTTCCCGGACCGGGCGGGCCGGGGTAGCCTTGTCGAGAGTTGACATGTGCTCGCTTGTAAGGGATGTGTGGCAGGAACTGCGCGCCGGCAACCCGGACAGGGATCTTGAGCTTACATTGCATGAACTGCCCCCCGCGTTGGCCGACAACGCCCTGATGAGGCAGGTCCTTTCCAATCTTCTGGGCAATGCCGTCAAATTCACCAAAAACTGTGAGCACGCCGAAATAGAAGTCAGCAGCTCCATTTGCGATGGCTTCAACGCATACTGCATCAGGGACAACGGTGCGGGGTTCGATATGCGCTACTACGAAAGGCTTTTTGAGGTCTTCCGCAGGCTGCACAGCGAAAAAGAATTCGAGGGTACCGGGGTTGGATTGGCCATTGTGAAAAAGATCATCCAAAAGCACGGCGGTACCATCTGGGCAGAAGGCAAACCGGGTGAAGGATCAGCCTTTTACTTCACAATACCCTCGGATTAAATTTTCGCCGGCATTGAAGATGTCCTGGCTAAGGCTTTTCCGCGATTGTCTTTCCCCCTGAAATATTCCATTAAAATTCACAACGGGTGCCAAATAACGTTTTGTGAGTCCCGGCATCAGGAATTTCGAGACCATCATCAGGAAATTCCGGATGGTCGGCCCGTGCACAAAGAACTATGTTTTTGCATAAATAGTAATGATGGAAAGGGAAAACATGCCATGAAACGCATAACCGTGATTTTCCTTGCAATCACACTGGTCCTGGCAATCTGGGGCACGGCCTGTGCCGCACAAATGATTGAGGGCCGCAATGTTGAGTACACTGCGGGCGGCGTTACCCTGAAAGGTTACCTGGCCTACGACAGCACTATCCAGGGCAAGAGGCCCGGCGTGCTCGTCGTGCACGAGTGGTGGGGTCAGAACGAGTATGTCCGCAACCGGGCCCGCATGCTTGCCGGGCAGGGCTACACGGCCCTGGCGCTCGACATGTACGGGCAGGGACGGATTGCCGACCATCCCGGCGACGCCGGGAAGTTCGCGTCCGAAGTCATGAAGAACTTCCCCGTCGCCAGGGAGCGTTTCCTGGCGGCCCTGGAGTATCTGAAAAAACAGCCGACTGTCGACCCTGACAGGATCGCGGCCATAGGCTACTGCTTCGGCGGCGGCGTGGTCCTCAACATGGCGCGCCACGGGGTGGACATCAGGGGTGTCGCCAGCTTCCACGGGAGCCTGGCCGCTGTAAAGCCGGACCAGCCGGCCCGAATCAAGGCCGCGGTCCGCGTCTATAACGGGGCCGACGACAAGTTTACCAAGCCCGATCAGGCAGCGGATCTCGTCAAAGAGATGGTGGAACAGGGCGTGGACTTCAAGTTCGTGAACTACCCGGGGACGCTCCACAGCTTCACCAATCCCGATTCTACCGAGGTCGGTAAGAAGTTCAAGATGCCCCTGGCTTACAACGCCGAAACGGACAAGCGATCGTGGGCGGACCTGCTGGAGTTCTTCAAGGATATATTCGCGAAATAGCCCACGGGAAGCGTTTCTCAGTATCTATTGTTTTATGCGCCGGGCTGGAGTCTGCCGAATACCTGCATCCGATTCACCATGTGTTTAAGCACATCACGATCGGACTGGTATTCGGCGCCTGCCTGATCAGGAGCCTGAAAAATCCGGGGAAGGGATCCCGGCACGGCGAAAGTTTCGTCTGCCCGAGATATGTTTCCCTGCTAACTGCGTGAAATTCCGCGGAATTCCTGATTTATCCATTGACAATCAAATTGAGCTTTCATATGGTAACCCCATGTTTTGATTACACATGGCATTGGGGATTGAATAATGGCGGACGCATTTGTTTTTCCAATACATGAAGCTGAAAAGGCGCAGTTTGTCCTGGCCGTTGAAAATGGTTATGAACTGCAATCAGTGCTGAGTTGCATTGGTGACAAGGGGCAGGCTGAAAGCATAAAGCGGTGCTGCGCCTCCGGAAGATGCTATATCTGGGCAGTCCCGGACCGGCGCGAAAACCGGTCAACCTGGGATCTCATCAGCGCCAATGACCTTCTGCTAGCTTACAGCAGCGGCTCAATCATAGCGGCCTCTTACGTATTGGCTACGCTCGACGACCCTTCTCTGGCGCAGGCCTTATGGGGCACAAATGAAAAAGGGGCGCCGTTAATGTGCTTTACCGAGAAACCCTATACGGGTGAGGTCCCCCTGGTAGAGCAGATGCACAGATATATTGCCCCGGGCTTCACGGGTTTCACAAGGCTTGATCCGGACAGGTGCCGCAACATCCTGAGCGACTACGGCTCGTTCGAAATTTTTGTCCGGCTGTGCCTGAAATACGATTTCCCTTTTTCTTTCCGGCACTCGGAATAATCCATCAGTTCCTGCGCGTGGGTCAAAATAAAAGGGCAAGGTGTTGAACACCTTGCCCTTTCCAGTCATGTGCTCCTGAAAGCGGTTAATCCGAGAACTTCGCAATTTCCTTCGGCCGGACCTCGCAATCGAGGAAGCCGTACTTGTGGTCCTTCATCTCGTCGGCAGAGGGGAACCGGCGGTCCGGCGCAGGACTTGAACATGAAGTGGTTCAGCTTGATCTTCAGCTTTTCCACGGCCTCCTTCGCCAGCCATTCCCTGTCATCGGGATGGGCGATGGAGATGAGCTTCGTCGCCTTCTCGGCATCCGTGCAGCCCTGGATATTGACTATGCCGTATTCCGTGCAGACATAGGTCACGAGCCAGTCGGGGACCGCCACGACGCTCCCGGGATCGAGCATCGGAACGAAGCGGGACTTGCCCTTGGCATCCCGTGCCGTGGCCGCGAGGATACCCCTGCCGCCTTTGGCCATGGAGGCGCCCACGTTGAACTGGAATTGCCCCCCCGTCGAGGAGATGGGGCGACCGCCAACGTTGCCCGCCGCATCCTGGCCGCGGAGGTCCATCTGGGCGAAGTTGTTCACGGCCACGAAATTATCAATGCTGGCAATCGTCAGCAGGTTGTTGGTGTAGCCTATGTCAAACCCGGCAAAGTACGGGTTATGGTGCAGCCACTCATAGTAGCGGGGCGTGTCGACGGGCATGATGTAGGCCCAGCCGCACCGGCCCTTGTCGATGGACTTGTGCGAGTTGTCCGCGACGCCCGCTTCCGTGAGCGTGAAGGCGTACTCGCCGATCATTTCGCTGTGGATGCCTATGTGCCTCAGGTTGGACTGGGCCAGCGCAATAACGACCGCCGTGGGGAGGCCGCCGATGCCGACCTGGATGGTGTCGCCGTCGCGCATAACCTCGAGGCAGTGATGGGCGATGGCATTCTGGACTTCAGTTGGTTTAATGTCCTTTTCGGCTATGTACATCCACTGGTATTTGGGATCGTCCACGTCCACTTCGACAAAATAGTCAACATCGTCGATGGGTAGGTACATGCCGCGGCCCGCCTCGCACCAGGCGTAGTCCGAGCGAATTTCGCAGACGAACTTTTTACAGGACTTTGCCGTGATGAAGAAGTTGTTGACGCCGTAGCTGGCGTTAACGAAACCCGCCTGGGGAACCGCGCAGGCCTGGACGCCCCAGTCCATGGCGCGTTTAGCTTTTTCCTTGCGGTAATTGCGGGCGTATTCGGCGTCCATGCCCAGCGCCCATCCCCAGTGTTTCCAGTCGAGGCCCTTGTACCCCTTGGTGACTAGACCGCGAAGGGTGGGAAGCAGGAAGGATTCATGGAGGACGTGGTTCTTTGCTTCCGGGTCTGCTGCCGCGAAGAAGTTGTTGCCGAGCATGATCGCCTGGTTCCAGATCTCGATCTCCTTCAGGCTGCCGTCGGCCAATCTCGCCGACAGGGCTTCCATTGTCGGCAGGGAGTCCGATCCGGGGCCGCCGCGGTTGATCCAGTCACCCGGTTTAACCATCTCAGCCCATTTCTTGGCTGTGATTGTTTTGTCTCTGAGCTTTTGCTGTAAAGGTGTTGACATGACGATTTTGTCTTTGTTTTCGATCGGTTTCTGGGCCATCTAGGTGTTCCCTCCTTAAGGTTTAAGTTGATAAAAATTATCTATACCTTTGACACAGAACTAATGAGAACGATTACGGATGAAATAGGCTTGCCGGCAGAACCCCCCTTTCTCGATTGGATTTTTCAGTCGAATTGCGTGATTCGCAATCTCGATCGCCGTGGATCTTCTAATCCCGATTCACGGGCTATTTCAGCAACTGAGGATTGACTGGGTTATTTTTGTCTATCCTATAAAACGAACACTCATGAACATATATTATCACATGTTGTTCGCATATTGCTCAAATTAACCAAAGAAAGGTTCGTCTGATACAGAACTGCTATTGTATAGATGAAAGGGCCAGTGCCTTAAGATTTAATGACCCGTTCAACAGAAAGATTGCTTAATGTGATTTTCGATAGCATAAATGTTCACCGGGAGCAAGTAAGAATTGGAAAAAAGTCGCTGTCTCCTGGAATTTTGGAGGATCTGCACGCCATAATCTGACCATTCCCGTTCATCCAAAAACTAAAAAGTTGGTATAACGTGAATGGTAAAGTTAAGTATTTTTGGAGCTTATTGAAAAGAAATGCCCTTATCCGGACCCGCTGAATATGATGTGCCGGCGTCACCGGACTGGATAGGCACTGCCATTTCCTAAACTGGCCGCTCTCCCGGGCCCCCTGTATTTCCTGGCCACATCAAGGGGTGTCTCGGGATTGGGCGTGCATGAGACGGCATTGAGGTCCGCGCCTGCCTCAACAAGAAACAGGATGATTTCCTCCGTTCCCTCGAATGCCGCCCAGTGAAGGGGCGTCCAGCAGCAGCTGTCCACGGTATTGATGTCGGCGCCATTTTTCAGGAGAATCCGTGCAAGTGCCAGCTTTCCCCAATTGGCCGCGACATGCAGGGCCGCCTTCCCGTCGTCGTCCCGCGCATTTACCTGCGCGCCCTTCGCGATGAGCAGTTCCGCCTTGCGCTCCTGGTCCCAGTAGACGGCCCAGGAAAGGGGGGTCATGCCCTTTGCGGCCCTGATGTTTACGTCTGCTCCCCTGGATATGAGGAAAGCGGCCAGGTCCGCCGGTGCGTTGAACAGGGGGGTCATTTCAAAGTCGCTGTTTTTTTCGTTGACCGCCGCCCCGGCTGAGATAAGCATGTCCGCAATATCCTGCCGCTCGGCGTAATGCAGCGCCGTGTTGCCCGCCTCGTCCCGGGCCCGCACATTTGCCCCTGTCCCGATAAGGAACTTCACTTTCAGGGGATTGCCCTCGCGCACCGCATCCATCAGCTGCTGGTCCAGGCCCCCGGCCGGCTGCGCATAGGCGGCAGGCGAGGACATGGCCAGGACGGCCAAGGCCAGAAACGTCCAGATTATCCTTAAAACTCTCATCAATATGAGCCCTCCCGGAGGATTTCCCGGATTTCCTGCCGGACTTTCGGCATTATCCCGTCGATGCGGTAATGCTTTGCGGCATCCCGTTCCAGGGTCTGCCACGCGGTTTTCTCCTCCCTGGCGTAGATGTAAAGGATGGTGCGCTTCACGAGGAGCTGGCCAAGCTCATCGGAAAAAAGCCCCTCGGAGCCGATAAGGCCTTCAGTGCCGTTTTTCCTGCCCAGCCGCGGCTGCCGCGATTTGCGCCTCGACGGTTTGAATTTCAACAAGGTATTTATCCTTGAACGGGAGGTTGTCTATGAGGAGGCCCGCTGCCGTCAATCGGTAATGGGTCGGAATGTAAAGCACTGATTCGGCGTAAGAGGTGTGAAAATAGAGAAAGCGCGTGTCCTGGTCTTCCAGGTAGAGGGAAGCCGCTGCGGCACGAGAAAGGCTGCTCGTCTATAAGCTGGGCGCTCCCTGCGGTAGTCCCGATATAACGAAGAGGGCTCCCCGGTGACGGCCTTGCAAAGAAGTGATAGCGGGCGCAGCAGTGCATTCCCCCCGTGTACTCACCGATCATCCAGTACCCTGACCCGTTGTGGTCAAGGCGGGCGTACCCCAGGTAATACGACTCATGGAGCTCCCGGACCGTTAGATCCCCGTCCAGTACGGATATTTTCATCCAGGAGGCCGGCGGCCCGAGGAGCTTTTTCCCGGGCAGGCCCGGGGAAAGGACAAATTTAACGCCGCCGCCCGCGTCATGGGTGCCGGGGCAAGCGCCGGGTCGGCAGTCAAGGTCGTCCGCGGCGAGGACAGTAAAACAGCCTTCCTGCGCGCCGCCTGTGCCCGGTGCCGAAAAGAACAGGGCGATTCCGAGGGCGGCAAGCGCGAACAGTCTCATGGGGGGACAATCCTCTCAGCTGGAAACGGGCCTCGCCGGCAGTTGTCTCGTTAACCGGCCGTAAGCAATAATCTAAATCAGGGCTGCACGAATGGCCTCAAATCTTATATTTTACTTTTGCTCAAAAAGCAAAAAGTTGACCGTATTCAGGAGGCTGTCGATTTTTACAATTTACTTGACATCCGAACCGGAGCCACACTACGCTTTTAGAAAATCATCGGTTTACTCAGTGTATTGTGCCGTCTGCCTGGCTCCTCCGAGAGGATAGTTTATCTTCGGATCATTATCCGAAGAAATCAATATTGGTTCACAGCCAATCCTTTATGGACTGGAGGCAATCATGGAGAAGAACCGCCACTTTACAGTCGTAAGAGCAATCACCTTCCTTATCATAGCCATTGTCTGTCTCATACTTGCGGCCCACGCGGGTGCGGCCGAGGTGCGGAAAGCCTATATTTCCGCCCAGGACGGCTCGAAACTCTATATTGTGGACCTGTCAAAGAACAGCATCGTCAAGACACATCGATATCTTTACCCCGACAGTGCTGGAGAAGGCCCTGCCGCCGAATATAAACGATGTGCTCGCCGTGGGGAAAAGGATCTTCATGACGGTTCCCGGCCCCGCAATATCGCCATCGGGGGTCAATGAGATCAAGGTCATCGATAGCCGGTCCGACAGTGTCGTTGCCACGCTGAAAACGGACATGACCCCGTCGGGACTGCTCGAACATGACGGGAAAGTCTACGTGGTCAATCGTTACGGAAGCACTGTCCAGGAGATCGATCCGCAAACCCTCCGGATCACGAGGACCATACCGTTCCCCACGCCGAAATCCGTACCCATGAACCCGCCTCTCTTCATGGAGATCGCCAACGGCAAGATCTATCTTCCCTTTCCCGGCGGCATTTCACGGCCCGGCGGCATCCAGATACTCGATCTGAAAACGGGCAAGGCTGAGGAATTCATCGATTTCGTTCACATCAGCAACTATGGCCCGTTAGCCATTAAGAAAGTGGGAGAAGACAAGATATACCTGGGAGGCTCCAACAGCGTGGCCGTTCTGGATACGCGCACAGATAAAATCATCAAGATTGTATCCATATCGACGAAGGACCAGTATGTGCAGTCCTTCGCTCTTTACGGCAATAAGATTTACACAGCCAATGGCGTGAGCACTGTGAGCGTGATCGATACACGGAGTGACAGGTTTATCAAAGAAATCGACATCGGCTATCACTCCTATGCCTGGCATCTGAGGGCCGGTATCGCTGCAACGGAAAATGGAGTCTACGTAGCCGACGCGGGACGAGGCGTAAAGATCATCGATGTCGCAGCCGACAGGCTGGGCGTTACCTTGGCGACGGAAGAGCCCATTGGGGCTATAGCTATTATTGCTGATAAATAGGTTGTCATGTACGAGCTGCCTCAAACCTTCGAGGAGGTACGATGAGAAGGTATCTGTGCTTGTTAACAGCTGTTCTGATGCTTATCTTCTGGGCCCCCTACCTTTTAAGCGCCGCGAAGGATGATAAAACCTACGTGGGGACCAAGACCTGCCGGTTATGCCACGAGCCGCAAACCAAGTCCCTGAGCAGGAGTCTGCACTGGAAGCAGGGGATCAAGAATTCCCCCCTCGCCGACAAGGGCTGCGAAACATGCCACGGCCCGGGATCGACCCATGTTCGGGCGGGCGGTGGAGCCGTCAAGGATTTAATAACCTTCACGAGACATGAACGCCCTGAGGACAAATCGCGAGTCTGCCTGAACTGTCACGAAAATTCACCGTCCGTTTCGGCGTGGGACTCAAGCCTCCACAAGAAAAACGATGTATCCTGCGAAGATTGCCACACAATCCACACCAACAGCCGCCTCAATCTAAAAAAACCCCAACCTGGCATGTGTACCTCCTGCCACAAGGAGCAGAGAAGTCAGCTGACCAGGCAATCCCACCACCCCATAGCCGAGGGGAAGGTAAAATGCACCGATTGCCATTCGACCCATGGGGGTTTCGGCAGGCACATGCTCATTGCCGATTCCGTCCCGGACCTCTGCTACACGTGCCACGCGGAAAAGAAGGGGCCTTATGCCTTTGAGCATCCGCCTGTGGTCGAGAACTGCAGTACCTGCCATCAATCACACGGCAGCAACCACAACGGTCTTCTTACCAGTAAAGTGCCCCAGCTTTGCCAGAGCTGCCACAATATCGGCGCGGGGCATACATCACGGGCTTATACAAAGCAGCATGGCTTTTTAGGAGAAGCGATAGCAAACAAGAATAAATACTTTGCCCGGGGATGTCTCAACTGCCACGGGAATGTCCACGGCAGCAACAGATCTCCCATGTTCCTCCGATAGGAGAGCAGCCATGAAATCAAAACTGGGTATTTACATCCTGATTGCCGCTATTGCCGGGAGTCTCACCATCGCTTCTTCTGCCTCCTCGCAGGAGGCTGAGAAGGGACCTCCCCCGGAGCCGGTCATGATGGGCGGGGCAGGCATAGAGGGACGAATATATGATGTAAGCGGCAACAAAGCGAAATTTCATGAATACTCAGACATCAAATCCGGAGGAGTTTTCGGCGACGTCGATGTGACCTATGTTTCCCCGGATAACTTCATATGGTTTCAGACCACTGACCCCGGTTACGATACCCAGCATTATCGGCTTGAAACAGGGTCTTTCGGGAAATATAAATTCTGGTTTGATTATAACGAAATCATTCACAATATCACGAACGATGCAAGGACATTCTACGGCGGCGCCGGCACCAGCCGTCTCACAGGCACTCCGAATACAGACCCCGGCACATGGCGAGGCGGCTTCGATTACTTCACGAAGAGAAAAAAGATCGACACGGGGATAAAACTCGACCTCGCGCAGCCTTTTTTCTTCAACATCAGCTATCCCTATGAGAAAAAAGAGGGCATCAAGCCGACGGGCGTCTCTACAGGCAGTTCGCGGGATGCGGCCCTGGAATTGCCGGAGCCCGTCAATTACCGGACAAGCGGCATCCGGGCAGAAGCCGGATATTCCCTGAAGCCCTTTTTCGCATCGCTCAGCTATCAATATGGTGAATTCAGAAACGAGGCAGAAGATCTGCAGTACGACACACCCGCGGGCTGGGTGCCTGGTCCACTGTCACTTCCTCCGGACAACAGGTTTTATAAGATTAACTTCAAGGGCAGCGCCAAGCTTCCCATGGACAGCAAATTCATCGTCAACATCGGCGATGAGAATACAAAATCCCATACGTCGAGCTTCACCGATTTCGAGGGCAAAGTCGATACGAGAAATTATGACTTCATGTTCACCACGCATCCCCTCCGTTTCCTCGAAGGGAACATCTATTACAAATACTATGAACGGGATAATACCTCTACCGGTCATACGCTCTTCAGCGGGGTCTTGATACCGACGCGGCCCCTTTCTTACGACATGAACGTGTACGGGGCTGACATCGGCGTCAGGCTGCCTGCGAAGCTTCACCTGAATACGGGGTACAAATTTGTCGATACGGATAGAAGCATCCGCGATGAACAGGATCCTGCCCTGGTCCTGCCGCACAACGAGGACCATATCTTTTTCGCGAACATGAAATGGACTGGCCTCGATTTCATGTCGGTCCGGCTTGGTTATGAGGGGATGAAAAGGAACACCGATTACCAGACAGGTGCGAGCGAGAATTCGCTGAACCAGCAATTCGCTTACGCGGCCCAGAAGAGGGACACATTCAAGGCCGGCGTGGATCTCTTCCCTCTGAACTCGTTGAATATGAGTCTGGAGTATCGCTTCCGGAGATCGGACTACGATGAGACGATCTTCGGGTATACCGCCGATACCGCTAATGCCGTCAGCTTTACCATCGATTATGCCCTGCAGAAGATGGCGCGGTTCTTCGGGTATTTCGACTTCGAGAGAAGGATTTTAGATCAGCGAGCCCTTATCGGGTCGGACGGTTGGGCCTCTGAACAGGATGAAAAGACGTATGCCTGCGGACTGAGGGCAGACCTGTACGTGGTCCCGAAAAAGCTGACCCTCGTTTTGCAGTACGATTACATCAAGTCAGACGGGTCCAACGATTTCGGCTTCACCAGCGGGGTCCGGAGCGCCAGCGGCATCCCGGACGGGCTTCCCGTCGATATAGCCGCGTGGGACGATTACAAGAGAAATTCCTTCGCCGTCACGGGGATATATAACTGGACGGAGTCCCTCATGCTGAAAGCAGGGTATGCCTATATCAAGTATGACTATGATGATGATCAGCTCAACAACTATCGATACTTCGTCGGCGGCAGCGGTTCAAACCAGGCGTATCTGACCGGTGCATACCGGGATGCATCCTATAAAGCTAATATAGTATTTCTTTCGGTGGTGCATCAGTTCCAGTGACCAGCGGCGTCGACCATGGGGCCGCGATCGCATCGAGCGATCCTGAGAAATAACGTTGGAGATGTGAACAAAAAAGCATAAACGGCAGCAAAGCACTGAGGAGGGATCTATGAAACCCAGACATTTACTTTATCTCTTATGCTTGGCGGGCGTCATCGCTGTCAGCTGCGGCTGCAGCGGAGGCGGCGGCTCGGATGCCACTGTGACAACGAGCCAGCCGGGCGCCGAGTTTCCCACACTCAATGCTGCAGCGCAGGTCTGTGCGGGGTGTCATTCAACAAACGTCGCGCCCGTTTATCTCGACTCGACAGGGACGCCCCTGGCCGGTTCTCCGACAATCGTTCAAGAATACGCGCGCTCGGTACACAATACGGAAGTCTTCGCGACCTGTGCCCAGTGCCACAATCCCGCTCCCGGCCATCCCAATCCCACGACGGTGGACGTCAATCCCGACGCGACCGGAAAGTGCCTGAATTGCCATTCGTCTCTCGGTCTTCCCCACCTGCAGGCAAACCCCGCCACGTTCGTTGGCAGCGCACCTGCCCAGTACGTTGATCTGGCGCTTACCGCCTATGACACCGGTGCGAAGGGGGGGTGCAGGAGCTGCCATAATCCGCACGATACGACATCGCGGATAGCCCTGTTTAATGACTATAGGAATTCTTCCGGGCACGGCGATATCAATGGAGAAGGATGGATTCACTATCGATGGAAAGGCACGGACAGGGCAGCGTGTCAAAGATGTCATACGACAAGCGGATTTATCTCGCAGATTACGGGCAAAGGCGGCGTCGTCGTTTTTGATGCTAACGACAATACGAAACAGACCCTGTATTGCAACGGCTGCCATGCAGATTACAGCTACAAGATGAGAAGCACAAGCGCGGTGACGGCAGTTTATCAGAGCGGGACATCGTCAACTCCCATCTTCGGGACATTCAACGATGTTGGGGAACCAAACCCTGTCATCGATCCCGTCACGGGCCTTCAAACGGCGATAAATACGTTCCCCAACGTCGGCAAATCGAACCTTTGCCTGAACTGCCATTCGGCCAGAACGATCGGCGATAACATCAAGAAAACGGCCGTCAATGTCGCCTACGATTTCAAAAATGTCAGCTTCATCAATTCCCATTATCTCACGGGTGGAGCCACGGTTTATGCGGTCAGCGGATACGAGTTTACCAGCCTGACGTATACCAACCCATCATTTTATCAACATAATCAAATCGGCACCACCTTGCAGCCGGCCACGGGAACCGGCGGCCCCTGCGTCGGATGTCACATGACGCCGGCCAGGCATACCTTCAAGGGCTGGACGAAGGATGCAGCCACGGAAAAGCTGACGGGCATCGTCAGCCTATCATGTGCCAATTGCCATGAGGGTATAACCGTCGCGGAGTTGAACGAGGAAAAGGAGCGGTTTGAAGCGGCCCTGGCCGCACTTCAGGCGCAACTCAACGCGAAAGGAATTTATTTTTCCAATAACAACCCGTACTTTTTTGAGGCGCCATACGATCCGACCTATGTCGCGCCCAGCAACGCCTGTCCGACAAAAAATCTTCCGGTCCTGAACTGGCAGACCGGCGGCACAGTTGTGCGGACGTGGAATACCGCTACCCTCAAGTGTGTAGTTACTGTTGGCACCCCGGGCACGACCGGCACAGGTCCCAACAATATGGGCGCGGCATTCAACCTCAACCTCCTGATCCACGATCCAGGCGCATATGCCCACAATCGTTACTATGCCAAGCGCCTTGTCTGGGATTCCATCGACTGGGCGGATGATGAAACGATGAACAACAGCGTAATGACAGCGGTCAATGCCCTGGTCACGGCAGGCACACTGACCGCGGCGCAGAGGGACCTGTTCGCTGCCTATTACACCGGGCGGTCGGGACCGCCGCCGAGAAGGCCGTGAGAGAGTATAGGCGTCGGGCTTCAGGCGAAGTAACGGCTTTTGTCCCTCGCTGCCGCTGTTGAATTGCCGGCCGTGGATTTTGACGGCCTTACTGCGTCAAATATTCTAAAATAAAGATGGGGAGCTGATAAAAGTGGACAAAAAAGAAACCTTTCGGGTACAGCTATCTGACATGCGTATCAGTCAGGCAGCCTCCCGATGGTTTTGTCGTCCCCGGCATCCCAGGCCCTCTTGAATTCGATGACGTGATCCGGTTTGCCCACAACGATGCGGAAAACAAAGGGCTCGCCTGATCTCAGTGGGACGGAGTCGGCTGAATAAGTGTAATTTGAGGCCCCCTGCATGGCGAGCGGCAGGTTGTTCAAGCCATGGCCGGCCCATTCTCCGCCTTTTTGCACAAACTGCTCAGGCGTAACGGCGCTCAAGCTGCAGGACCGTACACCATCTACAACCGACAGCCATTCAATTTCCAGCCAGGCCTTATTGATTGCATCCACGACAGGGTTTCAGGGAGAAATTGAAGGAATCTACCTTTTACAAACGGTTCGGTTTGTTAAATCGCGCTGGACAGAACGTGACCTGAGAAAGGGTGTCAAGTCTTGTATCGACTTTTCCCTGAAATCGTATTAACTTCGTTTCCGATATTACCGTTGCCACCAGAAGGCTGTTGGAGGAAATATTAAGTTTTTTCTGACAGGGGGTCACCAACGACTTTAAACTATTACCTGTAATGCAGCAGGCAACATAGGAATTTATACTTATGGATTGGGTCATTCTTTTTCTAGCAGGATTGTTTGAAACAGGTTGGGCTATTGGGCTCAAGTACACCGACGGCTTTACACGTCTGTGGCCAACTGTATTCACCGCACTAGCAATGATGATTAGCCTCGGTCTACTTGGCATTGCCATGAAATCATTCCCCGTAGGCACAGCCTATGCTGTCTGGGTTGGTATCGGTGCTGTCGGTACAGCCATTTTGGGCATAGTTTTGCTTGGCGAGCCTGCGAACGTTGGGCGACTAGTAAGCCTTGCTCTTATTCTGGTGGGAATTATTGGCCTCAAGCTGACCACACCTGTTTAACGCTCCGAATGAGCAGAACCTTTTACGTCTTTCTCAATTCGGTTGCTTGATCAATGGTGCCAATTATCATCCTTAATAAGAGCAATCTGCGATACAAACACGCCGACAATAATTCTGTCTTTCAATAAAAGACCATTTCCATCATGGTAGTTTTGTCAATCTGACAAGTAGGTGAAGTCCGTAGTCAATACTTGATTTGACATGTCTGTAAAGTTATGTGTCCGCTAGGGAATGGATAGGTCGGCCTTATCCCAAGGTGAAGGGTCAGGTATTTTGGGGAAGTATAATGAATATCAAAGGTTGTAATTTCCCATTCACAACTTGTTGGTAGAATTGTTTATAACACTGTTGATAAGGGTTATAATTGTCGTTTTGATCGTATGGTTTGAGCTTTTTGCACATCATTTAAGCACGGCATTTTAATGCAATAATATTAAGTACATACAATTATTTTCGGCTATGTATCTCTGAATTGCTTCCATTTGTTAGAATCCTTATTGACAAGCTTACAATAATATGGAAACGAATCGCTGATCCTCAACCTGGAGCCATGTTGCATCCAGGGGTTTTTTTACTTTGAATGGATTGGATCACAGGTTTATCTTTTTGGAGGAGGGGGAGGTCCCGATGGACCTCCCCAAGGGGGAAAACAAGAAGGCTATTCTTCTTGAGGGATAATGCAGATCCCGTTGATTTCTGATCCAAGAAGGATCTTTCCTGTTCAGCTTAAATTAAAGCATGTCTTATGCCATTCAAAGAACAGATCGTATCTTGCTGTTTTTGTTGCATATTTTTATCAGAGTACAGACCAGCCTCCGATTACCTAGGAAAAAATTGTCGACTGCTTTCTTGCGGAGTTCCATAATAACCTATAATATCGAGTACTTACATAATAATCAAGAGTTCGGCAAAATTGTCGAGCTAATTTTTTGTTAACAAAAATCGGCTAGCCATTTAATTCGTCCAGTTGACAATGGATTTTTATTTCAGTAAACGGACGATACTATTATTCAACTTTGATGGAGGTCCAGAATGAAGGTAATTATTGACCCCGAACTGTGCATCGGTTGCGAGAATTGTGTTGATCTGGTTCCCGAGGTCTTCGAAATGGAAGATGACCTGGCTATTGTGAGAGATGTAGAGGTTTCTGAGGATTTACAAGAAAAGGTCAGGGAAGCAGCTGAAATATGTCCCGTGGAGGCAATAAAGATTGAAGAGTAAGCACCCTTCTTGTAAATTAAAGGCAGCGGGGATAAATTTAAAAAGCAGGACATGGGCGGGACAAAATGAGGGGAAAAGTAAAAAAGGAGCTGACCATACTCGGCCAACCCCTTGATTTTATGGTACCCCCGATGTGATTCGAACACATGGCACCCGGATTAGGAATCCGGTGCTCTATCCTACTGAGCTACGGGGGCGTATCTTTCTGGAAGGGCTGTTAATAATCCATAAATCGGCTTCGGTCAATATTTTTATGGCCTTCTTTAAAATTCTTCCAGATGCCACTCCAGAATTCGCTGCTTGCTGAAATCCTTCAATTTCATCTGCTCCGGCCTGCTTTTACCCATTGCTGCCTTGGGGATAAGCCCAACCAGTTCGGATTCGAGGACCGAACAGCCCATTTTTTCGGCCCTGCTCTTTTACCGCCTGGAAAGCCTTGAGAGGGGAGGTAACCTTGTAGTTCAGCAGATTCATGGAGACCTGGACTATGCCCCGGCTCTTGAGCGGCACGCCGATGGCGCTCACGCATTTCAGCCCGCCGTTGGCCTCCCGGATTGACCGGGCGATTTCGGAAGCGATGGAGAGGTCGCCCGTGTCGAGGTTGACGTTGAAAGCGATGAGGGCCTCCCGGGCCCCCACCGCTGTCGCCCCCGAGCGGGCATTGAAGGCTTCCGGGCCGAAATCCGGTTTCCAGCACGGGTCGCACGACTTTTCCTTCAGGCATTCGTAGCCGCCTTTTCTTATGTCAGGCAGCTCCCGACGGCACTGGTCCAGCGCCGCTTTCCCATACAGGTACACGGGCACGCCGCTCGCCTGCGCAAATTTTTTCCCGAACTCGCGGGCCGCCTGCACGGCGTCTTTCATGACTGCGTTCTGGAGCGGGACAAACGGCACGACGTCCACGGCCCCGATCCGGGGGTGGACCCCCCTGTGCCTGGTCATGTCAATAAGCCTGGCCCCGGCGGTGCAGGCCGCCATGACGCTTTCCATCAGGGATGAGGGGTCCCCGATAATGGTCAAGACCGTCCTGTTGTGGTCGGGGTCGGCGCACACGTCAAGCAGCTTGGCGCCGTTTACGGAAGAGGCCGCCTTTCTGAGCTGGGCTATTATCTCCTTGTCTCTTCCCTCGCTGAAATTCGGGACGCATTCGAGTATCTTCATTTTCAGACCTGGTAAATAATTTCGTCAGGGAGTTTGATGCAGGTCAGTTTGCCCCCGTATACCGCGCCCGTGTCGATGCCGATTTTTTCGGACTGATCAGGGGCCGGGGAAGGGGGGTGTGCCCGAATATCACTTTTTTGCCGAAATCGGTATTCGGAATCGATGAATTCCTCCCTTATCCAGATCATGTCCGTCGGGTCCTGTTTGGTCAAGGGGAACCCCGGGCTTGAGCCCGGCATGCACAAATATGTAATCCTCTGTTTCATAATAGGGGATTAGACTGCGGAAGAAGTCGAGGTGGCCGGGTGGGATATTGATCCTTTTCCCGGCATCGGAATCGACCAGTCCGTATGAAGCCACTGTGCTTGTGCCGCCGTTCATCAGGTAGAACTCCTTGTAGGAGTTGTATAAGATAATACGTGAGGAGCATCTGCTCGTGGTTCCCCAGCAGGCAGATCACATTTGACCTTTCTTTGCAGGTCGAGGACAAAATCGACGACCTCCTTGGAGTCGGGGCCGCGGTCGATATAATCGCCGATGAAAACAAGGGTGTCTGTTTCCCGGTTGAAATCCAGGCTGTCCCACAGGGCTTCCAGCATGCCCATGCACCCGTGGATATCCCCGATGGCGAAATATTTCCCGGTCAGTCTTATTCAAACAGGGCGTTTACGAACTCCTCGCTTTTGAATGGCCTCAAGTCCTCTATTTTCTCGCCGATCCCGATGTACTTGATCGGCACCTGCAGCTCTTTGGCTATCCTTATCAGGATACCGCCCTTGGCCGTCCCGTCCAGCTTGGTCAGCACTATCCCCGTGATCCCGATCTTCTCCTGGAACATCTTGGCCTGGTTGAGCGCATTCTGGCCTGTCGTGGCGTCGAGACAAGGAGTATTTCGTCGGGCGCGCCGGCGAGTTCCCGCCCCATGATGCGCTTCATCTTCTTGAGCTCCTCCATCAGGTTGACTTTGGTATGGAGGCGGCCCGCTGTATCTATTATAAGGACCCTCGCGCCCTGGGAGGGCGCCGCCTTGACGGCGTCAAATACCACCGCCGAGGGGTCGGACCCCATTTTCTGTTTGAAAAGGGGGCACCGACGCGCTTGCTCCAGACCTCCAGCTGCTCGATTGCGGCGGCGCGGAACGTGTCCGCGGCCGCGAGCGCCACGGGAATGCCGCTGCGCCTTGATAGTTATTGGCGAGCTTGCCGATTGTGGTGGTTTTTCCCGTGCCGTTTACGCCCACGACCATTATCGTGTGCAGCTTTTTGTCGCCCGGGTTTTTTCCGGACCGCGCGGACGCTTCGGGCCGTCCAGGATATCCCTTATATTTTCCTTTAAAATGCTTTTCAGCACTTCGGGGTTGTTGAGCTGGTCCCTTTTGACCCTTTGCTTCATCTGGTCGATGAGGTCATATGTGAATGCCGGGCCGAAGTCCGCCGAAATAAATGTCTCTTCGAGTTCGTCGAAGAGTTTCTGGTCAATTACCTTTTCGCCGAAGATGATCTGGTCGAAATTCCGGGTGAGGCTCTCCCTGGTTTTTGAGAGCCCCTTTTTAAGCCTGCTCGAAAAATCCTCCGCCTTCCTTGTTGCCGAACATATATGTTTCCTGTCTATGTACAAGCTATTTGAATTTATTTGCGTTTACAACAATCGAATTAGTTTAGCATTTTTGAAAGTAATTTGGAAGGGAACAAAGGTGTACTAGTTTATCGTTACTGAAACCAGTTTGGATATGCCCTGCTTTTCCATTGTAACGCCGAACAGGTTGTTGCAACTTCCATTGTGGTTTTGTTGTGGGTTATCAGGACTATCTGGGACTTGTCGGAAATCTTCTTAAGCATGGTGTTGAACAGGTTTACATTTGAGTCGTCCAGGGCCGCATCAACCTCGTCGAGTATCGAAAACGGGGTCGGCCTGTACAGCAGTATTGAGAAGATCAGGGCAACGGCCGCCATTGACTTCTCGCCTCCGGAAAGCAGCGTTATGTTCTGGGCCCTCTTGCCGGGGATCTGAAGTGGATATCAACGCCGGTCTCCAGCATGTCCGATTCATCGGTCAGGCGCAGTTCGCCTTTGCCCCCCGGGAAGAGCTGGGGGAAGACTTCCTTGAAGCAGGCGTTTACCGCTTCGAACGTCTCGGCAAACCTCTCGCGGCGAAACCTTGTTTATCCGGTGATGGTCCTCTGGAGGGCATCGAGAGAGGCATTGAGGTCGCCGATCTGGGTGAAGAGGAAATCGTGCCTTTCCTTCTGCTGCTCGAATTCGCTCAGGGCGAGGAGGTTTACCTCGCCAAATTCTTCGACGGTTTTCCTGGGCCTTTCCAGGATTTGCCGTTTTCTCGTTCACCTGCTCCTCGGAAAGCGGCTCGAAACTCTGCTACAAGCTCCTGGACGTTTTCCGAGTATTGCTCCATGATCGGTGTTCTGCAGGGAATTTATCTGGAAGACCGTCTCCCTGATGTTCATCTCTATCTCGTTTGCTTCTGATTGGATCTGGTCGAGTTTTTTCCTGGTTTCCTGTATCTCCTGCTCTTTTCCCGACCTTTCCTCTTCCTTTAACCTTCTGTTCTTCCCTGCGTGTTTCCAGTTCGGTCTCCATGAGGGCGCATTGGGAATAAATTTCCCTGATCTGTTTCCTGGCTCTCTTTTGACTTTTCCTCGATTTCGGCAGCCAGGGCATCTCCTCTTGTTATTTCCCTTTCCCTGGATTCGATTTCCCCGGCCATCTGCGCCAGGGTGTTCTCCAGCCTTGAGAGGCCTGCACCGCGGACTCCCTTTTTTCCTCGGCGGCGGCGAGCATCACCTTTTGCCCGGTCAGGTTCCTCTCAGTTTCGTCGAGCTCTTTGCGGATGGATTCCCACTTCTCCCGGCCGGCGTTTATTTCAAGGCCCGTCTGCTGCTCCCGGTTTTCCATCTCGGCTATCTGCTGTTTGAGCGAATCGATTTTCAGGCTTGATTCCGATTCCTCTTTTGCGAGGTTATCGCGGCTGAAGGTGAGGACGCTCTCCCTCTGCCTGAGCCATTTGAGCTCGTTTTCAAAACGCTCCAGGTCTTTTTTCCAGCTGCTGATCTTCAGCTCCAGGTCCCTGACGCCCGAGCGGACGCCCTTCAGCAGCTGTTCGCTTTCGTCGATTTCCGACTTGGCCTGGTCCCTGCGGTCCGTGTCGTTATTCAGTTCCGCGGTGAGCTCTTTTATCTCCCCCTCGCAGTTCGGATATCCCCCTCTTGTTTTTGAGGAGGCCCGCCTCGCCGTTCCCGCTTTTGCCGCCGGTCAATATCCCGTGAGGGTTGACTATGTCACCCTCGGGGGTAACGAGCGTCCCCTGGAAGCCGTTCTTTTTCCATACGCCCACGGCGCTCTGGAGGTCGGGGATGAGGTAGACGTCCCCGAGGAGGCATTCCGCGATCCCGTCAAAATTGTCCTTTACCTGGATGAGGTCAAGTATCCGGGAGGCCCCTTCCGGCTCGACCTTGGAACCGTTGCCGTTCGTCCTGACCTCGCGGGGGATGAAACTGCCGCGGCCGTTTGCCTTGCTCTTGAGGAAATCGATGGCCTTGATGCCGTCTTCCTGGTTCTCGGTGATCACGTACTGCAGCTTTTCCCCCAGCACCGACTCAACGGCGGTTTCGTAGGCAGGGGGGACCTCGAGGTGGTCGGCAACCAGCCCATGGAGCCCTTCGCAGGCAAAACCGCGCTCCCGGTAGGACTTCATGATCGATCTCGTGCCCTCCTGGCACCAGAGGAATTCCTCCTCGAACTCCCTGAGCGAGAGCAGGCGCGACGATTTTCTGCCGATCTCTTCCCTGTGTTCCTGGATCTTTTCCCCGAGTTCGTGGGTGTAGTCCTTGAGCTCCTCTATCCTGCTGGAGAATGTCTCCTCTCTGGATACGAGTTCCTGCAATTGCGCGCAGTCCTGGTCGAGGCCGGCCCTGGCGGAAGCAGAGCTCGCGGTGCTGGCCTCGATGCTTTTCCTTATCTGGTCGAGCTCCCGGGAGTCGTTTTCGGCCCTGCGGCGGAGGTCTTCAGACGACTTCAATATCGAAGAGACCATGTTCCTGGCGCGGGCGCTCTCCGTGACGATTTCGACGTGGGCCGCTTTCGTGTCTTCCAAAATCCTGTACGTTTCCGATTCAGCGGCCCTCAGCTGCTCGGCCTGCTCCTGCAGGGTTGCGATGCTCTCCCTCATGCCGCTGGTGTCCCCCGCGGAATTTTCCAGGGAGAATTTGAGCGTTGATATCTCTTCGCCCATTTCTTTGCGCCTCTCCCTCAGAGAGCTTATCTCGGCAGAGAGCTTTTCCTTCTGCTGGACGATCTGGGACAGCCTGACCCTGGAGAGCTCAAGCTGCTGTTCTTTTGTGCTTATCTCATTTCTTACCTGGTAAAGGCGGTCCTGGGAGGACGATATGAGGTCGTTGCCGTTCATTATTTCCAGCTTCATCTCATCGAGGTTTGCCTGGAGCTTTTCAATCTCCGCCCGGATGGAGTCCTCCCGGGAGAGCAGTTCATCGCGGCTTTGCTTCAGACCGCTTTCGGCATTCAGGAGATGATGAATAATTCTGCAGGGCAAGGGCGATTTCCGCCTGCTTCAATTCCCCTTTAAGGGATTTGTACTTTTCCGCCCTTTTTGCCTGCCTTGATATCGAGTTGAGCTGCGATTTTACCTCGCGGAAGATGTCGTTGAGGCGGGTGATGTTCTCCCTCGTCGACTCCATCTTGCGGATTGCGGCTTCCTTGCGGCTCTTGTATTTCGTGATCCCGGCCGCCTCTTCTATATATTTGCGGCGGTCTTCGGGCTTGGCCTCAACGAGGGTCGCCACGCTGTTTTGCTCGATGAGCGAGTAAGCGCGCGCGCCGACGCCCGTGTCCATGAAAAATTCCCTGATGTCCAGCAGGCGGCAGGGCACCATGTTGATGTAGTATTCGCTTTCCCCGTCCCTGAAAACGCGCCTTGTTACGCTGACTTCGCTCGCCTCCGCGTAGTTCCCGGTGAAGCCCGTCCCGTCATTGCCCATGATCATGGTGACTTCGGCCATGTTGACGGGCGCGGCATCCTCGCTCCCGTTGAAGATGACATCCTCCATCTTCTTCCCGCGCAGCAGCCTGGCGTTCTGTTCCCCCATCACCCAGCGGATCGCGTCGACGATGTTGCTCTTCCCGCAGCCGTTCGGGCCCACGACGGCGCTGATCCCCTCGGAAAAGTCCAGGGAAACCTTGTCCATAAATGATTTAAAACCCAGTATTTCGAGGCGCTTCAGCTTCATTCCCGCTCACTTGAACAACGTACTCAGTCTTGATTCGGTAAGTAACAGAAGAGCTTGCCTTTGTAAAGGGAAAATACAATAAAATGTGGTTTAAGCTCATAAGTAACCACAATATATTGTGTTTTTGAATTAATTGAAAGCAAAATTTGCAAATGCGCAATTTCTGGCCGGTTTGCGGGAGCAATCCAGGACTCGACTTAGCTTTCCCTTGACTTTCAATACTTTATTGTTTACGAAAACTTTAGTACCCATGATTTTTCCGTCTTTCTCTGTTAATTTCAGGAGTTTTTTGAGACGGGAGGGATTTTCAAGCAGGTAAATCTTGTTTGTCAAGTGTTTGATTTTGTTCGCACATTGAGGTTAGGCCAATAAAGAGCTTCCAAGGAGGGATTATGACCACACCCGTACAGCAAAAAATACGTGACAAAAAACGTACACCCCAGCAGATCCTCGACATGGTTAAATCAGGAGACTGGATTGTCCCTGGAAGTGTTGGCGGAGATTCCACCGAGTGCATGAAGGAACTGGCCAAGAGGCTCGGCCCCAACCTGAAGGATATAGAGCTCTGGAACTATGCCGAATTTTTCCCCCATCCCGAATTTCAGGCCGTTGATCCGAAGCAGGAATACCACTGCATCCATGAATTTTTTTTCTTCCCCTGGAACCGCAAGGCCCGCGACACCAACAACGTGACTGATTGGGCCCACTGGGGATGGGCGCTGGGAATGAATTTCCACCATTACCGGTTCATCAATGCCGTCAAGGAGAAGCGCGGGATCGACTGGTGGTGGAATGCCGCCACCCCTTTCGACGAGCACGGGTTTGCCAATTTCTCTTACGGGACAAATAACTGCGCCATATACCGCCAGACGGCCAAAAAGAACGTCATTGAGGTGCGGTCGGACTACCCGTGGGCGGAAGGCGGGCGTTTCAATACTATAAATATCGATGATGTCGACTACTGGGTCGAGGTCGATGTGGAGAAATTCAAATGGCCCCAGATAAACGAAAAGGCTATCAAGCCGAAACCGGAGGAAGAGGCCATAGCCAAGCACGTCATGAAGATCATGCGTGACAGGGATATCGTCCAGCTCGGTATCGGCTCCCTCCCGTCGGCATGCGTCGGCGCCATGCTCGATGCCGGATTCAAGGACCTGGGGATCCATACCGAGATGCTCAATTACGGCCTTATCAGGCTGATCGAGTCGGGCCAGGTCACGAATGCCTACAAGTCGATACCCAACGACAGGGGCAAGAGCGTCTGGACTTTCGCCTTCCCCGTCGACGTGAAATGGTATTACGACACTATTCACCGCAACCAGAACCTGGCCGTCTACGATATCAACTATACAAACAACTTCAACGTCCTCACCAGGCTCGACAACATGATCGCGATCGACAACTGCGTCGCCGTCGACCTGCTCGGGCAGCAGTGCTCCGGGTTTCTACGAGAAGCGGCCGATCTCCAGCTCGGGCGGCTACTTCCAGTTCGTCGCGTTCTGCTCCCAGTCAAGGGGCGGCAGGGGTGTTGCCTCGCTGACGTCGAGAAGCAAGCACGGGACCTCGAGAATAGTCCCGTTCCTGCCGGAAGGCTCCAGTGTCGACGTGCCGGCCCAGCTCACCAATTACGTCTGCACGGAGTACGGGATTGTGAACCTCCGGGGCCTGAGCGGCTATGAAAGGGCAGCGGCCCTCATATCCATTGCCCACCCGGACGATCGCGAATGGCTGGAGAAGGAGGCGCACAAGCAACGGCCTGCTCGCGCCGAAGTTCCCCGTCAGCATGTTCCCGCAGGAAGGCAAGGCGAGAAGGTATCCCTCTTACGACGAGAGACGCAATTACAAGATGCCTTTCAACAGCGAGCTTTGGGGATTCGATTGGGATCCGTACCAGAACGGGAAATGACCGGACAAAGCATATACATAGAGAAGAGCCCGGTTCCCCGGGCTCTTTTTTTCCAACTATATTGGCTATTGACATGATGCTCTATTGTTAATTATAGCTCAGGAAAAAACAGGGAATCGAAAATGTCAAAAAAATCAGGGAAGAGGAAGACCAAATCAGAGCCTCTCCAGTTTGTGCAGGAGAAGCCGGGTTTTTCAATGTATCGCGTGCTCGCATTTCATAATCTGGGTGGTGGGAGTCGGCGTAATCATCTGGAAATACTACAAATCCTGACCGCCTTGGCAGAGGGATTTTCTGCTTGACAATTTGAGGGATCATCTGTTAAATGGCCTAAACTTAGGTTCTTTTCCATACGTGCCGGAGGCGCCACATAGAAGTATCGCACGACCCGTAAGTCCAAAGTACTTGAGGCTGGAAAGACTCGAGTTTTGAGATTCAAGTTGAAAGGGGGGATGCTTGGGACTGCAAGGCAACATGCGGTAAGGTTATTTAGGACTAAACAATATTCGATGGCCCTAAAATAAAAAAGGAGGAACTTTTCTATGGCGCATGAACACTCATTTGCTACTCCGGCCCCGGCGGGATTGGCAGCACTGGCAGTTGCATGTTTTGGATTTGCGGCAGTATTTCTTGGCAAGGTAGTCCCCGAGGGATTGCCCCTGTTGGCTGCCTGGCTCATAGGCGGTGGACTCGTACAGTACACGACCGCTGTTATCGAGCTGAAAGATCATAATATTACCGGCGGTAACGTTTTCCTGTTCTTCTCGGCATTTTTCATGTTTGCAGCCGCACTGAGCGTCTTCGCAAAATTCATGATGATCAAATTCGGGATGAAACCGGCAGTTTACGTCGAGGGATGGTGCTGGATGGCCGGCGCCGCGTTCCTGACGATAGTGACCCCGGCTTATTTCAAGGGGAATAAAATTATTTGTCTCCTGGTCGTTTTGCTTGATGTACTTCTCTGGCTCATCGTTATGCTGGATATGGGTATTGCGGCAGATCCGGTCCTCTTCAAAAACATAGTTGGATGGGGTCTCGTTGCCGGCGGCTGGATGGGCATTTATCTGTCCGGAGCTGTCCTCTGCAATACGGTATACGGAAAACCGATTTTCCCGATACCGACACCATTTGTGAAATAAAGTTATTATATTTTAATTCCGGAAGGGACAGGCTTTCAAGCCTGTCCCTTTTATTTTTGGCACAACGAGTAAAATTCGGGCCTTCTGTCCAGGAACAGGTCGTTGTATTCGTTGATTTTTTTCTTCCGGGCGGCCTCAATGTCTATTTCAGATATCCCTGTTTGAGCCGAACAGGCATCCGCGCGGCACAGTATATCACCGCCGGGGCCCGTTATCTGGCTCATCCCTGTGAACTTCAAAGTCCTTTCCCCGGCCCGGTCTTCCCCTGTGCGGTTCGCGGTAATCGCAAAGACACGGTTCTCGAGGCACCTGGTGACCATTGCGGCCTGGCAGTAAGGCAAAACAAGGTTGGCGCAATGGCAGATGACATCCGACCCCTGCAGGGCGAGGGTCCGGGCCGATTCCGGGAAGAACCAGTCGAAGCATACCATCAGGCCGACCCGGCAAAAGCCCGTATCTATGGTCCTGAAACCGAGGTCGCCCGGGGTGAACCACAGTTTCTCCTCGAAAAACAGGTGCACCTTCCTGTACGTGAAGACATCGCCTCCGGGAGACACAAGCACGGCCGAATTGAATATGCCTTCGGGGCTTTTTTCCGCCAGGCCGGCGGCGATCCAGGTTTTCTTCCGGCGGGAAATTTCCAGGAGCGCCCGTGTTGTCTTTCCGTCCGGGATTTTTTCGGCCAGGCAGTCCACCTGCTCGCGGGAGGAAAAAAAGTAGCCCGTGTTGAACAGCTCCGGGAGGACGAGGAGGTCCGCTTCCGAGCCTTCAATAAGGGCCGCAGCCGTCTCGATGTTCCTGTCAATTTCGCCGAGCTCGGGACTGAACTGGACAAACCCTGCTCTCATAATAATGCTCCTTGAATTTTTTCTTTTTTTAGAATCTTCCGGGAAAAGAGTAAAGGAAATAAAAAAACCGCGGCGCCCGAATGGGCAACCGCGGTTCGTTTCGGAATTAAAAATCAGTTTACAGCATTTCGTAAAGACCGGCAGCTCCCATGCCGCCGCCGATGCACATGGAGACGATGCATCTCTTGGCGCCGCGGCGCTGGGCCTCGTGGAGGACCTGGGCCGTGAGCTTCCCGCCTGTTGCGCCCAGCGGATGGCCGAGGGCGATCGCCCCGCCGTTGGGATTGATGTCGCCTGCCAGGTACCTGTCCTCTATCCCGATTTTGCGGACGGAATAGATTGCCTGGGAAGCGAAGGCCTCATTTATCTCAAAGAGGTCGATGTCGCTCGTCTTCAGCCCTGCCATTTGCAGGACCTTGGGAATGGCATATGCAGGGCCGACGCCCATCTCTTCCGGGTCGCAGCCCGCCACGGCAAAGTAGGCAAGCTTGGCTATTGGCTTCAGCCCGAGCTTCTCCGCCTTCTCGCGCGTCATGAGCAGCGAGAACGCGGCGCCGTCCGTCATCTGGGACGAGTTGCCCGCCGTGCAGACGCCCCCGGCCTTGAAGGGTGATTTCAACTTTGCCAGGCCTTCCAGCGTTGCCGGCCACCTGACCCCGTCATCCATGGCGAACACGGTTTTCTCGCGGATGAGTTTGCCGGTTGAATCCTTTGTGTATTTGCACGCGGTTATGGGGATTATCTCATCCTTGAATTTGCCGGCCTGGATGGCCTCAAAAGCGCGCCTGTTGCTCTCCAGCCCGAACTTGTCCTGGTCCTCGCGGCTGATGTTGTACCGTTCGGCGACTATCTCCGCCGTGCAGCCCATGGAAATGTAAGTGTTGGGGAGGCTGCCCCAGTCCGGATGCGGGCCGGAAAATGCTGCCGCCCATGGGGATGTGGCTCATGGACTCGCAGCCCCCGGCGATGATCACGTCCGACCAGCCCGTAATGATCTTCGCCGTTGCGTCGGCTATCGACTGCAGTCCCGAAGAGCAGAAACGGTTCACTGTCATGCCGGACGTGGACAGGGGCAGTCCGGCACCGATAGCGAGCACCCTGCCCAGGTTCATTCCCATCTCGCCTTCCGGGAAGGCGCACCCGACGATCAGGTCGTCGACTTCGGCCGGGTCGAGGGAGGGAACCCGGGCCATCAGACCCTTAATTACCTGCATGCCGATCTCCTCGGCGCGGGTGGCGGCCAGCCCGCCTCTCATGTACCTTCCGCCCGGGCTTCTGACCGATTCAACTATTACGGCTTCACGCATAATTTCCTCCTGTTATATTCTGAATATGTTTAGTTCAGTTTAATTGCGCAGCGGTTTCCCCTTGGTCAGCATGTGCATGATCCTGTCCTGGGTCTTCGATTCTCCGCAGAGGCTCAGGAAGGCTTCCCGTTCCAGGTCCAGGAGGTACTGTTCCGAGACCAGGGTACCCTCGCGGCAGTCGCCGCCGGAGAGGATGTAGGCAAGCTTCTTCGCCACGTGGACATCGTAAGGGGAAACAAATTTGCCGTGGAGCATGTTGCCGAGCACCGCGTCGGCAATGCCGCGGAAGTTCTCTCCCATTACGGGCACCATCGCCGGCCTGGGCTTCTTGTAGAACTTGGAGAGGCCGAGGACCACCTGCTTGGCGTCCCAGATCTGCTGGTCGCGGTTGACGCTGATCTGGTCGGTCTTTCGCAGGTATCCCAGTTCTTTCGCCTCGACGGCGCTGGTGGCCACCTTGGCCATGCCGATCGCCTCGAAGACCGTCTGGTAGATACGACTGCAGGTTGATCCCCGCCTTGAGGACGCCGCCGGGAATCCCTTCGGTCACGCGGACCATCAGCTCCTTGGTCCCGCCGCCTGCCGGGATGACGCCGACGCCGACTTCGACGAGGCCCATGTAGGTCTCGCCGCAGGGCTGGCAGCGCGCCGCGTGCATCGAGATCTCGCAGCCCCCGCCCAGGGCCATTCCGGCCGGGGCGGTTACGACGGGCTTCGAGAGGAACTTCATTCTCATGTTCGCGTTCTGGAACCTGGCGATCATCTCATCGAGGACGTCCCAGTCGCCTTTCTGCGCGGCCACGAGGACCATGAAGATGTTTGCGCCGACCGAGAAATTGGCGGCATGGTTGGCCACGACGAGCCCGGTCATGTCCTTTTCGACAATGTCGCAGCTCTTGAACATCATGTCCATGATGTCCATGTCGATGGAATTCATCTTGGTGTGGAACTCGAGGCAGGCAACGCCGTCGCCGATGTCCACCAGTGTGGCGCCGCCGTTCTGGGCGATTATTTTCTGGCGCTCCTTGAGCGAGCGGAAGGAAGATTATTTTGGGGTTGTCCTCAATCCGGACATAACCTTTCTTGTTGAAATCGTAGTAGTAATTTCCGTCCGCTCTTTTCTGGTAAAACGATTCGGCACCCGCGGCCAGCATGTCCTTGATCTTCTGCGGGACGGGCTTGCCCATCTTTTCCATCACGGCCACGGATTCCTTCAAGCCCACGGCATCCCAGGACTCGAAAGGCCCGAGTTCGTGGTTGTATCCCCAGCGGATGGCGTTATCCACGCCCACGATCGTGTCGCTGATCTCCGGCACCCTGTTGGCGGCATAAATGAAGTTGTTGGAGAGGTATTCCCTGACGATCTCTCCCGGCCTCGTCTGTCGCGTAGAATGCCGCCTTGAGCCGCGCTTGGAATATCCTCGATCTTCTTGGCGCTGATCTATGGAAGCAAATTTCGGCTTTCCGGCAGGTGGTACTCCAGCGTTTTATAATCCAGGGCGAGTTTCTCCTTTTTGCCCTTGGCGTCTTTAGTTTTCTTGTAGAACCCGCCCTTGGTCTTGTTGCCCAGCCATTTCTTGTCCATCATCTGTTCATGAAATCCTTCGGGAACGAACAGATCCCGGCTCTCGTCATTGGGCACCGCCTGGTACAGGTTTTTCATGACGTGGTAGCCGGTATCCAGGCCGACGAGGTCAAGGGTCCCGAAGATGGCGGATTTCGGCCTGCCGAGGGCCTTGCCGATGATGGCGTCGACTTCCTCGACTTTCAAACCCTTGTTTGCCATTATATTGATGGCATTGGAGATATCGAACACGCCGATGCGGTTGCCGATGAAATTCGGCACGTCCTTGCAGATGACTACGCCCTTGCCCACCACTTCCTCGCAGAAGCGTATCATGTAATCCACGACTTCCTTGTCAGTTTCCTTGCCGGGGATTATCTCGAGGAGTTTCATATACCGGGGAGGATTGAAGAAATGGGTCCCGAGGAAACGTTTCTTCAGGGAGGGCCCGAAATTGGCGGAAATGTCCGCTATGGGTATCCCCGACGTGTTTGTCGTCACAATGCAGTTCGGCCCGATGACCTTTTCGACCTTCGCAAACAGGTCCTGCTTGATCTTCAGGTTCTCGATAACGACCTCGATCACCCAGTCAACATCCTTGAGCCAGCCGAGGTTGTCTTCGAAATTACCGGTCTTCACCATGGAGCCGAGGCTCTTGGAATAAAAGCTCGCGGGCTTTGATTTCAGGGCACCCTGGAACCCGCTGTTGGCAAACCGGTTTCTCCATGCAGGGCTCTTTTCCGTGAGCCCCGCCGCTTTGTCTTTTTCAGTCAGCTCGAAGGGGACAATGTCGAGCAGCAGGCATTCGATTCCGCAGTTGGCCAGGTGGGCAGCAATTCCCGCCCCCATGACTCCTGCCCCGAGGACAGCGGCTTTCTTAATCTCAAACGGCATATTTCCTCCTTGTACAATGGTTTTTCTGGTTCAAAATTTATCCACACTTCTTAAACAGTGTAGCATTCCTCGGGCATCTCGATCGGGACCCTGTCGCCGGCCTTTATCGCCTCGCACCTGGCCCTGACGGTCGAAAGGACGTTCACCGCGAAGAACTTCGCCGCGGCAATCTTCCCCTGGTAAAAGGCCACGTCCGGGTTGTCGTGCATCAGGGCGCGCTGCTTGGCCTTGGAGCCCTTCGCGCCTTTTTCCGTGTATATCTCGTCGAGCTTCTTCGAGGATATCCCGGCCGCCTGCATCAGCAGGTAGCCGATCGCCACGTCGCCGAACAGCTCGAGGTAGGGCTGCGCGTTGAGAATGGGGATGAGGAATCCGGCGCTCTTGGCAAGCTTGAAGAAATGCATCGTGAGGTCGATCATCCCGTTGTGGGCTTCCGCCAGGTAATTGCAGTAGCTGCTGAGTTCCGGATTTTCCCTCAGTGACGCTATTTCCGCGGTCATCTCATTGGAAAGGGCCAGCAGGTGGGCGCCCTTCTTTGTGCCGATTTTCCTGCCGACGAGGTCGAGGGCCTGGATCCCGTTTGTCCCTTCGTAAATCGTGGTTATCTTGCTGTCGCGCAGGGCCTGCTCCACCGGATACTCGGAGCAGTATCCGTACCCGCCGTAGACATCGATCGCCTTGGAACAGACCTGGAATGACTTCTCTGATGAGTAGGCCTTGCACACCGGGATGAGCAGTTCGAGGCGGGCCTGCCACTTGTCTCGCTCTTCCTTTGTGCCCGCCGCCTTGACCATGTCCATGCAGTACCCCGCATAGTAATTCAGGGCGCGCATCCCCTCGACGTGGGCCTTCATCCAGAGCAGGACCCGTTTCACATCGGGGTGCTGGATTATCGGAACGGCCTTGGCATTGGGGTTGGCCATCTCCCACAGGGGCGCGCTCTGGATGCGGCCCTTGGCGTACTCGACGGCGTTCTCATAAGCAGTAGTGGCGCATCCCTGGCCCTGGAGTCCGACCTCCAGGCGGGCTTCGTTCATCAGCTCGAACATGATTTTCATGCCCTTGCGCTCCTTCCCGAGGAGTTCCCCGATGCACTTGCCGTCGTCGCCGAAATTCAGGGTGCAGGTCGCCGAGCCCTTGATCCCCATTTTATGCTCGACGTTTCCCGTCTTGACGTCATTGAATTCTCCCATGGAGCCGTCTTCGTTCACCCTGTACTTGGGGACGATGAATATGGAGATACCCTTGGTTCCGGGCGGGTCCCCTTCGATCCTGGCGAGTACCGGGTGGATATATTGGGGGTGAGATCGTGGTCACCGCTGGAGATGAATATCTTGGTGCCGGTGATGCTGTAAGTTCCGTCAGGGAGCCTTTTTGCAGACGTCTTGAAGGCGCCGACATCTGTTCCGGCCCCCGGCTCGGTCAGGCACATGGTGCCCCCCCACTCCCCGGAGTACATTTTTTCCATGTAGAGCTTTTTCTGCCTCTCTGTCCCGAATTGCTGAACCAGGTTGGCCGCGCCGTTGGTGAGGCCGGGGTACATGGTGAAGGGGAAGTTGGCCGCCATGAAGAGCTCGTAACAGGCGGTGCTGAGCACCGTGGGCATTCCCTGCCCGCCGACCTCGACATCCCTCATGCAGTTGATCCAGCCGCCCTCGATGAATTTCTTGTAAATTTCGTGGAACATCTCCGGTACGAACACATTTCCGTCCTTGAACTTGACCCCGGTGTCGCCCTCCTTGCGGCCCGGCAGCAGGACCTCAACGGCCATTTTCTCGGCCTCGGTGAGCATCAGTTCAGCGACGTCGCGGGAGTATTCGCCAAAGGCTTTTGTCTCGAAAAGCTTCTCGATCCCCAGCTGTTCGTACAAAACGAATTTCTGGTCCCTCGTGTTTAACAATGAATTGCCCATAATCTTTCCTCCTTCGATTGATTATAATCTGACTTTCAAACCATCTGATAAAAGTCTTCAGACTAGCGTCTATAGTGGAAAGGATCCTCTCGGAGCGCCTTGCCTCGTTGCCTGTGAACAAATGAAGAGAAATTATGCCGTTGAGCAAGCGCCCAGAGGGCCATCCTGTTCGGCGTGATTTCTATCGAGGGGTTGAATTCACCCCTCTCGATGCCATATGCGAAGATGCGGTCCAGGATTTCAGTCTGTGCGTTTGTCTCGCTGATGAGTTTACGGTTGAGCTCTTCGGATAAATTGAGATTGTCGGTGTTCATCATGAAAGTCATCAGGATGCGGAACAGTTCCCGGTTCACGAGAAAGAAATCCGCATAATTGTGGCAGAATTCGGTCAAGAGGGCAGATGCGGTCATTTCGGTGTTGAGCGGTGCGGCCACTTTCTGGTTGAACTTGTAAATGTCCGCGAGGAGGATCTGGGCATAAATCTCTTCCTTGCTGTTGAAATAGAGATAAACGGCGCCTTTGCTCAGTTCCGCTTTCCTTGCTATGTGGTCGATGGTGATAGACTTGAACCCCTTGTCGAAAAACAACTTGCGGGCGGCTTTCAGGATCTGATTGCGCCGGGCCAGCTTTTCCTTTTTCCTTCTCTCTTCGAGACCCACGTCGAACTCCTTCAGCTGTTTTGAATAAAAGTCAATAACTGACCCGCGGTCAGCTATCTCACAGAAAAATATGGTTGTCAAGCAAATAAGTCTGCTAACCTGAAGAATATTCTTTCGACGATGAAAATGATCAACAATATCAGGTAGTTGTGTTTTTGCTAATATCGGCCGGGAAAAATGTTGAAGCATTAATTATGTTGACACGGCATATGGGGTATGATAGTTAACCCCATTGAAATTCCTAAGTTAAGCCGCTTTGTCAAGGTTTGTATTTTAAATGGGAGGAATCAAGTGACCCTTTCCGAAATCAGGGATATTCTGGACGCAGACGTGATAGTTGGAGAGGATCAGCTTGGCAAGGAAATCAATACCGCATTCTCCGCAGACCTGATGAGCGATGTGCTGGCTTTTGCCAAGTCGGGAAGTCTCCTGCTCACGGGGTTGACCAATCCCCAGGTAGTAAGGACTGCCGATATTCTTGAAATAGCGGCAATCATTCTCGTCAGAGGCAAAAGACCGCCCCAGGAAACCATTCAGCTTGCCCAGGACCTCAAAATTCCAATTCTCACTACTAAATACATTCTTTTTGAAACTTCGGGTCGATTACACGAAAAAGGAATTGTCGGCTGCATAGAGAAGGTCGGCAGTAATCGCGCGGATGCCGGAAGAGAATAGATTTGAAGACAGCTTCGCTGTCGAGGGTGGAAATTTTCGGGCTGCCGGAAACGTATCCGGAAAAATAAAAAGGATTTTAAAGAGCATCGGTATCAACGACAATGTGGTCAGAAGGGTTGCCATTGTCACTTACGAGGCTGAAATTAATATAGTCTCGTATGCCCGAAAAGGGCAGATAGTCTTGTCCGTGAGGCCGGACCTGGTTCAGGTCGAGGCCATTGATGAAGGGCCGGGGATCGAGGATATAGAGCTCGCCATGCAGGAAGGCTGGTCGACAGCCACACCCCAGGTGAGAGAAATGGGTTTCGGGGCAGGCATGGGCCTGGGTAATATGAAAAAATATTCCGATGCATTCCACATAGATTCCAAGCCGGGGGTCGGCACGTGCGTTAAGATGCAGGTCTTCAACCTGGAGAAGATGCTCCAACCCGACTATTGGCTGAAAATTTAAGGGGGGCCCGTGAACCTGGAAACCATAGTCAAGGAACTTGGCCTCAAGGTTAAATGCTGCCCTGAAAGCCTTGGAAGAGAAGTGAAGGGGGGCTATATCGGCGACCTCCTCAGTGATGTGATTGCCAACAGCAAGCAGGATGATGTCTGGATAACGCGCCAGATACATCAAAACATAGTTGCGGTGGCCAGCCTGAAGGACATCGCGGGAATCATACTTGTACAGGGAGCCGAGCCTGCGCAGGAAACAGTGGAAAAAGCTGCGAAGGAAGGCATCCCGGTTCATGGTTTCCGATCTCGGGGGCTTTGAGGTTGCCGGCAAAATACACCGGCTGATCTTCTGATCAGTGCCGGATTGAGGCGGGCCGGCGGAAAATGAAGAGAAAAACGCAGGCCGGTCCGGTATATGCTTCGGGATTTTCGTTGTGATCTTCATCTACACAGCTGCCTCTCGCCGTGCGCCGACCTCGGCATGTACCCGCGGGCGCTCGTTGAAAAGGCGGCCTTTGAACGGCTCGATCTGATAGCCGTTTGCGATCACAATTCCTCCGAGAACACCGAGTCCATAATGCGGGCGGCCGCCGTCCATGGAATAAGGGTTCTGCCGGGGATGGAGATAGCCACAGCGGAAGAGGTCCACCTAATAGCGCTCTTTGAAACTATTGAAAATCTTTACAAAATTCAGGATTTGGTGTACGATTCGCTGCCCGGCCGGAATAACGAAGACATCTTCGGCTGCCAGGCTATCGTAAATGATTTGGATGAAGTTGAAGGGTTTAATGATAAGCTGTTGATCGGGGCCACCACCCGGCCGTTGGAAGACTGGGTCAAAGAAATCCATGGCCTCGGCGGACTGGCGATCGCCTCGCATATCGACAGGGAATCTTTCAGCATTATGGGGCAGCTGGGTTTCATTCCCCCCGACTTGCGGCTGGACGCACTGGAAGTATCGGCGCGGACCGGGATACTCGAAGCCAGGAAGGAATTCCCCGAACTTTACCGCATGCCTTTCATTATCTCCTCCGATGCCCACTTCATTAACGATATCGGCAAGGCTTTTACCCTCATAAGAATGCATGAAGCGACACTGGGCGAATTAAAAATGGCCTTTGCCGGCCTGGAAGGGCGGATGGTCCTGGAAAAAGGTGCTTGAATTATCTCTCCATATACTGGATATCGTGGAGAACTCGGTCAGGGCGGGGGCCTCGCTGGTCCTGGTAACCGTGGAAGAGGACACCGCTTCCGACAAGTATATAATGGAGATTAAGGACAACGGCTCCGGAATGACGGAGGAGGTCAGGCAAAAAGCCCTTGACCCTTTTTTTACGTCCAAAAAGGTCCGCCGGGTCGGGCTGGGGCTCCCGATGCTGGCAGAAGCGGCGGAAAGGACGGGTGGCAGCTTCCTGCTGGAGTCGAGCCCCGGGCAGGGCACCAGGGTGAGGGCCGAGTTCACGATGGGGCACATTGACAGACAGCCCCTGGGAAAGATAACGGGGACACTGATCACGCTGTTTATCGGGAGTCCGGGGACGGATTTCGTTTACGAACATATAAGAAATGGCCGGGTGTACACACTTGATACGAGAGAGATCAAGAAAGAACTCGACGGTATACCGATCAATCACCCGGAGGTGCTTGATTTTCTGAGAACCAGCATTCAGGAAGGCTTGACGGAAATAGGCGCAGACTTCTCAAAGGAGGAATTTTGATAATGGACAATGGCGAGCTTTTAAAAGAGTTCAGTCAAGAGCAGATTTCAAAGCTTGAGGGTATTATACAGAAATACAAGGGCAAGCCGGGAGGCCTCATCCCCGTGCTGGAAGAGGCCCAGGTGACTTTGGAATACCTGCCCATACCGATACAGAAGAAAATAGCCGCCGGGCTCAACCTGCCGCTGGCACAAGTCTACGGAGTCGTCACCTTTTACTCGTTTTTCACAATGACACCGCGCGGAAGGCACACGGTCCGGGTATGCCTCGGGACAGCCTGCTACGTGAGGGGCGGCAAAAACCTTGCCGAAGCCCTCGAGAGGGAATTCGGGATCCACGAGGGCGAAACGACTGAAGACCGACGGTTCACTTATGAGACAGTCAGGTGCCTTGGGGCGTGCGGCCTTGCTCCCGTCGTTGTCATTGACGAGAACGTCAACGGCAAGGTCAAGACAGCAAAAGTTAGAGAAATGCTTCAGAAATATGAGTGATGGGGGAAAACAGCTATGGCTAAGTTAAAAATTGAGGACCTGAAGAAAATCAAGGAAAAAGTCCTGTCGGAAACGGGCCTGCGGGAAGGCACCAGGCGCGTGCTGGTCACCGTGCACATGGGGACATGCGGCATCGCTTCAGGAGCCCGTGAAGTCCTGAACGCCCTCATGGCTGAAATCTCCGAATCAGGCGTTTCGGATGTCGCCGTCACGACTTCGGGATGCATGGGGCTGTGCAGCCGCGAGCCGCTGGTTACAGTCGAGGTCCTGGGCCAGGAGCCCATCAAATACCAGTACATGGACCCGGGCAAGATGCGCCAGGTTTTCAAAAGGCATGTAGTGGAAGGTGAAATTCAGACTCCCTTTGTTCTGGCCAGGGGCAAGGAGATCGTTAAATAAGGAGGAATTAAATCCACATGAAGGTATTTCGATCACACTTATTGATCTGCGGCGGCACGGGTTGCCATGCATCCGGAAGCATCCTGGTCAGGAAAGCCCTCGTTGACGAGCTTCAGAACCGGGGCCTTGCGGACGAGATAAAAGTCGTCGAAACGGGCTGCAACGGCTTCTGCGCGATGGGCCCGATCATCGTCGTTTACCCGGAAGGCATAGTCTACATGCAGGTCACGCCTGAAGATATCCCCGAGATGGTTGAAGAGCATTTCATCAAGGGACGGCCGCTCGAGAGGCTGTTCTACAAGGAGCCGGAAACGGCGGAAGTCATTCCGACCATGCAGGAGATCCCCTTCTTTGCCCACCAGGAACTGAGGGTCCTTCGGAACCGCGGCCTCATCGACCCCGAGAATATAGAGGAATACATAGCCCGGGACGGGTATGCCGGGATGGCGAAGTCCCTCACGGAAATGACGCCCGAGCAGATAGTCCAGGAAATGCTGACCTCCGGCCTGAGGGGCAGGGGCGGCGCCGGTTTCCCGACAGGTATGAAATGGCAGTTTGCGGCCAGGTCGCCCGGCGACATCAAATACGTCCTGTGCAACGCGGACGAGGGCGACCCCGGGGCGTTCATGGACCGCAGCGTCCTGGAAGCCGACCCGCATGCTGTTATCGAGGGCATGATCGTAGCCGCCCGGGCCATAGGCTCCAGGCAGGGCTACATATATTGCCGCGCGGAATACCCGCTGGCGATTCACAGGATGAACATAGCTTTGGCACAGGCGCGGGAAGCGGGCCTGCTCGGGAAGAACATCCTTGACACGGGGATGGACTTTGACATCGAAATTTACCAGGGCGCCGGCGCGTTTGTCTGCGGCGAGGAAACGGCCCTGATGACATCAATCGAAGGCAAGAGGGGCATGCCCAGGCCGAGGCCTCCGTTCCCTGCTATTGCGGGCCTGTGGAGCAAGCCGAGCATCCTCAACAACGTTGAAACCCTAGCCAACGTCGGGCAGATCATGCTGAGGGGCGGCGCCTGGTACGCCAGCGTCGGCACCGAGAAGAGCAAGGGGACAAAAGTCTTCGCCCTGACCGGCGACGTGAACAATGTCGGCCTCGTGGAAGTCCCGATGGGGACAACCCTGGGCACGATAGTCTACGAGATCGGCGGCGGCATCCCCAAGGGCAAGGCCTTCAAGGCCGCGCAGCTCGGCGGGCCCTCCGGCGGCTGCATCCCCGTCCAGCATCTCAATGCCCCCATCGATTATGAGAAAGTAGCCGAGCTCGGCGCCATCATGGGCTCCGGCGGTCTGATCGTCCTCAATGAAGACAAGTGCGCGGTCGATATCGCGCGATTCTTCATGGATTTCTGCCAGGACGAGTCCTGCGGTAAATGCACCCCGTGCCGCGAGGGTACGAAGCGCATGCTCGACATCCTCACGGACATCTGCGAGGGCAGAGGCAAGGAAGGCGATATAGAGACTCTGCAGAGCATTGGCTGCCATCATCAAAGACGCCTCCCTGTGCGGCCTCGGACAGACTGCGCCCAACCCGGTCCTCAGCACGCTCCGCTATTTCCGCAACGAATACGAAACCCATATCAGGGACAAGAAATGCCCGGCAGCTGTCTGTTCGGCCCTGTTCAAATCCCCCTGCCAGCATACCTGCCCCGATCGGCATGGATATCCCGGCTTACATAGCGCTCATCAGGGCGGAGAGGTTCAAGGATGCATATAAATGCTCCTCAGGACCAACCCCTTCCCGTCGGTCTGCGGAAGGGTATGCGACCACAAGTGCCAGTCCAAGTGCCGCAGGGGCATGCTGGACGAGCCGGTTGCGATCAAGTTCCTCAAGAGGTTTATCACCGATAACGCGCCGCGCCCCAAGGTGGAAGCGGTCCCTGTTACGAGGAAAGAGAAGATTGCCGTCGTCGGCGCCGGCCCCGCAGGACTGACGTTCGCAAGAGACATGGCGCTGAGGGGATACGGGGTGACCGTTTTCGAAGAGCTCCCCGAACCCGGCGGCATGCTGCGCTACGGCATCCCGGCCTACAGGCTGCCTCGCAAAACCCTGGCGAAGGAAATTGAAGATATCAGCGCTCTCGGCGTGGAAATCAAATGCAACACCAGCGTGGGCAAGACCATATCTTTTGAGACCCTCAACAACCAGTTTGACTACATTTACATGGCCCCCGGCGCCCACAAGAGCCACGAGGATGGGCGTGGAGGGCGAAGACCTGAAAGGCGTTTACGGCGGAGTCGAATTCCTGCGCGACTTCAACATCGACGAAGCTGCCTGGACGAAGGCCAAGGGCGGCAAATCGCTGGGAAGCAAGGTGGCGGTCATCGGCGGCGGAAACTCCGCGATCGACGCGGCGCGCTGCGCGGCCCGGCTGGGGTCGGATGTGACGATCCTTTACCGGCGCCTGCGCGCAGGACATGCCGGCTGCCGAGGAGGAAATCGTGGCGGCCGAGCATGAAGGGATCAAGATCGAGTACCTTGTTGCACCGATAAAGATCATAGGCAACAAGGGCAAGGTCAGCCGGCATCACCTGCAGAAGATGAAGCTCGGCGATTTCGACTCGAGCGGCAGGAAGCGCCCCGTGCCGATTCCCGGATCCGAATTCACGATGAGCGTGGATTCGGTTATCGCGGCCATCGGCCAGGTCCCGGACCTCGGGTTTGTCCCGAAAGACAGCGGCATCTCGGTCAACAAATGGGCCTGCTTTGACCTGGACAAAGGCAGCAAGTCCATGACCACCAGCGAGAAGGTTTACGCCGGCGGCGATGCGGTGACGGGGCCAACACGGTCATCTGGGCCATCCAGGCAGGCCACCAGGCCGCGCGAGACTTGGACAATTCCATCAGCAGCGCCAATGGAGAGCCCCTGTACAAGGCTCCTCCCGAGGAAGTCATCGAAATCCCGTTCGAGGTCGACGAGGAAACCGAGGAAAGGCCCCAGGCCCTCATGCCGGAACTGGATGTGTCCAAGAGGCGCAAGGGCTTCAAGGAAGTCGAACTCGGGTACAGCAAGGCGGAGGCAATCCAGGAGGCCATACGCTGCCTGAGGTGCGACGCGGAAATATAGCTGATTAGGGCGTATTGCAATATGCCAATATGCGGAATAAATATTCGTTTTGATTTAGTCTTACTCTATTGAAAACTTGTTCCGGAGGTCTAAATTATGTCTAATGAAAATCTGGAAAGCAAAAGATGGCTTATTGCCGGCGCGGCGATTGTAATGCAGCTTTGTCTTGGAACAGTTTATGCGTGGTCGGTGTTTAAAATACCGCTTATGAAGGCCCATGGCTGGGCGGAAACATCTATCCAACTTACGTTCATGATCCTGATGGGCGTGTTAGGTACTTCAACGGCCTTTGGCGGGACCTTGGTTGACAAGAAAGGGCCCAAATTCGTCGCCACCGTGGGCGGTATCCTTTTCGGGATCGGTACCTTGATTGCAGGCCTTGCCGATCAGTCGGGAAGCCTCTGCTTCTGTACCTCGGCTACGGGGTCATTGGAGGCATCGGAAACGGCTTTGGCTACGTCACCCCGATCGCAACTCTCATCAGGTGGTTCCCCGATAAGCGCGGGCTGGTGACCGGCTGGCGGTTATGGGTTTTGGAGCGGGCGCATTCATCATGGGTCTGATCGCCCCGAAGATGATCCTGAGTATCGGGATGGCCAACACTTTCTATTTCTGGGGCGTTATTTTCCTGATCGCGGTCACCGCGGCGGCCCAGATCTTCAGGAACCCCCCGCAGGGATGGCTGCCGGCGGGATTTACACCGGCTGCTACCGGCGTTTCGGCCGCAAATTCGTTCACGTTCAATGAGGCGGTCAAGAACGCCCCAGTGGTGGATGCTCTGGGGCATGCTGTTCCTGAACGTATCCGCCGGCCTCGGGCTTATTTCCCAGCTCTCGCCCCTTGGGCAGAATGTCGTCAAGCAAGCCGACCCGACTATAACTGCCGCGGCCCTGGCGGTTGCGGGCGGCAACATCGTTGCCATCACGGCCATCTTCAACGGCCTGGGCAGGCTTTTCTGGGCCTCGATTTCCGACGCTATCGGAAGGAAAATGGTGTTCATGATAATGTTTATCACTCAGGCATTGCTGTACATCTATCTGCCGCAGGTCGCTAATGTGACCCTGTTCACCGGGATCGGCTGTTACCTGCTGGCCTGCTACGGCGGCGGATTCGCCACGATGCCGGCATTTGCGGCTGACTCATTCGGCCCCGGCTACATTGGCAAGGTTTACGGGATGATGCTGACGGCATGGGGATGCGCGGGAATTGTAGGGCCGCTGGTGTTCGCGCAGATCAAGGGAATCGCCCTTTACGTGGCGGCAGGGCTCCTGCTGGCAGGCTTCGCGCTGGCAATGTTGTATAAGACGGCCCATGAAAAAAGCATAGAGGCTAATATGAAAGTATTTAATTTTAAGAGGAGGACAATTATGGCAAATATATCAGTAACCTTGGATGGTAAAAAGGTTGAAACCGAATCCGGGAAAACGATTCTGGACGTCGCACGGAGAACGGGATCTTTCATCCCGACTCTCTGCTACTACCAGGCGACCAACAGGGTGGGAGCTGCCGCGTTTGTGTCGTCGAGGTTGAAGGCTCGAGAACGCTTGTCGCGGCCTGTGCCATGCCGGTCAGCCCCAACATGGTAATTAAAGACAGATACACAGAAGGTCAGGGAGGCCCAGAAACTTGTCGTGGAACTGCTCTGGTCCTCGGGCGACCACAACTGCCTCACCTGCGAATCGAACGGCAGGTGCGAACTTCAGGACCTGGTGTACTGGCTTAAGATCGACAAGCCCCGGTTCAAGATACAGCCCCCGGGCTATCAAGTCGAAATCTGCAACAGCATGATCCAGCGCGACCTTAACAAGTGCATTCTTTGCGGGCGCTGCATAAGGGCCTGCAACGATATTCAGGTCAACGAGGTGCTGGACTTCTTCGAGCGCGGCTCCCGGATGAAAGTGGGCCCGGCGTTTGATGCGGAGTATATCAACTCGGAATGCGTTTTCTGCGGGGCCTGCGTTGACGCATGCCCGACCGGCGCAATCACCAACAAGCAGGCCAGGTTCGAGGGGAGGCCCTGGGAAATGCAGAAAGTCAAAACGACCTGCGGCTACTGCGGCGTGGGCTGCCAGATCGATCTCAATGTCCACGACGGCAAGGTCGTGAAGGTGACCGGCAACCAGGATTACGGCACGCCCAACCAGGGCACCCTGTGCGTCAAGGGCCGCTTCGGGATGGATTTCATCCACAGCCCGGACAGGCTCACCAAGCCCCTGATCAAGGAAAACGGCGAATTCCGGGAAGCCACCTGGGACGAAGCATACACTTTCATTGCCGACAAGTTCAAAGGCCTGAAGGAAAAGTACGGCAGCGAAAGCATTGCGGGACTTTCTTCAGCACGCTGCACCAACGAGGAAAATTATCTATTCCAGAAATTCATGCGCGCGGTGATCGGGACAAACACAGTCGACCACTGCGCCCGGCTCTGACACTCCGTAACCGTGGCCGGTCTGGCCGCAGCATTCGGAAGCGGAGCAATGACAAACTCGATTGATGAGATCGAGAACGCAAACGTGATCCTCGCAGTGGGGACGAACACCACCGAAAACCATCCGGTTATCGGCAGCAAGGTGAAGAGGGCGGTTCGCAAGCACGGGGCCAAACTCATCGTGATCGACCCCCGCGAAATCACCCTGACGAAATATGCAGACATCTGGCTGCGCCCCAAGGCGGGGACCAATGTGGCGGTGATCAACGGCCTCATGAACGTCATCATCAGTGAAGGCCTCCTGGCGAAAGATTATATAGAGGAGCGCACGGAAGGCTTCGAGGAGATGAGCAAGGTCCTCGAAAAGTACACTCCCGAGTACGTTGAGCAGATCTACGGGCGTGCCGGCTGAACGATATCAAGGCCGCCGCCCGCCTCTACGCCAAAGGGCCGAGAAGTCCTCGATCCTGTACTGCATGGGAGTGACCCAGCACGCGACGGGGACGGACAGCGTCAAATCGGTCGCCAACCTTGCCATGCTCTGCGGCATGGTGGGAATCGAGAGCGGCGGCGTCAACCCGCTGAGGGGCCAGAACAACGTCCAGGGCGCGTGCGACATGGGCGCCCTGCCGTGAGCTTCCCGGCATACCAGCGGGTGGACAATGATGAGGTGAGGGCAAAATTCGAAAAGGCCTGGGGCGTTTCGCTTCCGGCAAAGCCGGGCCTCACCGTCGTGGAGATCATGAATGCCGCCGCGAAAGGTGACATCAAGGGCCTCTATGTAATGGGCGAGAACCTCATGCTGAGCGACCCCGACCTGACCCATGTCGAAGAGGCCCTGCAGAAGCTCGACATCCTGGTCGTGCAGGACATCTTCCTGAGCGAAACGGCGAAATTCGCCGATGTCGTCCTGCCTTCGGCCTGCTTCGCGGAGAAGGAAGGCACGTTCTCGAACACGGAGAGAAGGGTGCAGCGGGTGCAGGAAAGCCGTTGAGCCCCCCGGCGAGGCAAAGCCCGACTGGGTGATCATCTCCGAGCTGGCGCGAAAGATGGGATACCCGATGAGCTACGGCTCAGCCGCCGATATAATGGTCGAACTGGGAAAGGTCACCCCGAGCTACGCCGGCATAACCTTTGAAAGGCTGGAAGCCGGCGGGATCCAGTGGCCCTGCCCGACTGCCGAGCACCCGGGGACGAAGTACCTCCACAAGGAAAAGTTCTCCAGGGGCAAGGGGCTCTTCGCGGCAATTGAATACAAGCCGTCGGCCGAACAGACCGACAGCGAGTATCCGCTGATCCTCACCACCGGCCGCGTCCTGTACCATTATCATACCGGTACGATGACCCGGCTGTCCCGCGGCTCCTCGGAAAGGTGCCCGGAGAGCCTGGTGGAGATCAACCCTGCCGACGCCGGCAGGTACGGCATCAAGGACGGCGAAATGGTCAAGGTCTCCTCGCGCCGCGGCACGGTTGAAGCCAAGGCGAATGTGACTGGAAAGTCGCCGGAAGGGACGATCTTCATGAACTTCCATTTCCGGGAGGCCGCCGTGAACAAGCTGACAAACCCGGCGCTTGACCCGATCGGGAAGATCCCTGAATACAAGGTTTGTGCTGTAAAAATCCAGGCAAACTGAATCTGAAGCGCAAATGGCAAATCTGACTCAAAAGAAAAGGTCCGTTCCTTTCGGGGCGGACCTTTTCCTGTCAGGCCTCTTCTCCCTCTTCGCCGTCATCGTGCTCTCGTCGTGCGCCGGGACGCTTGCCCCCCTGCCGGCACCCACGCCGCTGCCGAATGTCCTGCCCGAATACAGGAACGCGGACTTCTGGATTGCCCGCGCCCCCGAAAGCAAAAAACTGATAATGGACGAGGACGGGATAGACGCGTTCAACCACCACCTGATGGCCTCAAACCCGCGCCTCAAAGACATCTTCGATTACCCCGACATGATGGAGGCCGCTTACCTGAACGTAAAATTTGCCCAGACCAGGGAATTACTGGAAAAGAAGCAGTTTTACAGCGCCCGGGGGGAGCCGCTGGAAAAGCCTTATTTTGATGCGCTCTATAAAAATATCGGGGTTCCGGAGGACAAGCATCAAGTGCTGTTCGGCATCATCATCCGGGGGACGAATGTCCGCCTGGTCCCCACCGACGACCTGGCCCTGAAAAAAAATACCTCCGACCAGGCTTTCGACCGTTTCCAGGTGGCAAGGCTTGATATCGGGACGCCTGTCGCGGTCATGCATGCCTCGGTCGACCGGAACTGGTTTTTCATCGAATCGTATTCGGTGTCGGGCTGGGTGAATTCCAAAGACCTGGCGGTCGCGGAAAAGGCCAAGGTCCAGTATTTCGAGGTCGTAAGGCCTCTCGTGGTCACGGGGGTTTCCGTTCCTTTTTATTATGACAGGGATTTGAAAAAATTTGCCGCGAATTACGACTTGGGCACGGCCCTTCCATACCTGCTGACTCACGATGACGTCCACGAAGTCGTCCTGCCGTGCCGGGAGCCGGACGGTTCGCTGTATTACCACACCGGCTACACCCGGATCGATGCCGATGTCAGCACCGATTACCTCGAGTATACTCTGGCCAATGTGTACAGGCAGGCTTTTAAAATGCTCGGCATGGCTTACGTGTGGGGCAGCAGGCTCGACGGCACGGAAGACTGTTCCGGCTTCATAATGAGCGTGTTCAGCTGTTTCGGGCTGGATATCCCCCGCAACAGCTCGAGCCAGGAGAAGGTAAACGAAAGCAGGCGCATCAACCTTGCCGGGCTGGACAAGGCCGGGAAAATGGAAATTCTCAAGAAGGTCGAAGGCCGCCCGGTGCTCCTGTACAAGAAGGGGCACATCATGCTCTATCTCGGGACCGTCAACGGCCGCCCCTATGCAATCCACAGCATGTGGTCGTACCGCGAAAACGAAGACGGGCGCGAAAGGGAGCGCCTCGTGAAGAGGGTTGCGGTTTCCGACCTTACGGCGGGGGAGGGCACAAAGGAAGGCAGCTATTTGGACAGGCTCGTCTCCGCGATACCGCTGGACTGATCTTCCCACAAAAAATATCATTATCCTTGCAGGCCCTCAATGCCGTTGAGGTATCTCGAGTAAAACGAAGGATTTGCAGGAACTTGATTCTGCAAGTGCGGCGCGAATAACCCGGGTCAAAGCGGATTGGCAACGTTCGGTTGAGGGATGGGAACAGTTGTGATATTAGGCATGAGGCCCTTTCGGAATATTAAGGGAATAATGAGGCCAAGGAGATGATATGAAAGCCCATTTGGAGATAAACCCGGGGAAATGCTCGGGCTGCAGGACCTGCAGCCTTTCGTGCTCTTTCGCGTTTTCTAAAGTGTTCAACCCCGAAAGAGCTTTTATCGAGGTTATTGAAAACGAGGAAGACGGGAGTTTCGATATCAGGCTGAAGGACGGCTGCATTTCCTGCCGCATATGCGCGGAGAGCTGCCCCTGGGGCATCATAACGCGTACTGAAGAAGAATAGGCAGCTGTAATAGACAAGTGGACGGATACACTGGAAAATCACTGGTCATAGACCTTGGGAGCGGCGAAAAGCAGGTAAGGGAAACCCCGGCGGATGACTGCCGCAACTACCTCGGCGGGGCGGGACTGAATTACAAGGCCCTTCTGGAAGAAATGGACCCGCAGGCGGACGCCTTTGATGAATCAAACATCCTCGTGTTCGGCGCCGGGCCGCTGGTGGGCACTTTCGCCCCGACCGCGAGCCGCTCCGAGGTGAGCGCCAAATCGCCGCTCACGGGCCTGCTGGGGACGAGCAACAGCGGCTACATGTGGGGGGCCGAGCTGAAATACGCGGGCTACGACAGCCTGGTGCTGAAAGGCAAGGCCGAACAGCCCGTGTACATTATATATCAATGACGGTACAGGTTGAGGTCCGCGACGCCTCCGGGCTGTGGGGCGCGGATGCCTGGGCCACCATCAAGGAGATCAAGAAGGCCCACGACCGGAAAGCCGCCGTCGCCTGCATAGGCGTGGGCGGCGAAAAGCTCGCGCGCTTCGCCAGCATCGAGAACGGGCCCTACGGCGCCTGGGGAAGGACCGGGCTGGGGGCCGTGATGGGCTCCAAGAACCTGAAGGCCGTGGCGGTGCGCGGGACGGGCGATATAACCGTTGCCGACCCCGCAGGGCTACCGGCAGGCCGTCAAAGACATGCGAGACCGGATTGCCGGCCACATCACGTACCAGCCATGGCGCCAGTTCGGCTCCATGCTCGGACTGGACATCTACTATGCGTTGGGGGTTGTTTCGGGTGAGGACCAGGGCGACCCGGTGGGCGCCGACTTTATCGAGGCGCTCGGGAAAAAGAACTTGCTCAAGTACAAGAAAAAAGGGTTGGCCTGCAGCGCCTGCCCAATCGCCTGCGCCCCCTGGGTGGAAATACCCGAGGGACCGTACAAAGGCCTGAGGATCAAGGGCATCGAAATCATCTCCACCCTCGATTTCGGGGCGCGCCTCGGCGTCCGCAGCATGCCGGCCATCGCGAGGGCCACGGAGCTCTTCCAGAAATACGGCCTGGACTGCTCCACTGCTTCGGCGGCCATCGCCCTGGCCATCAAGCTCTTCGAAAACGGGATCATCACGAAAGCGGACACCGACGGGATGGAGCTCAAATGGGGGGATGAACCGTCCATCTTCGAGATGATGAGGAAAATAACGTACCGTGAAGGCTTCGGCGACCTCCTCGCGGAAGGCCCGGTCCGGATGGCCCGCAAGATCGGCAAAGGGGCGGAGGAATTCCTGACCCAGACCCGCGGCCTGGAGACCACCGCTCGCGACCCGCGCGGCAGGTGGGACACCTGGAGCTTCGGGTCGCTGATCAACCCGAGGGGCGGCGACCACCTCCGGGTACAGGCCCAGGCGGAGAATTTCAAGGACTCCGCACCGGAAGGGGAATACTTTTACGAGCAGGGCATACCGAAGAAAGCCGTCGACCCTGTTGACATCCTGCCGGCCTGGAAGGAGAAGATTTTCGATTTCGAGAAGAACACGATCAGCATCCCGCACATGGCCGCGTACGCCCAGGATCACATGAACGTCGTCAACTCCATAGGCATCTGCATCAGGCCGCCCATCCTGTGGTCGCTCGGCCCCACGATCTATTCGCGGCTGCTGCAAACGCTGACGGGACTGCAGTTCACGCCGGAGGATGTTATGAAAGCCGGCGAGAGGATCTCGACTTTGGGGCGCCTCTTCAATGCCCGCGCGGGGAAAAGCGGGAAGACATCCGCTTCGGCCCGCGCTACTACTCTGTGCCTTTCAAAGGGAGAAAGCTGGACAGGGAAAAAATCGACCAGGTCCTGGACAGGTACTTCGAGCTGCGCGGCTGGGACCCGAAAACGGCACTGCCGTCCGCGGAAAAGCTCAGGGAACTTGGCCTGGAGAAATTACCGGCGTAAGTTTCGACAACCCTCAACGCTTCGCGATAATCCGGTAGGGGCGGATCTCAGATCCGCCCGGAAGCCTGGCTTGTTCTTCACAGCCTTAAATATTTCGAACGCACAGCGCGGGCCGATTTGAAATCGGCCCCTACGGGGTCAAGAATAGAGGGTTATTCCTCTGCGGGCGGTACTTTTATCGTTTTGCCGGCCAGCAGGGGCTCGTTCATCTTCATGTTGTTGAGTTTGAGCAGCGAGGCCAGCGTGGTGTTGTGCGCCGCGGCGATCTTTTCCATGGTGTCGCCTTTCTTCACGACATAGCTCGCGCCCTTCACCTTCTTTTTTGACTTTGCCTCAGGCTTGCCCTGTTTTTCATCTGCCGCTGCCTGTGCCTCACTCTCCGGGCCGGCGGCAACCCTGATCCTGCGGCCCGCCTCGATGTGGTCGCCTTTTTTCATTTTGTTCAATTTCATCAGCGCCGGGATTGTCATGCCGTGCCGCAGGGCGATCTTTTCGAGGGTGTCACCCTTTTTCACGACATAATAGACCGTCTTCGGCTTTGCCTGGCTTCCCGCGGTCTGCGTTTCCGCGTCTTCGCCGTCGGAGCGCTTCGCCGTCCTTTTCTCGGCCCTGGTTTTGGAAGCCCTGGTTTCCTTTTCGTCTTCCGCCTCGGCGTTGGCTGGGACCTTTATGGTGCTTCCGATCTTGACTAGGGAGGGCTTTTTCAAATTGTTCATCTTCATCAATGCCGGGATGGTCGTGTTGTTCCGCACGGCGATCTTCTCGAGGGTGTCACCTTTCTTCACGACGTAACTAGTCGTCTTCTCCTTTGCCGCAGTCCCGGCCTCCGGGCCTTCGTCCTCAGCGCCGGCGGCCTGCTTCGGCTTCTTCCCGGGCCTGGTCTTCGCGACCTTCGTTTCCTCTTCGATTCCCGCGTCCAGTTCGCCCGAGACCTTTATCTTGCTGCCCTTTGCCAGGCGCTCCTTCTTTTTCATGTCGTTGAGCTTCATCAGCGTGGAGACAGAGGTATTGTACCTGATGGCGATCTTTTCGAGATTGTCCCCCTTTCTCACGACGTGGTAGCGCTCCTTTACCTTCTTCTTCGAGGCCGTCCTGGTTTCCGGCAGCGGGGAACTCTCTCCGGTCGGTATCTTCAGCTTCTTATTGACGTAAAGCGGCCCCTTGCCACTCATGTTGTTTACCCTGAGCAGCTCGGAGAGGGTCACGTTGTGCCGGCGGGCAATCCTGTCGAGGCTGTCGCCCTTCTTTAACGGAATACGTGGTGTACGCCGGCTTGGCCGGTTTTTTGGCAGCGGACTGGGCGGGCTCCGCTGCGTGAGCCTTCCTCTTCTTCGCCGCGGCTGCGGGTTCCGGCTCCTCGCCGTCCTCCTCGTCCTTGCCGGAAGACTCTTCTTCGGCGGGCTCGAGTTTAGCGGGCTGGGATTTTTTCTTGGCGTTGTTAAGGCTCGCCATGATTGCCGGCCTGGTCCGCTCGTCGCTGGAGAGGAAATCAACAATGGAATCAGCCACGGCCAGGGCGAGCTTTTTCTGGAACCCGGGGGACTTGAGGAGCTGCTCCTCCACGGGGTTCGACACGTATGCGGTTTCGACAAGCACGGAGGGGATCTCGGGCATCTTCAGCACCCGGAACGGCGCTTCCTGGATCCTGTTGAATTTGATCTTATTGATATCGTTCAGGTTGCTCAGGACTATCGAGCCGAACGTCTTTGACATGTTGATCGTTTCGGTCTGGATCATGTTGAGCATGATCACTTCCGACTCATCAGTGTTCCCGGACCCGTTTCCCACACCGCCGATGATGTCCGCGAGGTTTTCCTTCCTGGCGAGGATCCTGGCGGCCGCGCTGCTGGCCCCGGAAGTGGACAGGCAGTAAACGGACCCGCCCCGGGCACCGCGGTTGCGAGCGGCGTCCGCGTGGATGCTGACGAAAAGGTCGGCGCCGTATTCCCTCGCTATCTGCAGCCTTTTATTGAAGGAAGGGTAATAGTCGCCGTTGCGGGTCAGGAACGCCTTGTAGCCCTCACGACTGTTGAGCTCGGCCTGCAGCCGCTGGGAGATCTGCAGGACCACGTCCTTCTCCCGCGTCTTTTTTCTGCCGATCGCCCCGGGGTCTTCACCGCCGTGCCCCGGGTCGATCACGATGATCTTGACCTTCTCCGCGAGCTTGGCCTTGACCTGCAGCCTTTTCTCGCTCTCCTTTTTTTCCAGTTCGGGCACGGTCAGGTCAATGACGACGCGGTCGGGCTTGTCCTGGATCTTCTGCAGCTTGAAGATGTTCGCCTCGACCCCCGGTGTGAGGATGAGGTCGATGCGCGCGTCTTTCTGGACGGCCTCAGCCAGGATCTTTTCGAGGCCGGGCTGGTTGACAACGTTCTCGGCCGGCACATCGGCTGAAAGCCTGAAATTCCTGAACAGGATAGAAATCTTCCGGGGGGACTTGTCCACGGTCATGACGGCCTCTTCCGAGGTGTCCACGACAATCCTCGTGTGCTCGGGGGCCGCCCAGTAGCGCACCTTGATTATTTCAGGCGCCGCGAAAGCCCGGGAAGCGGCAAGCACGAGAAAGATGGCCGTCAATATGGCTGATAATCGTCTCATATGTACGGATTCGTTGCTCAAAACAGGTTCTTCACTACCAGATTTAGACGGATAATACACGCAAAATGTATTGACAATCGCTATTCTAAGTGACATTTTCCCGCGGTATACTACGATGACGGCAGAGGATGAGGCATGAGTATTTGCGATTTGTTTGGACAAAGACAGGAGGACCCTCTCGTTCGAGGTGTTTCCTCCCGTGCGGGAAGGCAACCTGGAGAAGCTTTTACGAAACAATTTCCGAACTGCGAAAACTGGAACCCGACTTCATCTCGGTAACATACGGCGCGGGCGGCGGCACCAGGGACATGACCCTGGAGATCGCATCCAGGGTGAAAAACGCCTTCCGCCAGGAGGTGCTCGCACACCTGACCTGTGTCGGCTCGACAAAAGAAGACATCGCCGAGATCCTTCACGACTTCAAAAGAGAGGGGATTGAAAACATCATGGCCCTGCGAGGCGACCCCCCGAAAGGGGAAACCGATTCCGCCGCACCGAAGGCGGCTTCGGCTATGCCAACGAGCTCGTCGAATTCGTGCGGGAACAGGACGAGTTCTGCATCGGAGTGGCCGGCTACCCGGAAGGCCACACGGAAGCGCCCAGCCTCGATGTCGACATTGACAACCTGAAGCGCAAAGTCGACGCGGGGGCGGACTTCATAGTCACCCAGCTGTTTTTCGACAATGCCGATTTTTACAATTTCCGGGACAAGGCAGCCGCGATGGGATCTCCGTGCCGATCATCCCCGGAATTTTCCCGGTCCTCAATTACAACAGCTGCCCAAGATCATTTCCCTCGGCGGAGCGAAGATCCCGGCGGCGCTCGAAAGCAGGCTGCGCGAGCTCCAGGACAGCGCCGGGGACTCGGAAAAATTCGGGATCGAGTACGCCGTCGGGCAGGCCAGGGACCTGCTGGAGAACGGCGTGAGGGGGCTGCATATCTGCTGCATGAACCGCAGCCGCACGGCAATAGAAATCACAAAAGCAGTTGGAGATTTCCGGCAAAAATAGTATTTATAAACAACAAACAAAAAGGAGGGCGTGACATGGTTAAAAAAGACCTGATTGATGAAGTGGCAAAAGTCGTCTGCACCAAGAAAGAAGCGGAAGATGCGGTCAACACCGTAATCGACTCCATCAAGAAGAGCCTCAAGAAAGGTGACAAGGTCAGCATCGTCGGGTTCGGGACATTCAGCGTGACCAAAAGGGCCGCCAGGACCGGCCGCAACCCGCAGACCGGCGAGACCTTGAAAATCAAGGCCAAGAAGGTCCCGAAGTTCTCGCCCGGCAAGGAATTCAAAGACGTGGTCTGCGGAGTGAAAAAGTAACATACACGGTTCGGCGCAGCGGCCGGAAAGCTGCTCCAATTCTATTCGGACTGAAACTTCTGATATGTCGCAGAAAAGCACCGGCCTTTCCGGCCTTGTAAACATGAACGACCCCAGGGAGGCCCTTGACGAGGTCAAGACGATCCTGCGGTCGATCAACCCCCGGTTCGATTTCAGCCGCCTGGACAGGGCGCATTCTATCGTGACAGACCTTTTCGCCGGGCGCTACCCCGGCTACAGGGGCTGCAACACCCTGTACCATGACCTCTCGCACACCATTGAAATCATGCTCGCCATGACCAGGCTCACCCATGGCGCCATAGTTGAAGGGGCCGACCTCACCGAGAAGCACGTCAACCTCGGGGTAATCAGCGCGCTGATGCACGATACGGGGTACATCCAGACCCTGGACGACACCGAGGGGACCGGCGCCAAGTACACCCTGACCCACATACAGCGGAGCGTCGATTTCACGGGCGTGATTTACGCCTCAGATCCCTATTTCGGCGGCGAACTGGACAACTTCAGGGACATCCTCTTCTGCACGGGCCTGGGTGTCAGGATAGCCCTGATAAATTTTTCCACGCCGCAGGTCAAAATGCTCGGACACCTGCTCGGCACGGCGGACCTCCTCGGCCAGATGGCGCGGCGCAACTACCCCGACAAGCTGGTCCACCTCTACCGCGAATTCGTCGAGGGCAAGGTACCCGGTTTTGAAAGCGAGTTTGACCTCCTGAATAAGACACAGCAGTTCCAGGAAGTTACAAAGGAGCGCTTTGAAAACGAACTGGGCAGGGTCTATCTTTACTCCGCTGCCCACTTCCGCGCGCGCTGGGGCATCGACCGGGACCTCTACAGTGAGGAGATCGATAAAAACATGGCCCACATCCGGTGGGTCTTCGAAAGCCATCCAATCGATTACCGCCGCTATCTGCGAAGAAAGCCCTGATATTCCGGTCCCCTGCGTCATTGACTTAAATTCCGGCATTATGTATTGTCGCCCGGACTGAAAAACGGACTGGGTTACCCGATTACGTTGAGGTAATGACGACTTATATACATTGTCATTCCCGCGGAGGCGGGAATCCAGGACAAAGAGATTAAGGACAGATTACCCGATCAAATCGGGTAATGACTTTATGGGTTCATGCTCGGATACGTAAAATTAGCAGCTGCATGCATCATCTGGGGAATTGCCTGGCCCCTGGCGAGGTATTCGGTTGACCAGGTCGGGCCGTTCCTGACAGGCGAGCTGAGGTTCGCGCTCGCCTTCCTGCTCTTCCTGCCTTTCCTGTTTTACCCGAAGCGCGTGAAACTGTCGTTCAAATCACTGCTGTACCTCGTGCCGCTGGGCCTTACCGGGTTTTTCATCAACAACCTCGTGTCCTATCTGGGCCTGAAGTACACGACCGCCACGACCGCCTCCATTATCGTCATGAGCAACCCCCTGAACATCGCCGTGCTCTCGTACCTGGTCCTCAAGGACAAGCTCAACGCCGCGGGCGCGGTATCCATCGGGCTCTCCATGGTGGGCGCCCTCATAGTGGTGGTCAAGGGGGATTTCATGAGCATCGTGCACATGGACGTGAACGTCGGCAACCTGCTGGTCAGCATGAGCGCGGTGTGCTGGTCGACCTATTCGATCCTGATAAAGATGTTCGAGGACAAGGTCAGCTCGATTGAAAACATCACGCTGGGAACACTCATTGCCGCTATCGGATTCCTGCCGTGGAGCCTGGACGTCCCCGCCTCGGCCAACATTGGCCTGCCGCTCGTCGCGGCGATCCTTTTCCTCTCCGTCTGCAACACCAACCTCGCCTTCTATTTCTGGAGCGAGGGGATCAGGGAGGCCAACCCGAACGCCGCGGCCATCTTCTTCGGCCTCATTCCCCTGAGCGCCGCCATCGTGGAACACATGATCTACGGCGAAAGCCTGGCCGGCTACCACATAATAGGCGCCGGCCTGATCTTCTTCGGGATACTCCTCTATATCTTTACCAAACGCAACGGCATGAAAACCAGGATCCCGCCGGAGACGTAGCGAGGGCAGGCGGTTTTTTTGAATTGACCTTCAGCCGATCTGTACCGCAAGCATGGACATCGAGCCCCCGTCAAACCCTTCGACGGGCCAGGCTGCGCTGTCACCTTCTCTGCGCGCACCCAGAACATAGAGCAGGGGAAGGTAATGGTCGGGAGTTGGTATCGATAACCTGGCGTCGGGGCCCATTTCCCTGTAATCGATGAGCTCGTATCCTTCCCCGACAGGATGATGCCCCGGGCCCTCTTTTCAAACCTCGAGGCCCAGTCGAAGGCGCCAAGTTCAGGGCTGTCCCACACATACGCTTGCAGGTTGTGCACGAGATTCCCGCTGCCCATGATAAGAATGCCGTCATCCCGCAGAGGGCCCAGCAATTTTCCCGTCTCATAGTGGAAACGCGCCGGTTTGGTCCGGTCAATACTGAGCTGCACGACGGGAATATCGGCCCCTGGAAAAATGTGGTAAAGCACCGACCAGGTCCCGTGGTCGAGGCCCCAACCCTCGTCCAGTCCCACGGGCAGAGGCTGAGAGAAGGCCCCGGACCTTTTTCGCCAGGGCGGGGTCGCCGGGGGCATTGTACCTGATTTCGTAAAGCTCCGGGGGGAATCCCCCGAAGTCATGGATGGTCCGGGGATGCGGCATTGCCGTTACCATGGTGTCCGCAATATACCAGTGTGCAGAGACAGCAAGGATGGCCCTTGGCCGGGGAAGGGACTTTCCAAGCCTGGCCCACCCCTCGGTCCAGCTGTTTTGGCTTATGACGTTCATCGGGTTGCCGTGGCCGACAAAAAGGGCAGGCATCGGTGTTGTGTTTTTCGCCGGCATATTCCTTAATCCCCTGATCAGCAAAATCGAGAGCAGTGTGTCAACCGGTCGAATCAATAACGGAATCCGCAGATGCCGTTATTGCAAATTGTTGTAGCGTTAGGGGCGCCTTCGGGCAGCAGCAACCAAAATCGATCGTTTCATACCCGTTCTCTTCAAATCGTGCTTTCAGCCAGAAGGCTGATTTATCTCGGGATGATCGGCTTGATCGGGCTTGCAGGACCCGTCACGGTAACGGGGACGCGGAACGAGTTGTTTTGTCGCGTCGTTTCCTGGAGCTCGTTTTTCGAGTCGATCGTCAGTGTGAGGATGGACTGACCGGCCGTCACCCGAATTTTTTCATTCTGCGTGACCAAGTCGCCGGCCGGCAATCCGGCCACGCTTTCTCCTTCACGCCGGGAGATGTGTGTACTCGTGAGAGCCGTCGTAAAGGGACCGGCTGCCCCCCTCCCCACGTTTGCGGATCGAGTACTGGAAAACAATCGTGCAGAACCCGTCCAAACCCCGCGACAATGAGCCAGCTTCGAGGGTTATGCCCTTCCCAGGAAACGGCTTTCCCTCCAATGCCAGCAGGCCCAACAGTGAGGTCGGGGAGCAGCCGTTCAACGGCGCGGGCCATTTGGGGCGGCGGTGGAGCCGGATCGGGCCGTTCCGGATGGGACAGGTCCCGACATGACTTTTGTTTGTTCCTGCTGCATCCCCGCAGATGGAACCTGCGCCGTGATCACTGCTGTGCGGGTCGCATCTTGTTTTACAGCTTCCAATGCAGACGGTCTGGCCTGAGTCACTGAACCGGATGAAGGGGCCTTGTCCCTCTTGATCGCATCCATGGCGGCTGGCCGACTGGCCTGCGCGCTTGCAGCAGGTGGGTGACCGCATCCGTCCGACCCGCTTATCATCAACGGGCCGTGGCTGAACACCGCCTTTCGTGTCCTTGAGTTTGTCCTGGATCACCTGCTGGGCCGATTCTCTCGCGGGGTCTTGCCGGGGGGGCGGCTGAACAGTGCCGCCCGTGAACGTAGACCACTTCTGGAAAAGGACGGGCGTCGAAAGCCCGTCGATGGCAACAGCGGGTGAGTTGTCAGCCGTGTATCTGAATCCGGGAACGCTGCTCGGCGACCCAAACCCGAGGTTCTGGTTCGGATCCGCCTTCATCCTGTTCACGACGCATTCCTCGGCGTTGACCAGAAGAGGATCATCGTCGGAAATCTCTACGCGATTTTCGCAAGATTTCTTCTGTTGTACCGGTCCGGCGGTACCGGGCTTGGCGACCGAAACGGGCTTCCCCGTGTCCGCTGCCGCCGCTCCGGTCACTGCTGTCTTGACAAGTTGCGCTCTCTTAGCGTCCGAGGCAGAGGGGGCGGCCGCGTGAGCATCCCGTCCGTTCTTCAGGTTCATGGCAACCCCACGGACTTTGTCCTGAAGCGCCTTGTACTCGGGTGGGATATCCAGGACACAGGTCAGGACCTTTTCCGGCAGGCTGCTGTATGCGCCGTACTGCCACTCGCAGTTCTTCTGCTGTTTTGGCCGGTAACAGGTTAGTTCCACGGGGGCTGCAGTGCCGTGTGGGCGTATCCTGCACTTGATATTCGACCCCTTCTGCTGGAAGGAGGCCGCGATGTCGTTAGCGATTTTCGTGCCGATCACTCCCGCGTTGACGCTGCAGGCCTCCTTTTGGCCAATGAGGCTCTTAATGGCAATGCAGGTGCGAAGATCATCCAAGGATTCGCAGCGGTTTTTCCGGTTCACGCGATCCCATTTGCAGGAGGCCGGGACCTGACCATTGATGAAGGTGGCCATCTCGCTCTCGTACTTCCTTTCGAGATCAGCGCACCACTTCTCCGTCGTGACCATTTTTGCATTAGACGAGTGGCCCGGGTAAGTATGAATCCAGTAATCAATATGAGCATACTTGGAAAAATGACTCTTGCACCTCGCTACGAATATTTTATCCAGTGTCGAGGAAATCGGGGGTTGATACACTGGATACGTGGATTCGCCCAGCCCCGGTTTCGCCAGGTCCTTTGCTGCCGCCACAATCTGGTCCTGCAGCGATTTTATGGTTTCCGGGCTGTCATATCTGGTTCTCTCTTCAGCCAGGCTTGGGTTATCCTTCTGAAGGACATCTTTTGTCCAGTTCGCGTTCAGTTGTTTTCTGTAGCTATCTGAGGCGGCGTGAATGATGTTCCACACGTCCTGGTAAGCAAATTGTACATGTCGGCCAACAAGCAGGCCCGCTACGAAATTGTACTCACTGTTGTCAAAATTTTCAGCCATTGCTGGAATTTCAGATCGCCGTTAAGCCAGCTGAATTGTTTCCGAAGCGATAGCCCTTCAGCAAGCTTTGGGACGTAATCATGTTCGTAGATGACCCGCTGCGGAGGAGGCGGGGGCGGCGGATCATCTGGGCAGCTAAAAATGCCGCAGTAGATGGCTTCTCCCAGCTGCGCAAACGCGGCGCCGATGTCCTCGAAAAATTCCACAATGGCGGTGCCGACGGCTTCCGCAGCATTGAGGATACCCTCGATGATGGCGCAAAGATCTCCGCCGAAAGAACCTCGGCGAGGACGCAGATTGCGGCTTCCGAAAGGTATCCGATGGCGGCCCAGTAGTCATCCTTCTTGATGGCGATATAGCAGCCGAATAATGTGTTCAAACCAACTAGGCAGGTTTTCGGAAGAAACTTGGCTTGCAAGTTCATCTCCCTGGTGCTCTTGGAAACATTTAGCGACGTCGCCGCCGTCACCAATACAGGTGATCAGCCCCTCGCTACTCCTGAGCATAGGTCCGTTCACCGGGAACGGGTTTGCCGAGCCCATTTGGTCCAGGACCCAGGCCATATCGGAAACGACCGTGGCGTTTGGAGACGGGAGTAAAGACCAGAGAAGCCAGAAAAACGAGGAACACGACGCGGAAGGTGCCGAAAGTTTTCATTTGGCACCTCCTATCGTCTGACCGGCGAAGACGCCGGCAGCTGTCTGGAGATTGGTTTAGTGGACTTTTGCTTTGGCGGCGACGTACCCGGCAGGACAATGAGCCCCCTCACGACGGCATCATTCAATTCACTGACGGTGATCCGGTGCCGGCCAGGCGAGGATTCCAGGATCGTCGACGCCGGCATCTTCCGGATCGCCTCCCATTGGGCGGCCGTCGTTGATTTGGATACCGTTACGGCCTGACCTCTGAGATTCGGTCGTTGGGGCAAGGCCGAAAGACTTGCGTCCCAGCCTCTTTTCGAGATAAGGTGTATAAATTTGATCTGGGCACCGGTGGCCAGCTTGCCGTTCGGAAGCTCAACCGTTGCAGTATGGGAGAACTTTCAGGGCCGAAGCGAGGTCAGCCGCTGTCCTGATCGGGACCCCTTTGGCAGCTGGCTCCATTTTAAGAGCCAGGCTGCGCTGGCTGACGGGCCGCGCGTTTGCTTTTGGCGATTGGTC
>CAWASK010000010.1:0-119324 GCA_963784735.1 uncultured delta proteobacterium | reverse complement strand
CTTAAATTGAAAGGTGAATATTTTAAACCCCGTCCAGGCGGCCCGAGTATTCACTGATACACAGGCTGCGTCGAACCGGATACATTTTATCCGTTTCTTGAACAACTCGGGATCAGAAGAACAAGAAAAGTAAAGGAGTTAGCGAAATCTCAATATAAGGCACATGTTTTGCTGGCATTCTATTTGTGATAGAAGATAATTCAGGTAGTGAATAGCAGTTCAGGAGATCCCGGATGAACAAAAGCAAACAGTGTCAAGGCAGAGGTGTTGCCAGTGTATCCTGCTGGCAATGATGTTGGTGTTAATATCATGTTACCACCCGCCAGCTGAAAAACCTGCCCCCCAACCGTTGCCCCCACCACCGTTACCGAGGTCAAGCAGCCGGATACGCACGTCTATTTTTACCCGAAGAACAATCAGGCCGCGGAACAGCAGGACCGCGACCGGTATGAATGCTACAACTGGGCAATGGAGAAGACGGGTTTTGACCCTAATATGTCCCTTCCGCCCCAGCAGCGCATAATGGTTGTACCGAATCCCCCCCCGGGGCATGATACCGCGGTCCTGGGCATCACAGGCGCCGCGATAGGCGCAATGGCCGCCGGCCATCACGATGCAGCGGCAGGGGCGGCCGTGGGCCTCATTGCCGGGGCAGCCATTGGTGCTATGTCTGATTCCTCCAGGCAGAACCAGGCAGATAAAATCCAGGAGGCCTACGCCAAACAGGACCAGGCGCGCAATGCCCAGTTCGAGAGGAAAGGCCATGAATTCCGGCGCGCCATGTCGGCCTGCCTGGAAGGGCGCGGTTATACTGTAAAATAGTCCAGGAGCAAAGGAATGAATAAACAGAGAACCACCGGGTTAGCGATATGTGCAGCTCTCATTGCACTTTTCGCGTTTATACTGATGCCGTGTTTCAATTCTGAATCACTGGCGCAGGGACGAGGTGGGCCGCCCACCGGAGGAAACCAGCCGCCGTCCGGAGGAAGCCAATACCGTCAACCTCCGCCGCCGGGCCAGCCGCCCGGAGGAGGCCAGTACCGTCACCCGCCCCCGCCGGGCCAGCCTCCGCCCAGGCAATATTATCCTCCCCGCGGATCATATTACCATGGCCCGCCGAGGGGCAGCAGTGTAGTTTTTTATGGAGGCGTTAATTATTATTATGGCGGGGGTGCCTGGTATCGTCCTTACGGGCCGAGCTACGTTGTGGTGGCGCCTCCCTTCGGGGTCGTCGTGCCGGCCTTGCCCCCCTACTACGCGACAGTCTGGGTAGGCGGCATGCCTTACTACTACGCCAATGAAATCTATTATGCGCCGTCGCCGGGGGGCTACATGGTCGTCGAGGCCCCGAAAGCCAGTCCGGCACCGCCCCCTGTCGGCCCGGAACTGCCTTCTGAAGGCAAGGTTTTCATTTACCCCAATGATGGACAGGACGAAAAGCAGCAGGCCGACGACCGCTATGACTGTCATCGCTGGGCTGTAGGCCAGACTGGATATGACCCGACCCAGCCGCCCCCCGGATTGACGGCTGACCTGTCCAGCCAGAAACGTGCGGATTATAGAAGGGCCATGGGGGCGTGCCTTGAGGGGCACGGCTACACGGTGAAGTAGTCTTCCAAAGCACCAACTCATAGGGCTGCGTTTTCGCCATACTGGGACCGCAGCTGGATTACTGAAGGGAGCTTATCCTGAGAGCAGGCAGTCCGAAGCTTGACCGCTTTGCCTGTGCCGAGGGGATGGTAATTTCCATATAGGTTTTTTCTAGGGAATTTAATCAATCCACTGCCGAAAAAAAGGGGGCAACCGGAACGGCTGCCCCCTTATGTGGTGGTAGCCCGAAATGAAACCATAGAAGTCAAAAAAGATGGGAAGTGGAAAATCGTTTACGATGTAAGTTTTTCCAGACTTTAATCCCGCCAGACCATAGACTCTTATGTTTTGGTTACAGACTGCACCGCATAAGGGGGCAGCCGTTCCGGTTGCCCCCTTTTTTTCGGCAGTGGATTGATTGAAATTCCCTGAGAAAAAACCTATATGGAAATTACCATCCCCTCGGCACAGGCAAAGCAGTCAAGCGGACTGCCTGCTCTCAGGATAAGCTCCCTTCAGTAATCCAGCTGCCGGTCCCGGTCGTCGCAAAACGCAGCCCTTATCAATTGGTGCTTTGGAAGGCTACTTCACCGTGTAGCCGCGCCCCTCAAGGCACGCCCCCATGGCCCTTCTGTAATCCGAGCGTTTCTGGCCGGACTGGTCAGGCGTCAATCCGGGGGGCGGCTGGGTCGGGTCGTATCCCGTCTGGCTTACAGCCCAGCGATGACAGTCATAGCGGTCGTCGGCCTGCTGCTTTTCGTCCTGTCCCTGATTGGGGTAAATGAAAACCTTGCCTTCCGAAGGCAGTTCCGGGCCGACAGGGGGCGGTGCCGGACTGGCTTTCGGGGCTTCGACGACCACGTAGCCCCCCGGTGCCGGCGCATAATAGATTTCATTGGCATAGTAGTACGGCATGCCGCCTACCCAGACTGTCGCGTAGTAGGGGGGCAGGGCCGGCACGACGACCCCGAAGGGAGGCCCCACCACAACGTAGCTCGGCCCGTAAGGACGATACCAGGCACCCCCGCCGTAATAATAGTTAACGCCTCCATAAAAAACTACACTGCTGCCCCGCGGCGGGGCAGGGTAATATGCTCCGCGGGGAGGATAATATGGCCTCCGCGCCCGGCGGCGGAGGTGCATGGTATCGGCTCCCGCCCGGCGGCGGTTGGCCTCCTCCAGAGGGCGGGGGCGCCGTACGGTACTGGCCTCCCCCGGTGGGCGGACCGCCTCGTCCCTGCGCCAGTGATTCAGAATTGAAACACGGCATCAGTGTAAACGCGAAAAGTGCAATGAGAGCTGCACAGATCGCTAACCCGGTGGTTCTCTGTTTATTCATTCCTTTGCTCCTGGACTATTTTACAGTATAACCGCGCCCTTCCAGGCAGGCCGACATGGCGCGCCGGAATTCATGGCCTTTCCTCTCGAACTGGGCATTGCGCGCCTGGTCCTGTTTGGCGTAGGCCTCCTGGATTTTATCTGCCTGGTTCTGCCTGGCGGAATCAGACATGGCACCAATGGCTGCCCCGGCAATGAGGCCCACGGCCGCCCCTGCCGCTGCATCGTGATGGCCGGCGGCCATTGCGCCTATCGCGGCGCCTGTTATGCCCAGGACCGCGGTATCATGCCCCGGGGGGGGAGTCGGCACAACCATTATGCGCTGCTGGGGCGGAAGGGACATATTAGGGTCAAAACCCGTCTTCTCCATTGCCCAGTTGTAGCATTCATAACGGTCGCGGTCCTGCTGTTCCGGGGCCTGATTGTTCTTCGGGTAAAAATAGACGTGCGTATCGGGCTGCTTCACCTCGGTAACGGTGGTGGGGGCAACGGCCTGCGGGGCAGGTTTTTCCGCGGGAGGGTGGTAACATGAAATTAACGCCAGCATCATTGCCGGCAGGATACCCTGGCAACACCTCTGCCTTGACGATCTCTTGTTTTTGTTCATCCGGGATCTCCTGATGCTGCTATTCACTCATCGCAATTATCTTCTATCACAAATTGAATGTCAGCAAAACATATGCCTGATATTGAGATTTCGCTAACTCCTTTACTTTTCTTGTTCTTCTGATCCCGAGCTGTTCAAGAAACGGATAAAATGTATCCAGTTCGACGCAGCCTGTGTATCGTGAATACTCGGGCCGCCTGGACGGGATTTAAAATATTCACCTTTCAATTTAAGCGGACCTAACACTGCAGACTCCCGGGAAACGGACTGCGATATCTCCCATGTCCCTCATCGGGACCAGGCGAAATTAAAGCAGGGCCATGGCTCCTGACCCTGCTCCAGTTTCAGCTGCGGCCAAAACTTCACTATCCATTTATAAGTTTGTCTTTCAGCGCTGCCAACTGCTGATCGAGCGCACCCTGGTCCGGGACATTACCGTCAGATCAAGGCACCTTGAAGCCGAATTGATGGCATTTGGCGCACGTGTCCACGGAAGGCTTGTGGGCGTGATGGCATTCACCGCAGGCAATGGCGCCAAGGTGGTTGTCATGGGGGTTCTGCCGGCCGAATTTTTCGGCGCTCTTCATGGCCAGTTTTTCCTCGTCATGGCAGCCCTTGCAGACATCCGGCGGCACCGCCTTTTGCGCCGGGCTCTCTTTATGGCAGGCGGAGCATTCCATCCCCTTGTCCTTGTGCCTGTCCGCCAGGAATTTTTTCTGCTGCGCCCAGGTTGAGCCGCTTATCAAAAGGGCGGCGACCGCCAATATCGCCACGATTACTATTAAGGTTATTAAATTGCTTCACTATGGGCATAACATATAAACCTTTCGTTGCAGGGGCGTATTGCAATACGCCCCTGCATTGCGAAATTAGAATAACTCGGGGATCATTTCCCCCAGGGTTTCAGGGCCGCGGCGTTCTTGCCCGCAATGCGCCCCATGACGATGCATTCCGTCAGGTTTCCGCCGCCCTGGTAGACGAACTTCAATGCGGAGGAGATCTCACCGGCCGTAAAGAGCCGCGGGATCGGTTTGCCCGCCCAGTCCAGCACTTCCCGCTTGGCATTGCCGTCGATGCCGCCCTTGGTGTTCGGCCCGCCGGCATACAGCGGCAGCGCGTAGAAGGGCGGCTTCTCGACGGGCGCCAGTGTCCCTGGCCTTCCTGTCAAAGTCATCATCCTTGCCCTCCTTGCAGAATTCATTGAACCGGGTGACAGTCTTGACAAGGTTCTCCGGCACCATCTTGCCCATGTTCTCCTTGTGCTCCTTGATCTTCGCCGCCAGCCCCTCAATGGTGTCCGCCTGCATGATCCAGCCCCGCTTTACCGCGTCCATGTTGTCCTTTGTCCAGGGAACGAACCCAAACCCGGCCGTGGAGATGCCCATTGAGGTGATCGTGACATTGGCGCGCAGAGTCTCGTCGAACACCATCCAGCTGGGCACGCGGGGATAATTGAGGTTGGTAATGTCGAACTTGATCGCCTCCTTGTAGAAGAAATAGCGGCTGGGGTCCGTGGTCACCAGCGTTTCCGCCGCGTAGCGATTGCCGTAATTGTCGATGACTATGGAATTTTTCCCTCCGACGGAATCCGTGATCAATCCCATCTTGAGGCCATGGTGCCGAATGGGGACCGCCATGATGATCCGGGACGCCGCCTTGCCGACCTTGGCCAGGCCCGCACCTGCCATCATGGCCATGGCGATGCCGTCTCCCGTATTGTCAGGCGTCCCGTAGAAGGCCCATCCTTCGACCCCCGGGCCTTCAAGGAAAGCCCGGCGCATGGGAAGGCTGTACTCGTAGCCGCCGGTGGTGATGATTACCGCCCGCCTTGCCTTGCAGTACACCTCTTTGCCGTCTTTCCTCTTCCCGACCACGCCGATGACCTCCCCCTTGTCGTTCATGATCAAGCCGCTGGGCCGGGGTCTCCCACAGGACGCGGGCCTTTCTTTTCTCAACCGCCTCCCGCAGGACAGGAAAAATGCCTCGCCGTTCATCTTCTCGGATTTGGGGGCGTTCATGGTGGGGATGGCGAAATCGGCCTTGTTCGGAGAAGGAACTGCCGAAAACCCTGTACTTGCTTTCCTTGGCCCCGGGGAAATTCGGGAAGGCCGCGCCGGAAAACGGGAAAAGGCCACGGTGTTGTAGGCCGGGTCGAGCTTCTTCAGCCACTCGACATTTTGAGGCGCATACTCGGCCCATGCCTCGGCAAGCCCGTCCGATACATCGGGCTGCTCCCCTTCCAGTTTGCCCGGGATGTTCTCGCCGCTGAACATGGCCTTGGCATAAGCCTTCAGGGCCTGCTTGTCTCCCGTCGGGTCGGGGCTGTGGAAAATGCCCCCGGACATGCGGGTGTTGTTGATCAGCTTGTCCTGGGGCTGTTTTTCCAGGATGAGCACCTTCGCGCCGGCATCGGCCGCCTCGATCGCGGCGCACGCCCCCGCGCCGCCGAAACCAAGGATTACCACATCAGCTTCGACGTCCCATTTTTTCGGGACGCTGCGCCGCCTCCGCGCTGGTCGAGCCCAACCCGGAAAGGGCCAGCGCCCCGGTCCCGATCACGGCCCCTTTGAGGAACTCTCTGCGCTTCATTCCTTTTAATTTCTCGTCTGCCATGGTTTTCTGCCTCCTTTGGTAGAGTAGATACGTCTGCAAAACAAAACCCCGCCTCTATTCAGAAGCGGGGTTTGAACAGCATGATCATCACAACATCCTTGAGTAAACAGTTAATCAAGTTCATGCCTTCCGACTACAACGAAAAATAGATTTATCTGTTCAGGACCAAAAGTCAAGGGGCGTTTCACCGCCGGCGGGAATGCGGGAAAATAAGGGACATGGTCTGCCTAAAATGGTATAAGCGAAAAAACGTCGTCAATGATTCCCTGAGGACTATGCCCACCCGCATCAGAATCGCCGCCCTGCCGGCAATCATCCTGGTTTTATTCATAATCGGCTGTTCGGAAAAGGCCGGCCCGGTCCCGGCCGGGCTTAAGTACAACAGCCAGGCGGTCATGGAAATCGACCGGGAACTGTCCGGCGATAAAGCAGATGCGCGCGAACGGGCTGTGCTGAAAGGGCTGAGGTGGTGCCTCATTTTTTTTGACGACGACGGGAATTTCAATTTCGCCTTTAAGAATTACATGACCATGCTCAATGAGTTGACGCTGCTGCGCCCCCGCAGCGCGTTGGCCCTCATTGCCCACAGGCAGGTCCTGAAGGAATTCGAGCGGGCGGTGCCGAGGCTGCCCAAGCTGTTTCCCGCCGATGCCGACGGCTATGAAAAATTCATATCCATATTGCCCGTGGCCTATCATCACCAGGTGCCGATCGGCCCCTTGAAGGAATTCGCGGATCGCCATTTTGCCCGGGTCATACCCCCCGATAGGCTGGGGGAATTCCGGAGGGCGGCCCGCCAGAGGGACTATGATTCGCTAACTGACTACGTCGTGGATGCCGCGTGGAAAAACATGGCTTATCGATGGAACGCCCACAAGGACTTTCGGCTGCCGCCCGACAATTACGGGACCGTGATGGCCGAATGCGCAAACATCCCCCTTCTGCATAAATACGGCGACGATGCTTATCATGATCAAAACTACTACGCGACCCATGTGCTCCTGGCGCTCAACCGCTACGGCCAGGAGGCCCTCAGGCCATCGGCAATCGGTGACAGGATATTTTTCTATTTGACCGAACAGTACGACTTTGTCCGGAACAAGGTGGGCGACCTCGACCTCCTGTGCGAGTACCTTTACTGCTTCCGGCAATTCGCCCCCCGGGGCGTGCAATTCGTCAGGGAGGGCGAAGGCTACGTGATGTCCCTGCAGAACCCCGACGGCTCCTGGGGAACGGAAGAGGATTTCGAAGGCGACCCCTACGACAGGTTCCACCCCACCTGGACGGCAATAACACTCCTGGTCCAGGCCGACGGAACACGGCAGGAATAGGCATTCCGGGAAAAGGGCAGCATTTATATCAAACCGGGGGTCGGCCTCTTTACCTCGTAGCGCCCATCAGCTGGAAGGAGGCCCAGAAATAAGGATGGGGATACTGCTTCTTTGTTTCGAGCTGCGCGTCTCTCAGGGCATCGCGCTTGTTTGCCTTCTCCAGCTGCATGTAAAAATTTTTCATCAGGTCGGCAGTGGCCGCGTCGTCCACTTTCCAAAGGCTCGCCACGATGGAACTCGACCCCGCGTAGAGAAAGCCCCGCGTCAGGCCGACGAGTCGTCCCCGTTCGCGACTTTGCTCAGCCCTGTCTCACACGCACTCAACGTGACCAGGTCGGCATCGAGCCGCAGCGTGTAGAGCTTGTCAACCGTCAGCAGGCCGCTGTACTGGGGATCCGGCGCGAGGAGCAGGGCCGACTGGAGCGGAGAGCCGGCATTGAACTGCCCGTGGGTGGCAAAATGAATGTAGTTAAAGCTGCCCGCGTACCTGCGTAAAGCGCCCTCGGTCGCCTCTTTCCTCAGCAGCAGCCTGGACTGCGGGCGCAGGGCCGCTATGGCGCCGGCCTCCCTCTGGGCATACTCGAGGTCGTATTTTGACTCACCCACATCAGGGTTGCCAAATATCAACACCCCCTTGCCCTTCCCGGCCCTGCGCTCCCCCAAGTACCTGATTGCGCTTGAACTCGGCATGGTGCGGATGCTGTAACGCTCGATGAGAAATCCCCGGCCGTCATGGAGGGCATTGAAGGGGATGTAATGCAGGGCCCCGTGGGGCACTATTGTGATATCCCGATATTTTCCCAGCGGCCCCTCAAGGGGTGCAAAAATCCGTTTATGGAGCTTCCCTGAAATTTCGGCATGCAGTGACGTCCCCGGCGATTCCAAGGCCTTGCGGAGCGCCTGGACGTCCCCGGCAATCCCCTGCCCGTCAAGCTTCAGGGCCTGGAGTTTCCCCCCGGCAATGACGAAGGCGTATAAGCGGCTGTCATGGTAGTAATACTCGAGGAGCGCTTCCCCTTCCGGTATGAGGGATTGAATTTCTGACACGCTCTGGGAGGTAACGGCGATGAGCGAGGCAAGCTCGGGGGCCCTGCCCCTGAGGTCCTCTTTCGTCTTGATCTGGATGCTTCTCGTCTTCGCCTTGTCAATGGTCACATCGTCTATCGATGCCTCCCGGTCGGCCGACTCGTTCAGGGCAAGGGCGGTCCTGATCTCCCCCTGTTTGCGCCCTTCACGGCAAAATCCCTCTTGGAGGCAAGGATATCGACCAGGGCACGGGCTTTCGCGCGCTCGACGTATTCGAAAGATTTTTCATACTGCCCGTCCTCATACAGCGCCGCTACGAGATGTCCATACACGGCCTGCTTGTCGCCGACAAAACCGATCTTGGCGCTCTCGGAGGTGATGCTGGAGCGCTGCAACTCCATTACATCCACCGCCTTGCGGAGCAGTTCAATCCCTTCCGTGTTCTTTCCCTGCTTCATCCTGATCAGCCCCAGGTCCGCCAGGGAATAAAAATATATATCGGAGCTTTCCTCGACACGGGGTGTTTTGAGCAGGAGCAAATACAGGGACTCGGCAGTTTCCAGTTTCCCCGATTCATAATAGGACTTGGCCCTGATGAAATCCATCGTCAGCCTGCTATAGGCAAACCGGTGGCCCGGCAACTCGCTCCACCACTTTCCCTCGAACAGGCCCTTGTTGCGATCGCAGAGGTCTATGACATCGGCATAGTTCTTCAGGGCGAAAGCTATCCGGATCACATTGAGCTGGCGGTAAGGGTCAAGGACATGGGCCCGCAGGATGGACATGGGATAGTTTTCCAGCTTGTTGAGCATCTCTGCCGCCCGCTCGCGATTGCCGGAAAGGGCAAGGGCGACTCCCAGGTCGCCGATGATGTTTATGCCGATATGGTCCATGCCGGAAAACATGGCCAGCCCGCTCTGCTGTGCGAGGATGGCGTATGCCTTTTCACCGTATTCAACTGCCCTCGGGAAATCCCCGGTGTCTATGTAAGTCTGGAGTTTTGTCAGGTAGGCGCTCGATTTTAAAATGCTGGTCGAATAGTACTGGCCCATGGCGTTCACGGCACTGTCCCGGGTTTCCAGTTCACTGGCGCAGTCCAGGGATTTTTGATACTGCCTCATCGCCAGATAGGACGAGCAAAGGTAAAACAAATCGATGCTCTCGACCTTCCTGAATCCCTCTCCCCGGTCGAATTCTTTTATCATGTCCGCGTGATTGCCCTTGGAATAATAGTACTGTGCCTTGCTCGCACACCCGCCGAGAGTAAAAAGGATCAAGACAAGCAGCAACATTATTTTTTTCATAGTTGATCCATGTCTGGAGAGTTTAATGTTTGAGAAATTTTCCTAATCATTATCAAAGACATAACCCACGGAGCGCAGGCTTTTGAAATAGACCGGGTTCTCGGGGTCGTCTTCGAAGTACTTCCTCAGGCGCACGATGAAGTTGTCGACCGTGCGCGTCGTGGTCGCCCCGGAGTACCCCCATCCCACCTCGAGCAGGACCTTTCTCGACAGGGGCTTCCCCTTGTTTGCAATAAAGATTTTCAGCAGCTTTGTTTCCTGGTCGGTCAAGTGGATGGTCCCCTGCTTCCCTTCGGCCGTCATTGTTGTGAAATTGATGGTGTTGCCGCCAAATTTATAAACGTCTTCCTCCGGCACGCTCTCCGCGGGGCTCTCGTACCATGAGGACCTTTTGATCAGCCTTTCGATCCGCATCAGGAATTCATCAATATTGAAAGGCTTGGCGAGGTAGTCGTCAACCCCGTAGGAAAAGCCTTTTATCTTGTCGTCCGGCCCACCCTTGGCGGAAATGATCAGGATGGGCAGCTTTTCGTCTTCCACCCGGATATGGCGCAGGACGGAGAGACCGTCGAGCCCCGGCAGCATGATATCGAGCACTATCAGGTGCGGGTTCCACTCCTTCCACATCTGCAGGGCAAGCGTGCCGCTGCCGGCGATTGCCGTTTCATATCCCTGCAGGGAGAGGTTCAATTTGATCCCCTGGGCGATGTGCTTGTCATCCTCAACTATGAGGATGCGTTTTTTTTCGTTCTCCTTCATGAGAGCTCCTGCAATTTTGGTTGAAATGGCAGGCTGAGCGTGAATACAGACCCTTTCCCGGCGCCTTCGCTGTCTGCAGCTATCTTGCCCTTGTGCAGCTTTGCGATTTGCTGGACCATGTAAAGTCCTATCCCGCTCCCCCGGACGAGCACCCTGTCTTCGTGACGGGATCCCTGGTAGAATTTTCGGAATATCTTTTTCCTTTCATTCTTCGCAATACCTATCCCGTTGTCGCGGAAACAGACCTGGAGCATTTTATCCTGCAGGCCGAAAGAAACATCGACCCGGGGCTTTTCCGAATCGTTGTACCTGATGGCATTGGTGAAAATGTTCATCAGGAGGATTTCGAAAAGCGGCACGTTCAGTTCAAGGACATAATCTCTGCCGTCGGCATCTTCGACCCTGATTTCGGAGTCCCGAAAGATGTGGGTGTTGCCCGCAAGGAAATTGCGGACAAATTCAACGATCTTGACAGCCGTGAATTCCCCTTCATAGACCCTGCTCTCCATCCTCGCCACGTTGAGGATGCTGTTGATATTGAGCGAAAGGCGCTCAATGTCCTGCAGCATGAACCCGATGTATTTCAGCTGCTCCTCCCGCGGTATTTCATGCCTGGCAAACGTTTCCAGAAAGATCTTCAAAGAAGTGACCGGCGTCTTCAGCTCGTGCGTGAAATTATTGATGAACGAATTCTGCAGCCTGTACAGCTGGAGGGATTTCATGTTGTAATTGAAGATTATCAGTATCCCGATCAGGATTATCCCCACCAGGATGGAGAGCACAAGTATGACCACCCATGTTTGGGCCTCGAAGAACTGGTTCGGGTCAAGCTGGTAGCGGGCAATGATGGACTTGAGGGATGAGCTTACGGTCACGTACCAGTAGATGTAGAGAAAAAGGGAAATACCCAGGGTGATCGTGGACAGAGCGAAAATAAAGATCGGGTGGATGTACCATCTTGTCTGCTTTATAGCATTTTTTCACGCCTGCCGCGCCGGTCCCGCCCCCGAATGTAAAAGTATTGTAAAACGCCTGATTGAACTCTTTCCTTATGCTATCTTTTTCTTTAGGGTGCTTTTCGATTCTAAAACAAATCCAGAGAGTGAAAGAAAGAGATCATCAATATGTCAGCCCATAGAATCCAATCTCCGCGAGTCCGCCTCATCCGGTCCACCCGCTTGGCACCCGCGCCCGGATCCTGCTGACAAGCGTTTTCGGGCCTTATGCCCAGGATGACGAATACGGCAGCCGCAAAATCAACCCGATGGAGTTATACCAGAATCAGGTCACCCGTGTACAGGGCGGCTTTTCCCTGCGCATGTTCCACAGTTCTTTCGGGCTCATGATGATCCAGGAGAACATTGATGCCCCCTGCACCGCTCCTGGATTTTCCCACCCTGGAGCGGTTCGATCGAGGAAATCACGGACAGACACCTTCGACATAATCGGGATCAGCTCCATCCTGCCCAACATCGGCAAGGTGAAGAAGATGTGCGAGCTGATCCGCAAGCACCAGCCCGCAGCCACTATCGTCATCGGCGGCCATATCACCAACAAGGAGGGCATTGACAGGATCATCGATGCCGACCATCATTGTCAGGGGCGAAGGCATTAGGTGGTTCCAGAGATATCTCGGCCAGGACGACAAAGCGCCCGATCAAGCACCCGGCGGCGATATCCGGGTTCGGGGGCAGGATCATGGGTATCGACCTCGGCAACAAGCCCGGCCGGACTGCGGCAATCCTGATCCCTTCCGTGGGTTGCCCGGTCGGCTGCAATTTCTGCTCCACCTCGGCGACTCTTCGGCGGCAAAGGCCACCATGTAAATTTCTACGAAACGGGTGACGAACTCTTCAAGGTCATGTGCGAGATGGAAAGCGAACTCGGCGTCAGGTCATTTTTTACCCTGGACGAAAATTTCCTGCTCCACAAGAAAAGGGCCCTGCGGCTTCTCGAGTTGATGGGAGGAACATAACAAGAGCTGGTCGCATATACGTCTTCAGCTCCGCCCGGGTATTAAAATCATATACAATGGACCAGCTGGTCAGGCTCGGGATAGGCTGGGTCTGGATGGGGCTGGAAGGCGAGGAAAGCTCCTATGACAAGCTCAAGGGATCGATACCCGGGCGCTCGTAAAAGACTCGCAGTCCAACGGCATCCGCGTCCTCGGCTCATCCATCATCGGGCTCGAAAACCACCGGCCGGAGAACATGGACGAAGTTATCGACTACGCTGTCAGCCACGACACCGTGTTCCATCAGTTCATGCTTTATACGCCGGTCGCCGGCACGCCGCTTTACGAGAAACACAAGCAGGACGGCACCCTGCTGCCGGAATCGGAATTCCCGTATGCCGACGCGCACGGGCAATACCGGTTCAATTACCGCCACCAGCACATCAGGGACGGGCAGGAGGAGCATTTCCTGCTCGAGGCGTTCCGGCGCGACTTTCAGGTCAACGGCCCGAGCCTGCTGAGAATTATCCGGGTCCTGCTCAACGGCTGGCAAAAGTACAAGGACGCGGCGCAGCCCATTAGGGACCGTGTCGCCTGGGAGGTCTTCCCCCTGCGCTCTTCATATGCCGGCGCGGTCTGGGCCATGAGGAAATGGTACAGCGGAGACCGGAAGATTTTCGACATCGCCGACCGCCTCCTCAAGGATATATATGCTGAGTTTGGATGGAAGACAAGGGTGATCGCCCCGGCCATCGGCCTCTATGCCCTGTCCATGCTGAAGCGCGAGGAAAAACGGCTCGCTGAAGGATGGTCTTACGAACCCGTGTCCTCCTTCAGGAAGAACCCGGCTGCCCTGGCGCTGACCAGAGTGAAACCGGAAAAAGCGAAGGCGCAGAAGGCCGGGTCGGCGGTCAAGGGGCCGATCCCGGTATTCAAGGCAGAAAAAGCATAGGTTACCGGATTGTCATTGCGCCATCGACGGGGCCCTGGGAAGAAATATCCACAGCAGGATATATATGAGCAGCCCCGTCCCGTAGCAGAGGAAGAGAACCGCAAACAGGAGCCTCCAGCACCACGACGGGACTGGCGTGTGTTCGCCCAGACCCCCGCATACCCCGCCTATCCATTTATCCTTTGACGATTTGGTCAATGTGTGAAGCCAGTTCTTTCTTCCATCTCCCATCTCCAGGCTGCTTCTCCTTTCAAACCCCGTACTGCTCTGGACCCGATTATATGCAATTACCATCAAGAATGGAACGGTTTTGTCATCCCCCTCCCTTCTCCGCATGATATTTGCTGTTGCCGAACACCGCCTTTGCGGATATTATGTGCGGGGTGAAAACATGGGCAAAAGGATAGATGAAATATACAAGATAAGAATATCGGCGATATTCATCCAGAGCTGCCTGGAAGCCGGCAACGTGGGGGAGTACCTTATCGCTCAGGCGGAACTGGAAAGCCTGGTGGACGAATTCCAATCAAAATTCCCGGAGTACGTGACAGACGAGCAGGCCGTAAGCTCGAAAAGAGACTTTGATTTTTTTCTGAGGCTGATCGATTCCACCGAGCGTGCCTGCAGGCAGACAGGCGCCAATTAAGAGATCTCCGAATCCAGCTTGAGAATGACAGCGGCCGGCCGCTCCCCGGAATGGTCTTTAGAGCAGCCGTGTCTTTCCCGGGGTATCCCGATCAGTTTTTCGTGATCGCCTTCAGCCCTGTCAAGGCTGCCTTCAGTGAAATCCTTCCTCCTTAAAGTCGCCGCAACCGTTCTCTTTATTATTTCAGGGGATTTTGCATAATCACTCACCAATGTCCGGAGGAAAAGGCATTGAAAAGTGGGGGCCGGGTATGGCACCTTTAAATATCAATTTCCGGGAAAGATAGAGACCCCTATGAGATACGAGCCCCTTGAAATCGGGCACCGCAGGATGATCTCGGAGTGCCTTTGCGGCCTCGACGAGTTCATCTCCGATTTTACTTTCAGCGTGCTGTTCCTTTACGGTGAAAAATATAAATTCCAGATCGTTCATGACGGCAGGCCGGTTTTTATTTTCGGCACCAACCCTGTCGGGCAGAAGTTCCTCGTCCCGCTCATCGACCTGAGAAAGCTGGGGCCGGACTATATTGCGGGGATTATGCCACGGTACGATTTCATGTACCCGGTGGCGGAGCACTGGACGGGCATTTTCGACGGCCGCTTTGAACTCATGTCGCGCGGCAGCGAGATGGATTACGTATACCGGACGGCGCAGCTGGCGTCATTCAAAGGGGGAGGCTACAACAGGCGCCGCAACAGGCTCAGGCACTTCACGACAAACTATGGGGGCTCTTTCGAGAAGTTTACTGAAAATCATGCGGACCAGGCACTCGCCATCCTGCGAAAATGGCAGGACTCGACGGACCTCGGGGAGACTGAAACGGATTACCGGCAGTGCGCCTGCTCGTTAAGGTTTTTCACGGAACTGCCCCTCTGCGGCCTCATGTACTATGGCGACGGCAAGCCCATTGGCTTCCTGCTCGGCGAGTACCTGAACCCGCGCGTTTTCCTTATCCACTTTATAAAGGGCCTCCCCGGCTACCAGGGCCTCTACGAATACATGTTCAACCGTTTTGCCGGCACAATCCCCGGCTGTGAGTTCATCAACATGGAGGAGGACATGGGAAGGGAGAACCTGCGCCTCACCAAGACCTCCTACCACCCCGAATTCCTCGTCAGGAAGTTCCGGGTGTACCTGAGGAAATAACGCGAATTTTACCCGGGAGCCCCGCATGGCATATCAGTCTCCCAGGTGCTCGTCAACGGCAAGATCGGGCTCATCGACAAGAGCGGCAATTATGTCTGGCCGCCCGGCCAATAGCCCCTGGACATGCAAGCCTACTCCGGTTTCTCTGTAGTGCCAATCAGGGGAAGCACTTTGTCAATTTTGAAATAAACCACAAACCGCTCTCCCTTTTTGTAACTTTCGTCCGAAAGGTACCTTTTTTTGCGCCTCAGCTGTTCGGCCAGTTCGTTGTCCTGCTCCTCCCTGATCTTGGTCATGTAGAGCCGCTTGCCTTTGTAGCGGGGCCCGTCCTCGATGAAGAGATACGAGGCTCTTGGATTGGACATGAGGTTCTTATGCATGAGCCGGTCGGCCATGATGAAAGCGACCCTTTTCTCCGATACGAAATGCGGCCGGCCGTAAACCGCCATCCCCACTTTGCCGTTTGCATCTGCTGTCGCGATTATCCCTTTACCCTTCGCCTGTTCAAAATAGTCTTTCAGCTCCATTATGCCCTCCCGGTCCGGATCGGTTTGATTGATGCCGCAACTGTTCCTTCTTGTACAATTTTTCCGGGTTTTCATCCACGCTTATTTCCTCTTTACATGCGGCTACGGCTGGCAAAGCAAAGCGGAGGGAAAACAGAAGGGGGATTGCCCGGGGACAGCGTCCCCGGGCAACTGAAAGGGGGAAACAAACAACACACCCCTGCGCGCCCGGGCAAATGAGCGCGCCGGCAGCTCAACTGTTAGAGGCCTAGTCGGCCTGTTTCCTTAAGAACGCGGGGACCTCGAAATCCACGTCGTCCTGGTCGTCAATCACACCCATCCTGATGACGTTCTTGTCTTCCGCGGCTTTTCCTTTCCTCAGGAAAGCCGGGGTGGACAGGTCCTCTTTTCTGAACACTTTCGGCCCGATCGGCATTTCCTGTTTTCGTTTCCCGTTCTCCTCGAAGCCGGTGGCGATAACGGTGATCCGCACTTCGTCGCCCATCGTCTCGTCAATGACCGTACCGAAGATTATATTGGCGTCCTCGTGCGCCTCGGCCTGGACCAGTGATGAGGCCTCGTTGATCTCGTAGAGGGACATGTCGGGGCCGCCGGTGATATTGAGCAGGACGCCGCGCGCTCCCTGGATCGAGTTGTCCTCCAGCAGCGGCGAGGAAATGGCCCTCTGCGCCGCTTCCACCGCCCTGTTCTCGCCGCGGGCAATGCCTGTCCCCATGAGGGCAAGGCCCATCTCGGACATGATGTTCCGCACGTCGGCAAAGTCGAGGTTGATCAGTCCGGGCACCAGGATCAGATCGGAGATGCCCTTGACGGCATGGTAGAGGATATCGTCCGCTTTCTTGAAGGCCTCGATCAGGGACATGTTGCGGCCGCCCATGCTCAGAAGCCTCTGGTTGGGGATCACGATCAGCGTGTCCACTATCTTCCTCAGTTCCTCGATCCCCTGCTCGGCCTGGCGGTCGCGCCTCTTCCCCTCGAACTGGAAGGGCTTGGTCACGACGGCGACCGTCAGCGCCCCCGACTCCTTGGCGACGGACGCAATGACCGGCGCCCCGCCCGTTCCCGTGCCGCCCCCCAGGCCCGCCGTGATGAAGACCATGTCGGCGCCGCACAGGGTGCTCTTGATCATCTCTTCAGACTCCTGGGCCGCCTTTTCGCCGACGGCGGGGTCCGACCCCGCCCCGAGCCCCTTCGTGACCTCGCACCCCAGTTGGATCTTGATGGGGGACAGCGAGGCCCTGAGGGCCTGGGCGTCGGTGTTAGCCGCGATGAAGTCCACCCCGGTCAGGTTGTAGCCTATCATCGTGTTGACTGCATTGCTGCCGCCGCCCCCTACCCCGATTACCTTGATCTTAGCCAGCTTTTCCGCATTCTCGAACAGTTCGAACATATGAGCCCCCTCCCTTTCAGAATAGATCTTTATACCACTTCTTTGCCCGTTTCATTGTCTTGCGCATGAAAGTCCCTTCGCTCTTCCTGGAAGCGCTCCCCGCGTGGTAGCGGCTGCCGTAAAGCACCAGCCCCACCGCCGTCGCATACATCGGGTTGTTCACGATTTCCGTCAGCCCGCCCACGCCCACAGGCGTGCCGACCCGCACCGGCATGTTGAATATATGCTCGGCCATCTCGGTTATGCCGCGGATCAGCGCCGTCCCGCCCGTGAGGACGATCCCCGCCGCCATGTGCTGCTCGTATCCCGATTTGACGATCTCCCTCAAAACAAGGTTGAGGATCTCGTCCATGCGGGGCTCTATGATGCCGCCCAAGATCTGGCGCGAAACCCTCCGGGGGTCGCGGCCCCCCACGCTGGGGACCTCGATCATCTCGTCCTGCGGGATCAGGGGCGTGAAAGCGCACCCGTATTTTATCTTTACCTTTTCGGCTTCCGACACCGGCGTCCTCAAGCCGATGGCGATATCGTTGGTCAGGTAGTTGCCGCCCACGGGGAGGACTGACGTGTACTTGAGGCTGCCGCCCGAGAACACCGCTATATCGGTGGTGCCGCCGCCGATATCGACCAGGGTCACCCCCAGCTCTTTCTCGTCGTCGCTCAGCACGGCCTCGCTTGCCGCAAGCTGCTCCAGCACGATCTCGTTCGCCTCGAGCCCGACGCCGTTCACCGATTTCAGGATGTTCTGAACGGCCGTGACCATTCCCGTTATGATATGGACCCGCACCTCGAGCCTCACGCCCGACATGCCGATGGGGTCCTTGATGTCCTCCTGCTCGTCAACGAGATAATGCTGGGGCAGTATGTGGAGCACCTCCCTGTCCAGGGGCATCGAGATGGCCCGCGCCGCCTCAATGGCGCGCTTCACATCGTTTTCCTCAACCTCGGCCCCCTTTATCGCCACTATGCCGTAGCTGTTGATGCTCTTGATGTGCGGTCCCGCAATCCCCGTGAATGCCGCACGGATATCGCAGTTCGACATCTCCTCGGCTTCCTCGACCGCCTTCTTCACGGATTCTATCGTGCTGTCTATGTTTACCACGGTACCCTTGCGCAGCCCGTCGCACGGGTTGGACCCGATCCCGATTATGTCGATGCCGGTGTCGGTCATTTCCCCGACGACCGCGCACACCTTGGTCGTCCCGATATCGAGTCCTATTATGATGCTGCCCCTTTTTGCCATTTACTTTCCTTTCCAGATTAATGAGAGCGAGTCTCCGGGCCCCTTAAAACCATTATCGTTATCATGTGCTGTATTTCTTATGCCGTGTTTCGACCGGCAGCATGTTTCTCTTGTTCACGGTCACCGAGCCGGGATTGTGGAGATCGATGAGCAGGTACCCGGTGGCCATGTTCCTGCGGCTCAGGTCGGCCATGATCATTTTGAACTTCCTCAGCTTGCTCGTGTATTCGTCAATCCCCAGCTGCAGGCACAGCCCGTTTTCCAGGAAAATGGAGAGCCCGTTGACCTCGTCCCCGTTGATTTCCGCTATGTCCTTGGCCTGCGGGAACTCCGGCTGCGCAGCGAAGAAATTCAGCAGCTCTATGGACTTGCGGACGAGTTCGGCGTTTTCCGAAAAACCCGTCAGGACCGGCAGGTCCGATTCCTCGGAGCTTTCGATTTTCTTGATTACCGCCCCTTCGGCATCGATGAAAAACAAGTCGTTGGATTTTTTTGCCAGGGCAATGGCCTTTTTCTCCTGGATCTCGATAGACAGCGCCCTCGGGAATTCTCTGGTTACCGAAACTTCCTTTATCCAGGGGTTCCTTTTCAGGTTGTCCGTCACAACCTCCGTCCTGAGCGCCAGGAGGTTCTGGGACGGGTGGATGTCGGCAATACCGATGACGTCCTTTTCCGTGAGCCTTTCGCAGCCCTTGACGTTGATTTTCTCCACCTGGAAGAAAGTCGAGCTCAACAGGAAATTGTAATAGAGGATGAGGACCGAGGCAACCATGGCCACTGCGCCCAGCAGGACGCACGACGAAAGGATCTCCCGGAAGATTTTTCCGGAGTTCCTCTTGAGCCTGTTCCTCTGAACCTTGACGCTGGTCTTGAAGTCCTGTTTCACTTTTCTTCTCCGATCACCTTGACTTCGGTCTCAAGGTCAAACCCGGTCTTCTCCCTCACATCCCGCGCTATCATCCCGATCAGGTCCGTGACGTCGCGGGCCATGGCCTTTCCCAGGTTCACGATGAAATTCGCGTGGAGTTCCGACACGGCGGCGTCGCCGACCCTGGCGCCCTTAAGCCCGCACTGCTCAATGAGCCTGCCGGCAGGCGTGCCGGGCGGGTTTTTGAAAATCGACCCGGAGTTCGGGTAATTGAGGGGGTGTTTGGAACCCCTCAGTTCCATTATCTCCCTGACCCTGCCGGAAACCGCTTCGCGGGAAGCCTGCTCCAGCCTGAACACACCGCTTACGATCAGGGCGCCCGGCGGCAGTTCGAGGTTGCGGTAAGAAAAGCCCAGGTCACGGGACTGCGCCGTTTTTATCTCCCCCGTGCCGTTGATAAGTTCGAGGCTGAGCGCGACGTCCTTCATTTCCCTGCCGTACGCTCCCGCATTCATCCGGAGCGCGCCCCCGACGCTCCCCGGTATCCCCGCGCAGAATTCCAGGCCGGAAAGGCCCTCGCGCACGGTGAATGCGACCAGTTCCCGCAGGGGCGTCCCCGCCGCGGCCGTCAGGGCTTTTTCCGGTCCCGCTCCCGGAGAGCTCCATGCCGCCGAGTTTCGCGAGGCAGATTATGACTCCCCTGTAGCCGCCGTCACGAACGATCAGGTTCGTGCCATTGCCCATTGGGAAAAAGGGGACGCCGCTGCTCCTTAAGAACTTGACCAGCGCCGCAAGCTCGGCGCGCCCGGCCGGGAAAGCGACCACGTCCGCCTTTCCGCCCACCCGCATCGACGTGTGCCGGCCCATGGGCTCGTCCAGGAGGACTTCACCGGAAACGATCTCCCTTAAATTTTTGCGGAACCCTGAGTCCTGAGCATTCATCCCTGTTTCTTTTCCGCAGCCTTTTTCAGAAATTCCTCGCCTATCTTCCATACCGTGCCCGCACCCTGGGTGAGGATGACGTCGTCGGGCCGGGCTATTTCCAGCAGGCGGTCGACGATCTGGCCGAAGTCAGCGTAGTACCTGACATCGGGATGGCCCTGCCTGCGGATCTCCTCGTAAAGCCGGAACGAGTGCACCCCCTCAATGGGCTTCTCGCTGGCCGGGTAAATGTCCGTCAGGATCAGCGTGTCCGCGTCGGAGAAAGACATGACGAACTCCGGGAACAGCGCCCTGGTCCTGGTGAAGCGGTGGGGCTGGAAAACGACTATGAGCCTGCGTTTCCACATCTGGCGCGCCGCGGCCAGTGTCGCCTTCAGCTCGGTCGGGTGGTGGCCGTAGTCGTCCACAACCGTTATGCCGTTCCATTGGCCCTTGATCTCGAGCCTCCGCTGGACGCCGCAGAAGGACTGGAGCCCTTCCCTGATCTTGTCGAACTCCATGTCGAGTTCGCGGCTGACGGCGACAGTCGCCATCGAGTTGTAGACGTTGAACAGCCCCGGCACGCTCAGGCTTACCCTGCCGAGCCTGTCCCCCTTGTAATAGAGGTCGTAGCTCGGGGTTGGTCCGCTCATGTCGATGTCCTTCGCCTGGTAATCGGCGGGCTCCGCAATCCCGTATGATATCACCCGGCGCTTTATCTCCGGCAGGATCGACCGGACGTTCTCGTCGTCCAGACAGAGGATCGTGGAGCCGTAAAACGGGACAATGTTGGCGAATTTTATGAACGCTTCTTTTATCTCGTCGAGGTCCTTGTAATGGTCCAGGTGCTCGCGGTCGATGTTGGTGATCACCCCTATCGCGGGGCTTAATTTGAGGAAGGAGCCGTCGCTCTCGTCGGCCTCCGCGACGAGGACCTCGCCGTCGCCCAGCTTGGCGTTGCTGCCGATGCTGGCGAGCTTGCCCCCGATCACGCTAGTGGGGTCCAGCCCCCCGTGGGCGAGGACCGTTGAAACCATCGAGGTCGTCGTGGTCTTCCCGTGCATTCCCGCCACGGCCACGGAGAATTTCATCTTCAGCAGTTCGGCAAGCATCTCCGCGCGGGGGATGACGGGGATCCCCATTTCGTGGGCCTTGATCACTTCCGGGTTGTCCGGCCTGATTGCCGTGGACGTCACGACGACGTCCGATTCGTCGATGTTGCCCGCGCCGTGGCCCTTGAATATTTTCGCCCCCAGGTCTGCAAGCCTCGCCGTGATTTCCGACTCGCCCTGGTCCGAGCCGGTTATGGTATATCCCAGGTTGAGCAGGACTTCGGCTATCCCGCTCATCCCTATGCCTCCTATGCCCACGAAATGGATGCGCTTCACCTTCCTCTGCATCCATCCCATTTTTCCGTTTCCTGCCATTTACCTCCGCTGCTTCTATCCCCCCTTTCTTAAAGGGGGCCGGGAGGGATTTTAGCAAAATCCCCCTAAATCCCCCTTTAGAAAAGGGGGACTTATTATATTAATGTTTACTGCTGCTGACCAAATTTATAATTTCATCCACGACGCGCTTTGCCGCATCGGGGTGGCCCAGTGCGGCCGACCTCTTTTCCATTTCGTGCAGCTTCGTCGGCTCTTCGAAGAAATCCAGGATAAGTCCGGCAAGTTTTTCCGCATCCAGGTCTTTCTGCTGGATCATGATCGCCGCGCCGGCTTTCTCGAGGGCCTGGGCGTTTTTCGTCTGGTGGTCGGCGATGGCGAATGGGAAGGGTATGAATATCGCCGCTTTGCCGCACGCCGTTATCTCCGCAATGGAGGTCGCCCCTGCCCGGCAGATGATCAGATTGGCCCTGTTGTACGCCGCGCCCATATCGGTTATAAAGGGCAGCACCTCTGCTTTCAGCCCGTCCTTTTCCCACCCTCGGTAGACCTCGTTCATGTATTCCAGGTCGTCATTTCCCGTCTGGTGGATGATCCTGATGCTGCCCAGGATGTCCCGCAAATGTCCCAGCGCCTCCGCCATTGTTTCATTGATCCTGTGAGCGCCCTGGCTGCCGCCGAAGACGAGGATCGTGAAAAGGTCCGCATGCTTTACCCTGAGTTCCTTGCTCAAGAGACCCGCCCTTATGGGGTTCCCGGTTACGACGGCCTTTTCCCGCGAAGCCCAGCCCTCGTTGTCGGGAAAGCTCAGGAATATGCGCCGGACCATCCGGGCCAATATTCGATTGGTCACGCCCGGAATGGCATTCTGTTCCGCAATGGCGGTAGGGAGCCCCTTTATGCACGCCGCGAGCAGCGCCGGCCCCGAAGCGTAGCCGCCCACGCCGAGCACCGCGTCGGGCCGGAACCCGCCAAGTATCCTCATCGACTGCAGGAGACCCCAGGGCAGCCTTAATATTGCCCAGGACCGATCTCAGACCCCTTCCCTTTCAGGCCCTCGACATAGATCGTGCAAAGCGGCAAACCCAGCTCGGGCAGGATCTTCTTTTCGAGCCCGCGCTCGGTCCCAATGAACAGGACCTCGTTGTCTTCTTCCCTTTTCAGGAATTCCTCCGCCACTGCCACCCCCGGGAAAAGATGGCCCCCTGTGCCCCCGCCTGCAATCACCAGTCTCAATTTCTCACCCGCCTCATGGCCCTTGCCGAGCCCGATGTCGAAATGTTCAGTAGGATGCCCACGCATATCATGCTCATCACGAGCGATGAGCCGCCATAGCTCATGAACGGAAGCGCCAGCCCCTTGGTCGGGATCAGCCCGACCACTACCGCTATATTGATTATCGCCTCGAAGCCGATCAGCATCGTGAGGCCCGAGGCCAGCAAGGTCCCGAATGTGTCCTGTTTCTTGAAGGCGATGAGAAAGCCCTTGATGACGAAGAGGCAGAAAAGCGAGATCACGGCCGCCACCCCGATGAAACCGGTCTCCTCCGCGACAACCGAGAGGATGAAATCGGTGTGGGGCTCCGGCAGGTAAAAAAGCTTCTGCATGCCGTCGCCGAGGCCGACCCCGAACGGCCCGCCCGAACCGAACGAAAGCCACGACTGGATTATCTGGAAACCTGAATCCCTGGCGTTCTCCCACGGGTTGAGGAAACTCAGGAAGCGCTTGACCCTGTACGGGTGGGAAATAACCATGTAGATGCCAACGGGGATGGCAAGCGCGATCAGCGCCGAGAGGTGCAGGACGCGGGTCCCCGCGAGGCACATCATGCTGACAAGGAGCATCGCTATCAGGACCATCGTCCCGAAGTCGGGCTGCTTTATGATGAGCAGCATAACCACCCCTGCCACCCCAAGCGGGATCAGGAAACCCTGTTTCATGTCGCGAATGTCTTTTTCATACTTCGAAAGGTAATGGGCCAGGAACAGGATAACGGCGACCTTGGCAAACTCGGCCACCTGGAAGGCGAAGAGGCCGAGGTTGATCCACCTTGTCGCGCCGTTCTTGCGGACGCCCACTCCCGGGATCATCAGGGCGATGAGCAGGACGACCGCGAGCCCCAGGGCCGGGTATGCGAACTTCCTCAGGCGTTTCATAGTGTATCCGGGAGAAGAGGTACATCAGGGCGATCCCGACGGCAAAAAACCCCAGCTGTCTTTTGAGGAAGTAATAGCCGTCGTTTTTCATGGTCGAGGCAATGATAAAGCTCGAGCTGTAGATCATCGCGGTCCCGAAAGTGACCAGGCCGAGTGTGATCAGGACAAGGAACAGATCAGATTTTTTACTCGAGAAAAAATCCATCAGAGCTCCCTTACCCACTGCTGAAAAAGTTTGCCGCGATGCGGCATAACTCGTGAATTCGTCAAAGCTCGTGCACCCGGGGCTCAGCAGGACAATATCCCCGGGGATGGCCTCGCTGTAGGCAGCCGTGACGGCTTCCCTGAGCGTCGGCGTGATCGATGTCTCGACTATGCCGCCCAGGATTGAATTTATCTTCTCCCTGCGCCTCGCCGAAGAGCACGACCCTCTTCACCCGTTTCCGGATGAGGCCGACGAGGTTTTCGAAATCACCACCCTTGTCCCGGCCGCCGAGCAGCAGGACGACGGAGCCCGGAAAACTCTCGAGCGCGCTTGATGACCGCCCCGACATTTGTGCCCTTGGAGTCGTCGTAAAAAAGGACGCCGTCCTTGTCCGCGGCAAACTCGATGCGGTGGGAGACGCCCCTGAATCTTTCCATGCCGGAAATTATTTTTTCCCGGGTGCATCCGCAGGCCCTCGCTATCAAGACCGCCGCCATGACATTTTCAATGTTGTGCATACCCGGGGATCCTGATCATATCGAGCGGGTATTCCTCCTCGTGCTGCGGCGTCACCAGGCGGATCGTCTGCCATTATCAAGTAAGATCCCGCTGCGCAGTTTCGGGCGGAAGAGCTGAAGCACTGGACCTCCGCATCCAGGCTGCCGAACAGCGGACAGAGAAAAGGGGTCATCGGCGTTGAGGATTGCCAGGTCGCCCGCCTCGCTGGTTTTCAAATATCCGCTCCTTTGCGGCCCTGTATTCATCGAACTCCCGTGGTAATCGAGGTGGTCGACGGTCGTGTTGAGCAGGACCGAAACGGCGGGGCGGAAATAATCAACCCACTGCAGCTGGAAACTGCTCATCTCGAGGACAGCGTAATCGTATGCCTGCGGGCCGTTTACATTCCCGATAAGCGGGCTCGCCGATATTGCCGCCCACGAATACCTTTTTCCCGCATCCCTCCAGCAATTCCCCGACCAGGGTGGTTGTGGTGGTCTTGCCGTTAGTGCCGGTGATGGCGATTGCCGGCCTTTTCAGGAAACGGAACGCCACCTCTATTTCGCTCAGGACGGGGATGCCCCTGCTCACGGCCTCCTTCAAAGAGCGCGCTCGACGGCGGCACGCCGGGAGACGGGCACGACCAGATCGATCTTCGCGAGGCTTCCGATACTGTATTCCTTTATCTCGAATTCCCGTTGCCGATCTCCCAGCTCCGCAAGGGATGCGGCCAGCTCGCGCACGGGGCGTTCATCGGTTACGGCCGTTTTTGCGCCGCGCTCCAGGAAAAATCGCACCGAGGCGATGCCCTGTTTTCCCCAGCCCGATGACCAGTACTCTTTTTCCCGCTAATTCCATCTTCATCTCAGCTTCAGGGTGCTTATGGCCAGCAGGGCCAGGATAATGCTGACGATCCAGAAGCGCACAATGACCTTGGGCTCCGCCCAGCCTTTCAATTCAAAGTGATGGTGGATGGGCGCCATCCGGAAAATCCTCTTTCCGTTTGAGACCTTGAACCAGCCCACCTGGAAAATGACGGAGAATGGTCTCCAGCACAAAAATTCCGCCCTACTATGGCGAGCAGGATCTCCTGCTTGGTCGACGACCGCCAGGGTGCCCAGGGCGCCCCCGAGCGAAAGGGAGCCCACGTCTCCCATGAAAATCTGCGCCGGATAACTGTTGTACCAGAGGAAACCGATGCCGGCCCCGACCATGGCCCCGCAGAAGACCGCGAGCTCGCCCGCTCCCCGGTACGTAAGGTATCTGGAGGTATCCGGCAATCCTGATATTGCCGGCGAAATAGGCGAACAGCAGATAAGTGAGGAAACAGATCGTCGCCGGGCCGATGGCCAGGCCGTCAAGCCCGTCAGTGAAGTTGACCGCGTTGGCCGCCCGACAATTATGAAAGTGGAAAGCACCACGTAACCCCACCCCAGGTCGGGGAGGACCGTCTTGAAGAAGGGAAGCGATATTCTGGAATTGAATCCGGGCTTGATGAACATGAAGACGCTGATGAAAAGCGCGATCGCTATTTCCGCCGCCAGCCGCAGCCTTGCGGGGACCCCCTTGCTGCTGCCCCCGGCCAGTTTCTGATAATCGTCGATAAAACCTATCAGGCCGAACCCGACGGTCGCCATCAGTACGTACCAGATGTACTCGGTGGTAAGATTGGCCCAGAGCAGGGTCGAAATGACGACCGAAAAAAGGATCAGGACGCCGCCCATGGTGGGGGTGCCCTGCTTGACAAAATGCGAGTCGGGCCCGAGTTCGCGGATAGGCTGGCCTATCTGCAGCGACTGGAGCTTGCGGATGAGCCACGGGCCAAGCACAAAGGCGATCAGCATCGCCGTGATAGTCGCATATATTGTCCGGAACGTTATGTACCGGAACACATTGAAAAGCGATATTACGTCGTGAAGCGGATATAAAAGGTGATAAATCAAGCTGGCATTCCTTTCATTGTGCACTCTCCCGGCTCGGATCCATTCCCGTCAAGCCTGACAACGGCCTTGATGGTCTCTTCCATCTTCATGCCCCTTGACCCTTTCACCAGGACCCAGTCACCTTTCCCCACCGCGGAATTGACCTGGGCCGCAACTATTTCCGGATCGCCCTCAACGGTGATGCGGTCCGGTTTCATCCCGCTTTTGACAGCTCCCTCTTTTACAGAGCCGGAATACTGGCCTTTCAGTATGGCCCTGTCCACATCCTGTCTCGGCAATCAGGTCCCCTATAGTCTTCATGCAGCCTCTCCGAATGCTCGCCTAATTCGAGCATGTCCCCGAGGACTACCACGCTCCTGGATTCTCCCTTGAGGTCTTTCAGCGCGGCCAGGGCGCCCCGCACCGATATGGGGTTGGCGTTGTATGTGTCGTTGAGCAGGAATGCCCCGTTGCCGAGCCTGACAATCTCCATCCTGCCGCCGACCGGCTTGAATGACATCAGGCCCTGGCAGATCAGCTCCCGCGAGATCCCCAGCGACCAGGCGCAGGCCGCCGCCGCGAGCGCATTATAAATATGGTGCTCGCCGAGAACCTGCATCGCGATCTCCCGGGAGGTGTCGCCAATCTCGCAGGACGAAACAGACTCCCTGTTCCCTCTCCTTGCGGATATGGGTGGCCCGGACGAGGGCGTTGTTCCTGATGCCGAACGTTATCTGCGAGCCGCGCCAGTGCGTGTCGAGCATTATCGAGGGGTCGTCGGCATTGAATATTGCAATCCCCCTGTCGTTCATTACGCGAAACAGGTCTGTCTTTTCTTTCCGGATTGACTCGAGGTCCTTCAGGCCTTCGAGATGGGCCTCACCGATGTTCGTTATCAGGCCTATATCAGGCCTGGCGATCTCGGTAAGCCTGGCGATTTCGCCCGGGTAGTTCGTCCCCATTTCCAGGATGGCCGCTTCATACCCCTCGCCCATGCGGAATATTGTGAGCGGCACGCCGATAAGGTTGTTGAAATTTCCTTCGCTCTTGAGCACGAGCCTGGCCTGGCTGATTATGTTCGCCGCCATTTCCTTGGTCGTGGTCTTTCCCGAACTTCCCGTTATGGCTATAACCGGCGCCTTGAAACTGCCCCTCCAGAATTGGGCGATATCGCCCAATGCCCTGAGGGTATCGTCAACCCTGAAAACATTTATGCCGTCCTGCGCCGGGACCTTTTCCTGCCGGTCTTTCCGGACAAGAATTCCCGCCGCCCCTTTTTCCAGGACATCCTCCAGGAAATCATGGCCGTCGAACCTGTCGCCGGTGAGGGCCACAAAAAGGTTTCCGGTGCGCAATCGTCCTCGAATCGGTCGAGATCCCCCTGAAGTACGACATCCGGGCGCGCCCGAGAACTCCGCCCCGGCTGCCTCTATGATCTCTTCAGCCTTTAGTATCGGTCCCGCCGTCAATCAGCCGCCCTCTGTTCTTCCCTGCAATACTGTCAAGGGCCTCCCTGCTCACCAGACGGTCATCGAAGGAGACCGTCCCGGTTCCCCAGGATCTGGTAAGTCTCATGCCCTTTGCCGGCTATGAGGACCACGTCCCCATTCCGGGCGATCGAAACCGCTTTTTGGATAGCCGACCTGCGGTCCGGCATCACGGTGAACCCCTTGAGCAGCCCATTGGCAAGTTCTGCCGGCTCGAATTTCGGGACTTCGGAACCGACCCCGGACTCAATCTGCCGGATAATGTCCAGCGGGTCTTCCGTCCTCGGGTTATCCGAGGTGATTATTGTCAGGTCGCTCAGGCTCGTCGAGATGTCGCCCATCCGGGGGCGTTTCCCCCTGTCCCGGTCGCCGCCGCAGCCGAACACCGTGATGATCCGCCTGTGTTTGAACTCGACAAGGTTCTGCAGGACTTTTTCCAGGGCATCGGGCTTGTGGGCATAATCGACAAAAACGGCCGGCTCTCCGGGCCGGCTCACCTTCTCAAGCCGCCCGGGTATTTTTGGGACGGCGGAAATGCCCGACTGGATCATAAATTCCGGGACTTGGAGGCAGCTGGCAGCCGCTGCTGCCGCGAGGATGTTGGAGACATTGTGCCTGCCGATCAGTGGGGTGCGGAAAAAAAACTCGCCGAAGGGGGTGAGAATGGCAGCCCCGGCCCCTTCAAGGGAAATGGTTATGTGGCCGGCCATAAAATCCGCGTCCCTGTTCAGGGCGAAGCTCAGGGCGTCCTGCCTGAATTCATCGTAAAGGCGCTCCCCCCAGGGGTCGTCAATGTTCACGACCATATTGGGCCTCAGCATCTTGGGGCTCGATTCAAGCATCTGGAAAAGCTGGCGCTTGGCGGTGAAGTATTCCTCCATATCGGGGTGATAATCGAGGTGCTCGGGGGAGAGGTTCGTAAAGACCCCCAGGTCGAAAGAGCACCCGGCCACCCTTCCCTGGTCAAGCGCGTGTGACGAGACTTCCATGATGACGTGGTTCACCCTGGCGTCAGCCATCTCGCGCAGAATTTTTTGCAGGTCGAGGGACTCGGGAGTAGTATTGGGGGCAGGGAATATAATTCCGCTGTGCCGGTAATTTATGGTCCCGAGTACCCCGACCTTGGAGCCCGCGGCCTGAAAGATGGACTCCAGCAGATATGAAACTGTGGTTTTCCCGCTTGTCCCCGTGACGCCGATGACGCACAGCTCGCGGGAAGGATCCCGATAGAAGTTCCTGGCAATTTCCGCCAGCGCCCTGCGGCTGTCCGGGACCCTGATGCACAGGGCGGGGACGGCCGGCATATCGGTTTCATGCACGATAACGGACGCACCCGCGGCGAGAGCCTTGCCTATGAAATCGTGCCCGTCAAATTTCTGGCCCTTCACGGCCACGAAGAGCGAGTTGCTTCCGCATTTGCGCGAATCATAATGAACGGAGGCGATTTCTCCTGAAAGCGCCCCCGTGGCTCCGATTATTTCGATATCTTTTAAAACTTCTTTGATGTTCATCCCTTTTGTACTCTCGATAACTGTTCCCTCAGAGGTTTTTGGGGGGAAATACCGTGAATGCGCTCATCTCTGAAAAGAGACCCTGCAAACAGGATTTTCGGCCAGCGCGACACCCGGCAGGGGGCTCTGTGAGCAGGCCCAGCCGCTGCCTTCCACCTTTAATTCAATGCCGCGCTCCTTCGCTAGTTTCACGGCCCTTTTCATGTTCATGCCGCGGAAGTCCGGCATGATTGTTTTCCCGTATTCTTCATTGCCGGTTGTCTCGCCGGCTGACACAAATTTAACCCCTGTTTCGGGGATCAGTTCGCGCTCCTCGATGACCGGGTTTTCGGTCACGCTGCGCTCATAGCGCCGCAGTATCTGTTCGCTTATATTGCGGAAAACGGGGGCCGCGGCAACGCCGCCCCACTTGTCCCTTTTTGGTTCGTCGATCATGACAAAAAGGACCACCTTGGGATTATCCGCCGGGAAAAACCCCATGAAGGATGTCCTCACGCGCTCCGAAGAGTACCTGTGGGCGGCAAAATCGAATTTCTGCGACGTCCCTGTCTTCCCGGCCACGGGAACGTTTTCGATCTTCGCCCTTTTGCCCGTCCCGTCCGGCGCCCCCACGACGTCCGTCAAGACCGAGGCTATCGTGGCCGCCGTCCGGTTCGAGATGACCCTGCGCACCACGGTGGGCGGGAATTCCTTTATCAGGTTGCCTTCTTCGTCCGTATAGCCCCTGACGATATAGGGCTTCATCAGCAGGCCGCCGTTGGCTATGGCCGCCAGGGCGGTAGTGATCTGGATCGCCGTCACGGAGATGCCCTGCCCGAAGGCGATTGCCGAGGCGTCCACGTTTGTCCAGCTGCTGCAATGCCTCAGGATGCCGGAGGCTTCGCCGGGAAGGTCGATGCCTGTCCTCGAGCCGAAACCGAAATCCGTTATGTATTTGTAAAACTTCTCCCGGCCGATCTGCTGGCTGATCTTGATCGAGCCGATATTGCTGGAATACTTCAGGACCTCCCTGAACGTAAGCATCCCGTACTTATGCCTCTGGGCCTCGTGAAAGACCCGGTTGGCCACCCGGTAACTGCCGCCTTCGCAATTAAAGCGGTCAGTTTCCTTGACAGCCCCTTCTTCCAGGGCGGCAGCCGCGACAAAGGGCTTGAAAGTGGAGCCGGGGTCGAAACTGTCGGCTACAGCCCGGTTTTTCTTGCTCTCGGCATCTGTCTTCCGGAAGGTGTTGGGGTTGAATCCCGGTTCCTGCGACATGGCAAGGATGGCCCCTGTTTTCGGGTCCATCGCGACCGCTATTCCCCCCTTTGCGCCTGTCCTCTGGACGGCCTCATTGAGCTGAGAGTCCACAAGATATTGGATTCGACTGTCTATTGTCAACAATATATTGTATCCCCTCTGCTTCTTTTTCGAGGTCAGGCTCTCTTCAAGGAACAGGGAGTTCCCCTTTGCATCCCGGGCCCAGACGACCTGTTCCGAATTCCTCTTCAGGAGTTTGTCATACTTGAGTTCGAGCCCCTCGAGGCCGGCCGAATCGGTCCCGACGAAGCCCAGGAGCGGGCCGGCCAGCATCTTGTTCGGGTATACCCTTTTGGGCTCCTTGACAAGGTAGACGCCTTCGGTCTTCATGTTCTTTATTGCGGCGGCCTGCTCCGGGGAGATCATTCTTGCTATCCAGCAGAAATTCTTGGCGTTTCTCATTTTTGCCAGTATCGCCCCCCTGTCTTCGCGCAGGATCTGGGAGAGCGCCGCGGCGGCCTTCTCCTTGTCTGCTATGCGGGGAGGCTCGGCGCAAACGGAATCCATCATGATGCTGGCCGCGAGCTTTTCGCCGTTGCAGTCGAGGATGAGGCCTCTTTCAGGCTGAAGCTGGAGGGCCTTGATGTGCTGTTTGCGGGCGAGGCTCTTAAGATCGCTCGCCGAAATGATCTGGAGGTGAAAAGCCTGGTACAGCAGGACGCCAAAAAGAAGGACAAATACGAACATGAAAGACATTATCCGTATTTTCAGCCATTTTCCTCTTTTTCTGCTCATCTGGGATTTTCCCGAACAAAATCAATCCTGAAAGAATTCGATGAATTTTATGGATGCGTGGAGTCTTTCGCGGCATCCGCCTGCGCGCCCGGCTTAGGGCCGATTACTTGAGAATTATCACCTGCTCCTTGTCGGGATGTTTCATGCCCAGTTTTGCCCGGGCTATTGACTCAACTCTCTGGGGCGACCTGAGCATGGAAATTTCCACTTTGAGCTTGTTGTTCTCTTCCTGGAGGGCTTCTTTTTTCTTCATCTCCCTGGCTATATCGTATTTGAGCTGCGTGATGTGCATATGCGACCAGGTGTAGACGAGAATGGTTACCAGGAGCACCAGGAATGCCGGGATGAGGACCGAATACTTGACCCTGCTTTCCCTGCCTTCGGACAGGGGGCCTGACTTTGATTCGAACCAGTTGTAGCTTTTCTCGAGCAATCCCTCCAAAGCCCCGGACCGCATTACATTGGCCCTCGGCTTATTGTCGTTCAATTGGGATACTGAACCTGAATTCGACCAGCGGAAATCTTTCAATTCTTCACCTATATCCTGATGGCTGTCCTGAGCCTGGCACTCCTGGCCCGCGGGTTGGCTTCCAACTCCCCGGGGCCTGCCGTTACCGCCTTCCTGGTGAGGACCCTGACCCTCCCCTGCTTATGGCAGGTGCAAAACGGGAAATCGCGCGGGCATGTGCATCCCTGTTCCTGGGACCTGAAAAAGTTCTTTACCATCCTGTCCTCGAGCGAATGGAAAGAGATGACCGAAAACCTGCCGCCCTTTTCGAGCAGTTCCAGGCCGTCCGCCAGCGCCCTCTGCAGGCTGCCGAGTTCGTCGTTGACGGCGATTCTCAAGGCCTGGAAGACCCTGGTGGCGGGGTGGATCCGGCCCCTGCGCGCCTGCGGGGGAACCGCCCTTGATACTGTATCCGCCAGTTCGCCCGTGGTGCGGATGGCTCCCTCCTGCCTCGTCCTGACGATTGCCCGGGCAATCCTGCGGGCCATTCTCTCTTCCCCGTATTCCCTGAAGATCCGTTCCAGTTCTTCTTCTGACAGGCCGTTGACCAGGTCGTAAGCGCGTTTGCCCCCCGTCTGGTCAAGCCGCATGTCGAGTTCGGCGTCCCTGGAAAAGCTGAAACCCCTTTCCGTCGTTTCAAGTTGATGGGAGGAAACACCTAGGTCCAGGAGTATGCCGTTTACCTTCTCAATCTTGAGCCCGGCCAGTATCCCGGAGATGTTCCCGAAATTATCGTGGCAAAAGATCACGCTGCCGCTGAACTGCTCGAGTTTTTTCCGGGCCGCCTCGAGCGCGTCCCTGTCGGCGTCTATCCCCACCAGGCGGCCGCCCGGCAATATTCTCCTGAGGATTTCAAAAGCGTGGCCTCCCCCGCCCAGTGTGCCGTCCACGTATGTCCCGCCCGGCCTGCAATCGAGCGAATCAACCGCCTCCTTCAGCATGACCGGAAGGTGGTGAAAACCAGTTTCGCCGGGCATCTCTAAATCCCGAGGTCGGCCATGAAGTCGCTGAAATCCTCGCTGCCCGTCCTGCGAAGCTCCTCTTCCCAGCGCTCCTTGCTCCAGATCTCGATTGTCCTGACCATGCCGGCCAGGACTATATCCTTTTCCAGGCCCGCATATTCCCTTAAGGACGGCGGGATCAGGACCCGGCCCTGGCTGTCGACATTGCAGTCCACGGCGCCGGACATGAAGTCCCGCTGAAAGGCCCTGACCTGTTTTTTCAATAGTGACTGCTGGCTGATCTTTTGTTCGAGGATTTCCCACTCGCCATAGGGGAACGCCAGCAGATAACCGGTGAAATTGGTGATGACGAGCTTGCCCGCGGATTGTTCGGCGATAGCCTCTCTCAGGCGGGAAGGCAGTATTATCCTGCCTTTATCGTCGATTGTGTGATAGTAGCGCCCCCGGAAAGACATGAATCCTCCACAATAATCCACTTTGCTCCACTTTGATTGGACTATAGAGGAGAATTTTTTTGTTTGTCAAGCGAAAAGATTATTCTTTTCCCCGGTTTAGGCGAAATTTTAGCACTGCGGTGTTGTGGTGGGATAATTTCGTGGAAAACTGGTGCGAACCGTCGTTCCTCGACACGAAATAAAGGTAGTCAACCGGCGCCGGATTGATCGCCGCTTTGATGGAATCCAAACCCGGATTCGCGATCGGGCCGGGCGGCAGGCCGCTGAAGACATAGGTGTTATAAGGATTTTTTTTGTTCAGCAGATGAGACTTCCTGATGGGCCCTTCAAAGTCCTTCAAGCCGTAAACCGCGGTGGGGTCGCACTGCAGCCTCATCCCTTGCCTAAGCCTGTTGTGGAACACCGCCGAGATGAGCGGCTTCTCCGATTTTATCTTGGCCTCTTTCTCGATCAGCGACGCCAGGATGACCGTCTTGTGGAGGTCCATGCCTGCCGCGCGCGCCCCCTCGATGATTTCCGGGGTCACTTTTTTCCAGAACAGGCCGACCATCTGCATGAGCATGTCTTTTTCAGTCATCGACCTGGTGAAATTGTAAGTGTCCGGGAACAGGTATCCTTCGGCCGTATGGCCCGGTATGTCAAGGCTGTGGAGGAGTTCGCGGTCGGCTGCCGCTTTCAGGAAGTTTTTCCCCTGGGGAAGTTTGCTGTCAATGATCGCCTGGGCTACCTGCGCCATCGTGAAGCCCTCGGGGACGACGACCGAATAGGCCTTGATCTCCCCCCTGACAAGCTTCTCCAGAATAACGTAAGGGGGCATAGAGGTGTCGAATTCGTATTCGCCCGCTCTGACTATGTGGGAGACGTTTCTGAAGCGGGCATAAAGCGTAAAGGCGGTCCGGCTCCTGATGAGGCCGGCATCCTGCAATATTCCTGCAATATGGGTGAGGCTTGCGCCCCGCGGCACCTCGATTGATTCGACCCTGCCCGTGCTGTCCATCGGCGTCCTGATCAGCAGGAGCATCGTTGCCGCGCCTAAAGCCAGCAAAATTATGAGGAAAGATAATATATTCGCTTTGGATAGCCTGGCCATTGCTTGCAGCACGGGGTTATCGCTGCCCGGGGAAATTCCCGGGACTTGCCGGCCCGGGCTTCTTTTTCTGGAGGGAATTGAGATAGCTTTGCAGGATTATTCCAGCCGCGATCTTGTCCACCATTTTTCTTCTGTCCTTGCCCTTTATCCCCGCCGATATCAAAATTTCTTCAGCCTCCCAGGTTGAAAGCGTTTCATCCTGAAGGACAACTTGCAGGCCGAAACGGGACTTGAGGGCCTCCGCAAACTTCTCAACCTTTTCACATTGGATGCCCCTGCTGCCGTCAAGCCGCAGGGGAAGCCCCAGGACCAGCATGTTCAACCCTGTTTTCCCGGATCACATTTTCCAGGACATCCAGGTCCCGTTCAAGATCCTTTCGTTTGACGACCGCCAAGCGGGCGGGCTGTTATACCTAAGTTCATCGGAAATTGCAAGGCCTATTCTCGCGCTGCCGTAATCAATCCCCAATATTTTCATCGGGGAAATTTATCACGGCGCGAGTGGAATTGACAATCCATTTCTCCCCGGGTTAAAAACCCGCGGCAAGTCTTTTCCATTGTGAAATCAAGGGGATTTTGCTATTTTTGCAGAGCTTGAAAAATTATTGTCCGCCCCCTGGTCAGCAGCATCGAGACCACGGGGGATGGGGGTGTTTTAATGCGGCATTTGATCCTCGGGACGGCGGGCCATGTCGACCATGGCAAGACCGCGCTTGTCAAGGCGCTGACCGGGACTGATACGGACAGGCTCAAAGAGGAAAAAGAGCGCGGCATAACGATTGAGCTCGGCTTTGCCGCCCTTGACCTTCCCGAACGGGCTGAGGCTGGGGATCATAGACGTGCCCGGGCCATGAAAAATTCGTCAAGAACATGGTCGCCGGCGCGGGGGGGATAGACTTCGTCGTCCTCATCATCGCGGCCGATGAAGGAGTCATGCCGCAGACGAGGGAGCACCTGGAAATATGTTCGCTGCTGGGCATCAGGCACGGGGTTGTAGCGCTGACCAAAATGGACCTGGTGGACCCGGACTGGCTCTCCCTCGTCCAGGAGGACATCCGCGAGTTCCTCAGGGGCACCTTCCTGGAGGGCGCCCCGATCGTCCCGGTATCGGCGGTAAAGGGCCAGGGGCTTGAGGAACTTGTCGACGCCCTGGAAAAAGCGGCAGGGGAAGTCGTCGAAGAGCCCGACCCGGGCTTCTTCAGGCTCCCCATAGACAGGGTCTTCACTATAAAGGGGTTCGGGACGGTTGTCACCGGGACACTCGTTTCAGGGGAGGTCACGGCTGGGAGACAGCCTAGAGGTTATGCCCAGCAGGATTCCGGTAAAAGTGCGGGGGATACAGGTCCACAACGAAACTGCCGAGTTGGCCGAATCGGGGCAGAGGACGGCGGTAAACCTCCAGGGGATTGAGAGGGAGATCATCCAGAGGGGGGACGTCCTGGCCCACCAGGGTGTTTTCGAGCCCTCCGCAAGACTGGACGTCTCGCTCGAGTACCTTTCGTCGGCCCCTAAAAAATTGAAGAACCGGGCCCTGCTGAGATTCCATTCCGGCACTGCCGAAATAATATCGAGGGTGGTGCTCCTGGACCGGGAAGAAATGGAGCCGGGCATCGCAGGGGTTTGCCCAGCTCGTCCTGGAATCCCCTCACATCAACATGGCGGGCGACCGCTTCGTCCTGAGGAGCTATTCGCCGGTCCGCACCATCGGGGGAGGGGTCATCCTCGACCCGCACGCCAGGAAAGCTGAAAAGAATGAACCAGGCAGTTATTGATGAATCGGGCATTCTGAAAGACGGCACCCTGGAGGAAAGGGCCGGGCTCGTTGTCCACAGGGCCGGCCTGACCGGGATTTCCACCCTGCAGCTGGCAGTCAGGACCGGTGTATCGATTAACCGGACCCGGAAAGTCCAGCATGGCCTTATTTCCGCCGGGAAGGCCATCGTCCTCGAAAAAGACGGCGAGCGCATAATCTCCTCTGCGGTTTTCAAGTCCCTCCAGGAAAAGGCCGTCGACGAGATCAAAAGATATCACGAGGAATCGCCCCTGAAGGGCGGGATATCGCGCGAAGAGCTGCGGTCCATTCTAGGAGCGCAGGTTGACCAGCGGCTTTTTGCCTCGCTTATGAAAAGCCTCGAGGGTTCCGGGAAGGTTTTGATTGACAAGGACCTGGTAAAGCTCGCGGGGCACCAGGTCGATTTGAAAGGCGACCTTGAAGACATCCGCGGGAAATCAGCCGGATTTATTCCGGAATCGTCCCTGAGCCCCCCGCTTTTGAAAGATGTGCTGGACGGGTTCGGGAATTCCCGGAAAAAAGCGCAGGACGTCATTTCCGTGATGCTCAAGGACGGTGAGTTGGTGAAGGTAAGCGAGGAGCTGCTGTATGCCGCCGCGAACCTGGATCGGTTAAGGAAAGACTACCAGGATTACCTGCTCAAAGAGGGCAAGGCAAACCCGGCCGGCTTCAAGGAAATCACGGGGCTTTCCCGCAAGTTCATCATACCTCTCATGGAGTTTTTCGATAAAACCAAGCTGACCATAAGGGTCGGGGACTACAGGGTCCTGAGGGAAAAAGCCAGATGAAAAATCCCATCAGCGACTGCATTGAGAGATTGGGCATCTCGTGTATTTGACGGGAAGCGGATGTCCAGGGTTTTAGACTCCGTGATCAGAGAGCTGTCGTTCGAGATATTTGTGAACGGCAGGCACCTGGTAAACCAGGCCTGCACGGGGCACCACCTGGAAGAACTGGCGGCGGGCTTTTTGAGGTCGGAGGGCCTGATCGACAACAGGGATGATCTGGTGGAAATCGAGTTGAGCCGGGAAGCGCCCCGAGTCGACATTCGCATCAAAAATCGGATACCCGGGAAAGGCTTCTCCAGGTCAATCAGTTCAAGCGGCGCCAGGGGGATCTTCAGGAACGGTCCCGGGCAGTGCACCAAAAGCGGATTTCCACGTCAGCCCGGCCCAGGTGCTGCAGCTCATGAAGCGCCTGATGCAGTGCTTCAATAATCCACGACGTGACGCGGGGAACCCATTGCTCGGCCCTGGCAACGCCCCAGGGATATCATCGCGGCCCGGGAAGATATAGGGCGGCACAACACGATAGACATGCTGGGCGGGTATGCCCTGTTAAACGGCATCGACTGCTCGGACAAGATCCTGCTGACAACCGGCAGGGTTTCTTCGGAAATTATAATCAAAGCGCGCCGCATCGGCGTGCCGATGGTTATTTCGCACTCCGTGGCCACATCCAAGGCGGCCCGGCTGGCGCAGGAACTGAATATCTGTCTCGTCGGCTACGTGAGGGGCGGCAAATTCCGGCTCTATGCCGGGGACAGGGTCTCAATCAAGGCAAGAAAGGAAGCAACTTGAAATCGGTATTCGTGAAAGACATTCGCGCGGGCAGCAAGGTAGACGATCTTTTCCTGGTCACCCTGAAAAACGTGGCATACTCCCAGAAAGGCTCCCCCTACCTCGTCATGAAACTGCGGGACAACACGGGGGAGATCGAAGGGCGGGTATGGGACAATGCCGGGGAAATGGAGAAGAAATTCAAAAAGGGCGACATCGTCCGGATAAGCTGCCGCGCCGTCAGTTTCAAGAACGTCCTGCAGCTTTCGATAACGGACGTGGCGCCCATGGAAACACGGGACTTTGACGTCGCTGATTACCTCCCCGTATCAAAATTCGACATCGAGACCATGTTTTCCGAACTTCTGGCGATCATCGGGACGGTCCAGGATCCCATATATCAAGCGACTGCTGCTTAATTTCATGTCCGACGAAGAAACGGCGGAAATGTTCAGGAAAGCGCCGGCCGCCAAAGGCCTGCACCATGTCTATGTCGGCGGATTGCTTGAACATTCTCTTTCGGTAACACGCCTGCTCGACCATATTTCCGGGCATTACCCTTCCGTTAACAGGGACCTGCTCATTGCCGGCGGAATTATTCACGATATCGGTAAAACTAAAGAATTGACCTGTGACGGGTTAATCGATTATACGGACGAGGGCAGATTGATAGGTCATATAATCATCGGGCTGGAAATGCTCGATGCACAGATTGCTTTAATTGAAGGATTTCCCCAGCAGCTCGCGATCGAGCTGAGGCACATGGTCCTCAGCCATCACGGCATGCTGGAGTTCGGCTCTCCCAAGAGGCCCAAGACAATTGAGGCCACGATCCTGCACCAGATAGATGATTTGGACGCCAAGGTGAATGCTTTCCGGGAATTCATGGACGGCTCTCCGGACGACGAATCAGGCTGGACGCCCTACCACAGGCTGTTTGACAGGTTTATTTACAAGGGAAAGACAGGTAATTAGCCGGGAGGATTGGCGTTGATTGGATAATTTCACTTTCGGGATCACGATGCTCGTTGCGGGGATGGGCGGGACCCTTTTACCCTCTGGATAATGAGCCTTATCATGGCCGCCCTTGGCAAACTTTTCCCTCCTGTTAAGGAAGAAGGGAAAAAGGAGGCCTGATATGCTGGAAGCCATACTGAACGGTTTGGGCGGGCTTACGATCGGGTTCCAGCACCTGTTCATGGACTGGCGCAGCCTCGTCATGATCGTTGTCGGCTGCGTCCTGCTGTACCTTGCAATAAAAAAGGACTGCGAACCGCTCCTCCTGCTCCCCATCGGGTTCGGCTGCATCCTGGTCAATATCCCCCTTTCGGACGTCATGCTGAAAGACGGCTTCATCAGGGTCATTTACGATGCGGGAATCGACACGGAGCTCTTTCCGCTGCTCATATTCATCGGCATAGGGGCCATGACGGATTTCGGGCCGGTCCTCGCCATGCCCATGACATTCCTCCTCGGGGCGGCAGGGCAGTTCGGCATCTTCCTGACGCTTATCCTGGCGCTATGGCTTGGCTTTCCGCAGCTCGATGCCGTGGCCATCGGAATCATAGGGGCCTGCGACGGACCGACCGCAATCTATGTGACCTCGAAATACGCCCCCCACCTGCTCGGGGCGGTTGCCGTGGCGGCGTATTCCTACATGGCGCTGGTACCGATAATCCAGCCGCCCATAATGAAGCTCCTCACAACCAACGCGGAGCGGACAACCGTCATGAAATTCACGGCAAAGCCCGTTTCCAAGACGACCAAGCTGCTTTTCCCCCTGATCATAACCATTATCGGCGGCTGCATAGCCCCGAAAGGCCTGCCCCTGCTGGGGAGCATAATGCTTGGCAACCTCATGCGCGAATCGGGGGTGGTCGCAAGGCTGTCCAAGGCCTCGGAAAATGAGATCGCCAACGTGGTCACACTCTTTCTTGGCCTGGCAATCGGGGCCACGATGTCAGGCCCGGCCTTCATAAAAACGGAAACCCTGATCGTCCTCGGGCTGGGTTTCGTTGCCATTTGCCTGGACACGGTATGCGGTCTACATGTTCGGCAAGCTCATGTACTTGGTTTCCGGGGGCAAGATCAACCCCCTGATCGGCGCGGCCGGCATATCGGCTTTCCCGATGGCCGCACGTGTGGTACAGAAAGAGGGGTATAAATACAACAAAAAGAGCTATCTTCTGATGCACGCGATGGGCGCGAACGCGGGCGGTCAGATTGGTTCTGTCATAGCTGCCGCGGTGATGCTGTCAGTCCTGGCAGGTATGGGAATTATTAGATAAATATAGTCAGTCCGACATTGCAGGAGGACTCAGGGAGGTTAATATGTCTGTTGAAGTTGAAGCTCCATTCCCCGGTACGGTATCAAAAATCCTTGTCAGTGCAGGCGACGTTGTAAATGAGGACGACGAACTTGTCATCCTCGAGGCCATGAAGATGCAGAACCCTATCGTGGCGCCTGCAGGCGGCAAGGTAAAGGAAATCAAGGTCGTGCAAAACGAAGAGGTCGAAACGGGACACGTCCTTCTCGTACTGGAGTAGGAAGGCAGGGATGAGCTGCATCCCAAATTGATTTGATGGTTAACCCATGAAAACGGGCGCCCGGAAGGGTGCCCGTTTTCAGTAGAGGTGTTGGTCTAATGCTTCAGTATTTCCTGGCCCCGAAAATCCTGGTCCCTATCCGCACGATCGTTGCCCCCTCCTCCACGGCGGTTTCATAGTCCCCGGACATACCCATGGAGAGCTCTTTCATCTCGACACCGGCAATATTCGCATCCCCTATCGAGTCCCGCAGCTCCCGCAATTTGCGAAAATAAGGCCTCGCCTGTTGGGGGTCGTCAAACCAGGGGGCCATGGTCATCAGCCCTTTTATGGATATATTCCGTAGCTGGGAAATTTCCCTCACAAGCTCCAGGGCGCTTGCCGGCGTCTACGCCGCTCTTCGACTCTTCCCCGCTCACGTTGACCTCGACAAGGATATCCATTTTCGCGCCGATGAGCCCGGCGCGCCTGTCGATCTCCCGGGCCAGCGCGATCCGGTCAACCGAGTGGACCATGTCAAACAGCTTTACCGCGTACTTTGCCTTGTTTGTCTGCAGATGGCCGATGAGGTGCCAGGGCATGGAGCGCCCCATCTTCTCTATTTTTCGCCTGGCCTCCTGGACGTAATTCTCTCCGATTATGTCGATGCCCGATTCGATCGACTCCATTATCCTTTCGTCGTCGACGGTTTTTGTCACCGCCATCAGCTTGACGCCGGAAGGGTCGCGGCCCGCCCGCAACGCGGCCTCGCCTATCCTCTCCCTGACGGACCTGATATTTTCGGCAATTTCAGACATATTCCTCAGCACAGCCGGATTGCACCGGTCCTCCGCAGCGCTTCGACAACCTCGGAAAGGGGCAACCCGATAACGTTGGTGTGGGAACCGCAGATCCCCTTGATGAAAGCGGCCCCCCGGCCCTGGACGGCATAAGCCCCGGCCTTGTCAAAGGGTTCCCCCGTGTCAAGGTACCACTGCAGTTCGTCTTCCCCGAGTTCATTGAAGGTGACCCTTGACTCCACCGCTTCCGATATTTCAATGCCCGCCCGTTTGCAGGCCAGCGCAAAGGCGGTTATCACGACGTGTTCGCGGCCGCTGAGTTTAAGGAGCATGGCGCGCGCCTCCTCCCTTCCCGAGGGCTTTCCCAGCACCTCCCCGTCTACGACCACTATCGTGTCGGCGCCCAGCACCCAGTTGCCGGGATAACCTTCCGATACCTGACGGGCCTTCTCCAGCGAAAGCCTCAACGGCGTGCTCCCGGGGCTGCTCTCCCGGGCGAAACGACTCGTCTATTTCACTGGGCACGATCAGCAGTTCCAGGCCGAGCATTTCGAGGAGCTCTTTGCGCCGCGGCGAAGCCGAGGCAAGTACGATAGTCTTGGGATTCATAATGCTCACAGCGGCAAGTTATCCAAAGCCCCTGCCCATGTCAAGCTTTTGGGAGCCGCGCCTCCATGGGCATTTCCCGCGCTTGACAACTTTCAGAGCGTACTTAAATTTTCTTCAGATGAAATTTCAAAAAGGTTATTGACAGGGATAAAATTGAGGCAATCGTTAAGAAAAGGTGTTGTGTGCCTCATTCTACCCAAAGCCGAAGCTGTTAAGGCCAGGCGGATAGACGTGAGAGCATCGTGAAAGGAGGAAAGTTAAAATGAGAAAGGATCTGACTACACGCTTAAGGGATGATTTTCTCCCGACAAGGCATATCCGGCGATCCTATCCTTTCATTACAGAAAGAAATGGATCGGCTCTTCCGGGACTTCTTTGAGGTCGAGCCATTCGGGCAAAGGGTTTTTTCTACCTTCCCCGAAATCGACGTCAAGGAGACCGAGAAGGAAATGAAGGTTCACGCCGAACTTCCGGGAATGGAGGAGAAGGATGTTGAAGTCCTCCTCGACTCCGACTCACTGACAATCAGAGGCGAGAAGAAGCACGAAGAGGAAGAAAAGGGAGAGAGCTATTACCGCTCTGAACGCAGATACGGCTCATTCTGCAGGGTAATCCCCCTGACGTCCGAAGTGGAATCGGATAAGGTGGAGGCCAAGTTTAAAAACGGGGTCCTGACCGTCACGATTCCCAAAACGGAAAAGGCCAGAGCCGATGTGAAGAAAATCACCATAAAGCACTGAAAAAAAGCCCCGCCTTAAAGGCGGGGCTTTTTTTACTAAAAAGTCTTTTTTACGGTTCTTTAGAAATCGCCTTGTTGCAAAGCTCGCTTATGAAGAGGGCTTCCATATTCTGGTCCCGGGTGAGTTTGCGCAGATTGAGGTAGCACATCGGGCAGAGGAACACCATCGCGTCGGAACCGAAATTTTTTCGCATCGTCTATATTCCAGGTCTTCACTTCCAGGGCCCTGTCTTTATCGCGCGCCATCAGCGGCGCCCCGCAGCAAAGCCCGTTGAGGCGGTCGTATTTCCTGGGGACCCTTTCCACCCCCAGCAGGTCAAAGAGCAGATCGAGATATTTGTCCTTTTCCGCCGTGTACCTCGAGGCGCAGGGCGCCTGGTAGGCCACTTTCAGCGAAAGCTTTTTCACATCCTGCCTGGCGGAGAGTTCCTTGTAGAGGAATTCAAACAGGTGGACGGGCCGGAACGGCACTTTTATGCCGAATTCGTCCGCGAGCGCGGTGAGCATCATGTAGCAATCGTCATGGAAGCAGACTATCTCTTCCGCGTTGAGCGCTGCCAGCTTGTCCACATACTTGCGCGCCTGGGCCTTCAGCAGGCTGGGCTTTCCCAGGTGGACATATCCGACAGTACAGAAATAGTCAGCCCCTTCTATGGTCGTCAGGCCTTTGAATAACGGGGTGTTAAGCTGTTCCCGGACCATGTCGCCCACTATGCAAAGGTTCATAACGGGCCTGCCCGGGTCCCCCTGCTTAATGACGGTGGGAAGGTTGTGCAGCTTGGAAAAATTATCAAGGGCCGCCTGCGGGACTCCGAGCGCACCTGTCTCTTCCTGGCGGTCATTGAGGAGATCAAAAGGGTTCGCGCCTGTTGGACAAGCCTGGTTGCAGGCCGCGCATGTCACGCATGAACTCACTATCGGGGGGGTCCCCCCGGCAACCAGGTCCTTCATCTCCGCAACCGCCCGGTCATGGTCGTATTTGATATATGGGCAGAATTCCAGGCATTTACCGCAAAAATCGCATTTTTCTGCATTGAACATAATTCTCTAAATCCTCCCTGATCTATTTTAAGCGGCGGAGGTGACCGAAAGGCTCAAGGGTGAATATCGAGGCGGAAACCACGCCGCATGAATCCCCCGTGAGGAATCCCGGCATAGAGGCCGGGCAGAAAGCCGCCGGGGGCTGCGGAATCCTGCCAGACAACATATATTCTGTCAAGGAATAATGACGGGGTATGTTTATGAGATAAAAAGGGATTTAGTGGACTTTTTCCCCGCTGAGCCTGGCGAATTCCCGGAGCAGTTCTTCCTGCTTCTTGTTGAGATTGGTGGGGATCTTCACGAGGACCTGGACTATCTGGTCGCCGCGCCCGAAACCCCTCAAATGCGGTATCCCCTTGCCCTTGATGCGGAATGTTTTTCCGTTTTGGGTGCCCCTGGGTATCTTGAGTTTCTCGCTGTCCTCCAGCGTCTTCACCTCGATAGTGTCGCCCAGCGATGCCTGGGTAATGGAAATGGGGATCTGGCAGTACACGTCGACACCGTCCCTCTGGAAGAAGTCATGGGGCTCAACATGGATGAAAATATAGAGGTCACCCCTGGGGCCGCCAAATTTGCCTTCTTCGCCCTCACCGCGCAGCCGCAGCCGCGTCCCGTCTTCCACCCCGGGGGGGATCTTGACCTGGACGGATTTTTCCACTCTTACTCTCCCCGAGCCTTTGCAGTTCCGGCAGGGATTCCTGATTATGCGGCCCTCTCCCCTGCACTGCGGGCAGGTCGTGCTGATGCTGAAAAACCCGCTCGTCTGGGTCACCTGGCCGTTCCCCTTGCATCTCGGGCAGATTTCGGGAGCGGTCCCGGGTTGGGCCCCGGAGCCCGAGCATTCACCGCAGTTCTCCAGTTTATTGAGCTTTATGTCGCGAGCAAGGCCGAAAGCCGCCTCCAGGAAAGTGATCTTCATGTCATAGCGCAGGTCAGCGCCGGGCATTTCGGCCGCGCGACTGTCTCCGGCGGCCGGAAAAGCCGAAAACATCCTCAAAAATATCCCCGAAGCTGGAGAAAATGTCCTCAAAACCTGAAAACCCCCGGAATCCCGAACTGCTGAGGCCCTCATGCCCGTAACGGTCGTAGAGGTCCCGCTTCTGGTTATCCATCAGGACTTCATATGCTTCGGCGCACTCCTTGAACTTCTCTTCGCATTCGCGGTCCCCGGGGTTCCTGTCGGGATGATAGCTCATAGCAAGTTTCCGGAATGATTTCTTTATCTCATCCTCGGAGCAGCCTCTGGAAACGCCGAGCACCTCGTAATAATCGCGCTTTACAGTGGAGTTTTTACGGATATTTTCTTTCATGTTTATAAATTTATATATGGATGGGGATAATCTCTGTTAACCTTTTTAAGTTAAGTATTAAACCCGGATTGTCAAGCAGGCTTCTGCCCTGTCAGGCGCACAAGGGCTTCCAGGTATTTTTCCCCGGTTTTCTCAACGATTTCCGCGGGCAGCTGAGGCGCGGGCGGCCTCTGGTCCCACTTTATCGACAGCAGGTAATCCCTCAGGAACTGTTTGTCAAAGCTCTTCTGGGGGCGCCCTTCCTCATAATCGTCCTCGGGCCAGAAACGTGAACTGTCGGGCGTAAGCAGTTCGTCTATGATGAGGAGCTCATTTCCCGCCATGCCGAACTCCATTTTAGTGTCGGCTATGATTATGCCTTTTTTCCGCGCCTCGGCCGCGGCACGGCTGTAAATACTTATCGAGATGTCAATAATTTTCGCCGTAAGTTCCTTTCCGATCAGGTCCTCCATCTCGGCCCTGGTCATCGGCAGGTCATGGGCGCCATCGGCGGCCTTGGTCGAGGGGGTGAATATGGGCTCGGCAAGTTTCGCGGACTCTTTCAATCCCGGGGGGCAGGCTGACGCCGGAAACAGGCTTCCCGCCCAGGTAATCTTTCCAGCCCGATCCGCTGAGATAACCGCGAACGATGCACTCGACGGGCAGGGGCCTGGCCTTCCTGACGAGCATGCTCCTGCCCTTCAGGATTTCCGCATAGGGACGGCATTCCGGGGGAAACTCGTCAACGTTGACCGAGATCATGTGATTGGGGACGATGTCCTCCATTTTTTTGAACCAGAACGCCGAAAGGCTGGTCAGTATTTTCCCTTTCCCTTCAATCGGGTTGGGCATCACCACGTCGAAAGCGGATATCCTGTCCGTGGCCACGATGAGGAGCTTGCCGTCAACTTCATAATTGTCCCGGACTTTCCCCCGTCCGGCAAGTTTCAAACCCGGGAATTCAGTCTTCAAAAGGCCGTTCTTCATTGGTTCTTCTCCGTTTCAATTTCACTGGCGCAGGAAGGCATTCGTTTTTCTCTCTTTTCCGATGGTCGAAGTCTTCGTGGACCCGTAGTTGTGGCCCGGAAGGACCACCGTTTCATCGGGAAGGGTCAGGAGCTTCTCTTTTATGGACTTCAGCATTACCCGCCAGGACCCGCCCGGCAAATCGGTACGGCCCACGCCCCCCACGAACAGGGTGTCCCCCGTCATGACATGGCCGTCGACGAACAGGCATATGCCGCCCGGGGTATGGCCCGGGGTATGGAGGACATTCAATTTTACATTGCCGACAGTGATGATGTCCCCGTCTTTCAAGGTTACATCAGCCGGGGGTGAAGGCTTTGCCCCGAACATCCTCAACACCATTGAGGGGGTGGTTACGAGCATGGCGGCATCATCGGCGTGCACCATTATCCCGGCGTCAGTCCGGCTCTTCATATCGGCATTGCCCGCAATGTGGTCCACGTGGCCATGCGTGTTGACTATATATTTTATTTTTATATTGTTGGCCTGCGCGGCCGAGATTATCTGGTCAACGCCGCCGGCCGGGTCGACGACCAGCCCCTCCCCGGTTTCCGGGCACCCGATTAAATACGCGAAAACCGCCATATTGCCGACCTGCATCTGCTTTAAAAACATCCACACCTCCCGTTACTTCTCATAAAGTAAAAAGGGCTTGAACATCCAAGCCCTGGAAAGCTTGATTTTCTATCATTTTTTCGGAATGGAGTCAATCGGGACAAAACCGCAATTCAAGATAAAATATAATAATTTAGGGGTTTTTACTTTGACAGCAGGGCGCCGAAAAACCCGTCCATGCCGTGCCGGTCGGGGCCCGTCCTGAAAAAACCCCTGTCATCCAGGAGCTGACCGTAAGATGAGGGCTTTTTGACCGAAAAGCCCGGGAACCGGGAAGTAAAGTCGGCTATTACTTCCTCGTTCTCTTCGGGAAGGATGCTGCAGGTGCTGTAGAAAATGCGCCCGCCTTTCCTGAGATAGGCCGGGGCCGTACCGAGTATTTTTTTTTGCAGGGCGCGAAAGCCCCGCTACCTGGTCCGGCGAAAGCCGCCATTTGATTTCCGGGTTCCTCCTGAGGGTGCCTGTCCCGGAGCACGGCGCGTCAACAAGAACGAGGTCAAATGTCCCATGAAAGTCGCGCCCAAGGTCAACGGAGGCGTCCGCCGGGCGGCTTTGTATTATCTCTATCCCGCCTCTGCGGGCCAGGGATTCCAGGGACTTGAGCTTTCCCGGATTCAAGTCGATTGCCATAATGCGGCCGCAGTTTCCCATTATTTCCGCCAGGTGGGTCGTCTTACCGCCCGCACCCGCGCACAGGTCGAGGACATTGCTGCCCTGGGCAGGATCGGCCAGCACAGATACCAGCTGGGAAGCCTCGTCCTGGATATGCAGGGCCCCCTGCTCAAACAACGGGATTTCCCTGATCCTGACCTCCCCCGGGACCGCATTGATGCCGTCCGGGGAAAACCCGGTGGGATGGGCCTCTATCCCCTGCGCTGAGAGCTCCTCGATGACTTGATCCTCTGTCCGCCTTGAGCCTGTTCACCCGGAGAGTCAGCGGCGGTATGCCGTTGCTCGCCTCGCAAAAAGCGATGGTTTCCTCGAGGCCCCGGATGGCAAGGAGTTTCTCGACCAGCCACAGGGGATGGGAATGGTAAACCGATACAAACAGCGCCGGGTCTTTGTCTATATCAGGGTATGGGATGTTCGCCCTGTTCCGAGATGATTTTCGCAGAACGGCGTTGACGAGCCGGTCCCGTCCCGGAAACTTTTTCTTAGCGATCCTGACCGCCTCGTCTACAGCCGCGTAGTCGGGCACCCTGTCCAGGAAAAATATCTGGTAAAGGGCCGTCCTCAGGATGTTGAGGACCCCTGCGTCCATCCGGCGGACATCGCCTTCATAAAAACTCCGGATTATCCAGTCCAGGCGCGCCCTCATCCGGAGAGTCCCGTAGACCGTCATGGTCAGAAAGCCCCGGTCGGCGTCGCTCAACTTCACGGATTCCAGGCATGCGTTCAGGAGTGGCTCTGCGAAGGAAGCTTCTCGCTCGACGCGGTCGAGGATTTCAACTGCCAGCACCCTCGGATTATCTTTCGGTCTGCCGCCTTTCAGGACAGCACCTCACCGATAATGCCGCGGCCCCGGGCAAACTCTTTCGCCCCCATGCGCTTCTTGCCTTCCATCTGGACTTCCCTGACAAGGACATAGCCGTCGGCGGCCGCAACGGCGAGCGCCTCGCCGGCCAGTCTCCTTCACGGTGCCCGGTTTTTCCTCCGGCCGGCCTGACCCGGCTTGGGCGGCGAAGATTTTGAGCTGCTTTCCCTGCAGGATGCTGTAGGCTCCGGGGACAGGGGAGAGCCCCCTGATGAGATTAACAACGGTCTGCGGATTGGAACCCCAGTTGACATGGCCGTCTTCCTTGGTGAGCCGCGGCGCTAAGGTGGCCCGGTCATGGTCCTGCGGCTTGAGCTCTATTTTCCCTTCAACAAGGCCTTCGATCGTCTCCAACAGCAGGCGCGCCCCGATCCCGGCCAGCCTTTCGCTCAATTCCCCATAATTCTCCTCCGGAAAAATGGGCGTCTTCTCCTGGAGCAGGATATCGCCTGAATCCACCCCTTCGCCGAGCCGGATTGTCGTGACTCCTGTTTCCGTTTCGCCCCTCATCAGGGCCCAGTTGATCGGCGCCGCCCCCCGGTATTTGGGCAGTAAAGAGGGATGCACGTTGACTATGCCGTACTTCGGGAATTCCAGCATCCGCTTGGGCAGGATCTGCCCGAAAGCGACGAGGGCAACAATGTCGGCACCGAGGCTGATAAATTCCTGCAGGGACTCTTCATCCCTGACCCTTTCCGGCTGAAGCACCGGGATGGAATGGCTGTCCGCAGCTTCCTTTACCGGCGAGGGCGCTTCACGGCGGCCCCTTCCTTTTGGCCGGTCCGGCTGGGTTATAACAGCTATTACCCGGTACCCCCCGGAAACCAGCGCCTCGAGCGAAGGGACCGCAAAATCGGGCGTCCCCATGAAAACTATTTTCAAATTTTTTGCTGCAGTCTCGGCTGACATGCGGCCTCCTTTTCAGGTCACCACGTTTATAAAAAATTCACCGGATCAACATCAACCCTGATCTCAAAGCCCTTTTCCGGGACCGCTGACAATATTTCCCTGACCGCCCTGTGCAGCGACCTGACATTCGCTCCCTTCAAGAGCATCTTCCAGCGATACCTGTTTTTGATTTTATTGACGGGGGCTTCGACCGGGCCAAGGGCGGTTACGCCGGTTGGTCTTTTTCCCGCCCAATCCGCGGGCGGCGCCCGCCAGCATTTCGGCCCCCTGTTTCGCCCGGTCCCTGTTCAGAGAAGTCACCTCGAGGCTGACTATCCGGGAAAACGGCGGATAGGCCAGCTCCCGCCGGAGCCTTGATTCCTCCTCGTAAAAAGCCGGGAAATCATTTTCCATAGCGCGCCTTATCGCGTAATGGGTGGGGTTGAATGTCTGGACGATGACCCTTCCCGGGACATCTCCCCTCCCGCCCCTTCCCGAAACCTGCGTCAGGAGCTGGAAACACCTCTCGGCAGCCCTGAAATCGGGCATGTTGAGCGTATTATCGACCGATACCACCCCGACGAGGTGTATATTAGGATAATCATGGCCCTTCGAAATCATCTGGGTCCCCACGAGGATATCTATTTCGCCCCTGCCCAGGCTGTTGAGGATTTTAGCGTGTGCGCCCCCTCCCCGGGCGTGTATCCCGGTCCATGCGGGCGACCCTTGCCGCGGGGAAGAGGTCAGAAATTTCCTGCTCGAGCCTCTCCGTGCCGGTGCCTGACCTCGCCAATTCGGCCGCCCCGCACTGGGGACATTCGGCGGGGACCTTCTGTGCATAATCGCAGTAATGGCACTTCAGGCTATTCTCGGAGGCGTGGAGAACAAGCGACACGGAACAGTTCCGGCATTTCATGGCATGCCCGCAATCACGGCACTGGATGAAGGTATTGAAGCCCCTGCGGTTGAGAAATACCAGGCTCTGGGCACCGGATTCCAGGGTTTCGCCAAGCGCCGTTTTCAGGGCAGAAGACAGCGCGGTCGCCCGGCCCCTTTCCTCCCGTTCTTTTCTCATGTCGACAAGCTGCATCTCCGGGAAAGGCCTGTCACCTATCCTCCTGGTGAGCGAAAGGTATGTCAGGCGGCCGCTCCGGGCGGCCCGGTAGGACTGGACACCGGGAGTCGCCGACCCGAGGACCACGACGGCTGAATTCTGCCTGGCTTTCAGGATAGCCAGGTCGCGGCCGTTGTACCTCATCCTGTCTTCCTGCTTGTAAGATGGGTCGTGCTCTTCATCGACTATTATCAATTTGAGTCTCGGTACAGGCGCGAACACGGCGGACCTGGCCCCCACGATAATCCTCGTCTCCCCCCTGCTGACAAGCCTCCACTGGTCGAAACGGACAGCCTCCGGGATGGAGCTGTGCAAGACAGAGATGGGAACTGCCGGGAAACGCTCCCGCACCCTGGCCAGGAGCTGGGGGGTGAGGGATATTTCAGGAACCAGGTAAATGGCGTTTCCCCCTCCCTTCAAAGCCTCTTCTATCGCGCCAAGATACACTTCCGTTTTGCCGCTCCCGGTTACGCCATGCAGGAGGAAAGGGGAAAAAACTCCGCGGGAAAGTGCTGCTTTTATTTCCGTGAGGGCCGCATCCTGTTCTCCGGAGAGGCTGCGATACAGGACAAGGCGATTCATGAAATTCATGTGAGGCCGGCATGCGGATCAGTTCGGCCTCCGAGATCCTGATTATGTTTTTTCTTTCCAGCCTCCTGACGAGAGCGGCGATATTGCCGAAGTGTTTTCTCAGTGCCGACATGGATTTGGGGCCGTGCTCCGACAGGAAATCCACAGCTTTCTTTTCCAGGGGAGAAAGCTCCGTATCCCCTGCTCCATTTCCTGCCAGCTGGACCAGCTTTTCGGTCTTTTGACGCACCGCCGAGACTTTGACCTTTTCCCTGATTTCTATTGCTCCGGCCTGTTCAAGGCCCTCCAGGGTTTCCTTCATGTGCTTCAAGCCGGAGGTCTTCAGCTTGCTTAAAGGCAAGGTCCTCTGCGCCTTGCATCAAGTTTATGAGTTTCAGCTGCTCCGGGTTCAGGAGGGATTCATCAAGTGCCAGGCCCGTCAGGCTGACAAACTTTTCGCTTTTCACGGAGTCGCTTCCCGGGATGATTTCGGATACGAGCTTCCCTTCCGGGTAAAAATAATAGTCGGCCGCCCAGCGGTAAAATTCCAGGTCCTGCGCCCGAGAAGAGCGGCTCCGGATCGAGGACGTCGAGTATTGCGCGCGGATTTTTGATATCGCGCGATTCCGCAACAGCGAGGATGCAGCCCACGATCTTCCTGTTTCCGAGGGGGACGAGCACCCTCTTTCCGAGGGCCACGGCGGATTCGAGATTATCGGGAACCGAATAGGTCAGTATTTTTTCGGACCTGATCTTGAGGGCAACATCAACGAACATACGGTATTTTCCTCATTTTGAATGAAACATAACAGAGCGAAAGGGGCATTTCCAGCATTTCCGGCCGGCTTTAAACCAAAAAAAACCGGGATTTCGTCCCGGTCTTTAATCGGTTATCTGGAAGTCTTGCGCTTATTCCCCGCGCTGCCTCTCGAGTTTCTCTTCCTTTGTCTTGCAATCTATGCACAGGGTGGTAACAGGCCTCGCTATAAGCCTCTTTTCCGAGATCGGTCCGCCGCACCTGTCGCATATCCCAAAGGTGCCGTCTTCGATCCTTCCAAGGGCCTCCTGCATCTTGCGGATCAGTTTCCTTTCGCGGTCCCTGATGCGCAGTTCAAAATTCCTTTCGGATTCAAGAGACGCCCTGTCATTGGGGTCCGGAAAGTTTTCCTTCTCGTCTGTCATTTCCGATACAGTCCGGCTTGCTTCTTCCAAAAGATCCTCAATCTTTTGATTGAGAAGCGTCTTGAAGTACTCGAGCCTGTCTGGTTTCATCTGGAACCACCTCTTTTTATAAAATTAAAGACGGATTATATATACCAGCAAAAGAAATATGTAAAGGAAAATTAACTGTATACCGCCTAAGATCTTCTCAACGATATTGGTCGTCGAAAGGCCTTTTTTCTGCGGAATTATAACGACTTTTCCGCCCCAGGACATAACGGACTCCCGGCCGACGACGTCCTCTTCCTTCCAGTCCCCGCCTTTGACAAGCACGTCCGGCCGCAGGAGGTCGATAAGCGCCTGCGGGTGGTTTCTCCAAAAATGACCACGTAATCGACGCAGCCGAGCGCCGCTGCCACCGCGGCCCTTTCATTTTCGGGGACAAGCGGCCTTTTTTCCCCTTTAATGGCACGGACCGAGGCATCACTGTTTAAAGCGAGGACCAGTAAGTCGCCAAGCGCCCTCGCTTCGGCAAGGTAGTGGGTGTGTCCGGCATGGATAATATCGAAGCAGCCGTTTGTGAATACCACTTTCCTGCCCTTGCTCCGGCACCGGTCGATTTTTTTCTTGAGCTCTTCCCTGGTTAATATCTTTTCCATCTGTTTCTTTTCATCCCTGGACCGCCCTCGCCGCGGTATATACCTCGACCTCGCGGGCCCCGCCTTCAACAAGGGCGCGGGCCGATTCCCGGACCGTGCTGCCGGTCGTGTAAACGTCATCGATCAGGAGGACCCGTTTACCTTCGAGCGGCCCCTTGACCGAGAATGCGCCCCTTACAGTTTCCCCTCCGCTCGTCGCCGCCCAGATTGACCTGAGGCTGCGTGTCCCTGAGGCGCCTGAGGGCCTCGAATTCAACTTCTACCCCGTATTTTGCCGCGACCTTCCGGGCCAGGACAAGCGACTGGTTAAAACCCCTCTGCCTTAGCCTTTCCCGGTGGAGGGGGACCGGGATGACCAGGTCGAAGCGGGACATATCAAAAAATTCCCCTGCCTTGTCCGCCATCATTGTCCCCAGCACCTTGCCCGCGGACATCTTGCCGCCGTATTTGAACCTGTGGACCAGGTCCAGAACTATCCCGTCATAGACGCTGACAGCCCTCGCAGAGGCATAATAATGATCGCCGGCCAGGATGCAGTCCCCGCAGAGGTGGTCTTGAGCGCCCTCGACAAAATACGGCAGACCGCATTTCGGACATAGCGGAGACTTTATGAAGGTGATCCGGGCGGCGCACTCCTCGCAGAAATCGCCCTCGTCAACACCCGCCCCGCACGAGGCGCATCTTGCCGGGAAAATCAGCTCTGGCAAGCCCGTTCACAAATTTCCGCAACCCTAGAGGCCCCTTCTCAAGGACTTTATCTCCGTCGCGTCATCATCCACTTCCATGCGGGGGGCTTCCGACCAGAGGCGCTCGATATCGTAATATTCCCTCACCGGTTCCAGGAACACATGGACGACGATATCGTAATAATCCATAAGCACCCATTTGCCGACCCTGTCGCCTTCAATGCCTGAAGGCGTGAATCCGGCCTTTTTCATGCTTTCCTCTATCGATGATGAAATTGCCTGGACTTGGCGGTCGGAAGTTCCACTGCAGATCAGGAAGTAATCCGCGAGGTAAGATAATTTCTTTACGTTGAGGACTACCAGGTTCTTAGCCTTTTTCTCCAGCGCCGTGTTGATGCACAGCACAAGGGCCTTTCCTCGTGCTGATTTTTTTCTTGAAAGTGCTCACCTCCTTCTTATTGTTTAGCATAATTTATTAGAATTTCAGGCGGGGTGTCAATTTTAATAGCGTGCCAAACTGAGTCTTAAAGGAAAATATACAGTTTCCAGCCCTTAGACCTTCGACCGATCTTCAGCCTTGGAATTTCCAGCTTGACATGCTATTTATATTCCGGTAGAGATAACGGCTTACAAACTTAAGGAGGCTCTGGTTTTGATCAGACATAAATCAGCGGAAAAGAGAGCTCGGCAGGAAAAGAAACGCAGGGCCAGGAATATTTCGATAAAGTCCAACGCCAAAACGAGCGTCAAGGCGGTCCTGCAAGCGGTTGAAGAGAAGAGCGAAAATGCCGCAGAAGTCCTGAAATCGGCGGCTGCCACCCTGAAAAAGGCCGCCGCCAAAGGCATTATCCACAAGAACACGGCTTCCCGAAAGATTTCCCGGCTTACGAAAAAAGTCAACTCACTGAAATAATATAATCCCGGTGCAAAACAAAAGCCCCCGCCGACTGGCGGGGGTTCTTTTTTATCGATATCTGTTAAAACCCGACATTATAGACCGGAACGCCCTCTCGGCCATATCGGAAGCGAGCTTCTGAATGGCCGCCCGCCTGTTCTGTTCCGTTACCGCCGCGTTTGCCGGATCGACCCTGTAATCCTGGTATCCGCTGAGGCTGTCATTCCTCCAGATTATCTCCTTGTTCCTGTTCTGGAAAATCACGGCAACCGTAATGGTTGCCCTTTCCTCCGTGGCAAAATCCGACTTGGTATAAGACAGCGGCGTGAAGTGACAGGCCATTTACCCCGCCCCGCAGGACGGCATCCGCCGTCCCCTTGCTTTCGGCCAGCCTGAAGCGGCTTGTGCTGCGGAACTGGTCCGAAAATGCGTTCCGGAAATATATTTCCACGTACGGCTTCGGGGGTCTTGTTTTCAAAACTGTCGATGAAGACCAGGTTTATGCCCGGGTCTATATTCTCCCCGCCCGGGGAAAACCTGTATCCGCATCCCGTCGACAATGATAGCCATCACCAGGGAAAGCGCCAGAAAGTGTTTCCTCATCTTGTCAGCTCACTTCACGACTATGTTGACCAGTTTTTTGGGGACATATATCTTCTTTTAAGATCTTCTGGCCGGATATGAATTTCAGGGTCCGCTCGTCGCTGAGGGCGAGCTCTTTTATTTTCTGCTCAGGCATATCGGGCGGCACCGATATCCTGCTCCTCACTTTGCCGTTCACCTGGACGACAATCGTCATTTCCTCTGCGGCGGCCACCTCCGGGTCATATGACGGCCAGGCGTGGTCCATCAGGAAGGGCTTATGCCCCAGCATCAGCCAGAGCTCCTCGGTCACATGCGGGATAAACGGGCACAGCAGGATGACAATCGCCTCAATCGTCTCCCGGATCACGGCAAAGGCCCTGGCATCGCCCGGCTCGGGGCGCTTTACCTGGTAGAGGACATTGACCAGTTCCATTATGGCGCTGATGGCCGTATTGAAATGGAACCTCTCATCGATGTCGCCGGTCACCTTTTTAATGGTCTGGTGGGTCTTTCTCCTGAGTTCCTTTAGTTCCCCTTCCAGGTCTCCCGCCTCTGAACGGCTCAATACCGGCATGTCATCGAGATAATCCATTATGATGCGCCATACCCTGCCTATGAAACGGAAAGAGCCCTCGACGCCCTGGTCGCTCCATTCCAGGTCGCGCTCGGGCGGGGCGGCAAACAGGCAGAAGATCCGGGCCGTGTCGGCGCCGTATTTCTCGATCAGGTAATCGGGGTCGATAACATTTTTCAGGGACTTGGACATCTTCTCGGTCTTGCCGATAGCCACTTCTCTCTCCGCAGTGGATGCACTTTTCGTCCACAACCTCGTCCGGGAAAAGATAACCATGCTTGCCGCAGCGCATTGTTTCCTTGCAGACCATGCCCTGGGTCAGCAGGTTGGTGAACGGCTCGTCGATCCCGAGCACCCCGAAGTCCCTCAGTACCCTTGTGTAAAACCTCGAGTACAGCAGGTGCAGTATGGCGTGCTCGATGCCGCCGATATACTGGTCCACCGGGAGCCAGTAATCCATTTTCTCCCGTGTCCAGGCCCGGCTTGACGTCGCAGTGGGGCGAAGCGAAGCGGTCGAAGTACCAGGACGATTCGACAAAGGTGTCCATGGTGTCGGTCTCCCGCTTAGCCGGGCCGCTGCAGTTGGGGCAGGACGTATTGACAAAGCTCTCGACTTTTTTCAGGGGTGATTCACCCTTGCCCGTAAATTCAACGTCGCGGGGCAGGACGACGGGAAGGTCTTTTTCCGGGACCGGGCACGGTACCGCACTTATCGCAGTAGATAATGGGTATTGGCGCCCCCCAGTAACGCTGGCGGGAAATGCCCCAGTCCCGGAGGCGGTACTGGATCGTTTTGGTGCCTTTTCCCTGGGATTCGAGATAGTCGGCAATCGCATCGAGCGCTTTCATGTTCTCCAGACCGTTGAACGGGCCGGAGTTGATCAGGATGCCCTCGTCCACGTACGCTTCCGTCATGGTCCCGGCATCGAGCGGCTCGTCCGGGTTCTGGATGACGACGATCAAGGGGAGGTTGTACTTCTTCGCAAACTCGAAGTCGCGCTGGTCGTGGGTGGGGACCGCCATTACGCATCCCGTGCCGTAGTCGGCGAGGACGAAATTCGCGGCGTAGATCGGCATCTTCATCCCGGTGACCGGGTTGAGGCAGTAAGAACCCAGGAAGGCGCCTTCCTTCTCGTAATAATCGGAGGTGCGCATCAGCTTGTCCTGTTTCTTGATCTTGTCGACGAATTCGGCGACCTCCTTCTCCATGGGCTTGCCCTTGACAAGGTCCATAACGAGTGGGTGCTCGGCGGCGATAAGCATGAAGGTTGCGCCATAAATCGTGTCCTGCCTTGTCGTGAACACCTTGATCGAATCGACCGGCGCACCCGGGTCGGCCATCGGGAATATCATTTCAAAACCGTGGCTCTTCCCGATCCAGTTGCGCTGCATCGTCAGGACCCTTTCGGGCCATCCCTTGCAGAGCGAGTCGATCGAATCGAGCAGTTCTTCCACGTACTGCGTTATTTTGAAGAACCACTGCTCGAGCACCTCGGGCAGCACTTCCGTACGCGCATCTCCAGCACTGGCCGGCTTCCACCTGCTCATTGGCCAGGACTGTCTGGCATTGGGGGCACCAGTTGACGGTCGAGCTCTTCTTGTAGGCAAGCCCTTTCTCATACATCCAGACAAAATAGAGCTGTTCCCACCTGTAATAATCCGGCTCGCAGGTCGAGATTTCCCGGTCCCAGTCGTAGCTGAAGCCCATCCGCTTGAGCTGCTGCTTCATGTTCTCGATATTCTCGTTTGTCCAGACTGCAGGATGTATACCGCGGTCGATGGCGGCATTCTCGGCAGGCATTCCGAAGGAGTCCCAGCCCATGGGTGGAGGACGTTGAACCCTTTCATCCTCTTGAACCTGGCAACCACGTCGCCGATCGTGTAATTGCGGACATGGCCGATGTGGATTTTGCCCGAGGGGTAGGGAAACATCTCAAGAAGGTAATACTTCTGCCTCGAGAGGTCTTCGCCGACCTTGAAGACATCTTCCTCAGCCCACCTGGATTGCCATTTCTCCTCGATCTTCCGGGGTTCGTATTTCCTGTTCATGTCAGCTCCGTATTCGTCAAAATCGTTTTGCCCTGCTTTGCCTCAGACGCTCAAGGACCGTCGCCGCCGGGTTCTTCCGCAGGCGACTCGTCATCTGTTATCCTGAGCTTGGCGTAGAGGGCGTCCAGGATCCCGTTTATGAAAGACCCGGAATTTTCCGATCCGAAATCCTTTCCCAGGTCGATGGCCTCGTTCAGGGTCACCTTGGGCGGGATGTCCTTGCAGTGGAGCAGTTCGTATACGGCCAGCCTCAGAATGTTTCTGTCCACCCTTGACATCCTGCTGATGGACCAGTTCTCGGAACAGCTGCTGATCAGTTCGTCTATTTCCTGCTGGAACTCGACCGTGCCTTCGATGAGGCGGGATGAAAATTTCTGGACATTTTTGGGCGCGTCGAAATTTTCCCAAAAAAGCCTGACCGCCTCCTGGGGATCAATCTTCAAGAAATCGATTTCGTAAAGAACCTGTAAGGCGACTTCGCGCGCCTTTCTCCTGCGACCCATATCTCTCAACAATGGCGGGCATAGCCCGCTGAAATTATTACAATTTTTTGAAAAGGTCCACCATCTCGATCGCGGAAAGGGCGGCATCCCAGCCTTTATTGCCGGATTTGGAGCCCGCCCGCTCGATGGCCTGCTCTATCGTGTCTGTCGTTATCACGCCGAAGATCACGGGTACGCCCGTCTCCAGGCCCGACACTGGCGATGCCTTTGGTAACCTCGGCGCTGATGTACTCGAAATGGGGAGTCGCGCCCCTTATGACCGCACCGAGGCAGATCACGGCGTCGAACCTGCCGCTCTGCGCCGCCTTCTTCGCGGCCAGGGGGATCTCAAAAGCGCCGGGCACCCTGATCATTTCTATGTCCTTCGTGTCGGCACCCGACCTGTTAAGGGCATCAAGCGCCCCGTCGATCAATTTACCGCTGATGAAATCATTGAACCGGCTGGCAACTATCCCGAACTTCATGCCCTTGGCAACGATTTTTCCTTCAACAACTTTCGCCATCGCAATTTCTCCGTTCAAGGTTTTATTTTCAAAAAGTGTCCCATTTTCTCTTTTTTGGTCGAAAGGTATCTCAAGTTGTTCTCATTGGGCTCAATCTCTATCGAGACCCTCCCCACGACCTTGATCCCGTACCCCTCGAGCCCCACTATCTTCTTGGGGTTGTTGGTGAGGAGCCGCATCTTCTTCACGCCAAGGTCTACCAGGATCTGGGCGCCGATGCCGTAGTCGCGCAGGTCCGGCTTGAACCCCAGCTCAATGTTCGCCTCGACGGTGTCCCGGCCCTGTTCCTGGAGCTCGTAGGCCTTGATCTTGTTCGCCAGGCCTATGCCGCGGCCTTCCTGGTGCATGTAGACAATAACGCCCTTGCCTTCCTTTTCCACCATCCTCATGGCTGCCTGGAGCTGGTCGCCGCAGTCGCACCTTTCCGAACCGAAAACATCGCCGGTCATGCACTCCGAATGCACACGGACGAGGACCTCGTCATCGGGCCCTATTTCGCCTTTTACCAGGGCGACATGCTGCGCATGGTCGACGTCGTTGTCATAGGCGATTATTTTGAACTCGCCTCCATACCTGGTCGGCAGAGAGGCGGTCGCGACGCGCCGCACAAAGCATTCGGTCTGCATCCTGAACTGGATGAGGTCGGCTATCGTGACTATCTTCAGGCCATGTTCAGCCGCGAAGACTTCCAGGTCCGGCATACGGGCCATTGTCCCGTCATCTTTCATGATCTCGCAGATGACCCCCGAGTGCTTGAGGCCGGCCAGCCTTGCCAGGTCGACGGAGCCTTCCGTCTGCCCCGTCCTTACCAGGACCCCGCCGTCCTTGGCGCGGATGGGAAAGACGTGCCCAGGGCTGACTATGTCCTCCGACCCGGCATTGTCGGCGACTGCCGTCAAAATCGTTGTCGCGCGGTCCGCGGCAGAAATGCCGGTCGAGACCCCTTTTCTCGCCTCGATCGAGATTGTGAAAGCAGTACCAAAACGCGACTTGTTGGATGAAACCATCAGGGGCAGGTCCAGCCGCTCCGCCATATCGTTGCTCAATGTCAGGCAGATCAGCCCGCGCCCGAACTTGGCCATGAAATTAATGGCCTCCGGGGTGACCAGTTCCGCGGCCATGCAGAGGTCGCCTTCGTTTTCCCTGTCCTCGTCGTCGACAAGGATGATCATCTTTCCGTTCTGTATATCCTCGATTGCTTCTCGTATTGTGCTAAGACCCATTTTCACTTCTCACTTATATTTATTTGAATCCATGTTCTGCCAGGAAGTCCATGTCGAGCGATTTTCCTTCCGGTTTCCCGGCATCTTTCCCGGCCTGGAGGAAACGCTCCACGTATTTCCCGATTATGTCCGTTTCTATATTTACCCTGTCGCCTTTCTTTCTGAAACCCAGGGTGGTTTCACTTGCGGTAAGGGGTATTATATTGATATAAAAAATATTGCCCCTGCAGCTGTTCACGGTCAGGCTTATGCCGTCGACCGTCACCGAACCCTTCTCCACGAGATACCGGGACAGCTGTCCGTCCGTCTCGATCCCGAAAATTATGGAGCCGGATTTCGTCGTCCTCTCGGTGATCCTGCCGATGCCGTCCACATGGCCCAGGACAAGATGCCCGCCGAGGAAATCGGTCACCCGCAGGGATTTTTCGAGATTGACCCTGTCGCCCGCCTTGAGCCCCCCTAATGTAGTCCTGCCGAGCGTCTCCGCGGAAACATCCGCCGTAAATCCCCTCGCGGTCGAGGCTTGTCACCGTAAGGCAGGCACCGTTGACGGCGATGCTGTCCCCTATCCTGGTGTCACTCTGCGTGAGCCGGGTCTCGATTTCAAGAACGGCGTCATCGCCCCTGACGGGCCAGGGCTTTGACTTTGCCGAGCGATTGGATGATTCCCGTGAACATCTACTTGCTGTCTTTCAAGGGTTCCGACCTTCTTTTTTTCTTGAGGTCCTCGATCTGCTCCAGGAATTCGTCGGCATCCCGGAACTGCCTGTACACCGAGGCAAACCTCACATATGCCACATCATCAAGGTTGTGCAGCTCTTCCATGACTATCTCGCCCACCTTGGCGGAGGGAATTTCCTGCGCCTGCATTTCCTGGCAGGCGTGCTCGACCCTGTCTATCACAGCCTCAATCGCGGCAATGCTGATCGGCCTTTTTTCGCATGCCTTTTTTATCCCGGCAAGGAGCTTGGACCTGTCAAAAGCCTCGCGCCTCCCGTCCTTCTTGATTATGACGGGGAGCATCTCTTCGACAAATTCATACGTTGTGAACCTGCGGCTGCACTTGAGACACTCGCGGCGCCTGCGGATCGCATCCCCCTCCTTGCTGTCGCGGGAGTCTATGACCTTGTTTTCAACGTGGGAGCAATACGGGCACTTCATGCCTTCACAATCTCGATTCCGGCCTCCTTCAGGATCTCCTCGGCCATTGGGTCGCGGTAACCGTCCTTGTACACGATCCTGGTTATCCCTGCGTTTATAATCATTTTTGAGCAGATTATGCAGGGCTGGTTGGTGCAGTAAAGCGTCGCGTCCCTCACGCTGATCCCGTGGAGGGCCGACTGGATGATGGCGTTCTGTTCGGCGTGCAGCCCGCGGCAAAGCTCGTGCCGCTCACCGGACGATATATTCATTTTTTCCCTGAGGCAGCCGATATCGACGCAATGCTTGAGCCCGCTGGGCGCGCCGTTGTAACCCGTGGCCAGGATCCGCTTCTCCTTGACCAGCACCGACCCCACGCTCCTTCTCAGGCAGGTGGAGCGCCTCGCGACAAGGTTGACAATGTCCAGGAAATACTCGTCCCAGCTGGGCCTCACGGTTATGAAACTGTCCGCCTTGTCCGCCATGATGTTATCCCTTTGCTATCCTCTCCGGGTAAAGCGGGAAACGGCTGCACAGGTCCTGCACCTCTTTGCGGATTTCCAGGATCCGGCCCTCGTTTGCGATATCCTTGAGGACGTGTGCAATCATGCGCGCAATGAGCCTCATCTCCTCTTCTTTCATTCCCCTCGTCGTTATGGCGGGGGTCCCCAGCCTTACGCCGCTCGTTACCATCGGGCTGCGCTTGTCAAACGGGATCATGTTCTGATTCACGGTAATGCCCGCCTGGTCAAGGGCCAGGCCGGCCTCCTTGCCCGTTATCCCCTTATCGGTCAGGTCTATCAGCATCAGGTGGTTATCAGTCCCGCCCGATACCAGCCTGTATCCAGCTTTGGTGAGTTCCGCGGCGAGTGCCTTCGCGTTTTTCACGATCTGCGCCTGGTAGGTTTTGAACTCATCGGACAGCGCCTCTTTCAGGGCAACGGCCTTGGCGGCTATTACGTGCATGAGCGGCCCTCCCTGGCTGCCCGGGAAGACGCGGCTGTCCAGGGTCTTGGCATAATCCGCCTTGCACATTACTATTCCGCCCCGCGGGCCGCGCAGAGTTTTATGGGTCGTCGTTGTCACGAACTCGCACATCGGGACCGGGCTGGGATGGATCCCCGCCGCGACGAGGCCCGCTATGTGGGCTATGTCGGACATCACCAAGGCCCCTACCGAGTCCGCTATCTGGCGAAACTTCCCGAAATCTATAGTCCTCGGATAGGCGCTCGCCCCGACAACGATGATCTTCGGTTTGTGCTTTTTCGCCTGGTCCTCAACCTCGTTAAAATCGATTGTCTCCGTCTCCCTGTCCACCCCGTACGCGACAACCTTGTAGAGCCTGCCGGAAAAATTCGCGGGGCTGCCGTGCGACAGATGCCCGCCGTGCGCCAGGTTCATGCCCAGGATGGTGTCCCCGGGGTTGAGCGTGGCAAAATAGACCGCCATGTTGGCCTGCGTTCCCGAATGGGGCTGAACGTTGACATGATCGGCGCCGAAAAGCTCCTTGGCGCGCTCGATAGCGAGGGTCTCGACAATATCGACAAACTCGCATCCATAATAGTATCTTTTGCCCGGGTAACCCTCGGCATACTTGTTCGTCATTATGCAGCCCTGGGCTTCCAGCACCGCCTCATCCACAAAATTCTCGGACGGTATCAGTTCAAGTTTGCTTGATTGCCGCTTTGTTTCCTGCAAGATCGCTTCGGCGACTTCCGGGTCAACTGTTTTCAGAATGGACATTCAACTCCTCCTGCTTGCATATGAATTTAGCAGGTCCTCCCCGGACCCGGCTCCCCGCCGGGTTTTAAGGATCTCCCCTGCAGTTCTTTTTCGATCCGGGCTATTTTTTCCAGCCTCCCGGCATGGCGCTCCTCACGTGAAAAGGCCGTCTCCAGCCAGACGCATACTATCTCTTTTGCATCTTCGGCGGCCGTGAACCGGGCTGCCAGCACAAGAATATTCGAGTCGTTGTGCTCGCGGCTCAGACGGGCTATTTCGCTGGTCCAGCAAAGGGCAGCCCGGACGCCGGGAAACCGGTTTGCCGTGATCGACATCCCTATCCCCGACCCGCAGATCAGGATGCCCCTGGCAACTTCGCCTGACGAGACGAGGGCCGCCGCCCTGGCGGCAAAATCCGGATAATCGACCGGATCAGGGCAAGCCGTCCCGACATCTTCAACCGCAAGTCCCCTGGCCGACAGGAACCCTTTTATCTCTTCCTTCAGCCCGTACCCGGCATGATCGGACGCTATGACCAGCCTGGCGGCATCAGCCATTGTAGCGCCTCATAACCAGCACGGCATTCGCCCCCCCAAACCCGAAAGCGTTGCTCATGACGGCGTCGACCCTTGCCTTTCGCGACACGTGCGGGACATAGTCCAAGTCGCACTCCTGATCGGGACGGTCCAGGTTGATCGTGGGTGGAATAATCCCGTCCTGGATCGTTTTGACCGAAATAACGGCTTCCAGGCCGCCGGAGGCGCCCAGCAGGTGGCCGGTCATGGACTTCGTCGAGCTCACGGCTAATTTCGCGCAATGCCCGCCAAAGACCTGCTTGATGGCCTGCGTCTCGTAAATGTCGTTGAGAGGCGTGGAAGTCCCATGCGTGTTTATATAATCGATTTCCCCGGGTTGCATTCCCGCGTCCTGCAAGGCAAGGCGCATGCACCGCACTGCTCCCTCGTGCCCGGGAGGCGGGGCGGCGACATGGAATGCGTCCGCCGTCATCCCATACCCGACGAGTTCGGCATAGATCCGGGCGCCCCTGTCCAGGGCTGAGGAAAGCTCTTCGAGGATCAGGATCCCGCAGCCTTCGCCCATCACAAAACCGTCGCGGTCCACGTCAAAGGGCCTGCTGGCCTTTTCGGGAGCGTCGTTGCGGGTGGAAAGGGCGCGCATGGCGCCGAAGGCGGCAAAGCCCAGCGGCGTGATGGCGGCTTCCGTGCCGCCGGTGATCATTGCGTCGGCATAGCCGTCCCTGATGAGCCTGAATGATTCCCCGATTGAATGGGATCCCGACGAGCACGCAGTCACTACACAGCTGATCGGCCCCTTGGCGCCGAATTTTATCGAGACCTGGCCCGAGGCAAGGTTCGCCAGGACCGCGGGCAACGTGAACGGTGAGATCTTCTTGATGCCGCCCGCGAGCAGAACTTCTTTCTCCCTTTCCAGAGTCGCCAGGCCGCCGATACCGGAGCCGATTATGACTCCCGTGCGCTCGGCCCTGCCCGGGTCGATTGACAGGCCGGCGTCGGCCAGCGCCATCTCGGAGCATGCCAGGGCATATACTATGAAATCGTCATTCCTGCGCAGCTCCTTGGCGCTCATGAAGGCGAGGGGATCAAAGCCCTTCAATTCCCCTGCTATGGTGGTCCTGAAACCGTCCGTATTGAATTTTGTGATGGTGGAAATACCAGATTTTGCCGCGCAGATCCCTGCCCAGGTCTCCCGGAGGGAATTTCCCAGCGGGCTCACCGCGGCCAGCCCCGTTATGACAACTTTCCTCCTCAATTCACGTCACCGGAAAGATAACTAGAAAAGATCAGTTTATCATTCCCCTCTTTTTCACGATAAAGTCAATCGCGTCGCGGACCGTCCTGATTTTCAGGAGTTCATCATCTGTAATCTCGATCCCGAAGTTCTCTTCCATTGCCATTATAAGCTCAACAATGTCGAGCGAATCCGCTCCCAGGTCGTCCATGAACGACGCATCGGGGACGCATTCCTCCCTGCTCACATCCAACTGCTCCATTATTATTTCGATGATTTTCTCTTCGATCGACATTCCGCAGATGTCCTCCTTCCAAAATTCAAAAACAGGTTTCTTGGGCAGATATAAAATCAGCGCTCAACCGGCACTCTCATTTAGCACCTTAAGCGTTTTTTTTAAAGACTCCAAATCCTCTATATTCGTTATTACCAGGTTTTTATCGATCCGCTTGATCAGTCCCGACAGGACCTTTCGCGGGCCCACTTCCACCACCATGCCGACGGCCGCGGCGGAAAGTTTATTCACCGATTCATGCCACCTTACCAGGGAGCGGATCTGGGTCACCAGCAAATGCCTGACGTTTTCCGGGGTATAGAGAGACCCCGGATCACAATTCGGGACCACCGGGATGCCGAATTCGCGGAACTCCATATCGCCGAGGACTTCCGCAAACCGCTCGGCGGCGCCCGCCATCAGTTCGCAATGGAAAGGCACGCTCACCGGTATCTTTATACCCCTTCCGCCAGCCTGCTTGACGCGCACAATCGTTTCGTCCAGGGCGGGACAAAGCCCGGCCACACTGATCTGGGTCGGCCCGTTGTTTATCGCGAGATAAACCGCCCCTTCAGGCCCCATGGAACTGCGGACTCCAGCGCAAATTTCTTCGAGGGCTGCCGGATCCATGTCGAGGATTGCGGCCATGCCGCCCTTGCCGAGGGGCACCGCATCCTGCTGCAGCCTGGCCCTTGCCTCGACAAGGGTCAAGGCCCGGCTGAAATCAACCGCCCCCGCGGCGACAAGCGCCCCGTATTCTCCCAGGCTGTGGCCGGCCATGATGCGGGGCCTCAGTCCAATCTCCGCCTGCAAACACCCTGAAGGCGGCTATGTCGGCGGTCAGGACCGCGGTCTGGGTGAAAATTGTCTGGTCCAGCCTCTCACGCGGCCCCTCAAAGCACAGGGAAGCCAGGTCAAAACCGAGGGTGTCGGACGCTTCGGTGAAAACATCACGAGCAACCCGAAATTCGGTGCAAAGCTCCTTGCCCATGCCCACATACTGGGAGCCCTGTCCCGGGAAAACGAGCGCGAAACTCTGCATGCATGCCTGCCTTTATGAGGCCTTTTCCAACGATATCACTTCCCTGCCCTTGTAAGTCCCGCACTTTTTGCAGGCCCGGTGGGGAAGCTTCGGTTCATTGCACTGCGGACACACTGAGATCGCCGGGGCGGTCAGGAAATCGTGCGCCCTTCTCTTGTCCCTTCTTGCCTTGGAATGTCGCTTTACTGGATTTGGCATTTCTGTTCACCTTCCTTTATTTCGAATCTTTGTCTTTTTCTTTGTCCTTGCTCTTGACTTTAAAATTCTTGAGAGCGGCTAACCTCAGGTCGCCGGCATCGGCCCTGCATTCACAGGGCTCGGAATTCAGGTCCGCCCCGCAGCTGGGGCAAAGCCCCTTGCAGGCCTCGCTGCACAAAGGCTTGATCGGTATCTGGAGCACAACCTGCTCCAGGACGATCGGGTCAAGGTCAATTTCGTCTTCCTTATAATATCCAATATTCAGTTCGTCGAGGGAAAGCTCCACTTCGGGCTCCCCGCTCTTCTCGGGAACCGGTATCAGCGTGTATTTAAATTCTGAGTTCACAGGTATTATCAGAGGCTCAAGACATCTGCCGCATTGCGTCCCGATGGCTGTCCGAACCTCCACGGAAAGGGTGACGGTGTCGCCGGATTTCTCGGCGGAACCGTCAACGGAGGTGGCTTCCAGGGAAAAATCCATTCCCCTTTCATTGCCGAGGAGCCTGCGATGCCAGTTTTCCCCGTTCGTGAAATGGAATTTCAGCCCGTCTTCCGGAATATTTCTGACGATAATTTTCAAAGAGACCTCTTGCCGCGTTTGCTTCGCAATTATATCTCACAGTAAATTGGTATTGTTAATTAAAAACGACCCAACTTGTCAAGATAATTTTCATTTTCGGTACGACCCCGATGCATGGCAGCGGCTGTTTTCCCGGGATTTTTACCTGAAAATAATGCCTTACCGGCCCTGCGAGGCCCGTATCCGCAGCCGAGAATGATATTGCCTTTGATTTAAATATTCGATATTAAAGTACAATTATTTCAGAAAGAAAGGTTGAATCCGGCGAAAAAATGACTGTCAGGACAAGATTTGCCCCATCGCCAACGGGATATCTTCATATCGGCGGAGCAAGAACCGCTCTTTTCAATTGGCTCTATGCCCGGCATTATCAGGGTAAAGTTCATCCTCCGCATTGAAGACACGGACCAGATAAGGTCCACGGAGGAATCCACCCAGGCCATCCTGGAAGCCATGACCTGGCTTGGTCTCGACTGGGACGAGGGGCCCTTTTATCAAGCCCAGCGTGTCGATATCCACCGTGAAGTTGGTCGAGAAGCTTATTGATGAAAAAAAAGCCTATTACTGTACCTGTTCTCCCGAGGAGCTCGAGGAAAAGCGAAAAGGCCCTCCAGACGGGCAGAAAACCCAAATACGACGGCGCCTGCCGCGAAAAGGGACGCGAAGATCGTCCGATTCCGTGGTCTCGCTTCCGTTGCTCCCGACTATCGGGGTGACCATTGTCAATGATCTGATTAAAGGGGCCGATTACCTTCAGTAATGAAGAACTTGACGATCTCGTGATCGAAAGGAGCTGACGGCTACCCCACTTACAATTTCGCCGTGGTCGTGGATGATGCCCAGATGGGAATAACCCATGTCCTCCGCGGGGACGACCATGTCAACAACACGCCCCGCCAGATCCTCCTCTATGAGGCCCTCGGTTACGAGGTACCCCATTTCGGCCATGTGCCGATGATCCTGGGGTCGGACAAGGCAAGATTGAGCAAACGCCATGGGGCCACGTCGGTGATGGCCTACAAGGACATGGGATACCTGCCCGAAGCCCTGGTTAATTATCTGGTCCGGCTGGGGTGGTCCCACGGGGATCAGGAAATATTTTCGCATGGCCGAGCTGATCGATCTCTTCGATCTGAATACCGTTGGTAAATCGGCGGCCGTATTTAATCCCGAAAAGCTCCTCTGGCTGAATGCCCACTATATAAAAGAAGTATTCCCTGGAGCAGCTTGTGGAGTGTGTAAAGCCTTTCTGGACTGCCAAAGAACTCGATGTGTCAGACCCGGACTTCCTTAACCATGCCGTGACTGACTTGCGGAGCAGATCCAAGACCCTGGTGAGACTGGCCGATAGCGGGCATGTTTTACTTTGCCGACGAGGTGACATACGACCCCGAGGCGGCCGGAAAATTTCTTACGCCAGAGGTCATGGAGCATCTGCAGGCAATCATCCGGGAGCTTGCCTCATACGCTGGATTACTCAAAGACGGGGATAGAGCAATTTCTCCGTCGCTTCACCGAAGAGCGGGGTGTGAAGCTGAAGATCATTGCCCAGCCCCTGCGGGTGGCCCTGACGGGCAAGACGGTCAGCCCCGGATCGATGATGTCATGATCACCCTTGGTAAGGAGCGCACCCTGAAGCGCATAAGGCACGCTATTGAGTCCTGAAATATTGATCCGAAAGAGCTTGAAAAGGCGGCACGGCAGTTTACTTTGATCTTGACTTTTCGGGCCGAATTCTTTAAAAACGCCTTCTTCGACTTTATCGGGGGATCGTCTAACGGCAGGACTCAAGACTCTGATCTTGCTATAGGTTCGACTCCTAGTCCCCCAGCCATGGTCCCATCGTCTAGTGGTTAGGACGCTGGCCTCTCACGCCGGAAACCGGGGTTCAACTCCCCGTGGGACTACCAAATTTTATGTTGTGGTATCGGCTGCTTGCGATACCGCCTCTCTTCCGTTAATTTGTTTGGCGGGGTCATTCGGCTCCGCCAGACGGCTTTTTCCTCCTGAAAGCACAAGACTTATAAGCGTTTTATGTACTTTTCCGTTGCCGCCAAATTCTGATGTCTCAGGACCGCCTGTATCGAGCCCACTTTGTTGTTGACAACTATTCCATCAATGATAGATTTGCAACAGAATCTGAACGAAACAAAAAGGTGTACCAGCCGACAAGGGGGGGCATGAGGGTAAAATGCGCGTGCGGAGTTAGCCTGACGGTTGTGTTTATCGCCGTTCTTTTTTTCATGTCACCGACAATGAACGCGTCGGCAGCCACAACGTTGACTGGAACGATTGTCAAGATTGATGCAGCAACCGGGACTGTTGTTGTCAAAGATCAATACGGTAAACTGTGGGAGATTCTGGTACCCCCCGATAGCGGCGTAAATCTCAGTCAGTATCACGTCGGAGATAAGGTCCAGGCGACGCTCGAATACTACACCCCGCCGGGGAGTAAAGTAACGCGCGCCCGGATAACCAAAAGCCAACTAATTAAATTACAGTGACAACGGGTCGAAAGCCCTGTCAATCTCTGGAAAATTCTGCTCCAGGATGGCCGACAAGGAGACTTTTTTAAAAGAGGAGGAGGTACCTCCCCTCTAATTTCCAGAATCAGTAGAGTAGATTTCAGCTCTCTGCAAAAAATGCAACCCCTCACTCCAGATGTAATTTCATCCTCATAATTACCGGCTCATAATTACCGGCCTTTTCTTTTTTAGAGCAGATGGATTGGATTCCGGATTACTAGAATCTAAGGGGAGGCAGAATTTTGTTCTGCCTCCCCTCAGCGACTCCAAAAACTACGGTTCTTGGGGGTTAGAGGTTGTCTCGTCGGATCCGAACTTCACCAAGGATTCCTGCCGATCGGATTTCAACGGTTCTCTGGGGTTTGACATCGTATCGTCAGATACGAACGCCACCAAAAATTCCTGCCTGTCCGACTTCAGCGGCTCGCTGGGGTTTGATGTCATATCGTCAGATCCGTAGCCCGCCAACGTTTCGAACCTTTCCGTCATCAATGGCTCTTGGGAGTTCGATGTCATATCGTCTGAGCTGTAAGCCGCCAAGGTTTCATACCTGTCCGACTTCAATGGCTCTGTGGGGTTCGACCTTGTATCGTCGTATGCAAATGCGAGGTTTCCTGCAGTCATCCCAACGAACAGTACGCCTGCTGCCATAAGGTTCAGAATTGACTTTTTCATTTTACCTCTCCTTTCTCTTAATTTTTTCTTTGTATTTTTACTTTTTTTATTCATCTCATTTGCCTTCTTATGATTCAAGGAACGTGCCAAAGCATAAGTGCCCGATTTGCAAGGAGAATCTAAAAATGCGGGGGTTGCAAGTGAAGAATATTCTTCAGGGGTAGAGAATATTCTCCAGGAGGGCTTCAGCTGACAGCTCAGCCCTGGTCCTTCTTCGGAGGAGCGCTTATCCCATATTTTTCGAGCCGGTAGAGGAGTACGTGACGGGGTATCTTCAGGAATGCCGCCGCCCCTGATTTGTTCCAGTTGTTCCTCTCAAGGGCCTCGACAATGACGTCCCTCTCGAGTTGATCGAGGGGATATCCCTCGGGCGGGAGGTTGAAAGTAGCAGCTGTCTTTTGATTTTGCGGCCACGAAAGGATCTTGGCGGGCAAATCTTCGACCTCAATCCTGTCTCCCCGGCGCATGATGATGGTTCGGGTGATTGTGTTTTCAAGCTCTCTCACGTTGCCTGGCCACGGGTATTTTGAAAGTGCCTTTAAGGCTTGCGCGCTGAATTCTATTGTGCCCTTTCCTGCCTTTTCGGCAAAGTGTTTTACAAGCAGGGGTATATCGTCCGGCCTTTGACGCAGGGGCGGCAGATGAATGGGGATCACCGAAATCCTGTAATAAAGGTCCTCGCGGAAATGGCCTGCTGCGACTTCCGCCTCGATGTCAAGATTTGTCGCCGTAATGATGCGAACATCGATCTTCTGAATGCCGGCCGCGCCGACAGGTTCTATTTCCTTCTCCTGCAGGACCCGCAGAAGCTTGGATTGCATGTTGAGCGGCATCTCGCCAATTTCATCAAGGAAAATTGTGCCGCCGTCCGCCTGCTGGAATTTTCCCAGCTGATCCCGTACCGCACCGGTGAAAGCCCCCTTCACATGGCCGAAGAGCTCACTTTCCAGCAAATCTTTGGGGATTGCCGCGCAGTTTATGGTAACAAAACGGGATTTCCGGCGCGAACTGCGCTCATGAATGGCACGGGCCACAAGTTCTTTTCCTGTCCCCGATTCGCCTGTTATCAGGACCGCTGCTTCCGTATCGGCCACCTTCCTTATAACTGCAAACACCTCTGACATTGCATCGGAAACACCGATTATTTTTTTGAAATCCTCGTTGTCCGCAAGACGCTGTTTAAGGTCCCGGTTCTCCGAGGAAAGGCTGGTCAGCTGCAGCGCTTTATGCACAACCAGTTTAAGCTCATCACGGTTGACAGGTTTTGTGATGTAGTCGTAGGCTCCGAGCTTCATGGCCTCCACGGCATCTTCGACAGCCCCGAAGGCAGTAATGATTATCACCAGGGTATCGGGAGAGAGCTTCTTTATATTGTGCAGAAGATCTATCCCGCTTATGCCTTCCATTTTCATGTCGGTAATGACCAGGTCGGGGTTTTGCTCCTTGAACAGGACAAGGCCCGCCTCCCCGGATGATGCGGGAAGGACTTCATAACCTTCCTCCTGAAGATTGTATTCCAGTATCCGCCTGAACGACGAATCGTCATCCACGATGAGAATTTTTCGCTTCATGATTTATCTTCCTGTGATTCCGTTTTATTGAGCTCTGCGGCGCTGTTTGAAGGAACAAACCACAGGCAGGCGAACTTTGAAAGCGGTCCCTTTTTGAGCTTCCGAAACCACCGTTATACTGCCGGCGTGAGATTCTATAATTTTTTTTGCTATGGAAAGCCCGAGCCCCGTGCCGTCCTTCTTGGTGGAAAAGAACGGCTCAAAGATTTTCTTTTGCAGATCTTCCGGGATCTCCGGCCCACTGTCTCTGAAGATTATCTCCAGCTCCGCACCATCCAGGGCGGCATTGTCCAGCATACGGGCTTCTATGACAATTGAGCCCTTGTCGGGGACGGCCTGGAGCCCGTTGAGGATGATATTCAAAAAGGCCTGATGGAGTTTGTCCCTGTCCCCCATAATTTCCAGGTTTTCATCGGCATGCACTTCGAGCCTGATATCACGGTCCTTTGCTTCGGCCGCCACGAGCATGGTGATGCTGCGCAGTTCCTCTCCTATGTTGCAGGGTGCGAGCACGAGCGGCTGAGGGCGGCTGAGCCTTAAAAAATCCTCCACCACCCGGTTGAGGCGGTCCGATTCTTTTAACAGTATCTCCAGGAACTCATATTTCTTATCCCCGGGCTTGTAGTCATCTTTGAGTATTTCCGCTGTGCCATGTATGGAGCCCAGCGGGTTGCGGATTTCATGCGCCAGGACCGCCGACAGTTCGCCCAAAACCGACAAGCGCTCCGCCTTCCTGAGCTGCTCTTCAATGCGGATTGTGCAATCCGCTTGGCACTGGAGCTCCTGGTATGATTGTTCCAAGCCCTGCCGACGTCCGTTCCAGTTGATCCCGGCGGCGCTTCTCCTGCTCCGATAGAAACCCTGTAACAAAGCCCACGAGATTATAAATCATGATCTCCAGGAATTTATCGACCTCCATTGCGTTGTGGCCCGAATGTCCCGCATAGCCGCCCCATTGATAAACTATGTGAAGCCAGATACAGGAAACTTACGATGATTGCGGTCCCGATGCCCCCCTTCATCCCAAACCAGAACGCGGCAAGTATAATCGGCAGGTAATAGAGCCTTTGATAAATATCATGCAGGACTGGTTCCGACAGGGGCGTGAAATAGTGCAGAACGCTTACCCCCAGGATTCCCCCGGCGATAATTGACAGCCTGAGAGTTGTGATGAATTTATCCGTGAATCTAAACAATCTCTGCTCCAACTGAAATCTCCACTAAAATGATGAAGACACAGCCATACCAGTTCGAACATACACCTATAATTATATCTTCTCGCCCTTCAAAAATTGCTATCAGTCCTTTCCTGATTTTTCATGAGCATTAAACTGACAAGAATCTAAATGTGCTTGCAGGCGATCCTGTTCCTCGCCCTGTTACGTATGACTGAACGCAGGTGTATATCCTTGCCATGGCGGGCAGCTTCGCAGTCCTTGGATTTTTGAATCAGGTCCTCTATGACGTTGAGTCATTTCTAATCCCGCTAAAGTCTATCGGCGAGATTGGACTTGAATTCCATATTTTGATATATATTGCGGCACTGTATTGTCGATTCCGTTAATCAAAAAAGGCATGAAATATGAAACGCATACCGGTTTTTCTCCTCACTGTTGTGCTCCTGATGCCGTCCTTTGTATACGGAGAGATCAAGACCATTACACATTCAGTAAAGCAGGTTTTTGGCGGCAGCCAATCCCCCGATGACGCGAGGACCGCCGGCCTGGCCAGGTCAAAACGCGAGGCCCTGGAGATGGCCGGCACATATATAAAGAGCACCACTGTTGTAAGTAACGCCCGGGTTGAACAGGATGAAATTCTCGCCATTGCCGCCGGCATCTTGAAAAGCGAGATTGTCTCCGAGAAAAATTATTTAACCGGCGAGGCCTTCGGGATCGAGATAACGGTGAAAGTGGATGTGGACATGAGCGTTCTCGAAAGCAGTGTCCAGCACATGTTGAAGGAAAGGTCGTACCTGGAGCAACTCAAAAAAGCAAACGACCGGGAAAAGGCGCTCCTGCAGAAAGTGGCAATGCTGGAGGAGGAGAACAAGCGGATACAGTCAGCTCATAAAGATTCTCCTGAGCTTAAAAAAGAATTCAGGCAAACGACCCAGGGGCTGAAAGCGGTCGAAGCAGTCTCCAATCTGCAGAGGGCTTTATTTTTGCGAGATTTAGCCCTCCAAAATTTCAACCGCTACCGGGCCCTTTATGACCAGGGGCTGGTCACCAGATCAGACTACGAGAGCCACAAGGCGTACTACACTATGGCCATTGAGGACGTCAAAAAGGCCGAAGCCGCCATGCAGCGGACGATGGCTTTTTAGATTTCTTCATATATCGACCGTATTTGGGCTGCGGTATAGTTGCAGGAACATTCCGGTGCAAGGATTAATTTTCTTTTGCCGCTCGCAGTCCATGTCTCGCAGGCATAAATAAGCAGACCCTATTTTCTCGTTTCCATCACGGCAGCAATCGCGAATCCTTCGGCCAGGGCAATTGCGCCCCAGAACGCCAGCTCTAAAGCTATCAAGGCCGGCGGCTCGCCAAACTGGTTGAAAGGTGTGAAGAATTCCCAGAATACAAACGAGAGGATGAACACCAATAAAGCCAGGCGCAGCGCCCTTGCAGCAATACCTGCGGGCCAGGCAGGCGCAAGCCATCGGTACATGAACGCGTGGGCGATGGCAAACAACATCAGTCCCGCGATTATCGGGGCCGGGCTGTTTACCACCAGGGGCAAAGGCTCAAGTTTTGTCCATACGGCTATGAGCTTTGGGCTCTGGATTGTCGGGTCCAGGAGTATCCCTCCCCCTTTCCAGCCGAATCCAAGCAGGCGAAAGGTCAACAACATCGTGAGATTAAGCGCAAAACCGCCTGTCAGGCCGGCCAGCAACGTTTTGAAAAATTTGAATTGCACAAGGTGCTCAATGCGGGAATGAGATGGCGACACGTTACCATAAGTTAATTATGGAAGGGAAAATTTGTTTATCAGCGTCAACATCGCTGGCGGCAGCGTTAACACGCAGTTAAGAAACCTGCATGGCGCGCCGCGAACAAGTCTTATTTACAGTTAAGGCATAAAATATTATAAATGACGAAAGTCGGGCTTTCCGCAAAAACAACGAAAGGGGGATTTTTCATGTTGAGGCAGTCGTTTTTTTTCTGCATTTTTTGCCTTTCGATCGGCATTATCCTGATTGTTTCTCCTTCCAATATCCCGGCTCAGGTGGCCGTGGAGTATGGGACGATCGCGAGCAAGCCGTCTGTGAAGTTCCCGGATGTTACTCGCAGCTCGGAGAGGGTTATTCAAAAGGATTCCCCCAAGAGGCAGGGGACCCGGAAAGAAAAGGCAGCCAGGCCAAAAAACGCAAAAACAACTAAAAGTTCCGGCCCCCTGGTCATTGAGCAGCGCGGCGCGAAATATGAGCGTGTAAATTGACGGGACACTTCAAATTTTGCTCTTCATGAAATCCCCCCGCCGTGTCCGGAGTCCATCCGGTATTCGGGTCGAGCGCGGGTAAAATATCGGGGAGAAGACACGCAGCGGACTAATCTCTCAAGACCAAAAGCGTTATAGCCGTCCAGGTAGGGTGAAGCCTGTTATATGGATCGCCCTCGAAATCTTCCTTCGTGCCCCACGAACCGTCGGGATTCTGCAAAGACATTACATAGCTTTCTCCCTCACTGATGAATTGGACCCCCCTGGGGGCGAATTGCCGGAAGCAATAAAGGTACTCGCACAGGAGGTCCAGGTCTCCGGTCCTGTTGCGGACAACGTCGTAGTTTTTCGTCAAATAGAAATAAATCCTGTCGGTGGCGGCAGAGGGCTTAAGCACCTCCTGGCCATAGTGGTTGAGCGCCAGGAGCACATGTGTTGCATAGTAATTCTGATCGTGATAGCCGCTGTCGTTGTATTTATGAACGAAAGGGATATTGGCGCATTCCGCCATGATGGTTTTGTAATTGTCGGGCGGAAGGCGAAAGTCTTTATCGGCTTTCCAGCGATAGGCCATATTTTTGAAAGCCGTGTCCACAATGAGGTCCGTAAGCGAATCATAATCCCTTTCCTTGGCCGCCTTCCGGAATTCCCCGAGTCTGTCGGGGGGCTTGACATGGGCAAACTGGCGCTCGGCGAATTGCTTCAAGGGGCCGATCGGCACCTGGTGATGGTAGGCTGTCGCGAGGATGGAAACAAAATTTTCATAACCGTCGGCATCTGGAGGGAACAACTCGGGCAGCCTCGGCACAGCCCGCTCAAACTCCTTCAAAATAGCGCTATGGACAATCGCGTGCAGTTCGCGTTGAGGGCCGTGGAGTGTCAATTCGTCCAGCATGGTCATGTAATTCGTGAACGTGAAGTTAAAATTACCGTCGTCGTCACAAAAAACAAGGCACCACCTGAGTCCCCTGAGGACTGCCCGCTCCCTCGCATCTATTTTGCCGCTTGAAATGACCCGGTCTATTTCCCTGACCGCGGCCTTGTTGTATTTGAGGCTCGCGATGTCCGGCTTATCGGCTTCGCCCGCACAGCCGAGTGCCGTTAAAAGATAAATAATTGCCAGTAGCAGCGGAAAGCGGCTTCTGATGCGGCTGACCATGACTCCTCCTTTTCAGACGTTTGGGACGGTGATTTTATAAATCCATCCGCAGCATGTTTGCAATGTATTTGAAATGAATGCATGGCTGGGACCGAAATATTTGTCGTTGTCCTGCATAGCGGGGGCAAACGCCGCGGGCAAAAGGCCCGACGAATTTTCAGGAACAAACGCGGCAAAATAGAAGATTTTGGCAGAAAAAGGGCCCGGGAAAACCCGGGCCCGCTGCCTTTTGGGTATTTTCAGATTACAATACGATTACCACCAGCTTTGTGCATCGGCGTCAAACCTCATCAGGTACCAGGCGTAATAATCGCCTTCTTTTTTGGGAAGACCGTCAATTTCGGTGGTTGTCCTCACTACCGCCCAGATACTGGTGTTGCCCCCGCCTTTAACAATTCCCATGGTCCACAGGAAGTCCTCTTCGGAATTCTTTTTTGGATCGATGGGCACAAATGTATTTCTGTAAACCAGTTGAGGCGACGTCCCCGAAACGTCATATTTTGCCAGGTGTATATCCCATCCATATTGGGTATCGTAATTTATGCCGCCCAGGTACAATGAGTTCATTATCGTACTGAATGGACCAATAGTCCTGAATCTCCCGTATTGTCTGCATTCCTTTCGGTAATATTCCCGACAAGCCAGGCGATGTCGCCGTCGGGACCGGTCTTCATCAGCCCCCGGTTAGGCCAGTCGCCCCATATGTCGATATCCAGCATGCAATGGTACGTATTGCCTGTGAGAGGGTCGAGGACGGTCGGGTTGGCCGGGTTCCAGCCAGATTTCTGAACGACTTCCCATTCCGGGATACCGGTGTTCAGGTTGAGCCTGGCCCTGAGGAATGAGGGAATATAGTAGATTGAATATCCGCCGTCGCCAAGGGGCTTCTTCTCTTGAAGGTCATACGTGGCATAATAGCCGTAGTAGATCTTGACGCCCTGGAGCTGGCCGGACACGTAAAGGTTGCCGTTCCTGTCAATATCCAGTAAATGCGGGTGGAAATGAACCCCGGTAGACATGGTTTCAACCAGGTTCCAGCGGTAGACCCAGCGCGAGTTGCCGTTCTTGTCGTATGATGTGACCGAGCAGGTCCAGTTGGGATTGCTTATATAACCCACGTCAAACTCGATTTTGCTGAGGACATACGCATTCTCGCTGGAGTCAACGGCGATCTTTTCCCCGAAGCTCAGATTATTGGGGATATCGAAGACGATATTGAGCCATTTCTGCCTGGGTTTATCGCCGCTTATATCGAACTTGGCGATGAAAGAGTTCCCTTTGAGGAATTTATAAACTCCCGCATAATCTCCTGATTCTCGCTTTTTCGTCACTGAGATAATCCACTGTGCCGGTAACATACAAGTTATCGCCGGAGGGGCTGATGGCTATGTCGCTCACCCAGTCGGTATATTTTGCATTGTCGGTCAAGTGCTTGAAGGTGGTCTCCCAGACGAGGTTCCCGTTCAGGTCGTACTTGGCAAGGTATGCGTCCGCATACCAGCTCCATTCGCGGCCGTCCGGGTAAAAGGTATTTGTCCCGCCAATGTAAACGTAGTTCCCGAATTGTTTTATCACATTGATCTGGCCGGGCATTTTCTTGGTCCAGGGGAGCGGCGTGCCTTCGATTTCTGTGCTCTCGGTTGATTTGTCGTTGATGACGGCCACCTTGTACTTGTAAGGTTTCCCCTGGGTAAGGCCTGAATCCAGATAGTAAGGCTCCGTCGTCGTCGCGACAGGGTCACCGTCGCGGTATACTGTGTAGCCGGCGGCCCCGATGCAGGAGTCCCATGCGATCGCAACCTTGTTCCTGTACACATCCGTGACCTTCAGCCCGGTGACCTTATCAGTGTCAGCCGAACCGCGAGATGAGTCTCCGCCGGAAATATCCCCGCCCCCGCAGGCAGTGCAAAACAGAACTACCAGAGAAAGGATGATTGTGAATAATATACGCAATACCCCGATTTCTTTTCTGACCCCTTCGTTCATATAAACCTCCTGATCCATGATCCATGACCGAGACTGTAATTCCGGATTCTGCCTTCTGCAATGCCGACATATTATAGGATATAACCTACATTAAAATACGGCATTTGTATAGGAGTTTATTTCCCTTTTGTCAACTACTTTTTTTACAAACAAACAACAATCAAGCTAGGCACGTCTTATGCCCGGCACACAGAATCGGGAACCCAGACACGTTATTTTTAAGCTTTAACTTCATGAGTTATGTGAATTTTGATAACAGGGGAGAGATGGGCGGGGCCGGGGAGGAAACCTTGTGAATTTCTTCGTACTTGTAGGAACACAGCGGGCAGGTTATATGCCGGAGGGACATGCAATGCCAGGCACAAGCACGATGTTCCCGCCACAATATTGCCTACATGATTTAATTCCGCGTTCCGCAAAAAAGGCGGCGTGACCGACTGTCGCACCGCCTTGAGTTGATGTTTCTGGGGCATTACCTACTTTGTATAGCGGAAGCCCCTTCAGGGGCTGGTGCAGGGGACAAAACCGGATTAGAATTCTATCCCGGCCCGCTCCTTGACCCCTTTTGAATAGTGGTGCTTGATCTCCTGGACCTCGCTGACGGTATCGGCAAGCTCGATTATTTCCGGCGGCGCGTATCTGCCCGTGAGGACGAGGTCGATCTCTTTCGGCTTGTTCCTGATCATGTCGAGGACCTCTTCGAGCGCGACGAGTTTGAAATCCAGGGCCACATTGATCTCGTCGAGGATTATCATCTGGTACTCTTTTGAGGCCAGCGCTTCTTTCACGAGCTTCAGGCCCTGGCGCGCGAGTTCTATATCCACCGGGGCGGGGTTGTCCTTCATGACAAAACTGTCGAGACCGCACGGGATTATCTTGAGGTCAGGCAGGTGCTTTTCGGCGCACAATACCTCGCCGTATTTCTTGCCCTTCATGAATTGCACGACGAGCACCTTGAAGCCGTGCCCCAGCGCCCGGAGCGCCTGGCCCATGGCAGCCGTTGTTTTTCCCTTGCCGTTTCCCGTGATCACGATGACAAGGCCCTGGTTGAATTTCGCCAGGGTTTCTTCGATTACGTTTGAAGTCATAAGGTTACCTCGATTTGAGGCATCAGGCATCAGGCATTAGGCGTTAGGCAAGGTACTATCATTCGTAAAAGTACCATGCCCTAATGCCTGACGCCCAATGCCTAATGCCTGTTTTAAAAAAACCCGGGGCCGAAACAGCCCCGGGCCTTTATTTAACAGCGCATTCTTCCTACATGCAGTCTTTCAAAAACTGTTTTGCAACCTGTTCGGAAACCGTATAGGGATCGGTTTCTTTTTTAAGCAGCGTGTCGATCATTTTGTCCAACTCGCCGGATGTAACCAGCTTTCAGGAGCACCGGTTCGAGTATGCTGGCCCGCATTGCCTCATTGAGTTCGTGGGCCGCTTTGCGGCGCCTTCTGTCCCCTAGCATATTGCTCTGCACCAGGTGGTCATAATGCTCCTGGACCTTGGCGGTGAGCTCTGTCACGCCCCGCTCAAATTCCGCCGGATCGAACGCGTTGCCGATGGAAAGGATCGGGGGCCTCCAGCCGCCCTTTGGTATATTGGACATGTCGAGAACGGCCATAAGCTCTCTCTGGAGTTTGCCCGCCCCGTCACGGTCCGCCTTGTTGACCACGAAGATATCGGCGATCTCCATAATGCCGGCCTTGATGGCCTGGATCTCATCTCCCATGCCCGGCACCAGTACGACAATTACCGTATGGGCGTGGTTGATGATCTCGACTTCCTGCTGGCCTGTTCCGACTGTCTCGACAAGGACGAAATCCTTGCCCATGACATCAAGCACGTGAATGGCATCACCGACTGCTTTTGCCAGCCCCCCCAGCGCCCCCCTGGTTGCCAGGCTCCTGACGAACACGCCCGGATCCTCGGCGTGGCGCTGCATCCGGATCCTGTCTCCGAGAATGGCGCCGCCCGTAAACGGGCTTGTGGGGTCGACGGCCAGCACACCGACCGTTTTGTTCCTTTTGCGCGTGAATTCTATGAGCCCGTCGACCAGCGTTGATTTACCGGCCCCGGGCGATCCGGTTATACCGACAACATGTGCATTGCCGGTCATGTGGAAAATATGTTTTAACGTCGTTTTTGCTTCGGGTATATTGTCTTCAATGTTTCTGATCAGGCGGGAAGCAGCCCTTACATCCCCCGCCTTGATCTTCTTTCCTATTTCCATTCTTTTTAACCCTTTTTATGCTCTTGGATTGATATTTGTATTTATCCACTCCACAATATAATCGAGCTTCGCGCCGGGTGTGAAGAGAGCTTTGAGTCCGGCATCATAGAGGCCCTGGAAATCCTGTTCCGGGATGATTCCGCCGCCGATGACCGTGATATCTTCAGCACCTTGTTCTTTGAGCAGTTTGACGACCGCGGGAAACAGGTACCGGTGGGCACCTGATAAACAGCTCAGCCCGACTACATCAACATCTTCCTGGATAGCCGAAGCGGCTATCTGTTCCGGAGTCTGGTGACACCCCGTGTAAATGACTTCGAACCCCGCATCACGGAAACAGCGTGCGAGAACCCTTGCGCCCCGGTCGTGTCCATCGAGCCCGGGTTTTGCAACCATTATGCGAATCTTTCTTTTTGCCATAATTTGTGTCCCCTCCTGAAATTTTAGTACAGACCCGGATCTCGGTATTCGCCGAAGACCTCGCGATAAACGTCGCAGATTTCCTGGACGCTGACCATGTTCTTCACAGCTTCGATACAGAAGGGCATAACGTTATCGCCCTTCTTGCAGGCGCTCTTCAGGTCATCGAGGCAGCGCTTCACGGCCTTGCTGTCCCTTCTCCTGCGGACGGCAGCGAGCCTTTCGATCTGTTCGGTCTCTACTTTGTCGTCGATTTCCAGGAAAGGAATCGGGGTGACCTCATCAGATAAATACTTGTTGATGCCGATCATGATCTTCTCGCCGGCATCGATCTGCCGCTGGTAAGTGTAAGCGGCATCGGCGATCTCGAGCTGGGGGAAGCCTTTTTCGATGGCGGCGACCATTCCGCCCATCTCGTCGATCTTGTGGATGTAATCCCATGCCTTCTCTTCCATTTCGTTGGTGAGCGCCTCGACGAAATAGGAGCCGGCCAGCGGGTCGATTGTATTGGCCGCACCGGTTTCCTCGGCGATGATCTGCTGGGTTCGAAGCGCGATCTGGACTGCCGTGTCTGAAGGCAGACAGAGCACTTCGTCCAGGGAGTTGGTATGAAGGGACTGCGTCCCGCCCAGCACCGCCGCAAGCGCTTCTGTAGCGGTCCTGACTACGTTGTTATACGGCTGCTGGGCAGTAAGCGAACAGCCTGCCGTCTGAGTGTGGAACCTCATCCACCAGGAGCGTTCGTCTTTTGATTTGTACCTGTCACGCATGGCCTTTGCCCAGATCCTGCGGGCGGCGCGCAGTTTGGCGATCTCCTCGAAGAAGTCGATATGGGAGTTGAAGAAGAACGATAGACGGGGAGCAAATTCATCGACTGCGAGGCCTTTGCGGCGCATAACGTCCTCAACATATTCCATTCCGTCACGCAGGGTGAAAGCGAGTTCCTGGACGGCAGTGGCTCCAGCCTCGCGGATATGGTATCCGCTGATGGAGATCGTGTTCCACCTTGGAACGTACTTGGTCCCGAACTCGACCGTGTCGCTGATCAGCTTGACCGAGGGTTCGGGCGGGCACATCAGTGTCTTCTGCGCGATGAATTCCTTGAGCATGTCGTTCTGGATCGTGCCGCCGATCTTGGTCAGGGGGATGCCCCTCATATCTGCAGCCGCGCAGTACATTGCCCAAAGGGCGGTTGCCGGCGGATTGATGGTCATCGAGGTGGTGATCTTGTCCATGGGAATGCCGTCAACGAGCTGGAGGAAATCGTCCAGCGTGTCGATGGCGACGCCGCACTTCCCGCATTCGCCCCTGGCCTTGGGTGAGTCTGTGTCATAGCCCATCAGGGTCGGGAAGTCGAACGCGGTCGAAAGGCCCGTCTGGCCTTCCTTGAGGAGCATATGCCAGCGCGCGTTGGTTTCCTTGGCGCTGCCCATCCCGGAGAACATGCGGAATGTCCAGTACTTCCCGCGGTAGCCTGTGGCCTGATTGCCCCTTATAAACGGAAATTGCCCGGGATATCCAATATCGCGGGCAAAGTCCATGTCTTTAATGTCCTCAGGCGTGTAGAGCCTCTTTATTTCGAGGTCCGATACCGTTGACCAGCGCGGTTTCTGGTCGGCCCATTTGGCAACGGTCTTCTTGACCTCGTCTTCCCATCTCTTCCGGAGTTGGCTGGATTCATCCAGCAATTCTTTTGCAAAATACACTTTTTCCCCTCCTTTTTAAGTGTTTTTTACTAATTTACTATAAGTCCGACTCGCCTCCAATTTTCTAATAATTTTGACATTTATGCGTATAATTAAATACTGATTTTGTCAATAAGAAAAACCCCCGCACGAGTCATTGGGAAGCATGCGAAATTGATTGTTCCGGCAGTTTGAGGCGATTGCCGCTCCTGAGGCCTGGTCAATATTCGAGTGTAAAAACATACATATTCATATATAAACCTGTAATCGCATTTTGAGAGGAGGCATTTTGGAACCTTTGCTGATGGACCTGTCCAACAACTTGTTCCTAGAGGACACGTGCCTCGTCATGATTGACCGGAGGAAACTGCCCCGGGAGGTTGCACGGGTGGTCTGCAGAAATTATGAGGACGTCGCCAGGGCCATTGAAAATATGGTAATCCAGGGCGCGGGCGATATCGCTGTAACGGCGGGATTCGGGCTCTACCTTGCCGCCCTGGAGAATGACCCGGCCGTTATACTGAAAGCGGCGGAGAGGCTGAAGAGGACTCGACCGACAGGGTTTCATCTCGCGGCCCTTGTCGATAAACTGCTGGGAGCCGCCTTCAGGGAGGGACCGCCTGCCCCGGCCATCCTCTCTTTCCTGCAAAATATCATGGCAAAGCAAAGGGCGCTTTCCGAAGCCACCGGGACCAATGCCGAAAAGCTCCTGGCAGACGGGGACACGATCCTGACGCACTGCTTTCCCGGGGCCGCCCTGCTGTTCATGCTGAAAGCGGCAAAGGAAAACGGCAAAGAGGTAAAGGTCATCTGCTCCGAGACCCGCCCGTATCTTCAGGGCGCGAGGCTCACCGCATGGTCGGTGAGCTGCCTCGGCATTGATACCACCCTGATTACGGACAACATGGCCGCCCACTTCATGTCCATCGGAAAAATCGACAAGGTATTCACGGCTGCGGACAGGATTGCCATGGACGGTTCGGCCGCAAACAAGATAGGGACCCTGCAGCTGGCAATCTGCGCCCGCTACTTCAGACTGCCTTTTTACATCCTCGGGTACGGGGGGGCGGACAAGGGCACCGAAAAGGGCTCCGATATACCTATAGAGGAGCGCGACCCAAGATGAGGTCCTCGAGTTTTTGGGGACCCCGATCAGCGGTCCCGATGTCAAAGCGATGTACCCGGCCTTCGATGTGACGCCCCGGGAGCTTATTACCGCTGTCATTACCGTCAAGGGCGTGTTCCCTTGCGATTAAGGGTCACTCACCGGTTTGGACGCAACTCACTAAAGTCGAGAAATCCCTGCCCGTGTCGGGCTTCAAAAACGACTCCGGGATCAGGAAAGAGCGCATCCTGGCAGGCAAATAGACGAGAATCCACGTGTCGTCCGGCGGCCTTGACCCGCGCTTCCCTACAATCTTCCCGACACAGCCGTGAAGCGGGTGCCTCGGTTCGGCCACCAGGACCAGGTCACCAAGATCCATGGATCCTCCCGTTGGAAAGAATTAAAGACACACAGTTAATCAATATCACATCGAGGCCAATTGTACAGACAAAGTTTCCCGCACTTTCAATTTGAAAATGGATATGCTAGGAAAAAGCGTCCGTAAAAAAACGAAAGGGGTGTTAACTAATGGAAATCAGGATGCCCATAAAGTTTCACGGAAATTACGTATTATCCATCCGCTGCGGCGACAGCGAGGCCCGGGAAAGGTGCCAGAAACTCACCATCAGGGAATTGTCAGCAGATGAAAAAGAGAGGTCATACAAAGGGATCGATGAGGCGGAAACCCCGACACACCAGGTGACTTTTTACGATTTCGGCTGCAAAAGGATCATCGAGGGAAAGATCAAAAGCAATGAGACGGGGAGAGTCGCTTTCCAGGTGAAGGACAAGGAATACGAATTCTCGCCGTTTATACCCCGCCATGATTAACGCTGCTGAAAGGCTGGGCAGCTTTCATAAAAAAAGCCCCGGCGGGGTTGCCGGGGCTTCATTTTATTTCCAAAACTACCTTGCAGAATCTATATATTCAACTATCTTTTCCGCGATCTTCCTTATGGTCGCCTCAAATTTCTCCTCGTCCTTCTCCAGGAGTGTGAGACGGAACCCCGGGAGGGGCGTGAAGAAAGAGGTCAGCGGGACGACGCAGATCCCGGTAGCCGCAAGCAGATAATAGACGAAGCGCTTGTCGTGCTCCATTTTGTCGTTGAGGATCCCCTCTATATAGGACTTGACGCCTTCCTGCTTTATGGGAAGCGTCTGCCTGCCGTTCAAAACGGCCTCATTGAAGACGACAGACATATAGAAGGCCCCGTTTGTCCGGTTGACCGCGATGTAGGGCACATCCTTGAAAATGTCATAAGCGATATTGGAAAGCCTCTCGTACTTGAGGATTCGCTCCTTGAGGTAATTATCATATTCCGGGTGCTGCATGAGTACCGGAATGGACATCTGGGGCAGGGTCGTGGAGCAGACCTCGGACATCTTCTGGTTGAGGATCGCATTTATGTACCGGCAGAAGCTCGGGTCCCTTTCTGAATTGTAAATCTCCATCCAACCGCACCGGGCGCCCGGCCAGGGGAATTCCTTCGAGATGCCTTTCATGCTTATCCCCGGGACATCCTCGATTATGTCCGAAAGCGGGACGGTCTTCTGGCCGTTGTAGACCATATTGATATAGGTCTCGTCGAAGACAAGGAACAGGTCATTTTCCTTGGCTATTTTAACGATCCTCTTCAAAGTCTCCTGAGGGTAGACGAAACCGGTGGGGTTGTCCGGGTTGATCACGAGGATCCCCACGATGGCCCGGTGGCTTTTAACCTTCTGCTCGAGTTCCCGCATGTCCGGATGCCAGTTGTTATAAGGGTTCATCCGGTAAGTGTTCGGCGGGAACGACGCATGGAGCACCTCGGCAAGGAAGTGCGTGGAATAAGTGGGCTCCGGCAGGATTATCCTGGCGTCAAGCCTGATTGCGCTGTATGATCTGGCGATAGCGTCGCCAAGGCCGTTGAAGAAGATAATATCTTCTTTGGTGATCTGGGTCTTTCCCCTCTCGTTGACTTTGCCGGCAAGGAATTCCCTTGTCTCGTCCATCCCCTTGGTTGGCGAATAGCCGTAACAGCTGTCCATCTGGAGAAGCTTGGTTAGTTCCTCTTTCATCCATTCCGGTATTTTTTCACCTTTTTGAATTGGGTCACCGATATTCTCCCAGAGTATTTCAACTCCGTATTCCTTTAATTTGTCGGCCACGCCCACGATATTGCGGATCTCGTAGGTCATGCCGTTGCCGCGTTTTGCAATGTCGAATCTCATCTTTTATTATCCGTTTGTTCAGTATTGATCATGTCCGTTTATTACAAATACGTAATTTTTGCTACTCTTTTTTAGAAAATCCTTGCCCGATTTGGGTTTCGTGGGTTTTGCCCATAAAAAGCAGGTCTGATGGGGCTTTCGAGGGCGAATTTTTGGCGGGCTTTACAGATTTTCGGGCAGCGCCTCTCCTAAAACTCTATGTACCGTATCCGGTTGGGGTCGACTTTTTCCAATGCCGAGATCTCCTCCTGCGTAGGCGGAGGGCAGACAGGCACGTTATCGTCAGGTATCTCCCAGCCGGTGTTCTCTTTCACCTCGTCAATGGTCGCATACGGGAATATGCATTCGGGTTCCAGCAGTCCATTCCTCAGCCTGAATATGCACAGATTGGTCACAACGGTGAGCTCTTTTGCCGGGTCGGGGGCGGCTGTCACGAAAGAAACCCTCTCCACCAGGGAGTTCCGGTCGTGTTTCGTCTTCCAGATCGTGGTCCTTTTCGTGACCGGCGTCAGGGTGGCGCTGCCGGCACCCCCGGGAAGCCTCACTTTCGGCCTGTCATAAGTGCCCCCCACGAACGACATGTTTATCTCACCCCGCCGGCTCATCTGGACAAAGCTGAGGAAGGCGATGTCTATTTTACCCGAGCAGGCCAGGTCAAAGATCTCGTCCAGGCCGTAGCTCGCCACCGCCCCCCGGTGCAGGTCGGGCGAGAGGGTAGATCCGGTCACGGCCGGCTTTTCCCATTGCGGGTCAACCCCGCCGGTTATGTTCACGTATGTGAATTCCCTCCCGAGCGCCTTGGCGAGTTTCATCGCGGTCATGGGCACGGGCGAAGCGAGGCCATGAAACACGGTGTCGCCTTCCCTTATTTCCCTGGCGAGCGCCACGCACATCATTTCCGCGGGTCCGTAATTCATTGTGTCCTCCCTTCCCTTGCCCGGGCGAGGTATCCCTGCAAAGCGCCGTCCCGGATGGAATTTGCGTAATCCCGCATGGCTTTTGCGTCGACCGATTCGTACAGGCCGTAGCATATGCCCGGCCGGGCCCCATTCGGGGCCTCGACCACAGCTTCGACCAGGAAGTGGGGAATTGTATTGTGTTCCGGGCTCTCACGGAACTTTTCCGTCCCAACTATTTTTTCCGCTGTGATAATTGTTTTCCTGGCCGCCCTGGCAAGCAGGGGGTCCTGGAACTGGGACCCGATGATGCGCGCGTTGCCGAATTCGTCCGCCTCCTGGACGTGGATGACGGCCCAATCCGGCGCGAGCGCCCTGACCGCAACGGCCTTCTCGCCGTTGAAGGGCGAAGTCATCACCTGGAAGAAATCCGGGTTGATCTCCAGCAGGCCGCTTCCCCACATCCCTCCCACCGGCATGAAAGGTATCCCGTACGCCCCTGCACGAAGGGCGGCTATTATGGCAGTTCAGGAGCCTTCGACGGCCTTGATCCTCCCTTCCTGGCAGCCCTTGCGGAACCCCGGGGCGAGCCCGAATTCGTTCTCAAAGCCGAAAAAGCCGAAGTATACCCTGTCCACGCACCCGGCAGCGCACAGGACATCCGAAGCGTATCCCGGGGCTGCGCCCACCAGCGTCAAGGCGCCGCGGCCCGAGGCGGCCAGTTCGTGGCAGAACGCGGCCGGCGAGCGGTGCAGGGAATTGCCCCCTACCCCAAGCATCTGGCCGTCTCTAACCATGCCGACAGCGGCAGACATGGAAACCAGCTTTTTCTTCATCTTCGGACCTCCCGTATATCAAGTGGGAAATTTATATCACTGGTGCCGGATAACTCCAAGCGATTATCTATTGAATGCGTCTGCAGGATCAAGCCGGGGTTGAACTATTTTACAAAAGGTCCCTCATGATATATAGACTCCAGTCTCCAGGGATGAATTGAAATGAAGAAAAATCTGATGCTTGTAATGCTCTTCTCGGCCGCCATGCTGGTCACGGCTCTTCCCTTGCCGGGCCTGTGCGCCCCTCCCCAGAGGATCATATCGCTGGCGCCCAGTATGACAGAAATCCTCTATGCGACGGGGCTGGGCAACAGGGTGGTTGCCGTATCGGATTACTGCGATTACCCGGAACAGGCAAAACTCAAGCCGAAGGTGGGGGGCCTTTCCAACCCTTCGCTCGAGATGATCGTTTCCCTGAAGCCCGACATGGTCCTGATGACGACGGACGGCAACCCGAAGTGGATAAATGACCGTCTCCTGAAGCTGGGCATCAGCACATACGTTTTCCAGGCGAGGAAGATCGCCGACCTCCCGGGTGAGATAAGGAAAATGGGCGCAGTGCTTGGGACGAAAGCGAAATCTGACAGGCTCGCGGGAAAAATCGAAAAGACCATCGCCAGATTGAAAACGGGCTCGGCGGGGAAAGGGACCGGGAAAGCGGTTTTCATCGTCCAGCCTGACCCGCTCATAGTCGCGGCGGACGGCAACGCCATCCAGGACGCGCTGGAAATACTCGGGTGGACCAATATCGCCGCTGCCGCCGGAAAGAAGTACGTTAAATATTCAGTCGAGGAACTCATAAGACAGTCGCCCGACGTGATCCTCATCGGCATGGGGCACAGGAGAATGCGCGAGGACTCTCGGGAACTCCTGTCGAAATTGAAAATGCTCCCGGCGGTCAGGAACGGGCGGGTCTACTACACCTCGGACGCCCTGTTCAGGCTCTCCCCCCGCGTCATCGAGGGCATCGATGAGCTCTCCACAATACTCTTCGGGAAATAGCCGCCTGGTTGAGTGCTTGACAAAAGCGGCGTTTTCTGTTTTGAAATATCTCAAATACAACGGGTGGATAAAAGGAAGGGGGTTAAAAGCCCCCGCTGCCCCGCAGCCGTAAGGGAAACGAAGACCCGAAAATGCCACTGTCCAGGATAAGACCCGGATGGGAAGGCGGGCTAGTAGGAGGTCCCGAGCCGGAAGACTTTTCCATCTGAATCTCGCGGGAGGTGTACGTATGGGATTTCGTCCTCTTTTTTTCACGCGTTCAATCCGTTTTTCTGTCTTCAGGCATTTCGCTGTCTTAATTATCCGTCTGCTGTTTCGTCTGTCCGGGCCCTCTTGCGGCCCAGCAGCCCCCGGAAGGGGCCGCCCGGCAATCGGGTTCTAATCCTGAAAAGCCCGCCAGGATGGAAGAGGTGGTCGTCACGGCTTCCCGTTACGCGGAAGAAGTGAGCCGAGTACCCGCCAACGTTTCGGTCATCAGCGAACAGGACATCAGGAACTCAACGGCTGTTAACGTACCTGAACTTTTGAGGGCCCTGCCCGGCATCCAGGTGTCGGATACCGGCAACAGGAGGAAATATACCGTGGACCTCAGGGGGTTCGGCGAGACCGCCGCCCTGAACTCGGTCGTCCTCGTGGACGGCAGGCGTGTAACCCAGGCAGACCTGAGCGGCACGGACTGGACCCAGATCCCTCTCGACCGGGTGAAGAGGATTGAAATCCTCAGGGGAGGCAGGGGGGCCGTCCTGTATGGAGACAATGCGACCGGGGGGGCAATAAATATCATAACGAAAGACGGAGGGCGCAATAGGGCGGGATTCGATGCCGCTGCCGGCAGTTACAAAACCTATACGGGAAGCGCCTTCGCCGAGGGAAAAGCGGATGGCCTCTCTTACGCTTTGAATTCGAGCTATCTGAACTCGAACGGGTACAGGCTCAACAGCGATGTCGAGGCTTCAGACCTGGGGGCCAACATGAAGTTCTATCCCACCGAAACGACGATCCTTAGTTTCAGTTCGGGATATCACAAGGAAAACGACGGCCTGCCAGGGGCGCTGAAAGAAAGCGACCTGAGGGCCGGCATATCGCGCAAAGACTCGATTTACCCCAACGATTTCGCCAAGACGGAAGACCGCTACGTGAAGGGCGGGCTGCAGAAATACCTCTGGGGGGACAACTATTTCAATTTTGACGCCTCTGTCCGAATCAGGGACTTTTCGTCGTTTGCTTCCTTTGTAGGGGGGAATTTCACGGGCGACACCAACCTGACCAATTTCATCCTGACCCCCCAATTCGTCTTCATGGAAAAAATCGGCGGTTTCGGCAACAAGCTGACAATCGGCTTTGATTACGCCAATTCGAGCGAGGACATCGAAAACACTTCCCTTTTTTTCGGGACAGCCAGCACGGCGAACTATGCTTTGAGCAGAATTGACTACGGCTACTACATATTTGACGAGATAGAAATTTTAAAAGGCCTGACCCTGTCCGGCGGCTACAGGCAGCAGCGCGCCGAATACAGCTTCAATCCCGGGCCGGGCGGCGAGGTGATCAAGAAAGAACACGCCTGGTCGGCAGGGGTCAACTACAATATTCGCGACACTTCGCAGGTCTATTTCAGTTTTGCGAGGAGTTTCCGCTACCCGGTGCTCGATGAGCTGTTCAGCTTCTTCACCAACACGGTTTCGGATATAGACCCCCAGGTCTCTTACGGGTACGAACTGGGCGCCAGGCACAGGTTCCCGGGAAACGTGCAGGCCGGCGTGAACCTGTTCTATGTGAAGACGAGCGATGAGATATTCTTTAACCCGTACACTTACACAAACATGAACCTCGACGACGACACGGACAGGGAAGGCATCGAACTCTTTGCCGACTGGAAGGCCAGGGAGTGGCTGACCCTCTACGCCAATTTCACGTACACCCGTGCAAAGATAGACGGCGGGCAGTTTGACGGCAAGTGGATCCCGGGGGTGCCGGAAAAGAAGTACTCGGCGGGCGCGAACTTTACCATCACCAAGGCGCTCACCCTGGGCGTGTCCGGTACCTACGTGGGGAGCAGGCCCTTCATATCCGATTTTGCCAATGCCTTCCCCGACCAGGAGAGCTATTACTTCATCGATGCCAAACTCCAGTACAAATGGCGGAACCTCACGGCTTATCTGAACGTAAACAACATAACGGATAAGAAGTATTCGGAATACGGGGGTATTGTCTTTAACCAGACAACATTTGTAACTGAACGGGGCTATTACCCTTCGCCCACCGCCAACTTCATGGCGGGGCTGAAGGCCGAATTTTAAAGGTGTGAGGACTGAACAAAGCAGTGCCGGAGAGTTGCAATGAATTATAATTTCACAACGCCGGCCCGTGTCATCCGGGTCAGTTCGCTGCTCGCCGCGGCGTTCCTCGCCCTCGGAGCGGTCTCTCTCGGGGTGGGCGCTGCCCGCATCGACATAATCGGCCTGCTGGGCAATTTGTCATCCGGATTAAGCCTTTCGGAGACAGACCGGGCCATACTCTTCTCCATCAGGCTGCCGCGCATAATATTTGCCGGGATTGTCGGAGCGTCGCTCGCGGTCGCCGGCGTGGTCTTTCAGGCGCTGCTGCGAAATCCGCTCGCCGACCCTTACATACTGGGCATTTCCGGCGGTTCGGCGCTCGGCGGGATAGTGGGCATCATTCTGGGGCCGCTGTTTGGCTCCTGGGGAATCCCCGGCCTTTCCTTCCTGGGGGCCATCCTGACGATATTCCTCGTCTTCGGTATAGCCGGAAAATCGAAAGATCCCGGGTCGAACACGCTTTTGCTCGCCGGGGTCATCGTCAACGCGTTCTTTTCGGCGCTGATCATGTTCCTCGTTTCGACGAGCTCCGGCAACAACCTTCAATCAATAATGTTCTGGATGATGGGCGACCTCAGCACCGCCAGGGAGGAGCAGCTCTGGGTAAGCGGCGCCATCCTGGCATGCGCCTTTGCGCTTGTATATTACTTTTCGAAGTCCCTGAACCTGATCGTGACGGGCGAAGAGACGGCCCGGCACCTCGGCGTCCCGGTGGACAAGACAAAGAAGGTCCTTCTCGCGGCCGCTTCCCTGATCACCGCGGCAGCAGTTTCAGTAAGCGGGATAATCGGTTTCGTGGGCCTGATAATCCCTCACATGATGAGAATGGTGTTCGGCTCCGACCACCGGCTGCTTTTGCCGGCCTCGTGTTTTTTCGGCGCATCCTTCATGCTGATCGCCGACACCGTGGCCAGGACGGCAATGGCACCCGCGGAGCTTCCGGTCGGGGTCATAACCGCCCTTTGCGGGGCTCCCTATTTTATCTATCTCCTCAGGCGGAGGTCTTTCTGAGAAATGTCGGCCATCAGCCTTGACAATGTCTGTTTCCGCTATGCGGACGCCTGGGTGCTGGAAGACGTTTCCATCCGGGTCCATGAGGGCGAGTTTGTCGGTGTCATAGGGCCGAACGGCTCCGGCAAGACGACCCTGCTCAGGCTGATGGACGGTGTGATTAAGCCTGAAACGGGGAAAATCGAATTGGAAGGGGCGGCACTGGAATCGCTGGGGAGGAGGAAGATCGCACAGGCCATAGCGGTTGTTCCCCAGGAAAGCCCCGACATCTTCCCGTTCAGCGTCAGGGAAATCGTCCTGATGGGCAGGGCGCCTCACCTGCCGGTGTTCGGTTTCGAAGGCCGCAAAGACATGGAAGTGGCCGACAGGGCGATGGAAATGACGGGGGTGCTCAAGCTTGCCTCAAGGCCCATCGGTTCGTTGAGCGGCGGCGAGAGGCAGAGGGCCCTCATCGCCCGGGCCCTGGCGCAGCAGCCCCGGGTCATGCTGCTTGACGAGCCAACGGCGTTCCTCGACATCAGGCACCAGATCGCCATATTTGACCTGGTGAGCGAATTGCGCGACAGGGAAAAGCTGACCGTGATTGCGGTCACCCATGACATCAACCTGGCGGCCCTGTATTCCGACCGGGTCATCCTGCTCAACGCGGGCAGAGTATTCTCGGACGGAAAGCCCCAGGACGTCATCACCGCAGCAAATATTGAATCCGTGTACAGGACGAGGATTCACGTGGACAGCTATCCGGGAACGGGACTCCCCCGGATCTGCCCCGTGCGCCGCACCCCTTCGCGGCACTGAAGTTTTTTGACATGGCGATATGCCGGCAATTGTCGTATGGTGGCCGCCAAAATTCGCCTCTACGGTTCCAGGAGCAAGGATGCCGGCGCTTTCATTATTTGAAAATATAAGTTTGCAGCTCCCCAGGGAGAGGATTTTCCGGCGCCTCGGCTTCAAGGAGGGGACCACCGAGCTTTCCCGGGAGAGGCTGGCCCGGGTGGAATCAGACATGCAGCAGGCCCTCGACCTGGTCCATCTGAAGGGTGCGGCCAGGAGGGTTGAGATCGAACGGAAGGGAACTTCCGGGGTCGTGCTCGCAAACGGCGCAGCGCTGGAAAGCAAAAAACTGGCTTCGCTCCTTGCAGGCTCTTCCGAAGTGCTGCTGCTGGCGCGCGACCGGCGGGCCGGAGATAATTGAGGCGATCAGGGAAAACAGCGCAGGGGCGACCTCTCGAAAGGGGTTGTCTTCGACGCGGTCGCAAGCGAAATGACCGATTGCGCCCTTGACTGGATAGCGGCTTATTTTGAAAACGGGCTCCGCAGGGAGGGCAGGCGCCTCACTTCCCGCCGGTTTTCGGCGGGCTACGCCGATTTCGCCCTGGAGAACCAGAGATTATTTCTACCGGGAACTGGAGTTGGGCAGGATCGGCGTGCAGATTACGGATAGCTGTTTTCTCATCCCGGAGAAATCGGTTACAGCCGTCTACGGAATTGAAAAATCCGCCCCATAGCTGGAGGACTCAAATGGCTTCAAAAATCAGCATCAAAAGAAGACTCAAAAATAATATTCTCATCCTTGACGGTGCGACGGGAACGGAACTGCAGAAATGCGGGATGCCGGCCGGGGCGTCGCCGGAACTGTGGTGCCTGGAAAACCCCGAAACCGTTATCCATGTCCAGTCCGCTTACCGGGACTCCGGCTGCGACATCATTTACACACCGACATTCGGCGCCAACCGCTTCAAGCTGGCCGAGTACGGGGCAGATAACGTTAAAGAGATAAACCGCGGCCTGGCCGAAACTTTCCAGGTCGGCGGCGGGAAAGCGATGCCTCGTCGCGGGAGATATCGGGCCGACGGGCAAGTTTGTCGAGCCATTCGGCGACCTCGGTTTCGAGGATGCCGTCAACGCGTTCAAGGAGCAGGCCCTGGGGCTTCTCGAAGGCGGCGTGGACCTGTTTGTCATCGAGACCATGATGGACATCCAGGAGGCGCGGGCGGCCCTTATCGCCGTCAAGGAAGCCTGCGGGCTCTTCACGATCGTCACCATGACCTACGAACGGGACGGGAGGACCCTGAACGGCACCGACCCGGTGTCGGCGCTGATCACCCTCCAGAGCCTCGGGGCCGATGCCGTGGGCTGCAACTGCTCCTCCGGCCCGGAGGAGATGCTGTCCCTCATCAGGCTCATGCGGCCGTATGCCAAAGGTCCCGCTCGTCGCCAAGCCCAATGCGGGCCTTCCCCGGCTTGAGCGGACAGGACCGTATTCGACATGGACCCGGCACGATTCGCCTCCTTCGGGAAAGTCGTTCGCGGCTGAAGGCGTCTGCCTTATAGGCGGGTGCTGCGGGACGACGCCGGAACATCATCCGCGAGCTTGCCCGGTCGGTCGAAGGCGCGCGTCCGATTGCGCCCGCGAGGAAATCCATCAGCGCCCTGAGTTCGGCAAGGAAAGCCGATAATCCTGGAGAACGGACAAGCCCCTGGCCATCGTGGGCGAGCGGATCAACCCGACCGGCAAGAAGCTCTCAGCGAGGCCCTGGAAAAAGGCCTCACCGACATGTCGCTCATCCGCGAAATGGCCAGGGACCAGGAAAAGCAGGGGGCCGAGCTGCTGGACGTGAACGTGGGCACCCACGGCATAGACGAGCCGGCGATCATGAAAAAGGCCATTGCTTTCCTGTCGGGCATAACCGACCTGCCCCTGGCGGTCGATTCCCCCAAGGTGGAGGCGATCGAGGCGGCCCTGCGCCTGTACCCGGGGCGCATGCTGATCAACTCGATTTCCGGCGAGAGGGAGAAGATCGAGAGGCTCCTGCCCATTGCCGCGAAATACGGGGCCATGTTCATCCTGCTGCCGCTCACGGACGGCGAGGTGCCCGAAACGGCGCAGCGGCGCAAGGAAATAGTCAAGTCGGTTTACGCAGGGCAGCCCGGTTGGGTTTCACCAAGGATGATTTCGTCGTGGACGGGCTGGTGATGACCGTCGCCTCCAACCCGAAGGCCGCCGGCGAAACCCTGGAAATGGTCAGCTGGTGCTCTCGGTAAATTCGGGGTGAAGACGATCATAGGGCTTTCGAATGTCTCTTTCGGCCTTCCCGCGCGCAACTGGACAAATGCGTCTTTTCTCGCCATGGCGGTTGACAAGGGCCTCACGATGGCCATCGCCAACCCGTCACATTCCGAATTGATGAATGTGAAGGCCGCTTCGGACCTGCTTGCCGGCAGGGACAGCGGGGCGAAGGCTTACATATCGTATTTCTCGGAAAAACCCGGCACCGGAAAAGCCGGCCCCCCTGTCGGAGTCTCCCCGGGATCATCCGTCGCGCCGTCCTGGAGGGGGATAAGGATTCAATCAAAACCCTCATAGACAAGGCTGTTTCAGCCGGGGAAGACCCGTTTGCCCTGGTCCAGGACACTATGATTCCGGCCGTCACCAGGGTGGGAGAGCTGTTCGAGAAGAGGGAATATTTCCTGCCCCAGCTCATTGCGGGAGCCGAGGCCATGAAAGCGGGGGTGGACCACCTCGAGCCCCTCCTGAGGGAAAAGGCAGCCTTCGAAGACAAAGGGGCCGTGATGATAGCCACCGTCGAGGGAGATATACACGATATCGGGAAGAACATAGTTTCGCTGCTCCTCAGGAACCATGGGTTCAGGGTAATCGACCTCGGGAAGGATGTCCCTGCCGACAGGATCCTGGAAACAGCGGAGAGGGAAAGGCCTGACGTCATCGGCCTGTCCGCCCTGATGACTACCACCATGGTCAGGATGAAAGAGGTCATTGATCTCGCCCGCAAGCGCAAAACCGCCGGGCATTTTATCCTGGGCGGTGCGGTGGTGACCCGTTCGTTTGCGGAGTCGCTGGGCGCCGCATACGCCAAGGACGGGGTGGAAGCGGTAAAAGTGATTACAGGGTTGATAAGCAGAAAATAGTGCAAAACCAATTAAGGGTGCCGTCGATGAAAATGCGGGGATCAAGGCAGGACCTGATTTTTGCGGTTTCATTGTCCTTGGCCGTCCACCTGGCTGCCGCGGGGGTGGTCATATCCTCTCTCGCCCCGGTCCCGGCGGCCCTGCTGGCCCCGATTGGCGAGAGAGCTGTGACAGTTTCGCTGGTAGGGGGGATAGACGATATCGGCGGACAGGCCAAACAGGCAGTGAAAGCGGCGAAAAAGGAACCCGTGCTGCCCCGACAGGAAACGAGGACCGGTGAGGCGGCCCCGACAGTATCAGAAGAAAAGAAAATACCGTTTACCTCTTTTGCTTCACTTGATGTATATACAAACGGCGTTTCGGCACACCCTGGCAGAAACCGGGGCAGCCGGGAAAACGATTTAGAGCTTGCGAAACTCGAAGGTACCTCTACAGGTGCCCCGAACGGCGCCCCGGGGACGGCAACTGCCCCCCACCTCATCCCGGCCTACAGGCAGAACAGCCCGCCGCGATATCCAGCGGCGGCGCGCCAGCGCGGCTATGAGGGCCTGGTCCTCGTGTCGGCAGAAATAAGGCCGGACGGAAGGGTGGGGAATTTATCTTTGAAGAAGTCTTCGGGCTATCCGATCCTTGACGATTCCGCAATGGACGCCGTCCGCAAATGGCTGTTCCGCCCCGGCCAGAGGATGGGGGTCGCGATTTCCATGTGGGTCGATGTCCCGGTCCGGTTCGCGCTCAATGAATGAGATTGGAGATGGTGATGGAAGTAAATGAAATGAAAAAACGTTTGGCCGATATTATCCTGGAAAAATCCTTCCGGTTCAGTGAAGAGCCCTTTACCCTCTCTTCCGGCCTGAAGAGCAACTATTATTTCGATTGCAAGAAAACAAGCCTCGACCCGGAGGGAATGAACCTTATCGGCAACATCGTGTTTGACACGCTGAAGGATTCGGCAATCGACGCAGTGGGCGGCCTGAGCCTGGGGGCGGATCCGATCGCGAACTCCATAGCCCTGGTGTCTTTTCAGCAAGGCAGGCCCATCAACCCCTTTATCGTCCGGAAAGACGCGAAAGGGCACGGCACTAAAAGCAGGATTGAGGGAAATGTGAAGGCCGGCGACAGGGTGGCCATCCTTGACGACGTGGTTACAACGGGAGCCTCGACCATAACGGCCATTGAGGCCGCCAGGGAAGCCGGGCTCGTTATCGACCGCGTGATAGTCCTCGTTGACCGTGAGGAAGGCGGGACCGAAAACATCCTTAAATATGTGGCCCGGATCGAGCCCATAATCAGAAGATCGGAAATCATGAAATTGTACAGGGAAAGAGGATAGTATTAGTAACGATGAGATTTTTTTCAATTTTGGTTCTTTTTTTCGTTTTTGTATTTTGCCTGACAGCCTGCCAGCAACCGGACCAGCCTTCAACCGTTCAACCCAGCCAGGAGGGTCCGCAGCAGGGCACCCCGGCGAGTTCGACCCCGGCTGTCCCTCCAGGTACGCCCGAGAAGAAGCAGGGGCCCGATGACCGCAGAGCCGAACAGGCAGTCCCCGCCGGTGAAGACAAAACAATCCCCGATAAGCAGGCGCGGCCGGAAGCCGCCGGGGAGAAAATACCCGACCAGAAGCCGCCGACGGAGCCCGCAGTTGCGGTCCAGGACCGTATCGTTGTAGCCAAATTCAGCGCGGCGCAGAAGGGCGCGCCCCAGGGATGGGAGGTCGACGTCAAGAAAGGCCCCCTGAATATTTCTGTAGAAAGAGACGGGGACGGGCTGGCGCTTCGCCTTCTAAGCAACAATAACTCGTTCGGGGTGAAGAAAGAGGCCAAGGTCAACATCCGCGATTACCAGTACCTGAACTGGAGGTGGAAAGCCGTCAGGATCCCCAGGGAGGAGACGTGCGAAACGCGAAGACCGACGACCAGGCCATTCAGCTCTACCTGGCATTCCCATCCGTGGGCTGGCCTGCCTCCCTCAATACCCCTGTGATAGGATATGTATGGGACAGCGAGTCGCCGCGGGGCTATTCCGGGAGGTCCATGCAGCTCGGCGGCGGCAAACTGAGATACCTGGTCCTGAGGAACAAGACAGACAAACTCGGCGAGTGGTATGCCGAGAAGCGAAATGTCTATGAAGACTACAAGAGGCTGTTCAAGGACATAAAGGGCGGCGAACCCGAGGGGGTCACGCACGGGATCCAGATACACATCAATTCCCAGCATACGGGGACAGAGGCCGAGAGCTACGTCGGCGAGATATTTTTTACCCAAGGAATTGATTTGATTGTCTTGGAAAATCGCAATCGTAGGGGCGACCGGCCGGTCGCCCTTTTTTGCGACCACCTTTACCTGCCGTGCTCAAGCCTGAACCTGTTCACCAACAGGTGGGCCTGCCTGGTCGGCTCGGGTATCCTGTAGCCCGAACAGCAGGCAAGCGTCAGGTCAATCGCGCTGCGGAGCCCCATCTTGTGCCCCGGAGATACGAACACCGGCTTCACCCCGGTCTTTGTGCGCAGGGCGGCCCCCACGCTCTCTCCCTGGTGCAGCAGTTCCGAGCAGCAGCCCCTCTGAATCCCGGGCTCTGCGAAATCCCCCACGAGCTTCTTCTTGGCGCAGCCCAGGGTGGGCACCCCCAGGAAAAGCCCCATGTGGCTCGCAAGCCCCATCCGCCGGGGATGGGCTATTCCCTGGCCGTCAAACATCACCGCATCGACGCGGGTCTTCAATTTCTCAAATGCTTCCAGCAGGACTGGCCCCTCCCTGAAGGTCAGCAGGCCGGGGATATAGGGAAAAGAAACCCGTCCCGAGCTGCATGCTCCGGTCAATCACTTCCAGGGTATCGGCGTCAAGCACCACGACCGCCGCAAAAAACAGGTCATCGTTTCTTGAATAGGATATATCGGCCCCGGCAATTTTCCGCACCCGGAAATTTCGGGCATTTTCCAGGACCAGCTTTTCCCGGAGGTCCTTCTGTATGCCCACGGCTTCCGTGTAGCAGACTTCCCATTATGCAGCTTTTTGATTTTCATAGTTTTAGTGAGTATAGCAAAAATTGCCCTTGATTAATCCATATTATTGATATTATTAGCAATATCGCGATAACGGGGCGCAATTATATTTTCTTTCAATGTTTGTTGAAAATTGATAATTAATCCACTTTGACAACTTACCCGAGGTTTGAGAAATGGACCGAAAAATCTTCGCTGTTTCAGTATCCGTCATCCTTCTTTGATCTCATTCCCCTTCTGCTGGGCCCAGGAAGCGTCAAGTGCGTAAACTCCGATGGCGAGGCGGCCATTGTCGACGGCGACATCCCGTCCGCCAAAATGGAGGCGGTGGCCAGGGCAAAATGGTCTGCCATTGAAAAAGTGGTGGGTGTGACCGTGAAGGCCGGAAGCTTCGTCCAGAACATGGTCCTTTTTGATGATGCCGTCAAGACGGAGGCATCGGGGGTCGTCAGGAGTTATGACATCCTGAGCCAGAAAGAGGACAAGGGCCTGTACCTTGTAAAAGTAAAGGCCTGCGTCGAACCGGCCAAGGCCCAGAAAGTCGTCTCCAACCTTTCGCTCAACAACCAGCTGGCCCTCTTCATCCCGGCCCGCAAACCCCGGTCACACGGCCGCAGCGTAAGAGACGAATATGAAGAAACAAATGTCCTTTCCGAAACCCTTATCGGAAAGCTCATCGATCAGGGATACAAGGTAATAGACATCGCGCCCGACGAAAATAGCGGATGCGGCCGACATCGAAAGGGCCGTGACGAGCGGCAGCACCATGAGCGTCAGGAGCATCCTTTACAAGTCCCTCTCGAACCTGCTCATCATCGGCAAGGTCGACTACACGATTTCGACGAGGAAGGGGGAGGACATCGGGTACGGGATTTCCATGCCCTTCAACAACGTGACCGTGAGGCTCAATTACCGGATCGTCGCGAAAAACAAGGAGACGGGCAATACCGAGATCCTCTATTCCGGCGTGGAGCAGGGCAAGGGGCTGGCAAATAATGTTGAGGATGCGGTCGCCCGGGCCATGACCGACCTGGCCGAGAGCGTCACGCCTTCCCTCATTGACAAGATAGCGAAGTACGTGCAGGGGAGCGTCAAGAAGATCAGCGTCAGCGTCGCCGGAATTTCCGACCTCGACACCAACATGGAAACCAAGAACATCCTCCAGAACATTGTCTGGGTTTCGGGTGTCGAAGAAAAGGGCATGGGGAAATTCGTGGTCAGCTACCCGGAAAATTCCCTGTACCTGGCCAACAGCATCAAGCAGAAGGGGAAGTACAAGGTGCTCAATTTTTCCCAGTACACCATCGCCCTTGAACTTGAGATAAATAGATCCTGTCAGAGTGCGAACGTCCCCTTGCGTTCCTGCTAATTTATTGCTTTAGGCAAATAACTATGTTTAGTTAGACGCGCATTAATGCCCGGGTTGTGAACTGGGCAATGTTTCGAGAGTCTTGCTAAATCAAAAACAAAGCACAATTCATTTCGGAGGTGGTTTTATGAGAAGGTTCGTGCTGTTCATTAATTGTATTCGCTTTTGTGCTGGGCGCTTTTGATGCATTCGCGGCGGAAAAACCCCGGCTCGGGGTCCTGCGCTTTACAAACCATACGCATGCTTCCTGGTGGGGACACACATCCGGGACGGAACTCCAGGATATGCTGATAGCCGAACTGGCCAGCACCAAGGCCTTCTCGGTGCTCGAGAGACAGGAACTGAACAAGGTCATCAGCGAGCAGAAGCTGAGCGAGTCGGGCATTGTCGACGAGAAAACAAGATACGACCCGGCAGGATAAAAGTCGCCAAGTACCTGGTAGCGGCCACGGTTTCTTCCTTCGAGGAGAACGTGGCGGGCAGCGACAAGGGCATTTCGGTCTTCGGCTTCAATGTCGGAGGGGACAGCAATAAGGCATATATAGCGGTCGACCTGAAAGTGCTTGACACCGAAACGGCGGAAGTGGTCGACAACAGGACCGTTGAGGCCAACTCATCGGGAGGGGGCCTGAGGCTCTCGGGGAGCCTCCTCGGCGTAGGCGGCCACTGGGGTGAAAAGGAGAAAACGCCCGGCCGGCAAAGCGATCCGGGCCTGCATAATCGAAATCTCGGAATACCTGGAATGCTCACTGACAAAGCCGAAGTCCGGCTGCATGGCAAAGTACGACGAGAAGGAAACGAAGAGGAAGGACAAGACCAAGAAGTCCATATCTCTTGATGAATAAAACAGAAAGGGCGGCTTGATGCCGCCCTTTTTTATTTCCCTGGGGAACACTTCATTTTTCAGCGCATATTTTCAGGATTGCCCGCGCCCTGGCAATATCATTTCCAATCTGCTCCGTGAGTTTTTCAATGCTTTCGAATTTCCTTTCGCCCCTGAGGTGCTCGAGGAAATGGACCCTGGCCCTCTTGCCGTAAACATCCCTGTCGAGATCAAAGATGTGGGTCTCGATTGACAGTCTTTTTTCATCTGTGAAAGTGGGGTTGAATCCCACGTTTGTGACTGACTCGAACCTTTCCCCTTCAATGTCGATCAGGGTTGCATAAACACCCCTGCCCGGCAGGAGCTCCTTTTGAGGCGATATGTTGGCAGTCGGGAAACCTATGTCGCGCCCCCTCTGAAAACCCTCCACCACCCTGCCTTCCAGGGAATAGGGCCTGCCCAGCAGCATGCCGGCCAGACGCATGTCGCCTTCCCTGACCGCGTTGCGAACCTCGGTGCTGCTCACCACGAGGCCCTCCATGCACACGGCTTCGATTATTTCGACATCGAATCCCAGTTTTTCCCCGAGTTGTTTGACGTAAGCCGGCTTGCCTTCCTTTCCCCTGCCGAATGTATTGTCGTGGCCGATCAGGATTTTTGCCGGCCCGAACAGGCGCCAGATTATGCCCCTGATGAACTCGTCGGCGGAAAGCCTGGAAAAATCCGCCGAGAAGTTTATCACGACGACCGCGTCAACGCCCATTTCTCTCGAGCAGTTCAAGCTTCTCGTTCAGGGTCGTAATCAGGTAAAAAGGCTTCCTTTCGGGGTGTAAAAACTCCTGGGGATGGGGATTGAAGGTCATGATCACGCTCTTCCCGCCGCGTTCACGGGCCTCCCTGACCACCTGGGATATGATCCTCTGGTGGGCTATGTGGACCCCGTCAAAATTGCCGACGGTGAGGACACAACCTTTCAGGTGATCATTCACCCGATCCAAATCTCTTATAATTTCCATAATATTACCTTCCCGGCGCCTTTTTGAAGAACCGTAACATAGCATTACCTCCCCTAATTTCAAGCCTCTTTTTTCTTGACAAGGATGGGGCTGTCACGTAAATTACTTCGACTCAAACGCGTGCCGAAGTGGCGGAATTGGTAGACGCGCTAGGTTCAGGGTCTAGTGGGTGTAGGCCTGTCCGGGTTCAAATCCCGGCTTCGGCACCATGAATAAAATGAAGGGGTCAGCTGACATGGGCTGGCCCCTTTTTTTGGCAATAGGTGCTTAGTCAATGTCGCGCATATGGAATGGGAAACCAGTCATTTTTTTTAATTCCGCCCATTATTAATCAATGAGGTTAGATTCCTGCATTACCTATTGGTTAACGCAGGGATTGGTCAGGGACTTCAGGGCGTTCTGTGCGGGTTCATGTCCCTGGTCGGCAGCCCTTTTGTAAAATTGTACAGACTCGGCGCAGTCCCGCTCCACCCCCCGTCCGTCCCTGTACATTTCCGCAAGGTTGAACTGCGCATCGGGGTCTCCCTGGGCGGCCGCTTTCCTGTACAAAGCGGCGGCTTGTGCATTATCCTGTTCTACCCCCAGGCCTTTTTCATACATGTAGCCGAGGTTCAGCTGAGCAGCGGCATTTCCCTGGTCAGCGGCCTTTCGATACCATTTTGAGGATTCGGCGTAGTCCCGGTCCGCTCCCTCGCCATTGAAATACATGAAGCCCAGTCCCTGCTGCGCTTCGGCATTTCCCTGGTCGGCGGCCTTTCTGTACCACCGGGCGGCTTCGGCAAAATCCTTTTCTACGCCGTCACCTTTATAGAACATTATACCCAGGCCGAGTTGCGCGGAAACATCCCCCTGGTCGGCGGCTCTCCTGAAGTATTTGACACTCTCGTTATAGTCCTGTGCCACCCCCTGGCCATTCTGATACATTATGCCGAGATTCCTCTGGGCTTCGGCAAATTGCCCTGCTCGGCTGCCTTCCTGAACAGTTCGGCACTCTCGGCATAGTCCTGCTTCACACCCATTCCCTGATAATACATGTTGCCGAGATTCAACTGGGCCTCCGCATGGCCCTGGTCGGCCGCCATTCTGTACCACTGGGCCGACACGGCATAGTCCTGCTTTACACCTTCGCTGTTGTAATACATCACAGCAAGGCCATACTGGGCGTCGGCATTCCCCTGTTCGGCCGACTTGACCCACCATTTCCTCGCCTCGGCATAACTCCGCTTAACGCCCTCGCCGGTATGATACATGTCTCCAAGTTTGTATTGTGCCTGGGAATTCCCCTGATCAGCGGCTTTGTTGTACCATTTTAGAGCTTCATCATAATCCTGGCCGACCCCATTGCCCTCCCTGTAAATGTCCCCGAGGGCAATCTGGGATTCGGCATCGCCTTCCTCGGCCAGAGCCTTGAGTTTGACGTACTCTGCAGGACTCACAGCCTGAGCAGTATCGGAACTCACGCAAGTAAAAAATATCATTGAAAGGATTGCCGCTACAGAAATCACAAATACATAGCCAGCATTCTTGAACATGGTTTACCCCCCCATTGATCTCATCGGATGCGTTCCTTATGCGGATCATTCAAAAAGGTTCTGCCTGCCTGCGGCACATAATCTGTTCAACTGCTAAAATGCCCGGATTCGGGTGGTCTTATGTTACGGTTGCCTGGCCTTGAGGGTACGTCTAAGCGGCATGCACGTATCGGCGCTTTCGGGAGAATCTCCTCCCGAAAGGCCGCAATGCTGAGCTATAATGGTTTGAAACTTTCCTTCCCTGCCCCGCAAACCGGGCATGTCCAGCTTTCGGGGAGACCTTCAAACGGGGCGGGCGGCTCTATCCCATTTTCGGGGTCGCCAACACCAGGATCATAGGTATACCCGCATACTTCGCACTCATACTTTCCGGCTCCCGTTTTCTGGTCCTCTTCCTCTTTTATATAACTCGGGGCCGTTTTAGGGGCCTTGCCTCCCTTGACGAGATGATAGTAATCGTAAGTCATGGGCGGTTTGTCATTGAGTTTCTCGCAATGGACCACTTCCCCGATAAAAATGGTGTGGGTGCCGCAATCCACCTGGTTGATCACCTTTGCCTCAATGAAGGAGATAGTATGGTCCAGGACCAGAGGGGCGCCGGTCAGGCCGCTCCTGTAATTAACACCCTCGAATTTATCGAAATCCCTGCCGGTTTTAAAACCGAACCGGCCGATAAAGGCCAAGGGAACTTCCCGGGAAAGCACGGAGACTACGAAGCATCTGCTTTCACTGATAAACTCGTGCGTCAAATTCAGCTTGTTGATGCTGATGGCCACCGTGGGCGGCTCCGATGACACCTGGAAAAGACTGTTGGCTATCTGTCCGCTCGGTCTGCCGCCCTTGACTGAACTGACAATATATACGCCGCAAGTGATTGTGAAAAACGCCTTCTTGTCCAGCAATTAGGCCTCCCTCAATACACCTTTTGAAACATTTCGCCCTTGGTCCCGCACACCGGGCACGTTCCGGGCGCATGCTCTTCCGCTGTAAAACCGCAGACCGGGCAGATGTAGTATGCATAATCTCCCTGGGGCTTATCGATTCCCTCAAGCAGTTTTCGATACAGCTCCGCATGAACTTTTTCAACTTCGTTGGCATAGACAAAAGACCTTTCAGCCGCCTTGTTGCCCTCGGCCTTCGCTGATTCGATCATTTCCGGATACATATGGGTAAATTCATGGGTCTCCCCGCCAATGGCCTCCAAGAGGTTTTCCTTCGTGCTGCCAATTCCCTTGAGCGCCCTCAGATGGTTGTGGGCGTGTATCGTTTCGGCTGCAGCGGCGGCCATGAACAGGCGGGCCACCTGCGGGAAACCATCTTTATTGGCCTTCTCCGCGAATGCAAGGTACTTGCGGTTGGCCTGGGACTCTCCCGCAAAAGCTTCCTTCAGACATTCCTCTGTTTTCTTCATGTAAATTCCTCCTATTCGCTTAGTATGTAATTTTTTCTTGCTTTGAATTCTTCACGTTTTCCCGGGTTCCACTGTTTTACCGGCCTGAGGTATCCCGTGACACGGGAATAGATTTCGCATGGCATGTAATTCGTCAGCATGGGCAGATTTTGAAAGCATTCTTCGCATTTTACAAAGTCCCTGTCAACCTGCCTCCAATACGCCCCGCCCGCGACACTCACCTCATCGCCTGACTTGCGGCATTCGACCGCGACGGTCCTGCCGCAGTCGTGGCAATTTCCTTCGAATACAACGACCTCATTGTCCGACTCAAAAAGAGATTTAACATATTTAATCGACACTTGGCTCCCTCCATTCCGCGAGCCTGTCCCGAACAGCCGCTATCTCTGACGGGCAAGTTTCAGGAGGCTCACTTTTCTCAGATTATTTCTCATTTTCTGCTGCAATTGCATCCAGACAGGATGGACGCCGCAAAAATGCTCACGGCCGCATATTCCACGGTTCACAATGCAGCGGTTCATTGCTATCGGCCCGTCAATGGCTTCGATTATTTCAAGCAATGAGATCCCGCCCGCCGGGCGCGCCAGTTCAAAACCGCCTCCCGCTCCCCGGAAAGACCTCACGAAGCCCGCCCTGCAGAGGTCCTGGAAGATTTTCGCCAACAGGGCGTGGGGTACATCGACCGATGCTGCGATGTCCTTCAGCATGGATATTTCCCCCCTGGGACGGCCCGCAAGAAATATCATTCCCCGGACGGCATAATCTCCTTTTCGGGATATGTGAAACATTGAACTCTTTCTTGAATAAGTTAAATAAGACCTTATTTGTCTTCTTTATATCGGCTGCAGGAGGTTTGTCAAGGGAAATTTGGGAAATGTGGATGAGATAAGCCCAGACCGGGAGGATAATTTAATCAGGATTCGCAGTGGGGCCGCTTTACTTCAACAGCTGTTTTGAAAGCAGGCCCTCCTTGAGGAAATGAAAATTCTTTTCCCCGAGCGCCGCCTTGACCAGCGCGTCCCCTTCAATCCTGTATTTGAGTTCCGTTCCCCGGATGAGCGCGGACACGACCTTGCCCAATATTTTCATGTCGGTGATCAGCGGGACCTCCACGTCCACGGCTGATTTTGCCGGGAGGAGGATAGGCGATTCGATGCGGGCGCTGCCCGAACCTTCTTCATTAACCTGGAAATTAAAATTCAGCGACTCCAGCTTGAGATCATAACCGTTGGGATTTGTCACTTCCACCCCGAACCTGATCTCCATTCCCTGCAGGGTGGGCCGGGCCTTGATGCTCTTGAGCACGACGGTGGGTTTCTCAAACAGGAAATGTATGCATGAAGAGCACAGCATCATTACAACTATAACTGATATCAGCCTGGCGGTTTTCATTCCTGCCCCTCGAATAACTCCATTATAGCTTCGGCCATCAGCATGTAGCCTTTCACAGTCGGGTGGACACAATCGAACTGGACGAGTTCGCGGAATTCGATGTCCTCGCTGATGCGTTTTTTCCAGTATGAGTGGACCCGCGCTATCGGCAGGCTGTACTTTTCCGCAAGGTACTCCAGCCTTGCATAGAATTGCTTCTGCTATACTGTTTTCCCTTTCCCGCCGATATACGAAGATGTCACGAGAATGATTTCGGTATCCGGCGAGTTCAAGATCCTCTTTTATCATCTGCTCGATGAGAGACTCATATTCCTGAGGGGAATATCCGGAGAACGCATCGTTGAGACCGAACTGAATGAAGACGCAATCCGGCTTTCTAAAAAAAACATCGTGTTCGAGCCTGTACAAACCTCCTTCCGCCGTGTCACCGGGAATTCCGCAGTTGACAATCGTGAAATCGGCGTCCGGGTACTTTTCCCTGATCATTTCGTTCAGGAAATCCACGTAGCCTTTGCGAACCATCCAGCCCTGAGTGAGTGAATCTCCCAAAGCCACTATCCGTAAGGGTTCGCCGGATCTCAATCCGCTTATCGTCCTGTCGGGCCTTCTCATTTTACACCTTTGATTCTAATGTCATATTGCAGGGTGCGGCACCAGTGACATTAGGTGAAGTGATGACGATTATCAAGATAATTTCTCATTTCTCGCTGACATGCCTCACAATAAAAAAAATTGATAAATTTCATTCGTTGCGCTAGTAATTGATGAGAGGCCTTTTAATGGGAACACAGGATAATGAACTTATTGAGGAGGAAATTCAATGGCCAAAGCGAAAAAAGGTGATGTGTTAAGCTGCCAGGTGTGCGGACTCATCGTGTCAGTAGATGAGGCTTGCAATTGCGCCATGAGCGAAATTGTCTGCTGCGATGAACCGATGGCAAAAGGAAAAATGGCGGCCAGCAAGGCGAGGAAGGCGGCGGCGCCGGCAGTAAAAGCTCCGGCCAAAGCGAAAGCCGCGGTCAAAGCAAAGAGCGCAAAACCCAAAGCGGCAAAAGCGAAACCGGCGGCCAAGAAAGCCGCGGCAAAGAAACCTGCCGCAAAGGCAAAAGCCGCCGGCAAAGGCCAAAGCAAAGAAAAAATAATCCGGCCAGCTCACGATTCAACTCGATCATTCGAATGCGAACCCCGTTTCCGAAAGAAAGCGGGGTTTGCATTATAGCGAGCATCGGAAACACATCATGTCTCATGACGACTTTGAAAGACGGTTACTTAAAGCTCTCCGAGAGGCTCAACAGGTTTCCGCAGGGCGCCCCGCCTTCGGAACTTCTTTTCAAAATATTTCAAAATACTCTTCAGTGAAAAAGAGGCGGCCCTCCTTTCCAGTCTCCCGATCAGGCCCTTCACCGCCGAACGGGCAAGCCGCACCTGGAAAATGAAACTGCCTGAGGCCCGCGCGATTCTGAGTGAACTCTCATCCAGAGGAATACTGCTGGACATGGATGATGGAGGGAAACAGAAATTCGTCCTGCCGCCCCCGATGGCGGGCTTCTTCGAATTCTCGATGATGCGCGTCCGCGGCGACATCGACCAGAAGCTCCTCAGCGAGCTTTTCTACCAGTACATAAACGTCGAGGAGGATTTCATTAAGGAGCTGTTTGCGAACGGCGAGACGCAGATGGGCAGGATGATGGTTTATGAGCCCGTGTCGTCCTGCTCATGATGCGCTGCACGTCCTTGATTATGAGCGGGCCTCACACGCAATAAATACCGCAACCCATATCGGCATAGCCGAATGCTACTGCCGCCATAAAATGGGACACCTCGGAAGGGCATGCAAGGCCCCCCTCAACATCTGCATGACACTCAATGACGTCGCGGCATCACTTATCAAACATAAAATTGTCAGGCAGGTTGATGCGGCAGAATGCCTGGAACTGCTCGATAAGGCCCACGAACATAAACTGGTGCAGTTCGGCGAAAACGTCCGCGAGAAAATGAACTTCATCTGCAACTGCTGCAAGTGCTGCTGCGAGGCGATGCTGGCCGCGCAGCGCTTCGGTTTCCTGAAGCCCGTCCATACGACAAACTTTCAGGCCCGCGTCGAGGAGGGAAAATGCATAGGGTGCGGCAGGTGCGCAAACACCTGTCCCGTGAATTCCATTGAGCTGCTCGATTTCGGCGGCCCTGATGATACTCCCGCTGCGGACAGGCAAAATAAAAAAGCCCGGCCCCGCTCGAAAGTCATAGATGAGCTCTGCCTCGGCTGCGGCCTGTGCGCGACTGTCTGCCCCAAAAAGGCGATTCGCATGCACCAGCGCCCCGAGCGCGTTATCACTCCCCTGAATTCAGTCCACAAATCGGTGCTCATGGCCATCGAGAGAGGGAAACTGCAGAATTTCATTTTCGACAACCACGCCTTCCAGAGCCATCGCGCCATGGCCGCCATACTCGGGGCGATCCTGCGAATGCCGCCTTTCAAGCAGGCCCTGGCGAGCAAACAGATGAAATCCGTCTACCTGGACAACCTGATTGACCGCTGCAGGAAAATAATCCCGTTCTGCTGATTTGAGGCAAGGCTCAGGGGCTATTGTTTTATGGCTCCCCTGCCCTTCATGGGGGAGCGGGCAAAAAACAGGGCTTTACACCATCATCTCTATTTCGGAGATTTTTTCATCGAGGCGTTTGGGAGAGACCGGGAAGGCTGTCTTCAGTTCGGGGGCAAACAGGGAGACCTTGTATTCCTCTATCATCCAGGCGAGTTCATCAATCGCCTTTCTCTTAACGGCCGAGGTGGAGAATGTAATTGTGTTGCGGAGCGCGCCCAGCTTTTCCACGTACTCTGCAAGCTTCTGCGCTTTCTGCCTGTCCTTTTCGAGGTGGTGCAATCCGCGTTCCGCCCGCACCTGCAAAGCCTTGATATGCCTGACGACGTGCTCGAGCATGGCGCTTTCGTAATTAACGAGAAATTCCTCGGACACCATCAAGTCAAACTCCGCACGGAGCCCTGCAAGATAAGACCTTGCTGAACTGTTTGCCGCGTTCATTTTCTCGAGCTCTTTGAATCTTGCCAGAAGTTCGCGCCCGGCCTGAAGCACAGGCCCTGTTTCCTTTATTATCTCCTGCATAAGGGGGAAAATGAGCGGCCCGGCTTTTTCCCTGATATCCGCGAATTCCTTTTCGGTCCGGGCCGGCTTCTCGAAGAGAATGCGCTTGAGCCTTTGCAGGACGGCACTTTCAAAACCCTGCTGTCCGGGCCGGTTCCTGGTTTTCTCCCTGGCGGGGAAAAAACTTTTGCACGCCTGCTTCAGCTCTTTCGAAAAGTGAATGGTGAGGAGCTGGGCGACCCCCCTGAGGTGCTGTTCGCGCGCCTCGGCAGCATTCGTGAAAAGGCGGAGGTTCACGCTGTCCGCTCCGGCCTCCAGCCCGGGGAAGGCCGCCCCGCCGGACCCGCCGGGAGTCTCAATTTCTATGGATTCGGGTATTTCCTTGAAACACCAGGAAGTTATTCCCACTTTCTCCCATGTCCTCCTGGCATCGGCGAGCGCGCGGGAATGGGCTTCGGCGGTCAGGGAATTCCGGACTGCCTCAAGGTCGCGCCCCACTGCCAGTTCGCGTCCCTGCGAATCCACTATCGAGAAGCGCATCTTCAGGTGATCGGGAATGGATCTGACCTGCCATGCCGAGGACGGTACCGTGATGCCGAATTTCTCCGAGAGGCAATTGCCCAGCGCTGTCAAAAATGGGCCCTTGGCTGCCGCCAGGCATTCCAGTACCACGCTCGACAGTGCCTGGCAGGGGAACGAGCTGTTTCCTCAATTCCTTGGGGAGCCCTTTGAGCAGTGCCGTCACCTTCTCGCGCATCAAACCGGGGACAATCCAATCGGGGTCTTCGGGCTGGACCGCGAAAATTTTGTCAAGGGGTATCTTCAGGGTCGCACCGTCTTCTTTCTCGCCGGGGCGGAAACTGTATGCAATGGGGACCTCCCCTTTACCGGACGCGAAGGAGTCGGGATAATTCGCGAGTTCGCCTGGATCGGGCAAATAGCGCGCGACATCCGCCTCGCTCATCCGGAGGAATGAATCGCCCTGGTCCCTGGCAAGTTTCCTCAGCGTCCTCGTGTCGTAAACCCCTGCGAGCTTCGACTTGTAAAAATCCGCAAGGGCGTCCTCTCCCGCCACGATATCGCGCCGGCGCAGCTTGTCTTCCATCCGCGAAAAATTTTCCAACAGAGACCTGTTGTGATTCGAGAAACGGAAAGCTGCCGTCCATGTCGCCTTCCAAAAGGGCGCCGCGGATAAATATTTCGGACGCCTCCGGCGCGTTTATCCTGCCGTATGAGACCCGTCTTGCCGGGACTATTGTCAACCCGTAAAGGGTAACTTTTTCCAGGGCCATCACTTCGCCGCGCTTCCTGTCCCACCTTGCTTCACTGTATGAGTAACGGCACAGGTGCTTTCCGAGCTCCTCAATCCACTCGCTTTCGATGTTAGCCGACGTCCTGGCGAACATCCGGGAAGTCTCGATCGCTTCCGCGCAGACAATCCAGTTGCCGCCGCGGTTGAACAGGCCCGATCCGGGAAAAAGCATTATCTCCTTCCCCCGCGCCCCCGTGTAAAAGTTCTTTTCCTTTTTCACGGCTATGTTCGAAAGGAAACCGCTGAGCACCGACTTGTGCAGCCGTTCATAAAATGGCTTGAATTCGCCCGACACGATGTCCGCGGGAATGAACCGGGGTGTGTGGGTAAGCCGCTCACCCGACTTCTCCTCTGAACCCCTCATCCGACAGGATCGAAATCAGCTGGGTATAGACATCGATCCACTCTTTCATGCGCCTTGAAGGAGAGAAAGTTCTCGCGGCAGAATTTTCTCAGCTGGTTGCGCGATTTCAGCTCGACTGATTTTGTATGATAGAGCTCTCCACAAATCGAGGATCCCGAGGAAATCCGATGCGGGATTTTGGAAGGGGCATGGGCCAGCCGGGCTTCGGCCTCCTTTTCGGCCGACCATTCCCGCGGGTCCTGGGTCGCTATGGAAGCCGCGCACTATGGCAGCCGTCTCCAGGCACCCCTGCTTTTCCGCTTCGATCAGGACACGGGCGAGCCTCGGGTCTATCGGCAGCCGCGACATCTTCTTTCCCTTTTCCGTCAAGCCCGAATCCGTTTCTGCCCGGGGACGTTTCGGGCCGTATCGCGCCAAGTTCCTGCAGCAGGGCGAGGCCGTCCTTTATCCCGGCAGGCGAAGGCGGATCAATGAAGGGGAATGAGGGACATCGCCAAGATCAAGGGAGATCATTTTGAGGATGACCTCGGCGAGATTGGAGCGAAGTATTTCCGGGGGGTGAAAAGGGGCCTGCCGCTCGTAATCTTCCCTTGAGTAGAGCCGTACGCAGACGCCGTTCTGCACGCGCCCGCACCGGCCTTTCCGCTGGTCGGCGCTGCTCCGGGAAATATCCGCTACAGGGAGGCTCGTGGACCGGGACCGGGTGTTGTAGCGGGATATCCTGGCGAGCCCGGTATCTATCACGTATTTTATCCCCGGTATCGTGATGGACGTTTCCGCGATGTTGGTGGCGACGACAATCTTCCGGCGGTCCGCCGCCGAGAAGATCCGGCGCTGGTCTGCCCACGACAGCCTTGAATAGAGGGGCAGCACATCATAAGCTTTGCGGCCCTGCAGGATTTCGCAGGTCTCGTTTATGTCCTGTTCCGTGGGCATGAAGATGAGGATGTCGCCCCGGGAGCTTTCAGAGACAATTCCGTCGACGGCTTTCACCGCCGCCTCAATATACGAATCTTCGGGATCGGGACCGGACTCCGGCGGCTCGTAGCGGACCTCAACGGGGAAAAGCCGGCCCGAGACTTCCATTATCGGGGCGTTGCCGAAAGCCTTCGAGAACTTCTCGGAATCCAGTGTTGCCGAGGTGATCACCAGTTTCAGGTCCCTGCGCCGGGGCAGAAGGGACCTGAGTATCCCCAGGCTGAAGTCGATATTGAGGCTTCTTTCATGCGCCTCATCGATCATAATCGTGTCATACCTGCGCAGCAGGGGGTCCGAGTGAAGTTCCATGAGGAAGATCCCGTCCGTCATCACCTTGACCCAGGGGTCTCTCCCGGCCCTCTCATCGAATCTTATCTTGTAGCCGACCGAGCGGCCCAGCGGCTCCTCCATTTCCTCGGCAATCCGGCCGGCCACGGTAACGGCGGCAATCCGGCGCGGCTGCGTGCAGCCGATTGCCCCATCAAGGCCCCTGCCCGCTTCAATGCACATCTTGGGAATCTGGGTTGTCTTCCCGGAACCGGTCTCACCCGTGATAATTACCACCTGGTGGGAACGGATCGCCCCGACTATTTCGGCGCGCCGGGCACAGATGGGGAGTGATTCGGGATAAGACAACTTCGGGAGGGAATTCTTCCTGTGATCTCTTTCCCTGATCGATCTGGTCAGCCGGTTATCGAGGGATTCAAGCCTGGCATGGACATCAGCCCCGCCAATGCCATGGGCGGCGGATATCAGCTTCAGTTCTTTTCGAAGAGAGGATATGTCCTTCCCCCTGGCCAGGTGAAGCCGTGATTTTATCCTGCCGAGGGATTCGGCAAAGCTTTTTTTCGTGGATTTTTCCATTTCCTGTACTAAACAAACCCTCCATTATCCCGCAAAATGGCGCTGTTTTTATTCGTATTCAGGGGGTTATCTATTTCTTCAGGAGGGCTTTTGAGAACTGTTTTGAAGTCTTCAATTCTGTTTTGGGATATCGCCTCCTTGAGAAGCGACTGCATCTCGTTGCCAAGAATATCAACAATTTGCGGATCCAGCAAGATTCTTTTCGCCAGGATCCTGCTCTCAGGGTTGAGTCAGTCCACAGATTTCCTTTTCGCGTGCGCACCGGATGAATTCATGTATTGCCTGTTTCGCCCCCGGGTATTGAAATTGGCATTACCGGAAAATCCGCCCCATTTTGGGGCGGGGTTGCCCCTGATTTATTTAATATTGAAATACTTTTCCTTTTTCTCTACAAGTTCCCTATCTCTACGTGAAAGGAAGAAGGAACAATGTTCGATTACCTGCTCACTAAGGAACAGTTGCAAATCAGGGATGAGGCACGAGAGCTCGTCAAATGGGTACCCCGCGAAATGATCCTGGATATGGACACGGATAAGGTAAAATTTCCGCGGGAATTCCTGAAGGAGGCGGCAAAACGCAACCTGATGGGCTGCCGCTATCCCAGGGAATGGGGCGGCAGGGGCATGGACTGGGTCGCAACCGGCGTTGTCATGGAAGAGATAGGCACACTCGGCTATGAGTTCGCCTGCGTCTTCGGCGTCGGGGCGGAGCTCGTCTGCGACGCCATAGTCCTGCACGGGACGGACGAGCAGAAGGAGAAATACGTGAAGCCGCTTTTGCGGGGCGACCTCTTCGCGGCGGAGTGCCTCACAGAGCCGCGGGGCGGCTCCGACTTTTTCGGGGCCACAAGCAGGGCCGAGGACAAGGGCGATCACTTCCTTCTCAACGGGCAGAAGAGGTTCATTGTGGGGGCCGAGGGAGCTGATTTTTTCCTGGTTTATGCCCGGACCAATTTTGACCCGAAAGCCAAGCCCCAGGATTCCCTGACCTGCTTCATTGTCGACCGGGGGCCGGGAGTGGAGACGAAATATCTCTACGGGCTGCTTGGGTGCAGGGGCGGAGGGACGGGCAGGCTCGTATTCCGCGACGTCAAAGTCCCCAAGGAAAACGTGATCGGCCGGGTCCACGGGGCTTATGACGTGTTCAATACCATGATGATCCCGGAGCGGCTCGGGACTGCTCTAATGACCATCGGGGCGGCGCGCCCGGCGCTGGATATAGCGACGAAATACACGTCACGCAGCAAGGCCTTCGGGCAGACAATCAATAACTTTCAGGGGGTGAGTTTCCAGGTCGCCGAATCCGTAATGCTCCTCGATGCCGCCCGCTCGCTCGGCTATGCAACCGCCCGCGCCGTCGATGCGAAGATCGACATGAACAGGGTCCGCCGCATGGTTTCCGAGAGCAAGAAATTCATCACGGAATCCTGCCAGAAAGTCGTCCACAACTCCATGCAGGTCATGGGCGGGATAGCCTACACGAACGTGTTCCCGATCGAGCGCATCTACCGCGACGTCAGGCTTGCGTCAATCTGGACCGGTTCGAGCGAGGTCATGTCGCTGATCGTGGCCCATGAGTGGTACCGGGAAAACCTCAAGGAGCAGGCTGCCCGAAAACAGCGGGATTACGAAGCAGATGCCGAGGAGGCCGGATCCGAGGAAAAAGTTTACAACGACGAGGATATGTGGGCAAAGGGCTGGTAATGAAAAGGGGGCGCAACGCCCCCTTCTCTGCTGCTACATAAGTCGCTTTGTTTAAAGCTACCAGAGGTACCTGAAGCTCAGTGTGCCGCCGTGCTCCGTGTTGTCGCCCGAGAAGCTGCCTTCGTATGCAAGCCTCAGTTCGATGTTTTTCTTCGCGAGGACGCTTACCCCTGCTCCCACTCCGAGGAGGTCCCTGTAGGGCATGTCGCCCCTGGTCGTGAAGTAGGCGTTCGGGTACCCGTTGAAGGCCGCGTTAAGCGCGAAGAGGTCGCCTGTCAGCCTGTGGTCCCAGCGCACCTTGAACTCGGGGGTGACCACGCCCCAGGAAGCGGCGCATTCCTTCATGAATTTCACGCCCAGCGAGCTCAGCACATAAGAGGACTTCTCTTCTTCGGCGTTCAGGGAGAGCGCCCCGGCGCCCTCTTCATTGAAGCTTTCCCTTATTATATGGCTTGCCGTCAGGGACGCCGCTGGAATGATGTCGAGGTCCCTGGTCTTTATCTTGACGCCGCCTTCGAGGTAAGCGCCCATGGTATGGGCATTATAGTCGGCGGTTGCCTTTCTCGAGAGCCCCCCGAAGGCCATGTTCCTTTCGGTATCGTAGCTGTTGAAGCCGTATGCCAGCACCGAACCTGCGTACCAGGGGCCGCTCGTGTAGATGCCGTAGAGCGAACCCTGAAGGCTCCTGATGTCGGCCCTTTCGGAGAGGTCTTTCATGCGGACATCGCCCTGGGAGTAACCGATCGACATTCCAAGCAGAAGGGGAGCAGATACCTGACGGTCGAATCCTATAACCCCGCCCGCCGTGTCGTAATTGTAGCGCGACGAAATGTCCTCTCCCCGCCTGTCGCCTATATTGCCGTAGCCCTGCCCCCAGAGGCCCCAGGAAGGAGATTTTGCCATGCTGGCATTGCCCATCGCGGCCAGCAGGGTGTTTCCGGCATCGTTGAAATTGCCGGTCCGGGAAGCTAGCATCGCCTGCTGACCGGAAAAGCTCATTGACGGCCCGCCCGCGATGAAGCCGCCCATCCTGGAATTAATCGCACCCATGTACCGGTGGAAAGACGAGAAGGTCACTTCCCCTATTGTGGTATGAACGAGCCCGCCCATCTGGTCAAGGGCGCTCACGTATTCACCCCAGGACATGGGGATGATCGCATCGATCACGGTCCTCATATCGCTGGGCTCCGTCAAAGGCACTTGCGCGACAGCCGGCGAAATTATGTCAAGAGAGTCGGCCACTGCCTTCTGGTTGGGCGTCAACCCCTCGTTGCCGGGGCCCACGGCATCCCCGAAACGCGAGGCGTTGCGGGTGAGGGTCAAATAGACGTTCTGCTGATCGTATCTCAGCGACGGGTCGAGGAAGGTCAAGTTATCCGTGACATTGGCGAATCCTCCCAGGATGTTTCCTGCCGTGAGGATGATATAATCGGTCCTCATTTTATAGGCTCCGTCGGCACCGAGCACTGACACGGTCCCGCCGTTCAGGGTGGCCGTACCGGCCACATTAAGCTTGTCCGACTGGCCGGCTGCATTGACCTCCACTTCGTAGACGCCCGATGCGTTGCTGATGAAATTGCCGCCGATCGTCATGTTCCCCATGGAAGTCCCCGGGGCTATGGTGCCGTTGTTTGTCACGTTGCCGGAGAAGCTGCCGTTTCCCATTAAAACGCCGTTGTTATTAACGGTGCCGGAGCCGTTCAATGCTCCATTGTTCATAAAGACGGCTCCGGCGCTATTCACCAGGTCGCCGTTGCTGGTCTGGGTATTTCCCCCCGGGTTGATCAATACCGCATAATTGTGCAGGGCGCTCCCCGCATTGAGGTTCAGCAAGCCATTCACGGCTTCCCCGAAGGTAAAATTGCGGCGCAAACTCACGATTCCCCCGTTATTGTTGTTGAGCGTGCCGCCTGTGAAGTCATAGGAACTGCCGGCGGCAAATTCCAGCGTGCCTGTATTATTGACTGTTCCGGCATTGTTGAGGATCCCCCCGGAAGCAATGCTGAACGTGCCCGCGTTGGAAATGACAGCACCGGCATTGTTGTTCAGTATCCCGGAACTGTTGAACGTGGCCCCGGCGTTGTTGCTCAAAGAACTGTTATTCATAATTGTTCCGGAGTTATTGAATATGCCGGCTTCGTTTTCTAAGGTGCCGTTGTTTGTGATTGTCCCCGCGTTATTGAATGTGCCGCCTGCCCTGTTTGCAGATTTCGTCCCTGCACCATTGGTTATAAGCGCGCCGGCGTTATTGTTGAAGGTGCCGCCGTTATTATAAATGCCATAAGTTGAACCGTACGAGGAAGCAGTCGTCATGGTACCGTTATTGTTGAAAATGGCCCCCGCTGCGTTATCAACAATGCCGCTATGGTGAATCCAGGCGCCGTTGTTGGTTGCGCTGCCTGCATAATTACGAAATATCCAACCCTCGTAGGTGCCGTTATTAACAAATGTGTTATAGTTTTGCGTTTGCCCTCCGTTAAAGTAATACCCCCCGGCATGATTTGTTATCGTGCCGTGGTTGATAATTGAGCCGCCCAGGCCGCCCGTGTTAAAATCGCCGTAATTATTGAATGTGGCCCCGGATGCATTGTTCAACCGCCCATTGCCGATATCCATATGCGCGCCGGCGTTGTTGTTCCAGACGGCCCCCGCATTATTGTTATGGTTGATGCACTGCATTATTCGGTCATTCTCCCGTTGTTGTTGATGGTCCCGTTGTTGTCAAAACTTCCCCAGAAGTTCACGGTCCCGTTATTCGTGAAAGTGACCCCGGCGCCGTTCGACGCAGTGACAGCCGGCGGATTTGGAACAGGGGGCATCGCAGGATCAAGTGGTGTGTCGATTATGCCATTGTTCGGATTGGGGCCGATCTGCGCGGCAATCGCCGCGGTTGATAAAACCAGGAGTGCCGATAGAATTATCGGCAGCAATTTCTTCGCCCTCCTATACGGAAACACCCGGAACATGCACGTGATTTTTTTTAAATGCACGGGAGTGCCCGGTTGCGCGTGGGAAGCTCCTCCATTTGCCGGTTTCATTTCTCTTCTCATTTTCCGTCTCCTTTTTTTTGGTTTATTATTGAGCCTTATCCCTGCCCTATTCGCCGTTCCACTATAGTCTTATTATCCTACATATTGATTTTCTGCTTAATGCCGTCAAAGGTCGCATCGGAATAATGACCCGGACTGTGACCGGTGCTCGCAAAACAATATAATCCCTACAATATATGGAGTTTCTCCGTTATTGAGTTTGCCCTACCCGCTGAGACCATAGCGCCTTCGACCCTGATTAAGTTGCTAAAATAGAACTTGCACAATTAATTGCCTGCTTGCTTGCTTCCGTAAATACAACATGCATGTAGGAATATCAAGCAATAAATTACGCTTTTTTACATATATATACATCATAATATCCTACATGAATATCACGCAATTCGTCCGGCAGATATGTAACATGATGTTTTTATAAGATATTATCTAAAAACAGGGCCGTCCCGGAGTGCCGCAGCCCTGGCAGCCGGGGGAAGGTGTGTGTAGGCTTTGAGGAAAGATAATCTTCGCGTCCACCGCCGCCGGGCGCGGTGCGGATGCAAAGAAGAAAACAAGATGGTTTGTTTATGGCAAACAAGAAATGTTGATAATAAGGGCTGTAACGCAAGACGGGGTATGCTGAAAGACAATTAACAACGGCCATCAGTTGTTTTCCCTTGACTCGGGGAAATGCCCCGCATATATTGCCGCGTCAAAAAATCTCAGGTGAACTTCTCCTATGAAGCGACTTGTCGTGCTTTCCGACACCCACGAAGACGATATCGCCCTTGAATTATTCATGGATTGCCTCAAAGGCATGGAAATAGACAGTATTATCCACTTGGGAGACTATTTCGACGACGCCCGGGTCCTGAAGGAAAAGGGATACAACCTGGTCCAGGTCCCCGGCACGTGGGATGAGTCATATTACCGGGATGCGGGCGTCCTGAACCGCATATTCGATTGAAGTGGAGAAGTGGAGGATTTTTCTCAGCCACACCCCGGAGTCGCATTACAATGACCGCCACGATGACCCCAAACCGGAACATGTCCTGGAAAAGAGCGAGGCGGACATTTTCCTTTTCGGACATACCCACCTCGCCGGGATCCATCGCCGCAACGGCACTATCCTCATAAACCCCGGCCACCTGAACAGTTACGAGGGGCGCGGCTGCCCCCTGACTTACGCCATCATCGACATAGATGAAAACTCCCTGGACGTGAATATTCTCCAACTGCCGGAAAATGTCGTCCGCATCAGGAAGAAGTTCCGGAAGATGCCCGAAGAAGGCATCACGGAAATCAATATCTGAGGCCCCTTCCCGCACGCGACGGTGTGCCTGAATACCCTCACCATCCCGGTGAAGCCGGATTCCGTGTCTTGCAGAACTCCGGTCACGATTCCAATACCTGCATTTACCTCGGCCGTCGTTACTATGGCCAATCCTCAAACGGCACGCTGAATATATTGAAACCATTATCGTTTTGAGATACATTTCCGGCATGAATCACTCGGCGGGTATTTTCTGGGGTTTTATTGCGCTGCTTGCCTGTGCCTCGATGTTCTTCGGCATCGGTGCGTTCACTCAGCAGAAAGCGATCTCCAGCCGGGACGGAAAAATTGAAAACGGCGCCATCGTGCATCTTGTGCGGGTCATTGACGGGGATACCGTCCTCGTGGCCGAAGAGGGACAAAAACCGGCCCATGTCAGGCTTCAAGGCATAAAATCCTTTGATGCAAAGATCGAAAAAGATGTTGTAAGCCCTTACGGGAAAGCCGCTTTTGAAGCCCTCGAGCGAAATCTCGGAAACAAGCCACTCAGGATAATGCTGCAAAATGGCGCTAAAGACCGCTTTGGACGCTATGTGGCAACGATCTATGCGGACGACCATGATGTTGCCCTGGACATGATCGAGCAGGGCCTTGTGATGGCATATACGGTATACCCATTTCCCGCCCTGACAGTATATTTGCAGGCGCAGGATAACGCGAAGAAGATGAAGCGCGGGCTGTGGGCTAACAGCGAGGCCTCCGAGCGGGCAACGGCACTTATCAATGAATGGCAGAGGCAGAGCCGTTAATGTACCAGGTACTGCAATATTTCTTAAAATATCTGGTGAGGAACCCGCCCGCGCCGTTTCGCATCCTGATGCTTCTTCTCGCAATTCTCGCCTATGGCACGACGGGGTTTCTCTTTTTTGAGCTTTCAGCGAACCCTGAAGTAACATGGCTGGACGGGCTATGGTATACGGTCGTAACGATGACAACCGTCGGCTACGGTGATTTTTTTCCCAAAACATCGGGCGGCCGCT